>JADQBJ010000043.1:0-41714 GCA_016278675.1 Desulfobulbaceae bacterium | reverse complement strand
GAGACCCGTGAAAAGAGCAGTCCCGACCTTGAGCTGAGGATTAGGGGTAATTAGGAGAAAATTATCACGATGCTTTCAGATAGCAGGATAAGCCTTTATTTGGTAGTGGTTTCCGCAGCTCTATAATGATAAAATCCTGGACAAAGGCTGGTTTGAAAGAATGATTGCTGTTTCCCTATGTAGTTTTCTTCAGGTAAAAAAGATGAAGCCGGATAGATACCGTAGAAAAGGGTGATATGATGAAAGCGGAGGTCAAAAGAAAAACCGAGAAGGAAGAATACTGGTTCAGGGAAGGATGCTTCATAACCGAAATCGCCAACGATGAAGGTGATTCTGTCGTCTCCATTGCCCGAGCGCGGGTCAGGCCCGGCTCCACGACCGCCTGGCATATATTGGACGGTGTGGTGGAGAGATACATCATTGTAACCGGCAGCGGCAAAGTTGAGGTGGGAGAAGGAGTTCCTGAGATTGTCGAAGCTGGAGATGTAGTGCGAATCCCGGAGAACACCAGGCAGAGAATTACCAACTCAGGTGATGACGATCTGATTTTTTATGCAGTCTGCTCTCCTCCTTTCAGTAGTGAATGCTATGTTTCACTGGAGGAAAAGGGTGAATAATTTTCAGAATCCATCTCGGCAACGTCAATGACTTTTCATCCTATCTTCCTGACAGTGAGCAGGAGAGGAAACTCGACACAACTGGTTTTAATGATTAGAGGTATTACTAATCCATCTCGGTAACCTCAATATTTTTTACGAGATTATCTATCTGATAAAAACGTTTTTTCAAATACCCTCAATCCATTCTGAAGAGGAAAACCTGTTGCCGGGCTTTATGAAGTGCAGCGGCGTTATCCCTTGACATGATAGCCATCCAGGACGAGACGAGACACCATGCAGATCAATGATTTGAGAAAACTCAAGCGCTTCAAGGATATCGTTGCCATTCTGGCAAAATACGGCTTTGACGACATTGTACAGCACCTCGATACTCCGGGATCCGATCTTCTTCGCCGGATTCATCCGCCAGATCTCGAGCTGGAAAGCTATGAGCGAATTCGTGCCGCCATAGAAGATCTGGGTCCGACATTCATCAAATTCGGTCAGGTTATGAGCCTGCGGCCTGATATGCTGCCGAGGGGAATGCTGAACGAGTTGGAAAAGCTTCAGGATAATGTGCCTGAAGTTGATTTTGAAGAGATCTCAGCCGCCGTCGAAGAAAACCTGGGCCGCCCGATCAGAGAGGTGTTCTCAATGTTTCACGTCGAGCCGATTGCCGCGGCGTCTTTGTCTCAGGTGCATCGGGCGGTTCTGCGGGAGGGAGGAGAATTTGTCGCCGTCAAGGTGCAGCGGCCCGATATTGCTAAAAACATCAAACTGGATCTTGATATTCTCGAAGGCATAGCCGGTTTTCTCAATCATCAGTTTGTGGACGTGCAGCATTACGACTTGCCGGGCCTGGTCAAGGTGATCAGGCGTACATTGATAAAGGAACTGGATTTCTTACAGGAATTGCAGAATATGGAAATCGCCCGTTCCTATGCTTCCAAAAGAGATTTTTATATTCCGAAAACATACCGGAGATATTCCAATGAACGGCTGCTGGTCATGGAACATATCGAGGGCGCTAAATTTAAAGAGCTGTCAACGGTTTCGGGATATGACCGGGAAAAGATCGCCATCATGGGATTAAACGCCGGCGTCAAACAAATCCTCGAAGACGGATTTTTTCATGCCGATCCCCACCCTGGGAATCTTCTGCTTATGGAAGATATGAAACTCTGCCTTATCGACTGGGGAATGGTAGGCAGGCTCACGGAAAAGGACCGTTTTCTGCTCATCGAGCTGCTCAAGGCGGTAGTTGAAAAGGACAGCGATGCCCTGCTGAAAAGCTTTCTGAAACTGTGCGATACCAAAGGGGAAATGATCGATCCCGGCAACCTTGAGCGCGAACTGCTCGAAATTCTAGATAATTATCATGCCTTTCCGATCAAGGATATGGATGTCGGGCAGTTTCTGCTGAGCTTGACCGATCTCCTCAGAATCCATCATCTGCAGATGCCCAGAAATTTTATAGTAATGATCAAGGCGCTGGTAACCGCGGAAGGTTCTGCTCGTCTGGTCTATCCCGATCTCGATATCATATCCGAGATCAGCGACTACATCCATAAACTGGCATTGAGACGTTACCGGCCCGATGTCCTCTGGCGTCAGATCAGGAATTCAATTGCAGGCTTAATATTTGCACAACGGCAGATACCATATCAGATCGGTCAGGTTGTCAACAAGCTGGAGCGAGGAAAACTTGGCTTTACCTTTCGCCTGGAAAAACTGGAACGATTGCTCAGCACTCTTGAACATGCCTCAAACCGGTTAACGGCAGGCATCATTACCGGTTCTATTATAATTGGATCATCCATGATCATTACCACCGGAATCGGCCCATATCTTTTTGGTTTTCCGGCACTTGGTGTCGTTGGCTATCTCTTGTCGGTTATCCTGGGCATGTATTTGATTTTCACCATATTACGCAAAAGGAAATAATGACGGACTCAGCTGAGCCCGACCGCTGCCTGGGTAGGCTCAAGATCTGAACCGAGTATAAGAAGGAGTTGGTTATGAAGAATAAAGAAGAGTTTATCAGGAAACTGCATCAAAAAATTGATGAATGGGATGCGGAGATAGACAGGCTGTCGATCAGGGCTGCTCAGGTTGAGGAGGATTCCAGGGTGGAATTCTATGAGCAGATTGCCGAGTTGAAAAGCAAGCGCATGCAGATAGAGGAGACGCTGGAAAAAATTCAGCAAAGCGGTGAGGAAGCCTGGGGGGATTTAAAGGCCGGGGTCGATCTGGCACTGGAAACGATGAATGATGCGCTAAGGTCAGCTGCAGCACGGTTTAAATAGTAGCTTTTCCATAAGCGGCACTTTTGAAGTCTGCGCTTGCCGGTTGCTCTCATAGTTTAATTACCCCTGAACTCAGCATTTTCTGGCCCAGGCCAGGACTGCTCATCCATGGAGGCTTCGCTGCAGCCGTCCGGGCTGCAGAGACCCGTGAAAAGAGCAGTCCGACCTTGAGCTGAGGATTAGGGGTAATTACGGAATATTATTGCAGCACGGTTTAAACAGCAGCTTTCTCCATTACCGGCCACAGAGAAAAATCCCGGTTCTTTTTGAATCCAACTCCCACCGCCCCTTTGTGCAAATAGAGCACATATGCCCAGTCCGGCTCAAAATAACTTGTGGTTGATGACCAGTATGCCTCACGGACGCCGGAAAAAGGATGTCCTGCAGACAGGGCCGGGGAGTGAGAGGAAGCATCCACCAGGCTCTCCAGTTCATTGATAGAGGGCAGACGCCACGGCAACTGGGATTGCAGGGCCCGCCGCCGCACCGCTGCCAAAGCCTCATTCCAGGTTGAAAGCTTTTCAAGATCAGCCGAATGATGCCAGATAAGGCCGGTGAGATCATCGGCTATACCCTCTTTCATATGTCTGAACCGGGGCAGAGGCCAGGCAACCCCATGCTGCAGGACACCATCCTGACCGTATACATCGTCGGCATCGCAGGATATTTCTCCTCCCTGTTCATCATAGCATTTATTCTGTCCCGTACGGGGGAGCATTCCGCTTTCTCCGCAAACCGGCCAGATCAGATAATAACTGTCTTTACGGCCGTAAAACATTCTTCCTCCTTCCATATGGACATACCAGGCATAGCCGGGTGACCTGGCCGAGGTTGTCGAGGTCCAATACCAGCCCAGAAAGACATTTTTAAAGGGGTGATCCTGAGGAAGTGCGGGTTTTCGGGCACCATGACTGATAAGGCTTCTCATTTCACGACGGTTAGGCAGCCTCCAGTCGCTGCGGTTGCATTTTTTTGCTTCGTTGAGCCGTTCGACCTGTTCAAGTCCCTCCTGCCAGGACATCGGGTAGGAGAAGAGATTGCCGTCGATCATCCAGTAAAGTCCGGTGGCCCTGTCAAGAACCAGCGCGTCATTCTCCATCACAAAGCGCGGCTCCGGCCATGGGTATCCGGAAAGATATTCGCCATCCTGGCCTGATCCCCGGCATGGCACGGTCTTGCCGTCGCTGTCGAAGCACTCTGCAAGGCCGGTCCAGAGGATATGCTCGGTCATCGCTTCTCTCCGGTTGGATTTGGAGTGAGGATCAGTCAAGAAGAGGGCTCAGCATATAGAGGATATCACTCTCCCGTGACGGGTAAGGGGAAAGGATGTTATCGTCCCGGACTTTGGAAATGGGGGCTTTATCCAACATTGCCTGCTTGAAGGTGTTGACCAGCCCGGTAGTATTATCTGCGAGAAAATGAGCTCCGAGAATTTGGTCATTTTCATCGACAAGGATCTTGTAGGCAGCGTGTTTCATGCCGACCCGGCGATATGTTGTCCAGTCCAGATGGGTATCGTGGCTCTTCCAGTATTTGATGTTTTCCTGACGCAGCTGCTCTTCGGTTTTACCTACCATGCCCAGTTGAGGGTAGGTGAAGAGCACCGCGGGAACGGCGCTGTAGTCCATATGCGGCATCTCGCCGCCTTTTTCCGCTGCCATTATGGCTTTGACGGCTATCCGGGCCTCCATATCGCTGACCCGGGCAAGTTGAGGACTGTCGGTACAGTCGCCTGCGGAAAAAACAGCGGGATTCGAGGTTCTCATGGCCTGATCGGTTGTTATCCCTTTTTTTGAAAATTCAACACCGGCCGCCTCCAGGTTGAGCGATAAGATGTTGGGTGCCCTGCCGGCGCCGTTGACTACCAGATCAACTTCGAGAATATCGCCGGATGCCAGTTCCACCTGGTAATACGGACCCTGCTTATGCAGGGAAGAGACAGTAATATCGGTGTGAATAACAATTCCTTCACCTTCCGAAGCCTCGACCAGCTGATCAACCATATCGCCGTCGAATGAGCCCAGCGGCCGTGATTCTGTTTCAAGAATATGAATCTCACCGCTTTTACCGCCCAGCCTGGCCACAAAATGAGCAAATTCAAAAGATATGAATCCGCCGCCGATGAAGGCAATACGCGGGGGCACCTCTCGCAGTTCGAGAAAATCACTGCTGGTAGCCATGTGTTCCTGACCATCGAAAGGTAAATCCATGGGTTTTGCTCCCGTGGCCACAACGATATACCGTCCCTGAATCGTTGTTTCACCAAGCTGGAGCGTGGTGCCATCCACAAATTGTGCCGAACCTTTCAGATAATCAACACCGTTGCCGCGCAGGGCTTTAACCGTACTCTCGGGAACGGTCGAGGTGAATCTGTTCTTTTCATTGAGAATTTCCCGCCAGTCCGTCAGCGGCGGTACAGTGACGCCGATATGTTGAAGATGGCGGCTGCGGGCTACTACTTCGGTTACCTCGTAAAACCATTTTTTGGCCTGACAGCCGCGCAAGGCACAGACGCCACCCGGGGAATCACTCTGCTCGACCAGGGCGACACTCAACCCTTCTGCAGCGAGCTCATATGCTGCGGTCTGTCCTGCCGTCCCGGATCCGATGATGATAGCATCATACTTTTTTATGATCATAGTTGTCTCCCTTGGTGGTGTTTTCTGCCAATTGCCTGGATTTCTGGGCTGCTTCGCCGTAACCATCTGATATTTAGTATAAACAGTCTACGTATTTTGGAGCCATCTTGCAAGTGATGGTTTTTTCTTCGGTAGGCTTTTATGACTCCATCAAAAAAGGCGATGGAAAATCTAAGGCAAACGGGATATATTTAGTCAGTCAGCTAAATGAAGAACCGGAGAGATGCTTATGCAGACATTATCGTCAATGTTCAAGGCGCTCGCGGATAGAAACCGCCTGCGAATCGTGGCAGCATTGCTGCAGCATGACGAACTCTGTGTCTGCCAGCTTACAGAACTCCTTGGGGTTGCCGGCGCCACAGCCTCACGGCATCTTTCTCTACTGCAGAAAGCGGACCTGGTGCAAAGCAGAAAGGTGGGGCGTTGGGTCTATTGCCGACTCAGAGACGATCTGCCGCATGAGTTCCCCATGGACTGGCTCAAAGAGCATCTTCTGCAGGATAGCGACATTGTAAAGAATATGGAGCGGCTGAGAGCTGTCCTCGCCGAGAGCCCTGAAGCCATCTGCAGAAAGCGGCGAGGTGACATCAGCCAGTCTTTTCCCGCATCCTTACCTCTGGAGGAGAAAGAGAAATGAGCACTGCAGCACAACCCGGGGATGCCCGCAAAATGTCCTCTCTTTTTGAGCGTTATCTAACCCTTTGGGTACTTCTGTGTATCGCCCTGGGCGTTATCTTGGGCAAAATAGCTCCCGGATTCGCCAGGGCGCTGGACGACATGACTCTGAATGTCGGCGGAGCTCCGGTTGTCTCCATTCCCATTGCCGTTTGTCTGTTTTTCATGATGTATCCGATTATGGTGAAGATAGACTTCGGATCGGTGATACAGGCCGGCAAAAGCGGTAAACCGGTTTTTCTCACCTTGTTTATCAACTGGGCCGTCAAGCCTTTTACCATGTATGCCATTGCCGCCCTCTTCCTCGGCGTACTCTTTCGCGGATTTATTGGGATTGAGGCGGTCGACCTGGTCAAAATGCCCTTCGGCCTGGACCTGGATGTGGGTGCCACCCATGGTGCAGGCACCGTGGTCCTGCATGAGGGTGTAAAAATGCTGGAGATACCGCTGTGGCGCAGCTATCTGGCCGGTTGCATACTCCTGGGGATAGCGCCGTGTACGGCAATGGTGCTGGTCTGGGGTTTTCTGGCCCGCGGCAACGACGGTCTGACCCTGGTGATGGTCGCCATCAATTCGCTCACCATGCTGGTCCTCTACGGTGTCCTGGGCGGTTTTCTCCTCGGGGTAGGACGTCTGCCGGTCCCCTGGGAGGCACTGTTGCTCTCCATCTCCGTTTATGTCGCCTTGCCGCTGGTAGCCGGTTATTTCTCCAGAAAAATGATCCTGCGGGCCAAGGGGGAAAAATGGTTTAAAGAACGTTTTCTCCATGTTCTTACCCCGGTGACCATAATCGCCCTGCTTACGACGCTGGTGCTGCTCTTTAGTTTCAAGGGAGAGGTCATCCTCTCCAATCCGCTGACCATTGTCTGGATTGCGGTGCCGCTCTTTATCCAGACGGTGGTGATTTTTGCGCTTGGTTACTGGCTCGCCCGGGTATTTCGGTTGAAATATGAAGACGCCGCACCGGCAGCCATGATCGGCGCCTCCAATCACTTCGAGGTGGCCATAGCCACATCCGTCATGCTCTTTGGCCTCTCTTCCGGGGCGGCGCTGGCGACGGTGGTCGGTGTGTTGATCGAGGTACCGGTCATGCTGATGCTGGTGAAAATCTGTTTGAACACCAGACATTGGTTTGCAGAAAACTGAGGATAATTTTTCCGAGACAGGGCGGATTGTATGATTATAGCAGGCTGTAAATAATCAATAGCGAAACAATACCCGTGAGGACAAAGGCGATCAGAGCCAGAAAACCATCATTGGCGATCAGTGCAAGTCCATAGAGGGCAAGAACGGCACCGGCTCCGGAAGCGGAAAAAGGGAGCAGTTCCATCACCGGCATAAAGACAGAGATGATTATACAGATGAGGGCGATGAGGTGCGTACTTATACCTTTGACGAAAATCGTCAACCGCGGCTGCAGCCAGCGATCGATAAAGCACGCCGAGGGGCGCAGCCAGTGTATGGCCTGATCGACCTTTTTCTTTTTCACCGAGCGCTTCAGCAGCCAGCGCGGCAGCCAGAATCCGCTTTTGTGCATGGGCAGTTGACTGATGATCAATATAACAAAAATCCCCATAGTTGTCGGCATGCCCGGGATTCCACTAAGCGGGGAAGCCAGGATAACGCCGGCCAGGAGCAGCAGAGGCCCGAAGGATCTGCTGCCAATCGTCTCCACGATAATCCCCAGAGAGATACGATCCTGCTCGTTGACGATCTCACCTATCCTATCAAGCAATTGCTCCAGATTGCGGAGTTCCTTTGCCATTGTAGTACCTGTCTATTACCTCTTTTTCGAGAAGAGTTGGGACTTGTAATTTCGGAAGAGCCGAAAATTTTACCCTGATTACCCTAATCCTCAGCTCAAGTTCCCGGCCTGGGCCAGAAAATGCTGGGTTTCAGGGGTAATCAGATATTTTAATCTAATTCTGCTGCTAATCGAAGTGAAGAAGCTCAGCTCAAATTCAGCCTTCGGAACAGGCTAAGTTTTCATCGGTAATCAGTAATAAGCCAACATTTAAGGATTCTCCTTAATCTTCCATCGAGAAAACGGTCCGTTGCCCAGCACATCGGCGCCCAGTTCGCGGAGCCATTTCGCTACCATCGTATTACTGTTGTTGTTCAGGGTATAGGGAGCAGGATGACGGACAAAATCGAGGTCGAAGGCCGGGTTGTGGAGCAGGGTATGTTGATTTTCTTCAAAGATTTTTTCCAGTTTGTTTCTCAGACGGGTAACATTTTGGTATTCTGCTGAAATAAGGAAGACGTTTTCGATGGCAACAGGCACGGAAAGGCGTACTTCCTCCTCCGAGGGAGATATCCGGAGCTTCTTGCGACCCAGAGCTGCCGGGCTGGGACTGAACAGGGTACGGCTGCCCTGGGCCAGACCGGTTTGTCGAAGGGCATACCAGTCCCAGTCGCCATAGGAGTATCGAACCATTTTGTCAGTACTCATCGGCAGAACCAGGCTTGAATGGCGTCCATGATCAAGAAGAAAGACCGGCGCCGGGTCATCGGGGCGGGATGGGGGATGGACAGTGAAACCACAGCCGGCGATCATGAACTGACAGAGCAGAAAAGCAGAGGGAAAAAGCATGCGGGAGATGAATTTCAGCAGAAGAAGAGCAAGGCTCCCGGCTTTTGACATTGTTCAGGTCCCCTCTATTCTCCTGCACGGATTGTTGAGAGCAAGGTATTTGCAATCAATACCACCTCCCTCCCGATCCTCTCCTTTCTCTGGAAAAGTCTTGCTTTTTCCGTCCATATTTAATATCTGCTCAACAGATAACGGAAAACTTACATCAGCAGCAATTAATGATGATGGCCTCGCAAAAAGCCCGATCTCCGGCGTTGCAGGTTTTTGGCAGAACTTTGACATACTATAGTCAAAGGCCTGGCAAAAACACTGCGTCCTGTAAATCGAACTTTTTATCCAGCCATCTAAGATCGTGGCAACTTCACTCTGCAGTGAAGAAGTCCATCCTGATCTTCATCATACCACAGGGAGAAAAAATATGAGCGTACATGTGGTGGATCATCCACTGATCAAACATAAGCTTGGCCTGATGAGGCAAAAAGATATCTCCACAAAGGATTTTCGGGATTTATCCTCCGAGGTGGCGCGGCTGCTGACCTATGAGGCAGCCAAAAATCTGCCCACCGAAAAAGAAACCATCGAAGGCTGGGCCGGGCCGGTAGAAGTAGAAAAAATAAAGGGTAAGAAGATCACCATCGTGCCAATTCTCCGTGCCGGTCTCGGAATGATGAACGGCGTTATAGACCTTATCCCCTCGGCCAAAGTGAGCGTGGTCGGCTACTACAGGGATGAAGAAACGCTGCAGCCCGTCGAATATTACGTGAAGACAGCCAGCGAGATGGAAAAGCGAATAGCCTTGATTCTCGATCCCATGCTGGCCACCGGGGGCACGCTGCTGGCCACCATTGAAACTTTGAAAAAGGCGGGCTGTAAAAATATCAAGGGACTTTTCGTTGTCGCCGCTCCGGAGGGAGTAAAGAGAATAACCGATGCTCATCCCGATGTTGAAATATATATTGCCGGGATGGACGAACGGTTGAACGAGGTCGGCTATATTCTTCCTGGTCTGGGCGATGCCGGAGATAAAATATTCGGAACTAAATAGCAGCGGCGATATATAAAAATCAGCCCGGGCCTGATCCGCAATACATAGTTCAGTATCCCAGGATCCCCGGAAATAACGACATAAGATCATGATCTCGTTAAAAGTCATCGAAGTTGCCGAGATGGACTCGTAAAAAGATTATTTTTAGGAAGAATTAGAGTAACTATTCAACAAAGAGCTAAAAACCAGCAGCTTAGCTTGAACTGTAACTGTTCAACAGTGCTCCAGGTAAGCGTAGACTCCGGATGTGCGCAGGTAAGCGCAGACTCCGAGCAGCCTGAAAAACTATAGTGTGCCTATGTTTTTCGGGCTGATCGCGTGCAGATGGGGTGCTGCTGAATAGTTACGAATCAGAAATGTAAGGAGAGGATGCATGGCAGCAGATCTACCAAATTCAGAGTATAAGTTCAGAGTCAGCGACGGCCTTGTCGGCGCCCAGATGCTGTTTGTCGCCTTCGGCGCCCTGGTGCTGGTGCCGATACTGACGGGCCTGGATTCCAATGTCGCTCTGTTTACCGCCGGAGCGGGTACCCTGCTCTTCCAGATAGTAACAAAGGGTAAGGTTCCGGTATTCCTGGCTTCCTCCTTTGCTTTTATCGCCCCTATTATTTACGGCGTCCAGACCTGGGGCGTACCTTCAACTATGTGCGGCCTTGCCGCGGCCGGTGTGTTTTATGTAATCCTGAGCTTTATCGTCCGCATATTCGGCTCGGAAATGCTTCACAGGATATTACCTCCCATTGTCACCGGGCCTGTTATTATGGTCATAGGCCTGGTGCTGGCACCGGTAGCGGTGCATATGGCCATGGGACGCACCGGTGACGGCTCTGCCTGGCTGGTCCCCGGTACCACGGCGACGATCATCGCCACGGTGGCTCTGGTTACCACTGCACTTGTTTCACTTCTGGGCCGGGGATGGTTAAGGTTGATTCCCATTCTCTGCGGCATTATCGCCGGATATAGTGCTTCCCTGATTCTTGATCTGGTAGGTTTTTCCGCATCCATGCAGGCATCTTTTGATCCGGGGGAGTTGCCGAACTGGACGGCGCCTGCCCTCATATCCATGCAGCCGGTGGTTGAAAAGCTCTGGTTTGCGATACCGAATTTCACCTTGCCGGAATGGCGCTGGGAAGCTGTTCTCTTCATTGTCCCCGTGGCCCTTGCCCCGGCCATTGAACATTTTGGCGATGTTCTTGCCATCGGCGGTATTACCGGTAAGGATTACGTCAAGGACCCGGGCATCAAGAACACCATGCTCGGCGACGGCCTGGCCACTTCCCTGGCCTCGTTTCTGGGCGGACCGCCAAACACCACTTATTCGGAAGTAACCGGTGCAGTTGCCCTGACCAAAGCCTTTAATCCGGCAATTATGACCTGGGCGGCTATTTTCGCCATCCTGCTCTCCTTTGTCGGTAAGATAGGTGCATTCCTGACCACAATTCCATCCCCGGTAATGGGGGGAATTATGATCCTGCTCTTCGGCATGATCACCGTCATCGGCATCAATATCCTGGTGCGATCCGGTAAAGATCTCTCCACTCCCAGAAATCTGGTAATTGTCGCCGTCATTCTGGTGGCCGGCATCGGCGGCATGAAATTTACCGCCGGCAGCTTTGCCATTGAGAAAATAGGCCTAGCCGGTATCCTGGGTCTCTTCCTCAATCTTGTTCTTCCTCAGGAAAGAGAAGACAAAGATGGCATCACGAACTGACATATTGGAGCACTATTAATCAAATAAAACGTATTGCCCGGAAAAACTTGCGCCGCAACCAGGCACATGGAGGCGGGCAATACGCATGTTATGCGTTTTTAGCAGAATCAGATCAGTGCAACATAATCAGCAATTATTTGCACTTAATACCGCGACAATCACCTGAACAGCAGTCAGCAGCAGTCGCACATGGCGAGCCTTTGGTTCCACAGTCACCACAGGACACCTCATTCCTGCAATCTTCATCCAGGCAATCAATGAACCCGTCACAATCATCATCAATGCCATCACTACAGTTTGTTTCCGAAGATAGTGGTGTTCCGCAGTCACCAGGACAGCTGCAATATTCCTCTGGATCACAGTACCCGTCACCGCAAGATGTTGAAATCTCCTCAACCTTGACAAGGACTTCATTGGAGAAATCAGAAGAAATTGTGGAATTATAGGCATAAACGCGATACTTGTAGTTGCCTGGAGATATATTCATGTCGCTATAGCCGGCAGTACCATCATATCCCTCCCCAGTCTCACCGAGCCTTTCGAAAAGATATTTTCCTCTTATTTTCTCTGCCCGCTCAACCACAAAACCATCTTCATTGCCTGAGGTATCACGCCATTGCAGGTGCACAGTATTAGCGTCGACAATAGCGACCAAATCTGCGGGTACATTGATTCCGCTGAGGTCATTCAAGCTCACTTGTTGACTTTCTGTGCCTGTAGCCCCCTCATTATCTGTAACAATGAGAGTCACGCTGTATTCACCGCTATTTGTGTATGTATATACAGGATTTTGCTCGCTCGAGGCTTTTCCATCCCCGAAATCCCATTGATATTGGACAATATTCCCATCTTCGTCCGAGCCGGATCCGAAAAAACTGCATGTCAAACCAGTGCATTGATAGGTAAAGAAAGCCACTGGTGGTTCATTTGAAGGTGCTGCCACGGTAACTTCCTGACTTGCTGTATCGGAGGCGCCATCGTTATCAGTTACCGTAAGGCTGACCATATATGTACCCGGGTCGGCATAGATGTGTGCGGGATCCTTCGAACTCGAGGAGCTTTCATCTCCGAAATCCCAGGCCCAAATCATGATGTCACCATCGCTGTCATTACTCAAATCGGTAAAGGTGACTGTCTGCCCGTCAGTAATATACGAAAAATTCGCCGTGGGGTAAGCGGTCGCAACCGCAACAGCATTTGCAGCATTAATTATTCCTCCGGTAACAGTTTTTGTGGAAAGTTCATACACCGGCCGAACAGTATCCAGAATTCGATTGCGGACTTGAGCATACGTCCAGTCGGGATGCTGCTCAATTATCATAGCCGCCACTCCGCTGACATGAGGAGTGGCCATTGATGTTCCATCCAGCCAGGAATAATCAGGATAACCATTTGTCCATTTCCAGGTACTGAAAATCTGTACACCAGGTGCTGCCAGATCGACTGACTGAAATCCATAATTGGAAAACACAGCAAGATTATCGTTATAATCCGTAGCAGCCACGGAAATGATATTATCCAGATCAAAGCCAGACGGATAATGAGGAGTTGTGTCGGTATCTACACCAAGACCCCATGAGTTTCCATTACCTGCTGCGGCCATGACGAGATGGTTATTCGTCCGAACGGCTGCAATGGCATCATAGAGAGCCTGGTGTCCCAACTCCTGTTCATCATAATACCCCCAGCTGTTGTTGGATATCCTGGCACCCATATCTACAGCATATTGCAGAGCATCAATCGCGTCAGTCAGCCAGCCCTGCCCCGCATCATCCAATGCTTTCAGAGCCATCAACTTCCCCTGCCACAGTACTCCAGTAGTGCCAAGATCGTATTCAGGAACCGATACTCCATTATTGCCTTCCGCTGCCACAATACCTGCGACATGAGAACCATGACCATGACCGTCATATGGATCATTGTCGTCGTTGACAAAATCCCAGCCATATACATCATCTACATAACCATTGCCATCGTCATCTATGCCATTATCTGGAATTTCATGGATGTTTATCCAGATATTGCCATCAAGATCCGGATGATCGTAGGCGATGCCGGTATCGATTATGGCCACCGGCTGGGAGCTGCTGGTGAGAATATCCCAGGCTTCGGGAGCGTCGAGATCGGCGTCGATGGTACCCGGACCCCATAATGGTCCTAGCCCCCAGAAACTGTCCCACCCACTTGATTGGCCGATGTTGTGAAGCGCCCACTGTTCTGAAAAATTGGCGTCATCCGGGATGGTCTGGCTAATGGAGATGATATGGTTTGGTTGGGCGTATTCCACAAAAGGCAACCGCTCCAGTATTTCGATGGCATCCTTGACTTCCAGACCGGGTATATCGATGAGCAGATATTCGAGACCAGGCACAAGAGAGTAGGCCCGGAGCATTTTAGCCCTTATCATCTGCCGGCCCATGCTTTTGTCAGCTGCTTTGGTGCCGGGTTTAAAACGGACAAGGACGGAGTCGGGAACAAAACGATGTGATGAAGATCTTGAGACGGCAGGAATGGTATGACCTGAAACAGTAATTCCCCGAACTTTGGTTCCTTTATAATTCAATTCTGCTTCGGGTGGACCGGATTTTTCGTCAGATGCGGCAAAGGCATGAGCAACAACAAATAGAATACTTGCAAAGAGCAGTGTGCTGATCAAATATTTTCGCATAGCTTTACCTCCCTGTTTATTTTCTCTTAAGTCATTGGTGTATCCTAAAAAATGGTATAAATAGTAGAAAGAATGGACTCTGCGATAAGTACCCGTGCGGGCATAAACTCAGACTACGAGATCGCTCGATACACTAAGCGGTAGTGTGTTCATCAAAAAACCGGAACACCTTTAGAATAAAGGCAACCAGGTTATCAGGCGGCCGGGCTATCTGGCAAAGACGCGCGGTTTTTCATCCCTGTCTTTGTGTCGGCAGGGATAGAAGTACTCAATATATTTGTTATAAGAGAGTATATTACAGGGAGCAATATTTAGTCAATGGAATAGTATGATCTGGAGTGTATCGGCTACTCTCCGTGATGCGGTGAATTTTTTCCATCCTTGACAAAATTATTGATATCCATCAGCTGTTGCATGCGATTACCTGCTTGTCATACCTAATCGAGCACGGCTTGGCTGTACAGAATTATCCCATCTGCCGCATTGGGGTGAATATAATCAACTAAATACTTGTTCGTAATTTGTGTGTTCAGAACAGATGTTATTTTGTCTGTTGGATCGATGAATAACAAACCAACTTCGTCTTCACAATAGGCCCCAAGAGTAGTGGTGTATTTACGCATTAAATTTATTTTCTCGGTTTCCGGTATCTTACTCAAAGGATCATACCATAAGGATGGCCATGGGCTGACAAACACAAATTGTGTATCTGTTCTCCTCGATCGAATATAAGATACAATGCTGTCGATGTTTTTTATGTAATCCATTGCATTCATGGCACAAGTTTTTTTGTTTCGGTACCTTATGTCATTCGTTCCAATCGCAATAATGTATAAATCGACATTTTCATCATATATATTTTTTAAATTGCGCATTAATGTGTTGGTCGTCGCTCCGGGCCAAGCTTTTACACTGTATTGGAGTGTTTCTACTGAATGTGCCAAGGGTTCAAACCATCCGTAGCCGCCATTTTTACTACCCTCTGTGATACTGTCTCCTACAAACCTGGCACGGCTGCTTTTTTCCAGAAGTTTATATATCTGACTGTTTTTTTGTTTTTCAGTCAAAGAAAGGCCTGTCGGTTTTCTTCTGTAGAATCCATCGGAAAATAGGTAGTATTCCTTTTCAATTTGATGCATGGATATTTCGGTATTGAGCATGGTGGATGTTACCAGCCTGTGAACTTCCTCAATACGGTGCATTTCAAATCTGCTCATAGTGTTGTACAGGCTCTGTTCATGAATTATGTCATATACAGGAAGTGCACGATGCACAGAATCTATAGGGGAATGGGTCCACATTGGAATTACCCCGGTACATATTATATTTTTCTTTTTAGGATCCAGATATATTTTCACAATTGACGTGGCATCACCATTATAATCAACATACGAATTTACAAAATTTCCAGGGCTGTTCACTATCACGGAGATATCGCGGTCAGCGTCCTCACCCCGTAAATGATACTCAATGGGTTGAACTGCATGGGAATGATCTGATAGTATGATATCCGCCCCGTTTTGAATAAATATATCATTCCATACGCTTTGGAATGCGTCTTTTTCATGTGTAAACTGGGTGCCCATGTGGGGCAAAACAATAATTAAATCTGGGTTGTGTGCTTTTGCATGTTCAAAGTCCTTGTGCACTTGCTTTAAGGCCGCCCTGAAAAACGGGCTATTTTTATCTACAATAGCGGATGTGATGCTTCTATTTTTATTGAAAAAGTATTCTTCATTATAGTAGTTGCAGGGAAAGGTATAAGCTAAGACCGCTATATGAAGTCCCCCCACTTCAATTATTTTGGTGCTGCTCTTTTCTTCCTCGCTACGATACCCTCCTATATGATTCAATGACAATTCGTCCAGAACCTTAATGGTTCGCATGGTGCCGTCTACGCCTTTGTCCAATAAATGATTATTTGCTATGGTAACAAGGTTAATCCCGCTTTCTTTGATGGCCCCGGCAAAGGCATCCGGGAAGTTAAGGTACAAGGGAATACCATCTCCATAATTACCTGTTGAATATCCTGCTTCCCGACCAGCCAAAGGCCCTTCAAGCACCCCTATTACATAGTCGGATTGTTTAAAGTGTTTTTGAGCATATTCAAAGACAGGCCTAAAATCAAAATCATCCGTAGCTTCATTCCATGCTTCCCGGATTTGATTTTCCAGGAGAATCAGATCTCCTACAAATGCGATAGATACGGCATTGTTGATTTGCGTTTGCTGGTCAGCAGAAAGAACACGATGAATAATCTCCTTTCCGGTGTGGTTCGGAACTTTATTTTTCCAGGGCAACGCAATTAAATGTGAATGGGTAATCACGGGAATCGATATTGATAACAGAAAAAAGGCGATCAATGATGGCACAACTCTCTTCTTTCTGTGGTTCTGTTCTCCCTGTATTCCATCCATTATATAGTCGATTGATTTATTGAAATGTCCAGCTATCCGCCTGTTTCCAGTAATCATGGTGGCAAGTAAACTCACAGCGAATGTAATGGTGATGAGGTAGAAACTATTTTTTATGAAAACAAAAGATAAGAGAAATGCCGAAAAGAACAGTATGAACCTGTGTAAAGCAAAAATTGAGAGTGATTGCCTTCCCCATTCACTCAATATAGGGATATATCGATCAGGGACTATTTTCAGCATAACTGCAATAATGAAAAGAGCGGTTAAGCTTATAACTATTCGTAAGACAAGGTCTTTGCTATTGTCATAAGGTAGCCAGAGAAGATCATCTATTTGTAAGCTATTTATTATGAGAAAGCTGCTGACAAGGACCAAAATGCAAAGTGATAAAACAGCATAGCCATAATTAATCGGAGAGGTAACTTTTCTCAGGTATTTCTTCATGAAATCATAAAAATCAATTTTTGAAGCTTGGATACCCAAGATATAAAAAGGAGCAAAACCGAGGATTCTGGATATTGCAAATGTGTTGTCAATATCGCTCCAGTATCCAGCAATTATGGACAAGAAGATACTCAAACCAAATATCCACCATCGTAATGTAAGGTATTTGAAAAAAAGCCTCCAAACTGCCAGTGCCAGTAAGTACCAGTAAGAGTAATAGGGCTCCAGAAAACGAAAAGGAAGACCTTGTATATATCCTGCATATATCATCATCATGGAATTAAATATGAAGTAGATCACCAAGATTTTCGCAGCATTTAGAAATTTTGCAGAGGCCCTTGTGTGGAAATAACCCGATATGAAAGCAAAGGCAGGCATATGAAATATATAGATGCTGGTGAAAAGGAAATATGCAGCAGGATATTTGTACATGTATGGCATGAGCGCATGCCCAAAAACAACTAAAAATATCAGGATACCTTTGAGATTATCCCAAAAATAATATCGATTTTTTTCGTTGGTTTTCAACATGATAAATGCCCTTCTGAATTAATCGTTCTATAGGTCCATGAGTTCAGTCTTTTTAGATTCTTCATTTGGTGCCGTCAGTCAGCATCACATGTAAGTCCCGCGACTTTGAGTTAGGAATATATCATGAACTAATCAGAAGTAAATCGTTTTGACAAGTTCTATGACCACCACCAAAAGGCAATTAATCCGGCAGGAAGACATTGGAACAATTTGCCGTGTACTGCCCTTTTCTTTGTCGGGCGCTACGCACCGCGATGCGAACCAAATTCATCTCGGTATTGCAACATTTTTTAGTATTGGATTTGGAGTTGGTGAAAGTTTAATGCCTGATGCTGAAGAAATATTGGCCAGTAGGGTCAAGAGGAGGAGTAACAATATTGTCAGGTCGGCAACAAGGCATTATTTAAAATCCTACCTGCTACCTTTACATGTTACGCTACCCAATGCGGAGTAAAAATTTCAAAAGGAACCTGCTGGAAACAGGATTTGCCGTGCCTTATTCATATAACTGGATTTGATGTCGACTCCCGCTTAGTTTAAAGCATGACAAATGATAAAGTATCCGACTACATGAGTGGAAGGAAAAACCTGGTTCAAAAATTAATTTTTCAGTCGTAGTTTCTGAGGTTGGTCAGAGATCTATTTACCTTAAGAGGAATAAGGCGTAATGCTGATTTCAAGCAGAGATATCACTGCACCGGATGTGGCAGAGTTTACTCTTTAACTCAACTAAGTCTATTCAACAACATCCATCCAGCGCTCTGTTTCCGGAAAGAAGTGTGCCACACCCTCTAACACCCCGGCGCAGTAGTTGCCGTTCATGCCGAGAAAGTCGCCTTTGGCAAGATAGAGGCAACGCTCCAGCCCCTTTTCCTTTATGGTATTTACCGCCTCCTGCCTCACCTCTTCCATGGCGTTTTTGACCAGAACGGCATTGAGGCCGCTGGTCAAAGCCGGCAGGTCATTGCCGGAGTCGCCGGCGAACACCGTCCTTTCTTCGGGAAATTCCATCTTCTTCATCAGGAAGCGGATGGCATGGACCTTGGTGGCCCTTTTGGGCAGGATGTCCAGCAGGCCGACATTCTTTTCTTCATCGATGCTCCAAATGATGCTGGCGCGTATGCGGGCTGCATCGAGGCGCTTCTCCATCTCTGCCTTGAGATCGTTTTTGTCGATGGCGGTATCGGTGTAATAGCTTAACTTAAAGGTATTCTGTTTTGCAGCCTCCTGGGGTTCGAGCATTGTGATATCGGCGAACATTCTTTCCAGATCTTCGCGGCTTCTGCCCCGCCAGTCATCTGCTATCTCGGCAGCCCAGTCCTTCCAGGGCCGCCAGTTATCTGCAGGGTTATAGATTGTGGTACCCACATCACCGATAGCATAATCGGGTAAGGGGATATCATATTCCCCAAGAGCGTCCTTGAGCAGAGATTGAGAGCGTCCGCTGACATAGACGAGGGTAATCTCAGCCATGCCGGCAAGTTTATGAAGTATTGTGAAAGCCTTGGGTGAATGCGGCTGGGAGCCATTCGGCAAAATGGTCCGGTCCAGATCACTGCAGATCATTATATTATTCATCCCTGTCACCAATGATGGCGTCGTAAAAACTCTTCATCTGCGTCGTTGCTGCAAAATTTCTATCATTACGACGTACCCTAGTACGCCGAAATAATAGAAATTTTGTGCGCCTAGAATATGAAGTTTTTAACTTAGCCATCCGAAAATTTAGGTTTTTACGAGTTTATCACCAATACGAAAAAATGATTTTCCCTGCAGGGCGCAGGTGCCGATGACGGCCCCGGCCGCGCTCCAGCCCTGATGGCGGGTTCCGGCGGCACTATGTTTGCTGCCGTGGATATATTCGGGAAAGCCCCAGGGTTCCCCTTCCATGACCAGGCTGTTGGCTTCATGGATCTTTTGCAGATGACGCTCGGCAATGTCCTTTTTACCGCGCCGTGCCATATCGGCAACATAAAAACCTGATATCATCGGCCATAGACCACCGTTGTGGTATTCATACGGTTCATTCTTGAAGGTATAGGTAAAGGTCATATGCAGATCCTGCCAGTCATCGTCCATTGGTTTGATTACCGGGGAAAAGGCGGGCAGCAGCTGTTCGCCGTTAGTCATGACGTTGTTTCTGATATATTTTTCCACATTGTCTCTGCGCTCATCGTCGGCAACGTCGAGCAGGGAGACAAGAACGTTGGCCAGGCTGTCAAACCTGTAGCCATAGCCGTGGGGTGAAAAGAAAGGGACCCAATAGCTGGCGGCGCATTTGGTGGCGGCCTTGCGCCCTTTTTTGTAGAGGATTTCATGGTAGACGTCGTCGGGGATGATGTCGTCGACAAACCAGTAATTCGCACGGATAAGGTGTTTCAGGCGGCTTACTTTCTCCCGCAGAGCATGATCCTCGGTATCCTGCCGGGCCCTGTGGATGGCGCAAAGTGTGCGGAGCGCCTGCAGATAAAGAAGTTGGTCAAAGAGGACGTAACCATTATGAATATATTCATCGGCCCAGTCACCTGTCTCGGGGATATAGAGGAGGCCGCGGTTATTGAACTCCCAGGCGCCGAGGAGAAAACGCACCTTCTCTATGGCGGGTATCATCTCGTCGAGAAAATCGTCATCTCCCGTGGCCCGCCAGTACTCACCGCAACCGATAATAAACCAGAGATTGGCATCAACCCGTCCGGCCATGCCGCCATAGCTGATCCTGTCGCTGGTGGTGTCGACATTGCTGGGGATTTCGCCATGCGGTCCCTGATAGGCAGCAAGGGTTTGCAGGGTTTGCCGGCCGGCGTCGATGAGGTCGGCTTCATCGGTCATCAGGGCGGTAATGCCCAGGATGGCGCCGTCGCGGCCCCAGATTCTGCGGTAGTTGGTTTTTTCGGTCGGTGATGCCAGAAAACCGTCTTTTGAGGCACATTTATGCAGGAGTTCCAGAGCCTTGGCGTAGCCGTTTTGGTAAATATCTTTACTTTCTTTGAGACTATTCGTTGTTTCCGTTGCAGTCATTTTTGTATCCTTATTTCGGTTTACTTCGGACCGGGTGGATGATTTTCCTATGTGCAGGAAGAGATGCCCGGCGACTTCACCTCCTTTTAAACCTTTTTATCAGGATAATATCCTAACCGGAGTAGAATCAAGATATAATCATAAAAGATGGACTCGTAAAAAGCTCGATCTACGTCGTTGTAGATCTGAAACGACAATTTGCCGTACCACATGTACTGCCAAATTGTCGTTTCAGATACTACGCCTAGTATATCAAGCTTTCTCGAAGTCTGCGCTTATCGCAGAGTCCATCCCGGAGCTTCGATGACTTTTTACGAGATTGTCATAAAAAGTGTTACCGAGTTCATGGTGAGGGCGGCTAAAACCCGATCAATCAAACCGCTGAAGCTTGGGGGTGAGGAAGTAATCCCAACATAATATAAGATCATAAATGTGAATTCTATGAGAGCCGGTTGCAGCAGACTAAATGGCAACGGACACAGCTTTCCATTCGATCTCAAAATAACTTTTATATAAAAAAATTCTCAACATCAGGAAAAAAAAAGCTGGGAAAAAGAGAAAATCTGAGTTAGGCTGATTTAGGAAATTATCCTCAGGTTCGCTTTTCTTCTGAACAGTGATGCTCATTTTTCCTCTATACCCATTAGTATCTTTTTATTAAAAAACAGCGGCATTTTTACTTTCTTTATAAAAGTAAGAGGACATTGTTATGACGCGTACATTAAGCGCTATACTAAGAATAGCAGACAATAAAGCAGAGAAAAGAGAGTCCGGGCCCTTTTTTCCGGAGGTGCCGGCGAGGTTGGAGCAAACCGGAGTAAATCAGATCTTCATCGAGGATCTGATCTGTAAGCTTCTTCTTTCCTATGGTTCACTGAGCGGTAAGGATATCTCACAAAAAATTGGCCTGCCGCTGAAGCTCTTCAAGGATCTGCTCTATGATTTGAAGCAGCGTCTGCTTCTTTCTCATCAGCTGACTTCGGGGATAGATGATTTCATCTATATTTTAACCGAGGAGGGTCGCGAAAAGGCACTGTTTGCCCGGGAGCACTCAAATTATATGGGAACCGTGCCGGTTCCGCTTGAGGAATATATCTCCAGCATAGAAAAACAATCAATCCGCAATGAAAATCCCGGGCGGGATCAGCTGCAGAAGGCATTTGCAGGGCTTGTTCTGCCTGAGAGGTATTATAATTCCATCGGTCCCGCGGTCAACTCCGCCAGGGGGTTGTTTCTCTATGGAGAGCCGGGAAACGGAAAAACCGAAATTGCCACCCGGATCGCCAAATGCTTTACCAATACAGTCTATATTCCCAAAACCATTATTGTCGAGGGGGCGTTGATTCAGCTCTATGATCCGCAATGCCACACCCCTTCACGAAGCAGCGAGCCTTTGGAGAAAGCCGATCAGCGCTGGGTGAAAATTGAACGTCCTGCAGTCGTGGTCGGCGGTGAGATGGATCTTGACTCGCTTGAGATAGGTTTTAATACCCAGACGAAAATCTGTGAAGCCTCCCTCCAGCTCAAAGGCAATAACGGTATTTTCGTAATCGACGATTTCGGTCGCCAGCGTGTCGGACCGGAAGCCCTGCTGAACCGCTGGATGCTGCCTCTCGAGAAAAGGATCGACTATCTTACCCTTCCCAGCGGCAACAAGATTATGGTTCCATTCAACGCATTACTGGTTTTCTGTTCAAACCTTGATCCGGGGCGCTATCTCGATGAGGCCTTCCTGCGGAGAATCCCGTATAAAATCCATATGCAGGATCCCAGCGAAAAAGATTTTCTCACAATTTTTCAGGAAGAGGCGCACAACCTCAATATTCCTTACGATAAAAAGGCCGTTGAAGATCTTCTGGAAAGGCATTTTCGCGGCGTCAGGTCGCTGCGGAGCTGTCACCCCAGAGATATCCTGCAACAGCTGGTCAACATCGCCAAATATGATAATAAACCGTTGAGTATGACCAGTGCTGACCTTGACAGATCCATGGTATTGTATTTCTCCGCTACCGGACTTGGTGAAAATCGTTAGAGCAGGAACAAATTGCCATCCGTTTCATACTCCCTCCGCCTGCCTTAATGAGGTAGCATGCTGCGGCAAACAGACAGGTGCAAGTTTCAGGCAGGCAGTAAAATTGCTAGCCTGAATAGGTAAAAATACCTATCTGTCAATAGGTATTAGCAACAAGTAAAATTACGCATAATCACCAATTAAAAACCTTTAAGATCAAATATTTAACTTTTTTTGCTGTCAGTAAAAAAAATCCTTCCAATTCTAATCAATGATAGGCATAATGGTAAGGTAATCCATACATCGGGGGATGTACTTAGTCAATTATATTCTACTTATACTTATTACTAGCGCTAAGCTTTTCAGGGGGGAGTCCCTCAATAATAAATGGTGCGTGATATTGCGCGCTGAAACTCAATTCAATGGAGGGTAATATGGCTTCAATATTAACTATGATTAAGAACTTTTTTGTGGAAGAAGATGGTGTAACTGCTATTGAGTATGGTTTGATTGCTGCTTTGATAGCTGTAGCAATTATTATTGCAATTACTGCTGTCGGAACAAACCTTAGTGGTATTTTTAACTATATAAGTACTCAGCTAAATGCGCCAGCTGCAGGAACTTGAAACCTACGTCTTATAAGATTTGGTAAACATGACAGAATGGAAGTTGGACAATCTTTTGCTATTTTTCGATAATCAACTGCATGCTAGCCTCTATATCGGGCTTGCATGCAGTTTGATTATAGCCTGTTTTACCGACCTTTCATATAGAAAGATACCAAACCTCCTGACATACCCCACGATTTTAGTCGCCCTTCTGTTACATTTTTTGTGGGGTGGGTTGAGTGGATTTCTCTTCAGCCTGAGTGGGGCGACCTGTGGGCTTCTAATTTTCATCGTTCCCTATATTATGGGCGGCATGGGTGCAGGAGATGTCAAACTAATGGGAGGTGTAGGTGCCGTTCTGGGTCCGGCAAATACGGCCATTGCGCTGCTCTTTATTGCTCTGGCAGGAGGAATGTTCGCCATTGGTTTGATGATGCATCGGCGGATATTCAGAGAAACACTCACCGGAATGTTCCACTCGGCGATAAAACCGGCTTATATGCGCGATAAAGAAAACAGAGAGAATAAAAAAGATGGTATTCCGTATGCTGTTGCAATTACGGGCGGTGTTTTTTTATTCTCTCTCTATATGGCTATGTGAAAATATGGATCACCCAAAGGTCGCACTCTTCAGTCTGTAGAGATCAGATCGAATAGAAGTAACTGTTCCGCCTTAAGGAGGCAGTATGAATAAATCAGCACGTATACTTTTTTTAGTCGTAGCTCTGGCGGCGGCCTCTCTGGTGAGCTATATCGTCTACCAGAAGTCTTCTTTAGAACCAGCTGTTGCAGAAAAGGCGAAAAATCAGGAGATAGCTCAGATTGCCGTGGCTGCAGGTGACCTGCAGAGGGGTGTCAAGATAACCGCCCAGGACCTGCGTATGGTCTCCTATCTCAAGGAGTCGGTGCCCAGAGGACATTTCGCCGATCTCACCAAAGCCGTCGGCAGGGTGATAATCAAGCCGATAGGGGAAACCGAGCCGATCCTTGAATCGGCGCTGGCACCCACTGATTTTACCAGAGGCGGTATGGCCGCTTTCATTTCTCCGCAGAAACGCGCCATGGCCATCAAGGTGGATGAGGTCATCGGCGTTGCCGGATTTTTGCATCCCGGTCATAAGGTCGATGTTCTGGTCAGCCTGGAGGAACCGGGCGAGAGACGGAGCCAGATCACTAAAACAGTCCTCGAGAACATCGTGGTCCTTTCCGTGGGCACCCAGGCCCAGGAGAGTGATGATAAAAAGGCTACCAGGGTCACCGTGGTCACCCTGGAGGTCGATCTCGAAGAAGGCGAAAAACTGGCCCTTGCCGTCAATCAGGGCAGAATCCAGCTGGCGCTGCGAGGGTATTCGGATACCGACCATATACTTACCAAGGGAATAACGGTGCCGTCCCTGCTGAAATCATTTGCCACCGCCAGTATTGAACCGGTTAAGGTCAAAAAGATGATTGCAGCTCCCAGCCGGCCGGTAAGGCAGCATATTATCGAGGTAATGAACGGTAATCAGTTCAGTAAGATAACAATGGACGGCAATCAATGAGGGAAATAATGGAGAAGGGAAAAGCTCAAAAACAGCATCCGGCGATTGTGTTCATTTTCTGTATTACTCTTGTATTCGTGGCGGTATATCCAGCGAAATCGGCAGAGTTATCCGGTCCGGTAATCGATGTAGATACAGACAGTGGTGAAATCATTCATTTGACAATAAACAAGGTTGCCAAAATTCGATCTTCCGAGGTCGTCGGCAGGAGGCATATTGCCAATCCTGAAATTGCCGAACTTCATACTAACATACAGACTCCTAGATGGGTCTTTGTCAGTGGTAAAAGCGTGGGAACTACCCAGTTGACGCTCTGGGGGGAAAACAACGGTTTGTTGGGGACCTATGAAGTAATAGTCAGTCCCGATATTTCAGGATTGAAGAAGAGCCTCCACGAAATCTTTCCCGAGGAAAAGGTGTTGGTCAGATCTTCCGGCGATTATCTGACCCTGAGCGGAACGGTTTCCGATTCCATGAAGCTTGCAAAGATCCTAGAGCTTGCCGAGGCTTTTGCCCCAGGGAAGGAGAAGGAAAAGAGCAAGGTGATAAATCTCCTCCAAGTTGGCGGTATCCAGCAGGTGATGCTGGAGGTTCGCATTGCCGAAATTTCCAAATCAGTGGGCAACCGGCTCGGCATCAACTTTGCCTGGGATGGCTCCGACGCCTTCGCCCTGAGCGTGCTGGATAACCTCACTGCCATTCCGGCGGCTGGGTGGCCGGGAAATCCGCTTGAAGTTTCTAACTCGATCAATTCGGTTCTTGGCTTCCTCCGCGGTGATACCCTCATTGTCGCCATCGATGCCCTGCAGCAGGAAGGACTGCTTCATATCCTGGCCAAGCCGACGCTGATAGCCCAGAGCGGACAGAGTGCCAGTTTTTTGGCTGGAGGAGAATTCCCCTACCCGGTGGCCCAGGAATTTGACAAATTCACCATTGAATGGAAACCTTTTGGGGTCGGGCTCAGTTTTACCCCGACAGTCCTCGGCGACGACACCATATCATTGGCGGTGTCGCCGGAGGTTTCGGAGCTTGATTTTACTAAAACAATCTCCTATGCGGGCTATGTCGTCCCATCGATTGATACCAGGCGGATGTCAACTGTGGTTGAACTCAAGGACAACCAGAGTTTTGCCATCGCCGGGCTCCTCAAGAATTATGTGCGCGAATCGGTAAAGAAATTCCCGCTTCTGGGCGATATTCCGGTTTTAGGCGCGCTTTTCAGGAGTACGCGTTATCAGAAAGATGAGACGGAACTGGTGGTAATTGTTACCCCACATCTGGTGAAACCAGTGGATGGCGATGAGCTGCCGCTGCCCACGGATTCCTTTGAAGATCCGTCCCCCTTCGAGTCTCTAATGCTCGGCATGCTGGAAAAATATCGGCGGCATCCCGGAACAGACAATACGGTGGAAACAGGTTCAGGTCCGATTATAGAGGGTGACTTCGGCTATATTATTCCGGAATAGAGCTGAACATACCTCCACGAAAATATTTTCCAGAGTGTCAAAAGGAGTAAAAAATAATGGCAAGACTTCTTCTCTCAATCTTGGCTACAACGATCATCGCTGGTTCAGCTGGTTGTGCGAAATATGAAACTCCGGTGGATAGTTTCTATGGAACTTCCTATGAACTTGCAAGGCAGAGCCAGATTCATAACCCCGCCGCCGGAATCATCACCGGCCCTCCTCTTGGACTGGAGGGTAACGTAGCTGTAAAAACCATCCTCAGGTATGAAAAAGGATTTGATAAGCCCGCGCCGAAAACGAGCACCTACTCCGTCGACTCCGGCGGATTGACAATTAAATAGCTGTGAACCGGGAGATCATATCATGTTGAAGTCTGAAAATGGTGCTTCCGCAGTGGAGTTTGCCCTGATTGCACCGCTTCTCTTTGTCCTCACCTTCGCAATTGTCGAGTTCGGCATTCTTCTTTTTGACAAGGCGGTTATTACTAATGCCGCTCGGGAAGGGGCAAGAGCGGCAATCGTATTCAATAGAGGTATTACTGAACCTTATCTTGCTCTAACAGCATCAGAGGTGGAAACGGTTGTAAGGAATTATACCGATAATTATCTCATCAATCTTGGATCACCCAGCGGCACCATATCACCCCCTGCAATCCAATACATTGAGGTAACAGATAGTAATGGCGATCTAAGAACAGATATCGAAGTTCAAGTCAATTATACCTATGATTTTCTTATTTTTCCAAATCTTTCTAATCTGATTGGCGGAGGATTCACTGGTGATATCGACTTAGAAGGAACAACCAGAATGCGAATGGAATTAGCCAGCACCGGGGGTGTTTAGGATGCGGATCTATAGCCATATAAAGATGCACAAGGAAAAAGGAGCAACCGCGGTATATGTGGCAGTTATACTTACGGTGCTGCTGATGTTTTCTGCTTTGGCGATTGATGTCGGTCATTTATACGGAGTTCGCAATGAGCTGCACAATGCAGCAGACGCTGCAGCACTGGCGGGAGCAGCCAATTTATTTAATGATGACGGCTCCCTGAATAGCCAGGCGGGGATTGATGAGGCAGTGCGTATCGCATCTTCAAACAGGACAGGCAATCAGTTGGTTGTAGAAATAACTGCAGAACCAGGACACTGGTCCTTTGCCACTCAACAGTTCACGGCAAATTTTAACACTACGCAAATAGATTGGCAGGAGCAGTCTTTCGGCGATCTTGATTCCAACACCGATTTTATCAATGCCGTCAGAGTACAGGCTGACAGATCGGATGCACCGTCTTTCCTGGCACGAATTTTGGGTTTTGATCAATTTTTTGTCAGTAACGATGCCGTTGCCTATATCGGTTTTGCCGGAACTCTTTTTCCTGGAGAACTTGATCAGCCAATTGCCATCTGCCAGGAGTCCATAACCGACGCTGATGGAAATTATTCCTGCAATATGGGAAGAATGTTGAATAGCGGCGGCAATGTCGCCACAAGCAACACCGGGGGCTGGACAAATTTTTCCCAGCCCTGCGGCACGGCCAGTGCCTCAGAGATGACCGACCTGGTTTGCGCAGGAGGGAATACTGAAGCGCTTAATTTTGGTAATGGAATCGGTGCAACCGGCGGAGTGCAGAACAGTACGCTTAGTGCTTTTTATGACTGCTGGCGGGCCGCAACAAACGGAGTAAGAAACTGGTCCTTAACGCTTCCTGTGGTGGAGTGCCCTCAAAATAACGTCGGTAACTGTGTGAACCTGGTTGGCGCGGTAACAGTGGATATTCTCTGGATGATTCCTCAGAACGATCCCCAGTATAATGATGTTCCACGGGAAATGACGGTGAACGATGGCCCGACCTGGACCTGCCCCGACGATACTGACGGCTTTACCTGCTGGCAGTCATTTGTCGATAACTACGGGCTTGCCAATGTCGATGGCAGACCGGTAACTGTAGAAGATTATGAAGTGATGTATCAGAACAAGAACATCTTTTTTCTTCCAAGCTGTATAGAACATAGACCCACCGGGGTCACTGGCGGAGAAAATTTTGGTATTTTGGCTGAATATCCTTTGCTTGTGGAATGACTTCAGTATAGCAAGAGTTTGAAAGTGGATAAAATTATTTAACGGCTGCATAAAAGGAACGTATGGATGCTCAAAACACGACATTATCTGTCCAGCTTGCTGTAAAAACCATCGAGGTCAGAAAGAGCCTTTCCAGGATCATTCAGAAATTCGATGGATTGACACTGGAGGAGAATACGGATTGTCCCTGGGTCGATATTCTGGTCCTGGAGATAGGCAGCAATCCCTCCGCAGAATTTGAAACCATCAAGGCACTGCTTCAGGAAAATGTTGTCGGCAATCTTTTCCTCACCTCACCAAAGACGACGGCGGACATTCTCCTGCCGGCTTTACGGGCCGGGGCCAGAGAATTTTTTACCCAGCCCATCGATGTCGAGGAGGTAAAAGCCGCTTTTCAGAAGGTAAAGGACCAGACGCACCACCAGAATACTGTTGCCGATCAGTCGGTCAACAAGGGAAAGATTTTCAGTGTACTAGGGGCCAAGGGCGGGGTCGGCACGACCACCTTTGCCGTTAATTTTGCCACCAGCATTCAGGCCCGCGACAAAAATAAATCGGTCGCCCTGATCGACATGAACAGACTGGTGGGGGAGGTTCCTCTTTTTCTGGATCTGGAAACGGATACCAACTGGGAAGATATCGGCCGCAATATCAGCAGACTCGATGCCGCCTATCTGCAGAGCGCCATGGTTAAGCATTCTTCGGGCGTTTATGTGCTGCCCGCTCCCGGGAAGGTCGATACCGAAAAACTCCTGCCTGCCGGTTCACTCTTTCAGGTAGTTAAATCGATGCGCAATTTTTTCGATTATATCGTCGTCGATGGCGGCATGTATTTTGATGAAAATCTCTTCAAGATATTTACCGAATCGGAGCAGATTTACCTGGTCTCAATTCTTAGCTTGCCCTGCATCATCAATGTACGAAAGCTGCAGAAATCCGTATTCGCGGCCAATGGCGTCACCAACGGCAGACTGCGTATTATCGCCAACCGATTTGAAAAAAAGGCCCAGGTCAGCCTGGCGGAGGCCAACAAAATCATCGGGACGGATATCTCCGCCACTATTCCCAATAACTACGCTCTGTCTATGGCAGCCATCAATAACGGCAAATCCATTGCCGATGTTTCGCGCAATTCCAATGTAGCCAGGGCATATACACAACTGGCGGAAGCGGTTGCCGATTCCGGACTGGAAAGGGCCGGCGGTATTTTCAGCTGGTTCAGCAAAAATTAATCACAAAGAGGCAATGCCGTGGAATTAGCCGAGCTCCTGAAAAACCTGGAACAATCATCGAAATCATCTGCTACGGCAGAGGATGAATTATATCTTGCCGATATCGATGTATCCGATGAGTATGTCGACCTTAAGTCCAATATTCATGACAGACTCACCAAAATCATAGATCTGTCACTGCTTGAGGATATTGAAGAAAGCCGCCTGCGCCGAGAGATCAATAAGGCCACGGAAACTGTCCTTGCTGAAGGTGATCTTTCGGTCATGCCGCTCAACGCCAAGGAGCGCAGCCGCCTTCTGCGGGAAATTGAAAACGAAGTTATCGGTCTGGGGCCCTTGGAGAGTCTTATGCAGGACCCTTCGGTCTCCGATATACTGGTTAATTCCTACAAATCCGTCTATGTGGAAAGGTACGGCAAAATAGAAAGTACCCGGGTGCGCTTCAAGGACAACGATCACCTGATGCGCATCATCGAGAAGATAGTCTCTGCGGTCGGCAGAAGAATCGATGAGATCTCGCCGATGGTGGATGCCCGTCTGGCGGACGGTTCGCGGGTCAATGTCATTATTCCTCCTCTGGCTCTTGACGGACCCTGCCTGTCGATCAGAAGATTTTCGGTGGACCCGCTGACCCTGAAGGATCTGGTGCTGCTCAAAACCATTACCCCGGTACTGGGTGAGCTTCTTACCTCCATCGTCAAGGCACGGCTTAATGTCCTTATCTCCGGAGGAACGGGTTCCGGTAAAACCACGCTTCTCAATGTGATGTCCCAGTTCATCTCGCCTGCCGAGAGAATTGTGACCATCGAGGATTCGGCCGAACTGCAGCTTAAGCAGGACCACGTGGTGCGTCTTGAAACCAGACCTCCGAATATTGAAGGCAAAGGCCAGATCACCCAGAGGAATCTGGTGCGCAACAGTCTGAGGATGCGGCCGGACCGCATCATTGTCGGCGAGGTTCGCGGAGCCGAGGCCGTTGACATGCTCCAGGCCATGAACACCGGACACGACGGCTCCCTGACCACTGTCCATGCCAATACCCCGGTGGATGCGCTGATGCGTATCGAGACCATGGTCAATATGGCTGGCTTCAATCTGCCGAGCACCTATATCAAAAAATTCATCAGTTCGGCCATCGATGTCGTGGTTCAGGTGGAGAGGCTGGTGGACGGCTCAAGAAAGCTGGTTAGTCTCCAGGAAATTACCGGTATGGAGGGTAGTGTTATAACCATGCAGGAGATTCTCTCTTTCGAGCAGCGCGGCGTCAACGAAGAAGGCATCGTGCTGGGACAGTTCCGCGGCCATGGTGTACGGCCGAAGTTTTTTGAAAGATTTAAAAAATCGGGGATTTCCATACCGCAGGAATTGTTTGACATGGAATAGGCTCCTCTGACTTTTGGACAGGTGAATAATGAACATTGTTTTAACCATCGCTCTCTTTTTTCTTATCCTTATCGTTTTTGAGCTGCTCTATTCGCTCTTCAAGCAGCCGGACGGACGCTCGATCGGCGGAGCTGTGGAGCGATACTCTTCCAACTCGATGCCGGAAGAGGAAATCGATATTCTCTATTATAGAAAATTCAGCGATATTAAGTTATTGGACACGGTACTGGCGGCTGTTCCCGCCGTCGGAAAACTCGATGAACTGATGCAGCAGGGTGGGGTAAAAACCCTCGCCGGCATTTATATTCTGCTTACCCTGGTCGTTGGAGCAGTGCTCTTTCTTCTCTGCGGATTGTTCAAGTTTTCACTGCTGCTGAGCTGCATCATTTCCGTCATCGGCATGCTGCTGCCCTATTTTTATCTGCTGTACCGTCGCCAACAAAGACGAGCCCGCTTCGAGGTGCTTTTCCCGGATGCCCTTGATCTTATGGGATACTCCCTGAAAGCCGGGCATTCGATACTTTCCAGCTTCAAGATGGTGGCCGAGGAAATAGCCGACCCGGTTGGCGAGGAATTCGACCGGGTGGTTGAAGAGATCAACTTCGGCAGAGACCTTAATTCCTGTTTGAGAAATTTTTCCCGAAGAATTGATTCACTGGAGCTGCGATTTTTCGTAACCTCTGCAATTATTCAACGGGAGACCGGCGGTAATCTCGTTGAAATGCTGGAAAAAATTTCCGAGGTTATTCGCAAGAAATTCCGCTTCCGTGAAAAGGTGAAGACGATGAGCGCGGAAGGCAAACTTTCGGCGATAATCCTGCTGGCCCTGCCGATCTTAACCGGTGCGGCAATCTTCATTCTCAATCCCGATTATCTTATGATTTTACTCAATGACCCGATCGGCCCCTATATCATTATCACGGCTATAGTGATGATGGCTGTAGGTTCATTTATCATGTATAGACTGGTGCAATTGGACGTATGAGTATTTTTATGGAAAATACACCCCTGATTCTGGCCGGAGTAAGTTTTTTAGCCATACTCTTCCTTTCTTTAGCTCTTTCTTCTTTTTTGTCCACCTCCAGCAAAAAAAGAGCTTTTGTAGAACGGATAGAAAAGATGAGCAGCGGCAGAGATGGCAAGATATCTTCCGGGCCAGAGGATCGGGCACCGGGTAAAAAGGGCCTTTTCGCTCTGTTCGGCAAAGGTAAAAAAAGAACTTCGACGGAAATTTATACCGACACTCCTCTTTTCTATCAGTGGGCTGGTATTTATAACAGGTATTCAATCCGTTATTACCAGACACTAAGGTATATACTCCTCCTGGCACCATTGCTGTTACTGGCTGTCTCCCACTTTATTTACCACCGCCCTTTTAACAGCACTTTGCTGCTTGGGGCTATTGCCGCCGGCTGTGTCGGCTTTTTTCTGCCCGTTCTCTGGCTGCGCCTGGTCGGGAAGTCCCGCAACAAGGAATTAAACAGAGCCTTTCCCGATGCCATGGACCTTCTTATGGTCTGCGTGGAAGCCGGCATGGGGATCGATTCCGCAATTCGCCGGGTTTCTCAGGAAATACATATAACCAGCCCCGAGCTGGCCAAGGAATTCAAGATCCTCTCGCTTGAGTTGAAAACGGGAAAATCGCGCAATGAATGCCTCAAAAATCTTGCCCGCAGATCAAATCTTCCCGATGTGGACAATCTGGTCAATCTCCTTATTCAGGCAGACAAATATGGGACGGGAGTAGCAAATGCCTTAAGGATTCATGCCGACGAAATGCGGCAGAAACGCTACAGCAGGCTGGAAGAGATGGCCGCCAAGCTGCCTGTTAAGCTGGTTGTTCCTTTGATAGTCTTTATTTTTCCGGCAATGTTCGTCGTTATCGCCGGATCGGCCGCCATTCAGGTGTTTCGCGTACTTATACAGGGGTAGATAAATGATTATGCAATCAGGTGCGGGCCCAAAAATGTATTTTATGAAAACCAGGCTGCTCGTTCTGTTTCTCCTTTGCCTGTTTTTCAGCGGATGCAGCTTTCATACCAACCAGCTTTCCTACTTTAATATGCTGGATGATGAAAAAATCACGTTGCAAAACCGGGAGGCTGCCGAGAAATTCTGGTCATCCATACGACGGATTGACACGCTCTCGGCAGCGCATTATAAACTGGGGCGCTACTACCAGCAGCAGGGAGAATATGATAAAGCCATCGTGGAATTTTCCAAGGCAGTGCAAAACGATAGAGGCTTTTGCAAGGCCTACAACGGTCTGGCCATGTCCTATGATGGTCTGAGACGTTGCGATTTGGCACATCAGACATACCAGCAGGCCATGCAGTGTGATCCGGAGCAGTCCTATATCTACAATAATTTTGCCTGCTCCAGTCTTCTTTGTGGCGACTCCCAGCGGGGAATAGCCCTGCTGCGCAAAGCTCTCGAGATGTCGGAGGGCAATGTCCGCATCGGCAATAATCTCAAACTGGCCATGGCGGTCATCGAAAGAGACAAGATAGCCGATAATCACTCGCGAAAAGCCTCTTTGCAAACGGCAGCCGGCATGGATTCAACCCCGGATTCCTTCTTCCGGAAAGCCACGCTGGAGCCATCATTAAAGTTTTCTAATCAACCGGAACCTGCTATACAGAATGATTTGAAGTCAAAGCCGGTTGTCAGCAAGAGGCCAAAACCAGAAGCGTTGGTGAAACCCGGGAACGGGCTGGCAGCAGAAGCGGCAGAAGCGGCGTTCGTACCTCAGACAGCCGGGAAAGAGAACACCGCAATTCTCACTCTTGCCCCGAAAACCACCACCAGGATTGATGGCGATGGTAGCGCAACAGCCCCATTGACTCTTGCAGATGTGGCCTTTGAGGTATCCAACGGCAATGGAGTTACAGGCATGGCAGGCCGCAGCGCCGACTATCTGCGCGATAATGGCTTCAGCATCCGCCGCATAACCAATGCGGACCATTTTCACTTTACAGAGAGCATCATCTACTACAGGAAGGGATATTTGCAGGCGGCACAAGAGCTTGCCGGGGTTATCCCCGGTGCTCAGGATCTGCGGGAAGTTGAGGATCTCGGTAGATCATATATCGGTGTAAGGCTTTTGTTGGGACGGGATCTGGTAAATATGCATTTCCCGGATGACTATTATTACAGGCAATTGGCTCTGGCAAGGCGTTAAGAATATTCATGTTTAAAAACGAAACTATCTTTTATCGTATTCAATATCTGGCGGCGGCATTTTTGCAAACTGCAGTGTTTCTTGGAGCCGTTCTGGTGTTAAGCAGCTGCTCCTATCTTCAGCAGAGCGGCAGCGCAGATCTGGACAGGCAGATAGAACGTCAACAGGCCCAGCAGGAGATGATTGCGGAGCCCTCTTCCCGAAGGGATATGGAAGAAATGACGGTTTCCGAGTCTGAAGACATGGGAGATCGGTATTTGCGCCGGGGTGACATAAACAAAGCCTATTTCCATTATATCAAAGGGCTGGCAAAAGAGCCGGATAATGTGTCCCTTCTTCACAAACAGGGGGCGCTGCTTTTAAAGAAAAAACGATTTAGTGAGGCCGAGACAATATATAGTAAACTACTGAACCTTGACGGCAAGGATCCCAGGGCTTTTGAAGGCCTGGGGAGAGTAGACTTTGGCTTGGGGAATTTCAAGGAGGCCGAGTCGAATTTTCTTGAGGCGCTGAAAATTGATCCTGAACTGTATCTGTCTCATCAGTATATGGGATTGATCTATAGCAGAAACCAGCAATATGACCAGGCGATTGATCATTTTCAGAGAGCTTTGGCGAATGAGCCGGAAGATGCGGGGATCAGCAACAATTTAGCAGTCACCTATTACCTGAAGGGTAATTTCAAAAAGGCGGTAGCTCTCTTCAGGGAAACGGCGAGGATTTCAAATGACAGGAAAATCTATAACAATCTTGCCCTCGCCTATTTTCAGCTCGGCCTCTATGAGGAGGCCCTGGAATCCTTCAGGCGCGGATCCGAAGACGAATCGGCAGCCTACAACAACATCGGGTATGAATTTCTGTCCAACAGGCAATATACAAAGGCAATTAAAGCATTTGAAAAAGCTATCGAACTTCACCCCAGATTCTATTCCTCCGCCCAGAAGAACCTGAGCATCGCCAGGCAGGAACTGGCAAAGATCGGCGGAGACTCGTAAAAAGACAGCCGGGTTTCATCAGAGACGGTCAATGCCGCTGCAGGAAAGCAAAAAAGCTTCCGTAGCGGCATTTTTCATGTGGGCTAACCTTTTTCACATCAGTCCAGAACCTGATACGTGCATATCTTGCAGGAAACATCCTCTTTTTTGAAATATACGGTGTTCTCCATGGAGAGAAGCTCCCACTGGTTCTGCTGCTCCAGCTCTATCATGTGCTGCCGGTAGCCGTAGTCCTCGTAGGCTCCTTCCCTGATGGTGAAACAGATAATGCCGCCGGGCCTGGTGATACGGATCAGCTCATCGAAGGCATTGGCCTTGACATGACCGTAGGTGAATGTTCCCGTACAGACGACGGCATCATAGCTGTCCTCCCCGATATCGAGCTGTTTACTCAAGTCAGCCTGGATATGCTGCTGATAGATATTTTTCTGCCTGGCCTCTTCCAGCATTTCCCTGGAATAATCGAGGGCGTCCATGGTGGTGTATCCCCGTGCCGAGAGTTCCTCACCTACCAGTCCGGTGCCGCAGCCGGCATCGAGAATGGAGGCGCCATGGCTTTCCAGTACGTTGTCGAGCGCTTCGGCTGAGGCAACATGGGCGACATAGCCGAAACGGCCGACGGTATCGTTTTCATAATCCGATGCCCAGTCTTTATAGGCATCCATGAGTTGTTCGTGATTTTTTGCGGTATATACTTTGTCGAGTGTCTTGTTGTCACTGACCATTTTTTAACCTCCCTTACAGAATATGAACTTCAATGCAACTGCTGCGGCTATCAGAGAACCTGATAGGTACAGAATTTGGCGGTCACATTTTCCTTGACCAGATAATCTTCTTCGCGGAGTTCCTGCAGCTGCCATTTATCGGTGGCTTCCATTTCCAGCATTTTCGTGCGATAGCCATATTCCTGGTAGGCGCCGTCGCGGATGGTGAAGCAGATATGCCCGCCGGGACGGGTAACGCGCACCAGCTCGTCGAATGCGTGGGGACCGACATGGGCGAAGGTGAATGTGCCCACGCAGATGGTGGCGTCATAGCTGTTGTCGGCAATAGCCAACCTGCCGTTCATGTCTTCCTGGTAAAGCTTTCTGTAAACCTCTTTTTTTTCGGCTTCACTGAGCATGTCGGCTGAAAAGTCCATGGCGTCGACATTCTCGTAGCCCAGCTTATCGAGGATCTCTCCTACAAGTCCGGTACCGCATCCGGCATCCAGCACCCGGCTGTCCTGGGACTCCAGGTGGAAATCCAGCATATCCGCCGCCACCTTGGGCCCGACATAGCCCATCACCTCCAGGGTATCGTTGTCGTAAAGGTGCGCCCATTTTCCATAGGCCTCGATGAGTTCCTGCGGTGTTTTCGCTTCATAGGTGGCTTTCCACAGTTCCGGTGTTTCCTGGTTCATGGTTTCTCCCTTTCTCTGGGGCGAAGTGGAACAGCGCACTGCACCACTTCGCCGGTTGTATGGATTCGGCATGTTGTCCCGCCGGCGGCGGGGCCGGTTAATAGCGATAATGCTCGGGCTTGTAGGGACCTTCTACCGGTACACCAATATAATCGGCCTGGTCCTGGCTCATTTCGGTAAGGATGGCGCCCAGCTTGTCAAGATGCAGCCGTGCAACCTCTTCATCCAGCTTTTTGTCGAGGGTGAAGACTCCGACTTCCCGAGTTTTGCGATTCTGCCAGAGATCGATCTGGGCCAGAACCTGGTTGGTGAAACTGTTGGACATGACAAAACTGGGGTGGCCGGTGGCGCAGCCCAGATTGACGAGTCTGCCTTCGGCCAGCAGGTAAATGGAGTGGCCGTCGGGGAAGGTGTATTTATCTACCTGGGGTTTGATCTGCACCTTTTTGATGCCGGGCCAGTCATTGAGTTTATCAACCTCTATCTCGTTATCAAAATGACCGATGTTGCAGACAATAGCCTGATCCTTCATTTTGCTCATATGTTCGGCTGTGATGATATTCATATTACCCGTGGTGGTAACAAAGATATCCGCCGTATCCAGCGCATCCTCGACTCTGCACACGGTATAGCCGGCCATGCAGGCCTGCAGCGCGCAGATAGGGTCAACCTCGGAGACCAGAATCCGGCTTTTCTGACCGGCCATGGATTCCGCGGAGCCTTTGCCGACATCGCCGAAACCGCAAATCATCGTGGTCTTGCCGGCCAGCATCACATCCATGGCGCGGCAGATGGCGTCCACCAGCGAATGACGGCAGCCATAGACATTGTCGAATTTTGACTTGGTCACCGAGTCGTTGACGTTGATGGCCGGCACCAGCAATTGTCCTTCCTTCTGCATATGGTAAAGGCGATGAACACCGGTGGTGGTCTCCTCGGAAACGCCTATCCATTCCTTGACTGCACGATGCCAGAAGGTTTTATCGCTGCTGTAGACTTTCTTGAGAAGCTGATGGACGATCTGAACCTCTTTGTTGTCAACGGGAATTTCAAGGAGCGAAGGATCCTTTTCCGCCGCATATCCTTTATGGATGAGCATGGTGGCGTCGCCGCCGTCGTCCACTATCAGCTGCGGAGTTTTCCCGTCCGGCCAGGTTACGGCCTGCTGCGTACACCACCAGTATTCCTCGAGGGTTTCGCCCTTCCAGGCAAAGACAGGGATGCCGGCTTCGGCAATGGCAGCGGCGGCATGGTCCTGAGTGGAGAAGATATTGCAGCTGGCCCAGCGCACATCGGCACCCAGAGCCACAAGTGTCTCTATCAATACGGCGGTCTGCACGGTCATGTGCAGACTCCCCATGATCCGTACGTCCTGCAAAGGTTTCTGTGGGCCGTATTTTTCCCTGGTGGCCATGAGTCCGGGCATTTCCTGCTCGGCAATTTCAATTTCGCGACGGCCCCAGTCGGCCAGGGTGATGTCGGCAATCTTATAATCATTATCCTCGGCTGAACCAGCCTTGGAAGCTTGCGATGTTTCTGATAACATTCCTACTCCTTTATATTTTTCCTTTTATGGTGATTTATTGGTTGTACTGCCCTAGAAAAGCTTTAAGCTACCTGCCTGACCTTAAGTCCCAGAGCCTGCTGCAGGACTTCGGTCTTGTCTGTCTTCTCCCAGGAGAACATGTCTCTGCCGAAATGACCGGCCACCGAAGTATCCCGATAACTCCAGCCCTGGGGCTGCATAAGCTGCAGATCTCTGATAATCGCTGCCGGCCTGAAGTTGAAGATTTCCTCTGATTCCAGCACGGTCTGAATTTTCTCGTCGGAAACTTTGCCCGTGCCGAAGGTATCGACATTGATGGACAGGGGCCGGGCGATGCCGATGGCATAGGCTACCTGGATCTCGCATTTTTCGGCAAGACCGGCGGCGACGATATTTTTCGCGGCATAACGGGCGTAATAGGCTGCGGAACGATCCACCTTGGATGGATCCTTACCACTGAAAGCACCGCCGCCATGGCAGCCTACGCCGCCATAGGTATCGACGATTATTTTTCTTCCGGTGAGACCGGCGTCGCCGTGGGGGCCGCCTATGACGAATTTGCCGGTAGGATTGATGAAGTATTCGGTGTTGTCGTCGATAAGGCCCGAGGGCTCAAGCAGATCGCGGCTCACATCAATGATATCCTCACGAATCTTTGACAGCGGCACCTCGTCGGTCTGCTGTGAAATAACCACATTGGTGATGCGCACGGGAACACCATCCTGGTGGAGGACCGATACCTGGGTTTTGGCATCGGGACGCAGATAGGCGATGTCTTTTTTCTTGCGCAGGTTCTGAAGGTGTTCCAGCAGCTGGTGGCTGTAATGAATGGGGGCAGGCATCAGCGAGGGTGTGGCTGTGGTGGCGTATCCGAACATCATCCCCTGATCGCCGGCACCCTGCTCCTTGAAGAGTCCCTCGCCTTCACTGACCCCTTGGGAGATATCGCTGGATTGAGAGTGGATATGACAATCGTAGTTAAAGGTCTCGCTCGAAAAGAGAAGTTCTTCCCTGTCATACCCAATTTCCCTGACAACCTGGCGCGCTACCTTTTCCGGATCGATATTATCCCAGCCGCTACAGGTAATTTCTCCAAGGTTGATGAGGAAATTTGTGGTTACCGCTGTTTCGCAGGCCACCCTGCTGGCAGAGTCTTCTGCCAGGCAGGCGTCAAGAATGGCGTCTGAAACCTGGTCACAGACTTTGTCCGGATGTCCTTCACTTACAGACTCGCTGGTAAATACGTGCTTATTCCGTAATTTGCTCATAATTTTTCATTCCCTTCTGTTTTCTGGTATTGTTTACCCGTAAATTCAATAACATAGAGGCAGAGTTCTGGGTTATGCCAGACATGCAATCTCTCGTTCCGGGTTGGTGTCGGTGAAAAACGTAAAGCATAGAGCAAAAGCCATACCAGGAAGAGGTCCTTGTTGAATCAAGGGAGTCAAAGGGTTTCCCCGCCGTTGTTTCCAATGGGAAAAAAATCTTTGCTGGCCATGGCGAATCATGGCAGAGAGGCTCATGGGGTGCTGAGACCACCTGGATGGGCAAAATACAACCACTTGTTTTGGAAAAACGGAAATTGCGGGCAATATATGCTCACTATGAAATTGAATCATAATAGATGAATCGTCACTGAAGGTTTTCTGATTCTTTTGTATAGCTGGTACTTGCGTTATTTATATAGGGATGTTTAACTGCGCCGCTGATACGCAGCAATGCTGCGAGGTGTAGTAGGAGAAAAAGCTCTGTGCAATATTTGCACAGACTCAGAAGTGCTCCCATCTGTTCCTGCATTCGGAGGGTGCCGAAATCCAATCAGTTCGTTCTGTGGTACGCGGTAAGGCGGGGCAGAAACTGTCGCCGCTGTTTCAATCTCAAAAGCAGAGCGGACATTCAGCCGAATTTCAATAGCCGGGAAAAACTATGGAAGACGTAAGTGACGAGAAGATCAAAATAATCTGTGTCGACGAAGGCCGCGGGCTGGCCCGTCAGGCGATGAACATATTCACCGAAGAACGTTTCACCTTTGCCTATGAGCGCAGCCTGGAAGAGGTCGGAGACCGCTTTGAAAGAGAAGCATTCGATTTGATGCTTTTTTCCAGTTCTGTTGCTTATCATCAGCCGCAGGATGCGCTGGATATCCTGGAATTGATTTGCGCCAAATGTCCCGGTACCCCTATTCTGTTCTTCGCTCATCCGGGAAAACTCAAGATTGCCCATCAGGCACTGCGCGTTGGGGTCTTCCACTACTCGCTATTGCCGGTCACTGATGAGGAGCTCAAACTGCTCATAGAAACCGCTCTGGAGAGAAAACCCCAGCTTGGTTTAAACATGATGCTGCGCACCGAGGTGGAAAAAACGACCTTCGAAAGTATGGTGGGGCGTTCTACGGCCATGCGCCAGGTGTACCGGCAAATAAGGCAGGCGGCTGCCACGGATATTCCTGTCCTGCTCTCCGGAGAAACCGGAACGGGAAAAGAACTCGCAGCTCTTGCCATTCATGAATTGAGTGCCAGATCAAAAGAGGCCTATGTGCCGGTCCATATCGGTTCTCTGCCCACCGACCTGGTTGCCAGTGAACTCTTTGGTCATGAACGCGGCGCCTTTTCCGGAGCGACTTCCCAGCGCAAGGGATGCTTTGAAGTCGCCGAAAGCGGTACCGTTTTTATGGATGAGATTGCCACCATCGATGAAAAAATGCAGATCAGCCTGCTGCGCCTCCTTGAAACCAGCGAGTATTGCCGTATCGGCAGTCAGGACAGCATACCGGTCAATGTCAGGATAATTGCCGCCTCCAATGCCGATCTTGCCGAAGAAATCCGCAAGGGCAAATTCCGGGAAGATCTCTACTATCGGCTCGATGTCCTCCATATTGCCATGCCGCCGCTGCGGGAGCGCCATGGAGATATTCATCTGCTGGTGGATCATTTGATAAAAAATGCCAGTGATACCTTTCAGAAATTCATTCGCGGCATATCTCCGGGTTTTATCAGCTGTCTCGAGGCGTATCCCTGGCCGGGAAACGTTCGTGAGTTGAAAAACGTGATTCAGCGCGCGGTCATTTCCTGCACCGGGGATATCCTCGATATCTCGCAGCTGCCTCCCCGCATCAGCCAGTATCGCGACAAGGATATCAAGATGACTATTCGGGTAGGTATGACCATTGAAGAGGTGGAGAAAGAACTGATTGTGCGAACACTCGAACATGCGGGACATAACCGCTCCCGAGCCAGTGATATTTTGGGGATATCACGGCGCTCTCTGTATAATAAGATGCAGCGTTATGATATTTACCGCCCAAAATAAATGGTGGCGGCGTCGCGATAAGCACCCGTACGGGCATAAACTCCGACTTCGAGGAAGCCCGATCTCCTGCGTCTTGTATATCGTTTTTTTCTAGCCATCTGACATCGTGGCGACTCTTTACGAAATTATCAACAGTTCAGGGCAAACTGCCGGTTTTTAGCTTCTTGCTGAAAAGTTAAATAAATCTGATTACCCCTGAAACTCAGCATCTCTTGGCCCAGGCCGGGACTGCTCTTTTCATCGGGACGCCATAAACCCTTCCATGGGGGCTTCGCTGCAGCCGTCCGGGCTGCAGAGACCCGTGAAAAGAGCAG
>JADQBJ010000039.1:0-42737 GCA_016278675.1 Desulfobulbaceae bacterium | reverse complement strand
TTCCTAAAAACGCCTTAATCTGAAGAAAAATTGCAATTCTCCGACACACTCCTAGTTTCATGCTACCTGCCTTGGGGGTTTTACAAAAGCCCATTTTTACCGTCATTACGGACTTGCTCCAGGAATCCAGAAGTATCAAAGAACGATGGATTCCCGATCAAGTCCGGAATGACGAAACTAACACATTCCGCGAATATTCTTGATGAATTGTCCATAAAATTAAGTTCTTTGGCCGATTTTTATTGGTAATTAAATTAATAATCTCGTAAAAAGTCGCCACGAAGCTCTGAGATGGCTAAATAAAAAGTTCGATATACAAGGCGCAGTGTTTTTGGCAGGTCTTCGACTATACAGGTAGTATGTCGAAGGCCTGCCAAAAACCTGCAACGCCGGAGATCGGGCTTTTTACGACGCCATCAAATTTTACATTGAAACGAAAAGAAAATTGTGTCAACAATCTTTTTAACAGGCAGGCATGGTGACGATCTCACAGAAGCGAGACAATCAGCACTGACCAAATTCCCGAAATTGATCTTCGGAAATACCCCGTGGGTTAAAAAAATCATCATATAAGGGACTGAAACATGGAGAAATCATTTCAAGATCACTACCCGGAATCCTACAGTCACTGTTACGGCTGCGGTTCCAAAAATGACAGTGGGTTACAGATAAAGAGTTATTGGGATGGCGATGAATCCGTCGCGGTTTTTCATCCCGAGAAATATCATATGGCCTTTCCCGGATATGTTTACGGTGGTCTGATCGCTTCGATAATCGATTGCCACTCCACCGGTACTGCGGCGGCCGCGGCCTACCGGGAAGAGGGACGGGAAATGGGTTCAGAGCCCGCTTTCCGCTTCGTCACGGCTTCACTGCATATCGATTATCTCCTGCCCACACCCCTGGGACCCCCAATCCACCTGCGTTCACGGGTTACCGAGATCAAGGGAAGAAAAGTCGTCGTCGAAACCGAATGCATCGTCGAGGACAAGGTTACCGCAAAAGGGAAAGTTGTCGCCGTTCAGATGCCCGAGCATCTAATACCGGAATAAGGATAACGGGCGATCCGCCAGGCGAAAACAGATCAGCCCTCTACCTTATTTCTGCCATGCCGTTTCGCCTGATACAGAAAGTTATCGGCGGCATTGATTAGTTCATTCAATTTCTGTCCCTGGATATATTCGGCCACGCCGATGCTGATAGTTATCGATACCTGGTTTTCCTGACAGATTATCGAACTCTTCTCCGTTGCCACCCGCAGCCGCTCTGCTATTTTTTTCGCCTGTTCGCCTGTTGTCTCCGGCAGGAAAATCAGAAATTCCTCCCCGCCCCAACGGGCTACAACATCACGCTTTTGAGTATTTTCAACCAAAACATCAGAAATTTTTCGAAGGAAGTTATCGCCGCATTCATGCCCATAGGTATCATTAATCCTCTTAAAATGATCGATATCGGCAATCAACACGCTGAAAACTTTGCCGCTTCTCTCCAGGCGGCGTAACTCACTGCGCAGCTGCTCGAACATATCTCTTCTATTGGAAAGACCGGTCAGTTCGTCTTTTCTGGAAAGACGATCGAGTTTACGGCTGAGATTGAGCAATTCCTTCCTGCCGTCCTCCCTGGCATATTCATACGCCAGAGCGACAAAACTCGTCGAGAACATGGCTGCTATAAAACGCAGAGTAAAGGCCGGGGAATACTCCGTCTTCAGAAGAATGTTGTCGGGGACAATCAACATAAAGACCACCATTCCAAGAAGTGCGGCAAGATATATACATCCGGGGATCAACCCCAAAATATAAAAAATCATACCCGGCATAACGAACATCCAGAGGGGACCGGTATTACTACTTCCGCCGGTACTGAGAAGGTACAGACCGAGAAGGGTCATCATGATAACAACAATAGTTGAAGAAAGACGATACCTGCCGGTCATGTGAAGAAAAACATAGTTTGCGGCACTGAAACCTGCTGCGGCAAAGACCACTACTGCCAGCTGAACATTGCCTTCCTTCAAACCGATTATACCGAATGCAACCAGAAGCGCAAAACTGATAATGCTGAACACCGAAGTGATGATAATCTGCTTGCGCACATCGGCACTGCTTTCCTTTACAGAACCGGCATAGATGATATATTTGAACCAGTCGCCAATCATAAAATATTTTCTCTGACCCATAGAAAAACTTGCGATACATCTGTACCGACCAGCCCGTTACGGTCATCCTTATTCAGGGCCAAGGGCGATAAATAACATCCTCTTGACTACCTCTGGTCCTCAGCTCGACTGGGCCAGAAAATGCTGAGTTTCAGGGGTAATCAGAAATAATATTTATACATACCATCGAAGAAACAGAATTGCTCATGCTGATTCGATGTCCTTCTCCGGGATAAGCATCGATCTTTTCTTACCGCTTATGGCTTCGGTTGCACCAAAAAAGAATGATACTCACTGTTCCTTAATGATGCACTCGGAAAAAGCTTAATTTACGTTAGTTCGGAAATGCATTTATCGGTGAGGAAAGGGAAAGATCCCCGGCTGAATTATTCCTTTTCTTTTTCGGCCAGAGAGGCGAGGTGCAGATAGTCGCTGAAACAATCCATATCCGTGCTGACCCCCGGATCATCGACGGGCAGGCGCAAAACACTGCTATGACATTCGGCAATTATTCGATTCATTGGTTTTACGGGGGCACCGCGGGAAAAATGTGCAGCAGGAAAAAGCGTGGGATGACCGCCGCGGCCGCCATATGTCGGCATGAGGATATGATGCGGACGCTGCTCATGCTGCCTACTCAGGAGACTGTAGCTCGAAGACAGAACCAGGGGGTGATCGGCAAGCCCAACCATTATTCCGGTAACTCCATGCGGCAAAAGGTCAAGGCCGGCCTGCAGCGAATCCGACATCTGGCTCTCAGGATCACGGTTAGCGGCCACCGCAACAGGCATGTCGGCAAGAAGAGGCACAATCTTTTCTCTATGGTGACCAAGCACCACGATTATCTCGACGATTCCAGCCCTGAGGATACGATTCAGACAAAAGGTAAGCGCCGGCTCATTCCGCAGCGGCAACAGCTGCTTTATCCGCCCCATGCGACGTGATGCCCCAGCCGCGAGCAGTATGAAAGCCGTCTTGCAGACCATGGCTGCTCCTTCTCTGAATAAGTTGAGCGGTGATGCTCACCGCTATCTCGGCAGGAGAGTTGGCACCGATATCAAGACCGACCGGGGTATAGAGCCTGACCAGTTCCTCTTCGCCGACTCCTTCTTCCTGCTGCAGCCGCTTGAGAAAAGAGGTGCGCTTACTGCGGCTGCCCACCAGCCCGACATAGGATGCCGGCGTGGCGAGGGCCGCGCGGATCACCGTGTAGTCGTGGGCATGGCCGCGCGTTGCACAGACGATGTAGGTGGAAGGGCTAACCCGCAATTGATCAAAAATTGTCTCGAAATCACTGGTCATGACCCGGGCCGCATCCGGCAGCAGTTTGGGATCGGCGAATTCGGGCCGATCATCGACGACGATCACCGAGAAACCGACCGCGGCCGCCGTCCTACAGAGGGCCTGGCCCACATGGCCGGCACCGGCGATGATCAAACGGCTGGCGGGCAGGACCGGTTCGATATAGAGGGTCGCCCGACCACCGCAGACATAGGTCGGTGCTGCAGATAAATCCACATGGTGGAGAACCGTTTCACCTTTCTCCATGGCAAGCAAAGCGGCATCTATGGCCTCTTTTTCCATGGTTCCGCCGCCCACTGTACCGGCGATATCGCCATTGGCAAAAACCACCATCTTGGCGCCGGCCTGGGCAGGCGCCGAGCCCTTAACTTCAATGAGAAGCACCAGGGCGCACGGTTCCTGACGCTGCTGTTTTTTGGCAAGCTCCTCGAAGACCCGTTCCGTTCCAACCGATTTTTTATTCATCAGGCTATTTTTTCTCCCGTATTTTTTCTCCCGCTTTGGCAAGTTCCTCTTCAAGCATACCCTGAAACATCGCGGTTTTGTAACGGTTTTTACTCAAAGGTTCGGCATCGGCAACAGCAGCCGAGGCGGCGGTTGCAATAGTTTGCGCATTGAGCGGTTTATTTTTGAGCTCTTCCTCGGCTGCGGTACTGCGCCATGGCACAGGCGCAGCCCCGGAGAGCACCACGGCAGCCCTGGATATCCGACCACCATCCGCGGCAAGCACCAGAGCGACACCGGCCAGGGCAAAATCCCAGGCCCTCCTGGCCCGAATCTTCCGGTAGGAGGAATATTGACCTGCAGCAGCATTGGAAACGGTGATGTGGGTAATGATCTCACCCTGCTTGAGCGCCGTCTCCTTCTCGACATCGTCCTGCGGCAGGACATGAAGGTCTTCAATGGCTATCTTCCTGTTGCCGTCCGGGCCGGCAACGTGAGCCACGCCGTCACAGGCGACCAGCACCGGGGCCGTATCCGAGGGATGAGTGATCGCGCAGATATGATTATGTCCGAAGATGGCGTGAAACTGGTTTTCCCCGCCCAGGGCATAACACATCTCCCCGCCCTTGCGCAGACAATGAAATTCACCGCGATAGTACCAGCATCTTGGTTTCTGGCAGAGATTGCCGCCTATCGTTCCCTGATTGCGCAGTTGCGGACTGGCAACTTCGGCGGCTCCCTGAGACAGACCCGGGAAGTTTTTCTTCACCATGCTGTTCTCACTGATTTCGGTAATGGTGGTCAGCGCCCCTATCTGCAGACCGTCCTTCGTTTTTCTTATACCTTTGAGCTCTTTGAGGCCACTAATGCTCACTACCGTCCTGCTGTCTATGATCCGTTCACGAAGACAACCGAGCAGATCGGTACCGCCGGCATGCACCCAAGCGCCTTCATGGCGCAGCTGGGTGATGGCCTCATCGAGCTTTAAGGGACGTATATAGGCAAATTTCGGCAGCATGGCTTACCCCTTTGTGTTCTTGGAATGACGGATTATATCCATAGGCAGAACCGGTGATCGGGTAAAACGAATACCGGTGGCCATATACAGAGCGTTGGCAATAACTGCGCCGGTTGGAATAGTAACCGGCTCGCCCAGTCCCTTAGCCCCGGTGTTATTGGCCTCGGGATCGTCAATCTCGATTGCCACGCTGACTGTTTTCAGCGGCACATCGAGTGCGGTCGGCAGTTTGTAATCATGCCAGTTCCGGTTGCAGAGTTTGCCAGTCTGGTTTTCATCGAGTTGACGGAATTCGGTAAGCGCGAAGCCGATTCCCATGACAATACCGCCATAAACCTGATTGTCGAAAGTTGCCCTGTTTAAAACACGTCCGCTGTCATGTGCACCGAGAAATCGCAGCAGCTTCACCTCTCCGGTACGGAGATTGACCTCGAGTTCGCAGAATTGCGCGGCAAAAGGATTGATCACCTTATCTTCGATATTGGGACCGCGATATCCCACACCGATGACCTCGCCGCGTTTCTTTAGACCGCTGATCTCTTTGATCTTCACCTTTTTGGAGCTGTCGTTGCCTGAGACAATTTCATCACCGATATATTTCAGCTGTTCTACTTCGACATCAAGGTCTTCGGCTGCCATCCTTTTCAACTCCTGTTTCAGGGCGATGGCGGCATTGCGTACCGTCGGTGCCTCGGTGGGCACTGTCTTGCTGCCTCCGCTGGGAGTGGCAAACTGGGTGGTGGCCGTATCGGCATGTTCTATCTGAATAATTGAAGGATGAACACCCAGCTCTTCGGCGGCCACCTGTGCCATCACCGTCTTGGTGCCGGTGCCGATGTCGCTGGCACCCATATTGAGATTGACGGAGCCATCCTTGAAAAGCTTGAGAATGACGGTGGAAGGCGGTCCGCCGCCTCCGGCTATCCAGAGACAGGCGCCGACGCCAACACCGCGCTTGATGTACTCATTGCTCTCATTGTATTCCCTGGCCTGCTGCAGGGTATCCTTCCATTGAAATTCTTCTGCGCCCCGCTCCAGGCATTGGCGCAGCCCGGTAGTGGTATAGGGTTTACCCTCTCTGGCCTGGCTTTTCTGCGGAATGTTGCGCAACCGGAATTCAACCGGGTCCATGCCGAGTTCATGGGCCATCTCATCCATCATCTGCTCCAAAGCCCAGGCGCCCTGGGGATGGCCGGGTGCGCGAAACGGCCGGGCCGGGCCGGCATTGATCAGGACATCCCTGCTGATAGTGCGGACATTGTCGCAGAGATAGAGATCGCGGATCAGCCAGTCCACCAGCTGGGCACCACCTGCAGGATAGGCACCGCTGGGTCCGCTGCACTCGAAATCAAAGGCAGTTATGGTGCCGTCTTTTTTTGCTCCTGTCTTGAGCCGCATGGTATTTGCCGGCCTGTTGCCGACACAGAGAAAGGTTTCCTCTCTGGAAAGCAGCATCTTCACCGGCCTCGCACATTTTTTAGCGAGCAGGGCGCAGACCGCGGTATATTTGCCCGGCTTGAGCTTACTGCCGAACCCGCCTCCCATACAGTGATTGGAAACCCGAATTTTGGAGAGCGGCAGCCCCAGCGCCTCGGCGATGCGCGACTGGACGGCATACACTCCCTGGCTCGACTCCCATATAGTCAAACGGTCACGATCCCAGTTGGCCACACAGCCATGTAATTCCAGCGGTGTTTGCAGCTCGACGGAGGTCCGATAGCTCTGCTCCAGAACGACATCGGCCTCGCTGAATCCCTTTTCCACCTCCCCCCGGGAATACTCCTCCTCTTCCAGCAAATTGCCCTCTTTGCCGATTTTCACCGCCCCCTCATCAAGAGATTTTTCATGGTCGACGACATAGGGCAGGACCTCATACTCTACCTCTATCGCTCTTGCAGCATCGCTCGCCTGATACCAGGTATCGGCGGCGACGGCGGCAACAAGCTCTCCTTCAAAGCGGCAGTGGGGATCAAAAAGGGGTACTTCGCGGTCCTGGTATTTCCATTTGATGTCTTTTGCTTCCCTGGACTCTCCGGTAAGGACCGCCCGCACCCCTTCCATCTTCTCCGCCTCCGCTACATCGAGTTTTTTCACCCTGGCATGTGGATGCGGGCTGCGCAGAATGGCAGCATAGAGCATTCCCGGCAGGAGAATATCCGATGGGTATTGAGCCGTGCCGCTGACTCGTTCATAGGCATCGACCCGCGGCAGCGGCTTGCCGACCACATCGGTTTTCTTCCAGAAAGAGGGGGTATCTTCCCCTTCGGGAGTTTCAGGAACGGGAATACCTTCCCTGTAGTAAATGTCATCGTTGGCTGCCATGGGTTATCTCCCCTGGTTTTTTTTGAGCCGGGCCGCCTTGTCGGCGGCGGCAAAGATATTCTGATAGGCTCCGCAGCGGCATAGATTTCCGGAACATCCCCTTCTGATTACCTCTGGAGAAGGCGACTCAACCTTGCGCAGCAAACCCTCAACCGCCATAATCTGTCCCGAGGTGCAGTAGCCGCACTGAAAGGCATCCTCTTCGACAAAGGCGGTCTGAACCGGGCCAAGTTCCTCGCCGTCCAGCAAACCTTCGACGGTGGTAATCTCCTTGCCTTCTGCTTCAACGGCCAGAGTCAGACAGGAATACCTGGGCACGTCGCCGATCAGTACCGTGCAGGACCCGCATTCGCCTCGGTCGCAACCCATTTTCGTACCACCAAGTCCGATAATCTCGCGCAGTACATAAAGCAGAGACCAGCGGGGCTCCACCAGAAGAGTGTACATGTTGCCGTTGATGGTGAGTTCGACCTGCTTTACCGATGCATCGGGCATAACCTGCTCTCCCGGAGCGGCCTGAAGCTGTCTGAACAGGGGGGGAGAAAGCAGGGAAGTGGTGACCACTCCGGCACCGACTCCGATAAACTGTATGAATCCCCGGCGGCTATAGCCTGCAAAATCTTTTTCTTCTTCATTGTGGCTCATAACTCCTCCTCATAAAAAAGGTGGATGCAGATTCTCTGTCTCTGTTGCCTCGGTTAATACCTTACAGATTGTTTTCCTGTTTTTTTTTGCAAGAAAATAATCTGTCTAAAGGCTCCTATCCAGCTCAGCTGGATAAGGATGCTGTGTTTCGAAAAGCAATTTGCATACCATCATTGATGGATCTCACTCCTGAGACCTGTCTTAAAAAAGAAAATCGAAAGTGAATTTGAGAACGGATGGTTAAACAGGACGACATGGCCCATATCCTACTCAGCTGGAGCCTGCAATTTCTCCAAATGTCGGGTCAACCGAGTATTCCGGCGAAAAAGGCGCCCTTCAGTCCTGCTTAACCGGATCAGTCCGGTCTGCCCGGACGGAAATAACCATCAGGGGAAATCGGTATAGTCATAACGAGGCTATATTCAAATCATAGGTAACCCCTTCATCAACTGGCACGCTGCTTGAATCCCTGCATATGATAAACTGGTGCTTGAGGGAGCCGAATCATAATCACCTCCTTCACCTCTCAGGGTAGTGATGCAGCTCGTGTCGATATATCTCCGATGAGTTGAAATATACAATCAAACGGTCACTGGCCGCCTGCATCTGCAGTGTCAGTCCCTAGCAACCATCCCGAAAAAAAAGCAAAAGGAGGTTCATGATGAAACATCGGAAAATGATGATCACGGCGGCGCTCCTGGCCGCAGCCATGCTCCCGGCCGTATCCTCTATCCAGGCGGAGTACGAGAGTCATGAGAAAATGGGTATTCCCGAGGATGTCGACCCAATCCACTCCACCTATATTCCAGTAGTTATTAAAGAAAGCTTCCAGAGCACCATGGAAAAAGACAAGGCGATGAAGGCGGAAGTCATGGCGCGCCAGCAGACCCTGCTCGAACGCCGTTATGACCTGAGCGACAATCCCTCCGAGGTCATGATGTCTGCAGAAAGAAAACCCGTTCAGCAGGGAGTCCGGGTGAAACTTCCCCAAGGCATGACCTGGGAAAAGCTCTCGACAATGTCGCCGTCGGAAATACGTGAACAGGATGCCTTTCCGGAAGGATTTCTTCCTCTTCCCCATGCCAAGCATGAAACCGGCGGACAGGTGATTCCACCGGAGCAGATTAAGGAAATCAACAATCTCGAACAGCGCAACCTCGAGCGTTTCGATGTCGAATTTGACCTGCCCAACCACCTGCTGCCCGAATTTCCACCGCCGATATTTCTCAGCAGCAGACCGGATTTGGGGGATGTTTCACAGGGCAAGCTGCTTTCCATCAGAAATTATTATGAGATAATGCATGGAATAATCACCCCGGTGCAGATGGAGGGGCTGAGGCTTCTGCTCACTCCATTTCCACAGCAGCAGTTTAACCAGACAGAGGATCGCAAAGTGGAAGAGGCAACACTGGGAATCTCCTGCCTGGATTGTCATGCCAACGGTCATACCAATGCGGCCTTTCACCTCAACCCGGATACCAGACCCCATGTAGCCCGTTTTCGCCTGGACACCGTCAGTCTCAGGGGGATGTTCAATCAGCAGATCCACGGCTCGAAACGATCATTGCGTTCAATTGAGGACTTCACCGAATTCGAACAGCGAACTGCATATTTCGACGGGGATCACGTTACCGCCGCAAAGAAAGGTGTTCATCTGCCGGATCGCGCCAGCCAGGTTGCCATGATGGCGCAGATGCAGAACATGTTCGACTTTCCGCCGGCGCCGAAGCTTACGGTTTTCGGTCGTCTCGACTCAGAAAAGGCCAGTGAGAAGGAGCTCAGGGGAGAGGAAGTTTTTTTCGGCAAGGGGCGCTGCGCCGAGTGTCATCCCGCTCCATTCTATCTCGATGACAAGATGCACAACCTGCAGGTGGACCGTTTCTATAAGCCCCATATGAGCAACAAGAAATGGATAACCGGGGTAGGACCTATCAAAACCTTTACCCTCAGGGGTATCAAGGATTCACCGCCCTATATGCACGATGGCCGGCTCCTGACGCTTGAAGACACGGTCGAATTCTTCAACCTGGTCACCGACCTCAAACTCAACGAAGAAGAGAAAGAGGCCCTTACTGCCTTTCTCCGCTGCCTGTAGGCTGGAGCCGGGTCAAAAAACGCGGGTATTCTCATTTAAGGGATATCCGCGGAAAATATGTCAAGTGGCAATACAAACACAGACATCACACAGCAGACCAAAAACGACGTCCAGGCGCAGCGTATCGGCAACGGAGCTGTCGATTAGCAGTTTGGCCTGCGCAGGAAAATCCTCATCGCCGACCCAATAGAGCAGGGCAACGTTGATCGAGCCGAGTATGTGAAAGCTGAACGAACAATCAGCCATATCCAGTGGAATACCCTTGAGCGACTCGCATTTAAACCGCAGAGCCTGAAGATCGTCGCCAAAAGCCTGAGTAATCAGATCTGTGGGGATAGCATGCGGTCCTCGAAAAAAAGTGGTCCCGCCGACAAGATCTTTCTCCGAAATCCAATTGGAGGTCGGTACCGCTTTTTTGGGGGAGAGCAGATAATTAACGAGAAAGACATAGAAGTAATCATGCGGCTCGGCTGCGCCGTCCAGAGCTTTGATCAATTCTTTCTGCGGATATACCGCAAACCTGCTGTTCCATGCCATAACTTCATAGCATCCTTCTTCCTTATTATACCGGCAGAATGGCACCATGACTATATCCTCCACCCCGCGTTCAGCCAGTTCAGCGAAAAGCTGTTTATCCACCATACCTGCCATATTCTCTCCTTTTACCTTACTCCCCAAAAGCTCTCATAAAAAACAAGAAAATGGAAACTATATTAAAAACCATTCAGGTCGAGTAGGGGCAGACCTGTGTGTCTGCCCATTTAACCCACGTGTCTGCCCATTTTTGTAATAATCCTGGATAACGAGGTTATTTTGCTTCTCGTTCAGACCCAGATGGATAGCCCACCATTGCCAGAGGGTCTCGGCTGAAGGAAATTCATGCTGAGCCAGTTGCCGCTCAATTTGCCCGTCGCCTGCAATTTTATTATGAAAGAGAAAGCCATCGCCATTGGAACTGAATATAAAGGGCACCTGCAGAATCTCTGCATACCCAAGGCCCTGCTGCATGCCGACGCCTATCGAGTGGGTATTGTCCTTGGCTTCGATAATGGCAATAGGAAATTTCATTTTCCCAATGGTTCACCTGCATGTAAATATTTTTTTGGTAGCCCAATAATCTGTTTACCTCAAAGGCTGTAGTCCGCTAGAAATAAAATATTATCCACTTTCAATCGGCAACTTATAACATCTGCGTTGTTGGGTGCAAGGTAAAAGGACATATTTCAACCCGCATCAGGCAATCCAAACAGATGATATCCACAGAACCGCTCCAGCCGAAGCCGACTCCTCCGACAAGCCTATCTTGAAGTGCCCATTCTCAGTGTTGGCTTCAACTTCCGCTTAAATGGTACATCTGATTCCATCGGATGGTCAGTGCTACAGAATTGATAGGGTATTGCTGGGAACTTGTGCGATATGCCGATGAGAACTCGTCAGGATTTTCGTGTCGCTGGTGCAGCTGAAGTAACGATCAAGATAAGGGCGCTGGAGGAACTCTCGCCTGGTACTTTCTTTTCAGCTAAATGATATGCCGTTCCTTTACGGTGATGAAGCACAGGCTCATAGGGTATGGGGTTTGCCCCTTTTTTTCCTAGCGTATTACGTGACCGTTTGCGCTATTCACCTGGAGGATATAAAATATACTGAAGTCAACGACTCGCTTGGTTAAAACGTTTTTGTCATGGAGGAAGTCTATGCGTTGCACTCTAAATACATTAGGAAGAACAGTGGTTAGTCTTGTATTTTTCATGTCATTTCAGATCTTTGCTGAATTACCTGCCCGGGCTTCGGCGGAGCAACAGGTTCTGGTGGACGCCACCAAGCTGCTCAACAGATCGGTGAGGTTTGTTGAGCGAGAGAGAACCGGAGAAATCAACGAACTCTATATGGATCCTGCAACTGGATCGATTCCCTTTTGCATGCTGTCCTTTGAATTATTTCTGAGTATTATCGAAAAGAGGTATATCCTTTCCATACCTTGGCACGACGTCAGTTTCGACAGCCAGAACCAGCAGTTTGTGATGAAAACAATCAAAACAGGCCGAGGCGGGGAACTCGAACCGCTTCCGTATAAACCCGATGTGCACCAGGCAATCAGTCCTTCCGAAGCAGAACAGATATTCAGTCATTACGAATCTCAGAACCTGCTTCAGCAGAAGAGGGTCCGGTTAGGGGCTGAGCAAAACATACCTGTCGTTGAAATCATCAGACTGATCAACATCCCGATATACAGCGGGGGAAATGTTCTGGGACGAGCCGAAAAGTACTTCATGAATCTTGACACCGGAATGGTCAGGATGGTGCTGGTCAACTATATCAGGGATGGCCATCTCACGGAAGACTTCGTCATGATTCCGTTTCCGGTGCTGAACTTCGATCCCTCCGAGTTTACTTACAGACTCACCGTCCCTGAATCTACATTTTCCCAGGCGCCATACTCTCCCAATCCGGTGGATAACTATTACCCGCTGGATGAGATGAAGAAAGTATACAGCAAGTTTGGACTGACCAACCTGCTGGGGAAGTGAGTATGTTATGACGACTGTCCGGCGAACATGCCCGCGGATCGTATCTCATTCAGATCCTCCGGCACGTGCAGTGCGTATTCAGCCCTTGCAATAGCCAGGCGCGCATGACGCTCCGCAGCTTTTTGCATGTTGCTGTCGCCGATCCTGGCCAATGCGTGCAACGCCTCCTGTAGGTGAACGCCAACTTCGACTAAGCCGGCCCCATCGCGGGCCATTGCTGTAAAGGCGTCATCAAACATGTCCTGCGTGGAAATCTCCGGAACCTCAATGCGATCAAATTTGCAGGGAATTTTATCCTTCTCGTCGACTGGCTTATGCCAAAGGACAAAAAGACTGACAAACCTGTTAATAATGTCAATCGCCGTCCCAGGATCGTTTACCGCCGGCGAAAGGGCACGTATCGCGATTTCCGAAAGCACCATAAGGCCGAATCGGGGATCGTCATCAAACGTTCGATCGGCGGCAACCTGAAAGCAGGCCGTTATGCGCTTTGGATCGACTCCCGCTGTTTCCTTAGATGTAGAAATAATGAACGCAAGCGGCCATCCGGGCATGGAATAAGTCCCTGGTAATGCAGCGACCTCAATTCGCACGTCTGATTCCTCGGCACATTTTTGCAGACAGTCCATCTTGATTCGCTGAACGTAGCCCACCGTCTCTCCGTAAACAGGGTCCCCTTTATCTGAGCGCGGCCGCACCGGTACGCCTCCGAGCGTGGGTGCCCGCCGACGGGCTTGAAAAGACTTAGCAGCAGCCGACTCGGCTTTGTCTACCGTCGTCCCGAGACGACCCAGACGCGCTATCCGATCCACCCAGCCCATAAAGGTCAGGATTACCGCAGCAAAGGCGAACAGGGTCAGGCAGAATAAGGCGAAACGGCCCCCTCTGCCATAAAAACCGTTGAGAAGCGCAATAAGCGAGACAATGCTGAAAATAAACGAACCAATGAAACTGGAGAGAGCGTTCTGCGAAACATCATCGGAAATAACAAGGGGAAAACTACGCGGGGTCGCGGTATCGCTTGCCGAAGCGTAGGAAGAAACCATTGAACCGACCGCGAAGGTGGCAATAACCAGCATACTGGCGGCGATGATTTTTAACAAAGTCTCAATCGTCTCAGCCGAAACATTCGGGACAAAGTGAGCAATGTTCCCATAATCTGCGGCCTTCGCGAGAGACGCCAAAACGACTGAGAGCACGCACATTGCAAAGGGTCTGAACCACAACCGTTCCCGCAATCCGCTTATGAAAATTTTTAAGCGATCTATCATCTTGAAAGTCCTTTCATGACTGCGTTTCCCGCCTTCTCTTAAACGGGAGAGAGCGCTTTGTTTTTTTTGTCTTCTTGAAGGTAATTGTGATTGTGCGGTTCTTCATAAATATAGAGTTCGCAAATCCGCCGATAATGGTGGCCGTATATCGAAAGGGTTATGGCCAGGGCAAGTTGTCTGGGCCTGCGAAAAAGTGTCCAGAGCATCAGGTGCCAATAGTGAAAACGTTCCTTGCCCAGCAGACCAAGACGTATTGCTGCACGGAAAAAGCAAAGAAACCGCTGAAAATTTATCGGCATTGTGGCTCGCGGCGGCTCGAGTTCATGCAGTAAGGTCCTGACCCTTCGGTAATAGCTTACCGGTGAGTAAATATTTTTCATGATCGATTGGTAGCCGTGAAGAAGGGTGTCTATTCCCATTCGGGGAATGATATTGGTGGTGCCGTCGACATTATCGCCGGAGAAAATTCTGGTGATGCGGCTTTCCCCGCTGAGCCGTTTAAAAAGGCGCGTGCCGGGCGGAGCCTGGAGCATGCCGACCATGGCAATTGCAATTCCGCTTTTTTCTATAAAATCGATCTGTTTCTGGAAAATTGACGGCAGATCGCAGTCAAAACCGACGATAAAGCCACCCATGACCTGCAGACCTGAGCGGTGGATGCATTTGACGCTTTCCAGCAGATCACGATTTCTGTTCTGGTGTTTGTGGCATTCGGCAAGACTTTTCTCATCGGGAGATTCTATGCCGATAAATACGGAATCGAATCCGGCCCTTACCATCATGTCGAGAAGTTCCGGGTCGTCGGCGAGATTGATCGAGGTTTCCGTGAAAAAGACACAGCCTTTCTTGCCTTGCCGCCATTCGATTATGGCGGGAAGAAGGCTGTTTTTCAAAAACTCTTTGTTGCCGATAAAATTATCGTCAACAAAGAAAATACTGCTGCGCCAGCCTGTGGCATATATCCGGTCCAGTTCATTGATTATCTGGTGGGATGACTTAATCCTCGAGCGTCTGCCAAAAAGGGTTGTAACATTACAGAAATCGCAGTTAAACGGGCAACCTCTGGAAAACTGGATACTCATGGAGGCATAATCCTTTACCTCGATCAAATCCAACTGCGGCGGCGGGATCGACTCCAGATTGCAGAACTTCTCTGCGCGATAGATTTTCTTAGGTGTCCCGTTCTGTAGATCAGTCAGGAAAAGAGGAAGTGTCAGTTCCGCCTCATCGAGGATTAAATGATCGACCTCGAAAAATGTATCAGGCTCGGAGGTGAAGAGTGGGCCGCCCGCGACCATTTTGATCTGCAGCTCCCGGCATCGCCCGATGATCCGGTCTACCGATTTGCGTTGGATCGCCATACTGCCGAGAAAGACAAAATCACACCAGAGAAGGTCTTCATCCCTGAGTTCTCGAACGTTGAGATCCACCAGACGTTTATTCCATTCTTCCGGCAAAAGGGCCGCGACTGTAAGCAGGCCGAGCGGGGGGAAGGCTGCCTTTTTCCCGATGAAGCTCAGGGCATGAGAAAAGGACCAGAACGTTTCTGGAAATTCCGGGCAGACGAGAAGGACATTCATTTTAGCAACCTCCATGGTATTGTATATGGAAATAGAAGACCAATTAACTTTTAACTTTTTTTTCCACTGGTTGTGCAACTTATGTGCCATCTGTGTTTTATCTGCTGGACGCTTGGAAATTTCACGGTCTACGCCTAAAGCCCACATTCTCCTGTCCAAATTGTCTGGGCTGATTGGCGGATCTTTCCGGTAAGATTGCTAAGGGGACATCCTCTGGATGGACAAAGGCAAACTGGTCATCTATGCAGACAAGGGCCTCCTCTTCGCTATAGCCGAGTTCAGTAAATGTTTTAGATGCCTTGCGGGTAACCTCATCGGTAACCTCATCGGTAACCAGATCGTTCTCCCATAGATCAAGTCCCGCAGCCTCCAAAGCAAGTGCCAGGCGATCTTTATTGAGCTCTTCTTCACTCATCGTTTTAAATTCCAGACTCTAGGAGCCTGTCGGAGAAAGCACTTTTCCCCCATCTTGGCGTTGTTTTCAGAAAATCAATGCTCGCAGGTAAGCGAAGACTCCGATATTAAGTATATGGCTGTGCTTGATTTCCTAAAAACGCCTTAATCTGAGGAAAAATTGCAATTCTCCGACACACTCCTAGCTCTTGAGGATATGGGAGAGCGCCTGCATACCCGATGTTGCGCAACAGCCCGGCAAAAGAAGCGACCACCCCGGGAGTCTTGCAAAGTGCCGGCGCTGCATCGACCTTAATGACGCTCACCGTACTGCCTGTGCTTTTCCCTGTTTCTGAATTGAAATAAAGAGCGAGATCGTTAGTCGCATTGGAAAAACCGAGTCCATTGCTTTCCGAATAATAGCAGATAGAATCCGGGGCGATGATGTTTGGAGCACTGCCAGGACTTGAATACATGATTAAGTTCTCGCTGAGATTGTATAAATAATGTGTTTCCGTGCTTTTGCTCTGGTCTGGTGAATTTGTCATATCCACCAATTGCCGGCTTTCGTTTAATCGGAAGCCCTAACTACAGGAAAGAACAAACGAACACCTCGACCGTCCAGCCCCCGGGTAGCAATGACGGAGAGGCATCTCCAACGGAGCTCTAACGAAGAGGTTGTCTACTTCACCAAAAAGGGTCTTCAAAGTTTTGGCTTTGTAGCCGTTGGCATAACCAATCCTGTCGGCTTATCTCTTACTGATTATTTTACTTGCAACTTTCACAATCTTTTTCTAGTCTTCCAGGTTCAGTATCCGGAAGGAACCCGCATCGCACCAAATACCGGCTTATCCCGGTTTTTTTCTGTTATGTTAGGTCCAGGACGCATCTCCGGGCTGTTGCCATCTTTTTCGTGGAGACGTTTCTCCGGCGAAAGTCTTTTCTTCAGAATCTATCAGTTTATCTGGTAAGTGCATGCTGCCGGCAGGAAATAACAGGCCGGCCACAGGAATGAATCACGGGAGGGGAGTATGAAAAAGAGTATACTGACACTGTTTTTTATGGTTATCGCGACGCAGCTCAGTGCTGCAGAGCCTGTGAAAATCGGCATGATCACCACGCTTTCGACCAAAGCCGGATATCTTGGGGAAGATACCCGCGACGGCTTCAAGCTGGCCATAGCCCAGGAAAACGGCAAGCTCGGCGGTTTTCCCGTTGAGCTGATGGTTGAAGACGACAGCAGAAAGCCTGAAAAAGGCCGGCAGATCGCCGAGCGATTCATCAAGAAGGATAACGCCAGGATTCTCACCGGCATCGTTTTTTCCAATGTCGCCATGGCGGTCATCCCCAAAGTCGTCCGGGAGGATGTTGTCTACCTGAGCACCAATGCCGCACCGTCAAAGCTTGCCGGTAAAGGATGTGATCCCAATTACTTCAGTGTTTCCTACCAGAATGACAATCTTGATGAGGTGGTCGGGCAATATGTCAACGACAGCGGACATAAGAGTGTCTATCTCATTGCCCCGAATTATCCCGCCGGCAAGGATCATCTCGCCGGGTTCAAGCGCTATTTCAAGGGTGAAATCAAAGGCGAGGTATATACCAAACTCGGCCAATCCGATTATGCCGCGGAAATAGCCGGATTGCGGGCGGCCCAGCCGGAATCGGTATTTTTCTTTCTGCCCGGCGGCATGGGCATAAACTTTCTCAAACAATATTCGCAGGCAGGTCTTGCCGACGAAATCCCGATCTACGGCCCCGCCTTCTCTTTTGATGAGCGCATCCTTGAGGCCGTCGGTCCCGCTGCCGAGGGAGTCAAAAACGGTTCTCAATGGACTCACGACCTCGATTATCCGGCCAATATACAGTTTGTCAAAGCCTATAGGGAAGCATACAACCGCATGCCCACCCTCTATGCCGCCCAGGGTTACGATACCGCCCGTCTGATCGGCAGTGCTTTAAAAGAGGTGAACGGTGATCCGACCGATCTCATCAAGTTTAGAGCAGCTCTAAAAAAGGCCGATTTCGAATCCGTGCGCGGCAACTTCAGCTTCGGCAACAATCAGCATCCCATCCAGGATGTGTATATTCGTGAAGTCATTAAAACGGCAGAAGGCTATACCAACAAAACCTTGGAAAAGGTCTTCTCCAATCATGTCGATGCCTACGCCTCCGAATGTCCAATGTAGCTGACGGTACAGGGGGGCCGCGATCCGGCCCCCACTCTTATGCTTCTTTTCTTTGAACAGATTCTCAACGGTCTGCAACTCGGGATCACCCTCTTTCTGATGTCGGCGGGATTGACTCTCGTTTTCGGCATAATGCAGGTTATCAACCTGGCACACGGTTCTTTCTACATGATTGGCGCCTATGTCTGCGCCACCGTGGCGGCCCGGACCGGATCGTTCCTTCTTGGTATGGCGCTCGCTCTGCCGGCCGCGGCCCTCTGTGGCATGCTGGTGGAATTTGTCATCCTGCGACGGCTCTATAAACGTGAACATCTCGATCAGGTTCTGGCAACCTTCGGGCTGATCATGTTTTTCAATGAACTCACCCGAATCATCTGGGGACGCCAGCCCCTCTACCTCAATGTGCCGTCATGGCTCAGCGGCAGTATTGAGCTGCTGCCCGGTCTTGTCTATCCGGTATACCGCCTTGCCGTCATCGGCGTCGGTCTGTTGGTGGCCCTGGCTCTGTGGTTCATGTTCTCACGGACCAGGTTGGGCATGCAGATAAGGGCCGGAGCCTCGAACCGCGACATGATCGGGGCTTTGGGCGTCAATATCAAACTGCTCTACACCATGGTATTCGGACTCGGCACAATGCTGGCGGGACTGGCCGGTGTTATGGCCGGTCCCATTCTTGCCGTGGAAGCGGGCATGGGAGAATCCATTCTCATTCTAACTTTCGTGGTCATTGTCATCGGAGGAATCGGCTCAATCCGGGGAGCCGTCGCCGGGGCACTGCTGGTCGGTCTGGTCGATACTCTCGGACGGGCCTTTCTGCCCACCCTGTTCCGCCTGGTGTTCGAATCGGCCACCGCCGACGCTGCTGCTGCTTCTCTTTCCTCGATGGCCATTTATATCCTTATGGCAGCGGTTCTCGTTTGGAAACCCACAGGCCTTTTTCCGGCGCACAGCTAATGAAAGCAAATTTTCGAAAAACAGCGGCGATTACCCTTGGTGCAGTCTTTCTGCTCCTTCTGCCGGTTGCCGCCATTGTGGCGCAGGAGCCCTATTTCATCTCCCTGTTCAGCAGGATCCTCATCTACGCCCTTGCCGCGGTCAGTCTGGATCTATTGCTCGGCTATGCCGGCATGATCAGTCTCGGCCACGCCGCCTATGTCGGCATCGGCGCCTATGTAGTCGGCATATTCTTTTATCATGCCTCCGAGATGGAACCGCTTTTCTCTTTTCCTTTTCTTTTACAGGGAAGTGAAAACGCTATGCTGGTGCTGCCTCTGGCTGTCCTCATCTCCGCCTTTTTTGCCATGGTCATTGGCTCACTCTGCCTGAGGACCAAGGGCATGCATTTTATCATGATCACCCTGGCCTTTGCCCAGATGCTCTATTACTTCTTTGTCTCCCTGGGAAAATACGGCGGAGACGACGGTCTCTCCCTTTATTCTCGCTCAACCATGCCGGGCCTGGATCTGGATAATGATCTGCAATTCTATTATTTCTGTCTCTTCCTGCTCATGGGTTTTCTCTTCATGGCCAAGAGGCTGGTGGATTCCCGTTTTGGCCTGATGATCAGAGGAGGCAGCAACAACGAGCGGCGTCTTTGTGCCCTGGGGATCAACTCCTATAAATACAAGCTGGCCTGTTTTGTCATCGCCGGTGCGGGAGCCGGTCTGGCAGGAGGACTGCTGGCCAACCAGACGGAATACGTCAGCCCCGGTCTGATGCACTGGACCCTTTCCGGGGAATTGATGGTTATGGTCCTGCTCGGCGGCCTGGGCACGATCTTCGGCCCGGTCCTGGGTGCCGCGGTCTTTCTTCTGCTCGAGGAAACCCTGGCCATGTATACCGAACATTGGATGGTCTATATGGGACCCTTTCTGGTTATCGTTGTGCTCTTTGCCAAACGCGGTCTGTTCGGCCTCATTACCGGGGAGAAAAACAACAATGGTTGAAACAATCCTCGAAGTGAAGGACCTCAATAAATCATATGGCGCCTTGCAGGCCACAAAAGAACTGAGCTTCGCTGTTGAGCGAGGGCACATCCACGCTCTCATCGGCCCCAACGGCGCCGGCAAAACCACCCTGGTCAATCAGCTGACCGGAGACATCCGCTCCGATAGTGGCAGGATAATATATAAAAACAGTGACATAACCGGACTCAGGGATTACCGCAGGGCACGACTGGGAATCGCCAGGTCTTTTCAAATCACCCATATCTTTGAGAATCTCAGCGTTGCCGAAAACATGGCCCTTTCCATCTGCGCCAATGACGGTCATAATTTCCGCTTCTGGTCCAACAGTATGAAAAGCAAAATCGTCAGGGAAAAACTGCCCGAAGCGCTGGAACGCATCGACCTGAACGGTCGAGCCGATGTACGGGCAAGCGCTCTGTCGCACGGCGAGAAGCGGCAGCTCGAGGTGGGCATGGCGCTCACCGGCAAACCCGAGTTTCTTATACTTGATGAACCCATGGCCGGATTGGGTCCAGGCGGGACCATCGAGCTTTCCAAGTTGATAAAAAGGCTCAAGGGTGATCTAACCATCCTGCTGGTGGAACATGATATGGACGTGGTCTTTGCCCTTGCCGATATGATCACGGTGCTGGTATACGGTGAAAATATCCTTACTGCACCTCCCGGTGAAATCCGGCGAAATGAGCGGGTGCGCGCCGCTTACCTTGGAGAAGGTGAGTAATGCTTCAACTTGAGAAGATAGAAACTTTCTATGGGGAAAGCCAGGCCCTGTTTCAGGTCTCGCTCCAGATTAAAGAAGCCGAGGTTGTCACTCTCCTCGGCAGAAACGGCATGGGAAAAAGCACGACGATCCGCTCCATCATGGGTCTTACCCCGATCCGGCATGGGCAGATTTCCTTCGCTGAAAAACAGATCCACACACTGCCAAGCTACAGTATCGCCCGCCTGGGGCTTGGTCTGGTGCCGGAGGGCAGGCAGATTTTCCCCAATCTCACCGTCCGTGAAAATCTCATCGCCACGGCCTCTAATTTTACCGGATCGGCTACACCCTATACCACTGACGATATCTTTACCATCTTTCCGCGGCTCAAGGACAGGCTTCACAACTTCGGCAATCAGCTTTCCGGGGGCGAACAACAGATGCTTGCGGTCGGCAGAGCCCTGATGATCAATCCCAGACTGCTCATTCTCGATGAGGCCACCGAAGGCCTTGCTCCCCTGGTTCGCCGTGAAATCTGGCGGGGCCTGACCATTCTCAAAAGCAAAGGACTGGCAATTTTAATTATTGATAAAAATCTCAAGGCTCTGATGAATATAGCAGAGCACCACTATATCATGGAAAAGGGCCAAATAGTCTGGGACGGTACTACTGCCGAGCTCCAATCTCTCCCTGATCTCCAGTCCCGCTACCTGGGAGTATGACTTGTGAGATGAGATTGTCGTGTTATTATAATTGTGCCGTGGTGTTCAGCATTTTTTAACATTACTTTACTGGAATACATTGTTATGCTTACCTGAATTTAAGACAAGGAGCCGACAGCTAAAATATGATTGAAAAGATCAAGTCCAGTATAGGTATTAAGCTGCTTCTTTTACTTACAATCGTCATTATTCTGGCTATTGTCCCACTTGCTTTCACGGCCCTGCATTCTCTCAAACACTATGGTCAAATAGCCGACGAATTGCACGAAGAGCAAATACGGCTTCAGGCGCTTTCCGGACTAACAAAAATCACCAGCGAACAAGCGGGCAGATATCAGGAATATTTTAACCGCATTGCAGCTTCTGCTGCTCTTTTAGGGAGCCAGGCCTCGGCAATTTATGCCGATCTCCCCATTTATTCGGCAATTCCACTCCAAAAATATTCCTACAAATTATCTAAAAACAACAATACCTGGAGAAATGACCGTAACGACCCGGTGGTGACTCTTTACTGGGGGGAAACAGATATACCGGCAAAGGTCAGCGAGGAAATGCGGGCCATGACCCATTTGACCCCTCTTTTCAAGAGAGTCTTGCGGGAAAACCCCGAAGCTCATGCGGTCCACACTATCTTTATTTCAGGGATGGGGCACTACTTTACCAACAACGGTAGAAGCAAAAAAGCTGCATTTGACATATTGCCCACTACGGTATTCGACCTCCGCCACGGAGAACCGATGACCATCTTTAGCCGAAAAAAGCAGGAGAAATATGATGTCAAATGGACCGATATATACAAGGACATAGTCACTAATGACTATCTGCTGACTGCCAGTGCACCTATTTATGATGACAATGATGTGTTTCGTGGCATAACCGGCATCGACATACCTCTCAGTACCATCATAAGTGAAGTTTACGCCTATGACAAAATTCCCTCCAAGGACTTGATCCTATTCTCTTTTATTCTGAACGAAGATGGGCGGATAGTTGCAATGCCGCAAAAATTCGCTCAACTTCTCGGCATAACTTTCGATCATCCAGATTTTGCCAATACCGGTGATCGTCTCAATACCTATCTCTGGGAATCACGCCATAAGAGCGTCCAGGAGATGGTATATACCGCCAAGAGGGTAATAAATTATTCCGGAAAGCTCTCGATTGATTCCAAGAATTACTACATCGCCACCAGCAAAATGCCCAAACAGGGATGGATTTTCGGCGTAGCTGTCCTGGAAGAGGATATGCTCCTCTCTGTTGCCGAGAGCCGCCAGGAACTGAGCAAAACCATTAAAAGTATGGCTGCTAAGGGGGTCTTTATTTCTTTGTTCACGGTGCTTATTGCTGTTTTCATTATTTTTACCTTTCTCAAATATCTGATCACTCCTCTGCGCAAACTTGCTCTTGCAACAACCCAGGTTGCCGCGGGAGACCTCACGGTCCGCAGCCCGGTAACCTCAACCGATGAAGTCGGAGTTCTGGCGCGTTCGTTTAATTCCATGGTGACGCAACTCGAGGCCGTGCAGATGCAGCAACAGCAGCATTCGAACTCTCTCAAGCTGGAGGTGGAACAGAGAAACGCGGAGCTGTTCAGACAAAAAAAAGATCTGGAAAAAATCATAACCCAGCTCAAAAGGGAGATTGAGCACAGACAGATAATTTCTGAGGCCCTGCGTCATAGCCAGAAGATGTACATTGATACCCTGGAATCATCCAACGCCGGTGTCTATATCGTTGAAGACGGCATCATCAGCTATGTTAATACATCTTTGGCGGAAAACCTTTTTCGCTCCTCCAAGGAGGAACTTGTTGGAAAAAGCCCCCTGGAACTCTTTTGCGAAGAGGAACGCCCACTCGCTGCCGAGAATATACAGCAGCGCCTCAAAGGTGTGGACATTCCCCCTTATACAATTAAATGTCTTCGTCCGGATGGCTCTTCTTTTCCTGGAGAAATATGGTCAAGGGTTTCGGCCTGGCAGCATAAGAAGGTACTGGTCGGCACAATTTCCGATATCAGCGATATTAAAAAGAATGAAGAACGTCTCCAGATTCAGGACCGTCAGCTCCAGCAGTCCCTGCGCGAAAAAGAAGTGCTGCTCAAAGAGATCTACCACCGGACCAAAAACAATATGTTGATAATCATATCCATGCTCGATCTGCAGAGCGAGGATTTTGAGGATGAAGGCCTCAAAACCATATTCCAGGAAACCGAGAACCGGATCAGATCCATGGCCCTGGTCCACGAGAAGCTCTATCAGTCACAGAATCTTGCAGAAATAGACATGGGCAGCTATCTTCATGATGTTGCAGAATCACTGCTCACCTCCATGGTGCTCGACAACAGGATAAAACTTAAGATAGATGCCGAACCGATACTGATTAATATCGACTATGCAGTCCCGCTGGGATTGGTTGTCAACGAAATCATCACCAATTCCATCAAACATGCTTTTCCGAACAAGATGCCGGGTTCAATTTTTCTGAGTATAGAAAAGTCGGGCGGCAAAGAGCTCTTGCTGACCATAGCGGATAATGGTATTGGTCTTCCTAAAGAGGTTGATGTGCTGGGCAGCACCACCTTCGGCATGGGAATCATCATATCAAGTCTGGTCAAAATGCAGCTTAAGGGCCAGATCACGGTGGAGCGCAGTCAAGGCACACGATATCAAATCAGTTTTCCCGAACCAAAGATAGTGCAGCGCCTATGAAAAAGCAGCCGATAAGGATAATGGTGGTCGAGGATGAAATCCTCGTGGGTATCATGATTGCCAAAAAACTGCGGGCCTTCGGTTATGATGTCGGAGAGGTCATCACCTCAGGAGAGGAGGCTGTCGATCAGGCCGAACATGATCACCCCCAGGTGATTCTTATGGATGTCACCCTGTCGGGAAGCATCAATGGCCTGCAGGCAGCCCGGCAGATTAAGGTTAGATACAATATCCCCATCATCCTTTTCAGCGGCTACAACAAAGAAGATCTGGCCAAAGAGGCCGAAGAGATTGAACCTGTAGCAATCGTCTCGAAGATGGGCAGTATCGCAGAACTGCAGTCTGCTATAGAAAAGGCCGTTGCCGGCTGAATTTCACCTGTTGACATCCCGTCACCTAGAAGCAGATGATTATCCTCCCTGTTCATCGATCCGCTGCAATCCTTCCATAAGTATTCCCATAAATTCACCAATCGGAGGAAGCCTGTCAAGTGCAACGGGAACCCCTTTGGTGTAACTGAAATGGCCGCTTTTCTCAGATAGAAGCATCAGAATAGCTTCGCGATTTCGGAGTTTGAGAAAACGGGCATGGATGACTTGGCCATCCCTGAAAAAAACCAGTGCCTTGCCCTGATCAAGAGCCAGGGAAACCGTGCCGGTCTTCTGAGCTGAATTGATAAGCTGAAAGAGATCGACAATGGTGATCTCTGCCAGCTCTCCGGTCATGCCCGAGGTAATATTTCCTGAACGCAGGGCCATTGTCTGAGCTCGCTCTACCAGCATCTTGAAAAGAAAAAGCTGCAATACCGGATGCTTTACAATTATCTGCTTAAAGTTTTTGATACTCAGCATGGCCACCTGGACGGCCGCTATGGTTCGTACCGTCTGGCTTACTGGTTCGCCGGTCAGCAGGCTCATTTCACCAAAAATCTCCCCGTGCCCCAATTCCGCCAGACGTGAACCATCATCAGCCATCACCGCCACCCGGCCTTTCAGAAGAATGTAGAGGTGATCACCGGGGGCTCCTTTTTTTATAATTATCTTGTCAATGGGAATGGTCTTCAAGTCAAGAAGCAGAGTGAGGTCGCTTAGGGCATCATCATCAAGAGGTTCGAAGATGGTGAGGTTTCGCAGCACACCAAAGAATTTATCCAGGTGCTGGCGTCGACGCTTCTCTTCCGTCTCATTGAGAAGCTTCATCTGCAATGTTGCAAAATCTTTATCTTTTTTAAACTCAAAACTGACATGCCCCTCGCAGCCGCCGCAACTGAATTTCGTTCTCTGCCCGCCTAATTTAGAAAAACCGCCGAAGCTGTCCCGAGAGCTGATGATTTTGACTATTTCCTGTGCCAGAAAAAGGCAGCCGGGCTTGAAGGAGGAAATCGAAAGGCAGCAGTTAACAACCTTGATTTCTTCACCGACATTATAGATAGGACAGGAACGTTCCTGGGTGACAATAAAAATGGCATCACGAAATTTAACAGCTTTCTTTTCCACGGCACGCTCTTAGTGATAGTCTTACCCTGAGAAGTCATTTCCGCTAAATTAGCGGGTAAAAAAGCCCTAACAGAATACGACCTTCCATCCAAGAGTTCAAGATAAAGTATTGAGATGTAATTCTTTGCCGTTAACTACAGGGGGGCGGAAGTTTTTAAGACACCATTCCTGGTTCATGAAAGGCTTCGTGTTCCGGGCAGCTTTCAGAGGTCAATCAACAAACCTGAACGCCGGAGATCGGCTTTTTGAAATTCGGAAGTTTATGCCCATACGGGTGTTTTCGAGGCCTTTAAAGAGGATAAAAAACCCACAGATAAGTAACCAGAGCTGTCGTAAAAAGAATACTCGCACCGAATCCAGCCTTCATATAATCTTTGGTTTGATATCCACCGGGCCGCATTATCAGGGCATTGACCTGATGTGTCGGAAGCATGAAGGTGTTTGATGCCGAAATGGCAACCACCATGGCAGCGACCACCGGATTGGTTCCGACATCCACAGCCATATTCATGGCCAGCGGAACCATCAGAACCGTTGCACCGACATTCGAGGCCACCAGCGAGAAAAAAGCGGACAGCAGGGAGATGATCAGCATCAGTGCCAACGGGGAGGGATTGCCAACCGCCTCCAGGACCATGGTGGCAATATAGGCCGCAGCCCCGGTCTTCTCAAAAGCCGTCCCCAGAGGAATGAGGCCGGAGAGCAGGAACACGGTCCGCCAGTCCACCGCCTCGTAGGCGCGATCCGCCTTGATAACTCCGGTAATAATCATGCCGAGTGCACCGGTAAGCAGGGCAATGGAGAGCTGAACTTTGAAGGTCAGGGCCAACACCAGGGAAAGTATCAGAAAAAAGAGAGCACAACGTGTTCGCTCCGGCCGCAGATCCTGGCCTTTGATGTCTTCGAGAAAGGCAATATCCGTTTTTCCGGCCAGAAGCCTGAATTGCTCCCATCTGCCCTGCAGAAGAATTGTGTCGCCCTGTCTGAGTTGGGTTACATTAATATTATCCAGGATGATTTCATCACGACGGACTATGGCCAGTGGATTGACATGAAAGGTTTCCCGGAACTGCATCTCCTCCATGGAGTGTCCGCTTAGATTGGAATGCGGAATTACCACACCCTCAACCACGCCTGATACTTCGGGATAATTGAGATCCCGGAAAACATCGTGCTCTTCCTTGACCGTCCAGCCATGATCTTCGGCGATTTTGGCGATGCGTTCCTCGGAACCAATCACCCATAATGTATCACCTGGTTCTATATGAGTTTCTTGAGTGGGCGAGAGATCCTTCCGCATTCTGTCAGCCTTGACTACACCCACCACGGTAACATGATAGCGGGGACGAATCTTCAATTCTCCCAAAGTCTGCGGCGGAAAATAGGGAGGCACCTCTATCTCGTAACTGCTTCCCACTTCTGAACCATAGATCTCCTGAAGACGCTTTTCCATTGTGTCTTCATCAATCAGGCAGGCATCACTTGGCAGGAGCTTTCTGCCGAATAAAATGAAGTAGAGAAGGATGACGGCAAGCAGGACAATGCCGATGGGAGTTACAGAGAAAAATCCCAAAGGCTCAAACGGCGCATTATCGAGCGCCTGTGGATTATTGACCCACCAGGATTCCATCAAATCGTTGAGCATGATAAGAGGACTGGAGCCTACAAGGGTGAGGCAGCCTCCGGTAATGGCACAAAATCCCATGGGCATGAGAATCCTGCCCGCGGAGATATTGAGTTGCCGGCTGATGCGCATCGTTGCCGGTAAAAACAGGGCAGCCGCGCCAATATTCTGCATAAAGCTTGAAATAAAGGCAACCGTAGCCGCGATAACCCCCATCACGCGGGTTTCTTTCACTCCGGCTACTCGAATGATATGTTCGGCGACAAGGTTCATCACGCCCGTTCGGTTTAATCCCGCACCGATGATCATCACTGCGATAATAGAGACGACCGCATTTGAGCTGAGTCCTGCGATAGCCTGATCACCGGTGACCACGCCACTGAGAGGCAGAAGAACCATCATGAGGATTCCTACGAGATCAACACGAAGAAGATCGAACACGAACAGCGTCACGGCAATCCCCAGAAGGATGAAGACGATAATCATATCAGTTGTCAGTGCGCCGGCTTCCATTACTCTCCCGTGAGTCAGATTTCAACGTCGATTATGACCTCATCCAGCAGAGTTAACTCAGAATATTTAAAAACAAGCAAACAATCTGCAAAGGGCCAACTCAGCCGAGCTACGTAAGCATACGATTAAATACTACAGCTTCCAGGCAAATCGAGCAAGAAGATTTTCCGGTATATAAAAAACGATTAAATCTCAGCCGAGGCGAAAATTCCACTGCCCTTGAGAGGGGTGTTTTTTTTCACCATCAGCTCATCAATCACCACAAGATGGGTCTGCCGCGGACCGTGGGCACCGAGGACCATATGGGCCTCGATGTCCGCGGTCTTGGATGAACCGGTAATGAAGACAAACGACTGCCGTGGCGGCTCATCTCCCAAGAGGGCGTATACTTCGGTCAAATCGGCGAGTACATGCTCCAGACGGATGAGAGCGATATGCACGGAAGGAAGCAATGATGTCGATCGCGGCCTGCCGGGCTCGGTGATCTGTACTACGGTTGCGGATTCCGCCACCGCCCACCGGGGCACCGTTATACCGATATAGGATTCAATCGACTTTTCCAGCACTTCACTATCGTTTGGATATGCGGTATGGACATGGACTGCCTCTTCGGCCAGTCTTTTCCAGAGTCCGAGTTCTATGAGATCGGGATGATCGTGCTGAATGATCTGTCTGGTGGTGCTGAATTCAGGTTTGGTTGACTTGATGATTGCCACGATCGTCTCAGCAGCGGCGTCAAGCGAAGAGACCGGATGAACCTCGAGCCGAAGCTGTTCACCATTATCCTGGAGGATCTGCAAAAGCGCCTGTTTTTCAACATGAGTCCGATACTGTATTCTATCGAGAACCAGTGAATCGTCGGCATCGGCAAACACTGCCGGACACTGCTCTAAATCCCTGGCCTCCTCTTTGGCATAGCCAAGCGCCATTCTGATATCTGCGAGGAAAACGTCTTTCTCATCCATGGTTCACCTCATTGTTGCGTTCTTGATTCCGGCTGTGCTTTTTCTTCCAGCGCCTGTTGAACGGCTCCCCGGCAAGAGGCGGTAAGTCACGATCATTGGTCCACCTGGCCCCGGGGCCTATCATTTTGCCGATCATACCCGATTTGCCCACGAATGGTTTTTGCAGAAGGCGGCCGCAGCGCTGCGCCAGCCGGTAGAACATCGAGTTGGAGATGATCAGACGATAGAGCTTGAAGGCAAAAGCCTCGCTCGGTTTATGCTTTTTGACCTGCCATTTGGCGTCACCGTAGGCCAGTTTGTGCCTGAGGGCCAGCAGCATGCGCGGCAGATCGATTTTCACCGGACAGATATCAAGGCAGGCTCCACACAGGCTCTCACCCTTACAGAGATCGGCATGCTGGTTCATCCCAAAAAGCAGGGGGCTGATAACCGCGCCGATGGGCCCGGGATATGGCGAATGGTAGGCATGACCGCCGATCCTGCCATAAACCGGACAGATATTGAGGCAGGCCCCGCAGCGTAAACAGGCCAGCACCTCTCTGAAATCAGGATCTCCTAAGATCTTAGACCTGCCGTTATCGATAACAACCAGGTGAAATTCCTCCGGCCCATCCGGGTCGCCCTCGCTCCTCGGCCCGCCCACAAAACTCACATAGGTGCTGAGTTTTTGCAGAGCCGCCGCCCGCGTGAGCAGCTGCAGCATTCCCTGGTGTTCCTGCATGGTAGCCGCGATCCTCTCGATTCCCATCAGGGCCAGATGAATCCTGGGCATGGTGGTGGACATGCGGATATTGCCTTCGTTGGAAACCAGGCTGATTTTGCCGGTTTCCGCACAGGCAAAGTTGCAGCCGGTAATGCCCATATCGGCATCGATCATTTTGCGGCGCAGTGCTCCCCGGGCGGCCCGGGTCAACTCCGGCGGATCATCGGTATAGTCGATGTCCAACTTCTCCTCAAAGAGTTTGCCAATTTGCTGCCTGTTCAGGTGAATACAGGGGGCGATGATATGCGAAGGAGCATCTCCGGCCAGTTGGATGATGAACTCTCCCAGATCGGTCTCGACTACTTCTACACCCTGCTGCTCCAACGCCTTGTCAACACCAATTTCGGCAGAGAGCATCGACTTGCCCTTGACGACGGTTTTCACCTCGTTCTTCTGCGCCACCCGCAGACAATATTTGACCGCATCACTGCCGGTTTTGGCAAAATAAACATGGCCTCCCGCTTTCTGGACATTGTCCGCCAGCAGGGAGAGTACCACATCGAGGTTTTCGATGGTCGACATGCGCCGGCGTTTTACCCTATCGCGCAGCTCATCATCGTCCATGGCAGCCCAATATTCCATAACCCCCTTGCCAAACCGGTTCTGCAGTTTTTTCAGGCTGCTCTGCAGGACGTGGTTTTCCAGGGCTTTTTGGGCGTCTTGGCTGTATGTCGGTTCCTTGGTTCTTTTCATGTCCGCTCTCCCCGTCCCGCCAGGATTTCGGCAATGTGTTTGACCCTGACCTTCTCGCCCCGCCGTGAAAGCCGGCCCTGGATGTTCATAAGACAGCTGACATCGCAGCCCGTTACACAATCTGCGCCGCTGGCCAGGATATTGTCTATCTTTTCATCGGCCATGGCCGTGGAGATCTCCGGGTAATTGACGCTGAAGGTGCCGCCGAAACCACAGCAGACATCACTGTCATTCATTTCTATCAGCTGCAGTCCTTCAACATTCTGCAGCAATTTGCGGGGCTGGGAGCGGATCCCCAGGCCGCGCTGCAGATGACAGGAATCATGATAGGTCACCTTTCCGGGAAAGTGGGCACCGACATTGACAGCGCCCAGAACATCCACAAGATATTCACTGAATTCATAACATTTGTGGCCCAGCGCCTTGACGCGCATGCGAAACTCCAGATCCTCATCGGCAAAGAGCTGGGGATAGTGATGGCGGATCATATGGACACAGGATCCCGATGGACAGACAATCCTCTCGGCGCTGCCGAAAATGCGGACAAATCTTCTTGCCGCCGCTCTGGCCTCCTTCTGATAGCCGCTGTTAAAGGCGGGCTGGCCGCAGCAGGTCTGTTCCGCGGGAAAGGCCAGAGGAACCTTCAGTCTGGTGAGGACTTCGACCATGGCATCACCCACATCCGGGAACATGGAGTCCACCAGACACTGAATAAATAAAGTTACTTTGGTATGCATGTAATTCCTTTCTTCAAAAAAAAATAATTCCACCTGTATTTGCAGAATATGCCTGTTACCATTTTTCAGGCAAGAGTATTCCGAGCTGTTCTCGGAATACTATTTTCTTGCCTCAACCTATACTATCATATAAAGTTCAGCGTTCCAGGAATTTATTGCAACTCAAACTCCCCAGAGGACCGCCATGAAAAAAATTCTCACATTTGTATTGCTCTACTCACTGATCACCCTGAGCAGTGCTGCGATGGCCGCCGAGACTCTGATTTCGATCAGTCAGTTCGTCGACCATCCCTCATTGAATGAAGTTTTGCAGGGCTTCCAGGACGATCTGGCAGAAAACGAAATCGAGGTGCGCTACAAGGTATATAATTCCCACGGCAACATGGCCACAACCGGACAAATCGCCAATCAAATTGTCTCCGACAACCCGGATATGATCGTCGCCATCGCCACGCCGAATGCCCAGGCCTGTGCCAGAATTTTCGAAAAACACGCCCGGATGAGTGATACGCCCATGGTGTTTACCGCCATTACCGATCCCTTGGCGGCAGGGCTGGTCAGCAGTTATGAGCATCCTGGAAAAAACATTACCGGTGTTTCAAACCGGTTGCCCATGGACAAGCATATGGAGATGGTGCTCCGTTTTGTGCCCAATCTGAAAAAGCTGGGAGTGATGTACAACTCGGGCGAGGTCAATTCAGTCTCCAACGTCAACCGCATCAAAGAGGCGGCGGCTGTCCTGGGATTTTCGATCGTTGAAGCTCCGGCAACCAACACCGCCGATGTGTATCAGGCAGCCCAGAGTCTGGTGGGCAAGGTGCAGGCCATCTATATTCCCACCGACAATACCGTTATTTCCGCGCTGGAGAGTGTGATCAAGGTGAGCGAGCGGGTCAGACTTCCGCTTTTTACGGCCGACACCGATTCGGTTAAACGCGGCTCTATTGCCGCCATGGGTTTTGATTACTACCTGCATGGCAGGCAGACCGGCGCTCTGGCCCGCCGCATTATCGCCGGCGAAAACCCTGGTGATATTGCTGTTGAATTCCAGAAAGAGCTTTCCTTTCATGTTAATCCAGGAGCAGCACAACGCATGGGATTGACAATTGACGAGGACATACTCAATTCTGCCGACTTTCTTCATTGATGGCGCCGCGACAAGCACCCGTACGGGCATAAACTCCGACTTCGAGAAAGCCCGATCTAGATCGTTGTAGATGAAACGTGCGGCGACAGTCTGGTCTGCTATTGTTCATCCCAGAGTCCGGCCTTGGTGTAGCCGGATCCCGGACTCTCCCAGAAGGACCCGTCTACATAGCGGAACCCCCTGTCCAGTTCCGCAATTTTTTTCATATCATCGCTGCCAAGAGTAATACTCCCGGCCTCTAGATTTTCCTGCAGGCGCTGCGGATTGACGGATTTAGGAATCACCACGGTTTCTCGGTGCAGCGCCCAGCTGATGAGCACCTGAGCGGGAGTGCATCCATGCTTCCCGGCAATTTGTGCAATAACTTCGTTTTCCAGCAGCGCCGGTTCATCTTTTCTTTTCATACCTTTGGGTCTGTCGGCCGATCCCAGTGGTGAATAGGCCGTGAGAAGAATGTTCTTCTTACGGCAATATTCAAGCATATCATTCTGCTGCAGGTAAGGATGGAGTTCGATCTGATTCATCATTGGCGGAACAGAGGCCGTCGCCAGCAACTCGCCAAGTCTTCTGACGTTGAAATTACATACCCCGATATGTTTTACCAGCCCCTTGCCGAGGCATTCTTCCAGGGCCTGCCAGGTCTCCGTTATCGGCGCCTCCTCCGGCCGCAGATAGTCTGAGGCCTTTCGCGGAAAAGACACCCCCGGCTTGAATGCCACCGGCCAGTGAATCAGATAGAGATCAAGATAATCCAGACGCAAATCGGCCAGTGTTTTCTTCAAGGCCGGTTCGACATCAGCGGCAAGATGAGCATTGTTCCAGAGCTTGGAAGTTATCCAGATATTTTCACGTTTGATCTGACCTGAATCCGTCATTTCCTTGAGTGCAGCCCCGACTTCCTCTTCATTCTCATAGGCCGGCGCACAATCTATATGGGTATAGCCGATATGAAGTGCTTCCCGAACGGCTCCGTAGACATCCCCCTTGCTTGATTTCCAGGTCCCCAGGCCTAAAGCCGGAATTTTTGCTTCCTGATAATTCATATATTTCATATATTCCCCCGCCTTGTATTTTGATTATCATTGTGCCGGAATTTTTGTCTGAAAAGGTCCAACACCTTAATAACACATTGAATGAATCATTGTATGTCAAATATTCCTCCCCGTCAAATGGGGTCATGTTGATTGTCTCCATATTGATCATCATATTTTATTCGGAAGAGACAAGAGCTTAGGAAAATAGTCCGAGCCGGGAGGACATCTTCTTGCCTGGTTGGACATATGGAGTCACTATCATAACCTCTTCTGCGTCAATTTCTTGTAAATCCGGGCTGCAAAAATTCAAATATGATGATCTCGTAAAAAGTCGCCGAAGTCGCCGAGATGAACCCTGCGCTTATCTCGTCTCCATAAAACTTAAAAGACCATATCAAGAAAACTCATGTCCTTAAGCTAACATGGCACAATGTATGCTTCCTTGATCTATGAAATCTTTTGTCCATACAAACGGCAAACCAGGAGGTAATTATGAATATATTGCGAATGCTTTTTGCGGCGGTCTTCGGAGTCTTGGCGGCATCTTCCCTGATGGCCCAGAATGTTAAAAAAGCTGATGGTAATAGCTGGCTCAGCCTAAACGGTACTGTTGTGGCCACAGATAAAGCCGGTTTTGAGATGGATTACGGCTCAGGGTTCATCAAGGTTCAGATGAACAACTGGCAGTGGTATGACCCCAATCATCCCATTCAGGTGGGCGATAATATTAGAGTTAACGGCATAATCGAAAATGATCAGGGTGAAAAACCGATCATAGAAGCAAGCAGTATATATATCAAGGACTTAAATACGTATGTATTCAAGAAAGAGGCAGGTGACATCTTCCAGCCTGCAATTGATCAGGAGAGGGTATTTCAATTAAAAGGGGTCATCGTCGATACCGATAATCGCCGGTTCACGATGAATCTGGGCTCAAGAAAAGTGATTATCGACACCACGGAATTGCCCTACAATCCACTGGACGACAAGGGATACCAGCAACTGAAAGTTGGTGATACCGTTCAAGTCACAGGCGAGCTAAAAAAAGACAATACTCCCTTTAAAACTAATGTGATTAGGGCAAACGTCGTGACGACGCTCCTGGAGGACAAGGGGAAAGTTATAGGAAACTGAGAGCACTTTTCAGAAGGAGGACAAATATACACCCCGTCTATTCACCTGAGAAGATTACTCTGCGATGAGCGAGTTATGGTAGACCGCTTCAATGAGGTGTAAATGTTTGGAACGCCGTTTATTCGTATACCTTCTCCTCTGTTTCGTGGGCATGCACCGCATCGTTTTCCACATCACGCACGGGTTGTTTTGACAATACTTTCTGGTATTCCTTGTACCATTCATTCTGTATTATCAGCTGCATAATCTGGTTGGTGCCGACCCATATCTGGGACAGTCTGATATCACGCACTATTCTTTCCAGTGGATAAATATTCGTATAGCCTATCCCTCCCATAACCTGCATGCAGTTGTTGGCGATATCCCAGGCCGAATCGGTGACGAACTTCTTGGATTCGGAAACCATCCTGCGAATCCGACCCGGCTGTACCTTGCCCGAATCCACGGCACGGCAAGTGGTATACACCATGGAGCGAGCGGCATCCAGCATCATCACGCTGTCGGCAATCTTGAAGCCGACCCCCTGAAAATTCATGATAGGCTGTCCGAATGCTTTTCGTTTGGAGGTATACCTCGTGGCAATTTCGATTGCAGGACGCACCGAACCAAGGGTCATTGCCGCCGTGCCCAGCCGCTCTGGAACCATGTTGGTCATGAACACCTCGAAACCCTTATTAATGCCGTTGAGGCAGTAGCGTTCGGGCACGCGCACATTGTCAAAGCTGACACGACCGGCACCGCCACCGCGTACTCCCATCAGACCGTAGATGTACTTGCTTTCAACACCTGCGCGACGTGGAACCATAAAACAGGAGATCCTTTCGTGGACCTTCTCCGAGTCAGGATTGGTTAATGCGTAAACCATAAACCAGTCGGCACCCTCGGCTCCCACAATGAATCGTTTCTGGCCATTGATGATCCAGTCGCTACCGTCTTTTGTTGCGGTTGTAGTGGCGCCGAAAAAGTCGGAACCTCCACGTGGCTCAGTGAGACACTCCGCAGCATAGACTTCACCTTTGAGTAGCGGTACGACCATCTCCTGCTTCAGTTCTTCAGATCCATACAATACCACCGCTTCGCAGACGATATCGGCACCGACTCCCCAGAGACAGGCCAGCGAGTAGCTGGCAACACCTACCTCTTCCGCAACTATGGCGTCATCCACCCAGGTGAGGCCCCTTCCCCCGTATTTTTTGGGCAGCCTGATGCCGAGAAGATTGCGTCTTCCCGCTTCCTTCAGGTACTCATGGGGAAATTGTATCTTTTCGGCATCCATGTCCAGTATCATTTCCTTCGGTACCCAGTTGGTAAATTCTCTGGCCTCGTCGCGAAGCTGTAATTGTTCATCCGTCATCATGTAATCAAACATCTTGTTCCCCTTTGAACCGGTGAGAGTGATAAGCCTGATGGACCCGCGAAAGCATTCGTACGGGCATAAATTTCGTCTTCGAGAAGCTCGACCTATGTCGATGCGAATATGAAACTGCAATTCGTCGTACCACATGTGCTGACAAATCTCCGTTTCAGGAACTACCCCTGGCTGCGCCTATTGCAGAATCAACGCGGCAACTTTGAAATTTTTTTTTGCGAGTATCTTATATAGCATGTAAATAGGTCATATTGTCAACTCTTTAGGTATTGTATTTCAGATAGATGATTATAGATCGCTGGTCTTCTCGCAGAATCCATCTTTTGATACCTCTGGATTCCGAATCACCCCCGACACTGATCCGGCTCCGGAATTACGGTGGAAAAAGGCTTGTACTGATGACCAGCTGAGTTATAAGATATAATCATCAAAACAGATACTTATTTGCAGTGGGGTAAGAGCGCGTCTGCACCCTGCCGAACAAGGTGTTTATTCCTGTATGCAGGGGAAGGAAGGGGTGTAAATTCAATTATTCGAATTCTTCAACTTTGACCAATTCTTATCAGCCTTATTTATATTTCCGGGGATATCTCTGCTCCATTTTTCGTAGGCAGCCTCGCTGCAGTTCAGATAAAGCCTCCCATTCACGATCTTCCAGACTTCGGGATCAGTTTCCGCCTTCCGCTCTTCCGTCATAGCCCAGGCACAGTACCCGTCATATTGCGGGGCATACTTTTCCGGATTGGCCGCAAACAGATTCCTATTCTCTTTACTTGAAAAATACCAGGTCATACCATGCCATTGGTGGGTGAATTCCTCATCACCCTTCTTCGCCTCACCGTCAACAAAATAGGCAACAGAGTCATATCCCTTTATGGCGACATTATTCTCCGTCGAACTCCCTGCCGCTATGCCTCCGAATGCATTCAATATGAGTACAAAGAAAATGCCGATCAGGATCTTTTTGGTTGAACTTGGTAAGTTCATATTCTGCTCCTTTGTTCTTCCAGCCGTTGTCATCTTATAGATTGATTATTTTACTGTAATAGTACTTCAATATTTTTTACCTGATTACCCCAGATCCTCAGCTTGGATCAATTTGTCTAAAAGCTACTTCAGCTGGCTGTCTTTACTGCCGCGTCTATTATAGCCTGTTTGTGCTGTCTGTTGTTTTTCGTTCTCCTCCTGGCAACTGATGCAGAAACGAACCCCCGGAACCGCTTTTCGGCGAGCCTCGGGAATGGCAGCTTCGCATTCCTCACAATGAGTTAAGCTCTCACCCTGGGACATACGACTTCTGGCCAGTTTCACTGCATCTTCAACACTGGCATCTATTTGATCCTGCACAGCCCCGTCACGCGACCAACCACCAGCCATAACTTTTGCTCCTTTAATAATGGACGCACCATTCTTGGTAATTTTGTAAAAAGCCAATACAAACTATAATCAACATACAGGCTTCGTCCATATCGAACAGATCCATCTTCAGTCGAGATTTGAAACCTGTTTTCCGGTACAAAGATGCTCGGGTACGAGGATTTGAAATTCCTTTTCTTTTCAGCTCATATACGCCATACTGTTGCGGTGAAGGATATGCACAGCAACCTTTCCCCAACCTCAACAGGATAAGTATGAAAAGACAATTCGCCTTTCCATTCCTGGTTCTCTGCTGCCTACTGTTGTCCTCCTGTTCGTATCTTGCCAACAAGCCATTGAAAACACTTCAATACCAGCATGCCCCGACCAAAAATCTTTTTGTCTTTATGCGCGGGCTCGGCGGCAGTAACCGCAGTTTTGAAGATGCCGGCATGGTTGATGCGGTCAAAAAGGGTGCGATTCCTTTTGATATGGTCGCTCCAAATGCGCATTTTGCCTATTATGCGGAAAGAACATTAATAGACCGGCTCCATGAAGACGTCATCCTGCCCGCAGTCCGTCAGGGCTACACCAATATCTGGCTCGTCGGCGTGTCCATGGGCGGTCTGGGCTCTATGCTCTATTGGAAAGAGCGGCCTGAGCACATCAGCGGGATCTTTCTCATTGCACCTTTTCTCGGCTATGATGACATTCTCGACGAGGTTTATGCAGCAGGAGGGGTGCGGCAATGGCAACCGGGCCGGTATGATCCCGATAAGCAATGGGAAAAAATGTTTTGGCACTGGATAAAAGACAGTGTCGACGGCAAAACAACCATTCCGATCTTTCACGGTTACGGCAGCAGCGATGAATATATCAAGGGCCAAAATCTTCTTGCCACCGTCATTCCTGAGAACCGGGTGATACGGATAGAGGGAGGCCACGACATCAAAACTTTCTCATCCCTCTGGAAGCTCTTTTTGCAAAGCGGTCTTTATAACACCTCCAGGTAAAAGAAATGCGATTACCTGGGCAGAGGATCCCTCTCGGCCGCGTCCTGTTTCTCCGGTCACCATTGAAAAAACCTGGCAGGACCCAAATAATTGACAGTATAGATCGACTGGATAAGTGACTGCCTCATGGTACTTGCAAACACTACAGCATGAAAGTATTGTGCTGACGGATAAAACTAATACCCGTAAAGCCATGACTATAGTGATGAACAAAAATGAAGACCTGGAAATACACAGACAGAGATCAGGAAGGTTCAGGAAAGATTTTTGAAAACGCTGAAAAGCCGGCTTATATCGCTCAGGCTCCTGAAGAGGATTCGGAAATCAATCGCGAAATTGGCGAACGAAAACGTGCCGAGCAGATAACCCGCACCCTCTTTCGAATTTCAAACGCAGTCAACACCACCAAGAGTCTCGACGAGCTATATGGGTCGATCCATCGCATACTCGGAGAGATTATCGATCTAAGCAACTTTTTCATTGCCGTCTACTACAAACAGGCTGGCAGAGTTGTCTTCCCCTATTTCGTCGATCTATATGATTCACCTGATATCTATGTTGACCAGATTAATAAAACAAACTCCCTGACCGGGGAAGTTATCCAGAAACAAAAGGCCATTTTCCTCAACAAGGCGGACCTGCAGCTGAGAGCTGCCGAAAACCGCCTTGTGGGAACGGCGCCAAGCGCCTGGCTTGGCGTGCCTTTAAAAATAAAAGGGGAAGTTATTGGGGTAATGGCTGCACACTGTTACGAGGAACCGCATCCTTTTAACCTGATTGATCTGGAGATTCTTAATTCTGTTTCCGAACAGATTGCCCTGGCTATCGACCGGAAGAGAAATGAACAGGCTTTAATCACAAGCGAGAAAAAGTACCGTACCATCATTGAAAGTATTGAAGACGGCTATTATGAAATCGATCCTCGAGGGAGATTGAATCTTGTCAATCAGGCACTGTGCAGAATGCTGGGATATGAGGAAAATTATTTGGTTGGTATGAATGCCTTAGGATTTATGAGCGAAGAATCTCAACGCAAAATCAAAGAATCATTTGCCTCGATCCTCCAAACGGACCAACCCGGAGTAACTCTGGAGCTCCAGCTTCACCGCAGCGACGGTGGTATACGTTACGTCGAAACGGTAATCTCGGCCGTCTCCAGTGACGATGCCGGCCCTGTCGGTTACAGGGGCATTGCCCGGGATATAACAGAGCGCAAAAGCGCCGAAGAATCCCGTAAAGTTCTGGAGCAACAGCTTCAGCAGTCCCAGCGTCTGGAATCACTCGGTACGCTCGCCGGCGGCATTGCACACGATTTCAACAACCTGCTCATGGGGATCCAGGGTAGAATCGAACTCATGCTGAAAGACCTCGACGAAGAACACCCACATCACCTGCAGCTGGCAACTATTGAAAGCTACCTGGAAAGTGCCGCGAGTTTAACTACCAGACTGCTCGGTTTCGCCAGAGGCGGAAAATACGAGGTTCAACCCGTTGATCTGAATGCATTGACAGAAAAAAGCACTCAGATGTTTGGCCGGACAAAAAAAGAACTTTCCATAAGCTGCACCTTGCAGAAGGATCTATTGCCGATAGAAGCTGATTCCAGCCAGATCGAGCAGGTTCTGCTCAACTTACTGGTCAATGCCGGGCAGGCCATGGCGGCAGGCGGACACATCGCGGTCGCAACAGGCCTCTCTCAAATAGATGAAAATGAAGCCCGTTTTCACGATATTGCCCCCGGAACATATGTGCAGCTCACTCTCTCCGATAACGGCAAGGGTATGGATAAAGAGACGTTAGGGAAAATTTTCGATCCATTCTTTACCACCAAAGCCAGAGGAGGCGGCACGGGACTTGGCCTTGCCATGGTGTATGGCATTATTCGCAACCATTCAGGTGCGGTTTCCGTAAAAAGCGAATTGAACCGGGGCACCACTTTTACCCTACTTCTGCCGGCATCGCATAAAAATATCGCGGCTGAAATCGAAAGATCATCGACTGTGGTAAAAGGATCTGAAATGATTCTTTTGGTGGATGACGAATCGATGATCATCGAAGTGGCCCGGGAAATTCTTGCCGTTCTTGGTTATCAGGTGCTGACGGCAGCATCGGGCCGGGAAGCTCTCGAGGTCTACGCCAGTAACCGAAAGAGCATAGATCTGGTTATTATCGACATGATCATGCCCCGGATGAGCGGCGGTGAGCTCTTTGACAGGCTGAAAGAAATGGATCCGGAGGTCAAGGTGCTGCTGGCCAGCGGTTACAGCATTGAAGGCGAGGCCCGGAAAATTCTGGAACGTGGCTGTAAAGGTTTCATCCAGAAACCTTTTACCATTTCTGAGTTGTCGGCAAAGCTCCGCCGGCTGCTGGTTTGAAAAAAAAATACTCACCCAGCTCCGCTGCGTTTATCACTAATGATTATAGAAGTCATCTAAGTTGCCAAGATGAACTCTGGATCAGCTGTTTTACAAAATCAGACATAAGCTTTAACACCACCCCGGAGGCCTCCAGATGAGGAGTATGGCCGCATTCTTCCACTATCTCCACACGACAAGGGCTCGAAGTTTCAGTAGAAATGGAATTGACCTGATCAATTGAACCATACTGGTCGTTCTTTCCCTGGATGATAAGCAAAGGAACCTCGATGTCCGGTAAAAGATACTCGATGTTCCAGTGCCGAAAGGATTCGGAGAGCCATATGTCCGACCAGGACCTGAACACGGTTTCTGTTTTTGCGCCATGATATTGAGCCAGGCCCTTGAGCTTTCCTCTTTGCCAGGCTTCTTCTGCTGCTTGTATCCCGGTGATGGTTTCCGAGTCAACAAAGACATGGGCAGCCTCTGTTATTATGCCCCGCAGTTTAGAAGGCCGCCTGGCACCATATATCAAAGCAATGCTGCCACCGTCGGAATGCCCGATGAGAATATAGGGGGTATCTGGAATGATACTGTCAAGAAATGCCGGAAGCTCCCGGAGAGCATACTCATGGAGATAGCGGTTTGTGCGGGACTGCGGTGATGGAGACGACATCCCATATCCCTGCCGGTCGTAAATCAGACCGGGACAGTTCGTCGCCCTGCACAACTGCTTGGGAAAATCGCGCCACATTGCAGTACACCCCAGTCCCTCATGCAGGTAGACCAGACAGGGCATATCCGCTTTTCCTTCGATTGTGCGGTAATATAAACTATGGTTCTCTTCGATTTGGATATGTGACAAGATGGTCTCCGTATGACTTCAGGTTCAGCCAAAATGATAATCGAAAATCCGGAAACTCCAACCACAAAAATCCCCTGCTGCTCCAGTTCCTTCGGCCTCGATGCAGTTTTTTGGCTTTTGCCGGACCGCATCCTGCTCCCGGACAAAATTTTCGTCAATCACTTCAAAGCCAGCGTTTCCTGCGAAAAAAGAGCAGCAGCCCCACGCTTACCACAACAACCAGGACCCAAAACAGCCAATAGCCGTAGCGCATACCAAGCTCTGGCATATTATACGGGCTTGAGGTATCAAAGTTCATTCCATATACCCCGGCCAGAAAACCTAGTGGGATAAAGATGGTTGCAATAATGGTCAACACCTTCATGACCTCGTTCATTTTATTGCTGACACTGGAAAGATAGATATCCAGCAGCCCGGAAACCATATCCCTGAATGTCTCGACGGTGTCTATCACCTGGACGGTATGATCGTAGACATCACGAATATAAGGCCTGGTGGTTTGCTGAATAAGAGGGTTTTCGGTACGCTCGAGTCGGCTTATAATCTCTCGCAGAGGCCAGGTCGCCTTGCGGATCAGGATCAGCTGCCTTTTCAAGTCGTGAATTGTGGCCAGATCATCGGGGCTTGGATCATCGATCAAATCGTCTTCGGTCGCCTCGACCATCACGGCAAGGTGCTCCATGATGACGAAATAGTGATCGACAATGGCATCGACCAGAGTGTAGGCCAGATAATCGGAGGTCATGAAGCGTACCCGGGGGACGGTATCGCGCAGCCTTGCCCTGACCGAATCAAAGACATCGCCTGATCTTTCCTGAAAAGAAATGACAAAATTCTCTCCAAAGATAAAGCTGAACTGCTCTGAGATGATTCCATTTTCATCCTCGTTGGGATAAAGCATTTTTATGGAGAGAAAGATATAATCATCGCCGATTTCAAGTTTCGGTCTCTGCTCGGTATTGGCTATATCCTCACGTATAAGAGGATGCACCCCGAAGTGGCTGCCGATTTTTTCGATGACCGAGACATCATGCAGACCATCTATGTTTATCCAGCTCATGACCGGCTTGTCCCTGAAGGGAAAACATTCTTCGATGGAACCAACTTTAAACTCCTGCAATTCGGTTCGGTCGTAATTGATTATGCTGAATTCGGGTTTCTCTATTTTTTTCTGGCCGACAAAAACAACCCGCCCCGGCCTGTCTCCTTTTGTGGCCGCATGCCTTTTCATGAGCTTTGCCATCATTGCCCTCCCTTGCTGATCAGGTTATCACAATTTCATGTTGTGTTATACCGGATATTCCATACTTAAATGGAAGAAAGTTTTTGTGCCATTATTGACCCTGTCTCAGAATCCGACTCTTCGCATTTCCTTGCAAAAAAAAAGATAATTTAGACCGGACGATTTGTACTCCGCTAATTATCCTGAAAATCATGATATACTCATATTATGGACTTTAAATTACCAACATTTTTTTATTTGATTACCCCTAATCCTCAGCTCAAGGTCGGGACTGCTCTTTTCACGGGTCTCTGCAGCCCGGACGGCTGCAGCGAAGCCCCCATGGACGGGTTTATGGCGTCCCGATGAAAAGAGCAGTCCCGGCCTGGGCCAGAAAATGCTGAGTTTCA
>JADQBJ010000031.1:0-206355 GCA_016278675.1 Desulfobulbaceae bacterium | reverse complement strand
GTTTTATAACAAGCAATTAGTAAAGGAAAAGACTTTTTGCGACCTTGTCAATTTTGATGGCGCTGCAAGAAGCCCGACCTCCTATTAACCGACAGCTCCAAGATATAATAGTTAGAAAGAAAAAAGATTATACACCTGCACTTTTGCATGTTAACCGGTAACGATTATGTTCAGACCGAAATGCTTACCCATCCTGATCGGCAGTCTTCCACTGACCGACCATCAGAAAGCCATGGAAACCATTCTCTCCTATACTCCGGAAATTCCGCTGTAGCCTCAATTACCCAAACTTCCCCGGGAAGGAATGGTTCGTCAGTTTATCTCGGGGTTCCCGGGACTGCAGGAAGATGAGGGACGCTTTTGGATCGACACCGGTGTATCCGATTTTGAAGAGCAGATGACCGCCTTCTATCAGGACTATATGGAAATTGACGAAAAGTCCGGTTCCGTTTTTTCCGCAGGTTCCAGGTTTGCCCTGAATGCCGAAACCGCCACGGGGTTCGAGGTATTTGTCAACACCATGAAAGACCGGCGGCAATCCTTCACTACACTCAAAGGACAAATTACCGGCCCGGTAACCACAGGTATCGGAGTAAAGGACCAGGAGAACAGATCCATTTTCTACGATGACGGACTGCGGGATATGCTGATCAAACATCTCACCCTCAAAGCCTGCTGGCAAATCGAAAAACTCAAAGAACTAACCGGAACGGCCTCTCCCATTATTTTTATCGACGAACCCGGTATTGTCAGCTTCGGCTCAAGCGCCTTCGTCGGTATTTCCAAAGAGATGGTCTCCGAGGCAGTGGCCGAGGTGGTTGCCGGCATTCAGGGAGCAGGAGGCCTCGCCGGAATTCATATCTGCGCCAACGGCGACTGGAGTCCTGCCCTTTCTTCTGCCGCCGACATTATCAGCTTTGACGCTTATTTTTATTTTGACAACTTCATCCTCTATAAGGAGCAGCTCATCCGCTACATTAAGCGAGGTGGCATCCTGGCCTGGGGCATCGTGCCCACCGGTGACCCTGGGGTTCTCCAGGTGGTTGACGCTGAAAGCCTGTTTAAAAAATGGCAGGTGCAACTTGAGTTTCTTTCCTCTTTCGGTTTTTCCCAAAAGGAGCTGATGGAACAGACCTTCATCGCTCCATCCTGCGGAACCGGTTCACTGCCGCTAGAGTTGGCTGTAAAGGTCCTGCAGCTTACCGCCGAGGTTTCCGAAAGAGCACGAGTATTTCTGGACAGTGCTTGATCCTCAGCGCATACTCTGGGCACCAAACGATTCGATTTCGCAAACCTCTATTCTGTTTCACCTCTTTATAGATACTCTCGATTATCTCCCTGTCCCCGCCGCTCGTATTTTCATAAATCGTCTTGAAGTTGATATCACCCTGATTTTGATTAACTTCCTCGCAGAACAGGTATTTTCGAATGATAATATTGTATTTTTTTCTTGAAAATTACACATAGTTGGATTAAGACAATAAATGACAGTAACAATGTTCTTTTGATTCGAACGACACAAACGTTTATATAAAGATTTATTTAAATATTACAAACTGATAACAAACATAACATCATCGAATGTCATGACAACAAAAAGAAAAACATTGTCGCTTTCACAACTTAGTCCATTTTCTAATTTCAATGGTATTATAGACATATAAATGCATACCGCCACTTTCACCTTAACCCCTATTTCGGATGTCAGTAACGATGTTAAACACCCTTAAACCTGACATCCACAAGCGACTCGAGGCTGCCGTACTGGAGGTTTTCTCCCGGTCCGACTTCCATAAGGCCAGTATCAGAGATGTCGCCGAAAGGGCGGGAGTCAGCTTCACCACCATCTACAAACATTACGGCAGCAAGGAGCGGCTGGTCTTCGCCTTCGTCGATGTATGGATGGGCAAGCTTACCGATCGCATCGTCGATCACGTACAAGGAGTTGAGAATCTTCAGGAAAAGCTGCGCAAAGTCTTCTGGCTCCAGCTTGAGTATTACGAAAAACATGAAGGATTGGGCCGCATTGTCTTCATGACGCTTCCCATGAAGACCTGGATGGCCGACGAAACTTTCGAACAGCGAAGGATGATGAACCTGGTCGTCAAGGTACTGAGCCAGGGACAGCAAGAGGGAATTCTCAACGACCGGGTGGATGCCTCTGTGCTCCTCGACTTCCTGATGGGATTCGTGCAGCGCAGTTTCTTTATGTGGATCCAGAGAGGCAAGCAGGACAGCCTGGTTGAACACGCTAATATCATGTTCGGCATGGTTTGGCGGGGAATATTGCATCCCCGTCTGCTTGATCGGGAAGAACATTCGCAGCTTTTGTTCAAACAATTTTGATGGCCTCGAAAACTGCCCGGTCTTTCCGCGTTGCGGACTTTTTATCTGCCAACCTGGAGTTTTGTGGCACATTTTTACAAGATTATCATTGCAAATATACATGGCACTTTCAGATAGAGTCGTACCCTGAAGGAGGAGATTAGACGAAAAAACAAAGAGTAGTTCCGTAAACCATTTGAGCACAAGGAACTCAGGGGACCCAACAAAAACAAAACGAGGGCTATTATGTCGAATTACGATGCTGTATTTTCTCAAAGTATCAACGATCCTGAGAAGTTTTGGGGCGAGGCCGCCAGAGGAATAGACTGGTATAAGGAATGCGAAAAAATCCTTGATTCCGCCAACCCCCCATTTTACCGCTGGTTCAAAGGCGGCAAGATGAATACATGCTATAACGCGGTCGATCGACATGTGGAAAGAGGTCGTGCCGATCAGACAGCAATCATATACGACAGTCCCGTAACCAACACAATCACCAAAATAACCTACCGGGAACTGCAGGAGAAAATCTCCCATTTTGCCGGAGGCCTGCTAAGCCTTGGAGTTACAAAAGGCGACACCGTGGTCATATATATGCCCATGATCCCCGAGGCAGCGATTGCCATGCTGGCGTGTGCCCGGATCGGCGCCATCCATTCCGTAGTTTTCGGCGGCTTTGCCCCGCATGAGCTTGCCATCCGTATTGATCACGCCCAACCCAAAGTATTGATTACCGCCTCCGGTGCCGTCGAAGGCGTCAAAAAACTCGCCTACAAACCCATGGTCGACAGCGCTCTGAAACAATCCGTCCACGAGGTTGAAAAGGTTATTCTTTTCCAGCGCGATTTCCTCAAGGCGGATATGACTGCAGGCAGGGATATCGACTGGAACGAGTTGATGCAGAAGAGCCGGCCCGCAGAGTGCGTTGAACTCGATGCAACCGATCCACTTTATATCCTCTATACCTCAGGCACAACGGGAATGCCCAAGGGAGTTCTCAGAGACAACGGCGGTCATGCCGTGGCCCTGGCCTGGAGCATGAAGGCTATCTATGACATCGATCCGGGCGACGTCTGGTGGTCGGCCTCCGACGTCGGCTGGGTGGTGGGACATTCTTATATCGTCTACGCACCCTTGCTGATCGGCGCCACATCGGTCTTTTATGAAGGCAAACCCATCGGCACCCCCGATGCAGGTGCTTTCTGGCGGGTTATCGCCGAGCATAAGGTTAAAACGCTCTTTACCGCCCCCACGGCCTTTCGCGCCATTAAAAAGGAAGATCCAAACGGGACTTTCCTGAAAAAATATGATATCTCCCATTTCGAATGCCTCTATCTCGCAGGTGAACGGCTCGATCCCGACACCTATCACTGGGCGGCGAATATGCTTGGCGTCCCCGTAATCGATCACTGGTGGCAGACCGAAACCGCCTGGGCTATTGCCGCCAATTGCCGTGGTATTGAAGAGTTTCCGGTCAAACCAGGCTCACCGACCAAACCCGTCCCCGGATATGACATTCGCATCCTCGATAGTGAATGTCATGAAGTTGAAAGGGGCAAGGAAGGCAATATTGTGGTCAAACTTCCGCTGCCTCCGGGAACATTGGTCAATTTGTGGCGCAACGATGAGCGATTCATTAAATCCTATATGACTTCCTTCCCCGGCTATTACGAGACCAGCGACGGCGGTTATATAGATGAAGACGGTTATGTGTATGTTATGGGACGAATGGACGATGTCATTAACATTGCCGGTCATCGTCTCTCCACCGGCGCCATGGAAGAGGTTATCGCCAATCATCCCGACATTGCCGAATGCGCTGTTATCGGCACCGAGGACAAACTCAAGGGGCAGCTGCCCGTGGGCTTCTTTGTCCTCAAGGCGGGCGTCACCCGGGATGTCAAGGAGATCCAGGACGAACTTGTCAAAATGGTGCGGGAAGCCATCGGCCCGATTGCCTGTTTCCGCGAGTCGACAGTGGTAGCCAGACTGCCCAAGACCCGTTCCGGAAAAATCCTGCGGGGCACCATGCGTTCCATAGCCTCCGGCAAGGCCTATAACATGCCGTCGACCATCGATGATCCAACCATACTTGAGGAGATAACCGAAACTTTGACGGATATGGGATATCCGAAAAAATAAGACAGTACAGGCGGCAGGGGCTCAACATCCCCTGCCTTTTTATTAAGCCTATGAAAAAACCGGCACCACCCCGCCGGTTGTAGAAAAACAGGAAAAATTTATGAAAATCCATGAATATCAGGCCAAACAACTTTTTCGCAAATACGATGTCCCGGTACCCCAGGGCGACACCAGCACAGACAGGCAGGGGGTCGTTGATATTGCCGACAAGCTCGGTCTGCCGGTGGCGGTCAAGGCCCAGATCCACGCGGGCGGCAGAGGCAAGGGCGGCGGCGTCAAGCTGGCCCGCGATCGAGCAGAAGTCGAGGCAGCGGCCGACGCAATCCTCGGCATGACCCTGGTAACCAAGCAGACGGGTCCCCAGGGCCGACTGGTAAAAACAGTGCTGATCGAGAAAGGCGTCAATATCAAAAAGGAATTATATCTCTCCATCATTCCGGATCGTGAAACGGCAAGCATTACCATAGTCGCCAGCCAGGACGGCGGCATGGATATTGAAGAAGTTGCTGAAAAAAGCCCCGAGAGAATCATCAAGGTTCCCATCAACCCGCTGATTGGCATACAAGGCTATCATTTGCGGCAGGTAATGTTCGGCCTGGAACTTGATTCCGTGCTGATGAAATCCTTTGGCAAGATCTTGCGCAGCCTCTACACCCTCTTTGTCGATTACGACTGCTCCATGGTAGAGATAAATCCCCTTATCGTCACCGAGGAAAATGAGGTCATAGCCCTTGACGCCAAAGTGGACATTGATTCCAACGCTCTGTACAGACATCCGGATATCGTCGAGATGCACGATCCCAATGAAGATGACGAGGCGGAGGCGGAAGCGGCCAAATACAATCTCAACTATATCAACCTCGACGGTAATGTCGGCAATATGGTCAACGGTGCAGGTCTGGCCATGGCCACCATGGACATTATCAAGCAGGCGGGAGCGGAACCGGCGAATTTCCTTGATGTCGGAGGCGGCGCCGATGCCGAAATGGTTGAGAACGGTTTCAGAATTATTCTCAGTGATCCCAAGGTAAAGGCTATTCTCGTAAATATCTTCGGCGGCATCCTGCGCTGTGATGTCCTGGCCCAGGGAGTTGTCCAGGCAGCCGGCAAGGTTCAGCTCAGTGTCCCTGTGGTTGTGCGTATGGAAGGCACCAATGTCGAGGAGGGCCGCCGGATTCTCGCCGAGTCGGGCATGTCTCTGATTAATGCCACCGATCTTGCCGATGCAGCCCGCAAAATTGCGGATATTGTATCCTGATCCGAAGAAACGGCCGCACCACCGACGTCTGTAGAAGACGGGGTGGTCAAATTGGAATAGACCTGAACAGTTACGAATACTTCAACATGTATAAAGGAACACCATGAGCATTTTCATCAATTCTCAAACAGGCGTCCTCGTCCAGGGCATCACCGGCAAGGAAGGACAGTTTCACACCCGCCAATGCGTCGAATACGGCACCAATATCGTCGCCGGGGTTACACCCGGTAAAGGCGGCCAGAAGATGGACGGTATTCCCGTCTTCAATACAGTCGCGGAAGCACGCAGGCAGACCGGGGCCAACGCTTCGATGATCTTGGTTCCGCCGCCCTTCGCAGCCGACGCCATTCTTGAGGCAACAGATGCCGGAATGGAAATGATCGTATGTATCACCGAAGGTATTCCGGTGATGGATATGCTGCGTATAAAAAATTATCTGGCCCGGAAGGACTCCCGCCTCATAGGCCCGAACTGTCCGGGAATAATCACACCGGGCGAATGCAAGATAGGCATCATGCCCGGGCAGATCCATAAACCCGGCGGACCGGTCGGCGTTGTCTCCCGCTCGGGAACCCTGACCTACGAGGTGGTTCATCAGCTCACCCAATACGGCCTCGGCCAGACCACCTGCATCGGCATAGGCGGCGATCCGGTCAACGGTACAGGTTTTCTCGACTGTCTCAAAGCCTTCAATGAAGACGGGGCAACCGAGTCGGTTGTCATGGTCGGCGAAATCGGCGGCAATGCCGAGGAAGAGGCCTCCGCCTGGATATCGGCGAATATGAGTAAACCTGTAGTCGGCTTCATTGCCGGCCTCACCGCGCCTCCGGGCAGACGCATGGGTCACGCCGGTGCTATTGTCAGCGGCGGTCAGGGCACAGCGGAAGCCAAGATCAATGCCATGGAGGCGGGAGGCATTCATGTCTGCCGCGATCTCGGCAGCCTGGGTAAACTCTGTAAAGAAGTATTTTGACACTGTTGCCGGCCGGAAAGTTATCTCTTCGATCAGAGAGTGACTTTACCTTCGGACGGCAACACAATCCGACTCCCGGATGAGCCGATGGCCGGTTGGGCTCATCTGAAGTTGGCGGATCGGAACTGCAAACAAAAACGGCAGGTTCGTCAAACATTACGGATCTTCGTTTGACTAAGATGGATTTCTCTGCACGAAGGAGACTGTATGAAAGCGAACGACCAACTCGATCACCTGATGAAATTACGCGCGGAAGCACGTCTTGGAGGTGGTCAGAAGAGGATTGACAAAATCCACTCCGAGGGACGTTATACGGCGAGGGAGCGTATTGAGATGCTCCTGGATCCCGGCTCTTTTGAAGAATTCGACATGTTCAAGCTCCATAGGTGCCGCGATTTCGGCATGGAAGACAAACAATTTCCCGGCGACGGAGTGGTCACCGGCTTTGGCACCGTAGATAACCGCAGCGTCTATGTCTTTGCCCAGGATTTCACGGTACTGGGCGGCTCTCTTTCTGAAACATTTGCCGAGAAGATCTGTAAAATTATGGATCTGGCTATGAAAAACGGTGCCCCGGTGATTGGATTGAATGATTCAGGCGGCGCCCGCATTCAAGAGGGAATTGAAAGCCTGGCCGGTTACTCGGAAATATTCCAGCGCAACGTCATGGCCTCTGGAGTTGTTCCTCAAATTTCCGCCATTTTCGGACCCTGCGCGGGAGGGGCCGTCTACTCACCGGCCTTGACCGATTTTGTCACCATGGTCAAAAAGCAGTCCTATATGTTTCTGACCGGACCGAAGGTAGTCAAATCCGTCACCCATGAAGACGTCACCGTCGAGGAACTCGGCGGCGCCGAGATGCATGCCAGCAGAAGCGGAGTGAGCGACTACGCCGCCGAATCGGGTGAAGACGCTATAAACTACATCAAAAAATTACTCTCATTCCTGCCGCAAAACAATCTGGAAACCACCCCTCTGGTTCCCTGTGACGATCCGGTCACCAGGACATCTGCGGACCTGAACAGCTTCATTCCCGACAATCATAACGAAGCCTATGATATGAAGGAGGTTATCCTGCAGTCTGTTGACAACCGGGATTTCCATGAGGTCAAAGAGACTTTTGCCCCGAACCTGATCACCGGCTTTGCCCGCTACAACGGCATGAGCGTAGGTATAGTCGCCAACCAGCCGGCCCATCTCTCCGGTGTGCTCGATATAGATTCTTCAATCAAGGGAGCCCGTTTTGTCCGCTTCTGCGACTGTTTTAACATTCCCGTAGTCACCTTCGTCGATGTCCCGGGTTTTCTGCCGGGAACAGCCCAGGAATATGGCGGTGTCATCCGTAATGGTGCAAAAATTCTCTATGCCTACGCCGAGGCCACTATTCCTAAAGTAACCGTTATCACGAGGAAGGCATACGGCGGCGCCTATTGCGTTATGTCTTCGAAGCATCTGCGGGGCGATATCAATTATGCCTGGCCCACTTCGGAAATTGCCGTCATGGGCGCTCGGGGGGCAGTCGGTGTACTCTACGGAAGGGAGGCTAAAAAACAGGAGAATCCAGCCGCCTTTCTTGCGGACAAGGAGAAGGAATATCAGGATAAAGTTGCCAATCCATACGTTGCCGCGCAGAGAGGCTACATTGATGACATTATAGAGCCGGCCCGCACCCGTACAAGGATCTGCAGGGCCCTGAATCTTATCAAGAATAAACGGGACACCAATCCCATGAAGAAGCATGGCAATATACCTCTGTAAATTCTTTCCCCTTGCTCTGCGCTCTCTGGCGGACCGATGGGGGAAATACAGTATTTCTCTACCTAGATAAAGGAGAATTCCATGGCTGTAAAAATATTCATCAAAAGAAAAGCATCTGAAGTGCACGTTATCGAACTTACGATGTTGTTAAAGAAACTGCGCGGCCTGACCTTGAGCCAGCCGGGATATATTTCCGGCGAAACCCTGCAGCGCATAGATGAACCCGGTGAAACAATGGTTATCAGCACCTGGCGATCGGTGGAAGACTGGAACAAATGGGTCAACAATGAGAAAAGGATGATGATTCAGGGTGAAATTGACCAGCTTCTCGACCAGGAAACCGAATATGCAATTTATGGGTGAACCATGGCAGCGCCCTTTCGCGCCTGAATCGTCCTGCATCAGGAAATTCAATCACCGTCTTTTGCAGATGGCTGATTATTCCCGACTACCTGTATAATGTGATGATCAGCGTAAACATATTTTTTTCAATACGTGAGTACACCAATGGCAGAAGCAAACAAGAAGATAGCAGCCGCACTTGCAGCGGTAAATGCCTATTTACAGGAGGAAGCAATCCAGCAGCAGGGTATATGTGCTGCAACCCCGCAACCGCCTCAACAGGAGTTGAATCTCTGGGGACTCAGTGGACGACAGGACATGATGAACATGCGTCAACTGATACAAATGAAGGCTTTTTCACGCTTTTAGCAGACTGTTTTCTTGAAAAAAAACAGTCTGTCTCAGGGTTCTTATACCCCTTAAGGGGTACTGTAAAGAATCCAGCTCAGCTGGAACAGCATTTTAAAAATTCGAATGACCTCATTAGATGCCAACATGACATGGTATACCCACAAATCCGCTGCTTTCATACAGGCGACTTTTCAAGTGCAATCACGACAGTATGCCTGTTGCAGAGCAGATTAAGAGAGTTTTATGCCATCATGTTTAACCGACCAGGTAAGGAGATGGAGTGATGAGTGACCAAGTAAAAATGACCGCACTAGAATATGACAGCGACCGCCCTAAGGCGGGAAATCCTCTGAAAATAATGGACCTGAGTATCCGCGATGGCCATCAGTCACTGTTCGCCACGCGCGGCCGCACCGAAGATATGATTCCGGTCGCCGAAATGATGGATGAAGTAGGCTTCTGGGCTATTGAAACCTGGGGCGGCGCAACCTTCGACACCATGCACCGCTTCCTCAACGAAGATCCATGGGAAAGACTGCGCACCCTGAAGCGTTATATCAAAAAGACCCCATTCTCCATGCTTCTCAGAGCTCAGAACCTGGTGGGATATCGCAACTATGCCGACGATCTGGCCTATGCCTTCGTCGACAGAGCCGCGGAAAACGGTATGGACGTCTTCAGGACCTTTGACGCGCTCAACGACTACCGCAATTTTGAGACCGTGGTCAAACAGATCAAAAAGAGCGGTAAGCACTTTCAAGGCTGCATCTGCTATACCCTGACGGAGCCACGTCTGGGCGGTGACGTCTATAATCTTGACTATTATGTCAACAAGGCCAAAGAGCTTGAATCCATGGGAGCGGATACCATCTGCGTCAAGGACATGGCCGGACTGATGGCGCCCTATGATGCATATCCTCTGGTCAAAGCTTTGAAAAAAGCGGTATCCATTCCGATCCACCTCCATAGCCACTTCACCTCGGGCATGTCGCCCATGACCCACCTCAAGGCGATCGAGGCCGGTGTTGATATCATAGACACCTGCATGACCCCATATGCCTACAGGACATCGCATGCCGCCGTCGAACCACTGGTCATGGCACTGCTGGGAACGAATCGCGATACCGGCTTCGACATCAAGAAACTGGCGGACATCAACGAGGTCCTGGAGAAGAAGGTCATGCCGAAATACAAGCATCTGCTTGACGACTCCAAGGTTTCCATCATTGATATCAACGTTCTCCTGCACCAGACCCCTGGCGGCATGCTCTCCAATCTGGTCAACCAGCTTCGTGAAATGGACGCTCTGGACAAGATCGACGAGGTCTACAAGGAGCTTCCCCGGGTTCGTAAAGATCTGGGCCAGATCCCGCTGGTCACCCCGACAAGCCAGATCGTCGGCGTCCAGACGGTTAACAATGTTCTGCATGATACTCCGGATGAGCGCTATAAAATGATTACCGGGCAGGTGAAGGATCTCTGCTACGGCCTCTACGGCAAAACCGCGGTCCCCATCAACGATGAACTCCAGAAAAAGGCACTGAAGGGATATCCGCGCGGCGAAGAACCGATCACCTGCCGTCCCGCCGAAGTACTTGAACCAGAACTGGAGAAAGCCAAGGCGGAAATCGGCGACCTTGCCGTTGATATGGACGATCTTATTCTCTACGCCCAGTTTCCGGTGACGGGGAGAAAATTTCTGGAGTGGAAATACGGCAAAACAGAGCCGCCGGAAAGTGTCAAACCTATTACCCTGGAAGAAGTCGCCAAAAGAGACGCGCTGCTGAAAAAGGCGAAAGAAGGAAAGCTAGTCGAGAAAAAAGGCGATACTCCTGAAAAAACCGAGGCAGTGCGTACCTTCAACGTCTTCGTCGACAAGGAGTATTTCAGTGTCGAGGTTGATCCGGTGGGCGGTCCAGTGGTCTCCATGCCGCGGCAGAACGCAGCACCCCCTGCACAGCCTGCGCAGCCGGCCGCTGCTCCCGCCAATCCCGCTCCGGCGGCAGCTTCACAGAGCGCCAATCCCGCACCGGCCTCCACCAGCGCAACAGGTACGCTTCTGCTTGCCCCTATGCCCGGGATGGTCGTCAGTTATGCTAAAAACATAGGCGACAAAGTCAGTAAGGGTGAAACGGTCGTTGTTCTTGAAGCCATGAAAATGGAAAACGCCCTGGGTGCGCCCTGTGACGGTGTCATTAAGGAAAATAGTTTTAAAAGCGGCGACACTGTGGCCAAAGGTGCTGTTTTGAGCGTCATCGAGTAGACTTCACTCTCTGAGAAGGGACATGGACAATATTCCATGTCCTTTCTTTCCACCTTTTGCCCTTTACAACTCTGCAAACGCATGCAACCTTATATAATAAGGAATGAGGCAAGTCGCTCTTCCCCGTTGAACTATTAAAATCAACCCTTTCAGAAAAGATGATCATCAAAGAAATCAGAGGGAAAAAGCCTCAATTTGGAGCGGATTGTTTTTTTGCCGATACCGCCGTCATAATCGGTGATGTGGTGATGGGAAACCAGTGCAGCATCTGGTTTAATGCCATTCTTCGCGGCGATGTCAACTATATCAGAATGGCGGACAGGGTGAATGTGCAGGACGGGGCTGTGATCCACGGTACCTATAAGAAATCACCAACCAATATCGGCAGTAATGTCTCCATAGCCCATAACGCCATCGTGCATGGCTGCACGATTGAAGACAATGTTCTCATCGGCATGGGCTCCATTGTCATGGATGACTGCATCGTCAATTCCAATACCATTATTGCCGCCGGGGCAGTGGTCACCGCCGGGACAACGGTGGAATCCGGCTGTATCTATGCGGGAGTTCCGGCAAAGAAGATCAAGGATATCAGTGAGGAGCTTATCTCCGGTCAAATCGAGCGCATAGCCCAAAGCTACATAAAGTATGCGGGCTGGTACAAATAACGTAACTATTCAGAGGTAAGCGCCGACTCCGGGCACCCCATCTGCACACCGGTAAGCGCTGCTGAACAGTTACAGTTCAGGACAAACTGCCGGTTAATACCTTACTCCCCAAAAGCTGTCACTCAGTTCAGTACCCCCTTGAGGGGTGTAAAAAACAAGAAAACGGAAACTATCTTTAAAGCCTTCACTTACATTTACCGCCAAGGTACTATCCCGGCCGCGTGCGGCTTTCGGGGTTAGCTTCTTGCTGAATAGTTGCCAAACAAATAAAGTTATACCATATCGTCGAGAAGAGAGAGGAGCCGTGCGGCAGCAACTGTCGGCGAGGTGTGTTCCTGCTCTATTTCCCCGAGTAGGTCGGGAATGGTCTTTTTCACCTTCGCACTATTGTAAAACCAGTCTTTGAGTCCTTCATCAAGGAGAAACCCAAACCACTGTCTCGCCTGATCTTTTCGCTTTTGATAGAACTCTCCGCTGTCCGTCAGGGCCCGACGATGCTCTTCGACGGTCTGCCATATTTCCTCTATCCCCACCTTTTCCAGCGCACTGCAGGTCAATACCGGTACCGTCCAGTTGGGACTGTACGGCATTAATAGATGCAGGGCGGCCTGATATTCCTTGCGGGCCAGTTCCGCCTTGCCGACATTGTCTCTATCGGCCTTGTTGATGACAATGGCATCGGCTACTTCGAGCACCCCTTTCTTTATTCCCTGCAGCTCATCGCCTGCTCCTGCTATCATCAGCACCAGAAAAAAATCGACCATCGAGGCAACGGTGGTTTCGGACTGGCCTACACCGACGGTTTCGATAATGATGACATCAAATCCCGCGGCCTCGCAGACCAGCATGGTCTCCCGGGTTTTTCCGGCGACCCCGCCGAGGGTCCCGCTGGATGGAGATGGTCGGATAAAGGCTCTGTCATTGACGGCCAGCTTCTCCATCCTGGTCTTGTCACCGAGTATGGAGCCGCCACTGCGGCCACTGCTTGGATCTATCGCCAGTACCGCTACACGAAGGCCCATTTCGGTCAGCACGGTCCCGAAGCTTTCGATAAAAGTACTTTTTCCGGCTCCCGGCACCCCGGTAATCCCGAGCCTAACCGCCTTTCCTGTTCTGGGAAGAAGAGAGTCGATGATAGTACGGGCCAGTGCCTGATGCCCGGCCAGTGAACTTTCGATAAGTGTTATGGTACGGGCAAGCACGAGACGGTCTCCGGCAACAACCCCGTCGATATAGTACTGGGTGTCCTTAACCATAATTAAATCCTGAGGTGCATCACTTGAATTATTTTTTAAGGAATAAGACCCGAGGTCTTACTCCTTAAATTTTCCAGATCAATACTTCTCTTCCAGCAGGGTCAACGTTCTATCCGCCGAGACCGGCACCGGTGTACCTGGCCCGAATACGGCTTTGACGCCCGCTTTATAGAGAAAATCATAATCCGCCGGAGGGATGACCCCGCCAGCCACCACCATGATCTCCTCACCGCCCAGCTTGCCGAGTTCTTCTATCAAAGCAGGAATCAAAGTCTTATGACCTGCAGCGAGACTGGAGGCGCCTACAACATGAACATCATTTTCCACCGCCATCTTGGCAGCTTCCGCAGGCGTCTGAAACATAGGACTGATGTCGACATCAAATCCCAGATCGGCGTAGGAGCTGGCAATGACCTTGATGCCGCGGTCATGTCCGTCCTGGCCCATTTTCGTAACCAGCATACGAGGCCTTCGTCCATTCTTCTCCAGGAAGGCGGCGGTACGTTGGCGCAAAGCCTCGATCACGTTGCCGCTGGCTCCGAATTCAGAGGAGTAGGCTCCCGAGATGCAGCGCGTGGTGGCCACATATCTACCGAAGACCTTCTCCAATGCATCGGATATTTCTCCAACCGTTGCCCTGGCCCTGACCGCGGGCAGCGCTGCCTCGAGAATATTGCCGTCCGACTCGGCCGCCCTGGTCAGGTCCGCCAGAGCCCTTTCCACCGCGTCATTGTCTCGTGCCGCTTTTATTTCCTTGAGCCTGGCAACCTGCTCATCACGGACGGTGGCAGGAACTTCGCGGACTTCAAAGTCGATCTTTTCGTCGGGCAGTTTGTATTTATTGACACCGACAATAACATCGCTGCCCTGATCGATTCTAGCCTGCTTACGGGCAGCTGATTCTTCGATGCGCATTTTCGGCATACCTGATTCGATGGCTTTTGCCATACCGCCAAGTTCCTCGATCTCATCGATTATCTTCTGCGCCTCGTCGACGATGCTCTTGGTCAGCGCCTCGACATAATAGGAACCGCCCAGAGGATCGACGACATGGCAGACCTCCGTTTCTTCCTGAATGAGGATCTGGGTGTTGCGGGCAATGCGCGCGGAAAAATCAGTGGGCAGACCAATCGCTTCATCAAAGGAGTTTGTATGCAGCGACTGGGTGCCGCCAAGAACCGCGGACATGGCCTCGAGAGTCGTGCGGATAACGTTGTTGTAAGGATCCTGCTCAGTCAGGCTCCATCCCGATGTCTGGCAATGAGTGCGCAGCATCGAGGATTTGGGATTCTTCGGATTGAACCTGCTCATCTGCCGGTGCCAGAGAAAACGGGCCGCTCTGAGCATGGCGATATCCATGAAAAAGTTCATGCCGATGCCGAAGAAAAAGGAAAGTCTGGGCGCAAAGGAATCAACATCCATGCCGGCCTTCAGTGCCGCCTTGACATACTCGACACCGTCAGCCAGTGTAAATGCGGTCTGCAAAACGGAGTTGGCTCCCGCCTCCATCATATGGTAGCCGCTGATGCTGATGGTATTATACTTCGGCATGTTTTTAGAGGAAAAGGCCATAATATCGGAGATAATCCGCATCGAGGGCACCGGCGGATAAATATAGGTGTTCCTGGTCAGATATTCCTTGAGAATGTCATTCTGAATGGTGCCGGTAAGTTGTTCATGTTTGACTCCCTGCTCTTCGGCAGCAACTATATAGCCGGCCAGGATGGGGATAACGGCACCGTTCATGGTCATGGAAACAGACATCTTATCCAGGGGGATGCCGTCAAAGAGAATTTTCATATCCTCAACCGAATCGATGGCAACACCTGCCTTGCCGATATCGCCGGAAACACGCGGGTGATCAGAATCATAGCCTCGATGAGTGGCAAGATCAAAGGCAACCGAAAGACCTTTCTGGCCGGCATCCAGAGCCCGTCTGTAAAAGGCATTTGATTCCTTGGCCGTGGAGAAGCCGGCATATTGTCGGATGGTCCAGGGACGGCCGGCATACATTGTCGCCATGGGTCCCCGTACATAGGGTTCCATGCCCGGCAGGGTATTTACGGTTTCCATGCCCTCTATGTCTTCGGCGGTATACAGCGGCTTAACCCGGATTCCCTCCGGGGTCATCCACTCAAGCTCTTCGACCGGCCGTCCTTTCATCTGTTTGCTTGCAATTTCCTTCCATTTGTCGAAATCCGGATGTTCACTCATGTGATGCTCCTCGTCATTATTGGCATTGGATTCGTTGATGAAAATCTTTTATTCCGGATACTGATTATGACCGTTCACATAATTCAACCAGTATCCCCCCGGTAGCCTTGGGATGCAGAAAGGCAATCTTCGCTCCACCTGCTCCGATTCTGGGAGTTTGGTCGATCAACTGGATATCTTTGGCCTTGAGTTCTGCCAGGGCCTCTTCGATGTTTTCCACACGGAAGGCTACATGTTGAAAACCCTGCCCTCTCTTTTCGATGAATTTGGCTACGGGACCATCGGGAGAAGTGGATTCAAGAAGCTCTACCTCGCTTTCACCTACAGGAAAAAAAGCGGTGGTTACCTTTTGCTCGGCAACAGTCTCGGCTCCTTCGAACTCAAGTCCCAGAACCTCGGACCAGAAATTTTTTCCATCATCAATACTATTAACAGCAATACCAAGATGGTCAATTTTCAGAATCTTCATAGTTTTTCTCCACATTGCTTCATGATTTATTGCCTTTCAAGCGCGTGCTTCCTGTCTCAAAAAAGCTGTTTGCCGTTCTATTTGCCCTGTATTTTTGATTGTGGTTGAGCCATTCCCTGCCAGACCATCTCGAACAACTCATTCGCCTGTCCGGCAAGGCTCTCTTTTTTACCCCGCTGAATCCACATAAAAAAACTGCGCTGCACAAAACCCATTATAAAATCAAGCAGTACACCGGCTCGAACTTTATTGTTGAGTATTCCTTCTTCCTGTCCCTGACGCAGAACATCGACCATCAGGTTCATCATTCTACGCTGCTCAAAGTTTTTATCTGCCATCCAGGTTTTCATAGGTAAGGTCATGAAGACGATACGTCCCAGGCCTTCGTGTCTTTCATAGTAGTCAAGCTGCAGCCAGAATACCTTGCGCAGCTTCTCTTTAAGATCTTCGATCCCTTGAAGATGATCAACAATTCGATCGGTGAGCTTACCCATCCAGACATCCACAAAAGCAAAAACCAGTCGTTCCTTGCTGCCGTAATGTTTGTAAATCGTGGTAAAACTCACCCCAGCTTTTTCAGCAATGTCACGGATGGAGGCTTTGTGGAAATCGGAATGGGAAAAGACTTCCAATACCGCTTTTTCGAGACGCGCTCGTATTTCGGGATTTAATTCATCTTGCATTATCAACCTGTCCATTTTTTCTCAAGCCGGCTTCACTCCATAGCATGATCCAGATTCCATGAAGCAACGCAGGTTATATACCGGCAGGCCCTTTCGACCGGTCTGCCATCCTCTACAGTCCACCTGCTGACAAAAGCAAGCCCGCTCGCTCCATTTAAAGAAATCATGGAGCTGAAGATCTTGAAGTGTACTGTATGCACTTTCGAATAACATTGTTACCTTTATGTATTAACTTATAAACAACATGATCGTCAATGGAAAAATAATTGGCATTGGTAACACTATGCTGCCTCGGCCCCATCCGGTCAGTTGCCGAACAATGAAAGTAAAACCCCTGCCGACACGGCAGATCCGATAACTCCTGCTACATTGGGCCCCATGGCGTGCATCAGCAGAAAATTTGTAGGCTCTTCTTTCTGGCCCACCACCTGTGAGACTCGCGCAGCCATGGGAACCGCCGATACACCCGCAGAGCCAATCAATGGATTTATATCAATCTTCATTACCATGTTCATCAGCTTGGCCAGCAATACACCGGAGGCGGTTCCAATGGCAAAAGCGACGATGCCCAGGCTCAGAATAGCAAGCGTTTCCACCTTGAGAAACTGTTCCGCCGTCGCTGTTGCGCCAACGGTAACGCCGAGAAAGATGGTGATGATATTGATCAAGGCATTCTTTGCCGTATCTTCCAGACGTCCGACCACTCCGCACTCCCTGAAGAGATTCCCAAGCATCAGCATGCCCACCAGAGTCGCCGCCGGTGGAACGATAAGGGAAACGACAATGGTAACGATGATGGGGAAGAGGATCTTCTCTTTCTTCGACACCTCGCGCAGTTGCTCCATCTTGATACCACGTTCTTTTTTGGTGGTTAGCAGCCGCATGATCGGCGGCTGAATAATTGGCACCAATGCCATGTAGGAATAAGCTGCAATTGCTATTGCACCCAGCAGATGAGGGGCCAGCTTTGAAGAGAGGAAAATTGCCGTCGGACCGTCGGCACCGCCGATAATGCCGATGGATGCGGCTTCCTGCGCAGTAAACATACCGGAGGCTATGGCCCCTATAAAGGTGATGAATATACCGAATTGGGCGGCAGCGCCCAGCAGCAGTGATTTGGGGTTGGCTATAAGCGGACCGAAGTCGGTCATTGCCCCGACACCGAGAAAGATCAGAGGTGGGAATATTCCCAGATGATCTCCCTGGAAGAGATAATACAACAATCCTCCAGGCTGGACGGTATGGACTATCTTGTCGGTTATTTCAAGCACCGGCGGGGCCATCAGACCGGCAAACGGAAGGTTTGTCAACAGTACCCCGAAGGCAATGGGAACGAGCAGCAATGGTTCAAAACCTTTGACGATCGCCAGATAAAGCAGCAGGCAGGAAACAGCGATCATCAGCACCGCACCGAAGGTCAAGCCATAAAATCCGGTATTTCTCAAGAATTCGAATAATGCTTCCAGCATAGCCTGTCTCCTTCTCGTTTTACGCCAACACCATGAGCAGGTCTCCGGAATTTACGGAAGCACCCTTGGTCACTGAAATTTCCTTGACCACCCCGTCATTAGGAGCCTTAACATCATTTTCCATTTTCATAGCCTCGAGGACCAGCAGGGATTGCCCCCGCTCCACCTTATCCCCGACATTGACCAGGACATTAAGAATGGTGCCGGGCAAGGCGGCAACAATACTGCCTTGCGAATTGCCTCCCGGCTCTTTCTTCGCAACTGCAACTTTCGGCGCTTCTGCGCCGGTCTGTGGGTTATTGGCAGGAATAACCTTCCGCGGTGATACGGCGGTTGCGTTTAGCTCACCGCCCTCTTCCGCCAGTTCCTCGATGGCAACCATGTATTCATTGCCGTTTACCAGCACACGGAATTTTCTCATGTCGCAAACCTCCAAAAGGGCTACAATTTATTATTCAGCTGCTCGGCGATACCCGCCTTTTGCCATGCAGAGGATGGCTCCTCAATTTTTTCGATATTTCTGATAATAATATTACTTACCGATGTCTTCAATTGCTGGGCGATTGCCGCAGTGACCGCGGCGACAATCTCTTCATCATTGCTCACCTCATCTTTGCCGTCTTCCCGGGGCCTTACATTGGTAGCCGGTACTGGCGTCCCGGCAGTCAACCTGGCCATGACAGCTATGGCAATCTGGAGGATCACCAGAGAAATGAGAGTGATCCCCATCCCCAGAAAAGTAACGACCAACCCGGCTATCAGCTTTTCCGAGAGGGATAGCGTTTTTATAATCTCGGGGTCGGCGAATTTTGCCAGCAGCTCTACTGTATTCATGCTTCCTCCGATACTGACCCAGCTAAGCTGGGAAGTTTTAGATAGTGTTTCTAAAAATTTACAAGAAACGGATCTGCTAGGTACCAATCCAGCGGAGCTGGATAAATGCCTTGGCTATAGAGACCGATTCACGGATTTTTTATTTATTTTCCGTTTTCTTGTCTGCTATGACTCTCTCAGCAGTAAGGCCGCTAACCCAGCTGAGCTGGATAAGAACCTTTAAACAAATTATTTTCTTACAAAAAAACAAGAAAACAATCTGTAAGGTTCTAAAGCGGCATATTGCCGTGCTTCTTTGCAGGTCTTTTTTCCCGTTTCCCTTCCAGCATGTTGAAGGCATCTATAACTCGCTGCCGGGTTGCCTGAGGCTCGATAACATCATCGACAAAGCCCCTTTCCGCAGCTTTATAGGGCGTTGCAAATTCAGCGGCATATTCCCGGAGAATATTTTGCCGGGTCGTCTGCTTATCCTCCGCCTGCTCAATATCCCTTTTAAAGATGATATTGACCGCCCCATCAGAGCCCATGACGGCAATTTCGGCTGAAGGCCAGGCAAAAACCATGTCCGCCCCCAGAGACTTTGAACACATGGCGACATAAGCGCCGCCATATGCCTTCCGCGTAATCAGGGTAACCTTGGGGACTGTGGCTTCACTAAAGGCATAAAGAATTTTGGCACCATGACGGATAATGCCGCCGTGCTCCTGAGTTATGCCGGGAAGAAAACCCGGGACATCGACTATAGTGAGCAGGGGTATATTAAAAGCATTACAGGTTCTGATAAACCTTGCCGCCTTATCGCCGGCATTCATATCCAGGCATCCAGCCATAACCTGCGGCTGATTGGCAACAATGCCGATTGATTTTCCGTTGATTCTGGCAAAACCAGTAACCAGATTTTTGGCAAAGTAGGGCTGGTATTCAAAAAAGTCTTCGTTGTCGATAATCGGCCTGAAGACATCGTGTATGTCATATGCTTTGTTGGGACTGTCCGGTATCAAATCGTTGAGTTCTTCGATTTGCCTGTTTAAATCACCTGCCGCCTCGGTACGCCTGGCGGTTTCCATATTATTCGAGGGCAGGAATCCCAGAAGTTTACGGATAGAATCAAGACAGTGTTTGTCGGTCTCTGCAAGAAAATGTACATTACCGCTGGTGCTGTTGTGGGTCATGGCACCCCCAAGGTCTTCTGCGGAGACAACCTCCCCGGTTACAGTTTTAATAACCTGCGGCCCGGTGATGAACATCTGCGATGTCTTATCAACCATAAAGACAAAATCGGTCAAGGCGGGTGAATATACGGCACCGCCGGCACAGGGGCCCATGATTGCGGAAATTTGCGGAATCACCCCGGAATAAATGGCATTCCTGAAAAAGAGATCTCCATAGCCCGACAGGGCATCCACTGCTTCCTGGATCCTGGCACCGCCGGAATCATTCAGTCCAACTACGGGAGCACCGACTTTAACGGCATTATCCATTGCCTTGACGATCTTTCTGGCATGCATCTCTCCAAGGGCGCCTCCGGTAATGGTGAAGTCCTGGGAGAACGCATACACCAGCCTGCCATCCACCATGCCATAGCCGGTGACTACGGATTCACCCTCGAAATCCATTTTGTCCATGCCGAAACGAGTGCATCTGTTTTTAACAAAGGCGTCCATCTCAATAAACGTTCCTTTATCAAAGAAATATTCCAGGCGCTCCCGGGCTGTCAATTTGCCATTGGCATGCTGTTTCTCGATCCTTTCCCGACCTCCGCCCTGAGAATTTTTTTCTTTCTTACGCTTCAGTATTTCTCGTTTGTCAACGGACATATTTTTATGCTCCTCCCCGGCCATTGTTTCATCAAAAACTAGACACCATGTACCTGATATGCACCAAAAAGGTACTGTACATCAGACTGAATAACTTCTGTTACCAAAGTTTAAGATAACTGAGATCTGCCCAGAACGCCTATAACTATTTTTCAAAGAACTACCGACACTTAACCATTGGGCCACCCATACGATCTCACCATTTTCCTAATCACCAATAAATGCTGTTATTAAAATTTAAAGCCTCCAAATAACTGTATTTTAGTGATTTATTAAAACTGCAGTTACAGTTTTTCAGATTTAGAGTAACAACGTTATCTTCTGTTTACAATAAACCATTTTACCATGTCAAGAGAAAAAGCCTTTCTCAGAAGAAGACCAGACTATATTTAAGCATTATGAATTGACAGTATCAGTGAATTTGATACAGAAAAAGGGTGTCTATAACTGCGAGTCTGATCGGAGATAGGTATTTTGCAATGTCCGGATCTATCGGTGGGAATGAAACTTCCAGATTGATTTGAAAACTTATATAAGGAGCTACAAGATTATCCGATCAGCTGAGAATCTCAGCAGGGAGGCACACAAATCGAAAACTGCTGATTCACAGTTCGAGGTTCTGACGCTTTTTCTGCTCCATGTAACTGCTGAACCTCCGGACATGATGGATAGCGAATTGCTGTGCCTTATCGCTTTCACCAGCAGCGATAGACTGCACGATAAACTGCAGGTCCTGAAAGTTCTCCTCCATTTCCACCTCACCTGCAGGTAAAAATTTGTCGTAATAGCGGTGGATATTATCATAGATGGAGTGCAGCACAAAGTTATAGAGGGGATTGCCGGCAATGCGGGCGATTTCGGTATGGATCTTCTCATCCATCTGGACAAATCTGTTCCAGCCGGAAAGTCCTTCTTCACGACAACGGGCGGCTTCGTCAATGAGCTTGGCCAGGGTTTGATTATCAGCAGCCATTGACCTGGAAGCAGCAAGTGCCGCAACTGCCCCCTCGATCCCTTCACGGAATTCGGCAAGATGCCCCAACGAAATCATATGAGAGCGTATCAGCATGGCCAGGTTTTCAGCCATCAATTCAGCACTGGCATCTTTAACATAGGCTCCTCCGTTTATGCCAGGACGAATCTCGATAAGGCTCTTCTGTTCGAGAATCTTAAGAGCCTCCTGAAGTGTGCCACTGCTGGTTTGAAACATGTCGCACAACTCTCTTTCCGACGGGAGTTTTTCTCCCGCCACGACACGACCTTCAAGAATCAGTGTTTGGATCTGCTCAGCAACATCCTGGTATATTCGATTCTGCTTCACTCTGTGAAATAGATTTTCCATAAAGCTGCTTGACAAAGATAAGTTAATTTAATAATCACAATAATTAAACCGTCTGTTAATGATAGATCTTCTTAAAAAAACTAGCAAGTAAATCAGCCGTTTTTACCAAAATATCTTGCAGCGTTTTGAAAAATGACAACCCCGTAAGTGACCATTAAGGTTGCCGGGAATCTGCGATACGCGCCGACTTCGAGAAAGCGGCGACGCGAATATCGTGGAGGTGGATGAGCCCATTGTCAAAGCCTACCGTGGTGAATAAGGTAGTCATTGTCATGCAACCTGAAATCGCAAGAGCGACCAGAAAGAATGCAAACCGCACTAAGTGAAAGGACCGGCCGGTAAGGCTGATAGATATAAGCAATCAATGCAGAAACAGTCACAGGCATACCTCTTCACTGCGCTGGCGGTGCTTTTCTGGAGCACGGCGGCAACAGCCTTCAAAATAGCCCTGCAATATGTCACTCCTTTCATCCTGCTTTTTTATTCGGCCCTTTTTTCCACCATTGCTCTGTTGATAATCCTGACCCTGCAGGGTCAACTTGGCAAACTTAAAAAAATAAAGGCCAAATCCTGGGCAATGGCGGCCCTTCTCGGTTTTATCAACCCCTTTCTCTACTATCTTGTCCTCTTCAAGGCCTATTCCCTTCTTCCGGGACAAATCGCTATGTCGCTCAACTACGGCTGGCCCCTGGCCCTTACGCTGCTCTCTGTGCCCATCCTTAAACAAAGTCTCAGCCGCGTTCAGCTTCTTGCTCTTGGTGTAAGTTTCTGCGGTGCCATTGTCATTGCCACCCGGGGTGAGATGACTGCCTTTGCAGGAGTAAGTCTGGCGGGAGTGATGCTCGCCTTCAGCTCTACCGTTATCTGGGCGGTGTTCTGGCTGGTCAATGCCAGGGATGGTCTTGCTCCGGTTTTCAAACTTTTTCTGGGATTTTGCTTCGGCCTTCTCTATGCCACACTGTTCAGTCCTCTCTTTGGCGGTCTGCATATTCCTTCAACGCAAGCCTTTCTCCCGCTTATATACATCGGTCTCTTTGAGATGGGCATCACCTTTGTTCTCTGGCTCAGCGCCCTGCAGATGAGCAGCAGCGCGGCACGGATCGGCAACCTTATCTATATTTCGCCCTTCCTCTCCCTTTTGTTCCTGTGGCTCATTATTGGGGAAGAAATTCATCAGGCTACATTTACAGGACTCTTTCTGATCGTAGGATCGATTATCTTACAGGAATTCTATTCCAAGCGCCGACCACCAATAAAACGCAGCTGATCATGCTCGGACCTGAAGATTGACAAGTCCTTTTAAGGTAGTTTTTCCAGTACAATCCGTTCACAGATCTTTGTCCAGCCTGATGCGCAGAAATGCAGGAAATCGGGGAATGCCGGAAAGGTAGTAACCAAAATACCTGAAGGTGATGAGCTCGCCGATGGCAGGGGGATTCTCTCGTTCTTCATCGCTGAAACCGCTCCCGACCTTGAAGCGGATGCCGTCCGGCAATTCGACCAGCAAAGCCCCGAGTCTGCCGATATTTCGACCCTGCCCGGGCAGGTGCGCCACCACAACCGCCTCTGCATCCTGAAAATCCTTGACCTTGAGGATTTCGGTACTGCGTCCTCCGGCATAGAGAGCATCGGGTTTTCGAACGATCAGGCCTTCACCGCCAAGCTCTTCCACCCGCTGCAGTTCCTGCTGGAGATGCTCCTGGTGCCGCACAGGGTTCTGGGAGATCAGGAAGGCATAGGGCGAAGGATGTTCTGCAAACCATTCGCGGGCCTTTTCCAGGCGCCGCATGAACCCCCCGCTTGCTTCGGGTACATCAAAAATACCGAATTTGAGCTGCAGCCAGCCATCGTGAGCTTCATCCTTCAGAACGATCGAAATCGTTTTTTCAAAGGTGCCGCGACCGCCCCAGAGCTCTCCCTCCAGGGCAAAATCGGGAAGATCACGGATGAATGCCGCCGGTGGATTGAAAATCTTGCCGTTTTTCGACCATAGTCGCTCTCCATCCCAGTAGCCGCGAACTCCGTCGAGCTTTTCGCTGACCAGCCATCCGGTGACGTCGCGCCCTTCGACATACACTTCGGGAAGCATCATCTCCACCGGTGCGCTGGAGGCAGTGGTGATCAGCCAAAAGCTCAGCAGCAGAACAACCAAATGAACACGGAAAGAGACTTTCATAGTTTGCTACTCTCACGGTTTTGGTGCTTACAGATTGTTTTCTTATTTTTTTTTGGAAATGAAAACAATCTGTCTAAAGTTCTTATAATCCTCAAGGGGTACAGTAAAAAGTAGTCGAAGCCTCCCAGATGGACTTTGCGATAGCACCCATAGGGGCATAAACTCCGACTTCGAGAAAGCTAGGCGTAGTATCTGAAACGGCGATTTGGCAGTATATGTGGTACGACAAATCGTCGTTTTCAGATCTGCAACGACGTAGATCGGGCTTTTTACGAGTCCATCTTAGGGCCCTTAGTTCATTTCCTGCTCCGTCCTGTTGATAATCTCTTCCTGATGCTCTCGGTCAAGATCGACAAAGTAGTCGCTGTATCCCGCCACCCGAACCAGCAGGTTCCTGTATTCATCGGGGGTCTGCTGGGCCTGCCGCAGGGTCTTGGTATCGACAACGTTGAATTGGATGTGATGGCCTCCCAGGCGGAAATAGGTGCGAATCAAGCCCGTCAGCTTCTTCAGATCCCTATCCGTTGCCAGCACATCAGGAAGGAAGCGCTGATTAAGGAGGGTTCCGCCGGATTTAACCTGATCCATCTTGGCAAGCGACTTGATCACCGCAGTGGGGCCGTTCCTGTCGGCGCCGTGAGACGGTGAAGTTCCGTCGGATTCCGGCATATAGGCAAAACGCCCATTGGCGGAGGCACCAAGCATTTTTCCGAAATAGACATGACAGGTGGTGGAGAGCATATTGAGGTGGTAAACGGTTCCTTTGGTATTGGGTTTGCCGTCAATTGCCGTAAACAGGTTCTCGTAGACACGCTGCATGATAGTGTCGGCCCGGTCGTCATCGTTGCCGAAGAAGGGGGTCTTATTGCAGAGCTTGAGACGCAGGGCATCCGCTTCTGCAAAATTGTTTTTCAGACCCTCCAGAAGTTCCTTCCAGGTGACTGTCGCCTTATCGTAGAGATGCGTCTTGATGGCGGAGAGACTGTCGGTCACCGTCCCGATGCCGCAACACTGGATATAGTTGGTGTTGTAGCGCGGACCGCCGTTATAATAATCCCGGCCCTTTTCAATGCAGTCATCGATCACCACGGAAAGAAACGGGGCTGGAGAATACCTGGCAAACATCCGTTCGATGTAGTTGTTCACCTTGATCTTCAGATCGACAATATACTCCAGCTGGCGGGCAAAGGCCTGATAAAGCTCCTCGAAGCTCGTGAATTTTTCAGGATCTCCGGTTTGCATACCAACCTGAATGCCCGAGAGGGGGTCGATACCGTTATTGAGGGTAATCTCCAGGATCTTGGGAACATTGAGATAACCGGTGAGGATATAGGCCTCCTTGCCGAAGGCTCCCGTTTCGATACAGCCGCTGGTACCTCCCTCTCGGGCATCCTCGACACTTTTACCGGCCCGGATCTGTTCAAGAACGACCATATCGGTGTTAAAAACTGAAGGATATCCATATCCCTTGCGTATCACTCTGGCCGCCGCATCAAGAAAATGATCCGGTGTCCTGCTGCTGATATGAACACTCGGCTGCGGCTGAAGAAGGTGCAGTTCATCAGAAACCTCCAGGGCAAGAAGGGATACCTCGTTGGCGGCGTCGGTGCCATCCCTGTTCAGGCCGCCCAGGTTTATCTGGGTGAAGTCATTATAGGTCCCGCTCTCCCTGGCGGTGACGCCAACCTTGGGAGGTGCTGTATGATTATTTACCTTGATCCACAGACAGGCAAGCAGCTCCTTGGCCCTGGCCCGGTCGAGACTGCCATCCTCCAGGCCCTGCTGATAAAAGGGCAGAAGATGCTGGTCCAGGTGTCCGGGCGACATGGAATCCCAGCCATTCAGTTCGGTGATGGTGCCGAGGTGGACAAACCAATACATCTGCACCGCCTCATGATAAGTTCGCGGTGCATTCTCGGGAACCCATCTGCAGATACGGGCGATCTCCAGAAGCTCCTCTTTTCTCTGCTCATCATGTTCCTGCTTCGCCAGCTGTTCCGCCAGCTCAGCATGACGCTGGGCAAAAATGATTATTGCCTCGCAGGATATATCCATGGCGGTAAGCTGCTCGTATTTATCGGAGGCCAGGGAATCGTTGAGGTAATCGAGCCGGTCTATGCTCTGGCGTATCCTCTCCCGGCAGTCCTTCATGCCAAATTTGTAGATTTTTCCATCGAGGACGGTATGGCCGGGTGCACGCTGTTCCATAAACTCGGTGAACATACCGGCCCGATAGGCACGCTGCCAGTCCTGCGGCACTTTACTGAAGATACGGTCACGCATCGATCGCCCCTGCCAGTAAGGAATGACTTTTTCCTCATAGGTGGCAATATCTTCCTTGCTGATCGTATATCTGGTCATCTCCCTGCTGTTCAAAATGCGCAGATCGTCGCCACTGTGGCAGGTCAGTTCGGGAAAAGTGGGGACCACTTTCGGTGCCGGTCCTCTCTCCCCGACTATCAGCTCATCGTTGCCGATATAGAGTGTCTTCTTCTGACAGAGATATTTAAAAAATTCGGCTCGCAGCACAGGCAGAGAGTATTTACCGCTGTTTTCCCGATAGAACTCCGTCTCAAGCAGAGCACGTTCTATTGACAGTGATGGCTGCGTCTCAAAACTAATTTTGCGTAATCTTTCAATTCTGGCATTCATACTCACCCTCCAACCTGGACTTTTAATTTCATTTCCGACAGAATTTTTTCACATTGCCCAACCCTTTCTGCAGGTAAAGACGGTAGCTCGATATCAGGATCTGCAAGACCCAGCTTTTTGTATTTTCCTCCCGCTATACTATGATACGGCAGCAGGTCGACACGCAACGGCAGAGTCGGTAGCGATGTCAGAAATTCTCCGCTGCGCCGAATATTCTCTTCATCACTGTTGAATCCCTCTATCAGAGGAATACGGATAATCATAGGGCTTCCTCTCTCGGCGAGAATCCGGATATTCTTCAATATTCGTTCATTAGGTACAGCGGTATGGCGCTTATGCTTTTCACTGTCCATATGTTTGAGATCAATGAGGAAGAGCTCACAGTTATCGGCAACCTCCAAAAGCTGTGCAGGAGCAGCAAACGCACAGGTGTCGACCGCCCGATGAATTCCCAGATCACCGCATGAGCGCAGGAGCTCGAGAAGGAATTCCGGCTGCATAAGCGGTTCGCCGCCGGAAAAGGTAACACCACCGCCAGACTCGTCGAAAAACGGTATATCTTTTTTGATCTCCGCCATAACGGCAGCCGCATCGGTCTGCCAGCCTGTGGATTCATGAGCCAGAGCCGGGCAAACTTCGACGCAGCTTAAACAGCGACTACACTGCTGCTCGTCCCGCACTATACTATGGTTTTTCAGGGACAGGCTCCCGGTGGGACACTGAGCGATACACTCTCCGCACCCCACACACCTGCTGCCGTTCCAGAGCAGATCCACCCTGCCTTCCATTCCTTCGGGGTTATGGCACCAGCGGCAGGAAAGCGGACATCCTTTTAAAAAGATAGTTGTACGGATATTCGGTCCATCATGGATGGCATATTTTTTAATGGCGAATATTGTTCCCATTTTTCTCTAGCGCTCACTCAAACTGGAAATATTTTCAGTATCGGCTTCACCATTTTCCGGAATATTGGCCTTCATCAGCCCGCTGAACCGAACTATATGCTGCCGAGCGGATCTACCGGCCGCCGCCCGGTCACCCCGTTCAACTGCTGCGGCAATTTCGCAAAGGTGCTCAAAATCCTCATGCAGCAGCTCTCTGGAAAAGGGCAGGTATTTGTGGAAATATCCTTGGATATTATCGTGTACGGTGACGAGATTGGCTTCGATAAGGGGATTTTCCGCCATTGCCGCCAGCTTCTGATGAAACTGGGCGTCAAGGCGATGAAATTCACCCCAGTCCTGTGGATCCATTTCAATCAAGGCTTGAATTTGGGAAATAATCCCCTTTAGCCCGGCAATTTCCTTCTCATCACCGATTTCTGCGGCTTTCTCCGCCGCATACACTTCCAAAAACTCCCTGAACTCGGCAAGGTGCTCCAGGGAAACTTTCTGATGGCGAATAAGCAGAGCCATGCTGTCGCTCATGGCCTCGGTGTTGGCACCTTTTACCGTGGCTCCGCCCTTTACCCCGGTAGATATGCCAACCAATCCTTTCTGCTCTAAAACCCGAAGCGCCTCCCGGACCGTTCCACGGCTGGTAGAGAACATCTCCTTCAGTTTCATCTCGGATGGCAGCCTCTCCCCCTGCTTCAGGGTACCTTCGCAAATGGCATTCTGGATCTGCTCGACCACGTGCTCATAGGATTTAACCGGCACCAGTTTAGTAAAGTTCAGGTTCATGTGTATTCCTCTATTATCGAATCAAACTGTTTAATTGTAGGACAGTTTAATACGGAGATAGATCCTCGTCAAGATCTTCAGGGAAAAACAATCAGAAATCCTTTCCTCCTGCCCGCTGAAGTCCGGTAATATTTTCCTATTACTCCTGAAACTCAGCATTTTCTGGCCCAGGCCGGGGGACTGATTTTTCTCATCCGGGACACCATAAACCGGCCATGGAGGCTTCGCTGCAGCCATCGAGACCGCAGAGACCCGCGAAAAGAGCAGCCCCAGCCTTGAGCGGAGGATTAGGGCTAATCAGGAGGTTATTCTCGAAATGGGGGTAAGGAAAATCCTCAGCCACAGCCGGAAACAGGATTAATATTCTATTTTTTCCTTTCCAGGTATTCTTGCCATTCCAGAGGCAGCATTGATTTTTTAATGGTATTACAGGATTTACAGGAGGGAACGATATTTTCTCTGGAACTTTTTCCTCCCCGGGCAAGGGGGACAAGATGGTCCATGGTCAAATCTTTAAAGGCTGTTTTTCTACCGCAGTACCAGCATTTGCCCGCTGATGTTTTCTGTTGCCACCAACGGGTCTTGCGCATTTCTCTGGCCTTTGCCTTCTGCCGTCTGATCTCGGCGTCGTCGACTCCGTCAAATTCAAGAAAGTCACTCACCAGGCACTACTCCACCAACAAGATAGGAGCGGATCTCGCCTATAAGATAGAGTGAACCGGCAATAACTATAAGATCGTGCGCCATAGCCTGTTCTTCCGCAAAATTAAGCGCCTCCCTGACATTGACGATCTGATGACAGCGCTTCTTGAGATCATCACCAAGGACCGCCAGCAGCATGGCGGGGTCAGCCGCTCGCTCGCCCTCCGGCTTGGTCAGAATGACAGTGGAAGCCATTTCTGCAATTATCGGCAGAGTCAGCCTCAGATCCTTATCCTCCATGGCACCCCAGATGACGATCAATTTATCATAGGCATACTCCCCGGCCAGAGTCTGCTGCAGACTTAAGACTCCTGCGGGATTGTGCGCCCCGTCGATCAGATATCGTAATGTTTCTTTGACACCTGCATCCGCACTGCTGATTTTCCCGAGTCGGTCAGGACGGGGTAGGACAATATACTCAAGCCTGCCGGGCCAGTGAACAGCGGACAGTCCCTGTCGTACATCATTTTCGGAGAAGAGGTAGCCGTGTTTTTTGAGCAGGACAAGGACGGCAAGGGAAAGCGAACTGTTGCCCCGTTGATAGTCACCTTTCATACCGCAGCGCAGACGGCTGAAGTTCTGCTTCTGCAGTTCATCGCTCTCCGCTCGCCAACTCCACATGCCTGGTTCATTTTCACCAACGGAGAAGAACTCTCTGCCGTAAAGATAGAGCGGTGCATTTTTCTCCCGGCAGCGCTGTTCTATAACCTCGAGGCTGACATCCATAGCGGCGCCGCAGACCAGGGGGACGGCTGTTTTAATGATTCCTGCCTTCTCCGAGGCAATTGATCGCAGATCATTACCGAGATAGGCTTCATGATCCATACTGACATTGGTAATCACGGTAACCAGGGGCGCCACTATATTGGTGGCATCCAGCCTTCCCCCAAGTCCCGTTTCAAAAATCACCAGATCCACTTTCGACTCTTCAAACCAGAGCAGGGCAAGGGCTGTGGTGAACTCGAAATAGGTGATTTTCTCCTTTCCCAGTACTTCCCGGATGCGCCCGGCAAGCCGTGTAAAACTCTCTTCGGAAATAAATTGATCGTTTATACGGAATCGCTCACGCACGGAGCTGAGATGCGGAGAGGTAAAGAGCCCAACTCTGTACCCCGCATGGGCCAGGACGGTGGCGATATTGACACTGACGGAGCCTTTGCCGTTGGTTCCCGCCACATGAACAAAGCGCAGAGCCCTGTCCGGTCGTGACACTTTGTCGAGAAAATTTTCCATGGCCTCAAGGCCAAGCTTAATTTTGTGCATCTGCAGGCTGTTGAGATAGTCCTGCGCGTCTTGATAATTCACTGTGTTGTCCGCCCCGATTCTACTTTGCCGCACAACGGCGGCATCAAATAATCTGAACTCCAGCCTTCCCTGTCAGCCGCTGATTTCCAGCTTGGCGTAGTCGAGGTGGAGGGTCTTCAGGCCATGTCTGTCAAAGTGTATATCAAGAGTTCGGGGTTTCGTCAGCTTTTTTACGGTGCCGCTGCCGAAAAAAGGATGCTTGACCTTGCAGCCGGGGGAAAAATCTTCCATTGACAGTTTTGGCCGTTTTTTACTTTTAGGGATACTCGGTAGGGAGGATTCCCGGAGATCAGCTGATGACTGCATCGATCCCGGGGAATCCCCGACGTTCCGGCACAGTCCGGGGGATATTTCCCGTAAAAATGGCGACATGCCGACACGCCTGAAACGACGATCCGAGCTCATCATTTCCTTGGGATAACAGAGATACAGTTGTTTTTTGGCACGTGTCGCCGCCACATAAAAAAGCCTGCGCTCCTCCTCCCATTGATCACCGATAGTAGCGGCGGCATGCGGAAACCTGCCGTCGGCAAGACCGATCACAAAAACTACCTCCCATTCAAGCCCTTTGGCGGAATGAATGGTGGAGAGAACCAGCTTGTCACCCATAAAGCTGTTATCCTTCTCACTCTCGGGCGGGTCCAGTGTGGTATCGTCAATAAAGGACTGCAGATCATCATAGGAGGCCATGATCCCTTTGAGCTGTTCCAGATCCTTTTGCCGTTTGGGATAATCATCTCTGTAGATCTGCTCAAACAGCGGCTGGTAGTACTGCATCGCCAGTTCAAACAGAGCACCGGGCGATTCCTCCCGGCGCAATCGTTGGAAAAGCTCGACAAGCCTTTTGATTCCCTTTTTCCAGGAGGATGCGGCAGGATAGGCAGCAAGGGCTGCTATCGGATCATCATGGCTGGCGATAGTCGAGGAAATTTTTTGGGCCGTCTTCGGCCCTACTTTGTCAAGCTGCAAAAGAATACGGTTCCAGGACAGTGTATCCAGAGGATTGACCAGAATTCTCATGAAGGAAAGCAGATCCTTCATATGAGCGGATTCCGTCAGTTTCAAGCCCCCCCGCTTTTCAAAATCATAGCCGTGGGTGGTTAATTCGACCTCTAACTTATAGGAATGAAAACCTGAACGAAAGAGAACGGCCATGTCCTCAAGGGCAATGCCTTCCTGGTGGAACTTCCTGATTTTCCCGGCCACAAAACGAGCCTCGGCCCGCTCGTCCAACCCCCCATAGAGCTTGGGTAGAACATCTCCTTCGATGCGGCTGAACAGGGTTTTGGCATATTTTTCCGTGGAATTTCTGATGATGTCATTGGTCAGCGAGAGGATCGGCTGGGTAGAACGGTAATTTTCCTCAAGCTTGATTATCCGTGTTCCTTCAAAGAGCTTGGGAAAACGCATGATATTGTAGAAATCGGCCCCCCGGAACGAATAGATGGACTGCGAGTCATCGCCGACGATCATCACATTGTTATGACTGGTTGCCAGAAGCCGCACGATTTCTGCCTGGATCAGGTTGGTATCCTGATATTCATCCACCATGATATAGGAAAACCTGGCGGAAATCGCCTGGCGCGCATCCTTATCCTCTTTGAGCAAGCGCTTCCAGTTCACCAGCAAATCATCATAGTCCATCAGACCGTGATTGACCTTGAACTCGGTATAGTGCTTCTGCAGGGTTAGAATCTCATCGAGATGCTCGCTCAGGTGGCTATACTGCTCGAAGACAAGATCCTGCAGATCCCGCGATTTATTCACGGATCCGCTGATCATGTTAATGAGGACCCGCTTTGAAGGAAACTGTTTTTCCTTACCGGTCAAGCCGAGAGAGGATTTGAGCAGATTGATAATTCCCTCGGCATCGGCCCGGTCAATGATGGTGAATGAGGAACCGAACCCGAGAGCGGCCGAATAACGCCGCAGCAGCATATTGGCGATGCCGTGGAAGGTGCCGCCCACCACTCTGCTGCAGGAGTCATTGAGCAGTTGTCCGGCACGCCAGAGCATCTCCTGGGAGGCCTTGCGGGTAAAGGTAAGGAGCAGGATCCTTTCCGGGGGGACGCCGCTGTTGATCAGGTGGGCAACCCGGTAAACCAGTGTCCTGGTCTTGCCGCTGCCGGCTCCGGCTATCACCAGCACAGGCCCTTCGACAGTAGTCACAGCTTCATACTGCTGTTGGTTGAGCTGTTCCTGATTAATATCGGGCTGGCCTTGATCCGCTTGAATTTGAGGTAGAGTCGTATGCATGGAGACTAATGTAACACAGCAATATGAGCGGCGCAACGTCAGTTGACAAAGATGAAATTAGGGGTATATTATGCGCCCAGCGTGCAGAGAGAAATCTCTTAGCATGACACAACCGTTAATTTAAATGGTGAGGAAACGATGATGAAAGAAGCAATTGACGCATTGTTCACTCCAGAGTATCTGCAGCAGATTTTCCCGAATGACCGATCCAATGCTTTTTTTGAAGCTCTGTTCGGAGATGCCGATGAAGGTGCCTACGATATCAGTCTGGCCTATCGCGGCTGCAGCGGCAACAATATTCATCTGGAAATGCAGCTCAAGGAACGACCCGGACGCTGCCTGGCCTGCAACCTCACTCAGGGACTGCCTGCAGTCTTCTCCCGGCATCCCGTGATCAACCTGCAGGGTGTTGTTCAGAGAGTCGACAGCGACCTCAATGACACCGCTCATTGTGTCGACTGGTCTCTGGGATATACTCAGCAAAAAAGCAACGGTCTGCACGCCATCCCGCTTACCATTACTTTAAGCGATTAGCGCAGTATATCTTTTTCCTGATTTCCACTAGCTCAAGGCCTGGAGATGCTGAGTTTCAGGGTAATCAGATTTAAAAAAAAAGAAAGACGGCGCCCTCACCGGGTACGCCGTCTTTTTTGTGTTCTCGTTTTTTCGCTATCGTACCGCAACTCGTGAGCGTCCCTCGGCTTTGGCATGATAAAGTATGTCATCGGTGCGGTCCAGCCATTCCATAAGGCTTTCATCCTCTTCCAGCTGAGCCAGGCCGATACTGATGCCGAGTTTGGTTTTTACGTCAGCCCAGATATCCAGCTTATCAACGGCCTTGCACAGCCTTTCCGCCAGAATTCGCCCACTGAATTTATCGGTATTATCAAGAACGAGAATAAACTCATCTCCACCCATTCGCACCAGCAGATCGGAGGAGCGTACGGCATTCTGCAGTTTCTCGGCAACAGCCTTTAATACTTCATCGCCGGCAAGGTGCCCCAGGTTGTCGTTTATATCCTTGAACTTATCGAGATCCATGGAGAGCATGGTTAATGGGTTCTTGTAGCGTTTTGCGCTGTTTACCATGCCGTGAATCCGTTCCTCAAACCCCCTCCTGTTAGCAAGCCCGGTGAGTGCATCGTTGCTTGCCCGCTCAAAGAGATCTTCGTAATCAAGAGCACGCTGCAGCGAATCGGTTAAGATCGTCAGAGACTCATTAATGAGATCGATCTGCTCTTCGCTCAGTTTTTTACCGTTTTTAAGGATCAGCAGGATCCCGGCGTCATCAGCACGTTCGATGAGCCACTTATGTGCGTAATGCCCATGATCGTCTTCATAGATGCCCTCGCTATCATCTTTGGTCTCTATTAGTTGTTCGGCAAAGGCGATGGCTCTTCTCCTATTAGGACCATGACCTGAGCAGAACAGATGCCGTTTTTTACGCAGGCCATTGCTGTATCCTATTAGCTCATGCTCCACCAGCGGCATCAGCCAGACGGAATAGGCTTCTATCATTCCGGAAAGATTTAAGACTCCGGCAACCCGGGCATGCAACCGGTTCATTAGATCAAGACGTTCGGTCTGCTTCTTAAAATGATCCAGCTCAACCATAACCCGGTCTATATCCGTCAACTGCCGCTCCACAGATTCAACGAGTGATAATTTTGCTGCCACCTTCATATTTGAAACCTCAAAAGAATTGGTAATATCTTAAAATGCCTATTTACATTTCGGCATTTCCTTGGGAATTCTTTAGCTTTTTAATCACATCTTTGCAACAGTCATGCCAACAGCCAAACCCCTGACAGCAACACATAGCACTTTCTCCCATTATTTATTGATATTTTAAATGCTTACGCCTAACCAGCGACTATGCCCTTTTGCCTGTTTCAGTTCCCGGCTGGACTTTGAACGGACCTAAGTTCCTCATTTGAAACCAGATAGTCATATTTTTGACGAAGTATCTGGGCGAGCCGTACCGACATGGTTGTCATTTTTTTGACTTATCTTCTTTTCCTTAAGCTCATTGAGAATGATCAAAAAAAAGTCTCTACTTTACAAAGCTGGAGTAAGCAAAAAAAATTGCTATTCGCCTCTGGAAAAGGTAGTAGTCAAATACGCCCCGCTGCACTGAACCAGCTGAGTTGGATTGGTGCCTTAGCGATACATTTGAGATGTTTGCTCTGAAATATTTCTTTTTATGATTATCCCTAATCCTCAGCTCGAGGTCGGGACTGCTCTGTTCACGGGTCTCTGCAGCCCGAACAGCTGCAGCGAAGCAAAGAGCAGTCCCTGCCTGGGCCAGAAAGTGCTGAGTTTCAGGGGAAATCAGATTTCTTTATACGACGAATTTCAGGCCTACGCCGCTGACACAATAGATCCTTACACTTCAAGACAGTCATGGACCTTCGCAAGATCATCGGACAACTCTTCATTCTCGGGTTCAGGGGAGCCACCGTGACGATGGAAAATCAGATCAGAGAAGATATCGCCACAGGAAACCTGGGCGGTATCATACTTTTTGACAATTTTCTCTCAGCCTCTGAAAAAGACAGCAATATAGTTTCCCGCCCACAACTGAAAAACCTCTGCGATACGCTGCAGTCTCTAGCGGAAATCAAACTGCTTATCGGGGTGGACCAGGAAGGCGGCGCCGTCCGGCGGCTTAAACAGAGGCATGGTTTTCCTCCTCTCCCTTCCGCCGCGGAGATGGGCAGGGATACGAGCTGTATGGAATCCGCCACTCATGCCAGGAGAACGGGCGAGCTTCTGGCCGCTATCGGGATCAACTGTGATTTTGCCCCGGTGGCGGATGTCAATGTCAACCTCAACAATCCCATAATAGGCAAAATCGGAAGGAGCTTTTCCAGCAGTCCGAGGGTGGTCGCCGCGCACTGTGAACAATGGCTCGATGGTCTGAAGTACTCCAGCGTTCTCGGCTGCCTCAAACATTTTCCCGGACACGGCAGCTCAACAACCGATTCGCACAAGGGATGGGTCGATATCAGCAGGAGTTGGAAGAGGCAGGAACTTATTCCGTACGCAGAACTTATTGAAAAGGGGAAAGTACAGGCAGTCATGATGGGACATCTATTTCACAGCGGCTTTGATGCCGATCATCCCGCCTCTCTCTCCGCCGAGATCATCGGCGGACTTCTGCGGGGCGAGATGCACTATGAAGGCCTGGTCATCACGGATGATCTGCAGATGCGTGGAATAACCGAGCGCTATGGCATCCCTGAGGCCATCGTTCGAGCTTTTTCGGCGGGAGTCGATATGATAATACTCGGCAACAATCTTGAATATGACCCGGAAATCCTGCACAAAGCCGTAAATGCCGTGAAACAGGCCGTCGAGAGCGGCCATCTTTCCCTGGAAACTCTCAGGAAATCCTACGGCCGCGTACAAAAAATTAAGGAAGAAATTCTATGAATGATTCTACAGCGAGTGAAACACACTCAATTATAATCGGATATCTTCTCTGGATATTCGGATTTTTGGGAGCTCATCGTTTTTATTACGGCAGACGTTTAACCGGTACCCTCTATTTTTTCACCCTGGGGCTGCTCTTTATCGGCTGGATCATTGACCTGTTCCTGATTCCGTTAATGAATGAAAAGGCAGACAGGCGCTACAAAAGAGGTCCTGTGGATTACAGCATTGCCTGGCTGCTCCTCGTTTTTACCGGAGTTTTCGGACTGCATAGAATTTATCTGGGAAAATGGATAACAGGTCTGCTCTATCTGCTGACCCTGGGATTATTCGGAATCGGCTACATCTACGACCTATGGACGCTTAATGAGCAGATAAGCGAAATTAACGGTACATCATAAGATGACTCTATCTACGTCTGGTATATCGAACTTCTCGAAGTGTTCATGACCCTAGGGGTGCTTTTCGCAGAGTCCGTCTCGATAACTTAGAATTTACGGTTATTCATAAATTAAATACAGCGGCTTCCGCTGAAAACTCCACGGTCATTTCCCCAACACCTGCACGATATGTTTTGCCATCTTCCCCAGAGATACCGGCTTCAGACAAAAACCGTCAACTCCCGCTTCCATCGCCCTGGAACGTGAAAAATCCTCCAGAAAACCGGAGAAGAGCAGAACTGGAATATCGCGCCGAACCTCCTTGATTTTTTCACACAGATCAATTCCGGTCATATACGGCATGGTCAAATCAGTTATCACCAGATCGAATCTGTTCCGATTATTAAGAAATTCCAGTGCTGCTTCCGGGGCTGACGTGAACTTGGTCACCCTATAGCCAAGCTTCACGAGCACCTCGGCGGTGGCATCGACAACCTGCTGTTCATCGTCGACCAGCAGAATATGCTCATTGCCACCTCTGCAGGTGGAATGGCTGACAGCTTCTTCAAAATCAATCTGTTCTTTAATCACAGGCAGGTGGAGGGTGATAGTCGTGCCATGGCCGACGACACTGTCGACCGAAATCCTGCCTCCCTGACGCTTGATGATTCCATGGGCCATGGCAAGTCCCATGCCTGTCCCCTGAACCTTCTCCTTTGTGGTAAAATACGGATCAAAAATTTTATCCATGTGTTCAGGCGCAATGCCGCGGCCGTTATCGGTGACACTCAACTCCAGCCAGTCACCTCTACCGTCTGATTCCGCCGATTTCCGCAGGGTGATGGTAAGAATACCACCCTGATGAGCCATGGCATCAGCCGCGTTCTTACAAAGGCTAATCAGAATTTGATGAATCTCAACGGAGTCCACGGTTACCATGCCGCATTCTTCATCGATATCCTGACGGATTTCAATGCTGCTCGGTATGGTGGCATGAATAAGCTTTAGCCCTTCTTTTATAATGGGATGAACAGGCTGAAGACTTTCATTCATCTCGGTATTTCTTGAAAAAACGAGGATCTGTTCAATCAGCTTATGAGCCCTTTTAGCGGCATAGAGAACCTGATCGATATATGAAATCGATTCGCTTCTGTCCAAATGATTATTGAGAAAATTAAGCCTCATGATCTCCGCATATCCCATTATAGGCGTAAGAATATTATTGAAATCATGGGCAATTCCTCCTGCCAGAGTGCCGATGGCCTCCATCTTTGAAGCATGCCGCAATTGCTTTTCCAGCTGCAGTCTCTCGGTTATATCATGAGCAACAACAACCAATTTTTCTGCTCCATCCACCCCACCTGGGACAAGAGCGCAGGTGATGCTGAAAAACTGGCCCGTGCCGTTTGCTCCGGCAACGACAATCTGTCTGCGCACAGGATCTTTGCCTTTCTTGAATGAGATAATAATCTGGCACCGGCGGCACTTCGAAGTCGTCCCACAGAACAACTCACCGCACCTCCTTCCCACGGGATTGCTGCAGAGTCTGTCCACATTGTTGTTGGCCCAGAGAACCCGCAGGTTTCGGTCAAAGAGAAGAATCGCATCCTCGCTACAGTCCAGGACCGCCTGCTTTTGCAATTCACTCTCCCGCAGGGCGGCTTGATACTTATTCATTTTTCAAGTCCTCAGTGCACTCTCCAAGATACCCGGTAGGGCTAACTATCATCTTGATATTTCGCCTTATAAATATGCTCATCCAGCACTCGCCATACGTCTTCCAGTTAGTTCCGGTGTGTCTTTTCCTTGACTCTTCATTTCTCCGTCATTATTAATGCCGTGTATCGGGACTGTATTTAAATAAGATGTCCCAATATTAACAACGGCATTAAACAACACATTTAACCCCGTTAAGCCAGGTCAAACTAACCCGACTGAGCTGGATAAGAACCTTTACGACAGATTATTTTCTTGCGAAAAAAACCAGAAAACAATCTGTAAGGTACCAAAAAAGAGTCATGTCACCCAAACAAATATTTTCATCAGCCTGTTCAAGAAAGCCGGAAATACATTATCCATGCGTATGGCAATATAAAGTGATCGGAAAAGAACTTCACCTGGTCAAGAATGCCATAAAAGAGATATGTGCTCCGGTTCCCGTCACAATAACCTATTCGCACTCCAGTGCAAGCGGCAAATACCACAGCTTCAATGCGGAAATAGAAGTACAGGACGAGGAAGCCAGACTATCAATCTTTCGTGCACTGCATGATCATGCTGCCGTAAAATTTGTCTTATAACAGAACGATGACTGAAAAAAACCAGCAACAGAGGTCGGAACTCATTGATGTTCTACGGGAAACCATTAGCGTAGTACAGATGGTCATTTTTAAAGAACTGCGCAGGGTCTTTGCTCAAAAATACGCGGAAAAGGATACAATTTCCAGAGCAATGCTTGTCGGTGCCATTATCAACAAGCTCTTCGGTATGGAAAATCCGGAAAAAAAGTTTCAGGAATTCAACAGACAGAATGGTGCAGTGATAGAGCAGGAGCTTTTGGGTTTTGCCGGAGAGTTTCCCCAATTGCTGCCATACCTCACCGATGCCCTGCGGGTCCAGGTTCTCTGCGACCAACAGGAAGGCGAGGACTCAACACGCATACTCGAGCAGGCGGAAGAGCTGAGAATTCTTCTCAAGGACCGCGAAGTACCCCTGCCTTCGACATTTATGACCCAGGTGCGCGACCTGGGAGAGAAACACGGGCTTACCGTGGCACCGCAGGAGATATCTCCAGAGAACAACAGTCTGATCCATTAACCCAGCTGAGCTGGACCCTTACAGCACCCCCCCTTACAAAGAACCTGTAGACAGATTATTTTCTTGCAAAAAACAAGAAAACAACCGGTAAGGTACTAAATGTTGCGAACTTCCCGGTGCTGCAAACACTTCCTAGTGTCTGTCCAGAAATGAGCAATTTTGTTCTAAATCTAGGCGCTCGATGAATTTAACCGCAGGCATATATTTGATATTTCGAGGATTAAATTTTGAGAGCAACGACGAGTTAGGGCGAAAGTGCCATTTCTGGACAGATACTTCCTAATCTTGACTCAAAGCGACCCTGACAACTCCTCTCACCGAATTGCAGAGAAAAATGGCCTTCGCCCGGTACAGATCATCGAAGGTCAGCGATCTCTCTTGCACCGGGACCGCAGATCCTTTCAGCAAATGGCTGCGCATCACTCCGTCAAGCAAACCATCCGAGACCGGTGGGGTAACGTATCCGCCATCTCCATAGATTATGAGATTAGTTATGCATCCCTCGGTAACATGACCATTTTCATTATGAAAGAGTGTATCGAACAGCCCTTTTTCGGTCGCAGCTGCAAATTCACTGTTGTAAAGATCCCGATTGGAAGTCTTATGATAGAACCAGTTTGATCGGCTATCTATTGCCTTGCCGCTCAAGGCCACTGAGGGAAGAAGGTCATCAGCCCCTGTCGGATTCAGCGGAAGCTGCAGCATATGGGGTGCTTCACAATCCTGCAGGTCTATCCGGAAGGTACCGTCCTTTTCCAGAAGAAGCCGGATCCGGGTAGGATTGGCAGCGGAACTCCGCATCCGGGCCTTCAATTCGGCCTTTATCTCTTCGATATTACAGAAGAAGAGAAAATATCTGGCCGAATCCTGAAGACGCTTGAGATGTTCGGCCAGGAGAAAAAAACCGGAGCGAGGATGCCAGAAGAGCGTTTCTATCAACTGGAAATCTTTTTGGGGCGCCGTTAGAAATCTTCCTTTCAGCAAACACTCCTGCCACTCCTGCTGAGGATCAGAGTCATGCACTATCCCGGAGCCGATGCCCATCTCTCCCTTTCGGCCATCAATGACCACGGTACGTATGGGAACATTGAAGACGGCATCGCCATCAGGATGAATACAGCCGATGGCACCGGTATAGACTCCTCTTCTCTGTTTCTCCAGTTCATCAATTATTTCCATGGTTCTGATCTTGGGTGCTCCGGTGACTGAACCGCAGGGATAGATAGCCTTGAAAAAATCATGCAGTGACATTTTTTCCAGATCACCGCGGTCTGTTCTGCCGCGTATGGTCGAGGTCATCTGCAGCAGGGTCTCATAGGTCTCCACATCAAAGAGAGACTCGACCAGCACCTCACCGTCTTTAAGTTGGTGTATTAATCTGCCGAGATCGTTGCGCAGCAGATCGACAATCATCACATTCTCACTCAGATTCTTTATATCAGAGCAGAGAAAATGACGATTTGCAGCGTCCTCCTCCAGCGTACATCCTCTTTTCACCGTTCCCTTCATCGGACGAACCATGATTCCGGAATCATCCTTTCTGAAAAAGAGCTCGGGAGAAAATGACATCACCCGCTGCTTCCCCCAGCGGATATAGGCTCCATACCCAACCGACTGATTGCGCCTCAGATCACAATAGAATTGTTCGGGTGAACCGGAGAAATTAAACAATAACTGCAGCGTATAATTAACCTGATAGGTGTCACCGGCTTCGATATGGGCAAGAATGCGGCGTACGGCGTCGATATACTCTTCCTCGTTCAGTGAGGTGCGCAGATCGGTTACCTGATATTCGTCCGGTTTGGGTCCTTCTGCGACCGGCAGCGGGAAATCGGTTTCGCCGCTATGATGATTGAAAGTATGGCATTTTAAAAAGGCTCCAAGATCCGCCAGCAGGGCTCCCTTGTCAGATGCTCTCTGCAGCCTTTTTTTCAAGTGGGGTTCCAGGAGATAACCGAATTCATAACTGAACCAGCCGGCGATCCAGAGCCCGCGGCGCTGCAGGTCATGAATGTGCTGCAAAAAACCTGATTCATCCTGTCCTTCAAAAAACCGCAACCTCTCCTGAGGCTCGACAAACAGGCGAGAACGGCAGTTTACATCGTCGGGTTTGGACGTATCCAGAAAAACAAAATTCTCACATTCACCTAAAAACCGGAAAAGCCGTGATAATTTACTATTAGTAATGGTTTTCATCAATATTATTGAGGGATCTTTTACGGGACCGATTCTGACGAATAATTATCAGAAAATATTATATAAAAGTGGAATGGTTTCTTACCGTTTCTGCTCAACCCGCCTTTTCGGTCTCACTGAACATTGCGGATGCTATCAAAATAATCTATAGTACCTGACCCTTCTCTTGAAATCTACATTGTTTGTAATCTATGGTCTTTAGCACAGCCATACAAAAGGTTAAAGATTTTTTGATGATCTTGCGCTTATGACTGCGACAAATGGACCTTTTGTTAATTATTACGGTACTGTAAGAAGGCATATGGACGGTGGTAAAAAATTGGCATCCGAATCAGCCCCAGGCTTTTTAACGCCTGCATGCCATTGATGACTTTGGCCATCCACGCATTTTGTCCGCATCATCTCACCGCTTACACAGAAAACCTTCTTTGCCAATGCCGGAAACTGTGTGACTGGCAAGACGAAATTATTTCATTTTTTGTCCATTTCCAGTACAACACCAATGGAAGCCTTCTTTGTCATCTCTGAAATTCATTTCCAGCGAAAATGATGAAAAATCAAGGCCCTGCAAATTGTAAAACGATGAAATACGATAAGTCATGTATTTCATCTTCAAATATTAAGCTAAACCTGGTTTTTTGCCCGGTATTGAACAGCGCATAGCGTGTCTGTTTCAGTCGAAAGCAGCGAAATTACCATAAATAACCAAGGAGAAAAACTCATGTCTCGGAAAATGGTCACTATTGACGGCAATCAGGCCTGTACGCATGTCGCCTATGCCACGAGTGAAATTATCACCATCTATCCAATTACCCCATCCTCTCCGATGGCTGCGGAAGCTGATACTAAAGCAGCTGTTATGCAGAAGAACATCTACGGCACGGTTCCCATAGTGAATCAGATGCAGTCTGAAGCCGGTGTAGCTGGAGCGATCCACGGTTCGCTGGCAACCGGAGCCGTATGTACCACCTTTACGGCTTCTCAGGGTCTTCTGTTGATGATTCCCAATATGTACAAGATTGCCGGCGAGCTTACTCCGACGGTTTTCCATGTTACCGCCCGCGCCATCGCCTGCCAGGGACTTTCGATCTTCGGAGATCACAGCGATGTATACGCGGCACGACAGACCGGCTGGTCAATGCTGTGCTCACAGAACGTTCAGGAGTGTATGGACATGGCACTGATCGCCACCCAGGCATCCTTAAAATCCAGAATTCCTTTTGTTCATTTCTTCGATGGCTTTCGCACCTCACATGAAATTCAGAAGATCGAAGAGCTGACCTACGACGATATGGGTGCCGTCATCGACGAGGAGCTGATTACCGCTCATCGAGAAAGGGCCCTGACTCCAGATAAACCAACCATTCGCGGTACCGCCCAAAATCCAGACGTTTACTTTACCGGCCGCGAAACAGTCAACAAATACTACAACGCCTGTGCGGCAATAGTCCAGGAAACCATGGACAAATTCGCCGAGGTCAGCGGCCGTCAGTACAACCTTTTTGACTATCATGGCTCCCCTGAGGCCGAAGACGTAGTGGTCATGATGGGCTCAGGCTGTGAAACCGCGGCAGCTACCATCGACTATCTGGTGGCCCAGGGAGAAAAAGTCGGCATGGTCATCGTCCGTCTCTATCGTCCTTTCGACTGCAAGGCCATGGTCAACTCACTGCCGAAGACCGTTGAGCGGATCACGGTTCTGGATCGAACCAAGGAGCCGGGGGCTCCGGGAGATCCCCTCTATCTTGATGTCCGCGCCGCTATCGGTGAGGCCATGGACACCAACAGCTCCATCTATCCGCCGATTGTCCTGTCCGGACGTTACGGTCTTGGTTCCGCCGAGTTCACTCCTGCCATGGTCAAGGGTGTTTTCGACAATATGACCTCCATGGCACCTAAAAATAAATTCTGTGTCGGTCCGTATGACGATGTCACCTTCTCCAGTATTTCTTACGATCCCGACTTCAACATCGAGGGTGAAGACGTCTATCGCGCAATGTTCTACGGGCTGGGCTCGGACGGCACCGTAGGCGCCAACAAGAACACCATCAAGATTATCGGCACTGAAACCGACAACTCTGCTCAGGGCTACTTCGTCTACGACTCCAAAAAGTCGGGATCAATTACCACAAGCCATCTGCGCTTCGGCAGTAACGCCGTGGTTGCGCCCTACCTTATCAACAAGGCCAACTTTATCGCCTGTCATAACTTTACTTTCCTCAACCTCGTCGACATGCTCGGCAATCTGGAGGAAGGTGGAACCTTTCTGCTTACTTCAAGCTACGGCAAGGAGGAAATCTGGGAACAGCTGCCCAAGAAGGTGCAGCAGGACCTGATTGCCAAAAAGGCCAAATTCTATATTATCGACGCCATCGCTCTTGGCCAGGCGTTAGGTCTGGGCGCCAGAATCAACATGATAATGCAGACCGCATTTTTCATGATTTCAGGGATTCTGACTCAGCAGGAGGCCATTGACGCCATCAAAAACGCCATCAAGAAAACCTATGGCAAAAAAGGCGACAAGATTGTGCAGATGAACTACGATGCCGTAGATGCCGCCGTTAAGAACATCGTTGAAGTTCCGCTCCAGGACAAGATCGACGGCCATGAGCTTCCTCCAACGGTTCCAGCTCATGCACCTGATTTTGTCAAGTCGGTGACTGCAACCATGATGGAAGGCAAAGGCGATAGGCTCAAGGTTTCGCAAATCCCTGATGACGGTACCTGGCCTACGGGTACTACTCAGTATGAAAAACGAAATATTGCCGTTTCCGTTCCCAAATGGCTCCCGGACAACTGCATTCAGTGCGGTCAGTGTTCACTTATCTGTCCCCATGCCGCCAACCGTATCAAGATTGTTCCGGAACTGCAGGACGCACCTGCTGATTTCGTCTCCAAAGAGGCCGTGGGCAAATCCTTCAAAGGACAGCAGTTCATGGTGCAGATCTTCACTGAAGACTGCTGCGGCTGTACCCTCTGCGTCGAGATCTGTCCCGCTAAGACCAAGGCACTCGAAATGACCGCCAACACAGAGGAAGTACGTCAGGTTCAATCCAAGAATGTCGAATATTTCCTGAACCTTCCGGAGATAAATCCTGCCGACATTAATCCGGCTACCATCAAGGGAAGCCAGCTGCTTAAGCCGCTTTTCGAGTTCTCCGGGGCCTGCGCCGGTTGTGGCGAAACCCCCTATGTAAAGCTGATCTCACAACTTTTTGGCGACAGACTGTATGTCGGCAATGCGACGGGATGTTCCTCCATTTACGGTGGCAATCTGCCGACCACACCGTATACCAAACGTAAAGACGGCCGCGGCCCTACCTGGGCCAACTCACTGTTTGAGGATAATGCCGAATTTGCCTTCGGTATGAGGGCAACTGTCGATAAGCTCGGAATGCAGGCCAAGGAGCTCCTCGAGACTGCAGTAGAAGCCCAGCTGATCTCCAAAGAGACGGTAGCCGGCATTGTCGATGCAGAGCAGAAAACCCAGATGGACATCGAGGCCCAGCGTGAAAGGGTGGCTAAACTCAAAGAGGAGCTGAAAGGCAGCAAGGATATTATCGCCAAACGCCTCTTCTCTCTTGCCGATTTTCTCGTTAAAAAATCCGTATGGGCCTTCGGCGGTGACGGCTGGGCCTATGATATCGGCTACGGCGGGCTCGATCACGTTCTGGCCTCTGGAGAGAATGTCAACGTCCTGGTCATGGACACCGAAGTATATTCCAATACCGGTGGACAGATGTCAAAGTCCACTCCTCGTGCGGCAACGGCTCAGTTTGCCGCCGGCGGCAAGAAAATGCCGAAAAAGGATATGGGGATGATCTTTGCCACCTATGGAAATGTCTATGTTGCCAAAATTTCCATGGGCGCCAATCCCGCCCAGGCCATTAAGGCAATTGCGGAAGCTGAGGCCTATGACGGTCCTTCTCTCATCATCGCTTATGCCCACTGCATCAATCATGGCTTGAACATGGCAAAAGGCATAGAGCAGCAGAAAAAGGCGGTAGCCTGCGGTCACTGGCCTCTTTACAGGTACAATCCGGAACTGGAAGACGCAGGCAAGAATCCGTTGCTCATCGATTCCAAAGAGCCGACTATCAGTTTTGATGAATATGCACTCGGAGAAAACCGCTACCGTACTCTCAAGCGTGTCAATCCGGAGCATGCCGATGAACTTATGGCCCAGTCTCAAAAAGATGTACTGAAGTCCTGGAGATTTCTCAAAGGACGTCAACTCTCTCTTGAGCCGCTGGCAGAAGATAACAACTAAATCATCAACAAAGCCGGACCGCCTTCTCGCGAAGGCGGTGTACGCATAAAAAAAAGGGGATATGAACGATTCCGTTCATATCCCCTTTTCCTTTTTTTGCAGGATGGCTTTTCTTCTCTTCGGGTCTATTTTTTCTCTTTGGCGCGCTGAGCCTTCAGCTCTTCATATTCCCTAACGGATTCGAGCACCGATTCATCCTGGCGCTTCTCGATGTCCTTCATTTTAGCAAGCACCTTTTCTTTCTTTATCTCGAGTGTCTGTGCGCCGAATAGCGTGGCGGCAAGATAGACAAAGGAAAAGTGCATCAGTTCAACATCATCGTTTTTTATCTTTTCGATGGTTTCGTCATCTATAATATAGGTATCCAAAAATGAGCTTTCAAAAATGAATCTCCTGAAGGAGGCCAGATCGGTCGAGGCCATGAAAAACATGCGCTTTGCCTGGTCTGACAAGGATGCCTGCTGCCCGTATGATTTTCGTCTCATCACCAGCCGAAGCCATTCCTTGTTCATCTCGTCACGAATATCGACTCCCTGATCGGCTCGCCACTCTTCAATGGTCCAGGTCTTATCTTCTTCGAAACCTTTGCAGTGATCCTCCTTGACCAGGAAAAAGAACTTTTCCTCTTCCGTGCTTGTCTCCTCACCATCCGCTCCACGGCTGCCGCCTTCATGGAAGTCGGCCATACCCACAGGATAATATCTACAGGCGGTAGGCCGGTCAGTGTATACGGTGCAGCCCTCGGGGGTGACGAAGGGACACTTGTTGTCATCTTCCCTCAGTTTAAACTGTACCCCTGGCATATCGGTCTTTTCCAGATAGGTTGGTTCAGTGTACTTGTGGAGAAATTCATAGGCCGGTATGTCCAGACGTTTGGTCAGCTGAAGTATATCGTATGGCGTCAATACTATTTTTATTCCTCCACAACAGGCTGTAAAACAGCGCACTCCCGGATGGCATCTGAATTTGATTTTCGATTCCATGGTCAGCTTGTGCGGCATAATGTTTGAAGGATTTAACTCCTTGCCGAAAAGCGTTTTTACTTTACTCAATGAATCTTGTTCTTTCATTACGGCACCTTATATATTAAAAGTGTTAGTATGTCGAAGTAGAGAAAATGCGGAACATAGCTGCCTAGTTTAAACATCTGCACCAAAACTGTCAAACCAATTCACACCACTACTTTCAAGAAATGTTTATCATTTAATTACAGATACATATGTATTGAATATAAGTTTTCTTTACTATATCGCCGATGCGGTACGTTATTTGTTGCAGTTTCACCGGAAAATGCGTAAATACTTGGTTGAACTAGTCACAGTCAATGTTTTTTAAAGGATCTGCTGTATGAAACTGTTTCACTCCTCATTTGATTTATCATCCGTTAGAACCATCATCTATCATCTGCCCGATGGACAGACCCTGTCCCTGAAAACGGATGGCATAGAGGATTATCTCGACTTTGAGCTGGAATTCGGCCATGTTTGCGATACCTCTGATATAGATGGTGTTATCCATTTTTTTCCCACAGGAAATGCCTGATTGCACCTGATGCAGCAACCGTTTGATTCCATATTGCCACCATGCTGATTGATCCACATAATGACGGACACATTCACACTGAACTTTGTCATCATGCTGTCGGCAAAATGGAGGAATATGTTATCTCCGCCATCGAAAAAGAGCTTTCCGGGGTATGCTTTCTCGAGCATATGGAAGAGGGTGTGGTCGCATCGCGAACCACCTGGCTTACCGAGCCGGATTTTGACTGGTATTTCGAAGAAGGTCGGAGACTACAGGAGAAATACGGAAAAGAAATATCCATCGGACTCGGTGTTGAGGTTGGTTTTAACCCGGAACATGCCGATACCCTGCTGCACCGCCTCTCGAGGCGGACTTGGAGCCGCATAGGTGTTTCGTATCATTTTCACCGAATTGCCGGGGCGACGGAGCATCTTAACCTTATCGGCAAAAGTGATGAGGCCGTCTACCTCCTGAGTCTCGAAGAAGCGGCTGCTGTTGAGAGGGACTATTATCTCAATCTGATACTCGCTACACAAACCCTCCCGGGAAACGTCCTCTGTCACATCGATGCCGCTTTGCGACATTATCCCCACAGGGCTCTTCTGGAACCTCCCTGGCAGCTTATCGAAACCCTGCTGGAGAATGTGAAGAAGAGGGGCATGGCTATCGAGATCAACACATCCGGCATAGCACTCAGAGACGAGGTTTTTCCCAACCGGAAAATCCTGAAGATGGCCCTCGAAAAGAAGATACCGCTACAGGCCGGATCCGATGCCCACAGACCGGAAGATGTCGGCAACTGTTTTGAGCTCCTACAGGATATCTGCTCCCTGCAGTCCTGAAAAACGGCATCCAACTCTGTCTTCCACTCCAATATAAAAGGTTCGACCGGGCTTTTGATAACGTCGTCGATCAAAGATATTCAGCCATAGCCGCTTGCAGCGATGCAGCATTAAAAGGTTTATGGATGATCTTGTCAACGCCGGCCCTTACGGCTGCCTCATTATCGTTGGCATCATTCTGCGTGGTCACCATTATTACCGGAAGTTCGGGGCCGCTATATATTTTTCTGATCTCTTTCGTTAGTTGCACACCGGTTATATCCGGCATATTGAGATCGGTCAAAACCAGCAGCGGCTTCTCATTCTGCAGCCACTCAAGGGCGGCAGACGGAAATTCAAACAGTACCGGATCAAACCCCAGTTGATGCAGAGTCGATTTATAAATATTCAGAATCATTTTTGAATCATCGACGGCCACGACTTTCGATCTGGTGGTTTCAATTTTCTCTCCGGCAATCTTTCCGGCAAAATCCTTGAAACCGTTGGCGATGAGCAGATCATGATAATGGCGCAACGTATCTTGATGGGTAAGTGGGAGATGGTTAAGGGCTAACTCCTGAAAGAAATCTTCTTCAGCCATGCTGAGAAAAACTTTGTCGGCCTGGCTGTCAATTATAATTTTGGCGATATGTTTTGCCTCATCGTCCATGTTCCTCAACAGGTTTTTAATACCTGCCCCGAGAATATCGGAAAAATTCTGATCAATGGCCCGAGCCGCTGCAATACAGACATGCTCTTCGGCATCCAGAAGTCCTGCAGTGAGCGTATAGGCCCCTTTTCTTAAAGGCAGAAGGGCCAGTGCCTCATAGGCGGCAAAACGTACATTGGCGCTCTTCGGCTCATTCTGCAAGAGTTTGCGAATAGGAACAACTGCAGATTCGTCACCGATATCACCGAGGACGTTGAGGGTATGGACCAGAAAATCAGAATCCTGTCTTCCCAGATTGGCGATAAGAAACGGAACCGCCTTCGGACCTATTTTGACCAGCTCCTTTTTAGCAAAACTTCGCATATGCGCATAATGAGAAGCTAACGTCTCACTCAGCTTCTCGAGAGAAACCCGGTCCTGGACTTCTGCAAAAACCGAGAGGATCAGGAAGTCTATTTCGTTGTCCGCTCCCATCCGTTCGGCAAGCCTGTGCATTGCGGTTGGTGTTCCCACCATTCCCAATGAGCGAACGGCGGCACTACCGAGTTTGTTCTTGCCGGTATAAAGAAACTCCGTCAGGGTATGGATCGCTTCGGGATCACCGATATGACCCAGTGTTTCAATAATAAGGTGTATTTCAGCTTCATCGGTGATATTGGCAGCCATATCGATAAGCACCGGAGTGGTCTCGTCGAACTTCAGCTCTGCGGCGATTCTGATCAGTTCCTTCTTGTCGGGTAATGAGGGGTCTTTGAGCAAAGACAGCAGCATCTCAGGGTAGGCCAGCAGATTGGAGAGCAGGGTTTCCTTAATGATCGGCATACCCTCCAGCACATCCGGATACTCGTCGACAAGAAAGAGCAGAAGCGGAATGGAGAATTCCGCCTTGCCTCTGGAGAGCTCATAAACCAGGCGATTCCGTGTTTTCTGGTCAACATCGCCAAAATGGCTGAGAACCAGCCTGGCCTTCATGAGATCTCCGGTCCCGGCATTATCACGAATCTCGTCAATCATATGAGCATAGTTCAGTTTTGCCATCCGCAGCTATCCTTTTTGCAACTGTATCTTCGCCATACTAAACCGCCTTTACAACGATCACACCTGCCACAAAGCGGGCACAGATGTCCATGTCAACACCAGGCACGTTCCTATGCTCACGTGAATTAATCCAACCCGGATCTTTAATGGACAGTGTCTTCGGTCATCTGTCAGGGAAGCCAGGGAGCGCCTATTCTCTTGATGACATTGAATCCACCGCACAAAACACGATTATTGGTCACCCCAACAGAGTCTAGAAACACCTGGATTTCATAGGACCTGCTGCCGGCATTGCAAAAAATGATCAGGGTCTTGTCTTTCGGCAGCTCCTCGTATCTCTCGCGAATGCGATCGTCGGGCATGGAAAGCCATCTGTCGGCCCCGAACTTTTCCACAAATGGCAAGGCCTGTTGTTCATGGCGGACATCAAGGGATATCCAATCCGGCTGCGTGGAGAAATCGTCCATCCAGCTATAGAATTCCTCCATGGTTATCTGACGCAGGCGATTATCACAGAGATTATCCGCCACATAAGCTGCGGCATTTACGGTGTCCACCGCCGCGGAGAAAGGCGGGGCATAGGCCATTTCCAAATTGGTGAAATCATCAATGGTGGCCCCTTTACTCAGGAAGGCTGCAGCCGCATTTATCCGTGCTGAAACATTATCGTTCATGGCCCCGAATGCCTGAACTCCCAAAACTTTCCGGGTCCTTCTGTCAAAGATCATCACACAGCAGATAATCTCCTGGGTTGGGTAGAAATGGGCCCTGTCGGCAGGAGCCGTAAGCGAAAAATCAGCATCAAATCCTTCGGCCCTGGCCATTTCCAAACTCAATCCGGTCGCCCCGATACAGACATCGAAGGCTTTCATGATGAAACTGCCCACGGCGCCGTCAAAAGTTGAGGGCAGACCGGCCAGATTATCTCCGACAACACGTCCTTCTTTATTGGCAAGGGAACCGAAGGGGGCATAAAAATATTTACCTGTTATCAAGTTCGGGATCTTGACGCAGTCGCCTGCGGCATAGATGGAGGGATCCGACGTCTGCATTCTCCTGTTGACCACGATGCCGCCCATATCGGAGACGCGCAGGCCGGCTGCTCTGGCGATTTCAGACTGCGCCCTTACTCCGGTGGCCATGATGACCAGATCCGCATCCAGTACTCTTTGCGGCGTTCGAACCGCAGTCACCCTGCCGCCCTCGCCGACGATTTCCGAAGCGCTCTCCCCCAGATAGATACTGACATTACTGTCCCGCAAATGTTTGCACATCATGGCAGAAAGAGACCACTCGATCACTCCGGGCAGCAGCTGGTCCTTGAATTCAATGAGGGAGGTTTCCACACCCCAAAGATCGGTCAGCGCCTCCGCCATCTCGATGCCGATGGCACCGCCACCGATAACCACGGCTTTGCCGACTTTGCCTTTTGCTATGCGGTCCTTAATCTCGATGGCCTTGTGCAGGTTGGCGATGGTGAAAACCCCGTCAAGTTCGGCACCCGGAATCGGCAGAACATAGGGCTGGGAACCGGTGGCCAGTACCAGCTTATCATAATCGAGAGTTTCTTCTACCCCACTTCCCAGATCCTTGATGAGCAGCTGTTTCTTCGCTCTGTCTATGGACAGAGCCTGGGTCAGAATGCGGACTTTTACCCCTTTATACTTCTCAAAATAATATTGATCCCGCAATACATGAAAGCTGGTCGAGCGCAATGCTGATTCATCGGCGACATCACCCGATATATAATAGGGAATGCCGCAGCCTCCATAGGAAATCAGGGAATCCTGGTCAATAAGCGTCACTTCCGCCTGCGGCATCAGCCGCTTTACCCTGCAGGCTGCCTTGGGCCCCGCTGCCACACCGCCGACAATAACTATCTTTTCCGTCATTTCTCACTCCTTGTGTGAATCATATTCGGATACTGAGTTGTTTTAGACATATGATCACTACCATTGCCAATTTTCAAGCTCTTTCTTTTTCCTGAAGAGAATAATCGCATCTCACTTTTTCAGTTTTTCCAGGCGGAATCTATGTCTTTTGTCGAACAGATTCCTACTCGTCAACCAGATGGAAAAGACGACCCCGAACCCTGTGCCCGCAGCTATGAGAAAGAGTATTAAAATCTGATACTTTACAGCCTCCAAAGGAGGCGTGCCTCCCAATATCTGGCCGGTCATGGTTCCAGGCAGGCTGACTATGCCGGCTGCAGCCATCGAATTCATAATGGGTATCATTCCTGTTCGCATCGCATTTATTCGAATATCGGCACTTGCGGATTGCCAGGTTTCACCAAGATAGAGCCGCTGTTCAACAACGTTGCGCTGATCATAAAAATCGGAGGTCATTCTATCGAGTGCCAGTGAAATTCCGGTCATGGTATTGCCCAGCAGCATGCCGAGCAGCGGAATGGCATACTGTGGCGTATACCAAGGCTCAACCTGTATGAGGACTATCAAGGAGAACAGCGCGATGGTGAAGGCGGAAATAGACATTGAAGCTACTCCGACTCCATAGCCAAAAAATCCTGCCACCCGTATTCTCTGCCGTACCACTACTTCCCGGCCGGCGATGAGGACCATCACCAGGGCAAGACCCGCTATCAGCCAAATATTATAAGAAGCGAAAAGCTGCCGCAGGACCATACCGATGAGGAGAAGCTGCAGAGTCATCCGTAATCCCGAGAGGATCAGCCGTTTTCCCAGACCGAGATGCAGCACAGTGCTGACACCGGCCAGCATGAGAACGAGAGCCGCTGAGAGACTCAGATCAAGGGCACTAAGAGGAATTACCGCCATGGGATATCCGGAGTTTCTGGTTTCTCCGGATCAGGCCAGAACTGTTCCAGAGTATGACGATGGACATGAAAACATCTGCTGGCTACCTTTTTGAGCTGACCATAATCATGGCTCACCCAGAGCAAGGCGGTTTTCGGAGTTTTCTGGTAATCGGAGAGCAATGCTTCAACAAGGGAGACGGCACGGGGATCCAATGCGGAGCAGGGTTCATCAAGCAGCAGGACAACCGGTTTGAGGATGAGTTCCCGCGCCAGGGCGAGCCTCTGCCGCTCACCGGTGGAAAGCCTGGCTATACTCCAGGAGAGGACATCTTTCTCAAAACCAAGTCGTGTCAGAATATCGACGAGCTCCCCATCTCCGTTGGCCTTGTTGAAGTGGCTGCCGACGTCGTCATACCACCAGGCCGATTCCGCCGGAACAAGTCCCACTTTTCTGCGCCAGGAGGGGCCGGGAAAGCACTCCGCCCTGACCCCGTCTAAAAGAATGGTTCCGTCATAGGGTATCGATTCAACCAGGGCTCTCAGCATCTGTGTTTTCCCTATCCCGGATGGGCCGGTGAAACCAACGACCTCATTATTATACAAAGAAAAGGAATAAGGGCCGTTCTGCAGATATGTGAGTTGGTTTACGGAGAAAAGCGGATCTGTCATGGCAGGAGCACGGAAAAGGTCGTTCCCTCATCCTTTCGGCTGCTGACCCGCAATTCACCGTTATGGCTGTCGATAATATTTTTGGTAATGGAAAGACCTAACCCGGTTCCTTTGCTTTTATCGGTAAAGAAGGGATTGAAAATGAACTCCATTTTTTTCTCCGACATACCTATGCCATTATCCTCAATTTCTATTTCCGCTCCGCCGGTCTTCGAAAGAGTGCGGGTAGACACCCTCAGCACTCCTTCTTCCTTTTTCATAGCCTGCAGGGCGTTGACCAGGATGTTCAGCAGAGCCCTGTAGAGCAGTTCGACATCAACCTGGGCAGGAACAGGATTTTCAGCCAGTTCGTTTCTGATTTCAACCTGCTGTTCGGCAGCTTTGGGAGCGATGAAAATAAGGGCTTTTTTCACCACCTCGTTGACATCACGTTTCTCCAGTTTGGCCTGCTGAGGTCTGGCGAAATCAAGAAACTCCATGGTGATGGTGTTCAATCTGCTGGTTTCTTCTATGATGATACGGGCAAGATGTTCATTTCCGGGAGCGACCTTCCTGATGCGCTTTTCCAAAATTTCAGCGGTGCTGCGAACAATTCCCAGTGGACTTTTGATCTCATGAGAGACTGTGGCCACCATCGAACCAAGATGAGCCAGTCTTTCAGACTGGTTCAGCTTTTCTTCAAGCTGCAGCCTTTCATCAACGCGTTGTTCAACCTTCTTTGATGCTCCCATGACTATGGTGCGCAAGACCAGAAAGAGAACCATCATCACTGCACTCGAAACCAGGATGATACTGCCCTGAAGTCGTATTATAGCTTTATAATCACTGGAAAGATCTTTGACAATCTCGATCACTCCCATGATAATCTCGCCGCTCTCACCGCTCGGACCCACCTGGCGGAAGGGAATATAGGTTTTTAAACGGCACTTGAGCGGTTCGGTGCCGGGGACAAGATTGGCAACCGAGCCGGAGGTGAGAATATTCGAATTGGTAATACCGCTGAGGGCTTTACGATACTCCTCCCCGCCGATATCCTCTTTACCAACCTGCTCCATGATGGTGGAATACGAGATCACATTGACCTTGGAGTCAAATATGGTGACGGATTCGACATTCATCCCCTGTATAATTTCCCGGATTATCTTGTCCAGGGTTTCAAATTGTTCGGGATTACTTAACTGGATCGCTCCATAACGCAGGGCAGTGATGACTACAAACCTTCTGAAGACCTGCTGGTTGAGGTTTTCGGCAAATGCTACTGAATACTCCTCGCTCTGTTCGAGCATGATTTTTCTGGCATGGTTGGATATGGCCCAGGACAGAAAAAGAGTAAACACAAGGATGACGGCAAGGCTCGAAAATGAGAAGTATTTGACCAGCTTAAAGGGCTGGAGCTGAGCGTCGATCTTCTGCTGCCGAATCGAGTCGAGCATCTCGTATGATTTTTTCTTACCTCTCACCACATACTCCACAACGACGGCAAATTGAAGTGTCACAAGGTTGTGTCGAAGCCGACCGCAATCCTTTCAAGTATTCCTGCCAGAGATAGTCATGCTCTATTCCGTGATCTATGATATACCACGGAAAATACCTCTTGGCATCACTGCCGGCACTAATAAACCACTCGGCGCGAAGTTCATTCTTTTTCAAACCGGCCTTCCAGGACATGTTTGTGACAGCCATATCGAAAAGGACATCGGCCAGCCGGCGGTCTCCCCGGGAGAGCAATGCCTGAAAAAGGGCATTTTCAGGCTTGTCTGCCTGAAAATGCATGTTGGCAACGTCCTTCAACCCTTTTTTCAGATAAGATATCTTCTCCCTGAGATTGGTCAGGGCTTCCTTGACCGTGCCCATTTCGTCGTTTTCCAGCTTTCTGCCGATACCGAAGGGATGATATTGAAACGGTGTCCAGGGCTTCGGCACAAAACAATTGACGGAAAGATAGATCTCCGTCAATCGCCCTCTCTTTTTGCCGATGGCATCGATTTTTTGCTTGATGGCGCCAACCAGATCAATAAATTCCTGCAAATCTTCACAGGTCTCGGTAGGCAGTCCCACCATGACGTAGAGCTTCAGCTTAAAGATACCGGCCTCAGCGAGCCTGCCGGCAGCAGTGAGCAGATCGCCGCGGTCGAGCCCTTTATTGATTACACGGCGCAGCCGTTCCGAAGCACCATCCGGAGCAATGGCCACACTCTTCAGGTCGGATTTCGACAGAAGGCTGAGAAGGCCGTCATTTATCCGATCGGCTCGCAGCGAGGAGAAAGAAAGAGCACAGCCGCTTTCCAGGATGTAGCCGGATATATGATCAAGTGTTGTACCGTCGGCCATCTCCATGCCTAAAAGGCCGACGCGGCTGACATCCGTCGGTCTTTCCTTAAGACCTTCAATGACGGCATCGGCATCCCAGAGCCTCGGGGGGCGGTAAATAAAACCGGCGGCACAGAATCTGCAACCGCGTGAGCAGCCACGCCCCAGCTCGGTCAGATAGAGATTGGAAAATTCGGCCAGCGGGGTCAGAAGCTCCGAATGCCCCGCTCTGTCACATTTAGCCAGGCTCAACCGTGTTACCCGGGCCGGCACCCCCGGTTCGGGAACCATTGCCGAGCACCTGCCGTTTGTATCATAAACAGGAGCATATAATCCGGGAGCATAGACTCCTTCAAACTTGCGCACAGCCTCCAGGCTGAGTTGCCTCGGGGTTGAGGTGCCTGAATTCTCCGACAGGAAGTCGACAAAATCATCGAGAATGGGTTCAGCTTCACCCACAAGGAAAAAATCGACAAAAGGAGCAATGGGCTCCGGATTCATAAAAGTGGCCACTCCGCCGCAGACTACCAGGGGTCTGCCGCCCTGCAGCTCCTCCCTCTTCCGGGCAAAGGGCTCGATGCCTCCGGCAAGAAGGGTTTTTACAATATGAAGGTAATCGTGTTCGAAACTGACAGAGATAAATATATAGGGGAAATCGTTGAGAGGGCGGCCCGATTCGAGGGAAAGCGGGCGCTCACTTTCTTCCGGCAGAAAAAAGCGTTCGCAGATAACATCATCCCGCCTGTTGAGAAGAGCGTAAACCAGCTGAAAGCCAAGGCTGGACATACCGACGGCATAACTGTTCGGATAAATGAGGGCAATCGGGATCTTTCCTTTCCACTTCTTTAGATAACCGCCTCTTTCCAACTCCAGCCTATCCCGGCGGCTGGGTGGAGTCTTTTCTTTTCTTTTTTTCAGACTTCTAATTCCTCTGTTACTGCTGCCTTCAAGGCAAATTTTCTCCGGCCCGATTGAGCCGGAGCTCTTTTCAGGATCCTAATTTGCCTTCTTTCGCAAATATGTTGGTGTTTCCAAAAATTCATCGTTCCAGCTGTCATGCTCCCGCACACCCTCTCGGGAGGTGCCCAGATTATCGAAGCCGTCAAAATTTGAATTCGGCAGGATGGTACCGGAAGGACGTGGATTTTTTTGGGCAAGCTGTACCTTCACGGACTCTTTCTGCTGTTTCTGGGGTCTGGGAAGATCCTCAACCTGGGCAATGGTTTTGCCGCTGCTGATCGAGCTGCCGACTCCGGTGGCGATCACAGTTACATGGAGCTCATCCCCCAGGGTTTCATCATAAAGTGCGCCGATGACGACCTTGGCTTCATCGTCCACCTTTTCCTGGATGAGGGCGGAGGCTTCCATGAACTCGGACATGGCGAAACTCTCCTCCGTCGCCGAGATATTGATGAGCAGACCCCGGGCGCCGTCGATGCCGACATCTTCCAGCAGTTGATTGTCGATAGCACGCTTGGCCGCCTCCATGGCGCGATTTTCCCCAACCGCAAACCCGGATCCCATTACGGCAGGTCCAACCTCCCGCATCACGGTCCTGAGATCGGCAAAATCGGCATTGATCAATCCCGGGACATTAATCAGGTCGGTAATGCCCTTGACAGCCTGCAGCAGGACATTATCCGCCTGAGCAAGCATATCGGCAAGTTTGGAGTTTTTCTGCATCATCGAAAGCAGACGATCGTTGGGCACGGTGATAATGGTATCCGCATATTTCTGCAGCTCATTCCAGCCTTCTTCGGCATTGCGCATCCGGTTTTTGCCCTCAAAGGCAAACGGTTTGGTTACCACCGCCACGGTCAATGCACCAAGATCCTTGCTGATCTTGGCGACCACCGGCGCAGCGCCTGTCCCGGTACCGCCACCAAGACCTGCGGTAACGAAGACCATATCGCTTCCCTTGAGGCTGTTTTTCAGCTCCTCGATGGATTCATGGGCAGCCTGCATACCCATCTCGGGATCGGCTCCGGCTCCTAACCCTTTAGTAATACTGGGGCCAAGCTGGAGGCAGATGTCAGCCTTGGACTGATTTAATGCCTGCTTATCAGTATTGGCAGCAATAAATTCCACACCCTGGAGCTTGTTGGCCACCATGGTGTTGATTGCATTTCCGCCGCCGCCACCTACTCCGATAACTTTTACTTTTGCGACGCTTTCTGATTCAGCCATTCTAAACGGCATAGGGTCCCCCTGCTGAATTCGTTTAGCAATTTCACTTTGATAATGGTAGGTCTATCAAAGAATTACAGTAATATATCATCTGCCGTAAGACACATAAACAAAAAAATACCTTTATCTCACATGATTTTCTTCATCCAGCCCCGGACTCGACCAACCATGGATGAATTGCTCTGTCCCTGTACTAAATGTTTTTTTCTTCCCTGCAATACAAGCCCGACTCCTGTGGTGCACCTGGGAGTATTGATCTTTTCCACAGCTCCGGTGATACCGACGGGATAGCCGATCCTCACCTGCAGATCAAATATCTGCTCGGCCAGCTCCACGATATTTGCCAGCAACGCGGTTCCGCCGGTGATGACGATTCCGCCATTGATTCTGTTCTTCTGTCCGGAGGCAATGAGTTCCCTGTTCACCACTTCAAGAATTTCAGCGATTCTGGCCTGAATGATATCCACCAGAACCTTCTGAGTGATCTTACGGGGCTCGCGATCACCGACGGTGGGCACATCGACGACCAGATTCGGTTTAATAAACGAAGAAATAGCGCTGCCGTAATCTTCCTTCAACCGTTCAGCCTCCTGCAGCGGAGTGCGCAGTCCCATGGAGAGATCATTGGTTAGATTGTGGCCCCCAAGGCCGATTTCACAGGTATGCCGGATTGTTCCTTCACAGAAAATGGCGAGATCGGTGGTCCCTCCGCCTATATCCAGCAGGGCAACCCCTAGTTCCATCTCGTCGGGGCTCAGTACCGCATCCGCGGAAGCAATGGATTCCAGGACAAGATCAGCGACATCCAGGCCGGCTTTATTACAGCAGGTGACCAGATTATGAACCGCTCCCATATCGGCGGTAACTATATGAACATTTGTCACCAAACGGACACCGGTCATACCCAGGGGATTCTGGATCCCGGTATGGTCATCGACCATGTATTCCTGGGGAAGCACATGAATTACCTGTTGATTAGCAGAAATCTTGACTGTTCTTGCCGCGGTAATAACATCATCGATATCGCTCTTTTTAATTTCCCGGCCGTTGATCGCCAGAATGCCCGGACTATTGAAGCCTTTGATATGGTTCCCGGCAATTCCCACATGAACGGAATGCAGATCACAGCCGGCCATGTCCTCAGCGACTGAAACTGCTTCGCGAATAGATTTTACGGTGCTTTCGATATTGACGACCACGCCCTTTTTCATACCCAGCGAAGGCGCTATTCCTACACCGATAATTTCAACGCCATCCTCGAAAGCCTCTCCTACAACACAGCAGACTTTGGTGGTGCCGATATCCAAGCCGACAACCAGCTCACCGCGCTCCCTGTGTTTTCTATGCTCTTCCGCTTCCACGGCTGGCAGTATTTCCTGTTTCTCTTCCATTCTCTTCAACCTGAGTTTGACTGTGCAACAAGAACCTTATCCTCAAGATATTCCATGCGGATATATTCAACCTCACTGATATCGACACCTTTTTTTCGCTTGTTATACAACACCGACAGCACATTGCGCAGCTGCTTGTACTTCTTATTAATCTCCCCTCTGCCAAAATAAATCGGGAAAGGAAAATCGACCAGACGAATAATCAAACCCTCGTCCTGATCGAAATGAATCTCAGACACCGACTGGGCAGGGAGATTTGGATTGTTGTAGCTAATCAGCTTGAGAAAGGATACCGCCTCCGCAAGGGCCAGCTCATGTTCTTCCGAAGAACCGGTATTCAGGCCTGTAATGACCGGATAATCCAAATCGTCGCCCTTTTTCACCGGAGCGATTGTTTCACCCAATCTGTTTAGATACATCAATTTTTCCTGACCCGGAATGCCACTGACCAGCAACGCAGCGGCGCGGTGTTCCTTTACCTCAATATAAATCGTGTCCGGCCACACCTTGCTTACTTCAGCACTCTGAATCCATGGATGACTATTTATATAATCCACCACCTGATTCGCGGAAACACCGAACATGCTTGTCTTATAGTCCAGTCCCGATATTTCAAGGATTTCCCTACGATCCGTCAATATGCAGCCTGACACCGCGATTTCCTTGATGCGAAAAAGATCGAGGCCGCCAGCATACTGCAGCGCAGGATTTCTAAGTGCCGCCAGCGTCAAAACAAAAAGTGCGGTAAATCCTACTATTTTTGCCGCTCTGAGTCCATATATTTTGCGTTTTTCGGATCTGCAAACGAAGCTCCGGTCTTTCCGAGGTAAACGTAAATATTTTTTCAGCTTGCCAAAAAAGGCAGACCAGGGGAGAGCCTTGTTTATCTTTGAGTCGCCATAGCTGTTTAAAGCCGACTTCCAGGGCTTGGTATAATCATTTTTTTTCCTGATTTTCAAAGATCTGTAACCTAAGAAGCCACGCAGTTTTCTCACCGATTTCATAATATATGAACCTCCGGATCGAGCTTTATGCCGCTGTCTTTCTCCACTTTTTCCTGAATATGCGCGATCAGATTAAGAACATCACCGGCACTGGCCATGCCCCGGTTTATAATAAAATTAGCATGCTTTTCAGACACTTGCGCGTCACCGATCATCATACCTTTTAAACCGCTTACCTCAATCAGCCGCCCGGCGCTGTGCCCCTCTGGATTTTTAAAAATCGAACCTGCGCTACCATAACCACCAGGCTGAAGCTGATTTCGCTTTTCTCGGTAACCGCGGCATACGGCCTCAACCTCTTCTCTTTTCTTTTGACAAAGCCTGAGCACTGCCCCCACGACTACACAATGTTCTGCAAGAGTGTCCGCCTTTCGATAGCTGAATGACAACTGGTCTCTCTCATAGGTCTTTCTTCCCTCTCTGTTCACGACATCGAGGCTGAGCAGCACATCGGAAATCGATCCTCCCCAGGCGCCGGCATTCATGAAGATGGCTCCGCCAAGGGTTCCCGGGATGCCGACGGTAAACTCGAGTCCTGAAAAACCTTGAGCAGCACATTCCCCGGAGAGCCGTGTCAGAGAGCAACCGGCTCCAGCCTTGAGATACACCGCATCTTGGCCGACCTCACACTCATATTCTTTAAAATCACCTGTAAGAACTATTGCTATACCGGCAAAGCCTTCATCGCGAACCAGCAGATTGGTACCCCTGCCGATAACCCGCCAGTTTAACTGATTCTCCACGAGAAACAGGAACAGCTTCTCCAATTCCCTGACACTCTCCACCCGCACAAGTGCGTCAGCCGGGCCGCCGATACCGAAAGAGGTATAGCTGCGCAGGGGGCAGTTCCACTGCACCGAATGCTTCAGCAGGGCACGCAGTTCATTTTTCTGCAACTCATTCATGCTGTACCGGTTCATTCTGCAGATGCCTGAGCAGTTTTTCCCCGGCGCTGACGATATTTCCGGCGCCAAGTGTTAGTACCAGATCATCCTCCTCCAAAAGCTCGAGGAGGCGCTCTGGGACATCGGCCATTCTCTCTATATATAAGGTATGACGTTGTCCATGCAGCTTGATTTCATGAAGCAGCTTCTCCGATGAAATACCGGGAACGGGTTTCTCACTGGCCGCATAGATATCGGTCATAATCAGATAATCGGCACGATGAAAACAGGTTTGAAAATCTTTGTACAAAGCCTGGGTTCTCGAATACCGGTGAGGCTGAAAGACAACCACCAGCCTCTTTTCGGGCCAGGCCTCCTTAATGGCCTCAAGAGTAGCCATGATTTCGGTTGGATGATGACCGTAATCGTCAACCACGGTAATGCCGTTTACCACTCCCTTGAGCTGCATCCGCCTCTGCACCCCCGGATAGCTCTGCAATGCTTCCTTGATATCGGCAAAGGCTATCTCCAGTTCAAGACCGACACAGACCGCAGCAAGTGCGTTGTAGACATTATGCTTTCCAGGCGGCGCAATATCAATATCACCCAAGGCCTGCCCTTCTTTCATCACGGTGAAATGTATTCGTCCTTCTGAAAAGGATATCTTCTCAGCATAAATATCGGCCTGGCTGGTGAAGCCGTAACTGATGGTTCTCTTAGCGATAGCAGGAAGGATATCTGCAATGTTTTTGTCGTCGAGACAAAGGATAACCGCTCCATAAAAAGGCACCTTGTCTATAAACTCCAGAAACGACTGCTTTATGTGTTCGATATCACGATAATAATCAAGATGTTCCAGATCTATATTGGTGATAACCTCGATCACCGGCGCCAGCTTCAAAAAAGAGCCGTCACTTTCATCCGCCTCGGCGACCAGAAATTCGCCCTCTCCCAGCTTGGCGTTACCGCCCAGTTTGTCTACCTTGCCACCGATTACGATGGTGGGATCAAGCCCTGCTTTATGCAGCAGCCAACTGACCATCGATGTTGTAGAGGTCTTGCCATGACTGCCGGCAATGGCAATGCCGTATTTCTTTAAGCGCATCAGTTCTGCCAGCATCTCAGCACGCTGAATAACCGGGATATTCAGCTCCTGTGCGACGACAACTTCAGCGTTATCCCTGTCGATGGCGGATGAAGTCACCACCACTTCGGCACCCTCGACCCACTCACGGTTATGTCCTATATAAATTTTCGCCCCCAGCTCCCTGAGATGCTCCGTCATAGCCGATGACTTGAGATCGGAACCCGTTACCAGATAGCCGAGATTAATCAGCAGTTCGGCAATACCGCTCATGCCGATACCGCCGATTCCTACAAAATGAATATGTTTTTTCTTTTGGTACATAACGGGTTCTGATTACCTAGTCGGAGATTAACGCAAGGCAGACATCCACAATATTCGAAGCTGCCTGCGGAACTGCCAGTTCTTTCATGTGCGTCGCCATAATTTTTCGTTGTTCGTCGTCGAGGAGAAGCTCATTGATCTGCTGCGCCAGCATCCGGCCGGTAAGGTCCTTTTCCGCAAAAGATCTGCAACCACCGCCCTCGACATAGTATTCCGCATTTCTCTGCTGATGATTATCGGCAGCATGTGGATATGGAACGAGGATCGCCGGCTTTCCCAAAACGGCCAGCTCCGCCAGGGTAGTTGCCCCGGCCCGGGATACCAGAAGATCGGCTGCTGCATAAATCTCGGCCATATCAGCAAAGAAGGGCTCCACCCTGGCATCGATAGAACTCTCCGTATATTTTTGCCGGATAATTTGGCAATCCGCTGCTCCAGTCTGATGAATAACCTGAAACGGCTGGGAGACTCCATGGTGGCATAGAGCTTCACTTACCAGTTCATTAAGTCGATGTGCTCCCAGACTGCCGCCCAGCACCAGCAGCGTTTTCTTTGCCGGATCACACTTCCGCTCAGGTGCCGCCGCCAGCTCCAGAAGCTTTTTCCGCACTGGATTGCCGGTGATCACTGTTTTTTCAGAGGGAAAATATCCGGCACTCTGCGGCAGCGAAATGCAGATTCTGTCAACCAGACCCCCTAGTTTGCGGTTGGCCAAACCGGGGATGGAATTCTGTTCATGAATGAGCGTCTTCCTGCCACAGATCCTGGCTGCTGCTACCACCGGGCCGGTAACATAGCCGCCGACACCGACCACAATATCCGGCCGAAACGCCAGAATGTGCATTACCGCCTGGATGAAACCAAGCGGCAGAGCGACAACGGCCTTGATAAGATGAAGAAGGCTTTTCCCCTTAAGACCGTAGCAGAGTATACTTTTTACCTCATAGCCATACTCGAGCAGGCTGGTTTTATCCAGTTTCCGCCGCGTACCTATGAACATAACTTTCGAACCGGGATTCCTGCCGCACAACTCCTGTGCTGCGGCAATAGCCGGAAAGAGGTGCCCCCCCGTGCCGCCGCCGGTCAGCATAAGCTTTATCGGTTTGCCGGCAGTTGTCATTCTTCGCGTCCTGTCTGTAGTGTTGCCGTATCCCTCTTGAGTTGCAGTCCTGCCACGCTCTCCCTGAAGATCCGGCCCCGATGCTCGTAGCTCTCAAACATATCGAAGCTGGCACAGGCGGGCGACAACAGCACGGTATCTCCGGGACGCGCCACGCTACTTGCTTTGACCACAGCCTCTTCCAGGGAAGGCAGGTAATCAACTTCGACGATATCTTCAAGCTGTCTGCCGATGCTTTCGGCAGCCTCACCTATGAGGATCAGCTTAACCACCTTTGCACGCACGGAATCACGGAGCAATCGATAATCTTCTCCCTTGTCACGGCCGCCGGCAATAAGAATGATTCTTTGCCCTGCCTGTTTCAGAGCGCTGATAACCGCACCGGTATTCGTCGCCTTGGAATCATTCCAATAGCTGACCCCGTCAATAACATCGACATATTCCATACGGTGCGGCAGCGCTTTAAAGGAGTGCAGGGCATCCATGATTGAGTGCCAGTCGCTTCCGACAGATTTTGCCGCCAGAATCGCTGCTGCACCATTGACCCTGCCGATCGGATTATCAAAAACCGTTCCGGCAAGATCATACTTCTCCAGTTCGCTCTGCCGACGCACATAAATTTCAGATTCACAGATATAACCATGGCAGTCCCTGGAGTGTCCGAAGAGAACGGGGTCTGCCTCCTGCAGCTGTTCGGCAAGCTCCAGGCAGATCACATCGTCGGTACAGAGGATGGCTGTATCAGTCGAGCGCTGCTGACTGAAGATTTTGGCCTTGGCAGCGATATAGTCGGCAAAGCTGCCGTGCCAGTCGATATGATCGGGAGTGATGTTCAGGAGCACAGCTACATCCGGCCTGAATTTGCCACAGTTCTCCAGCTGGAAGCTGGAGACCTCGACAACGGCGACATCGGGCTGTTGTTCAAGCATCAGGCACTCGAGCAGAGGTCTGCCGATATTACCGCAGACAAAGACCTCTTTACCGGCGGCCCTCAGCAAATCACCAATCAAGGTGGTCACCGTGGTCTTGCCGTTTGTTCCAGTGACGGCGACGACCGGACATTGCAGAGCGGGTGCGGCTAGTGCAAGCTCCCCCACTATCTTTACTCCGGCCTTTTTCGCCTCCACCACAACCTTCAGATTAACAGGAATACCGGGGCTGATGAAAATGAACTCGCCTTGTCTCAAAAATTCCAGGGAATGGGCACCGCCTTCATACTCTGCGCCGCACTCCAGCAGAAGGGCCCGCTCCTGCGGCGACAGTTTTTGTTCCGGGCGGGCATCGGAGACATACACCCTGGCCCCGAGCATAGAGAGATAGCGCAGCGCCGCTCTTCCGGTGATGCCAAACCCCAGGACGACAACCGGTGTTCCTTCCTGTATCATTTCATTATGCATCATCGTAATTTCAGTGTTGCCAGGGCAAAAAGACCTAAGATTATCGAGACAATCCAAAACCGCACTACCACCTTCGGCTCGTGCCAGCCCTTCTTCTCGAAATGGTGGTGGAAGGGCGCCATTAAAAATATTCTCTTCCCGCTGGTCAGTTTAAAATACCCGACCTGCATGATTACCGACATAGCTTCCATGACGAAGATACCGCCGACAATCGCCAGCAAAATTTCCTGCTTGATGATGATGGCCACCGCCCCCAGAGAGCCGCCGAGGGCGAGGGAACCGACATCACCCATAAAAATCTGGGCCGGATAGGCATTGAACCAGAGAAAGCCCAGGCAGCCGCCGACAATCGCTCCACAAAAAATAGCGATTTCTCCACTTCCCGCCACGTAGGGAATCTGCAGGTATTCAGCCAGAACCACATGGCCCGCCAGATAGGAAAAGAGCAGATAGACGGCGGCGCTTATTACCGTTGGCCCTGCCGCCAAGCCGTCAAGACCGTCGGTGAGATTGACTGCATTAGATGCGCCCATAATAACCAGAATCGCGAATACGATATAAAACATGCCAAGATCCGGGTAAATATCCTTGAAAAACGGGATACTCAGATGGCTGTCAAACCCTGCGTTAAAGTAAATGAAAATGCCAACCACCGAGGCGCCGGCCATCTGCAGAAACAGCTTACCCCTGGCGCTGAGTCCGACGCTGTTCCTGCCGGCTATTTTGCGGTAGTCATCGTAGGCTCCGATAGAACCGAAAAAGACGATGGTGAAGAGCGACAGCCAGACCAGAGGATTATCAAGTCTGGCCCAGAGCAGGGTTGAAACGACAATGGCCACTATTATCAGAAGTCCCCCCATTGTGGGAACCCCCTGCTTGACCAGATGACTTTCAGGGCCGTCGCGGCGCACAACCTGGCCTATCTGAAACTTCTGCATAGCCCGGATGAAAATAGGTCCAACGATAAGTAATATCAAGAAGGCCGTCAACGCTCCCCCGATGGAGCGAAAAGTAATATATCTGAAGACATTGAAGCCGATAAACGACGTATGCAGAGGATAAAGAAAATGATACAGCATTCGTATTAGCACCTTGAATTGCTTTCTTGTTTTTTCGCAAGAGTGTAGCTTTTAAAAATGACCTGCCCTGTCCAAACGGGAGAGTCGTTAATTTTTTATCCTGATTACCCCTAATCCTCAGCTCAAGGTCGGGACTGCTCTTTTCACGGGTCTCTGCAGCCCGGACGGCTGCAGCGAAGCCCCCATGGACGGTTTATGGCGTCCCGATGAAAAGAGCAGCCCCGGCCTGGACCAGAAGATGCTGAATTTCAGAATAATCAGATTTTTATTGTTGTCTGAAGCTGTTCCACCACCGTTTCCAGCCGCATCCCTCTGGAGGCCTTCACCAGCACCCAGGAATCCCGGGACAGCACTCCCTTTTTTTCCAGATTCCTGATCCATCCCGGAATATCCGCCTTATCGCTAAAAACCACAATTTTTTCACTGTCCATTCCCGCAGCAGCAGCTCCTGCGGCCAGCCGCGCTGCACAGGATCCCACTACAAGAAGAGCGGACAGTCCGGATTGAGCGGCAATTCCACCGATTTTTTCATGAGCGGCATCGCTTGATGCACCAAGTTCCAGCATATCACCAAGCACCGCTATTTTCGTGCCGCCGCTCATCCCGGCAAGCGCCGCCAGTCCGGCGGCCATCGAGGCAGGATTTGCGTTATAGGTATCATCCAGGATAGAATATCCAGCCGCGGCCCTGACTACCTGCAATCTTCCGGCAGTTGATGAAAAATCCTCCAGTCCCTGCACTATAACCTCAATACCTATTCCGGCACCATAAGCAATTGCAGCGGCAGCAAGACTGTTAGCCACATTATGCCTGCCCGGCACCTTCAGGTTGACCATGCGGGTTTTGCCGGGTAAGTGCAGCTGAAAAGAAATGTTGCCGTCTTCCCGGGTACATACGGCAGTGGCTGAAATATCCGCATTCCTTGACTGCGGCTCGATCATCGACCAGGTAACCTTTCGCCGGCTGCATTTTTCCGCGGCCTCGCGCACATATTTATCATCAAGATTGACTATGAGCAATCCATCCGATCCGGTGTTCCGAAAAAGCTCCGCCTTTTCTCCGGCGACTCCTTCGATTGAACCAAGACCCAGCAAATGGGCGCCATGAACGTTTATAATACAACTGATATCCGGATCGGCAATACCCGCGAGTCTGGAAATTTCACCAGGCTGATTCATGCCCATCTCCAGTACCGCCGCTGTGTGTTTCAGCTGCAAAGGAAGAAGAGAGAGGGGCAGGCCGATGAGGTTATTAAAATTACCGGGAGTTCTCAAAACCCTGCCGCATGGACGATCCGTGCTATCCGGCCATTGCCGCTCGAATATTGCGGATGTCAGCCCCTTCACTGTGGTTTTTCCGGTGCTGCCGGTAATACCCACGACCAGCGGAGCTGAAAGACGGGCCATTTTTCTGCGTCTGTAGCCCGCCAGGTTGCCAAGTGCCGCAAGAGTATCTTCTACGATAAAAACCGGCAGCTCTATATTGCTGCCGATGCGGGCGGCATCCGAGACGATCAGAGCAGCAGCTCCTTTCTCCACAGCCTTGTCAAGATAATCATGACCGTCGAAATTCTCCCCCTGTAATGCCACAAAAACCTGACCCTTCTCAATACTCCTGCTGTCCGTGCATATCCCGCTGAAATAAAAATTATCCTGAAAACCGGGGGCAGCAACACCAAGAGCCTCGGCAACACTCTGCATGTCCCAGGACAAAAAGGCCTCTCTAACTTCCAGGGCATCGTCGAAAAAACGTTTTCCCGTATTGGTCAACTGATATTTCTCATGTCCCTTGCCGGCAATGACAACAACATCATGGTGCGCTGCACTGTGTACCGCACTGTGAATTGCCCGGCGCCTGTCGGGGATAACCACGAAACCGCCTTCCTGCCCTGCCGTCAGCAGCCAATCCTCGGACTTCTGTGGTTTATTTTCAGAGTGGATCCCCATCAGTATCTGATCAAGGATGCGTTGGCCCGGCTCTGTTCGGGGATTGTCGTCGGTGACAATGGCGACATCGGCTAAACGGGCTGCAATCCTGCCCATCTCGGGCCGTTTGGCACTATCTCTGTCACCGCCGCAGCCGAACACACACAAAAGTCGATCATGGGGAAGTCCTTTCAAGGTACTCAGCACATTCAAAAGGGCATCGGGAGTATGGGCGTAGTCGACAAATGTTACCGCCTTCGAGTTTTCTTCTCCATTCAAGGTAATACGTTCCAGTCTACCGGGAGCGCCTGTCGCCTTGTGCAGCGAATCAACAGCCTCTGCCAGATCAAGCCTCATGGTCTCGGCAATGGCCAGTGTAGTTATGATATTATCGGCATTAAAGCGCCCCACCAGAGGCGATACCAGCGAAAACTCGCGACCTCCGACGAGTAAGGAGAGTACGGTTCTATCAATCTTGACATCTATCTTAAGAGGTTGGACGACGCCGTCTTTTTCCCTGCCGCAGGTGACGAAATCTATACCTCGCTCCTGCACAAGTATACGAAGAGCGGAAGACCATTTGTTATCGAGAGCATCATCGCTGTCCTTAAAGGTGATAACGGCCTTTCCCGATTCTTTCAGATAATGGTAAAAAAGAAGGCTTTTCGCCAGAAAATATTCCTCCATGGAGAGATGGTAATCCAGATGATCGTGGGAGAGATTGGAAAATACGGCAATATCGAATTGTATACCGCCCAGTCTTTGCTGTGCCAGTGCATGGGAACTCACTTCCATCAGGACCGTGGTGACACCGGCGGCGGCCATTTGCTGCAGCAGTTTCTGCAGAATTATCGGATCCGGTGTCGTCAAAGGGGCGGGATATTCGTGCTTTTCACCACTGCTGTCCACATATCTGTAGTTTATGGTGCCGATCACGCCAACCTGCCGGCCCTGGTCTTCAAGCACTTTTTCCAGCAGGTAAGTGATTGTGGTCTTGCCGTTGGTTCCGGTAATACCGATAAAATTGAGCCTTTTCTCGGGAAAGCCGTAAAAAGCAGCGGCAATTTGCCCCAGAGCCTTCCTGCTGTCCTCAACCTCAAGGACCGTGACCTGCGGCGTGGCGGCAAAAAGGTTTATAGCCATCTTTTTTTTCTCGACCAGCACGGCACAACATCCGCTGCTGATAACGGAAGCCACAAAATCGTGGCCGTCATTTTTTTCGCCACCCAGAGCAACAAACAGCGCTCCATTCACCGCCATCCTGGAATCCGTCACCACCGAGTCGATATAGACTTCAGCTGGGTTTGGTCCTTGAAGATGGAAGCAGGAAACCTGTTCCAATATCTGCCTGAGGATTTTTTTCTCTGCCTTCTCTGCCATTTAGACCTGCTATAAAAATACCGGTAAATCTTCATTAGTGCGGTTTAAGCACCAATCTGCACAGCTCTCCCTGCTTGATCTGAATGCCCGGAAGAGGCATCTGCTCAACTACCACACCGGTGCCGCTGATCTGGATTTCAAGTTTCAAATCCTGAAGGTTGCGCAGGCTCTTGCGCAGACTGAGTCCTTTTAAATCAGGCATGGCCCGCTTGGGTTCGATTATGGTTCTGTCTGCTAAAGCAGCATTTTTTCCCACTTCTCTTTGTAACTGAAAATTCATTTCGTTTTGCTCCTCCGCTGTCATCATGTCAGAGAGATTAGACATTACTTTTTGCATTGCAACCATCGATGTGATCAGCCGATGTGCTGAGTCCGCAATAGTAAAACTGCTCTTCGTTTTCGCAGGTACTGGAGAAAAGGGAGGGAGTTGCGCGAAAACGAAGAGCATGAGCTCGGGTTTTTCCTTGGGGATCAGAGAAATAAACATCCGGTTATCATGATATTTCCGCCCCTTGTCGGACTCGGAAAAAGACAGCGTCGAGGTTTCTAAAAATCCGGAAGAAAGCGGACCTGTATCCATCTGCTCTTTAAGCATGTTGATAAACTCAGCGGTGGCCTGGGGTGCCAGGGCCTGATCTCTTTTATCAATATACAGGCGCTGGACTCTCCCGTCTCCACCGGCCATGCGCTCGATCATATGCGGAACAGGCCAGCTGGCGCCCTGGATCAAACCATTAACGGCGGCAGCTATCTGCAACGGAGTTGCTCTTTCGGCAATAGAATCGAAATTGTTGGTGCTCTCCATTCTTTGCGGGGTGTCCACCGCTTTCAACTGTCCGCCTTCATGCTTGATAAAGTCCACGTCAAGCGGATCATTAAGACCTAAACGATCCCAGAGCTGCAGCTGGCTGCCAAGGTTTCTTGCCCCCGATTGAACGCTCCAGGGCAACACGCTGCCGCGTTTCTCATAGTGTGACTGAATCAATGATGCATCCCAAAAAAGTTTTCGTATCTGTTCCGGCACCACCACAGGCTGCGCCAGTATATTTTCAAGCTCTACCCAGCTGTAGTCATGAAAGCGATTGGGATCAAAGGATGGGAAAACCGCCTCTCCGATTATTTTTCCTGATTCACATTCCATAAACACAGCGGAAATCCGTGTATTTTTCTCCTCCCCACCCAGCTCCGCCACCAGCTTTTCGAGGATTGTCTGTATCTTCAGGTCAAGGGTCAGAACCAGATATCTGCCCGAATCGGCAACGTTCTCTCTTTCCTCAACGACTTCTTCAACAGTTGGAAGGGAGGTGCTATACCTGTTCAGCAGGGAATTATATCTAAACTCCACTCCGGCCAACCCCATGCTCTTGCCTACAAAGCCAACGGCATGAGCCGCCGTTGTTTTTTCCGGGTAATACCTCGCTCTTTCCCGGTGCAGATAAATGCCCTCCAGCTTGAGAGCGGCGACATCCTCTTCCTCCTCCTGACTGATATTTTTGGCAAGCCAGGCGCGATAATGTTCACTGCCGATCATCTGCTTTATTTCAGACGGCTCCATGTCGAAAACAGGGGCAAGTGCCGCTGCTGCCTTTTCGGCATCTACGTCCCTGACATCGGCATAAACAGACACCTTCTCCAGGGTCACGGCAAGCTCCTTGAAGTTCCTGTCATAGATGGTCCCACGATTATCGAGGAGACTTTCTACCGTACCACCTTCCATTGTCCCATATTTCATACTGGAAACATCATCGGGTGTCACAAAAAAATGAAGGCCCATCAACAGGGCGGAGCCTGCCAGGACCAACATTACCAACAATCGACCTTTTCCCCTGCGATTGCGCAGACGAGATCGTTTTCGCTTATTCATCAATCACATTTTTTGGATTTGCCCTGGAGCAGGCTCAAATAATGACAGCTTTTCAGCCGCGGCAATCTTGACCCGCACAGGAGAGATTAACCTGTCTCTCTGAACGATCAGTTCGCTGCTGCTGTTTTCCAGCTGCACCAGATGCTGCTCAGCCGCCTCATATTGCGCTCTATTGGCATTGATGGCAGAAGCGCACCACAGGTTTACGCCCAGTACCAGGGGCAAACCCCAGAGCAGAATTTTTCCGACAGCCTTCCATAATACCAATCCGCCAGGCAGATCGAAAACCCGCCGCCGGGATATTTTCTGACGAATTCCGACATGGGCCGCAGAACGAAAATAATTATTTGCCGTACTATGTATATTCATATTTCCCCCTTCATTTTCAGTCTTTCCTGACTGCTACTCTTAACTTGGCACTGCGAGATCTCGGGTTTTCCCTAACCTCTTCCGGGGAAGCCGTGACAGGCTTAGGTGTTATTGCCACGAAATGGTCATGCTCCCGAAATTTTCTTTTTACTATTCTGTCTTCAAGGCTGTGAAAGGTAATGATACAAAACCTTGCACCAGGCTTGAGGAATCCAACAGCCGCATCGATTATGGAAGAAAGGTTTTCCAGCTCGGTATTGACGGCTATCCGCAATCCCTGAAACGTCTTGGTTGCCACATGTATTTTTTTTGGATGAAACCGTCGCGGTATTGCTCTTGCGACTACACTCGCCAGCTGCTTCGAGGTTGCTATGCTTTCCTTTTTCCTGGAGCTGACAATTTCGGCTGCGATTCTTCGAGCCTGTTTTTCTTCACCGTAATAATAAATAATATCTGCAAGTTCTTCTTCCCTGCAGTTGGCAACCAGCTTTGCCGCCGTCATCCGGCGCCGTGTGTCCATTCGCATATCGAGCGGTTCATCCTGCAGAAAGCTGAACCCTCGTCCCCCCTGTTCCAGCTGCAGGGAGGAAAGACCGATATCTATCAAAAGCCCGTCTATTTCAGCTATTCCCAATTCGTCCAAACCTTCGGCAAGCTCTGCAAAATTCCGGCGAACGATGGTAATTCTGTTGCCGAACCTCTGCAGCCTTCTCTCAGCGAGAGTGATGGCATTCTCATCCCACTCGAAAGCCACTACACGGTTATCCGGTTCGCCTGCCTGAAGAATGGATTCGGTATGACCGCCCAGCCCCAGAGTACCATCCACATACAGACCGCCCGCATGGGGCTGCAGATACTGCAGCACTTCGGCGGCGAGTACCGGGATATGGATACGTTCCAGGCCGTCAGACATTGATGTACTCGTAAAAAGCTCGATCTACGTCGTTGTAGATCTGAAACGGCAATTTGCCGTACCACATGCACTGCCAAATCACCGTTTCAGATACTACGCCTGGTATATCAAGCTTTTTCCAGAGCCCATCTCGGTGACTTCGATGATCAGACATTAGAAGATTCCAATTTTCGACAGCTTTTCTTCGTAACTTTCAAAATTATCCCTGGTGGCCTGATGCGCAGCGTCATAGGCGTCCTTATCCCAGATTTCCACCCAGTCCAGCATACCGGTGAGCACCACCTCTTTGCGCAGATTCGCCTCGTTTCTCAAGGTTGGCGGCAGCAGAATCCGTCCCTGCTTGTCGGGAATACATTCCGTAACACTTGAGACAATAAGACGTACAAAATTTTGCATTCCCGGCTGTGCCTTGCCATCAGTCAGTAATTTTGTCTCAAGCTGCTCCCATTCCGCAACCGGATATGCACGCAGATATTTCCCCCAGTTGGTGATCATGAGAATATCTGATTCGATGTGACGCAGAACTTCCCTGAAACGACTGGGAAAACTCAGCCGTCCTTTTGAATCCAGAATATGCTCTGATCTGCTGCGAAATCTGCTTTTAATTTTTCCGCCCCCACTTACCACATTGACCCACTTTACACCACTTCTTCTCAGTTATAGCAGGATCACGCCGCTTGTCAAGAGAAAATAGTACGTGACTTCAACTGCATAGCTCAACTCAAAAACAAGCAGAAAATACCACATATCGAGGCATGCAAAAACAACACCTACCATATATTGTAATTGCTTCCAGAAAAGGAAGAAATTTTACCCAACAAAAAAATTCAGTTAAAAGCATGGACGACAAAAATTATATGAATAATTGAACTACCGTCACAAGCAGATAGACGGAAAAATTCTGTCTAGAGGTGGTACAGAAAGAAGCGGTACTCTAGGGAAGTACCATTTTCGTGGAGGAAAGTGGAAGATTTTGATCGATCGTGGATGTGTGACCCAGGAAAGGGCAGAATACGGCAGGGCGCTTTCAGAAAGAAATCGCTCCGCCAGGAAAGCAGAGATTTCTCGCTCAGAAGCTACTTATTATTCCCATATTACCCCTAATCCTCAGCTCAGGCCAGAAAATGCTGAGTTTCAGGGGTAGTCAGGTATTGCTTTTTTTCTGAATATTACGATAACTTCTGTCTGTACTAAAGCTATGGGCAGCATCGGGAAAAGTTCCCTCTTTTACTTCCGTGATATACTGTTTGACGGCTCCCTCGATAATCGGTGCCAGATCGGCGTACTTTTTCACAAAACTTGGCGTGAACCCGGTGAACATGCCAAGCATATCCTGATTTACCAGCACCTGGCCGTCACAGTCGACGCCCGCGCCAATACCGATGGTGGCAATGGAGATCGATTCTGAAATTACTTGAGCAAGTTGAGCGGGGATACATTCCAGAACGATTGAAAAAGCACCTGCGTCCTCCAAAGCCCCGGCCTCCTGCAGAAGTCTTGAGGCAGAGCCGTCATCTCTGCCCTGAACCTTGTAGCCCCCCATCTGCCCCGCGGTCTGCGGAGTCAAACCGATATGCCCCATTACCGGAATACCGGCACGAACAAGAGCTGCAACGATTTCACAGACCTCCACTCCACCTTCGAGCTTGACGCCGTCCACACCGGCTTCCTTGATAAAGCGGATACCGTTGCGTACCGCATCTTCGCACCCCAACTGGTATGAACCAAAGGGCATATCCCCCACCACAAAGGCCTGTGGGGCACCGCGCCGTACCGCTGCACAATGGTGCAGCATTTCATCCATGGTGACGGGGACGGTCGAATCGTAACCGAGCATGACCATCCCCAGAGAGTCGCCGACGAGCAGAATATCGACGCCGCAGGAGTCAAACAGCCTTGCCATGGAGGCATCGTAGGCGGTCAGCATGGTGAGCCGGCTGCCGGCCGCTTTCATCCCCCTGATTTCTTTTACTGTTTTTCTTTTTTTCATAAGAATACCTGTCTGCTGTTAATGTTCCGGAGTGTATTTCTGTGCAAAGCCGCCTTTCTATAACTGCAGGCAGTTATACTATATTTTGCTGGATGATAATCGTGAACAGGCAAGCGTGAACGAAAGGTTACAATTGATGATAATCTCATAAAAATTGCGACGAAGCGCTTAAATGGCTGGATAAAAAGTTCAATAACAAGACACAGTGAATGGGGCTTTCTCGAAATCCGGACTCAACGCAACCCCATCACTAATCATTGTCAAACAATGTCGGCTGCGCCTTAAGTACATTGGTGAATTTTCTGCCGAAGTGCTCATAGGCATTCACCGTCGCCACCCGTCCCCGCGGAGTTCTGTTGAGGAAACCGGACTGAATAAGAAACGGTTCATAAACATCTTCCAGGGTATTCTTCTCCTCGCAAACGACGGTGGCAAGGGTTTCAAGACCAATAGGCCCGCCGTCGAATTTATCGATGATCGTCAGCATTATTCTGCGGTCCATTTCGTCCAGCCCGAAGGCATCGACGCCAAGCATATTAAGCGCCCCGTCAGCAACTTCCCGGGAAACCACCTTATGATTCCCCACCTGGGCGAAATCCCGCACACGGCGCAGCAGTCTGTTGGCAATACGGGGAGTTCCCCTTGATCTCCGGCCCAGTTCCAGGGCGCCGCCTTCATCGATCTTCATGGCCAGGATGGAGGCGGAACGCTGCACAATGGCGACCAATTCCTCGGGACTGTAGAACTCCAACCGCAAAACAACTCCAAAACGGTCGCGCAGAGGCGGAGTCAGAAGCCCTGTTCTGGTGGTGGCACCAACCAGGGTAAAGCGGGGCAGATCCATTTTCACAGAGCGCGCCCCCGGTCCCTGGCCTATTATCAGATCAAGCTGAAAATCCTCCATGGCGGGGTAGAGAATCTCCTCAACGGCATGATTAAGACGGTGAATCTCATCGATAAAGAGGACATCACCTTCATGAAGACTAGTGAGAATGGCGGCAAGATCTCCCTGTCTCTCGATAACCGGACCGGAGGTGACCTTGATCCCGGCATCCATTTCATTGGCAATAATATACGATAAAGTGGTCTTGCCGAGTCCCGGAAAGCCGTGAAAGAGAACATGATCCAGCGGTTCGTCCCTCCCTTTGGCGGCCTCGATAAAAATAGAGAGACTTTGACGGAGCTGTTCCTGGCCGATATACTCCTCCAGCCTTTTGGGCCGCAGGCTGTTGTCGTTCATCGATTCCCGTTGTTTAGGCGCTGGACTGACAAGTCTATCGTCACCACCCAGCTCTTCTTCTATATTCATGCCAGTGTCCGTAATCCTTCTTTCAACATTTCTTCAAGCGACATATCCGCAAAGGGCTCCCGCCCCACGCGTTTCTTCACCGTAACCAGAGCCTGCCGTGCCACCGGATCAGGGTAACCGAGGTTGACCAGGGCCGAGATCACATCCATCATAATCGAACCGGAATTCCGGTTAATCTCAAGATCACCACCATGTTCTGCTAACGTCTCGGAGGCCAGATGTCCCACCTTCTCCTGGAGATCTACACAGAGTCTCTCCGCGGTTCTTTTGCCCACTCCCTGCAGAGAAGTAAGCAGCTTTATATCCTTGGAACCGATGGCGCGGCACAACTCGCTCACCCTCATGCCGGACAGGATGGACAGTGCCAGCTTCGGCCCTATCCCCGAGACGGTCTTGAGGATGAGAAACATCTCCTTTTCTTCTTCTTCCCGGAATCCATAGAGGATGATGGCATCCTCACGAACATGGGTATAAATGAAAAGGAAGATATCGGTATCGGGTTCGCCGAGACGGGAAAGACCTTCCGCGGATAAATACACCTCGTATCCAACTCCGCCGACATCGATGATGACCCGATCCTGGTAGCGCAGCAGCAGTTTTCCTGATAATGTTGCAATCATATATGATAATCTCTTAATGTTGCCACGATGTCAGATGGCTAGATAAAAAGATCGATATACAAGGCGCAGGGTTTTTGGCAGGCTTTCGACTATACAGGTAGTATGTCTAAGGCCTGCCAAAAACCCTGCAACGCCGGAGATCGGGCTTTTTACGACGCCATCAAAGTGTTTGCATGGCAGATGGCCACAGCCAGGGCATCGGCAGCATCACTGCTTGGCGCTCCTTTGAGGCAAAGGAGAACCCGTACCATATGCTGGATCTGCTCTTTTTCCGCCTGTCCATAGCCGGCGACGGCCTGTTTAATCTTTCTGGGGCTGTAATCGCTAACCGCCAGACCGTTCTGCATGGCCGCCACCACGGCAGCTCCACGCGCCTGGCCGAGTTTTAATGCCGTCCTCGGATTTGAGGAGAGAAAAACATCCTCGACGGCGGCAACCGTAGGACCATGCATCTGAACCACCTCGTTGATGCCGTCGAAAATCTCGTTAAGCCTGACGGAAAACGGATAACCCGGGGTTGTCCTGACAATCCCACAGGCGATAAAGCCGAGCTGCCCTCTGTGCGATTCAATGATGCCATAGCCGGTAATTCTGGAACCGGGATCAATTCCTAGGATGCGTTCCATGGCTCTCCGGTTGGCAATCCGGCCTCGGTCGGCCACCGGCCCTTGCAAGAGGTGAACATCCTCAGGAGATCTGCTCCATCAGGGATTCGTCGATATCGAAATTGGCATGAACGTTCTGCACGTCATCATGATCTTCCAGGTTTTCCAGAAGTTTCATCAAGGCTCTCGCAGGATTTTCTTCGGTGATTTCCACGGTATTTTGAGGGATCATGGTAACCGCGGCTTCGACAAACTCTACACCTTTTTCTTCCAGCGCATCGCGAACCTCACTGAAATTTTCCGGTGCCGTCAATATCTGAAACTCAGTATCCTCCTCAAGGACGTCATCGGCTCCGGCCTCCAGCGCCAGGTCCATGATCTCCTCTTCCGAGTATTTCTCTTTATCAACCTGAATCAGGCCCTTCTTTTCAAACATCCAGGCCACACAGCCTGACTCACCGAGATTTCCGGAACTCTTGGCAAAGAAATGGCGGATGTCGGCTACCGTGCGGTTACGGTTGTCGGTCATGCATTCGACAAGCACGGCCACACCGCCGGGTCCATATCCTTCATAGAGAATTTCCTCATAGATTTCACCCTCTATTTCTCCAGTGCCCTTTTTTATTGCTCTGGCGATATTTTCCTTCGGCATATTTTCTGCCTTTGCCGTGGCAATTGCCGAGCGCAGACGCGGATTACCGTCCGGATCACCACCTCCTCCGGTTCTTGCCGCAACGGTGATCTCTTTGATCAACCGCGTGAATATTTTGCCGCGCTTGGCGTCGATTGCACCTTTCTTTCTCTTAATTGTTGACCATTTAGAATGTCCTGACATATTTTCTACCTATTTTAATATCCTTGTAACAACAGCATCCTGCGCTGCCTTTTTTACTGTTGAAGTGGTAATAGTCTCTAGCAACCCATACTATTTTTCATATTCCATTCCCAGAACAAAAACCTCCCGGCTCTCCGTCCGCGAACTCTTCGGCTTGATGGTTTTTACCATCTTGAACTTTTGCTTGACCTCGTCAAAGAAAGCGGGGAAGTCTTCACCCTGAAAAACTTTGACCAGATAATGCCCCTTGGGATGGAGCAATGTCTCGGCAAGCAAAAGTGTGGTGCGTACCAGATTAATCGATTGCTGATGATCGGCCCAGCGGTTGCCCGTGGTCTTAGGTGCCAGATCAGAAAGAAGGACCTTGAAAGCCGGGCGGATCTTCCTCACGGCAACAATCATCTCCGGCCTGGTGATATCTTCACATATCCAATGAATATCGGCACTTTCCGGACGCTGCCGGCCTTCGGCCTGCTCCAGATCAACCCCCACCACAATTCCCTTCGGCCCTACTATCTCTGCCGCATAGAGTGACCAGCTTCCGGGATAGCAGCCCAGATCCAGAACACTGTCGCCTCTGCGCAGCAGATGGTATTTTCTCTGCACTTCTTCGAGTTTATAGACCGAGCGGGCTGGATACTTGTCTTTTTTTGCCTTTTTTGAATAATAATCGCTTACTTTACGCACGTTTTAGCCCATTTGCCATTCTTTGACAAGTCCAAAGAAGTTCACCATAATCTCCTTGAGTTATCATTTAGTGTAACTATTCAGGTTGATCAGTATTTTTTGACCAACCACCTGTCTGTAACTGTTTAGTACCTTACTCCCCAAAAACCGACACATAAAACAAGAAAATGGAAAATGCCTTAAAAGCCGTCAGCTTACACATACTGCCAAGGTACTTATACCCCTCAAGGGGGTACTGTAAAGAGTCCAGCTCAGCTGGGTTAGAGGTAAGACCCTGACGGGCATAAACTCCGACTCCGGGTGCGGTATGCTGCAGAATTGTTACCATTTAGTTATCATTTCCAATATAGTTTCCTACCCAGGATAAGGCATCTTCCCTGGTTCGGACTTTTTCCTCGACCCGTGCAACCTCCAGCTCATCGAAAATTTCCCTGAAGTAAGGCCCCGGTGAAAGATGAAAAATCCCGATAAGATCATTTCCCGTTACCAGCTTCTCTCCATGGAGTGCCGGCTGCACCAGCTTTTCATCAGCGGTCTTGATTTCATCAAACAGGCTGGAAAGCTCTTGCTCCATATCAGCAGGTTTCAACTCTCCCTGTCCGGCAAGACTGTCCGCCATGGCCAGCACAAATAGTCCCGGCAGCTCATTTCCCGCTTTTTTGCAAATCCTGAGGAGCGCCCTGCGGCTGAGTTGACCCTTTCTGCGCACATTGCTGAGATGAAAAGGATGCATATGCATCTCTATAAGCATACCGATTCTTTCCGCCTCCACCCTGCTCATGCGCAACCGCCGGGCAATATCGGTAAAAATCTCTCTGCCGACCCGGTCATGATTATAAAAGGTTATCCTGCCACCCATTGTACCAGATGAAAAGGTTGAGGGCTTGCCCAAATCATGAAAAAGAGCTGACCAGCGTAAACGTCTGCGGTGCACATCATCATCCAGGTAATCCGTTACCGTTTCGGTGTGTTCAGCGAAATACCTGTTGGGCTCGGCCATCACCCGGTCAAGGCACTGCAGCGCCAGAATGCTGTGATGAAAAACATCCTCATGATGGTAGCCGGGCTGCTCGAGGCCCACTCCCTCTTTAAGCTCCGGCAGTATCTCCCAGAGCAGGCCGGTTCCGGCCATATCTCCAAAAACTTCGGCGGCAGAAGCTGTCGTCATGATCCTGTCAAGCTCATAGTGGACACGCTCCAGAGCACTCTTGCGGATTTCTTTGCAGTGCTGCTTCACCATGGTGATACATTCATTGTCCATGGTAAAACCTAATTCGGCACGCAGCCGATAGCCCCGCAGCATGCGCAGAGGGTCATCTGCAAAGGCCCCGGGACAGCAGCGCAAAATACCTTCCCGGAGATCCCGCAGGCCACCCAGCGGATCGATAAGATGGGCACATGGTTCATGGCTGTGACGCAGCTCCACGGCCAGGGCATTGATGGAAAAATCACGATGATGAAGCTCCTCCTCAATTGTTTGCGCTCCTTTCCGGAAGGCTGAAAAGTCAATGCAGTTGCCCTGCCAGACCACTCTCGCCGCTTCCTCCGTATCCGTGCCCAGTTTGACCAGAGCGCCGCCATGCAAAACATCCAGCAAATCCCTGCAGCATTGCAGAGCACCCTCTTTCACGGTAATATCAAAATCCGCCGGATTCCTGCCGAGCAGCCGGTCCCTCAGGGTTCCGCCGGTGATATAGAAGGGAAAATGGTGTTTCTCCACCTGCGCCACTGCCCTCATGAGAGCTTGAGGGAGATAGTGCGTCAAAGACGTGGAACCTTGCGTGTTATGAGAATTCTCCATGACAAATACTTTTGTTTAAAAAGAGTGGACCATGTCCATTCGAGAGTGAACTCTGCCGGATATAATGCTATGATGCGTCTCTTACGAGATTATCACACCTTGATAATCTCGTAAAAAATAATCGAAGTCGCCGGGATGGACTCTGCGATAAGCGCCGGTACGGGCATAAACTCCGGCTTCGGGAAACCTCGATATACTAGGCGTAGTATCTGAAACGACGTAGATCCATTTTTTTACGAGTCCATCACACATGTGGTAAATAATAAGGCATGCAGCACTCACAATCTCACTTTTTCTATCTTGCTCCCATCCTTGGCGTGACGGATGCTCTGTTTCGCACTATCTACCATAGCCATTTTCCATTTTTCGATGCAGCCGTTGCACCATTCATCAATCCCCAGCGTTTCGCTAATTTCAAGGATAAGCTGCTTGCAGACATTCTCCCGGAGAATAATACCGGAAATCTGCCGGTTATTCCGCAGCTCCTCTACAATACCGCCGAAGACTTTATAGTCCTGGGTAAACGGTTGCAGAACCTCGGTTATGCGCATCTCAACTGGAATCTGGGATGCCCCTCCCCGATGGTTGCCGGCAAACAGCGCGGTTCGGGCCTGCTGCCACACCCTGAACGAATCATAGAGATTCTCGAAGCTGTTCACGCTGAACTGTCGGCGGAAATCTCAATCAAGACCAGGCTTGGCTATGAACATGCCGGCGACCTGGAGAAACTGCTGCCGCTGCTGGAGGAATTTGTACTGAAGGAAATAATCATTCATCCGCGAATCGGCAAACAGCTCTACCGGGGACATGCCGACCCTGATGGATTTGAGCGATGCCGGGCGCTCACCAGCCATTCGCTGGTTTACAACGGCGATATTCTCACGCCTCTTGACTTTGAGCAGCTCTCACGCCGATTTCCGGAAGTCGATCGCTGGATGATCGGCCGGGGAGCACTGGCTGATCCTTTCCTGCTTGCGGATATTCGCGGCATCCTGATTCCGCCCGAGCAAAAGAAAAAGAAGATCCGGGAATTCCACGACGACCTCTATGATCAGCTGCAAACACGACATAACGGTCCGGGCCATCTGCTCAGCAAAATGAAGCAGATCTGGGCCTACCTCATCAAATCATTTCCGGAAAATGAGAAAATGCTGAAAAAAATCCGCAAAGCCTCCACGGAGCATAAATACCTCCAGGTACTTGAAGCGCTATGGGGTAAATAAAGACGGTCTTCCAGTGGACTACTAGCCGATCAAATCATCCAGTCAGGATATTCCTCCCCCACCAGAGGATCATGCATTATCGTCCGGGTCTCGCCATCCTGATGGACCACGATTTTCTGCGGTACATGCCGCCCATCCACCTTTTTGGCATAACGCACCACCAGTCCCATGGCCAGTTCCTTATCCGCTGCCAGCTGGGCGCGGTCCTGATAGAGCAGGCTGGTTCTGCGCAACAGTGCCCTCGGACCGGGATGGCTCTCCATGCAGATCAGGATATCGTCATCCCTCTTCAATGATGTCAGCCGATTGTTATCCATTTCATCCCTGCCCAGAACCAGCCAGCCTCCGCCGGGCAGAAGAAACTGCCGGCCGGTCATCAGGCTGAGAATATCAGCCGTTTCGATCTTCTCGGGGGCCACCACAAAATCACCGCCATAAATGGCGGCAAAACGTTTGCTGAGAATCGGATCCGCCAGACGGCAGCCGCCTGCCGGAGCAGGAAATTCGCTGATGCCGTAACTTTTTGCCAGGGCAATCTGGCGGGAACGCCCTCGCCCGCTGAAGTCAAGAAGCTTTTGCCGGTCAACCAGTCCCTGCTCTTCCGCTCTGGTGGGTCTCATAAGCCGGGCCGAGAGCGGCCGCAGCAGGATATCCCGACTGCCGGAATCACGTTCGATAACATTGAGGGTATCCCTGCGCTGCGACATGGGACGCTGGCCCAACACCTCTCCCGAGATCAGGAAGGAAGCGCCCAGTTCCGCCATCATCCGGCGCGCCCTTTCAAACATGAAAATTTTGCAGTCGATGCAGGGATTGAAATTTTTGCCGAACCCATGGACCGGATGATGAAGAAGATCCAAATAAGACTCGGTGATATCTTCAACGAACACATCGAGAGAATACAATTTCCTGATTTTTTCCTTATACCCCTGGATATCCTGAAGTATGTCATAATCAAAAAAAGGCGAAACAAATTTTACGGCTATGACTTTAATTCCCTGAGAGGCTACGACCCGGCTGGCAAGGATGGAGTCGAGGCCGCCGGAAAAAAGTGACAGCGCGGTTACTTCTTTAGTCATTCAGTCCTGCTATGTATATTAGCTATAGAGGCAAATCTGTGTTTTAATCAGAACTCCAGTCTATAGCAGTTGATAAAAAATCATTGAAGTTAACGAGATGGACTCTGCGAGAAGCACCCATACGGGCATAAACTCCGAATTCGATAAAGCTCGCTATACTACAATGGTGTCGATTGAGCTTTTTACGAAATCCATCACAGTTGGCTTTTTGTTAATAATTGACGGGCCCAGGCATGGGTCTGATCGGTAGGGGAATCTCCCGCCAGCATCCGGGCAACCTCCAGTTCACGCTCTCCTTCGGAAAGCGCGGTGATCAACGACAGCGTACGGCCACCGTTGACGCTCTTGTGCACACGAAAATGAGCAGTCCCCCGCGCGGCAATCTGCGGGAGATGAGTGATGCAGAAGACCTGATGGTGACCAGCCAGTTCCTGAATTTTCCTGGCGACGGCTTCCGCAGCTTCCCCGCCGATGCCCGCATCAACTTCATCAAAGACCACGGTCTCAACCATGTCCTTGCGGGCGAGCAGACATTTGAGGGCGAGCATCAGACGGGACAATTCTCCGCCGGAGGCTATTTTGGCAAGCGGCCGAGAAGGCTCACCGGGATTAGCGGAGAAGTAAAACTCAACCTTGTCCCAGCCGGCAGGGCCGATTTCGTCGACGCTCCCGGCTATTTCCTGCCACCGCACCTCGACTGCCGCCTGGTTAAAAGCAAGAGAATGAAGTTCTTTCTCCATGGCTTCTTCAATATGCTCTGCAGTTGCCTTTCTTTTTGTGCTGAGTTCCCGGGCTTTTTGTATGAGCTCAGCACGCAGCCTCTTTACTTCCTGGTCCAGCTCGGTGAGTTGGCTTTCCAGATTGTCCAAACGTTCCAACTCGACTTCCGCTTCCCTGGCGCATTGCAGAACCAGCTCTATGGTTTCGCCATACTTGCGCTTCATTCTCTGGACCAGGTCGATCCGTCCGGTGACCTGTTCCAGGCGATAAGGATCGCTTTCCAATGAGTCGCGATACTGCCGCAGTTCCATTATCATGTCTTCAGCCTGGAAACAATAACCACTGATACTTTCGGTCAAAGCAAGGGCATCGCCATCAAGTTCGGCTATCTGCTCCATGTTTTTCCTGATCAGGTTCAGTTCATCCGACACTGTCGATGAGAACATCCTGTAAGATTCCTGGCTGATTTTTATCAGGCTGCCGGAATTTTTCAGCTTCTTTTTCTCAACGGCCAGCTCTTCATCTTCACCGGGCTGCAGGGCGGCCTCCTCTATTTCGCTGAGCTGATATCTGAGAAAGTCGCGTTTCTGCTCCTTGTCCTGTTCCTGCTTTTTCAGATCAGCCAGTTCAGCACTTCGGCTCCGATAGGTTTTATAGAGCTCTCCCAGCTCAGTCCGCTCCCACCAGTGCTCACCGAGAGTATCAAGAAAGTCGAGGTGAAGATGCGGCTGGAGAAGCTGTTGATGATCATGTTGACTGGCAACATTGATGAGATAATCGGTAAGCTCCCGTACCACTTTGGCCGTGGCCAGGGAACTATTGATATAAATCCGGCTGCGCCCTTTATCGGAGATGACCCGCTTGATGATCACCGTGGTCTCATCACCGAATCCCCCCGCGGAGAGTTTTCCGAGCAATTGCCGATGACTGGGGCTCACTTCGAACAACGCCTCGACCGTGCACTGTTTCGCGCCGCTGCGGACCCAGTCCGCCTGTGCTCTGTCGCCGGTGAGCATTTTAATGGCGCGGAGCATGATGGATTTACCCGCACCGGTCTCACCGGTCATCACCACAAGTGCCGCACTGTCATCGGGATCAAAAGATAGATGAAGCGATTCGATGAGAGCGAGATTCTCAACTTTCAGTTCACATAACATTGCTCGGCTAACCCAGGGTTGATAATTTCGTAAATAGTCATTGATCCGGATGGACTCATGAATAAAGATCGTTGATTTTCTTGCACAGAACCAGCTTTTACTTCATTTTTTTTGTAATTTTTCAGGTTGGTACGCATTACTTGGCCAACTACCTTCTGTAACTGTTTAGCAGTGCGCCATATGTCCATAAGCAGGGCGGTCAGCTATACATTGGGTATGCTGGACGCCCTGATCGTGGACAGGTAAGCGTAGACTCCGGATGGTGTGCTGCTGAATAGTTACATTTTTTTTATCAGTGCGAGGATCTCTCCGTCACGGGGAAATCTCTTGAGATTTTTCTTGGAAAATAAACTCCTGCCTTCAACACTGATCTCAAAGACACCGCTGGAGCCTGCTACACATTCTACTTCCGCACCTAACTCTCTTTTCAGCTCGCTTTCCAAACTGGAAGCTCGCGGTTTATAATTTCATCTGGCACAATACTCTATTCTGACATCCATGACATCCTCCTCTTGTTTATCTGTTGCTTTACTCCTGATAATCTCCTAAAAAGTGATCGAAGTGACTGGGATGGACTCTGGAATCTACCAAAAACCTGCCATCAAATAAACAGGCTCAACTTAAGATATAGAGACCCACTCTGCAAGTATTAACGGACAGGCGATTTTTCATCACCTCTCTGCCGTACCCTGTTATTCCTCGACCTTGCGGAAGCCCCTGGATCAAGGAAATAAATATTATCCTGATTAGCCCTAATCCTCAGCTTGAGGCCGCAGCTCTCCTTACGGGTCTCTGCAGCCAGGAGGGCTGCAGCGAAGCCCCCATAGACGAGTTATGGCACCCCGATAGCGCAGTCCCGACCCTGGGCAGGAATACTGGGTACAAGGGTAATCAGAAATATTATTTTTCTTGACACATGCCGGTTGTATTTTCTGTGCTCTGTAGCTAAGGTAGATCTCTTCCCGATGGAAGATGTCCTCCGGAAAAGCGGAAGAGAAGACAACGCAGGCGACACATATAACATTTAATGGATAAATGTCTGATTTACTAGATATACTTAATGACTTGAATGCGGCTGAACAACACAGCCTTTCACCCGCGGCGACTAATTCGGTCGATGCCGTGAGGAGAAACGAGGAGGAAAAGACCGGTCACAGACAATCTTTTTCACTTGATGCCGACAGAATATTACACTCACGCGCCTATTCCCGGTACATAGACAAGACCCAGGTATTCTGTCTGGTTTCAAATGATCACATCACCCACAGGATTCTTCACGTTCAGCTGGTCTCCAGAATTGCCAGGACGATAGCCCGCTTTCTCTACCTCAACGAAGATCTGGCCGAAGCAATTGCTCTGGGGCATGATATCGGCCATCCGCCATTTGGTCATGAGGGTGAGAATTTTCTTTCGGAAATATGCGAGCGCCATGGTCTCTCGCCTTTCCAGCATAACATCCAGTCCGTTCGTTTCCTCGACGCTCTGGAGAGGAAGGGAAAAGGCTGGAACCTCACTCTGCAGACCCTTGACGGCATACTCTGTCACGACGGGGAAATCCATGCGAAACAACTGACCTCCGCCTCCATCTCCGATTTCAGTGACTTCGAGAGAAAGCTGAAGGCCAAGGAAAAGGATCGGAGCCTGAACCTTGTGCCGATGACCCTGGAAGCCTGCGTGGTTCGGCTAGCGGATACCGTGGCCTATATCGGCAGAGATATTGAAGATGCCATCATTCTGGGACTTATCAAACGTTCCGACATTCCCACCCACTGCAGGGAAGTGCTTGGCGAAACCAACGGCACCATTGTCTACTCCCTGGTGACGGATCTCATAGCCTCAAGTTCGGTGCCGGAACCCGGCGATTACGGTTTTACCGGGACACCTCGTGTGGGCTTTTCCGAAAAGATCTCCGAGGCGCTCTATCAACTCAAACAATTCAACTATGCCCATATCTACCTCAACCCGGTGACCAAGCGGTATATTCCACTGATAAAAAACTGTTACGAGAAACTCTTTGCCTCTTTTCTCGACCACCTGAAAAAGGACAGGAACAGATTTTCCCCTCAGGTTGATCTGATGACGGATATGGGTGAGATCTATCGCAGAAAACACTCCCCCGAGGCAATGGTCAGGGATTTCATAGCCGGAATGACGGATGACTTTTTTCTTCAACAGGCTGCCAAGATCGGTTGTGAAATACCCCGAAAACAATGAAGCTCAAATACTCAAGCCTTATTCCCGGTGAAAATACCCGAATCATCTTCATTGCCGCCTTTATAGGCGTGATGGCGGGTCTTCTCAATATCATTTTCCGCACCGTCGTCGATTTTACCAATGAGGTATTTCTGGTGGGCGGACGCGAACTCCTCAACATCGACCAGGGCGGCTGGAATCTTCTGCTGCTGCCGCTGATCCCTATTTCGGGTATGATTCTGCTGATCCCGCTCTCCCTTCTCTTTCCAGGCGAGGTCAATGGATATGGGTTCACCAAATTTCTGCGCAAGGTTAATCTCGAGGGCGGCTACATCAAAGCCCGAACCATCGTCCTGAAGATCCTCTCTACCGCTTTAACTATCGGCACCGGCAACTCCGCCGGCGTGGAGGGCCCCATTGCTCAGATCGGCGGGGCCATGGGGTCTCAGGTGGGTCAGTTTTTCAGGGTCTCGGGCAACCGCAGGAAGGTTTACATCGCCGCGGGCTGTGCCGGAGGCATTGCCGGTATGTTCAACGCCCCCATCGCAGGGGTGTTTTTCGCCTCGGAAATTGTTTTGCTGGGCACCTTTGAGGTATCTTCCTTCGCTGCTCTGGTTGTTGCCTCTTCCATGTCGACGGTTCTTACTCGCGCGTACTACGGTGCTCATCCGGCCTTTTTTATTCCGGAATATACCCTGGTCAACCCCTATGTCGAAATTCCTCTCTATGCGATCATGGCCGTTATTATGGGAGTGGTCGCGGTCTTCCATATCCGGATTTTTTACTTTGTGCGCGACAAATATCTTCAATGGAAAATTCATCCGCTGCTCAAGCCAATCAGCGGTGCTTTGTTGATCGGCATCATCGGTATCGGCTTTCCTCAGGTCATGGGCGACCGCTATGATTTTGTCGAGGATGTTCTGCATGGCGAAGGTGCCTTCCGGCTTCTTTTCGCCCTTGTTTTCCTGAAAATTTTTGCCACCGCCATCACACTGGGATCGGGGGGGGCAGGCGGTGTTTTCGCACCTGCCCTTTTTATCGGCGCCATGCTCGGCAGCACCTTCGGCTCGGTGGCCAACAAATTTGTGCCGACGATGACGGCAGATCCCGGCACCTATGCCACGGTGGGAATCGGCGCCTTTCTTGCCGCCTCGACCCACGCCCCGATGACCGCCATTTTCCTTCTGTTTGAGATGACCGGCAATTACCTGATCATCGTTCCGCTGATGCTCACCTCGATCATCGGCACCATGGTGGCGCGCACCTTTAACAAAGACTCGATCGATACTGTCGATTTTAGCCGCGAAGGCATTGATATCCATGAAGGCCGTGAGGCCGCGGTTATGAAATCACTGCGTGTCGGCGCGGCGATGACCGAAGATGTCGATTATATCAGCGAACGTGCCAACATCAATCAGCTCTTCGAGATCTTCCGCATGGCCAAGAGAAGCTTCTATTTTCCGGTAGTGGATGATTCGGGCAAACTGACCGGTATCGTCTCGATGCAGGATATCAAAAATCTGATCCACAGCGATTACCGCGACCGCGTCGGTCAGTTGGTGGGCTCGATATGTAACAGAAATGTTATCTTTCTCACCCATGACGACACACTGTATACGGCAATGAAGGTCTTCGATGTCAAAGGCATAGAAGAAATACCCGTAGTGGATGACCGCGAGAGCAAATGGGTCGTCGGAATGATCAAGCGCAGAAATGTGATAGCCGCCTATAACCGGGAAGTACTCAACCGCGGCATCAGCGAAAAGGTGGAGTCCATCAATTTCACCCATGGCTGAAAAGCTTTCCTTCAGATGCCCTGATTACCCGAACCTGCCGGTGATATAATCCTCGGTCAGCTTATGACGGGGATTGGTGAAAATCCTCGTGGTGGCACCGACCTCCACCAGATCGCCAAGATGGAAATAGGCGGTACGCTGCGATACCCGGGAAGCCTGCTGCATGGCATGAGTAACGATGACTATGGAAAACTGCTCCCTCAACTCGGCAATAAGCTCCTCGATTTTGGCAGTGGCGATCGGGTCCAGCGCCGAGCAGGGCTCATCCATGAGAATGACCTCGGGGCTCACCGCTATGGCCCTGGCAATGCAAAGCCTTTGCTGCTGGCCGCCTGACAGACCTGTTCCCGGCTGTTGCAGCCGGTCCTTGACTTCTTCCCATAATCCGGCACGCCTCAGGGAATTCTCCACAACCTCATCCAGCTCTGCTGCACTGGTGGTCAATCCGTGAATGCGCGGTCCGTAGGCGACATTATCGTAGATTGATTTCGGGAAAGGATTAGGTTTCTGGAAAACCATGCCGATCCTGGCACGAAGGGGAACGACATCGACGGTCTTACCATAAATGTCCATGCCGTCCAGGAGGATGCTCCCTTCCACTCTGCAGCCGGCAACAGTGTCATTCATCCTGTTGAGGCAGCGTAAAAACGTAGTTTTACCGCAGCCTGAAGGCCCTATCATGGCCAATACTTCGTTGCGGCCGACATCTATGTTGACATCACGTATCGCACTTTTATTGTCATAATAAACATCCACATTCCGGCAGGTCATCCGGGGGGAGTCTACAAAAGGTTCACCCACAGGTAATCGCCGCTCCCCCACTTCCGACTCCGCCTTTCTAATGGCTTCGTCTTCAGAAAGGAATGCTGCTGTAAAAGGCTGTGCTTCCAGGTTGGTTGCTAAAGTTGCCATATTTGTTACTCAACGGTTGAGGTGAATTCGATGAAAGTGCAGGCCGGTCTCCCCGCTCTAAAACAGAAAGACCAGCCACTGCTTGATTACTTAATCTCAAGAGTTTTTAGGTTTTTTACATTGTCGGCATATTCCTTTCGCTCTTCCTCCGGCGTGGGGATCATGCCTTTGTCGGTAAGATATCCTTCATCACCCCAGGCTTTCTCCGATGTGAATTCCGCAAGAAAGGCATTCATTCCGGGGATAACGTCCATGTGAGCCTTTTTTACATAAAAGAACAGCGGCCGGGACACCGGGTATTCACCTTCGGCAATGTTGCCAAAAGTCGGAGCCTTGCCGTCCACGGTCGAACCCTGGATAACATCGGTATTCTGATCGAGAAAGGAGAATCCGAAAATACCCAGAGCAGCAGGGTTGGCCTGCACTTTCTGAACGATAAGGTTGTCGTTTTCGCCCGCCTCGATATAAGCCCCATCCTCACGAAGGGTATGGGCAATGTTCTTGAATGCTTTTTTGTCCGATTTACTCAAAGCCGCCAGGTTATCGAATGTTTTTGCTCCACCTTCCATCGCCAGCTCGACAAAGGCATCGCGGGTACCGGAAGTCGGAGGAGGACCGAGAACCTCGATTTTTGTAGCCGGAAGAGATGCATTGACATCTTTCCAGGTCATATACGGATTACTGATCAGTTTCTCCGGGTTTTGAGGATCCGGTACCTCTTTGGCAAGTGCCAGGAAGATATCCTTGCGGCTTAATTCCATACGCTCTGTCTCTTTGGAGTTAGCCAGCACAATGCCGTCATAGCCGATTTTCACTTCAACAACATCCTTGACGCCGTTTGCCGCACATTTTTGCAGCTCCGAACTTTTTACCGCACGGGAGGCATTGGTGATGTCGGGATGGGACACGCCCACTCCGGCACAGAAGAGCTTGAAGCCTCCGCCAGAGCCGGTGGATTCGATTTTTGGGGTTTTAAATGAACTCGATTTACCAAAATTCTCTGCAACAACCGTGGCGAAGGGATATACGGTTGAAGAACCGACGATCGAAATGTAGTCACGTGCCGCATGGGCACCGTTCACGCCCATAAGGGACAGTGAGAATACACCTGCTGCAATAATACTTTTCATTCTCATTGTTTTTCTCCTGAATTAATTGTTTTTTTTACTAAAAAAAGGGTCTCCCCTGGTGTTACCATTTGATTTCAAATTTTTTCCGCAACACCACTGCCGTCGCGTTCATGAGTATAAGGAAGGCCAGAAGAACCATGATCGCCGCCGATGTTCTTTCGGTGAAGGCGCGTTCGGGACTGTCGGACCAAAGAAATATCTGCACCGGCAGGGCCGTGGCCGGATCGGTGAAACCTGAAGGGACATCGACAATAAAGGCGACCATACCGATCATCAGCAGGGGTGCCGTTTCACCGAGAGCCTGAGCCATACCGATAATGGTCCCCGTCAGCATGCCGGGCAGGGCGAGCGGCAGAACATGATGAATTATGGTCTGGAGCTTTGAGGCTCCGACACCAAGTGCCGCCTCGCGAATTGAAGGAGGTACCGATTTAAGCGAGGCACGCCCCGCTATGATTATGGTCGGCAGGGTCATCAGGGTTAATACCAGTCCTCCGACAATGGGTGTTGATCTGGGCAACCCAAAAAAGTTTATGTAAACAGCGAGTCCCAAAAGGCCGAAAATAATGGATGGTACCGCCGCCAGATTGTTGATGTTGATCTCTATGAGGTCGGTCCAGCGATTATTCGGCGCATATTCCTCAAGGTAGACAGCTGCGGCAACACCAATGGGAAAGGAGAGGCCAAGAGTGATTAAAAGCATATAGACAGAGCCCTGAAGAGCGCTCAATATGCCTGCCAGTTCAGGCTCACGGGAATCTCCGGAAGTAAAAAAGATGGTGTTGAACCTTTTTTGGATTTTTCCTGCTGTCTCCAGGCTGCCGATCCACTCAAGCTGGCTGTCGGAGATGCGCCTCTGGGATTGCGGCATGGTCGGATCTATTTTCCCCTTCATATACATGTCGACATCATCATCGGCCGGAACCCAGACGGTCCGGCTGGTGCCGATAATACCGGGATCTGAAGCCACCAGGTCCCGCAGGGCATAAGGGCCACCGGGGCTTACCAGATGGTAGAGCTCTCTTTTTTCTTCCCGCGCAGTAACCCCGGGAAATTCTTCCCGCAGACTTTGTTTGACAAGCCCGGGAAAATCTGCGGCTAAGAGGTTTTCATGGGCAAATATCTCTTCGTCAAAAGAGATATCCAGAGCGATATATGTCTGCAGAAAAGCTGTGTAGCCATTTGAGATAATGGAATAGAAAAGAAACAGCAGAAAGAGCAGGGCTGAGAGTATCGCGGTAATTCCCATTCTGCGGAAGAACCGCTCGGCACGATAGCGCCGTTGCAGCCCTTTCTGAATAGTTGCGTTAATAGGTTGGTGATCATTCATGAAGCAAGTACCTTTTGAATATTGTGTCTCGAGCCTATTCGTATTGTTCCCGGTATCTTCTGACAACACGCAGGGCGATAAAGTTGAGAATGAGGGTAAAAACAAAAAGAACCAGACCAAGAGCGAAGGCCGCCAGTGTTTTGGGGCTGTCAAATTCCTGATCACCGACCAGAAGCGTCACAATCTGCACGGTGACGGTGGTGACCGCCTCAAATGGGTTAGCGGTCAGGTTTGCCGAGAGCCCCGCCGCCATGACCACAATCATGGTTTCCCCGATAGCCCTGGAGACGGCGAGGAGGACACCTCCTACGATTCCGGGAAGGGCTGCAGGTATGATCACGCTGCGGATGGTTTCATATTTGGTGGCGCCGAGAGCATAACTGCCGTCGCGAAGCGTCTGCGGTACGGCATGAATCACGTCATCGGAGAGAGACGAGACAAAGGGAATGATCATCACGCCCATTACCACGCCGGCGGCCAGTGCACTTTCCGAAGCGACGTTCAATCCAAGCATCTCCCCGGAGTCGCGTATCATCGGGGCGACAACCAGAGCAGCGAAGAAACCGTAGACAACGGTCGGGATTCCGGCGAGGATCTCAAGCAGTGGCTTGGCGATTGTCCGAAAATTCCCGGCTGCATATTCAGAGAGATAGATAGCCGACATCAGACCAACCGGAATAGCAACCATCATGGCGATCAGGGCAATAAGCATGGTGCCGGCAAATACAGGCACCGCCCCGAAGGCACCGGAAGAGCCGGTTTGGCCTTCACGGATTGCCATCTGCGGGCTCCAGTCCAGGCCAAAAAGAAAATCGGAGACCGGAATAATTTTAAAGAAACGTATGGCCTCGAAAAGAACTGAGAACACTATGCCGATGGTTGTCAGTATGGCGATAGCCGAACAACCGATCAGAAAGTATCTGACCAGCGTTTCCACAATATTGCGCGCCCGCAGGGCAGGCTTGATTTTACTGTAGGCATAGAAGGAGCAGATGCAGATCACTGCCAGCAAAATATAGCTTATCAGCGACCTGAAATTTTCCTGAAGATTGATATAGGTACTGGCCGCCTCTCTGACCATGACATCGTCGACGCCGACAACAATATCTCCGGCCACCGCATTCCTGATGTCGTTAATGATCAGGCCCAGTCGTGCAGACGACAGGTTATGAAATTCGGGAGGAAGACTCCGGGTGATGAGCGAAGTCAGGATGCCCGGCTCGATAATCTGCCAGATGCCGTAAAGTATCAGGGCCGGCAGAGCGCACCAGATCGCTGCAAAAATCCCGTGATAGCCGGGCAGGGAATGGAGTACTCTTCCACCCGTCCCTGTCCGGGCAAATTTTAGCGCACGGGTCTTTCCTAATACATAGACGGTATAGGAGAGAAGCAGCAATAATGGTATAAAGTAGTTATAGATCATCGGTAACAATAAGATCAGTAGAGATTTCTTTGAGATTCACTCATTCTTTATGAGACTGTTCTTATAATGGTGCCCTCGACAAGATAGACCACCTCTTCGGCTATGTTGGTCGCCCTGTCTGCTATCCTCTCCAGGTGCCTGGCCAGCAGATAGGTGTTAATCAGACAGTCGGCATGAAGCGGATAAGCCGGTATCATGCGGGTAATATGCTTATAAGCCTGATTTCTGAGGGAATCGACCTCGTCATCGATCAGAAAGACCTCTCTTGCCGCTTGGGCATTACGGCGTACCAGAGCATCAAGGCTCATCCGCAGCATCGTGGTCACCTTTTCCGACATGGTCTGAAAATCGAAATTGACATCGAGCGGCCGGCATTTGGAAATCGTCTCGACCCGCATGGCGATGCTGACGGCGATATCGGCAATGCGTTCTATTTCATTATTGATCTTGATTACCGTGATGAGAAAGCGAAGATCGCCTGCCACCGGCTGGTGTAGAGCCATTATCTTCAGGCAGTCTTCTTCGATTTCAATTTCCATCTCATCAATCTCATAGTCTGAGAGAATGATAGACTGAATGGTCTCCTGATCCTGAGTAAGAATTACCTGAGCGGCCTTTCGTACCCGGTCTTCAACCTTTGAGCTGAGCTCCAGAAGCTTTTTGTTGAGATTTTCCAGCTCATTGTGGAATGTGTAATATGGCTGCATGGTATCGATCGACTCCTTCTCAGTACATGGTTTCATTTTTTCGTCCATGCTGAGAAGATAGAGGATGATTATTTCCGCTCTGTTAAAAGAATATTAGGATTGTGTTAGTGAGGGAGAAAGCTCTTGCAGGGGTGATCAAAATAAAGCATCTCTTTGTGAAGCAGGCGAACATGAGACATAGTGCACTGCCGTCACTCCTGGTTGTTTTTATGGGAGCTAGGGATTCAACACGAAGATTCTTAAATGAAAAAACACCATATTTTGATAGTTGAAGATGACAGCGACATTCAGCAGCTCGTCAGTTATAATCTGATCAGAGCAGGCTTTAATGTCACCTGCGCCGATTCCGGCGAAGAGGCCCTCGAGAGCCTGCAGAAAGAATCCTTTGACTGCATTCTCCTCGATCTTATGCTGCCGGGGCTTTCCGGAATAGAAGTGTGCAGGTATCTACGAAAAAGCAAAAAAGACACTATCACCAGTGCCCCGATCATCATGCTGACCGCCAAGGGGGAAGAGGAGGACATCATTGCCGGGCTGGAAAGCGGCGCCGATGATTATATCCCCAAACCCTTCAGCCCCAAAGTTCTCATAGCCAGGATTAAGGCGGTCCTGCGCCGTAGCGAACAGAGCAAGGAAGAGAAAGGTGCCGACAACCGGCAGACGCTTACCATTCACAACCTGCGCATCGATCCGGCACGGCACGAGGTTCGGCTGGGTGAAGAGCTGTTGCAACTGACCATGACCGAATTCGGTATATTGACCTTCCTCGCCAAAAAGCCTGGTTGGGTCTTTACCCGTCAGCAGATAATCGACTCGGTCAGGGGATATGATTTTCTGATCACTCCCCGGGCCATCGATGTACAGATATTCGGACTGCGCAAAAAGATGAAAGAGGCTGGAAAAATGATCGAAACGGTCAGGGGAATCGGCTATCGCCTGAAGACCAGCCGGGAAGAAGAAGATGGTGAGAAATCATGAAGCAGAGAAAACTCATCTGGCAGATTTTTCCGGCCAATCTTCTGATCCTGCTGTTGACGGTGGCCTGTGTTACCTGGTTCGGCAGAGCATCGCTGAAATCATTTTACCTCGATGAGTTGGAAAAGGGGCTCATCTCCCGGGCACACCTGGTCAAGCCCCTCATCTCGGAAATGCTGCAGCAGGATGAGATCACCAGACTGCGCCAGTACAGCAAAAGCGCGGGCAGAGAAGCCAATACCCGCATTACGATCATCAGACCTGACGGCAAGGTAGTGGCTGATTCCAATGAGGATCCCTCCACCATGGAGCTGCATCACACCAGGACGGAAGTCAGGGCCGCTCTGCAGGGGAATGCAGGTAAATCGCTGCGCTTTTCCAGGACCCTGGGACAAGAGATGCTTTACGTCGCCATTCCGATATTTGATGGGTGGAAAAGAGATACAGCTTTACCGGCTACCACGAAAATTCAGGCAATCCTGAGGATGTCGGTTGCGGTTGAGGCTATTGAAGTTGCGCTGCAGGATATTTTTGGCAAGATATTATTCGGCGTTTTCCTTTTTGCTTTTCTGGCCGCTGCCGCCTCCCTGCTGGTCTCTCGAAATATCAGCAGACCCCTCGAAGAAATTAAGCGGGCGGCAGAACGATTCTCGAAGGGGGACTTTTCCGGGAGAATGACCAATTTTCAAAAATCTTCCGCTTCTCTGGAAGTGGTGACGCTGGCCACAGCTATGGACCAAATGGCGGCCCAGCTCAACGAACGGATTGAGACCATCAAGGCCCAGCGAAATGAACTCGAGACAGTCTTCTCGAGCATGGTGGAATCCGTTATTGCCATAGACAGCCACGAGCACGTCATAAATATCAATACAGCCGCGGCTGAGCTGTTGGGCATCGAGAAGAATTTCGCTAGAGGAAAGATGGTTCCGGAGGTGCTGCGCAATGTCAAACTTCAGCAACAGATCAAGGAGGTGATCAGGACCGGCTATTCACTGCAGGACGAGATCGTCCATTCCGATAACGACGGCGACAGATTCCTGCAAACCAATATTGTTCCCCTCAATGATCGGATGAACAGGCTCCCGGGTATTCTGGTGGTTCTTAATGACGTAACGAAACTGCGGCGACTTGAAAATGTACGCCGTGATTTTGTGGCCAATGTTTCCCATGAACTGCGTACGCCGATAACTTCCATTCGCGGCTATGTCGAAACTTTGCTTGATGGTGCCCTGGAAAACAGAGAGGATGCCGTCAGATTTCTAAAAACGGTTATGCGACAGGCAGAGCGCCTCGACGAAATTATCGAGGATCTTCTGGTGCTCTCCCGAATCGAGCAGGAAACCGATGAAAATCAGATCAAACTGGAGACGAGCAGTCTCTGTAGAGTGCTTGAGGTCGCGGTAGAGACCTGCGGACGGCTGGCGGCGGAGAAGGATGTTTCGATTTCACTGGCCTGTCCTGAATCGCTTCAGCTGAAAATCAACGATACGCTGATGGAACAGGCCCTGGTCAATCTGCTGGTCAATGCGATAAAATACAGCAGAAGAGGAGACAGGATAGACGTCACGGCATCGCCTGCCGCAGATCATGGCCGGAATGTGGTGAAAATCAGCGTCAGCGATACGGGAGTAGGAATTGCCTCAAACCATCTCCCCCGCCTCTTCGAACGTTTTTATAGAAGCGATAAAGCACGCAGCAGAAGAGAAGGCGGAACAGGTCTGGGACTTGCCATTGTCAAACATATCGTCCTGGCCCATAAAGGCCGGATCGAGGTATCCAGTACACCGAATATGGGCAGCACCTTCACCATTACCCTGCCACGAAATAACAGCCATTAATTTCCGGCCGGGAAATCTAATGAACACTCCGGTTTAAGAGAAAAAAATTGCCGCTATGGCGCCAATCGGCTAAGATTAATTTGGTTTTGGACCATATTTATCGAAATTAGACGAAATATTCCTTAATCTTGATGATCTCTACAACAACATAGATCGGGCTTTTTATGACGCCATCAATCTTTCCCTTAACCAGGAGTACATGAAGATGAAAAACGGTCAATGTCCACGTTGCGGTGCCAAAGAGATTTATTCCGGTGCCGACATTCCCCTGAAGAGCGGCCCGTTCGGCAGCAATGCCATCCCCATCAGTCTCACCTCAATGGCCGCACTGGATAATTATGTCTGCGTATCCTGTGGCCTGGTGGAGAGCTACATAGAGGATCCTGCCAAACTTGAGGATGTGGCCGACCGCTGGAAAAAGATCACTCCGGACGATGGAAGCGAAGATTAACCCCCGATCACGTGCAATAAAAGGAATAACCACCATATGAAAGGACTACGCCGCTTCGGGGCCATTACCGGAGTTCTGGTCAGGCACGGTTACGGCAATGTGATCGAACGCATGTTTAAGCGATCCCGGAGAAAAGGTGCCGAGACCACACCGGAAATCCGACCGGCATTCCACTCGCCCGCCCGCATCCGCCGGATGCTGGAAGAGCTGGGTCCCAGTTTTATCAAGCTGGGTCAGCTGATGAGCGTCCGGGCGGACGTCTTTCCTGTAGAATATACCGAAGAGTTCAAGAAGCTCCAGGACAGTATCCCACCGGTACCATTCTCCTCCATCCGGGATGTGATTGAAGCCGAGTTGGAGGTACGGTTAAGCGATATCTTCTCGGAATTTTCACCCGAAGCCATGGCTGCCGCCTCCGTGGCCCAGGTCCATGAAGCAAGACTTAAGAGTGGCGACCGCGTGGCCGTCAAGGTTATCCGGCCCGGAATCGAGATCAAAATCCGTGACGACATTCATGTGATGCGGTTTTTTGCGGAAAGGTTGGAGAGGATGTTCGAGTTTGCCAGGGTTATCGGCGTCATCAACCTGGTGAAGGAATTCGAGCGCACTATTTTCAGAGAGCTCGATATGTATATCGAGGGTGGCAATATCGAGAAATTCGCCGCTAATTTCAAGGGCAGCAAAGAGATCTACACCGCCAGGGTCTATTGGGATTACTCATCCAAATCCGTCCTGGTCATGGAGTATATCGACGGCATGAAGATGGACGAGGTCGAGAAGATCCGCCAGGCCGGCATCGATCCCAAGGAAGTCGCCATGATCGGCCTGCGCTCGTTTTCGCGCCAGCTCATGGATTTCGGCTTTTTCCATGCCGATCCTCATCCTGGCAATACCATCGTCATGTACGACGGCCGGGTCAGCCTGGTCGACTTCGGGATCATCGGCTATCTGGACGAAGAAACCATGACCCAGGTGGCCAATATCTTCCTCGGCTATGCCGAACACGATTACGACATGATCATGGACGCCTTCCGGGATGCCGGCATTATCGACGAGGAAGTCATCGACCTCAAGCGTTTCAGAGCGGATCTCAAGGATATGAGCGAACCCTTCTACGGTCGTTCCCTGCAGACGATTGCGGTAAAAGACGTCTATGAACAGGTGATGCGGGTAGCCTACAAATACCACATCCGTCTGCCCCGCAACCTGCTTCTGCTCCTCAAAACTTTCGTGCAGACGGAAGGCCTCGGCAAAATACTGGGCAGCGACGCCAGTATCCTGGAGGTCACCCGGCCCTACGCCAAAAAGCTGGTGCAGCGCGGCTACGACACCCAGAGTCTTCTCAAGAACATGGGCCGGGACACCCGGACCATGGGGACCTACCTGAAGATGATGCCCCGCCTTACCCATGCCATCTTCAAACGGACCGCCGAAGGCCGGCACCGCCTCGAGATCCGCCACCGGGGCCTCGAGTCCATTGCCAATAAATTTGAACGCGGCCTCAATCGAGCAGTGACGGCAATAATCATCGCCGCCTCCACCATTGCCGGCTCCCTGGTGCTCAACTCCCCTGACCCGATCATGGATATCTCCCTGGGCGAATTCAGTGTCTCCCTCACCACTTTGCTGGGTGTCCTGGGCTATAGCATCGCCACCTTTCTCGGACTTTGGCTGATCATCTCGATCTTCAGATCAGGAAAGATGTAGCCTGATGGTGCATTTTTTGACCGGTCAATCCTGGCATTTCTGTTCCGATGGTTTATTTAGAGAATTTAGCCTTCAGTAGGCGGGCCGAAACAAAGAGCCTCTTTTATCAAAATTTCTGTCTTCCTGATGAGGAATACAGATTTAAAGGAGGCCATAAAGAAGATAATCATGGTGTAGTTATTGAACTCAATGAGAAAATGCAATACCTTAACCGTTGAAGATGGCTATTCGAAAAAACGTCTTCATACATCCCATCATACGGATCGCGAGTATAACAAGACCTGAAAAAGATAGCTGCAGGGAGCATCGACAATGAATACTCAGTATACCCGATCTTTAAAATGCAGGCTGCTCTATATCATCGCCCTCTTTCTGCTGCCACCCTCCCTCTGGCCGGGAGCGATTGCCGCCGGGGCAGCTTCAGAAGAACAGGACGCCATCACCATTGCAATGGAGGCAACAGCGGTCAACACTTTGATCTATATTGCCCATAAACAGAATTTTTTTTCCGACAATGGCATCAGGATAATCATCAAAGACCATTATCCTTCGGGAGCGGCAGCGACTGAAGCGATGCTGTCCGGAGAGGCCGACCTTTCCACCACGGCCGAGTTCGCTATAGTCAGATACGCCTTTGCCGGAAGAAAAATCAGCACTCTCGGCAGCATCGACAGGTTTATGCATATGAAGCTGATCGCTCGCGCAGATGGGGGAATTATCACCCCAAAAGATTTTTCCGGCAAAAAAATCGGGGTCGCGGTCGGGACTGCGGCTGAATTCAATCTCGGCCGGTTTCTCGACCTGCAGGGGCTCGATAAAGACTCCGTCATTGTCGAGGAAGTCCAGGCTCCGGATGCGGTTGAAGCTATGACCAAGGGAAGAGTTGATGCCCTGGTCACCTGGCAGCCTTACGTTCTGGATATCTCAAACACTATGGGGGATGCTATACAGATCTGGGACGTCCAGAGCGGACAGCCGATGTACTGCGTACTGATTACCAGCAGGAAATGGTCTGCAGCACATCCCGAACTGAAAAAGAAGTTCATGAACTCACTGCTGCAGGCCGAACAGTTCCTGATAGAAAATGAGACCCAGGCACAAGAAATTATGCAGGAATTTCTCGGTTATGATGCCGAAGATATCGGGACCATCTGGCATCAGCACCGTTTTTCATTGCGGCTCGACCAGTCGCTCATTCTGGCCCTGGAGGATCAGGCACGATGGATGCAAAAAAATATCCTCTACACGGCGAAGAGCATTCCGAATTTTCTTGAATATATTGATACAGAGGGTCTTGAGGCGGTCAAGCCCGAGGCAGTTTCCATCATACGCTGATGATAATTTAAGGTCAGGGTGGGGGCCGTGGAGAGCAGCAGCTCTGAAACCGGTTTGTATCAACAGCTGCTCTGTAGATACTTGACTCCGGCAAACCCCGGTGAAGCATTACATTCATAGAAGGGAGATACCTTGAGAATAAGGACCCAATTCACAATGATCGTGGCTGCTTTTGCTGCAATCCTTTTCATTGTTGGAATATCCCTGGTTGTTGCCAGCCGCCAGGCTCAAATGCTGGAGAGACAGTCGGATATCGCCCACGAACTCGAACTCGTGATCAGGGACCTGAGTTATCTGTTCAACGATTACCTCCTCAACGGGGAAAAAGTTCAACGCTCCCGCTGGGAGACGCGGTTTGAAACCTTCTCCCATATCCTGGAGGACTTTTCGCCGGAAGATGCGAAACTTGCAGCTCTGATTGAAGAGATCAAGGTTAATCGCGAGCATCTCCAAACAATATTTGGCAATGTAGCCTCCACCCTGGAAGACTACCCTTCTGATGCTGTCGACGATGAATATATCTCCATGATTCGCACCTCCTGGAGCCGAATGGAGGTGCAGAGTCAGGGAATAGCCTTCAACACCTCCCAGGTCGCCTGGACCCTGGAGCAAAAGGCAAACCGGCTGCAGCAACGTACTATTCTACTTCTCTTTGCCCTGATCGGAATTTTCGGTGCATTTCTGGTAATCAACTACATAACAGTCAACAGGCGAATTCTCATGGCCCTGGCGGACCTTCAGTCAAGCACCAAGATTATTGGTTCCGGAAACCTGCAGTTTACCATCGAAGAAAAAAGGAACGATGAAATAGGAGATCTGTCCAGGGCCTTCAACAGGATGACCAGTGATTTGCGTGCGGTGACAGCTTCAAAAGCGGATCTTGAACAGGAAATAAATGAACGCAAACGGATCGAACAGGCGCTGAAGCGTTCAAACGAAGATCTGGCGCAGTTTGCCTCTGTGGCATCACATGATCTTCAGGAACCTTTGCGGGCCATCGTCGGTTTTCTCCAGATTCTGCAGAACAAGTATGGAGACAGATTGGATGAAAAAGGCGGCGAGTATATCAAAAGGACGGTGGATGCAGGCCAGCGCATGCAGGAAATGATCAGAGAACTGCTCGATCTCTCCAGAGTGAGCACCAAGGGAGCAAACTTTGCTCCGACCGATCTTGGTGAGATCATGCAGATAGTTATGGAGGATCTGCAGGCAATCATCCGGGAAAAGAATGTGGAAATTCACTACGCCGATCTGCCGGTTCTTGAAGTCGATGCCGGCCAGATACAGCGTCTTTTTCAGAATCTTATCGTCAATGCGGTAAAATACAACACAAGTCCCAAACCTGTCATTGAAATCGACAGCGCAGTCAACGGCGATACCTGCCGGTTCGCCTTTCGTGATAATGGTATCGGCATCTCTGCTGAGTTTCACCAAAGAATTTTTACTGTCTTTCAGCGTCTGCACAAGCACGATGAATACAGCGGGTCCGGAATGGGGCTAGCCCTTTGCAAAAAGATAGTTGAACGCCATGGCGGCACTATATGGGTTGAGTCTCAACCGGATGAAGGGTCGACCTTCTATTTTACCCTGCCGTTGAAAAAATAAAAAAATCTCCTGGTTCTCCCGCCGCTCTGTGATGACATTATTGTCAGCATATGCTAAGAATCAAAACCTACTTACTTAATAGATTATTAAAAAGATTGTTCTGGAAACCGAGAACCTTTCAATGGGCCTGGTATTGATAATTTTCCAGTTGAAGAAAAATATTTCATGATGATGCTTACTCTCTTCAGGAGAAATTGCAAATTCCCTGTTTTCGGATATTTCATTCAAGAACGAGGCTGGACATGTGTTTTGGCCGCAGATTTTAGCTTATATTCCGTGGACAGAGTTTCATAGCATAACACAAAGACAGGGCGAAAGATCTGTTTTTCACAAAAGCCAGTAATGATTCGGAGGTAATAATGTCAGAAAATGAACTTTATGATGTGATTATAATCGGCGGTGGACCCGCCGGTTTGTCTGCAGGTATGTATGCCAAGCGCGCCGCCCTGAAAACCGTTCTTATCGAAAGAGGGGTATTCGGCGGACAGATGGCTATCACCAAGGAAGTCGAAAATTATCCGGGAATTCCCGATATCGGCGGCTTCGAACTGTCGGAGAAATTTTTAGAGCATGCGAAATCGTATGACCTTGAGATTATAGAAAAAGAAGTGGTTGCCACGGAACCAGGAATTGAATACCACTCGGTTCGTCTCGGAGACGGCACCGTTTTACATGCCCATGCGATCATCCTAGCCGCCGGCGGCACCGCCAGGAAGCTGGACGTTCCCGGAGAAAATGAGAATTTCGGCAAGGGTGTCTCCTATTGCGCGACCTGTGACGGCTTTTTTTTCCGGGACAAGATTGTCGCCGTCGTCGGGGGTGGCGACACAGCACTGGAAGACGCGCTGTATCTTGCCAAAATTACCAAAAAGGTCTATCTCATTCATCGCCGCGATGAATTTCGGGGCAGCCGAATCCTCCAGCAACGCGTTTTTGCCGAACCTAATATCGAAATCATCTTCAATGCGGTCGTTTCCGAAATCAATTCCGATCTACTGGCCGGCGTCAACGGCCTTACCCTGAAAAACACGCAGACCGAGGAAACCTGGGAGATAGAGACAGAGGGTGTGTTCATTTTTGTCGGTTTTTCCCCGAACAACCAGCTCGTTCCCGCCGGTATAAAAAAGAATTCCACAGGTTATGTGATCACCGACGAAAAATGCGAGACCAATATGCCCGGAATTTTCGCCGTGGGTGATCTTCGACAGAAATATGCCAATCAGATAGTTCTCGCTGCCGCAGACGGATGTACCGCCGCCCTGGCAGCGGCTATTTATGTGGAAACCCGTAAGGACCCCAGGACTTGATCTGCTAGAAAAAGAGCTGCGGCTCTTTTCTTTCCCGGCAATTGCTATGCAGCCACTCCGCTTTCTCCACCAGGGGAGGGGCTGCTATGCTGATGGCCTCTTCAGGGCAGTTCTTGATACAGGCACAACAGAACGTACACTTCTGCGGATCAATCTCTATAGAGGTATCAAGAGAGATTGCCCCGGCAGGACATGATGTTATACAGATTTCACATTGTGTGCATTTTTCAACATTGACCTGTGGAGTGAACGGTAATTTTTTCATACTTTCCAGATAGGGAATATTTCCGGGAACCTGGAGCCTTCCCTGCTCCGGCTTCGCGGATATCCTTATCCGTTCCATCACTTTCCCTCCGAAATCTCCTGCTGCGGTAAGATCGGCCCTATCGGGCCGGCCTTCGGCGATAGGAATCTCCACCGAGGAGAAAGAATGCTCCCCGACAAAGGCTCCTGCGGCAACAACGGAAAATGACTGCGCCGTGACAATATCCCGGAGTTCAATCAAAGCATCCTCAAATTCGCGGTTCCCATAAACGACCACTATAACCGCGGGAGAATTATTGCCACGGATGCCTTTCAATCGTTCCCGGGCAAGCGGCGCCACCCTGCCGCCATAGACGGGTACCCCTATTATGGCAAGTTCATCGCCGGCAATCATTACCTCTCGGTGATGGCCGGGATAAGTCAGATCAAGTTCATCACAGGCATCCGGCATTTTACCCCCTTCTGCAATTGCCTTGACCACTTTCTTAGAAGTTCCGGTAGGGGAAAAAAAGATCGTCTTGATTTTTGTAATATCCATAAGTAACTCCAGGAAAAGAAAATTTAAGAAGCGACGGTTATCATTACGAAGATCAACTCAGATAACTCTCTGAAGACAAAAAGATTCAATCTTGATCAGGAATCCACCTCATCAGATTACACCCTACCTTGGCAATTGTCATCATCCTGATGGCATCTGGTTATTTTGCAAAAAAATGCGAAGATCGGCCTGAGGCAGCCGTCAGATTTAAAATTCAATACGGGACCGTCAATGTTCTTGACCATTACCGCTAAACATGATATCAGAAACGACGGCTTGCACCCGTAGCTCAGCTGGATAGAGCACCGGACTTCGAATCCGGGTGTCGGGGGTTCGAATCCCTCCGGGTGTACCAGTAAATTCAAAGCGATTATCCGAATACTCAATCGGTTAATCGCTTTTTTTTATATCTGAATAAAAAAATCGCGTTACCCTTCCAAAAAGAGCAATGACCATGCAATTGGAGCGCCAACGAGCAGACTTAGGCCATATTTCGTTGGTTGCTCACATGGTGTTGCATCAAGCTCACCTGCAATATGGGCCATTGCAGGTGAGAAGTAGACAATAACCTCACATTGAAGAAGTCCTTCCGATTCATGCCGCAGAAATACAGCCATTTCATTGGGGCCATTAGCTTTTTTATAAGCTGACAAACAGGTGCTCTCAACGTGATCTAATTCCAGGAATGCGAACATCGCATCACCGAGATTCTTACGAAACCATATGCCCATTTTCTACTCCATTGCGGGTTTGGGGTCGCGGTTCAGATAGGGAACGTATCGCGGCTAGAAAAACGTACGGTGTAGCGGCGGGCGAATGCCTTTAAGACAGTTACCAGTGAGGTGGCTTCCTTTTTTTGTCTGGCGGCCCTAAAATTATTGAATGTGTCACAATCGTCCATGCCGCCACTTTCGAAACCAATTTTGAACCATTTTACCCGTTGTTCCGCACTACCATGGGTAAATGAATCCGGACTGACATAGCCTTGTGACTGCTTCTGTAAGGTGTCATCACCGATGGCGCTAGCAGCAACCAGACCTTCCTCTATATCACCTGCTTCGAGGAGTTCCCGGGTGCTGTTGGCATGATTGGCCCAGACCCCTGCAAGGCAGTCCGCCTGTAGTTCCTGTCGGACGGATAGCTTGTTGCCTTCTACCTTGCTCAGTTTACTTTGAGCCGTATGGACTTTGCTGGAGATACCCAATAGGGTTTGAACATGGTGACCGATTTCGTGGGCAATTACATAAGCCTGGGCAAAATCCCCAGGTGCTTTAAAGCGATTTTTCAACTGGTCATAAAAACCCAGGTCGATGTAGACTTGGTGGTCACCTGGACAATAGAAGGGTCCTATGGCTGAGTGAGCCATTCCGCAAGCAGATTTTAACGCATCTCGAAACAGAACGAGACGTGGCTCCTGATAAGTTTTACCCTTTTGTCGGAACAAGGTAGACCAGGTTTCTTCAGTATCGGCCAGAATGACTGAAATGAAGTCTACCAGTTCTTTTTCTTCCGCAGTTTCTCGAAGCGGTGCTTCGGACACACTGGTGGTGGCATCTTGTTGCAGACCAAGGACCGCTAAGATATTACCGAGGTTTCCGGTAAATAAACCGTAAGCGCCCACACACACTGCCAGTATTACAGTACCTTTGAAACCTAAAAGCCTAAAGACCATGGGCAGCAGACGTAACATGCCACCACCGCGTGAGCCGCCTATTCCGGAGACATGTTCACCACGCCGGTCTTCGACATTGTTACTCTTACGATTTCCGCGCCAACGCATAAATTTACTCCCCATGTATTGGATTTGTAAAGAATTTCAGTTCACGACGTCGTTTACATTATATATCATAATATCGCTAACGCATAATTTCTTCCCTACAAACCGCAATATTAGCAAGTTCCGAGATGAGGTGGCTCTGCAATTAGTCGGATTCTCTGCTTATTATAAGGTGAGAAGACATTCCTTTGTAAGCCCGCTCTAACTTTTCCGTAAATTTCTCTCCATCTGCAGCTAACGCCAGGCAACCAATCCTTTTTCTACCGTTCTCTGATGCAGATGTAGGATGGAAGAATTACCGGACAACAAAGGTAATGACAGCCTATATAAATTGACCGGCCGTCCCGATTTTGCCCCATGCTATTTTGATCTGCAAGGAGCAAAAAAAGGATACTTTGATACCTTTTATTGCAACATCTTTCGAGGTCAGACTTTCCGATATCCTGAACCTATATTTGGGTGCCCAACAATATGGTACTGGCAACACCATAGCGTCTGTGATAATTTACGAAATCTAGTCGTTGTTACTCTCGGTCGCCGGTTAACTTTAGCGGGGTAACCAAACCGTAGAGTAACAATTTACTTCAAATCAGGTACAACTAAACGATCGCATAAAAAGTATTATCAGCAAAAAAGATTAGCCAACAGGTGATAAATGGAAAAAGCAAAGGTTTATTTTACAGATTTCAGAACGAAGGCTTTCGGGGACGGGCTACCAACCAAACTGAAAAAACTTATCAAGAAAGCAGGGATAGATCAGATCGGCATGGATGGAAAGTTCGCTGCCATCAAGTTGCATTTTGGAGAATTGGGAAACATCAGCTATCTTCGCCCCAATTACGCCAAAGCCGTCGCCGACGTGGTAAAGGAAATGGGCGGCAAACCCTTTTTGACTGACTGCAATACCATGTATCCTGGTAGTCGCAAAAACGCTTTAGAGCATTTGGAATGCGCCTGGGAAAACGGATTTACACCCCTGTCCGTCGGCTGTCCTATTCTCATCGGGGATGGATTGAAGGGAACCGACGATATTGATGTCCCAGTGGTTGGAGGTGAATATGTAAAGTCGGCCAAGATCGGCCGGGCGGTCATGGACGCTGATGTATTCATCAGCCTGACACATTTCAAGGGGCACGAGATGACAGGTTTCGGAGGCGCCATAAAGAATATCGGCATGGGTTGCGGCTCCAGGGCCGGCAAAACAGAGCAGCACAGTAGCGGCAAAGCCGAGATCGACGAGACCAAGTGCCGTGGATGTCTCATGTGCCTGAAGGAATGCGCCAACGAGGGGCTCGCCTTTGACGATGAGGCAAAGAAGATGCGGGTCAACGAAGAAAATTGTGTTGGTTGTGGTCGCTGCCTGGGTGCGTGCAACTACGATGCCATAGCCTTCGCCAGTTTCGCTGCCGTAGAACTCCTGAACCGGCGCATGGCAGAATACACCAAGGCCGTCGTTGACGGTCGTCCATGTTTCCATATTTCGCTGGTTGTGGATGTATCCCCCAATTGCGACTGCCACGGGGAAAACGACGTTCCCATACTGCCCAATCTGGGCATGTTTGCGTCTTTTGACCCTCTGGCTCTGGATCAGGCCTGCGTGGATGCCTGTCTAAAGGCCGCACCTCTTCCTGGTAGCCAACTATCCGAGAACATGGCAAAACCTGAGTTCATTGATCTTTGCGACCATTTTTCCAATTCGAGGCCGGAGTCTGAATGGCGTACCTGCCTGGAACATGCTGAGAAAATCGGTTTGGGTACTCGGGAATATGAGCTGATAGTAACCAAATAATTGGCTTTGATCATCCAGCGAAGATGAGACTTTTTGAGAAACTTCGTTGTACACCTCCTGCCATTAATTAGGGTTTTGGGGCGAAAATATCTGGGTTGCCTTGAGTTGAGGATTAGGGATAATCAGGAATATAAATGAGACATTGAACTTTAGAGACACTTAAGTATGCTATTATTGGAGGATGTCATTTTGCAAACAAATAACGCCTTAGGTTTTTGAGGCTCTCGTTTATTTGTATTTGGAGATTCCTTAATGGTTGAAAAACGCTCCTGTCGGGAACTGGAAAAACAGGTTCAAGAATTACAAGCAGAGCTCGAAAAGTCCAAGCGAAGAGAGGAGGCCCTTTCCAAAAGTGATCGATATTACAGGGCTCTTTTCGAACAAGGTTTGGATGGTGTTGTAGTTGTGGATCCTGAAACCTCCCGAGCCGTCGTTTTTAATGACCAGGTCTGTCGGAATCTAGGATATTCGCGAGATGAGTTCGCCGAGTTGTCCATCGCCGATATAGATGCTCTCGAAACGGAAGAAGAGGCGCGAATCCACATTGAGAAGGTATTGAAAAACGGGTCCGATGATTTTCAGACTCTCCAACGCACCAAGCAGGGAGAAATCAGACATGTCCATGTAACGGCGAAGGTCATCGAGGTCGACGGCAGCAAGGTATACCATTGCATCTGGACCGACATCACCGACCGCAGGAGAGCGGAAGAGGCGCTGCGTGAGAGCGAGACTCGGTTCTTCAGTATCTTTAAATATGCACCGATTGGGATGGCGATTGTGTCGCCTGAGGGCAAATTTCTCAAGGTGAACCGCGCCACTTGCGATCTTCTTGGCTATTCAGAACCTGAATTGCTGACCAAATCCTACCGGGACATCAGTCACCCCGATTTCCTGGAGTCGGACGATGCCCATCTCGAGCAGATGCTGGCGGGAAAAATTCGCATCTACCAAAAAGAAAAATGCTATATCCACAAAAAGGGGCATGCAATATGGGCGCTGCTCAGTGTCTCATTGATTTGGAACCAACAGCAGGAACCGGCCTATTTCATATCCCAGCTCGTAAATATTACCGACCGAAAACTGGCCGAGGAGAACCTGCGCCTTGCCTTGCAGCGTCTCAATTTTCACATGGAAAATTCTCCCCTCGCGGTTGTGGAATTCAACACAGCCTTTGAGGTTATATACTGGTCCCGGCAGGCTGAACGTGTTTTCGGTTGGAATTCCAAGGAAATAGTGGGCAAGAAAATCGATCAGGTAAGATGGGTTCATGAAGACGATGTGGAGAAGGTGGCCGGACTTTCTAAAGATATGCTGAACGGTCGCAGTATCAGCAATTCGATGACCAACCGCAACTATCGTAAAGACGGCTCAGTCCTAACCTGCGAGTGGTATAATTCTGTCCTGCTGAATGGCCAAGGAGAGCTGGTATCCGTTCTCTCTCTGGTACTGGATATCACCGAACGTAACCTCTCGGAAATGGCGGTCAAGCGGCAGAATACCTTGCTGACGGGCATCAACCGCATTTTCGGTGCCGTTGTGACCAGCGCCGACAATAAAGAATTCGGGGGCATCTGCCTGGACGTGGCTGAAAAAATTACGGGCAGTTCGATCTCCTTTCTCGGTGAAATCTCTCTGGATGGAGTATTGCATGATATCGCTGTATCGAATCCCACCTGGAATGCCTGCTCAGTGTTCAAAAGTGGAAAAATTCCGAAAAATTTTCATACCTACGGCATTTATGCCCGTGTTATCGTCGATGGTAAGCCCCTTCTGATCAACAATCCGGCCTCGCCTCCCTCCGGCATTGTATTTCCGACCGGGCATCCGCCGTTGACCTCCCTGCTGGCCGCGCCGCTCAAACATGGAGAGAAGACGATCGGCATGGTCGCGGTAGGCAACCGCACAGGCGGTTATGGCAGAGAAGAACAAGCAGCCCTGGAAGTCCTGTGTCGGGTGATCACTGAGTCCCTGGCCCGGCGGCGTGCCGAAGAGGCCCTGCGGGAAGGCGAGGTCCGCTACCGTAGTCTGTTCATGCATTCACCCGATGCGATATACATTAATCAGCAAGATCGTATTACCTTGGTCAACGACGCCTGCCTCAGGCTGTTTGGTGCCTGGACAGCCGGAGAACTTCTCGGCAAGACGCCCTACGACCTGTTTCATGCCGATTATCATCAAGTGATACGGGAGCGTATCCGTCGGATGCGTCATCAAGGTGAATCACAACCCCTGCTGGAAGGGAAAATTGTCCGCCTTGACGGCGGCATCGTTGACGTCGAGGTGATTGCGGCCCATTTCCCGTTTGGTGGGTCCAATGCCATCCACGTCATCTTGCGCGACATCACCGAGCGCAGGCGAGCGGCGGACAACCTGCAACGCTCCAATAAAGAACTGGAACAGTTTGCCTATGCGGCCTCCCACGACCTGCAGGAGCCGCTACGCTCCATTGTCGGCTTCCTTCAGCTTCTGCAACACCATTATGGAGATCAACTGGATGAGAAAGGCCGGCAATATGTCGAGCGGGTCGTAGCGGCCGGCTATCGAATGCAGATTATGATCCGTGACTTACTGTCTCTGTCGCGAGTGACGACCAGCAACGGCACATTCTTGCCGACAAATCTCAACAGTCTCGTCAAGACGGTATTGGATAACCTGGAGTCGACCCTGCAGGAGAATCATGCCGGGGTCGTTTGCGCCGACCTGCCGAGCCTATCCGTCGATTCCAGTCAGATACAGAGCCTTTTTCAGAATCTTATCCTGAATGGCATTAAGTACAACATAAACCCCAATCCCAGGATAGAAATCGGCTGCAGCCCGTCCGGGAATTTCTATCAGTTTTTCGTCAGGGATAATGGCATTGGTATTTCACCCCGGTTTTACGAACGCATATTCATAGTATTTCAACGGCTTCATACACCCAGGGAGTATGATGGCACCGGGTTGGGCCTGGCCCTGTGCCGGAAAATCGTCGAGCGCCATGGTGGAAAAATCTGGGTTGAATCAGGACCGGGGGAAGGATCGACTTTCTTTTTTACCTTGCCCGCGACCCGATGACTTTCTGAAGTAAATCAATGGACAGGACGGTTGCAATCAAATCTGGTAATTTCACTTTCCCTTATCGCCGGTTCACTGCCCATGTCGAATTAAGAGCCGAAGATTAATCCAAAACGGTTGACACAATTGGTGATACAAAGCATATCTTAATGAATTGACGACATAAAAACCAGCAAGAAAGAGGCAAATAATGAGTTATTCCGGGTGAACGATTACCGGTTAACAGATTTATCATTTTTAAATTTTTCGGGAACAGGCATCACTCGTGGGACGTTGCCTACGGGATTTTCGTCTATCAGCAGGTCACACTCATAACTTTTTTCCATGAACTCCGGAATAAAAACTTCTGCGGGTGTACCTATAACTACCACACGACCGTTCTTCATCAATAACAACCTGTCAGAATACAGGGCCGCCAGGTTTAAATCATGAGAAACCATTATGACGGTGGTCTTTTTTTCCTGTCGGAATCTCTCCATAAGATCCATAATCCTGAGTTGATGGGCCGGATCCAGGGCGGTCGTCGGTTCATCCAGCAATATAATTCTGGGCTCCTGGCATATGGCCCGGGCAATCATCACACGTTGCCTTTCACCTCCTGAAAGTTGATCGAGACGCCGGTTGGCGAATTGCTCAATCCCGGTAAAGCACATCGCTTCCCTGGCAAGTGCATAATCCCTTTCAGCTTCAATCCCCAGCAAACCAAGATGAGGAGAACGTCCCATAAGAACTGTTTCAGCAACAGAAAATGGAAAATCTATCGGTGCCTGCTGGGCGACAAGAGCTACCACTTTGGCAAGATCCCTGGTCGAATATGTTGGTTTTGGTCTGCCAAGAATATTAATTTGCCCGAATTGGGATTTTTCAATCCCGGCGATTAATTTCAAAAGTGATGACTTCCCTGCTCCGTTGGGGCCAAGTATCATAAAAAATTCGCCAGCTTCGGCAGAGAAGGACACATCATCAACTACCTTATTTCCGCCATAGCTCAGAGAATTATTTTGAAGCTCAAGAGCAATCATTGCCGAGACCTCCACAACAAAAAGATAAAAAGTGGTGCGCCTATAAGTGCGGTTATTACCCCAACCGGCATTTCACCGTGCTCCGGCAGAGCCCTGGCGAACACATCACACAGGATTAAAAAGCTTCCACCGCCAAGAATACAGCTGGGGGCAAGCAGGCGGTGGTCTGATCCCAGGAACATACGAAAAAGGTGGGGTATCAATAATCCGACAAAGCCAATAAGGCCGGATTGACAGACTACCAGGCTTACCATAATTGAAGTTGTGATAAGGAGAACAGCCGAAACAAGTCGAACGTTTACGCCCATGGCAATGGCGGAATCGCGTCCCGTCAAAATAATATTAAGAGGCCTGGCAAGCAGGAGTATCACAACAAAACACGGGAAACACAGGAGTAATAGAGATAAATTACTACTGCTTGCCATGGAAAGATCGCCCATCAGCCAGTAAATGATTTCCTGAACTTGCGGACCCTGACTCATTGAAATCAGAAACATGATAAATGCGCCGCAGAAAGCATTCATCATCACTCCCCCAAGAAGCAAGGAGTCCTTTCTGGTTGACAAACGGCCGCCGGCGAGAACAAGTACAGCACCTAATGTTACCATTGACCCCAAAAATGAAAAAAACGTTACTTCGGGGAAAAAAGATAATCCCATCATTATGCCACTAATTGCACCGATGGCAGAGCCACCGGATATGCCCAGAATATAGGGTTCCGCCAGTGGATTACGCAACAATGCCTGAAAAACCATACCTCCCAACGAAAGAGTGGCACCGACAACCGCTGCCAGAATGATCCGCGGTAGGCGAATTTTCCAGAGAATTGTGGCGGCTGTTGAGGAAGTGGCTTCGCCTCCGCTGACAATTGAAAAAATTTCTCCAATGCTGATCGAGGATGGACCATTGGCCAAGGCAATCAGGATGCTCAAAATAAAGACAACAGTTAAAATTGAGCAAACAACAGGCAGTTTTCTTGTGATTGGAGCTATGGGTGGTATTGAGGTTACTGGTGTAATTGGTTTAGTGGGCAGGCTACCGGTTTTATTTCGCAAGGCTTTCTCCTGAATCTTCCGGGTGTAATATATCGGCAAGAATTTCAAGACCGGTAATCAACCTGACAGTTGGGCGGTTGAAGAGATCGGCATTGACCACATAGATCCGATTATTTTTAACAGCAGGGATTTCAGGCCAGCGTTGCCAGGAGGCTTTCAAAATATCCGGAGATTTGCCTCCCGCCATCGAACTTATCAATACGACCTCGGGCTGCAACAGCATGATATTTTCCCATGAAAAACGTGGATACTCTGTCAAGCTACCGGCCAGGTTGCTCCCGCCGGCCAAGGTGATGATTCTGTCTATATAACTATCTTTTCCGGCTGAGACTATCGGGTTATCAGCTATTTGAAAAAAAACACGCGGCCTTGCCCGACGGGAAGCTACCTTCTCTTTTACCAGGAGAAGCCGATGTTCCATATCAGAAACTAACTCTTCCGCCTTTTTTGATACCCCAAGGATATCACCCAGCAGCAGAAAGGCTTCCATAATCTGTTCAATGCTGCGTGGATCAATGGCGAAAACAGGAATACCGAGGGCCTTAATGGCATCCACCGTTCGACGTGGGTTGCCGTCTTTTATCGCAATGCACAAATCCGGTTTAATTGCGACTATTCTCTCAAGATCAAGCTGGACGTAAGAACCAACTCTGGTTAATTTTTTGGCAGCCGCGGGGAAATTGCTGTACCGGGTAGCTCCCGCCAGCTTGTCTTCCGCCTCCAATGAGTAAACCATCTCGGTTAAGCTTGGAGCCAGGGATAAAACTCGAGTAGGCTCGGCTGGTAATTCGATCTTTTCCCCTGTTTGATCAACTACCAACCTGGCGCACAGAGGAGCAACAGTCAGAGTGAAGAAAAAACAATAAATAAGCAGTACTGATCCAAGTATTTTCATAGAGATTTCCCTACTGACGTTATCACATTTTCCATTTTTATCTCAACTGAAACTCGACCGGAATATCAACCCACATTACCACCCGCCGTCCACCTTCTGTTGCCGGTGAAAACAACCAGTTTTTTACAGTTTTTAAAGCAGCCCTGTCCAGGCTGATGTGCCCACTGGAGTTTTTAATTTTAATTTCAGAGACCATGCCCTCGGTACCCACCAATACATTGAGCAGGACAATACCTTCATAACCTCTCCGCTTTGCCATCGCAGGATATGGAGGTTGTTTATTTTGCCGATATATCGGCATCGCTTTTTTGTGAATCGGCGTTGCAAAATTTTTCTCCTCCGGCAGGTCCTCAGGTATATTTTCAATCTTCTTATCATTCGTTACAGCAGCTTTTGGTCTTACGGATGGTTTATCAATTTCCTTTGGCGGTTGTGGAAGCGATTCCGGATTACTGTTGAACTGTTCTTCTACTTTTTCATTACTGAAATCATCGCTTTTATTTTTATCCGGGAGACTGACCTTCTTTTTTGCCTGCTTCGGTTCGATAATCTTTTTTCTGTGCTGTTTAGGTGGATCTTTCGGTTGCGTAATAACTTCTTCCGGAACAACAATTTCGGAAGTGATTGAACTGATCTCAATTTCAATCGGATTTCCACTGAGAACCGGTTTTAATATTTCCTGTCGAGGCAGGTCGAGACTCACCAAAAACCCATGCAGGACAATAGCGGCGATGGCTGGAAGAATGAACCTTTTAACGCCCTCCATCTCTCTCCGCCTGCAACGATATCTGTGAAATTCCAGCCTTCTTGATACTGTCGAGCACCAGGAAAAGGCGCTGGTACTCAACCCGGTTATCCGCAAATACCTGCACTCCTTTTTCTTTTTCAGTCACGGATTTATTTTGGAGAATATCAACCAGATTATCTAAATCTACCAGCTGCTTATCTATATAAACAACCCCTTCCCGGGCAACCGATATAGCCATCCGGGGCCGATTGTCGACTTCCGCAGTCGCTGACTTCGGAAGCGCAATCGGCATGGCGCGATGGACTGCCATCGACAGCATGGCATAAATAAAGAACACCAGAAGCAAAAACACAATATCGATCAAAGGCAGCATTTCAATACGCGGTCCACGCTGCTTTTCAATGTTGAGTTTCACAAGTCGCCTCCACCTGGTGTATCTTGTGACAATTTTTCATAAACTATTTCGAGGCTTGTTGCGTACTGTTCCATGATCCGGGCAGCCTGTTCCACTTTTACATTAAAATAATTGTAGGGAATAACGGCCAATATGGCTATGCTGAGACCCGTAGCTGTGGTTATGAGGGCCTGGGCAATGCCTCCGGTAACGGCATGCGGATTATCAATCCCCTCTATCGCCAGCATATCAAAAGACAAAATTATACCGATGACGGTGCCGAGTATTCCCAACAAAGGCGCTACCGTGATCATCGTATCGAGCACACCCATTCCACGTCGCATTTTCACTATCTCTTGTATCGCCGCGACCTCCATGGCTTTGGTCATGGAAAATTTTCTGTGTACGATGCCGCTTACTAAAACGCGTATGGCATAATCTTTGGATCCGATCGTTTTCTTTTTTACAAGTTCCCAGTCCCCTTCCTTGCTAATCTCAACCACCTCGTTGATGAGTTCGGAATTATGTCGCCGGTTGAGAATTATCCAAAATAAGCCGCGCTCAATTATGATTGTCAATACACATATCGAACAGGCAAATAGTGGATACATAACCGGCCCGCCCTTCAACATTGTTTCAAGCATCCATACCCTCCCCCAGTCAACCTGGCTGTTATCGGAAATCAGATATCAAAAGTAAGCCCAACTAAGAAATTAACTCCCGGTGCCGGTTGAATGCCCGGTTCCCCAAGAAAGTTTATTCCACCATGTTGGTAATAGTCCTCATCGAAAAGATTATTGACTGTCAGATAAGCAGAGCCTTTTTCAAACATATAAGCCAATTTGGCAGTCACATAGAAATAACTGTCCTGGTCGTCAGCTACATTGGCGAAATCTGAAATAAAAGGTCGTTCACCGATATAGGATCCATCTATATTGAATCGAACATTCGTGAAAATTTCGGCTTCCGCGCCGGCTGTGAATTGATGACGTGGAACATTGGGTATCTCCTTGCCGTCAAATGTTCCTCCATCGATTTCAGTGTCCCTGAGTGTATAACTGCCGTTAACTGATATTTTCGAAAATTGTTTGCTTACTTTTAGCTCAATACCCTGTCTCAGGGTGTCACCATTAAGGTTTTCATTGGCAAAGCTTACAGGATTGAAAAATATTTCTCTCTCAGTATCCAACCTGAAAAGGTTCACGCTTAAATTAATGTCCGGACCAAATTGAATACGGGCACCAACTTCAAAATCATCGGTGGTCTGTGGCCGGAGCGTCGAATCGAAAGAATTGGTAAAGAAGCTGAACATTTCATCGAGTACCGGATATCTGAAACTCTTTGCATAACTGAAATATGCCGAACCGTTATCTGAAAATCTATAGGTCACCCCCCCATCATATACATCTTCATCCATGGTTACCTTGTCGGAGATCCCGTCGGTAAATGATTCAAATTCGGCACGATCATGGCGGTAACCACCGGAAACCGCAACCTTGGTGTTGAGCGATACCTCTGCATTACCATAAACTCCCATATCTTCTTTCGAGAGTTCAAACGCTGCCGAAGATGGTGCGCCAAAAAAAACAGATTCGTTGCCGATATCCTCTTCACTCTTTCTATAATCAAATCCTGCAACCAGCTTTGAATCACGGCCGAAGAATTTTTCATTTAAGACAATTTGCGGAGAAAGAGCCAAGGTATCAATCTCAGTCTCTGCGTTATATGTCCCGCCGACAAAGGAAAAAAATGCAGTATTTTCCTTTCTCCTGGTGGAACTTTCCAGTTGAAAATAGCTCGTTTCAGTGAAGAAAACCTGCGGTACAATCTGTAAATGATAATCTTTGGTATCGGAGAAATCTTCAGGTGTGGTACTTGCACTCCGTGACACTCCACTCTCTAATTCACTCAGCAATAATGATCCTGGAACCTCTGTGTCGTCTTCATGATAGCTACTGGTCAGAGCAACGTTAAAACGGTCCGAAAGAAAATAGTCAAGGTTCAAACCCATATCCTTGGCGTCTGTTCCACTATTGTCTCGATATCCGTCCGATGTTCTGTAGTTCGTACTCAGTGCGTAACTTAGGCTTTCTGTTGAACCGCTGACTGCCAGCCTGGATAAAATCGTGTCGTAACTCCCCCCAACCAGACCACCTGAAAAGAGAAGTTCTTCCCCCTTTTTGGTGATGATATTGATAACTCCACCGGCGGCGTTGTCTCCATACAAAACACTGCCCCTGCCACCGTGTATGATCTCAATCCGCTCAATTCTGTCCTTAGGAATAAGAGTCCAGTCTACACCACTCAAGTCGGCTTGATTGATCCGACGGCCATCTATAAGCAACAAGGTGTTCAAAGCTGCCGTTTCACCGAACCCTCTTAGGTCAACCGTTATATTGCGGCCATTGCCGGTGATATCGCTAACTACTATCCCGGGAGTGATCCGCAAGAGTTCAGGAACCGTTTCTGCTGGTGATTTTGCGATTTCCTGCGCTGTAATGACAGTTACATTGGCAGGGACAGCGGCAATCTTTTCTTCCTGTCTCGAGGCGGTAACAACAACCTTATCCATTAATGGAACTTCATCTGCCGCTGCATGAACATTTCCACTTATGAACACACCCGAGAGTGAAAGAGTTGTTGCTGCAGTCATGGTGAAAAAACTACCAAAACCAGGTATTTTTCCCCTTAAGTCCGATCCTTTCAATCCCCCAATTTTTACTTTAAACATTGTCTTTCTCCTTGATTTACAACCTTCAATTGGGGCCCGGCGAAAAAAAAATCCCCGGACCAATTCAAGAATGAATGATCCGGGGATTACCCTTTTATCGCCTGATCCGACAGCAAAATATAGTCCGCGAAATTTGCTATCTATATATCTTTCAGGTAGGTCTTCTGACTTTTCCGCCCTCTATTTGACAGCCTTCCCATGATTGTAATCCAGCTTAATTTTTGATTGGCTGGAATTTTAGCATCACAGTGGCATTTGTTATCGAGAGGGTTCCTTTCTTCAAGGTAGAATCACAGCGGCGGGTCCGTTCCCGATTTTCACGGGATTCCCGATTAAGCCCTTAAAGGGCACCTGAAATCGATTTCCATCGTAGTAGTGAAAAAAACGGATGTCAACAAATATCCGCTCCTCTATAACGAATGGTACGGTAAGAATCATCTCTTTTTTCAACCCAAAGGAGTGGAGGCTATACCACAGATTCCCAGGTTTTTCCAAATGCCCCAGCCTTGTATTCAGAAACTCTGAGAAGTAATTTTGCGAGCTTTACGAGCATTTTTTACTATTTTATGCTAGTTTCAGATTATATCCCAGTTGTGATTACACTTGAATTTTTCCAGAGGCATTTCGAATTGTATGTATTGGCTGCAGTCGTTAGGCAATCGTGATTTATCTCTATTAAAATGGAATATAAAATAGAACCGATTCGTGAAGGCGTCGGTGAGATGATTTCGGGCATGAAAACGGAGTTGTCTCTTGACAATGTAACAGCAAAACTAAGGGGGACGCAAAACCGAGCGGCACTTGTTGAAGCAGCTTCAAAAATATTAAGTACTGCTCGAGGAATATGGTGCCCCCGAATCGTTTGTCGTTGGGTAGATGTCGTGCTGCAGGACAATGACACCATACAGTTGTGTTGTGATCAGTCAACGCACAAAAGCAAACTTTCGCTGGGCTTTTCCGTCAAATTTTTACATCAAGCATCCAGAGCGCTTATAGGAGTGTACACAGTTGGTCAAGCTCTGGAGGAGGCAAGTGCTCAAGCATCCAGAGAAAGACGGGTGCTGGACGCATACTTGTATGATATTGTCAGTCTTACACTACTGGATCAGTTAAAGTACTCCGTGAACGAGATTGTCGAGTTGTACGCCCAAAAACGTGACTGGGGAGTAAGCCCCTTTCTCAGTCCGGGATCTGTCCATGGTTGGGAGCTGGAGGATCAAGCGAATCTCTGCTCAATGCTACCGCTTGATATGATCAATGTCAGGCTGCAAGCGAATAACACACTTATGCCGTTTAAAAGTATTTCCTTTTTAATCGGCACTGGCCCGGGATATCAAGTGAAGAAAGTCGGGGCTACCTGTGAAATCTGTTCAAAAAGAGAAGCTTGCGAGATGCAACCAAAGGAATAAATGTCCAATCATAATATTAAAATTTTTCCCCATGGGCTAAATATACAAATTGCAGATGGAAACAGGCTCTTGGACAGTTTGATTGAACATTCTGTTTTTCTGCGTTCCGATTGTGGTGGCAAAGGGGTCTGTGGAAAATGCCTGATCAAGATAAAGCATTGCGATGGGACTCTAAAGACAACAGAGGCTTGTCAGGTGACAGTTTCCGAAGATCTCTCCATAGAAATCCCGGTAGCATCTCTGCTCTCTTCCCATATTATCGAAAAAGCTCCGGCGAATTTTCCGCCCTCCTTTAGCCAATCCTTCAATAAAACAAAACAACACCGATCTTCATATGGTATCGCTGTGGATATTGGCACAACGACTGTTGCACTCTATCTCTGTAATATGAACTCAGGAAAAGTTTTGTCCTCAGTGTCGGTGGGAAATCCCCAAACAATTTTTGGGGATGATGTGATGAGTCGTGTCGGAATGATAGCAAAAGGCCGGGATAATCTTTTAAAATTACAAACACTTATCATCAAAACCGTAGAATGGGGCTGTCAGAGGCTTGCAAGATTCCAGAAAATTAAGGTCTCTTCAATCGAAAAGATCGTGGCCGTTGGTAATCCTGCCATGATCCATCTTTTCTTGGGTGTTGACCCATCGTCGATTAGTGTGGCGCCCTATAGACCAGCATTTTTCGAGGCCCGATGTGTACAGGGAATAAAATTGGGATTTGAGGAGTTGGCTTGTCCTGTTCACACCCTCCCTCAGATTTCTGGTTTTCTTGGTGGAGACATCTTAGCCGCTGCTATTGCCGCAGAGCTGGGACAACGCCAAACTGGAACGTTGTTGATTGATATCGGTACCAATGGAGAACTCATCTACAAAGGGAAAAATGGGTTCTATGCTACCTCCTGCGCAACAGGACCAGCCTTTGAAGGAGCAACTCTATTTTGTGGAATGCATGCAATTCCGGGTGCCATAGATAAAATTATTCTTGCTGAAGCAACGGAGCTTCCTGAGTATAGGGTGATCCAGTCATCCAATAAAAAAAGATCGCCATTACCTGCTGGTCTTTGTGGTTCCGGAGTGATCAGTGCGACTGCTGCGTTATACCGGACCGGAATCATTGATTCAGGTGGTGCTATGGCGGTTAATGAGAACATTGTTTCATTGCAAAAAGAAGATTCAGGCACGAAAAAGTATGTTATTGCTGCAATAGTAGAAGGAAAAGCTGGGCAGAATAAAGAAGTATTTATCGATCAGAAAGACATCCGTTCAATCCAACTGGGGAAGGCTGCCCTTATTACCGGCATCGAATTTTTATTAAAAATGGAAGAAGAGGTCAGCCCAGATAACATTGTTGTTGGTGGTGCATTTGGCTCATACTTGGACAAAAAAGATATGATGACTTTGGGCATGATACCCCAAGTTCCCGAGGAGAAAATAGAGATCGCTGGAAATCTTGCCGGTGCAGGTGCGGTGATGGCTCTTTGCAATAAACGATACCAAAAATTAGCACAAAAAATGGCAGATGAAATTGAGGTGGTTGACCTTGCAAAAAATATCGACTTCCAACAATCGTTTATTGCCAACCTCAGGTTCCCAGGGCTACTTTAAAAAACGACCAGAATTGCAAAAAAGGTCCCTGCTTCGGAGCAATGGCGATTTATCTAAAAATCGTCAGCCCCCTGTGTCAATAATCCTTGCAGATGCAAAATCTCCTTGCGGCTTGCAACGCATGCCGCAAGGAAATTAAAACATTAAAAATCCGTTCTGTGGTTCAGGCTCACTTCGAAACCAACACAGGGTAAACAGGTTCAGCTTTACCAATCATGGCCGGCATTGGCTTTTCCAGCTGAGACTCTAACCACTTACCTCCCTCGACCAAGGTAGCCAGATCTATACCGGTTTCCACACCCATTCCATTGAACATGTGAACCAAATCCTCGGTAGCGATATTACCCAGCGCATTCGGGGAAAACGGACAACCTCCAATACCGCCGAGGGAAGCATCAAAAATCCGGACACCCACTCGGTAAGCAGCATAGGCATTAGCATAGCCGGTATTGCGGGTATTATGGAGATGCACCCCGATTCGAAGGTCTGATCGCTTTTCCCCGACCTTCTCTATCACCATGGCACACAACCGTTCAACCTGATCGGGCATAGCCATGCCTGTGGTATCGGCAAGCATTACCTCATCAGCACCTAACTCCACAAGCCGGGTGGCAAGATTAAGAACCTGTGCTGGTGGAACATGGCCTTCATAGGGGCAACCAAATGACGCCCCGATGATTACGCCGAAGGCCACCTTAGACTCTCGAGCAACCTTGGCAACTTGTTCAAAACCTTTGAGAGAATCCGCCACCGAACATTTAAAATTTGCTTTATTGAGCGTTTCACTCGCCACGATTACCAACCGGACATGTCGCAGACCAGCTTTAACAGCCAGTTCAAAACCCTTTAGATTCGGAACCAGAGCAGTGTAACGTTGAGCCTTGTTATCAAAATCAAGCCGATGGCATATCTCTGCCAGATTGGCCATTGTGGGTACGAATTTGGGGTGCACAAAAGAACCAATTTCTATGGATCGAACCTTTGCTCGCTCTAGATAGTGAATCAGTTCCAATCGAGTTTCAGGTGATAGCACCTTGCACTCATTTTGCAGTCCGTCCCGAGGTGAGACATCGACTATTTCGACTTTATTTTTGATCATGCCGTCATTCTCCAGATAACAATCAGATAACCCCTTCTTTTTTCAGTTCCTCGAGCTGAGAAGTACTGAGCTGTAAGATATCTCCATATATAGCTTCATTATGTTCACCAAGATCAGGACCCGTCCATTTCACTCCACCTGGGGTTTCGCTCAGATACGGGAACACATTCTGCATTTTGACATTGCCAAGTGCTTTATCCGCAACCTCGATGATTGCCTTTCTAGCTTTAAAATGGGGATCCTGCAACATTTCGCGCGGTGTGAATATCAACCCCGCCGGTACTCCATGTTCATCCATCATTATTTGCAATTCCTTCGCGGTATAATTCACCGTCCATTCGCTGATCATGTCATCGAGTTCCGCCTGGTGTTCACCCCTGGCAGTATGTGTGGAATATCGTGCATCTTCAGCTAATTCAGGTTTTCCCATGGCTTTGCAAAGTCGGCCAAAGATATTGTCTGCATTTGCCGCGATCACGAAAAAACCGCCAGTCGAAGTCGGATAAATATTGGAGGGCGCTACATTAGGCAAGACTGAGCCGGTGCGCTCTCGAATTTCTCCGGCAAATTGAAACTCTGGAATCATACTTTCCATCATTGACAGCACCGCTTCATAGATACCAATATCCACCATCTGGCCTTTTCCGGTTTTTTGTCGCTGGTGGAGCGCCACCAGGCCTCCGATTGCTCCAAAAACCGAGGTGAGAGAATCGCCGATACTTATGCCGATACGTGTCGGTGGGCGATCCGGGTAACCAGTGATGTAACGGATTCCGCCCATTGCCTCGCCGATACTGCCGAACCCGGGTTTATCCTTGTAAGGACCGGTTTGTCCGTAACCACTGACTCGGATCATTATCAGCCCGGGATTCGTTTCTTTCAGATTCTCATATCCCATTCCCCACTTTTCCAACATACCGGCGCGGAAATTTTCTACTAAAAAATCGGCTGAATCGACGAGCTCGCGTGCCATCTTCCGGCCTTTTTCACTCTTTAAATTAAGAGTAACCGACTTTTTGTTTCTAGCCAGAACCGGCCACCAGAGACTTTTACCATTGTGCCGATGTCTGCCCCACTGACGCATAGGATCGCCCACACCCGGTGCTTCAATCTTGATTACCTCAGCACCGAAGTCGGCCAGCATCTGTCCGCAAAACGGTCCGGCGATAAATGCGCCCATTTCAACAACGCGTAACCCTTCAAGCGGCCTTGTATTCTCAGTCATAAAAATCCTCTATCCTAACGGTTTAACACATGGTGATCTACGCTTTGATCGATCACACGCCCTTAACAATCGAGTGCCCAGCTGCAGGCTTTCAGCAGCCATCTCCGACTCAACCGCCCATAAGCCTTTCTAATTCCTTAACGACATCTTCAAGGCCTACTAACTCATTGAATTCATGAAAACTGACCATTTGATCAATAACGCCGACCGTAGACCCGTGATCTCTCAGGTGCCTCATCAACTGCAGCATTGATTGTGCCATCACAAAAATAGAGGCGGTCGGATAAATAGCAATTGAATAGCCAATTTCTTTGAGCTTGTGATTGGGTAGCATTGGAGTTCGACCACCTTCCACCATATTGGCCAATGTGGGTTTAGTCAGCACCTCGTTGATTCGGTACATTTCCTCAATGCTTTCCGGCGACTCGACGAACAAGATATCTGCACCGGCATCTTCATAAGCCCTGGCTCGATCCAACGCTTCATCTATACCATGAAGGGTGCGTGCATCCGTCCTGGCAACAATCATGAAGTCTGGATTTATCCGTGTTGCCACAGCCGCCCTAATTTTGCCAACCATCTCTTTTGTTGGAATAACCTCCCTCCCCAGCATATGGCCACATCGTTTAGGGAGTACCTGATCTTCAAGCTGAATCGCGGCAACATTGGCTGCTTCGTATTCCCGAACAGTACGGATGACATTAATGATATTTCCAAAACCTGTATCCGCATCGGCAATAACCGGTATACTGACCACTTCGGCAATGTTACGAGCCCGCGTTACCATCTCCGTCATCGACATCAATCCGATGTCCGGACGACCTAAATGGCTGGCGGCCTGCCCATAACCGGTCATATACACAGCGGGGAAATTACATTTTTCAATCACTCGAGCTGTGAGCGCGTCATGTGCTCCCGGGGCAACGACCAACTCATCGTCTTCGACAGCTTTTTTAAGTATAGTAGCTATATTCATGGTCATAATATTGTACAATCTGGAGCCACTTATAGAGAAGCGGCCGATTCACCTTTGATTAAACCCCCGAGCAATCAAATTGGAGTGGGCAGGAGAAGAAATTAAACACAATACATTAAAGGGATGTTTCAAACGATAATCGCTAATTAATTTTTTTTGGCATCAAAAGACCGGTCAATTCCCTAACATCTACCCCTCACCAGGCTATTGTATACAATATACGATAAGAGCTGTCAAGAATATTTGACCCTTTCCCATTGCCCCCTTTCACATAGAAAAGCATTGACAGAAACGCTCCGAAATATGTATATAAGTATACAATATACGATTTGCACGGAGTATTGTATACAATATACAATACTCCGATTTCGTATATATCTTGTTCCTAAATGTAGTTCGCCAGTCAATCAAATAGTGGAGGATAAGATGAAAAAGTATGGTTCAGTAATCGCGATGTCGTTTGTGATTCTGCTACTGGGGCATGGACTCAGTTTTGCAGAAAATCTAAAATTCAGTACATGGCATGCCGCTGTAGGCCGGGAGGTGCAAACTGTCTGGATACCAATGATGGAATCGATCAAAAAAGAAAGTAACGGAGAACTTGACTACACGATGTATTCCGGTGGCGCTCTTGGTAAAGGCCCTGCCCATTATGACATCATTAAAAACGGCATGAGCGATCTCGGCTATTTCACTGCAACCTGGACCCCTGGAAAATTTCCTTTATCGGAAATACTTTCTTCAGCCATGTGGATAGACGGCAAGGAGAAAGCCGTCGCCATAGGGAACGAGATGTACGAGAAAGCGCTGAAGCATGAATTCGAAGATGTACATATGCTTGAGCTTAACGGCTGTATTCAATCTTTCTTATGGACTAAGCAGCCGGTAAAATCACTAGCCGACGTAAAAGGATTAAAGATTCGTACTCCTGGTGGCTTGCAGACACAGTACATTAAAAACCTGGGTGCGGAACCTGTTTTTATGCCGCTAGGCGATGTGTATACTTCTCTTGATACAGGTGCCATTGACGGCGTTGTTACCTGTCCTCCGCTTGTTCTTTCTTTTAAACTTTACGAAGTAGCAAAATATGGAGTTGTAGCCACCTTTGGCTGTGTGACTGAAGGCGTCGCTATGAACAAAAAGAAATGGAACAAAATGGATCCTGAACACCAGGAAATTATCACAAAAATTGCCAACAATCCTTTTGAACATACCGGTGGTCTCAATCAAAAATCCTATAAAGAAATGATCACCGAACTGGAGGAAAAGGATGTGATTCTGCATAATCTGACCGCTGAAGAGCAGCAGCAGTGGTTTGCCTCTTATCAACAGGTAACCAGAGATTGGGTTGCCGCACAGCAAGATCCTGCTAAGGCCGAAGAGGTCGTCAGGTTATTAGCAAAGGTCGTGAAGAAGCATGGTAGCGAGGCGGTTGCTATACCCCCTGAATGGCAATAATATTTTAAAAAGCAGCAGGACCACTTGGTCTTGCTGCTTTCCTTTATAGTGAGCATTATTATGGTTCTGTTTAGATCAATTGTGCAGAAATTCACCCGAGGCATGGCCTTCGGCGCCATGTTTTTGCTTTTGCCCATGATGTTCCTCTCAACGGTTGATGTGTTTCTTCGTAAGTTTTTTTCAGCCACAGTCCCAGGCGCCATGGAATTATCTTCATATATGCTGGCCCTCTTTATTTTGTTGGGTCTCTCTTACACGCACCAGTGCCGTTCTCATGTACGTGTCTCTTTTTTATTGGACCTGATGCCCACAAAATTCAAAAGCATTATTGAGATTTTATTAAGTATACTCAGCCTTGGCATGCTGCTGGTTCTCGCCTGGCAGGGGACAATTATTGCCATTGAAGAAACCACCGTCTCGGATATGTTGCGAATTCCTCAGAATCCTTTTCGAATGGCTTTGACAGTGGGATGTCTTTCCTTTGCCCTAGAAATCATTCTTGACATTATTGACCACCTGAAGGTCCTGAGGAACTGATATGGAGCCAATCACCATTGGAATTTTAGGAATTTTTGCTGTTTTTTTATTATTGGCTTTAGGAATGCCGATTGCCTTTTCCCTGATGCTGGCGGGATTCACCGGAATCGCCTTCTTGTCCGGCTTGGATGCGGCCCTCCCAGTCTCGGCCAGAACAGTTTACGATGAGGCGGCCACATACCCTTACATGGTCATCCCCCTCTTCATTGTCATGGGCTCCTTCGCCGGGGCCTCCGGAATGACACAAGATATTTATGGCTGTCTGGATAAGTGGCTGCGGAGGCTACCAGGAGGGCTTGCGGTCGCTTCTATTTCGGCCTGCGCCGCCTTCGCCGCGGTCTCCGGTTCCGCCGTTGCCACCACAGCCACCCTGGGTAATATTGCACTTCCCGAAATGAAACGCTATGGCTATTCCGATAAACTCAGTACAGGAGCAGTCGCTGCCGGCGGAACTCTTGGTTTTTTAATTCCTCCAAGCTTGGGTTTTGTAGTCTACGGAATGCTCACGGAACAGAGTATCGGCAAGCTTTTGGTTGCCGGCATTTTTCCCGGCCTCATCCTGGCGGCGACATTTTGCCTGGTGGTCATCGTCTGGGTGAAACTTATTCCAGCAACGGCCCCACAGCAGACGGGAACTGTCTCATGGAAACAACGTCTTACAGCACTTCGCGGGGTAGCCGAACCTTTGGGGCTCTTCCTGCTGGTAATGCTTGGCATCTATGGAGGATTATTCACCCCAACGGAAGCAGGAGCTGTTGGAGCCACTTTGTTATTGCTGTCGGTAATCATAAAAGGCAAGCTAACCTGGATAAAACTGGTAAGTGCTCTGCAAGAGGCATTACGGACTTCGGTCATGGTCCTTTTTTTGGTTGCGGGAGCCAGTATATTCACTTATTTTCTTGCACTCTCCACGATTCCCATGCAGGCAGCCAATTGGGTTACCGGGCTGGATGTGTCTCCCTCTATTATATTACTTGCAATTATATTGGTTTATCTCTTTCTGGGATGTTTCCTCGATGCCATATCCATGATGGTGCTGACTCTTCCGGTAGTGTACCCGGTAATGACCGCGCTCCATTATGATCCAATCTGGTTTGGAGTGGTTGCGGTTCTGATGATGCAGGCTGGACTGATAACACCCCCTCTTGGTCTCAACATTTTCACAATCGCCGGCGTTTCCAAAAACATAAAAGTAGAAACTATCTTCCGTGGAGTTTTACCTTTTTTGTTTGCTGTTTTTTTCGTAGCGGGTTTACTCATTATCTTCCCCGGGATTGCAACGTACCTTCCTTCAAAAATGAGTGGTTAAGATGTTTTTTGACAAAATTATACCAAACAACAATATAGCAATATAGTCAGGAGCAAAATATGGGAAAAACGATTGCGGAAAAGATATTTGATTCTCACAAAGTGGACGTTCCCTTTGGTGACATCAATGTCATCCGTCTCGACGCGGTGTTCTGCCATGAGATTACAACTCCCATCGCTATCAACGATCTTGTTGCCAGGGGCATGGACAAAGTCTTCGATCCTGCAAAAATCAAAGCAGTGATCGATCATGTCACTCCGGCAAAGGATTCAAAAACGGCAATGCAGGGCAAGATCCTCAGAGATTGGGCAAGACGGACAGGAATCAAGGATTTTTTCGACGTAGGAAGAAACGGGGTATGCCATGCTATTTTCCCGGAAAAAGGTTTTGTAAGGCCTGGATACACCATAATAATGGGCGACTCCCATACCTGCACCCATGGTGCGTTTGGTGCCTTCGCCGCAGGGGTAGGCACCACTGATCTTGAAGTCGGAATATTGAAAGGGGTTTGCGCCTTCCACTATCCTGAATCAATCCTCATCAAAATCAATGGTGAACTTCCAGCAGGAGTGTATGCCAAAGATGTGATCCTCACCATCATCGGCCAACTCGGCGTCAACGGGGCAACCAATAAGGTGATTGAATTCTCCGGAGATGTTGTTGATCGCATGTCCATGGAAGCTCGCATGACCCTCTGCAACATGGCCATCGAGGCGGGTGGAACTTGTGGTATCTGTACCCCCGACATGACTACAGTCGAGTATCTATGGCAATTTATCCATGAAGAATTTTCATCCAAAACCGAGGCCCTGGATAAGTATCGGCAATTTGCAGCCGATCCTGATGCCAAATATGCACAAACTATAGATATCAATGCGGCCAAGCTTGTACCTGTAACCACTTTCGGTTTCAAGCCCGATCAGGTCAGACCTGTGAGCGAAATGTCCTCTGAGAAGGTTGATCAGGTCTATATCGGATCATGCACGAACGGCAGGATCGAAGATTTACGAATTGCTGCTGAAATACTTGAAGGCCGAAAAATAAAAGACGGGGTCAGAGGTATTGTCTCCCCTGCCTCTCCGGCCATTTTCAACAAAGCTCTCGAAGAAGGTATTATTACGATTTTCATGGACGCCGGATTTTGCGTAACCAACCCCACATGCGGCGCCTGTCTTGGAATGAGCAACGGCGTCCTTGCCGAGGGGGAAGTCTGCGCCTCCACTACGAACCGCAATTTCAATGGACGTATGGGGAAAGGTGGAGTGGTACACCTTATGAGTCCGGCAACAGCAGCAGCCTCTGCCTTAACCGGTTACATTACAAACTCCAGCATATTCAAGGCACAAGGGGGTAAAAAATGAAGAATTTCAACGGAAGAGTTCTGTTTCTTGACCGCTCGGATATAAATACGGATGAGATCATTCCTGCCCGCTACCTCACTGAAATCACCAAAGAGGCCCTGCAACCCTACCTTCTTGAAGATCTCACGCTGGATGGCTTTGATCCACACAGGAACGTGGGCCCCAGTTCCGTGATTGTTACCAGAGCCAATTTTGGCTGCGGTTCCTCCAGGGAACATGCCCCCTGGGCTCTGGAGGTTAATGATATCAATATGGTGATAGCTGAAAGCTTTGCCAGAATCTTTAAACAGAATATGTTCAACTGCGGAATGATGGCGATAGAGCTTTCCTCTGCCGACCTCGACCGTATCTTTGAGAAATTCAGTAAAAAAGATACACTATTGAAAACGGATATGGAGCAAAAGCTGCTTCGATTCATTTCAGGTCAACAAGAAGAAATTCTCTCCTTCGAAATTTCGGAATTTGACCAGGCTCTGGTGGCGGCAGACGGCTGGGTTGGATATGCGAACTCCAGGTATTGATCGCAGGAATCGTTCCAGATTATATTGACCAAGGGGCGGAGTGCTAGGTGATGTCATCCTCCTCTTGTCTTTTTTGCGCATATAACAAAAGCTCCCGGTAATCTTCAACAGTGTCTATATCCATAAGAATACCGGGATCGGCTATCTCCACCTCGCGTATGTCCCCTTTCAACTTTTGAAAAAGCTGGCGTAGACCACTATCTCCGCTAATTTTTCTTATCATGGGAAAGATGTTACGATGCGCCACCACGGGATTTCCCCTCTTGCCATCGTAAACGGGAATGATAATCGCTGCCGGCTGCTTTCTCCATTCACCTATCAATGTATTGATTATTTTTGAATCGATAAACGGTTGATCTCCTAAAAGAAACATCACTCCATCGGTGTTAGAATCCACCGCCTGGAATCCCGCCTTAAGAGAACTGCTTTGCCCCATCCGATAATCCGGGTTGAACACAACTGTAGCACCTTTGAAATCAATCATCTTCCGAATTCTGTCCGCATCGGATCCCAGCACCACAATGGTATGCGAAAGAATTGATTCCGAAACATTGTTAATAACCAAGCCCAGGAGTAACGACCTTCCAAAGGGCAGAAGAGATTTTACTTCTCCCATTCTGCTCGACAACCCAGCGGCAAGTATGATCCCGGTAATCTTCAATGACCTGGAAAATTATTGTTGATGACGCTTAAAGACACTGGCATTGAAGCTGGCCTGTCGGACCTGATTCGAATAATTTCAGCAATGATGCTGACCGCGATTTCCCCGGGAGTCTGCGCCCCAATGTCGAGTCCGATTGGGCAGAAGATCTGGGAGAGCTTTTTTTCGCTTGCACCCTTCACCTTCAGCGCCTGAAAGATGGTATTGCGCTTGCGGAGACTTCCGATCATACCTATATAGGCGGGAGTGACGGGCGATTTCAGAACCATATCGAGTACATCGTGATCTCCCATATGGCCTCGGGTGACAATTACAATATAGCTATCGGCAGTTATGTTGATTTTTTCAAAAGCCTCTTTATAAGGCATAGCGTATACGGCATCGGCATCTGGAAACCTTTTTCTGTTGGCGAAGTCATTACGATCATCAAAGACGTTCACTTGAAAGCCAATCATCTTGGCAAGGGGTGAGACAAGAACGCCAATATGCCCTCCACCGAAGAGGAACAATGCAGGTTCGTTCCTGATGGGTTCAAGAAAGTAGACGGCGTCTCCTTCCTTCGATTCTTTCAAATGCGCGCTCTTTGCCTGTTCAACTGGGGGTGCCCCTGGTATACAACCATTCACACTGCCATCTTTTTTTACCAGCATTCGATTATTCGGAGCAGACGACTGAACCCCATCACTCACTCGTGTAATTAAAGTGCCGCTGTCGCCATTTTGAAGAAATTCTGCGATACAACCGAATAATTCCACAGCAGCGGTGTCTTCAGCCGCGATCGGTTCAAAAAAGAGCTCAACCTTACCTCCGCAGATCATACCATCTGCCGCAATTTCTTTAGATGTCAGTTCAAGAGCACTGAGAGAAGTAACCTGATTTCTGAAAAGCAATTTTGCTTTTTCTATTGCCCTATGTTCAAGGAGTCCGCCACCGACACTGCCATAAACAATTCCGTCGCTGCTCACAAAACAACTACTTCCAACTCCACGGGGAGCTGAACCCTGTCGCCGAACGATCCGAATCAGGACGACTCCCTTACCGCTCTTCAAGGTTTGATATAATTGTGAGTAAATATTTATATTCATGTTCTTCTCCAATCGGTTAATACCCGGCACATATGAACAATCGGCTCCACCTTGAGTGTACCGATAATGACGCGGTTGAAGCAGGCAATATTTTGTGCCTCAATGATATCGGCGATTCGCCCGCCTGCAACAATTGCCTCCCTGGTATCTGCTTTGTTAAGAAAGGCAATTTTCAAGGTATCCTTCCCTGCTACCGGGATAGAGGCCATATCATGGAGCAGAATGGAAGCAATCGATGACTCCGCCAGATTCTCCATAAGTTTAAGTCCGGTGATTCGCGAGAAAATGCCGGACCTGAAGACAAACTCCTCCTTCAGCGGTCTTGCTACTACATCGAGTCCGATCAGCGCGACAACCAGATCCGAGAATAGGGGGACAACAGGTTCATGCGGTGCGCAGGCCTTAAGGGATCTGCCTGCAGCGCCATCGGCCTCGACAATGATGAAGTCAAAGATATTAGACTCATGAATGATTTCGAGAACCGCGGGAGTCACTCCCTTGAGTTTGGCTTCATCCGGCAGATACTCAGCTCCCAGAGTTATATGGGGATAATGATCAAGCAGCTTTCGGGCCTTTTTAAGGATTTCCCGAGGAATCATAGAGACAATGGTTGCTTGCGCCTCTTCCGGGACAGGCATATAGATCTTGGTAGTGGTGGTGATCAATACCTTCTTGCCGATTGCTGCCAGTTCCCGGGCAAGCGCATACATCAGCGAAGTTTTCCCACCTCCACCCACCAAGCTGATGACCGCTTTTTCAGGAAGGGATAAGGCCACCTGGAGATTCATCAGGATCTCCCTTCGCCCCAGTACTGCACACCCCCCAATATGGCCTCCAGAACGGCTCCGCCGATGGCACGGGATTTATCCGATACCGTCGAGCAATACTCTACCTCTCCTCTCGGGTCGATGTCGCCGATCTTGACACCGGCGCAGACTTGTGTCCCCTCACGGATCAACCCCCTGAGGACTCCGTCGAGTTTGGCGACAACTGCCCTTCCGCCAATGTCACCGACACTGTCACCAACCCTGACCAAGTCCCTGATCTTACGCCTGCCATGGAACACGCCTGTCTTTGGTGCCCGCAGAATCCTGTGCACCGTGTGACCGGCAATGGACCCCGGAATACCGGTATCCGGCCGTGCAGATCCCTTCTCAATGACACGGCCCAGATCATGCCCCCGCTGGGTTTCAATAACCCTGTGAACATCTATTGAAGCGCAAAATCCAGGTCCCAGGCCGATCACAAAAGGGGCATCTCCCAGAGTTGTACCAAGGTTTTTCTTAGCGATGATGGCGTCAATAACTACCTGGGCTTTAATCTTTGACGGGACAGTCCAGCAGGGATCGACAATTACCGCAATCCGTTTTTTTTCCCAGGCCTTAAAAACTTCTTCCTCATTCTTGGCCAGAACAGCCTCGATGCCCTCAACGGTTGTTCTACCTTCATAAATCACCTCACAAAAAGAAACCGTCCTGCGAATGGCCAAGGGCTTCTCTTTCTCCATCATGAAAATGCGGTTGAATCCTGCGCACCTGAGACGAACGGCAATTCCTGTAGCCATCTCTCCGGCGCCTTTGATACCGACAATGCACTTGCTCCAATCAATACTTTCCATCTTTTTCCCGGCACTTTTCAACGCCGCCACCTGAAGAGCAACTCACTCACAAATTTGTAATGGGGGATAGTTCACCGACGGCTTTGGCAAATCCCGGTGTTTGGACGTACTTACCACCCACTGCAAGCAATGCACCCCGAATTTCCCCCTGCCTTTGAACGACCAATGCCTTCTCTAAACCATTGTTCAAGGCTTCTGCGATAGTTTTTGGCGAAAGGCCCGAAGCACTCACCGTCACAAGCACATCCCCCAGATCAGAGCCTGGATCGACCATTCTTGCAGGAACTTGATGAATATTCTCGTCCTCGGCAAAACAGGCGTTGGCAATGGCAGTGGCCGCAGCATCGGCAATGGATGAACTTTCGGCAAAGACAGTGACAGCCGAGGCGATCCCTCTGGTGAGGCTCCGGCCTCCTATGCCGCTGGTATTCACTCCCCATGAGGACAATCTTGAATCGAGAAGAATTGAGTGGGTGATCTTCCGGCTCTCAATAGTCGGTCGGATACCAACCCTTACAGCCTCTCCCTCTTGCAACCGTATCGCTATGTCGCCCCCGTTATCAACTATAACTCTGGTCACATTGTGGGAAAAAAGCCAATCGGCAACGAAATCTGCAATGGTGCCTGCAACCGCCGCCATGGGTGTCAAATCCAGATCTCCGATCCGCCGTACACTCGCAAGCATGGTCGCCGCAATATCATCATCCGGCTCAAATGTGATATGTGAATGTCTTTTTCTGAGAAAATATTGCGCCTTCGCCACTCTGGCTAGACAATCAAAGGCAATTTCGGCAGCCTCTTTGGCAAGTTCCGTCTCGGCTACCTCACCGGAAAACACTTGAATTACCAGACGCAGAGGTCCGTTTTCAATCAATACTGCCCTTCCTTCATGCAGGATTTCCACCCGACGATCCAGCATATTTTATTTAACCGGCTTTACCGCACGGAAAGGCTTCATGGCGCCAACATGTCCACCTATCTTCTCATATTCGTCCCTCTCCATGGTGTATTCCACAGGACAAATTGTCGCCGGTGTCGGTGTCCAGTAGAAGGAACCGGCTTTTACTCTTTCCACATCCACCATAAAAGAAATACCGCCGCCGGGCATGACAAAGGTTGGAGATCCACCGACTGTGAGAGTGGCCTTTCTGGCATGGATGGCCTGGGTAAGTTTTATGGGAAACTTGGTAACTCCTGCCCTTGCGCTGCCTCCGGTTCCGGCAGTGTAGATGGCAGAGACCATTGAGGGCTCACATGATGATTGAATAATTCCCAGGGCGAATTGAGCTTTATCGCTCATGGGAATACTGATGATGTTGCCGGATGAGTCAATTTCATACATCGCACCATAATGACCGGTGGTTTCGGTGACCAGAATCGTCATACCAGGCCAGGCCACGGACATATCAATGTCGGAAATAATAGCGGAGGGGGTGGTAATGGAGGTGCCGCCCCAGCCTTCACCATGATCACCAAAATATCTTCCGGGAGTACTCTGAAGGAACTTGAGGCTGACTCCGGTAGGCTTGACACCCACATAACCACCGGCGACGTGCCGGCTCATCAGCCCTGTTACATGGGCATCAAGGACAATGACCTCATCTGCTGCATCCCTAAGCACGGGTGCAAAAATTCCGAGAGTGGCACTGCCGCAGCCGACCCGCATCTTTCCAGCCTGACGGCCATCGATTATCGGCGGCTTGCCGACTTCGACGATCAGCCTGCTGCCGTTTTCAATCCTTAGCTTTACCGGCTTACGGTTGGCAATATCGGTAACAGACCGGGCAACTGCAAATCCATTCTTGCCGGTTAACCGGTTCACTCCGCCGATATGAAGCATCTTGGAGCCATACTGTTCCGTTTCCACCATACCCACCTGCTGTTTGCCGACAAGAATGGCCGCACCCTCCTTACCAATGGAAATATCGGTATCGACCTTGACGATCACTGAACTATAGCTGAGAGGAACCTCGGTGACTACGGTGACCACATCTATGTCACCCCGCCGATCATTGACAATATGAGGCGCCGGTTTGCAACAGGGATAGGTAGTCCCGGAGCCGATGGCAGTTATGATCGGCTCCCGAATCTCCGCTTTCGGTTCTGCACCAACGATTTCCCTGACGTCCTCGATAGAATGTAACGGGGTGATTCGCTCAAGGTAGCCATCAGTTTGGGCATAACGATGACATGCACCGACAGCGCCGGGCAGGATCCAGCAGCGAATAGGACAGGCGTCACATTCAACAGCGTCAGCGGGAATGGACTCCCCGGCAATCAGTGCATCTTCACAGCAAGAGCGGAGGCAGGCCTTGCAGTTAGTACAAATCGCTTTATTAATAACAGCTTTCTTTTTACTTATTTTGACAGCCGATACAGGGCAGTCCCGCATACAGAAGCCACAACCGACACATTTTTCCAGATCCACTCTCATTAATCATCTCCAACTACATAAAGGTTCCGTTATGATCTTATTTTCCCGGAACCTACTCAAACTTCATTGATTATCACACGACATCGCGTTTACTATGCGCCAATTCTACCACAAAAGGCATTCTCGTCACAGGTGGGGTATTCCGACTCTTGGAAACCACCATCTTGCCATCAACCAGGATCATGGAGACACCGGGAATATCTCCAGCTTCGATAGCAGAAAGGGCATCCGTGCCAACAGAACCCATTGGGGCATCCATGATCACCAGATCCGCCCAAAGTCCTTCCTCCACCTTGCCTGTAGCGAGCTTGTGAACCCTTGCTGTATTTCCCGACGCCATGGCGATGGCCTGGGCGGCCGTGACTGGGGTAAGACTGGCCAGATGATTTATGACCCGCAGGATACCCAGGGGCACGACTCCGGTTCCAGAAGGAGCGTCATTACCGATAATAATCCGATGGAGGACCTTTTTTTCAACACAAAGCCTGGCAACCTCACTAGTCATCAGAGGGTTACCGCAATGGACGATCTCAAGAGCGATTTCCGTTTCATTGATAAGTTTTTCCACTTCTGTTAGACTTGCGGCGGTCGGCCCACCATTGACATGGGAAGCCACATCCGGATCGGTATCCTGAACCATCTGTGCTGTGACCGTGGAGCTTCCTGGTATGGAGGTGCCGCCGGTATGCATCATGACGGTCATCCCGAATTCCTTGGCCCATTTGACCATTGGCCCAGCCTCCTCGGGATCCTTTATTGAGCCTAGACCGATTTCACCAACCGCTCGAACCCCTTCTCTCGCCATTTCTTCGAAATCAGCCCGGACTAAGCCCTTTTCGAGAATAACAGAACCTCCCTGCACCTTAGCACCGCCTGGTCTGAAATTATTAAAAGATTTTGCCGCAAGAATAGCGAGCGCCTTGGTACCCGCAGGATCCTTGGGACGTCCCTTAAGGTGCACTTCACCTGCGGAAATCATGGTGGTCACACCCCCGTGAAGTTCACTTTCAAGATAGCCGGCCTGATTCTGTCGTGAGGTATAGTCGCCGAGAATAGTGTGACAATGAGAGTCTATGAGCCCTGGGGTTACGGTTGTTCCATTGCAGTCAATGACACAGTCACAAACAATTTCGCCAAAATCTGCCAGACTTCCCACTTTCGCGATCTTTTTATCTTCAATATAAATGGCATCACCTTGAAGTAAGGGCTTTGCAATATCACCACTGACAATAGTACCGATGTTTTTCAAAAGAACTTTAGACATGTTATTTCTCCTCATAACCAAAATGACCGGATTGGATGCTCGCCTCCATCACCCGTTCCAAGCTAGCCGGTAAAGCATATATTCTGTATTTCAGTGCCGAACAAATACCGTTGATAATAGCCGGTGCTGTAGGGATAAGGGCGGGTTCACCTACGCCTTTCGCACCAAAAGGCCCTGTTGGTTCTTCAGATTCTACTATAATAGGCACTATGTCAGGCATGTCGGAGGTAGTGGGAATGTGATAATCTTTCATGGATTCGGTTTTCCCCTGCTCGAAGTCCTCCATGAGGGCGAAACCAAGACCCATGGCTACGCCACCACAAATTTGCCCTACAACATTTTCCGGATTGATGGCCCGGCCGACATCATGGGCAGCCACCACCGTTTCGACAGTCACCTCACCAGTTAATACATCGACCTCTACCTGCGCCATATGGCAGGCAAAAGCGTATGTTGCATAAGGAACGCCCTCGCCGGTTACTGGATCAAGGGGAACGGTTTCCGGGTCGAAATATCCTTGCCATGATAAAGTTCCGCCTTTGTCATGTATCCTCTTAGCCAGAGTAGCAAGGGAAACACGAACCTCAGGGTTAGTGGAAACAGTGACTTCTCCGTTTTCAAAGACGAGGGAGTTTTTCGGCGCCCTAAGACGATTTACAGCCTCGGTCAACAGCACATTCGCAAGATTGGTGGTTGCGTCCTTCACTGCATTTCCGGAAATGTAGGTCTGGCGACTGGCTGATGTAGCTCCGGCATTGGAGGTATACTTGGTATCACCCACGACCATAGCTATTTTATCTGATGAGATGCCCAAGATTTCAGCAGCGATCTGGCTGAGAATGGTGGTGGAACCCTGTCCAATATCCGCACAGCCGGTGAAAACCGTAACGGAGCCGTCCGGAGCCATTTCCACTCTGGCCGTGGACGGGTTCTGCACCCCGGTATTCCCAATACCATACCACATCCCGCCTATGCCGATACCTCGACGTTTAAAAGGCGTGGGCTGTACTGAAACCCAATTTTTTTTTGCTTCTTCATAGTAAGGAGCAACAGCCTCTAAACACTCCCTGAAGCCCACGCTTGCCGTCAGAATCTGCCCCGTAGCACCTTTAGCTCCCACCCGCAAGCCATTGAGGAAGCGAATGGAAAGAGGATCGATCCCCAATGCCTCGGCATGCATATCCATCTGGCTTTCATGAGCGAAGGCCATCTGCGGAGCTCCAAAACCACGCATGGCGCCACAAAAAGTGGTGTTGGTATATACGCATTTGACCTCAATATCTACATTTTCAATAGCATAGGGTCCCGTTGCATGAACTGCTGCACGAGAGGCCACAGCTATTCCATAGGACCCGTAAGCACCAGTATTGCAAACGGCACGCGCCTTCATCGCAATAAGCCGGCCATCCCTGTCGGTCGCGGTCTTCATGGTAATGAAGAAAGGATGCCTCTTGGAAGTGGCGAGATAGGCTTCCTCCCGGCTGTAGACGTAGCGAACGGGGACACCAAGATGATAGAGTGCAAGACCAATGAATCCCTGGACGTTCATGTCGAGTTTCGAACCGAACCCTCCGCCGGTAACTGCTTGAATGATCCGAACTTTATCGTCTTCAAGACCGAGGATATCAACCACTTCCTTATGATCATAGTGGGGATTCTGAGTGGATGCGTATATGACCAGACAACCGTCGGAATCGACAAATCCCGCACCGGCATCCGGTTCCAGATAGTTGTGTTCGATGAAGGTGGTTGTATATTCTTTTTCGATGACATTATGAGCAGTTGCAAAGGCACTTTCGGTATCACCGTGGCGAAGAACCCGGGAACAAAGGAGATTCCCTTTCTTGTGAATCTTCGGAGCTGTCTCCTCTAAAGCCTCAAAGGGATCAAATAGCTCCCTGATTAATTCATATTCCACGGCGATGGCTTCAATGGCCTTGAGCGCGGCCTCCTCAGTTTCTGCCGCAACCAGAGCCACGGCGTCGGCACGTGAACGGACCTTGTCGAAGGCAAGCAGAGGCTGATCCTTATTGATAATCCCAAGAAGATTGCCTCCCGGAATGTCTTTTGCTGTAAAGATCCCCTTGACCCCGCTGATCTTCAGACCTTCCTCTACATCAATTTTCAGGATCAAGGCATGAGCATGATCGCTTCTCTTTGTCTTAAGAACAAGAGGAGAATCAAGTGCGATATCAGCTGCAAAGACGGAGCGTCCCTTTACTTTTTCCTCACTGTCCCTGCGCGGAACACTCCTGCCGACAACATTATATTGTTCTTTCATTTTGCACCACCGGATATAGCATTCGCACAAAGAGCCCCTGAACTGCGGGTTCCTTGTAAATTATCGAGGATCTTCTGCCTGTAATTTCTATCATCTTCTCGGCCAGAAGATTCCCGGCACTGAAGAGCAATTCCGTCGTCGGTTTTTTGTCACTCATAAATTCTTCAACAGCCGTCATCCGGTGAGGTGTCGGTGTGCAGGCACCCAAGGACAGCCGCATGAAAGATATTCTGCCGTCGGCATCCTTATTAACCATGGCGGCCATACTCAATCGCGAAATAGCCAGATCTTTCCTTCTGCCGATCTTCTGAAAATCTGCAAAATCAGCAGACCGGGGATTAAGAATAAAGGATGTGAGAATTTCGTTCTTGGCAATGAAACAACGGTAGGGTCCTGTCGCAACCTCTTCGATTGGTATGCGTCGTTCTCGGTTTTTGCCCGAAAAAACCACCTCGCTCTCATGAATGACCAACGGAGGAATTGTATCACCACAGGGAGAGCAGTGAGCAACATTGCCTCCAATAGTGGCAACATTCCTGATTTGTGCACTAGCAAAATTCATGGCGCTCTTTTTCAGCGCAGGGGCATGTCGGGCCAGGATATCTGAATCATATATCTCTGCAAGAGTAACTCCTGCCCCCACTACCAACTTATCTCCTTCCAGGCGTATCCCTTTTAGTTCATCGAGACGGCTGATATCAAGGAGGTACCGGGCTTTAAGCTCACCAGAGCGAAGGTCCACCATGACATCGGTGCCCCCAGCAATAATTATGGTGTCCTGACCATTTTCATCAAGAAAATCCAGGGCCTCATCGAGATTACCAGGTTTGAAATAGTCGATATTTTTACTCATCGCCTTTCCTCCCCACCGGCACCACTGCTTACCGCGGCCTCAATGGAAGTAATGATCTGTTGATAGCCGGTGCACCGGCAGAGATTTCCAGCTACTGCCTTGGAGATTTCATTCCGCCCGGGGTGAGGATTTTGCTCAAGAAGGGCATAGGCACTCATCAGCAATCCGGGAGTACAGAAGCCACACTGTACGGCGTTATGTGCGATGAATTTTTCCTGGAGGAGATGAAGCTCCTTATCTGTTGCCAGTCCCTCAACGGTAATAACTTCAGTTCCGTGAAGCTGGGCTCCTAACAGTAAGCAGGAATTGACAGCTTTGCCGTCGACAACTATGGTACAAGCACCACACTCGCCGATACCGCAGCCTTCTTTCGCCCCCTTAAGTCCGAGGACATCCCTGATCACCTGGAGTGCCGTCACTAAGGCAGGTATTTCCAGGGCCATCTTTTCCCCGTTGATCACACATTCTATTTGAACCGTTTCCTGCTTCATCATCCATCCTCATAAAAATAATCCATCCCATAGCAGACGATGGTATGCATCGAATAAATCCCTGTTAACGCAATCCATCTTCACCTTTAACCTCAGCTGCAGTGAGTCCGCCAACCCGGGGAAAAGGCCGCCCGGAATCGGTTATACCAACGATGAGAACCAGTTCATCATCCTTGGGAGCATCTGGTATCCTTACTTCCATCGCATCAAAATGACTTCTCACATAAGCGGCATTTTTATGGCCCAAGGGAAGATCGATAGCACATCCCGGACCACCAAGTTTTTTTGCGGACGGCAGCAGTGCTTTTCCACCTCCTACATTTTCACGTATAGGTGTACCCAGAGCGGGGTGCATGAGAGCGGCGCAATGCTCTCTTTCACCTTTAAGGCCGGCGATTGCCGCCTTGCCATAGCTCTCTACTTCTTGTTCCGTTATGCCCAGCGCAGCAACCGCCTTTTTGGTCAAAAGAGTGCCAAGCTCCTTGCTATATTCATACAGAAGGCTGAGATCTTCCTGATATATACCTGCATAAGGGTTCTTAAATACAGCGGCGCAGGCAGCCTTTCGCGTGGGTTTGTCCAGGGATTTAACTCCATCAGCGTGTGTTTCTTCAACAATGGTATAAATGGTCCGTATTTCCGGTTTCATAGAACACTCCTCCCTTTTACATTAGGTCAATCTTTGGTGATCGACTCTCAAGCTTCCTGAACTCAATCTCCTGCGATTCTGTCAGTCTTATGATGACATTGTATTGGCAGCATGATTCCTGCTAGAAATTTTTTTGACTAAAAAAACCAACGCCTTGAGTACATGCTCTTCCATAAGAGCCAGCGTTTCCTTCTTATTTCCTTGCCTGATTGCATTAAGAATATTGCGGTGGTAATTAAGAGAAGAGGTGAGATGCTCCGGCTCCTGAAACGACTTATAACTCATGATTGAGATTTGATACCGAAGCTGCTTTTCCAGCTCCATCATACGACGATTTCCGGAGAGGCTCATGATCGTCTCATGGAAGGCACGGTGTGCTGCCTGGTAATCCCTCAAGTTCGGAGGATTAGCTTGGGCATATTTTGCCATCAGCTCAACATGAGTTGCCATTTCACGTATTGACTCTTCAGTCATGACTTCCATAGCCAATTCCGATGCCTTCTGATAGAGCATGGCTACAATAGTATAAACTTCTTCTACATCTTTTGAAGTAAACTCAGACACATATACTCCGCGACGAGGTTTACGCATCACGAGTCCGTTGGCCTCAAGGGTCTTAAACGCTTCCCTGATAGGGGGTCTGCTGATGGCAAATAATTTACAGAGTTCATCTTCTTTGAGTTGCTGGCCCTGGTGGAAGGCCCCGGTTATAATCAATTCTCGAATCTGTGTCGTCACCAGATCGGCAAGAGACGACACTTCCATTCCCAGACTTTTTTTTCGTTCTACCTGTCCCATTGACATGCTGTTCCCATTTATCTCCAATGAATCTCCCCCTTGTGTGTTTTTGCATTAATTTCAGGAATAATTCTCTTCATAACTTAGCAATCATTCCCACTTTTCCTGTACATCGCATACAAAACATAATGTACTTTGTATACAATTTAACTGTCAAGGGGGCTCTCATTGTATGTTTTTACCAACCTCTTTAAAACTTAGCCTCTTCATCCAGTTAAAAGCTTCAGTTGCAATTTCCCGGATGACGAAGTAATTCTGATCATCCATCAGTATTTCTATGAAATCATTAAATATTGCTTCGCAAACTGTAATGCTTTATCAGGATATTTTCGGGATAACGCGCCAATAACATACATCAGGTACTTGTCGTCAAAATAGACCGAGTACGATTCCGGCAAAAGGGACACCCCTCGGTTCTTCATAGCTTCTTTAATAATGGTATCCCTTTCAGGAGAGGGGGTATGCGCAAATAGTCCGCCGACGGCGATTATCTTAGTAATTCCTCGCAGATCTCTTCCTATGGGGGTTCCAGGTGCAATACCCATGACCGGGTTATACTCCTGAGCGATATATCCGGCGTGCCGCTTTAATGCGATTTCAATAGCGGAAATGGCTAGTGCCCTGTCGAATTGATGCTCGATTTCCGTTGCAGCAATATGCTCGGGATTCTCTTCGAGAAAAACAGTGTAATCCTTGAGCCTGGATGAAAACTCATCTCCTGATTTTCCTATTTTCGCAAGAACGCCAGCAGGACCAACAGTTTCTAGAATTCCGGTGGCACTGATACGCATTCCCAGATTGCCCTCGACAGTCCTGAAGGCAGCTTGTTTCTCATTGGTGATCACAAGCCCTCTTTCTTCAATCGAGAGTTTTTCAAGACCGGGAATGATGGAATGAATATCCGTTGTGGCGCCGCCAATATCAATAACAATTATATCTCCGACTCCATCCTCAGCAAAGGTCCCACAGGCAAGGAGTTCAGCACCCATAAGGATTGCGCCGGGAGTTGGAATAACGACATTGTCGGAAACAATATCGACGAGCTTGTTGAGGCCTTTTGCCAAAGAAATCTGTTTGATGAATTCTTCATGAATGGCCTCTCTGGCTCTGTCTACCTTCAGTTCATGAATTGTGGGCATTACATTGGCTACACGCTTTGAGAGCACTCCGGCTTTGCTGAGAATTTCCTGGACTTCCATTTGAGCCGATATATTGCCGGCAATAATGACCACCGCCTTTACCTTGGATGCGACGATGTGACGGGCATTTTCAATAATATTGGAGTAATCCCCGCCGTCCGTCCCCCCCGCCAGAAGGATGATGTCCGGCTGAATTTCCCGCAGAATTTCAATTCGGTACTCTGGTGGATCCTCATGAGTAACAATCTCAAGAACTCTGGCGCCGGCGTTCATGGAAACTTCTTTAGCAGCTTTTGCCGTGACTCTGGGCATGTAGCCCATTGCCACCATGCGAAGTCCTCCTGCTGCACTGCTGGTTGAGAAAAATCTACTCTCCTCCGTCAAACGAATTCCTTGCTTTGCTATAGCCTCATTGGCATTAGCTATGCCGGATTGAATATCTGTCACCGTGGTTGGAACCTGATCCCGCGCCAGCAGTGACAGATGGGACTCAATCATAGAAAATGCGGTGACCTTGGTGTACGTACTGCCGACGTCATATACCACAAGATTCGCTTCCATAGGACCTATCCTTTCTCTTTTCTTTAGCGTATCCAGATGTAGCCTTCCATTATTCTGCGGGCGGTTCTGGCAAAGGCGGCTCGCTCTATACAGCCATCCTTCACCCTTGCCTCAAGTACAATGACACCGGCCGGATGGCCTATGCGAACCGTCTCAACGGATTCAGGTTCAGTAATCATCTCATGGACAATGGTGCCGGGGATCTTGGCGGCGGCCCCAGTGCAAACGGTTCCCGTGCCGGCATAAGTCTTATGCAGAACCTGCATAAACATGAGGCGTGAGACCAGGGAAATATCGGAGCACGCAATCATCTTGCCGCTGGTAAAATCTGCATAATCTGCAGGCTTGGATACCATTGCAATCATAGGAAAGGCCGGACTTTTCTCGGTTGCCTCCTGTGGAGTTTCCGCCATACCTATAAGAACCGCAACTGTGGATCGTACTTCTTCCAGTCGTTTGAGGAGCTCAGAATTACTGTTTATCTCATCCGGAGACTCAATCCCTTTAATCCCCATATCTTCGGCTCTCACAAATACCATTGGATTTGCACAATCAACGATAGAAACTTCGATGGAACCGGAGGAGGTGCTGATGGTGTCTACAACATTTCCAGTGGGAAGAAGTTTTCCTGTTACCGAACCTGCAGTACCTGCGAAATTCAACATGATCTTTGAGCCGGTGCCTGGTACGCCGGCTATTCTGCACTCGCCCGTCACCTTAGCCCGTCCACCTTCTACTTCAACCTCAGCTTCCAGAATCTTACCTGTGTTGGTGTTATGAATTCTTACCTTGGTAAACGGTTCAATCGCTTTGACAAAGCCTTCATCGATGGCATAAGGTCCGACCCCTGAGGAAATATTGCCGCAGTTCCCTGAATAGTCCACCACCGGCTGATTGATACCTACCTGGGCGAAAGTATAATCGACATCCGCCTGTGGATGACTGGATGGAGCGATTATGGCAAGCTTACTCGTCAGAGGATCTGCACCGCCCAAGCCATCTATCTGCCGGATATCAGGACTTCCGAATATCGACAGTATCATTTCGTCCCGGAGTTTTTTATCCTGGGGCAGATGATTTGATTTGATAAAAATGCCTTTACTCGTGCCACCTCTCATGATTACACAAGGGATTCGTTTCATTTCAGCCATCATGTGTTCCGCTCCTCGTTTTTCAGGGTTAATACCTCACAATCTGTTTTCTTGTTTTGTGCAAGAAACGGACTTTCTAAAGGTTCTTCTCCAGCTTTGCTGAGTTAGATTTTTTTTCTGCTATCTTGTTGTCCAGCCACTCAATGAAATCATCAGGCTTTGTGCCTGGTCCAAAAAAACCGTCTACGCCCAGAAATTCCGGCCCCTCAATACGAATCTTCTCCTCGAACTGAAAGTGCTCTTCTTCTTTTTCTGCTATTCTTCCACCGGCAACGACAATGACTTTATCTCTCAACTCAAGCTCGATAAGCCGGCGACTGGCCCGGGGAAAAAGATCGATGCCCAGACCAAGAAGATTACTCATTCCTAGAATATCCGCGTCCGTTTCCGCCACAACCTCGGCAACAGTTTCCGGCAGGTTCATACCCCGCAAAAAGACAACTTCAAATCCGGCATCTTCCAATGAATCTTTGATAAGATTAACACCTGATACATGGGCGTCTGCACCTATGGTTGCCAACACGACCTTCTGTTTACGGCTAATTTGTGGAACCTTGACTGCCTTGACAGGCTCCCTGGTAAAGGCAAAATATTTCTGATCAACCCCCAGCGGAGAAAAACCCGGCAGGTATCTTCGAATGCCGTCGCCATCCCGGTGCGTCTTGACATGACGTTTCAGGTCCCAGCCTCCAGCCTTTGGTGCATCAAGAATCCCTGACTTACCGGCATTGACTATGAGATCAATCAAGACGTCCTTGTCAAATTGCTGCCAGAATGCAGCGGTAACATCAGCGGGATCAAGCTCACCCTCAAGCTTGAGAGCTTTAGCGAGAACACCCATGGCCTCTGAGAGGATCTCCTGTTTACGCTCTTCGATATACGGATCTGTGATTTCAACTTTATACGTGTTTTCAAAAACATTTTGGGCAGCCCACATAGCTTTGGCCATAGAGGCACCGGTGGGAATACCTACGGATTCAGCTGCCTTAGGTCTGAAAAAGTGAGCACCGCCTAATTTTGCGCTCACGGCCATTCTGGCGAAATGGGCAGCTTCAGCAATAAGATCTCCGGGAGGGTTCTGAAAAGTCTCCGGCACCACCACCAGCGAGGCACTCCACATGGTTTCCTTAAATGCACGCATGGCGGCCAGATCGGCAAGAAGATTTATACCGGCTACGTTCATCTGCAGGGCACTGAGCTCCCGGGGTAAGCCGGCTTTCACAGCAAGACCTTCGGCAAGAAGGCACATGGCCAGGGCCATGCCATCGGTACCATCCAGATTGTTCAGGTGTTTGTGTGAGTCGGTCTGCACGAAGATGTTGTTGTCGGCACAGACCTCAAGAGCTTTGTAGCCGTTTATCACCTTGGTTTTGTAATCATGTATCCCCCTGCCGCCAAAATGAACGTGGATGACCGGACCTATATCGGTTCCGTCAAATCCGGCGATAAAGGAATTGATGATGGTCAGGTGCGGGGTATCACCTGTAGCATTGACCCGCATGGGATGCTTTTCACCTCCGCCGAGCTGGACCATTTCCCGCTCACCACTTGGCGTGATTCCACCCTTTCCTCTGGACTGCTCAATAAGCTCGCGCCCATCCAGAGGGTCAATATGACGGGTTGCCTCCGCATGGACAAAATGGAAGATACTGATTCCAAGCTGATCGGCCATCTTGTATATCTCAAGCGATTCCTTGTAGGTTTCCGCTCCACTGTTTCTGCCAAGGATGGGGTTAAGTATCGGAATTCCGGTTTGCTCCGCCTTTTGCGCCAACCTGTAAATTCTATAGCCATCCCGAACAACGCCATTGATTTCCCGTGGAAATGGTTCAGGAAGGCCGACGACGGTACCATCAGCCGCCACCTTCGGCATTGTTACTCCGAAGGTCTCTTCGTAGGCCTTGACCTGTTTTTCATCCTCAACAAGAATTCTTATCGTTTTTTCTTGCATTTCCTTCTCCTATTACCAGTTCGACTCACTGCACAATTTCTATCTGAAGGGATTCCGCCAGCGTTCTGCAAAGCTCAATATCGGGCTCGGCATTGACCAAAGCCAATCGGCCGCCGCCGCGGTTTCTGGCATCGACGACGCTTTTTCCCTCGGTTGTTTCAATGGTAATTCTCTGGAGCTGATACTCATCCACCTCGTTGATTACCACTTCGATACCATCAGCCTTGACTCTTTCCATTACTTCCTTGTACATCTTGCCATCAGCGCTGGATGCTCCATAAACGGCACCCATGAGAATGCCAGGAATATTGATACCCCTTCTGGCAAAAAGTTCCGGGTAAAGATCAATAATCACTTTTCGTATCTTGCCTTTTGCCAGAAAGTGGGCGAGCCGACCAGTATTGGTGGGAGATCCTACCGCCTGACTTGATCCACCGACAACAGCAGTTCCAAATGGTTTGATAATCTGGTTGGCACGTCGAGCCAGATCACGAACCTCTTGCAGAGCCTTGTCATAAATCTTACCTTTTCGAGTTTTATCTGCTACCTTTGTATCTGCATCCACATAGGCCTCAACAGCTTCGTTGGTCCTGAAATACGGCTCCATATAGCGGATTACTTCAGGAACGATACTTTTGGCGGAAATGGGATGTACAGCCGCGGCCAGAGCAATCATCACATCCACGGGGACGTTGACGGGAATTGTTGTATGCATGGCAAGGTGACTTGCGAGCTTTCCATTCATGATGGCGCCGCCGATGTGGGTTGCACACAAACCAGGAACCATCACCCGTGGAGTACAGGGAGTGCCTATCGTGGGAGATATGGCGAGAACAACTGCCCTTCCCAGCGCTTCCGGAGTTCCCCCGGCAATCTCGACAAATGCGGCCGCCGTCGCAGCAGATCCGGCACCAAACCCCTCCATATTACAGCCGGTAGAGGTTTTTCCTACTCTGAAGATTGTGCCGATCTTAAGAAGAACTGCTGCAGCTCTGGCCACCTCCATTATCGGGTAATCCTCACTTACGGCTCTCACAAATCCGGCGTAGGGGCAGGAATCACCGGTACCCGCGCAAGGCTGTAAGCCGACACTATGATTGCCGACCTGAGCAGCAAGAGTATACATAATCATTTTGTTAAGCAGTTGGTCTTCGACCACTCTAGGTGCGCCCTCATCTGCCATTTCATTGGCAACAGAACCAAACAGAAAGCTTGATTCACGGGTCAATCCGGCCGAAAGTGCTTTGAGATTATGAGAAAAGCTTTCCATCACCGTGTCAAGGACTTCCTCGAACGATAAACCTGTCTGCTGCATTGCTTCGAATATAACAACATCGCTGACCCGCTTTTCCGCCTCTGCGGCAATCTGGATACAGTCCCCTAAAGTCAGAGCACCTATCTCGAAACCATTCTTCTTTATACGATCTTTAATATGCTTCACTTCTCTGCCTCAACTTTCTCTTCTCTTACCTCGATTTCCATCAGCTCTTCCCATATTTTTATGACCGAGGACATATCCTCATCACCGTACCCCCTTGCCCGTGCCATTTCAAAAAGCTGTATCGCCTGGCTGGTCATGGGCAATGGCATTTTTGAATCTCTGGCCGCATCCAATGCAAGCCCGAGATCCTTATACTGCAGATTCACAGCAAATCCTGGTTGAAAATTGCCCTTCATGATAAAGTTTCGCATCTTGGCATCGAGCACGTAGCTTTTGCCAGAACCCTGACCGATAATCTTTTCCATCTTTTCAGCCTCGAGTCCCATTATTCTGCCTAGCACCAGAGCTTCCGCCAGAGCAGCCATATTCGCTCCAAGAAGCAAATTGTTGACAATTTTTACGGCATCACCAGCTCCGACATCCCCCACGTGGACAATCTTTTTTCCCAAAAGGCTCAAGATGGGCAGAACCTTCTCAACAGATGTCGCCGGGGCACCCAACATAATAGTGAGACTGCCGGCTTCAGCCCCTGAAACTCCACCACTGACAGGTGCATCCATATAATCAATGCCCTTTTTCTTCGCCTCTGCGGCAAGCATTCTCGTGGAATTTGGGTCTACACTGCTTAAATCAATAATGGTGTGGCCCTCAGCCGCGCCCGCCAATACTCCCTCAATACCTGAAACCACCCGAATCACAATGGCCGAATTTGGCAAACTCAAAAATGTCAACTGGGTTGCTTTTGCCACTTCACAGGGCGATGAACACATCACGGCTCCATCTTCTACCAGTTCTTCGACAGCTTTTTTCACCACATCATAGACAAAGAGATCGTGGCCGAGACCTATCAGCCGTTTAGCCATGGGTTTGCCCATTGCCCCCAGCCCAACAAATCCTAATTTCATTGGAAACCTTTAATTTTGATGTTTTATTTTCAATGTTGTCATAAACATTCGAGCCTGGAATCTTCAAAGAATGAGACCATCCATGTCAAACTTGATGCTTTAATCGTTCGCATAATCGAGAATTATTGTATACAATAGACAACCCTTATGTCAAGAATAAAGAAGCAGACAAAATGGGTTATGAAAAGGTCTGAATTTCAAACATAACGGAACAGAGATAGATTGCCGTGAGCATGAGCGAAACCTATTAGCAGGTGCAAGCTGCGCATTGAATAATTTTGAAGCGTAGCAAGCTTTAAAAAAAATAATTCCCGGGTAAAACCCTAAATCCAGAACCTTTCATTCTGTTTTCCTGTTTTGTCAAAACGAACCTATAAACCAGCTCAGCTGGGACAGATTATTAATCGGGTATGACAGCATGCATAACACAGAACTCTTATCAGCTACCTTTTCGATGGATTTCCATCATCCACTCATCCGCAGATTTATCGAGCGACACACTTTTCCAGGCGCCAGTGAAAGAGAGACTGCTGTGGCATTATATTACGCCGTTCGTGACGACATTCGTTACGATCCATACAGGATTGATTTGTCAATTCAAGGTTTACGCGCAAGCACATCTTTACAGTTAGGGTACGGATGGTGTGTATCAAAGGCGGTTTTGCTGGCCGCCTGCTGCAGAGCGAAAGGGCTTAAAGCAAGACTGGGATTTGCCGATGTGAAGAATCATCTGTCAACACCGCGCCTACGTGATTATATGCAGACGGATGTTTTTCTATGGCATGGATATACGGAAATCCTCCTTGCAGATCAATGGGTAAAAGCTACTCCGGCATTTAATAAAGAACTGTGCAAAAAAGCGAATGTCCCACCATTGGAATTCGATGGCCTACAAGATTCAACACTCCAACCTTTTGATTTAGAAGGTAATAAGTACATGGAGTACTTAAATGAGAGAGGACATTATAATGACCTTCCTCTGGGCGATATACAGGATACATTGAAGAAACATCACAGACAATTCAGGGAGATGGCCAGTTGGGATTTCGATGCAGACATATCAATAAATGCACATAAACACTAAGGGACGTTACAACCGAAAACTGATTTCGTCGGGGCCGGACTACTTCAAGACAACCCAACTACCTCAATTGTCTATTGAGAACCCCAATCCGGTCAAAAATCTTATCTTCAACCGGATCAATATCCGCGAAATATGCTGCCCTAAGAAATGATTTTTCCGGCACGAACACCCTTAATAAAATTCATGCAGAAATTATCATTACCTGCAATCATATCTGCAGTTTTGGTCAGAGCCATGATCTTATCGTCAAGTGGATCCATAATCGCGGAATCAAAGCCGTTGGCCATCATCATGGCAAGAAAGCATCGGTTGATTAATCTGCGTTCCGGGAGTCCATAGGAGATGTTGGATAAGCCTCCTGTTGTATGAACACCATTGAGTTCTCTTACAATTCCTTTAATTGCCTCCATTGCTGTTATACCATTCTGAACATTTACGCTTAGAGGTTGAATGAGTGGATCAATGAAAATATCATCGCGCTTAAAACCGATATTTTCAAGTTCTGCAACTAAAGTGCGTGCTCTTGAGATAATATCTTCTATTGTCTTAGGCATTCCTGAATCATCCATACACAGAGCAACAATCCTGCATTGTTTATCCTTGAGATAATGAATCATGGGGTCAAAACGATTTTTCTCAAGACTTATAGAATTGATCAGCGGCTTGTTTTTGACAAGACCGTACGCCATTTCCAATATATCAGGATCAGGGCTGTCCAGACAAAGTGGCAGATCGGTCACCTCCTGGACTATTTCCAGGAGCCATTTCATGTCTTTCTCTTCATGCCCGATTCGAGCACCGGCATTAATGTCAATATAGGTGGCCCCCGCCTCGGTCTGCTGCCGTACATCATTTTGAATATATTCGGCATCACCTTCTGCTACGGCAGCCTGAACCCTTTTCAGGGTAGTGTTGATTCGTTCCCCAATGACAGTAAACATTGCTCTCCTCTTTTAAGGTATTATTTTGGCTTACAACTCATTACGAATGCATGGCTTTTGCCATCTTACAGGCTACACCGGCATCAGGGGCGTATCCATCTACTTTAATTTCATCAGCAAATGCCTGATTAACCGGGGCACCGCCTATTAAAATTTTCATTGTATCTCTTAACCCTGCTTCCTCTATACAGGATACCGTTTTCTTCATCATCGGCAGAGTGGTGGTCAGCAGGGCGGATAGTCCTACGATATTGGGTTTGTTTTCTTTAATGGCCTCAACGAATTTTTCCGGATCAACATCAACACCCAGATCAATAATCTCAAATCCTGCACTTTCGAGCATCATCACCACCAGATTTTTTCCGATATCATGAAGATCTCCCTTTACCGTTCCAATAACTACTTTACCGGCAGATGATGCTTCTCCTTCCGAAAGCAGCGGCTTAAGGATTTCGACTGAAGCTCCCATAGCCTGTGCAGACATGAGAACCTCAGGTATGAACATCTCTCCCGTTTCCATTTTCTCGCCAACAATGTCCATACCGGCGATCAGTCCTTTTTGAAGAATATCATTGACTGGGATTCCAGCATCGATGGCTTTTTTAACGAGTTCCAGTAACTTCTCACCATCACCAGAAATGAGGGTCTCCGTGATAATTTGCAAATCCGACATAATATGAACTCCTTATAAATTTTGTTAACTAAAAACAATGTATCGTCGTCCGACCAGTTTTATTCTTTCCATAAGAAACAGTGTTTTGTCAGCGTTTTGGTATCAGACAGATTTGGTTCTTGTTCGGGGACACATTTTGGCATGGGTATCTGTCTCAGTTAATCACCAGTGCATAATCGTTCATCCGCTAGTGCCGTTATCCCTTCCATCTCCCTTTTAACGCCTTCCGCTAATTCAATAGGCCCAGCATCCGCCATAATCTCACGCAGGTATTTTTGAACCCGCTCATTAAGTCCCCGGCTCCCTTCGATTGCCCATGAGTCTCGTGGACTGCGAGTAAAGTTAATGGGGACTGCAACCTCTCTGCAGTGCTTGAAGGTGTGAGTGCTGGTCAGGAATTGTCCACCAGGTTTGATTTCCATCAGCTCCTTGAAGGCCATTTGGTCGTCGTCAAACTCCATTTTAGCGAGAACCGCCTTGGTCATGCCAAAAATTTCATTATCGACGGCAAGAGCGATCGGACTTACCGAGCATGCGGTTTCCAATTGACCTGCACCGCCAAGCACCTGGGCACCATATCCGGCCATCAAAACTGCCCGCATTGCCCTTTCCACCATTCCCTGCCCATCTATGTCCGGAGAGTCCGAACCGCTGCCATATGTGTGACCGGGGAGACCAAATCCATCGAACATGAGTTGAACAAACAATGCAGACTGCCGAAGTGATTCAACACTTGATTGGAGGCTTCTTCCGGTTCTCATGTCGGCAGAAAACTGCAGAGAAGTGGCAACCACGGGAATCCCGGGATTAACCACTTGGGCCGCGGCAAGCATGACAAGATTTTCCGCAGCTGAGAGCATGACGGTACCGGGCGCCGTGAACGGGCCGGTAGCCCCAGAACCGGGGAGAGAGCATGTCTGCAGGGGACATCCATGGGTCGCAGCCTGATAGATAATCTCCATATCCATCCACTTAAAGTCAAAGGGGCTTAAAGAACAGGCAACAAAACTGGCTAAGGGGTTTTCTTTTAACGCCTCCTTGCCGCCAGCCGCCGCAACAAGAAGTTGGATGAGATATTCTACACTTTCACCAACGTAGGGTTGGATCCAAATATGTTTTTCCACATTCTCCAGCATAATCCTGAGCGAATGAATATCGGCTGTCGCAGAGGGGACATCATTGACGACAAGATATGGAATGTAATCGATGTGCTCTAATTTTTGGGCGAGGCGTGCCCAATACGCTAAATTGTCTTGCGTTACCCTGTGAAAGTCATTGGTTTCGGGATCAAGCCAATTCTGTCCACCAGTACAGGTTCTTGTATAAAACAGTCCTTCCGGGTGCGGGAACTTCATCGGATGCTTGCCGTTTTTGCCGACCAGAGTAAATTCCTTTGGCGCGCGGGCGACCTGTTCCTCAAGAAATGCCCTGGGAAATTTGACGATTTTCGAATCAAAATCGACTATAGCTCCCTCTTGATGGAAAAGATCGAGAATCAGTTTGTGATCGATGCGAGCCCCCCGTTTTTCCAGAAGCTCATAAATTCGATCTTTCGTGAGTTGAAGTTCATCATCTTTGTAGTAACGCATTCTCGTGTTGAAACTCATTGTACCTTCTCCTTCGTTCACAGGCTGGCTGAAAGCAGCGTCAACCCGGACAAATTATGATTTTTTTTCGGTCGGTACAATATTCTTAGTCAAAAGACCTACTGCTCCGACACAACGCCTATAAATCCGAATTACCCGGCCTCAGCCTCCCTTGAGGAAATTGGGAAGCCACAAGGCGAGCTGGGGGAACATAAACAGCAATAATATATTGATATAAATTGGAATTAGAAACGGTAACGCCCCCCGGACAATAGTTCCCATGGAATGATGAGGCACTACTCCTTTCAAGACGAAGAGGGTTAGTCCAAAAGGTGGAGTAATGGTGCTCTGCTCACCCGCCATTACGTAGACAATTCCCCACCATATGGGATTGATATCAAGACCTATGATAACAGGCATGACGAATGGAAAGGTGAGGAAAAGCATCGACCAAGAGTCGAAAAACATACCGAGAATCAGGTACATCACGAAAAAAAGCATCAGGATACCATACTTTCCAACCGGGAGCGCGATGACAAAATCCTTTATCATGGGGATTATTCCCGCCGAATTGAAAACATGAGAAATCAGAGAACTCATGGCCATGATAAAAAGTGAAAACGCGGTAATCTTGACGGTATCCAGAAGACTTTTTTGCACGATGGCAAATGTCAATTTTCTATAAGCCAGCGTAAGAAGAATGCTCAGAAACGCACCCAGCGCGGCTGCCTCAGTAGGGGTCATGATGCCGCCGAATATGGCTCCCAATACCCCGAAAATGACTCCGGCAAAAGGAAGCACCTCGAGCAAGGCCCGAAATTTGGCGCTCCAGGAATATTGAGCGGTGGCAGGGGCAAGAGATGGATTCAGCTTCACCTGAATGATAATGGCGATGATAAAAAGAAAAGTTAGAGTTAATCCCGGAATCAAACCGGCAGCAAGCAGGTCTACAATAGAAAGTCCCTGCCAGGCTCCGTAAAGGATCAGAAGAATGCTCGGCGGGATCAATGGCGCCAGCACCGTTCCAGAGGCGATTGATCCCAAGGCCAGTTTTGGAGAATATTTTTTCTTTTCCATGACCGGAAAAGCCACCTTTCCAAAGGTAGCCGTCGCGGCAATGGTTGATCCGCACATAGCGCCAAACACGGCATTTCCACAAATGACCGAGCATGCAAGGCCGCCCGGTAACCCCCCAACCCACTTTTCAATGGCACCGAAAAGGCGCTCGTTAATACCGGTATTCCCGAGGATTCCACCCATAAATATAAACAAGGGCAGAGCAGTCAAGGTAAAGGAGTTGAGTGCTCCGAAGGAGGTCTCAGCCAATTGGCCGAGGGGTTGATCTACATACCAAACTAGCCCGACAACCGCCGTAATTCCAACCGACCAGCCAATTTCGAGCCCTGAGATCAAAAGACAAAAAAGTAAACCCACCAATGCAAAGGCTATCAGAATTTGGTAATCCATTAGCTGTTCTCCCCTGCGGAATGTTTCATTGGGAGGATTGCCTTGATGACCTCTGCAATCAACTGCAACAATAGTAGTCCGGAACCAATCAGGAGAAATGACTGAGGGATGACCAGCGGTATCTTCAACCAGGTGCCGCTTCGTGCTCCGAAGAAAATCGAATCCTGAAGCAATTCAATACTGCCGGCGATCAACGGCCAACAAAAAATAAGAGCAAGCGTCAGAGTGAACAATCGCACCCATTTCTTCATCTGTCCCGGCAGGATATTGGTGAATAACTCAACACTCACATGGCTGCGCTCTTTCCAGGTATAGCCGAGCCCTAGAAAAGTAATGGCCACCAGCATGTATCCCCCCAACTCTTCAGCAATTGAAATGGGTGCATTAAAAACATACCGGGTTATTACTTCTATAAGGACCATCACCATGAGGAGGAACACCAGCAAAGCAGGTATATATCCACTCAATATATCGGTAATTTTTTCTATTATTCCAATGAATTTTCGCATGTATTATCCAAACCGGTTCAGAATGGCTCCCGACAAAAATGCTATCGGCAGCCACTCAAAAAACCAGAGAAATCATTTACCATTAAAATTTCTATACTCGGTGACGGCGCTCTTGACCGCTTTCAGAAGTTTCGGGCGTTCCTCTTTCCATGGGCCATCTGCCTCAAGCCATTCTTTTTCAACAACTGCGGCGCCCTCTACTGCCTTTGTCAGATCCGCCTTATTCAACCTGGTTCTCTTGACGCCTGACATATCCACAGTATCGAGGCTCATTACATATTCTGCAGTGGTTGATAAAGAAACCATCTGCTGCAGTTCGCGCCCTACTTCCATAACCACTTCCTGAAGATCAGCCGGCAATGCATTGAAAGACTTTTCGTTCAAGAGGGTAACCGCCGTCCAGGTGGGAGAAAGCGGTGTAATTGTAAAGTTTTTGGCTACCGTGGCGAGGCCGATGGAGTATCCATATCCAAGACTTGTCAGAACTCCATCAATGGTTCCGGCCATCATTGCAGGCGCCAGTTCTGACCCGGCGATAGTAATAGGGCTAGCTCCTAGAGCTTTAACTCCCTGGGTCGGCAAATACCCGCCTACACGAATTTTCATCCCCTGGAGCTGGTCGAGAGTCGTAATATCTTTATTGCTCCAAATCCCGTTTGCTGGATCCCACTGGGTTACGAACCAGAATTTGAGATTATATTTTTTGAGAGTTTCGTCATATATTTTCATAACCTCGGGATCCTGATATATAGCCAATTCCTCAGCTAGCCCCTCAACAGGATCCTCGCTAACGATACCGGGAATCTCGCCCCAGTTCCAAATGGGGTATGTTCCTGAAAGATAAGGCATGGCGATATCGCCCGCGTCAGCCTTACCTCTGGCTACAGCGGCAAACATATCACCGGTTGAAAACATGCGCGGAATGATTTCCAGCTGAATACGGCCGCCACTCCTTTCGTAAAGCATCCTTTGCATCTCTCCGCCTGGTCTATATATTTGGGATGCACGAAACTTTGGCCCCCAAATATCATTCCAGGCAAACTTCAGTGTATAGACTTTTTTGTCATCACTTAAGCCATCCGATGGTAACGCTGCGGTAAGCATAAATGCACAAACGATCCCTACCAGCCAATTCATCTTCTTGTTTAACATGGAAATCTCCTTCTTGTTTTTGAATGAGCCCCTTCTTTTTGCCCGTTAACCCGCTACGGCGCATTCCTATAAAAAAATACCTTGCCCTGAATTCAACCAAATCAAGTAAACTCATTTCCACTTTGTATACAATAGACAACAAGTAAGTCAAGAAATTTTTAAACCTGACAAGCAGGGCGGGAATGCATAAAAATGCAGCGGAAGCGCAACTTACTGAAGTTGTAGGATTTGAGTAATAGATGAAAATGCTATTCAATTTGCCATTATTTGGATTTGGCGTGCAACGCAAATCCGGGACGCTCATAATATTTCGAGAGGATGAAAATGTGGGGCTGAAGAGATACGCGGTTCAACTTTATTCAGTTAAATAAGCATCACTTAAAAACGTATGGAAGAAGGCTTCTATAGCAAAATTTTGTACTCATCAATTGTCGACGGAGAACAACCCGATCTTGGTCTGTTGCTGTGTTCGTGAAGATACTAAAAAGTAGTAATTATCATCGCTGTCGGAAGCAAATACCTGCTATTTTTGCTTTCCCCGTGTCTTCTGACATCAGCTCTTCCCCTTCCTCCGCAGATTGGTTACCTGCTCGCCGCCTATCCCCCAGTTATCCGTTTCTATCTCGTCAATTACCACTACGGTGGTGGCAGGATTTTTATGCAGCACTTTCTGAAGCAATTCGGTAACGCCTGAGATAAGCTCCGCCTTTTGCTCGGCAGTTACGCCTTCATTGGTCACCCTGATATTGACATACGGCATGCTAAGACTCCTCCATGTGATTGTTTATGCTTGTAAAATAGGCCGATGCCGCCGCTCAGCCGCACGGTTGTTTCGCGTCGACCATGGGGTATGAATAACTTAGTCGGCAATCGCCCCGCAGGTTAGGTTCACAACGGCTCTGTCGCTGCACTGGCTCAACCGGAAGCACAATGGCAGCACTTCGCCGAGGGTTTTGCCAAGGGATAACCTTCCTGTTAATAGACTCGGTGGTTTGGAATCAGTCGTTATTCGATGTGCTCTTTAGCCGTCCGCAGAGCAAGTTCCTTGTCTTTGGTAAACAGCTTCCACTTCATCTCCGAGGAATGGATACCGGCCTCTTTGTCCTGGCCTCTACAGTAATACCAGTGTCCGAAACGTTCGACCGTGGAAAAGGGGTGATTCCTGGTACAGAACAATCCGCAGGGTTTCACCTCTTTGTAAAAGATAGTTTCGTCCGGGTCTTCGGCGTAGGCCATATTTCCAGGCAATTCAATCTGCGAGACATCAACGTTCTCTGCCTCCTTACTATCCAACCATTCCGATATTTTCATTCAATCTTTCTCCATCAGAAATTCAGAAGACTTTTTCGCCGTGAAAGGCCTTGCCGCCATGGGTTTTTCGGGAACATATCCGCCGGGTATTCGCCGTCCGGGCAGGTGCTACCTTCCCCTGATTGAAATATAAGACAGCATTCCGGTCAGGCTGATTTGTGCTTTAACAGGTCACGGATCTCGGTCAGCAGTTCCTCCTCCCTGGTTGGCGGCGGCGGAACAGCGGCTTCTTTTTTCTCTTCCTTCCTTATCATGCCGACAATCTTCACGGTGAAGATGAACAGCGCCAGCGCCACAATCAGGAAGTTGACGATTTCTCCAAGCAGTAAACCATAGGGAATCTCCTGGCCGTTGATCACCCATTTCCAGCCGAGGTAGCCTTGTTCTCCGGGAAAAATTACACCGATGAGCGGCATGATCAAGTGATTGACGAGGGAATCGATGATCTTGCCGAAGGCAATGCCGATGACCACGCCAACGGCGAGGTCGATCACATTCCCCTTGAAAGCAAAGTTCTTGAACTCCCCCCAGAATGAGGTAGCCCTCTTCCCGGCACCGAACCGAGGTGATTGCTTGACAGGATCCATGGTAGTGTACTCTTGATGAGAAATGAATTAATAGCGGGAAAGCAGGCTTCGCCCTTCTCTTTGCGAACAGCCACACCAAACCTCGATTGCAGCTACCCACGACGTGACAAACCATCACGAAAACCCCAAAAGCCGGAGACTACCTCCCTGGGAAACATTCTCTGCCTACATCTTGCGCCTAAACTTTCCTGAACAGGACCTGAAGCAAAAACAATATAACACATTATATCCCTGTTTGGACGAATTATCCACTAAGCTGTTGATGCAGCAAGCCTTGCCATTATTCGGCAAGAAAGACTGAGCGACAAAAGGATTCCACTCACTGACATCCGGCGAAGCCCGGCGACAAGAATATACCGCTTCGCGGCATTGACTTCCCCTTATCGTGCAAGTTAGGCGACACCATGGCAACATCGCTCATGAATGATGGTGTTTCACTGTCATTATCACCCAGAAACTGATTGAGGCTGCCATTTTTCTGTCTGATCGGCGGTATATTGGAACAGGAAACGACCGAACTTTCATTACAGGACCCTGTTCTATAGTCTCTTTAAATCCCCTCTCTTAGGTGGTTTTTCCTGGCATTGTTCTAGCGGTTGGCTTATAGTCTCTCGGCATATGGTACAAAATATCGTCAAGAAATTCATATCTGGATCTACGAGTCCGCGAGCGTGTAGGGCAAACTTGTGAGCGCCTTGAAATCATGATTTAGGTGGCGTTGTCAGCCAAGACCACGTCCATGTTCTCGCCAGGTGTGAAGATAATGGGCCGGCATTTTTTGGATCGAGGTTATTTTTGAATGGGGAACTGATGAAGCCTACAGATGCTTCAAGTACGCCATCCACCCGGTTGCCGGCCGGATGCCGGGACATATGAACGTGCTCCTGGCGGAGACCGGAATCGACTATGATATGCTCGCCGAAATGGATGTCGTAAACCCGGAATTTCATCAGACCGACCTGGTCATCTCGTCGGCGCCTGCGACGTAGTCAATCCGGCAGCCATCGAAGTGGCACAAAAAACGATATGGTGTTGGCAATGCCATATCTTTTGTCTTGCATGTTATTATAGAAGAACTGAAGTCACCCACGCCCGCCTTCATCACCCGACAAGTTCCCACTCGATCCGATTCAACAGAAAGGCTCAGCTGAAAAAACATCAAAACATCTTTGCTGTTTTTAAGTCAAAATGTAATAATTCGTTTATGGTATGATTATTGCTAAATCTTTCAATTGAGTGGAAGAATTTACGAACCAAGCCTTCCCTGACCATAGCCTTGAGAAAATTTGTATAACCGGTAATCACCCATCTACAGCGTGAGACAATGAAGACCAGAATCGGTTTTAACACAGGATTACCTGATCGGCTCATTCAAGTTCTTCTGCTCTTCTTCGTCTTGATGGGTATTTCAGAAAATCTTCAGGCAGCACAAACAACCCTGAGAATCGGGGTGTTGGCCACGAGAGGCGCAGAACGGTGCCTGAACGATTGGAAGTCTACTGCTGAATATCTGACCCATCACATCCCAGATTATCACTTTGTCATCGTTCCTCTCGAGCATAACCAGATTATCTCCAGCGTTAAAAATCAACGAGTTGATTTTATCTTCACAAATTCATCCTACTATGTCGAGTTGGAGCAGGGCTTTGGTGTCAACAGGATTGCGACAATCAAGGAGATCAGGCTCGGCCGGATTTTTTCAAAATACGGGGGTGTTCTTTTTTGCCGCTCGAACCGCAAGGATATCCAAACATTATCTGATCTAAAAGGGAAATCCTTTATGGGGGTTTCGGAAGGCTCCCTGGGTGGATGGCAAATGGCCTGGCGCGACTTACAGGAAAAAGGGATTAGACCTCATCGCGACTTCAAGAGTGTCAGTTTCGGAGAAACCCATGATGAGGTTGTCTATGCCGTTCGTGATGGTTTAGTTGATATCGGCACCGTCAGAACCAACACCCTTGAAACGCTCAGCGCCGAAGGGAAAATCAATCTCGAAGATTTTTTCATTTTCCCACCGATCTTCGATCCGGATGTCACACCCCCCTATTTCTGCTCAACCAGGGAATATCCCAATTGGCCCCTGGCAAAACTCAAGAATACGCCCGACGAACTTGCCGAAAAAGTGACGGTGGCCCTTCTCAGAATGCAGCCTGATTCACCGGCTGCACTTGCAGGTAAATATGGAGGCTGGACAATTCCACTCAATTATCAGCCTGTCGTAGAGGCCATGAAGGATCTTCATTTGGGACCATATCAAAATTCCGGCCAGGTGACTTTTTCAGACCTGCTGCGCCAGTACGGCCACTGGATAGGCTTCTTTTTTGTATTTTTTTGCTCGCATGTGATTTTCACGCTTCTGGTTCTGAAACTTAATCGCAAAATTAAATCTTCCCATTCTATCCTCAAGGAGGAAATGGAGCTCCATAAAAAAATGGATAAAGAACTGGGTCTGGCCAAAGAACAAGCCGAGGCGGCCACCAACGCCAAAAGTCAGTTTCTTGCCAATATGAGCCATGAGATTCGCACCCCGATGAATGGGATTATAGCCGCAACCGAGTTGGCCCTTGAAGAACCCGATACTGATGAAGTCAAGCATTACCTCCAGATTGTCCAGAACTCCGCATATACCTTACTCGGAATAATCAATGATATCCTTGATTATTCTAAAATCGAGGCCGGTCAGCTGGAACTCAAGGATCGGGTGTTCAGGCTTGACGAGATGTTTGATGGAGTAATGGATGTTTTTATCAATCAAGCCTCGGAAAAGGGGATAGAACTTTTGGTTGATATTGACAAGGATACGCCGCGAATATTACGTGGAGACTCTTTGCGACTTCAACAAATCCTCACTAATCTGATTAGCAATTCCATAAAATTCACCGCTGCGGAAGGCACCATCATAGTCAGTGTCAGAGTCGCAGACAGCAACGAGGTACTGACCGATGATCAGGTAATGCTTTTCTTTACAGTAAAAGATACGGGCGCCGGTATCTCCCCGGATTACCTTCCCCTGCTCTTTGAGCCGTTCACCCAGGGTGATGCATCATCGACCAGACAGCATGAAGGAACCGGGCTGGGTTTAAGTATCTGTAAAAAGTTTGTGACGATGATGCACGGAACAATTGGAGTAGAAAGCGCGCTGGGACAAGGCAGCACCTTTTACTTTACCGTGAGGCTGCAAATTGCAGCGACAATACTCGGCAGCTTGTTCGAGGTACCACAAGATATCAGAGGCATAAATATTCTGGTTGTCGATGACTGCGCCGAAAGCCGAAGCATCATGTCAAAGATGCTGACCTCGCTGGATTTCCGGGTTGAGACCCTCAATTCCGGCGTTGACGCCCTGCGGAGGCTGGGGGCAGATGCCAAGGCGGCAAAAAATGAAGTGGATCTGATCTTGATGGATTGGAAAATGCCCGCCATGAGCGGCGTGGAGACGGCCCATAAAATTCGCAATGATCTCGGTCTCAACCTGCCGATTATCATCATGACGGCATATCCGCGCGAAATACACAAAAACGAAGCCGAACAGGCCGGAGCAAACGGCTTCCTGACTAAACCCATTTTACAATCGACTCTTTTTGATGCACTTATGGACGCTTTTGGTAAAAACGTTATTCCTAAAAATGGCGCTCAACCCCTCTTTACGACAAAAGCCTCCATATACAAACATCATCTGAAAGGAAGCAGGATCTTGGTTGCCGAAGATAATCCTACCAACCAGGAGGTGGTCAAAGCCATGCTCAAAACCGCCGGAATCATCGTCACCATGGCAAACAACGGAGAAGAGGCCGTTGAAAAGGTAAAGAATTATGAATTCGATGCAGTTCTCATGGATGTTCAAATGCCGAAGATGGATGGCTATCAGGCGACACAACAGATTCGCTCCGTACCCGGCGGTCAGACCTTGCCCATCATTGCCATGACCGCGCATGCCATGAAGGGAGATGAAGAAAAATGTCTGGAAGCTGGAATGGATGGCTACATCGCCAAGCCTCTCAGGCAGGATCGTTTCTTTTATACAATTTGGCGGATTTTACAGAAACGGGGCGCAAAACCGGATACGCCCATAGCCGATGCACCATCCTCACATATCGATCCCTCTAATCAGGATAGCGAAATACCATTTCAGAAAGACAACATCAGTCCAGAACTGCTCCCTGGCTTAGATATAGAGGGGGTACTGCGATCAACCGGGCTGGATTACCCCGCATTTGTGGAAATTCTCCTGGGTTTTTATCGGGACACGGAAGAGACCTCCGCAAAAATACAAAATGCTGTGGAAAAAAATAACAGAGAAGATCTGCAGACCCTGGCACATAGCCTGAAGGGAAGTGGAGCCAATATCGGGGCTGCTTCTTTGGCAAAGATGGCGTATGAACTTGAACAGGCCTGCAAAAATCGCCCCGCCGCTGAAAACCTCGGTGAACCAGCCGGGGGACTCAAAAAAGAGCTTGAGCGGGTTCGAGCGGGTATCGCTTCGTTGCCAAAAAAAGAAAAAGACCATCCTGAAATACGCCCCGGTCTGAATGTGAAAAAAGATTTATCGGCTTCTCTCTCTTCTCTGGCGGAAGCCGTAGAACGAGCAGACCCTTCTGAAATTCTGGGAATTCTGACAGACATCAGTAAAAACACAGGCACGCAGACAGCTTCAAACCGGCGTCTGTTTCTGGACCTGGAAAGGCACATTCGCCGCTATGATTACGATCAGGCCCTTCTCTCAATAGCAGATTTACAAAGGAGCATGGAAAATCAAAATGAATGAATCGCAATCTTTGATTCTAATTGTTGACGATAATGCAACTAATATAGATGTGCTGGTGCGGACTCTGGAAAAGGAACATCGGCTTGGCATTGCAAAAAATGGCAAAAATGCGATCACCTACGCTATAAAATTTCAGCCGGATCTCATCCTTCTGGACATCATGATGCCTGAGATGAATGGCTATGATGTCTGTGCCAAACTCAAGGAAAATCCAGATACCAACGACATCCCGGTTATTTTTATTACGGCCAGAAGTGCTATGGTTGATAAGACAAAGGCCTTTGAAATCGGCGCGGTCGACTATATTACCAAACCTTTTCATGCAGCTGAGGTCAAAGCCAGAGTGAAGACCCATCTCACCCTGGCAGAGATGAAAAACAGGCTCAGCCATCAAAATGAGCTGCTCGAGCAGAAGGTTGAGAAAAAGACCTCAGAGATAAAGGAAATGCTTCAGGGCAGTATCCTGAGCATGTCACTTATGACGGAGATCCGGGACCCTTATACCGCCGGCCATCAGCAGCGCGTTGCCCAGTTGGCATGCGCCATTGCCACAGAATTGGGATTATCTGCCTTAATCATTGAAGGCATTCGTATAGCCGCTATTCTCCATGATGTCGGAAAAATAAGAACTCCGGTTTCAATCCTGACCAGAACCGGACAACTTCTCGAGGCTGAAATGGCGGTGATCAAAATCCATTCGCAGGTAGGATTTGAAATCCTAAAAAATATCCCCTTCCCATGGCCCTGTGCCCAGATGGTTTTGCAGCACCACGAACGTCTCGACGGCAGCGGATATCCTTTTGGGCTCCGCGATAATGATATTCTTCTTGAAGCAAAGATTTTGGCAGTTGCCGATGTGACGGAGGCGATCAGTACATTCAGACCTTATCGACCCGCTCAGGGAATCGATGCTGCCATGGATGAAATCAAAAAATTTCGAGGAATAACCTTTGATGCCGATGTGGTTGATGCCTGTTTAAGCCTCTTCAAAACAAGCTCATTTCATTTTAACGATACAAACGACAGATCCCTTACGCCGCCGGTAGATTCAACCATGCCGATGTCTACAGTTGTCGATTAAGCGGATGGGCTGAAAGGATCGAAAAAAACTTAACGGTAAATCTACCATTCAGATAAATGAGCACCCGATTCAGCTGAGATTGCCTGCTGGGCCACCATCGGAAAGGAAAAAGCATGAATTTAAGCCTCAGATCAAGAATTATCTGCCTCTTTTTATCCATGGGATCAATAACACTGGTCGGAGGTATCGTCATGCTCAGGTATACTCACCAGATCGACTCAACACTTCACGAATTAGTGAGAAAAGAGCTTGTCCTCTACCAAATCGCTGGAGATATGGAGCTTGCACTGGCCAATCAAAAAGGTTTCCTCACGTATTATCTCGTTGATGGAGATGGTAAATGGCTCGAGTCTCTGGGAAAATATCGCCAGGTTTTTCAACAAAGTCTCGACCAGGCATACAAATTGGAACCCAGTGGAAGGCAAAAAGAAACTCTTGATCGCATTGCCACGAAATACAAGAGCTACATAGAGGCAAAGGATGTCGTAGTTGAAAATTATAAAAAAACCGCCGTTGGGGTTCAACCAAGCATATCGTACCTTCATGAGCAGCAACGGGATGTTTTTTTTCAACTCCTGGAACGCTGTCGAGCATTCAGCTTTGATCAATGGAAATCTCTTGTAGAAACGGAAAATATTACCATCCAGCGCTCCAGCAAATTAAGAGCAACGGTTTATGTCGCCATTATTCTTTTCATGAGCTTATGCGGGCTTTTCCTTTTTGTTCTCTACAAACATATTCTCGGCCCTATTCGCGGACTGGCCATTGAGACGGGAAGCTCGCCTAAAGAGAGCACCAAAGATGAAGTTGTTTCTTTGAGCCAATCCTTAAAAGGGATGATGAAGGATTTTGATGAAACGCATGATGAACTGGCGAAAAGCAGGAAACATCTTCTCCAGGCTGAAAGAATGGCAATGGTCGGCGAACTGGCTGCCGGAGTCGCGCACACCATTCGGAATCCTTTCACTTCAATTAAAATGAGGATGTTCTCCCTGACCCGCACACTTGATCTTGCCGACAGCCAGCATGAAGATCTCAAAGTCATCTCTGATGAGATTGGCAGGATAGACAACATCGTTCAGAATTTCCTTGAATTCGCCAGACCGCCAAAACTCAAGCTGGAAGAATGCCGAGTCTCCGACTTGATTCAATCAGTAATAATTTTAATGGAATACAGGCTGAAAGAGTACGATGCCGAGCTTCGTTATATCAGCCAACCGGATCTTCCCAGGATCATGGTCGATGCCGACAGGCTCAAGGAAGCGCTGGTCAATCTCATTACAAACTCCTGTGAGGCAATGGGTCACGGCGGTATTATCGAAATAACGGAACAACTGGAGAGTGATCCCGAAATGGGACATATTGCCGTTATTACCCTGCGAGATAACGGCCCGGGTATACCGGAATCGATTCGCTATAAAGTTATGGCTCCATTCTTCACCACCAAAGAAGAAGGGTCAGGCTTGGGACTCAGCATAGTCAACAGAATTGTCAAGGAACACAGAGGAAAGCTGTTGCTCTCCCCGTCATCCGGAAAGAACGCTGAATTCATCATTAAGTTACCAGTAAGAGGATATATTCATGAGCCTGATACTCATAATTGACGATGACATTCAGCTGTGTCGAAGCTTTAACAAAATCTTATCTCAGGATGGTTATGCCACGGCAACCGCCACCAGTGGACAACAGGGCATAGAGCGTGTCAAAAACCTTCAGCCCGACGTGGTGATCCTCGATATCAGACTGCCGGATATGTCCGGCATTGAGGTATTCGGTAAAATTCACGAACTTTACCCCAAATTGCCTGTGATTATCATCACAGCCTTCGGCACCACCGAGACCGCTATCGGTGCCATCCAGAAAGGCGCCTATGATTACATCTACAAACCTTTCGATGTTCCGGAGATGCTCCTGCTTGTCGGAAAAGCCGTGATAGCCGGACGCTGCATGACCACCCCTGTTGAATTCAATCCGGGCCTGGAGAACCTCGCCAACCGTGAAGCATTAGTGGGGAGCAGCAATGAAATGCTCGAAGTATACAAGGCCATCGGCAGAGTGTCCTCAACCGATGCCACCGTCCTGGTCAGAGGGGAATCGGGTACAGGGAAAGAACTGGCCTCCCGGGCAATTTACAACCACTCCCTCCGCCTCGATAAACCATTCATGGTAGTCAACTGTGTGGCCATCCCTGAAACGCTCCTCGAAAGTGAGCTTTTCGGTTATGAAAAAGGTGCCTTTACTGGTGCGACACACAGAAAGGTCGGCAAAATTGAACAGGCTCGGGGCGGCACTGTTTTTCTTGACGAAATAGGTGACATGCCCCTGAGTATTCAGTCAAAATTTTTACGCCTCCTTCAGGAAAACAGCATAGAGAGACTTGGCGGCAAAGAACCTATCGACGTCGATGTGCGGATCATCGCCGCTACAAATAAAGATTTGGAAAGTGGTGTTGCAGCAGGAACATTCAGGGAGGATTTGTATTACAGACTTCGGGTGGTGACGATAACCATGCCTTCCCTGCGCAGGCGAAAGGATGATATCCCCCCTCTTACCCAGTATCTTCTGGCAAGGTTTTCAAACGATATGGCAATCGACAACCCGGGTATCAGCGAAGAAGCACTCCGAAAAATCATGGAATACGACTGGCCCGGCAATATTCGTGAACTATCAAATACTCTGAAAAAGTCTCTCATTTTTAACAGGGGTGCACCTATATTACCAGAAGAGATTACCTTTCATGAATTGAGTCAGACAAAAGATGAAAACCAGGAGAATGGAGACATAGCCGGTGTCCAGCAATGGATACGCGGGATACTTCTCGACGGGAAAAATCATAAACCCTATGATTCCTGCCTGGATCATGTCGCATCGCTTTTGGTCCGTGAGGCGTTAGACATAAGCAATGGAAATCGTTCAAAAGCTGCAAAATTGCTCGGTATTACGAGACCGACCCTACATGCAAAAATGGAAAAATACAATATTATCTGCGGGTTCAACAGTCAGACATGAAAACTCAACGAACTTTACCCTCAGCCGCTGGCTTCAGCTGCGAACAGCTGTATCATTTCTTTCAACGATCCGATACTCGAGGCACTTTTCTCGATTACATGAATATTACCGCCGCTTTCAATCTCGCCAATCCATTCATCATACGCATGGAAAATAATCTGAACAGCTGGCCTCTGCAGCAGGATTTCCTCAATCACCTTCCGGTCGCAAGTGTTTAGCACTTCCGGATCAATGACAATGACATCCGGATAAAAAGCATCGGTTAAATTGCGGATAATCCCCAAGCCACTGCCCACACACAAAACGGTATGTCCGTCTCTCTCGAGTTCTCTTTTTATAAAATCCCTGACATGATGGTTTATATCGGTCACCAAGAGGCGCAGTTTTTGTGATACAATCATGCTTTCCTCCACTGAGCAGCTTTTGCAGTACTGTCTTAAAATTCTGGCGAATATGAGCGTTGCCGGTTCTCAAAATTTTGCACAAAACGTTCCATATCTTTGATTATCAAGACTTGGACCCCGAGAGTGCCCAAACTGTAAACTGTAAGGAGGGCATGGCACAAACTATGCAATTACAATATCAGTCAAATGTACTTGCCGCGGTTAACAAGGATTTGCTTTTCGATAACCCTGATACCTTCAGGGTTTTTCAACCAGCAGAGGGAAAAATCATGTCGAAAATGATGATACAAAACAACGTCCATGAAACAATTATGCGAAACATCCCATTGGGATTTCTTTTGGTTAATCGAGATGGCGTCATCATTGAATTTAACGAAGTGGCTGAAACAATCACCGGGTTTGCAAAATATGAAGTTATAGGAAAATCGCATTGTAATTTTTTTCATTGCAATTCTGGCGCGAACACCTGTCTTCTTCTCGAACCAGGATGGGAACTATGTAAAAATATTGTAGAAAATGAAAGCAGTTTTATTAACAAAAAAGGGAAGGAAATAATCATATCTGCGACAATCTTCCCTCTTAAGGATGATAATGGCCATTTCCTGGGAGCGGTGGAATTGTTCAGAGATATTTCCCGACGTTCCAAGATGGAAAGAGAGCGTAAGAATATTCTGGCGATGTTTGCGCATGACATAAAAAACCCTGCAATTGCCTCGGCTCTATTCACCACCAGAATTCTAAGAGATCGAGCCTGTACACTGACAGAATGTCAGAAGTCCTGCCTTGATATCGTCCACGAGAACATCACTAAAATTATCGATTACACAGATGACTTTCTGACATTCTCCTTATTTGATGAGAAGCAGTATCTTCCTGAGAAGAGGCCTTATGACGTTGTTGCGGCAATACTGCAAGTAATTGAATCGGAAAAAGCTGTGGCGGAAAAAAAACAGATGACAATCGATTTCAATCTGCCGGTAAAGTCGTTAGTAATTAGCGCGGATAAAAAGATGCTTGACCGGGTTACTTCAAACCTACTTGATAATGCTCTTAAATATTCCATATCCAATGGAACCATCACCATTACAGTCATTCGACAGAGCGATGGCATCCATCTCTCCGTCGCCGATGCCGGCATCGGCATCCCTGACGAATCAATTCCTTATATATTCGAGCCGTTTTTTCGCGTTAACAACGGCTGCAGAGGGACTGGGCTTGGTTTGGCTATCTCAAAAAGCATAATTGAAGCTCATGAAGGGCAAATATATGTTGAGAGTCGTTTGGGAAAAGGAAGCACCTTTCATTGCATTCTCCCTTCAGAAGTAACTTAACCCCATGCTTTCTTTAAAATATGCCTTTGATCAGGGTATGTGTTCAGGTAAGTTTCCGACAAAAAAATTCCCCATTATGCCTCTCGTGTCAGCTTTTTTTACATAGTGTAAACCGATCTGACGCTCCTTCTCCTGCAACTATTCCAATCCGGCGCCAAGCCCCCCACACCTTCGCGAGAAAATACATATTTACCTGTAAAAACGTGCATTTCACATTGATTTATTTTCCTTATCACATTGGCATATCTGTTGCGTATACCATAGCGGAATGAGTGAACAACACCTACAGCAGTCAAAGGGTAGCGAACTATGCTTAGCGGTTGGTATTATAACAAAAAAAACGGACAGCGGCTCCTCTCAGTCGAGGAGATAGCAAACGCCTGCTGTTGCTCGGCCAGCAAGGTGGAGGATTGGTTTGCCGGCAAGTTACTCATTCAGACAGAAGGTGTTTATGTAGATTCCGGGGAAGTTGTAGCATTTCTGGTAAGAAACAGCATGCCTGTTTCTCCCGTCCTTCTGCCCCCGATATCGCTGAAGATACTTTTCATTTCACCGGATGCCACCGAGATCGTCAATCAACAGGAGAACATAGATCTCCTTCTCAATTACTTCAAAAGCAGGGCAAACATTCTCGTTGAGAATTCATCAGCCGGAAAATTTGCCGATCTGACCATCCTTACCTTCGCACCGGATGTTGTTGTTTATTTCTTACCTCTTCATGACAGGACGAGCAACAATACGCTGACACTCCTGTCAAGTTTCCCGGAACTCAAAACTATCCTTTTTGTGAATGACACAGATCGGAAAGCAGCGGAGAATGCCCACTCTATCTCGACAGCGCATCTTATCATCAGCAATACATTGCCCAGTGATCAAATGACAGCACTACTTCGCTCGACATTCGGCAAGGCCTGAGGATACGCCATGGAAAGGAAACGAAATTATTACCGAAGAATCACCAAACGTCTATTGATTGTTTTCTTTTGCCTGAGCGTCCTGCCCATAGTCAGTGTCGGATTGAGCACCAAGAATGCAGTCGAGCAAACCAACATTATAAAACTCCAGGAAATTGCCGAAAGCACTATAGAGCATAGAACTGAAGTTATTTCGCTGTTTCTGAAAGACAAGATTCATCTTCTCACCATGATAGTCGGCCTCTATTCCGAAGAGTTTCTTTCTCAACAGGAGAATCTTGATCAACTCTTTCTGGCAGTGGCACCGAAGGGAGACATCGTCGATCTGCAGGTTATTGATGCAACAGGAACACAGCATGCCTATGTGGGTCCCTACCGGGTAATGATCGCTGGTAAAAAATACGACAATTCACCCTGGTTCCAGGAAACGCTCATCAGCGGAGTTCACATAAGTGATGTTTTTACCGGATACCGCAATGTCCCTCATTTTGTCGTCGCGGTAACGAATCCACTGAAAAATTATGTGCTCAGAGCAACTATCAACTCCAGTATTTTCAATGCATTATTGCTCTCAGCGCAATTAGGTCCACAAGGAGATGCTTTTATTGTCAACCGTAATGGCGAGTTTCAAACGCCAAGTTTGCAAGGAGCAGACGAGCTGACAGAAACTGAAAAGCAACTGATTTCTTTCGATGCTCCAAAAGGATCCATTGTTACCGCTACTGATGTCTATACCACGCGCTGGATAGACAACAACCGCTGGCTGATGATTATCAAGGCGAATATCACTGATACATTAGGTCATTATTTCGAAATCAGAAACCGCATCATCATCATTATCGTCATTGTATCGCTCCTGGCAATGGCTGGTGCAACTCTGGCAAGTTTCACCATTTCCCGCAATCTCGAGCGGGCAGACAAGGAGCATGCCGCACTCAGCATGCAGTTTGCTCAAGTTGAAAAAATGGCAACTGTGGGCAGATTGGCTGCGGGTATAGCTCACGAGATCAACAACCCACTGCAGATGATTACCAGCCAGGCGGGCTGGATTGAGGAACTGCTTCCTGAAGAAAACCCGGGGCATATTAAAAATTACAGCGAATACACAAAAGCGGTGGAGCAGATCAAATATCATGTCCGCCGAGCCGGCACCATTACCCACCGACTCCTGGGATTTTCCCGAAAAATGAGTGACCAGAAAGAGAGCGTCAACATCAATGATCTCATTGAAGAGACAGTATCTTTTGTTGAGCGGGAGGCCGAATATCACAACATAACCATCGTCCGGCACATGGATGACAACCTGCCCCCCACCATGACCGACGGACCTCAGCTCCAGCAGGTTTTCCTCAACCTGATCAATAACTCAATCGATGCCGTCGATCATAACGGAGAAATCGAGATACAAACCGGTCTCGACAAAGACGGCAAGCTGATCATTACCTTCAGCGACAGCGGGCCCGGCATAGCACGTGAAAACCTGCAGCATATTTTCGAACCCTTCTTCACCACCAAGGATATCACCAAAGGCACCGGCCTGGGTCTTTATATCAGCTACGACATTATCAAGAAACTGGGAGGATCGATTTCGGTTGCCAACGGAACCAAAAGGGGTGCCATTTTTACTATCTCTCTACCCATCTTGGGGAAAAAAGGGATTCCCAACTGAGTGAAGTCCAGGAACCATTTGAGAATGTAATGAATTAACAATTCTACAAGGAGGAAACCATGAAAGAATTCAATGTATTGGTAGTAGATGATGAGCAGGAGTTTCGAGAACTGACAGTCAAAAGACTGAACAAAAGAGGCTTACAGGCCAAAGGCGCCGAGAACGGCCTTGAGGCGCTGGAAGTACTCGAGAAAAACAGTCAAAACGACGTCATTCTGCTGGACGTCAAAATGCCCGGCATCGACGGCATTGAAACACTCAGGCAAATACGCGCAAAATATCCGCTGATGGAAGTCGTCCTGTTGACAGGCCATGCCTCGGTAGATTCCGGCATAGAGGGCATGAAACTGGGTGCCTTTGATTACCTCATGAAACCAATTGAACTTGATCCACTGCTGGAGAAACTCGGTGAAGCTTATGAGAAGAAGAGGATGCATCAGGAAAAAATTGAGCAGGCGCAAATCAAAAAGTTCATGTCCATGCCTACTTAACACTATTTTAAAATTGGTATTAATTATCCTCACGATAAAAATTTAAAGGGAGCACACTTGCCATGAACTATTGCAGGGAATTTTACCGGATGCTGATCAGCGGATCTCAGGCATATGCCCGCTGGGATCTAGAAACATCAACCACAATTATAAAAAGTAAAAAACGTCTTACTGTGCTGTTTCTTCTGCTTCTGCCTATTCTTATCGGCGGTATAGCAATCGCCGCCGGAGGAGACGGGCTGCCTGAAATGCTTGGTGGAAAGAAGGCCTATATGCCGTCTTTTTACACGAATACAGTTTTCTTTGCCTCGATCTTTGTCGGGCTTTGTGCGGGTCTCATCACCGGCTGCATAGGCGCGGGCGGAGGCTTTATCATCGCGCCGGCACTGATGAGCGTAGGCGTCAAGGGCATCCTGGCCGTGGGGACGGATCTTTTCCATATCTTTGCCAAAGCCATTATGGGAAGCGTCCTTCACAGGAAACTAGGTAACATCAACGTCTCACTGGCGATAACTTTCCTGATAGGCTCACTTACCGGAGCAACCCTCGGCGGCATGCTGAACCGCTATCTCTACGACCTCAATCCTATTCTCAGCGATCTGTTTATAACTTCTGTATATGTTTTTATGCTCGGTTTTCTCGCCTTCTACGCCATGGCGGATTACCTCAAGGCCAGGAGAGGTGAAGCATTGACGGAAGGCAGTCCTCAAGAAGAAGAGATCGCCCCTATGGGCCGGCGGCTGCAGTCGATCAATTGCCCCCCGATGCTCACCTTCGATGAAGGTATTACCCCGGGCGGTCGGAAAATTTCGGCGCTTTTCCTGGTGCTCAGCGGTCTGGTTGTTGGTCTCGCAGCTGCGATCATGGGCGTCGGCGGCGGTTTTCTCACCTTTCCCATCTTTGTCTATGGACTTGGAGTTTCGTCCATGACCACCGTGGGCACCGATATCTTCCAGATAGTTTTCACTGCGGGGTACAGTTCATTGAGTCAATATGCCTTCTATGGGTTCGTTTTTTATACATTGGCCATGGGCATGCTGCTCGGCTCTCTGATTGGCGTACAGATCGGTTCTCTTATCACCAAAGTGGTACCGGGTATCATGATTCGCGGTTTTTTTGCCCTGGCGGTTTCTGCCGGCTTCATCAACCGATTCTTCGCCCTGCCCGAAAAACTGCAGGGACTTGGCTACATCCAGATCTCGAAAGGAACCGGCGCCATACTCAGCACTGTCGGTAATGTCCTTTTTTTCGCGGCAATCGGCGGATTCGCCGTTTGGGTGTTTTATGTATTTTTTACCAATCTAAAAAAACTGAGAGTGGAGGAATACTGATATGAGTATGCAGAAAAAATTAAAGACACGGGGCATATTGATGCTTGTGAGCTTCTTTGTCTTACTTGGAATCATATTCAGCCCTGTTTTTCCAGGAAACGTCAATGGCCTGGAATACATGGACAATTTGTTTAATAAAATTTCAAAGGGATCGGTCTATTTTATCCCCTCAGCTATCGAGAGCAGCGAGCAGTATACGGGGCAGATAATCGATGTTGCTTTTGGCATGGATACCGAGCAGCAGGCCTCTGATACTGCAGAACTTTTCCGGGCCAGCGGCGCCGAAGTCAGTCTTTCGGGCACTGAACTATCGGTTAAAGGTGACATGGGCCGAATTCTAAAAACCAGCCTGAATGATGCCAATCTCATGTTTCAAAATGAGGGAGCACCGCTCAATGAAGCTTATGGTATTGGTGAGAAGCAGGTATTGTTTAACTGGTGGAAGGCTTTCGGCGGTATTATCAAAGATCTTAACAAGCAGAAGAGCTTTAAAGAAGCTAAGATATTTGATACAGTACAAAAAAAGGCAATTGAACCTGCATACAACTACTATGGAGTTGAGAGCGGAAACTACAAGGATTATTTCTTCCTGATCGTCGCAGCGCTCGCCTTTTATGTTATCTATACTCTCTGGTATGGATTTGGCATCATGTACCTCTTCGAAGGCCTTGGTCTGCAGATTGGTCATTAAGGCAATCAACGGCCTTGAGGATCTAAGCCGCCCGTACTAGGGGGAAAGAGGAAACAAAACCACTCTCATCCTGCGCCTCGCCAAAAAAGGGGGGGGATGAGAGTGGTTCTGCGCTACCGATATCGGCCCAGCCATTCTTTTTGTGAGGCAGAGTGACCATGAAGTTCAAGGTTGTTTCGTATTTTAAAAAACTACTGTCTCCTACTCACCTCACTCCGCAAGACCAGGAACAGCTCAATATCGCTTTTATACAACGCTACCGCCATTTCCGCAGCCTGTTAACAGCCAACAATAACGCCCTTCAGGCAATGGCTGACCTGGAGAAACTCTTTTACAGCGGCGAGAGCTACCGGATGACGGCGGTTCGATCAAAAATCACCACAATTCTGGTGAATGTCTTCAAGATGATCCGCAATCTGGTGGAGATGTCCAACGGCAGATATAAGACACTGGAAACAATATTTGAGAAAATAGGCGATGATATTGACCAAATTATTGAAAGGAAGCCTCCGTTCAGGAAAGGGCCCTTTATCCTCCCCCTGAATCAGGTGAGAACATCGGTGCGGGAGCAGACCGGCGACAAAATGGCTCATCTGGGAGAGATATCCCGCTTATCCTCCATATATGTGCCACAGGGGTTTGTAATAACCGCTTCTGCGACACGACATTTTCTCCCTCCTGAACATATCGCCGAGATCAACCGCAGGCTGCAGATTCTCGAACCCGACGATCATGCCGGCTTGTATAAGACCTGTGCAGAATTGCAGAGAATTGTCCTGGAAACGCCTCTCCCCGGCGACCTGGAAGAATTGCTGCAACACCATTACGCGCTCCTGGAAAAAACCGCATCTCCCGATTGCCTGGTGGCCCTTCGCTCCAGCGCTCTGGGGGAAGACACCATCGGGGTCTCCTTTGCAGGGTTGTACCGTACGGTATTGAATGTCGACAAGAGCCATCTGGGCGAAGCCTATAAACAGGTCATTGCCAGTAAATATGGCCCCAAGGCTATTGCCTACAGACGCAGGCGCGGATTCAGACACCAGGATATAGAGATGTGCGTGGGCTGCCTTGTCATGATTGATGCCTCGGTCAGTGGTGTGACCTATACGAGCTATCCCTGGGAAAACGGAGAGACGACCGTCAGGATCGTCGCGGCACCCGGAATCGCCAAGGGAGTAGTCGACGGCACGACTCCTTCCGATCTCTTCCTGGTCAGTCGGGAGCACCCGCATCCTGCTGTCTGCTCGGAGACCAGGCAAAAGCAGCAGGAAGATGGCAAATTCCCGCTGGACGCTCCTCTGCTCTCTCGGGAGCAGCTTCTAAAAATAACTGAAACAGCACTTCTTCTTGAATATTATTTTGAGCAGCCCCAGGACATTGAATGGTCCTTCGATCACCAGGGAAAGCTCTACATCCTGCAAAGCAGACCGCTTGCGGCCCGAAAAGAAGTCGTAGAGGATACACCAAACAAGACAGTTATACCCGTTACCAACAATACACCATTCTTCCACGGTGGCCTTTGTGCGAGTGAGGGAATAGCGTGCGGCAAGATTTGCAAAGTTGATTCCCCGCAAGATATGAGCCGCTTTCCCAAAGATGCCGTGCTGATGGTGGAGTATCCCATTCCCGACTGGGCTCCCTTGCTTAACCTGGCCACGGCAGTGCTTGCCCGTCATGGCACAGAAGCAGGACATTTAGCCACGGTGGCCCGGGAATTTGGTATTCCCGCCCTCTTCAGCCTCCCCGATATCATGGAAACTCTGGAAAACGGTATGTTAATTACGGTAGACAGCACTGAGCGCTCCATTTATCACGGCTGCAGGGAAGACCTGATCAGCAGAAAAAAACCCAAAAAGGATATTATGGCAGGCAGCCCGGTACAGCGTATCCTCACCGAGGCACTCCAGCATATTACACCGTTGAACCTCACGGATCCGGCTTCGCTGCATTTTAAGGCATCCATGTGTCAGACGCTGCACGATATCACCCGTTATTGTCATGAAAAATCGGTTTCCGAGATGTTCAAATTCGGGGAAACCTACCAGTTCGATAAAGGTATGGCCAAGCGACTGGTTGCTCATGTACCGCTTGAATGGTGGATAATCAACCTGGCTAACGGTTTCCGGGAAGGAATCGACGATTCGCAGAAGACCGTCCATATCAATGATATTGTCTCGGAACCAATGCTAGCAATTTGGCAGGGTATTTCCGCCTTTCCCTGGATGGGCCCGCCTCCTCTCAGCACCAGGGGCTTTGGCTCGATCATTCTGCAGTCCGCCATGCGGCCTGACCTTGACCCCATGGTGGCATCAGGACTTACTGTTAAAAATTATTTTCTTATCTCGAAACACTTCTGCAACTTCAATGTACGCCTCGGCTATCATTATGCCATGATCGAATCATATCTCAGCGACCTCCTGACCGAAAGCTACATCACCTTCAGGTTCAAAGGGGGCGCAGCCGATATGAGGCGCAAGACGGTGAGGGCAAAATTACTCGCCGATATTCTGAAAGAATTTGATTTCCGTGTTGAGCTGCGTTCTGATACCCTGCTGGCACGCATTAAGAAAAAGCCAAAAGATTTCCTGATAAAGCGACTGCAGATTCTCGGATATCTCACCCAGCATACCCGACAACTGGACATGGTCATGAACCAAAAGAATGCCGTTGAACAATATAAAGAGAAATTTCTCCACGATATCAACATAATGTTATCCTCCACACCACCCCTTTCAGAAGAGGCATGACATGGCTAGAGACCACAAAATAATGCTTGTTGATGACGAGATTGATTTTCTGGAAATACTGTCCAAATTTTTCCGCAGGAGAGGCATCGACATGGTCACCGCCGATTGCTGCCTGAAGGCTCTAGATTGGCTGGGAAAGGATTCCTTCGATGTTGTGGTGATGGACGTGAGTATGCCCGGACTTAACGGTCTGGATTGCATGATGGAAATGAAAAGGATACAGCCTGACCTCGAAGTCATTATTCTTACCGGTCACGCTTCGCTGCATTCCGGCCTTATCGGCATGAAAAATGGAGCTTTTGACTACTGCCTTAAACCGATCGATTTCGATGAGCTGCTGGAAAAGATCATACTGGCCAGGAAAAAAGCGTCAGAAAATATGGAATAGCAGTGCCTGAAAACCTGCAGCAATCACTTTTAAATTGCCCGCCATCGCCTGACACAGGCATGATATTTGCTAGATTCCTTAATAATACCGTTACACCATAAGAAAATGTTTTTTCTTTCACCCGTTCAGCAGAAGGAGATGAGTTATGGAAGATATCAAAAGACTACTGGCCTGTGTCGATTTATCCGATTTTTCAAAAACAACTTTGGAGCACGCTATTTTGCTCTCAAAACGGTTGGAGGCGGAACTCATCGTTTTACACGTTCTCAATGTCAGGGATATCGAGGCGGTGAGAATGGCAAGCGAATATTTCCCTGAGGTCGTCAATATGGAAAATTATATTGAAGACAAGAAAAGGCAACGCTATCATCAGGTTGATGCCATGATTCACAATGATTTTCCGGAGGAACATCAGAATATGAAGATTCTGGTTCAGATCGGTAATCCTGTCGAAGAGATACTGGATGCCATACAAAGTGAAAACATCGACCTCGTTGTTATGGCCAATAAAGGTAAAAGTAATCTGACACGAACTTTTTTCGGCTCAATTGCAGAGAAAATTTTCAGACATTCCCCGGTACCTGTTATAAGTATTCGGAAACGTACACAGTCTTTTCGAAGAACGTAATTTCCTCAGTAGAAAGGCCGGCGGATTTCCGAAAATGACGAAATCCGCCGCTCCCTATGATTATCCGGAAACAGAATTTTCGGCATATTCTCTCATTTCACTGATCGGTAAAGCCTTGCTGAGATCTATGCTGAGTTCGCATGTACCCTCTTCGAGATTATTCTTTATCTGAAAATTACATCGTTTCCCCAGATTCAACATTTGACGGTTCTCTCTCAACACCGTTCCCCATATAGTTTGAATTCCATACTGCCGCGCGATATCGATCAGATTGAGCAGGAGTTGCGCTCCGATTCCCTGTCCCTGCCAGGGATCTCCGACAATAACCGAAAATTCAGCGTTGGAAATATCCGGATCAGCGATAATCCTCGCCACTCCCAGCATCTTTTCAGGAGAAGTGGAGGTATCAATAGCGACCAGGGCTATATGGCGGTCGTAGTCAATTTGGGTCAGTGTCACCAGCATCTCCGGAGACAGTTCCTTAATGGAGGAAAAAAATCGAAAATAGACGCTGGTGGGTGAAAGGGTTTGAAAGAGGTTTTGAAAGAGATCGGCATCCTCTGGCCGGATCGGACGGATTAACAGATGCAGCCCGCTTCTGGTAGTGGTCCATAATTCATATTGTGCCGGATAGGGACTGATCACCAGATGCATGGGCGCAGGTTTCAGCGATGGCCGCAGACGGATTCTGGCATCCAGAGCCAGCAATTTTCCATCTTTCACTATCACGGGATTAATATCCAGTTCGGCGACTTCGGGTATATCTACCACCAGCTGTGAAATACTTTGGATTATCATTTCCAGAGCTTCCATATCAACCGGCATGAGATTTCTGTAGCCTCTCAGCAGCCTGGCTACTTTGGTCTCTTCAATAAGTCGTTTTATTAAACGACGATTCAGAGGAGGCAGGGCCAGAGCCCGGTCACAAATTACCTCGGTAAAGATGCCGCCCGTGCCAAAGACCACCACAGGACCGAAAGCCTCATCACGCTTTGCTCCGATAAGAAGCTCAAGATCCGGGTTCTCGATATATCGCTGAACCGACACCCCTTCGAGTCGAGCATGCGGAGCATATTTCCCGGCAGAAGCAAGCATTGCATGATAGGCGGAGCGAGCCTGTTCTTCATCGCGAATATTTAACTGCACCCCTTTGGCATCTGTTTTATGCGGTATGTCCGGTGAGAGTATTTTAAGCACCACCGGCCAGCCGATCTTTTGTGCCGCTGTAACTGCCGACTCCGCAGAATCCGCGCTGATAATCGTATTAAAGGGAATGTTGTACGCCTCTAAAATATCTCTTGCCTTTGCTTCTTCCAAAAATCCCTCCGTAGACAAATTGGTGGTCTGTACAATTTTGCGTACCTCTTGGAGGCGGCACTCAAAAGGCTGTTCGAACCGCGAAGGAATCTCCCTGAGCATTTGCACATTGCGGGAATGCTGCACCATATAGCTGAAGGCATTGACCGCTCGCTCCGGTGTACTGTAGGTCGCCACCCCTGCGTCATTGAGCACCTGCACGGCGGATTCCACATCCCTCCCGCCCATCCAGACAGCGAAAACCGGTAGAGATCCTCCTTTAATCGAAGCAATAAGTTGGTTTGCCACCGCCAGTGGTTTGGTCATCGCCTGTGGTGCCAGAATAACCATGAGGCCGTGAACATTCCTGTCTTTCAGCAGAATATCAATGATCCGACCATATGTTTCTGCTGAAGCATGCCCCAGAAGATCGACAGGATTACGCTTACTCCAGTGACAGGAAAGAATTTGGCTGCAGGCTTCAATTGTTGTGCTACTCAATTCAGAGGGCTCCAGGCCGTATTGGGCGATGGCATCAACAGCCATGACTCCAGGCCCTCCACCATTAGTAACTACCGCCATTCCCGGGCCTGATGGTTTTGGATATTTGGCCATCAGCTCAGCACAGTCAAACAATTCTTCGATGGTACGGACCCGCACCACGCCCGCGCGCTTGAAGGCCGCATCATAAATAGCATCCTCACCGGCGAGAGCACCGGTGTGCGAGGCCGCGGCCAACGCCCCTGCCTTGCTGCTGCCTGCCTTGAGCACAAAAATAGGTTTGACTCTCGAAATTGCTCGGGCTGCACTCATGAACTTGCGGATATTGGTCAATTGCTCGACATAGAGCAGTATGCTCTTCACCGATGGCTCTCTGCCGAGAAAATCTATCATATCGCCGAAATCTACATCCACCATCGAACCAATGCTGACGAAATGACTGAAACCGATTCCTTCCTTAATGGAAAAATCAAGAATAGCCGTACAGACAGCGCCGCTTTGAGACACAAAAGCCAGATTTCCCTTAAGAGGCATGCCGGCAGCGAAGCTGGCGTTGAGATCGAAATGGGGAACCATCACTCCCAGGCAATTAGGGCCGATAACACGTATTCTTGCGGAAGAGGCTGCCGCTGCGATCTTTTTCTCAAGGGATGCGCCCGACTCTCCGGTCTCTTTTCCGCCAGCGGAAATCACAATCACAGTTTTCACCATAGCCGCACTACACTGCGCAATGAGCAGTGGAACCTGCTCTATCGGCACCGCTATGAGAGCAAGATCCACAGGCTCACGCAGGTTATCGATGGCTGGTATCACTGCTCGACCCATAATTTGCTGATATTTCGGATTTACCGGAAAGAGATTCCCCTTATAGCCGCCCTCGATAAGATTCTTCATTAAGGCCATGCCTATTCGTCCAGGTTGATCACTGGCACCGATAACAGCAATTGAAGACGGGTGAAACAGTCTGCCAAGATTGTAAATGCTCATAAATCTGCTCCTGTTAACTCCATTTCAATAATTAAATAGAATTGGTTTTTACTGAGTATCAAACAGCGTTGTTCTAATTTGAAAGCATTTACTGCAGAAAGCATTCCCGATGACCACTTTAGTTCGTTATTCCGATACTGCAATTCCGGCATATTTCAGATATCGTCCAAGCGCCTGGAGATGTGTCTTCTCCTTGAGAGCAAAAAAATCTTTACATATTGTAAATCATCCTGACACAAAGCAATCTCGAAATATTTCACGAGCGAGGCAGGTCAATGGGCGAGGCGTCTCGGACGAAGCTGTAGTATCTAACGCTAGATCTTTATAACGCTGTACATGATCCTGCCAGGCTCGAAGGAAGGGTTATCTTAAAATAATCATACATATATTGTTCGTGAGGCAAACTGGCACAATTTCGGCAAAGTTGTTGACATTTAAATATCATTGTAGCAATGTAAAAAAAATTCTTTTCCATGAAAGGAGGAAATTTGACTATTACTCTCCTGATTGTCGGTCTTGCCATCATTTTTCATTTCGGTGCGGCTGTGATCGCGGTTCGTCTGATTACGATCACTGGCCATAAAATTGCCTGGCTTTTCGTCACTGCTTCTATCATTATCCAGCTCTTTCGAAGAGTGCTTCACTGGTGGCATGAACTTTCCCTGCCGGCGACCGGGTACTCGAATTCGTATGATATAATGGGTTTAAGTATCTCCATTTCCATGTTTGTCGGTTTGGCCTTGATTGCACCCCTTTTCCGATCTATTCGCCAATCAGAAGAGGCGATGAAAGCTGCGCTGGGCAAAGCCGAAGAGGAAAAGGCCAAAGCGGACTCAATCATTGCGGCAATTGGCGATGGCGTCAGCATCCAGGATCGTGACCTCAGAATCATCTACCAGAATGCTACCCATATCTCCTATTTTGGCGCTCATCAGGGAGAGCTCTGTTATCAAGCATATCAGCATGTTGATGTTCCATGCGGGTCATGCCCGGTGTTAAGCTCTTTTGAGGAAGGTAAAATTTACACACCGGAAATGATTTTCCCGGGTAAAAATGGCCCGTCATATTTCGAGATCACCACTTCTCCGTTGAAGGATGCCGGCGGGGAAATCATCGCAGGTATTCAAGTGGTTCGCAACATAAACCGAAGGAAAAAACTGGAGGGGGAAAAGGAGAGTCTTATTCATGAACTTCAGAAAGCCTTGGAAAACGTCAGGACTCTACACGGTTTGCTTCCAATTTGTGCCTCCTGTAAGGATATCCGCGACGACCAGGGATACTGGGAAAAGCTTGAAGAGTATATCGAAAATCGTGCCCAAGTAACATTCAGTCATGGCCTCTGCCCTAAATGTGCAAAGAGGCTTTATCCAGAGGTGTTCAAAGATGATTGACCACCGGCCTCTTTCTATATCGCTAAACAACCGACGGATTTCTCAACTAGTGTAAAAATCATTGACACCGCAGTCTTAAAAGAATGCGTTCATCCGGCGCATAACTATCAAACTCTCTGCAACGTTTACTGAAGATCGCTCACCACACTCTTAAGTCATCGACTCGGAAAAATATAAATTATCCACGTATTATTAGTGTCTTGAGTCCACGCAACTGGGTGAAACGATACTTCTCCACGTTTGTCGAAAGAAGCACATTTCTATCGACAAAGCCCATTAGCACCATTTCCTCACAAAAGTGTTGTTCTGGCACAATCCATGCTTAAAAAGAAACTTGCGGAAAGATAAATAACTGCAACAGGCAAGCGGTTGCGAACTCTTCAAGCGGATAATCGTCCAGGCGTAAGACCACACTAACAGGTTTTCATAATGACGCAGAGAGTTATAATGCAAGGAGATACTCCCGCACGCAAAGAGGAGCGGAAAGAATCGATATCTATCACATTGGAACCCTTCTCCAGGTTTTTCCGCCTTGAATCGAACAGCGGTATACTATTGCTTGCCTGCACGTTGATCGCCCTCTGCTGGGCCAACTCCCCCTGGGCGGAGAGCTACTTTGTGCTACGTCAGACCGTTTTTTCCCTGCATCTTGGTGACATGTCCCTGGCACAGCCTATCATTCTCTGGATTAACGACGGTATTATGGCAATTTTTTTCTTTGTTGTCGGTCTTGAGATCAAGCGGGAGGTATTGGTGGGTGCCCTTTCCAAACCGGGACAGGCCATTCTCCCTATCGCCTCTGCTTTCGGGGGCATGCTGGTACCTGCCGGGATTTTCTGGATTTTTAATGCTGGGACTGAATCGGTGCACGGCTGGGGTATTCCCATGGCCACTGACATCGCCTTTGCCCTGGCCGTTTTGACTCTGTTAGGGGATCGGGTACCCGCCTGGATAAAGGTTTTCCTCACCGCCACGGCCATCGCTGACGACATAGGCGCCATCCTGGTCATCGCCCTCTTCTACTCCCACGGGTTTTCTGCCATTTGGCTGGCTGCAGGTCTAGGGTTCTGGCTGATGATGTGGGGCGCCAACCTGCTCTCCTTCCGGCACCCACTGGTCTATGCAATTGTTGGTTCCGTCATGTGGGCAGCTTTTCTCAAGTCCGGCATACATTCCACCTTCGCCGGAGTCTTGGCCGCCATGGCCATACCTGCCCGCTCACAAACGAGACCCGACGAGTTTCTCACCAAAGGGAAACACCTGCTGCACCGATTTGGGATGTGCTCTGTCGACGGGGCCAGCAACTCCCTCGGTAACAGGGAACAGTATGCTGTCCTGGTGGGACTGAAATCCGCCTGCGGTAAGGTAGAAACTCCTCTCCAGTACTTCCAGCATACTCTTCATCCCTGGGTGTCCTACATCATTATACCGCTCTTTGCTCTGGCCAACGCCGGTGTCGACCTCTCCGGCATCGAACCGTCAAGCTTGATGCATCCGGTGGTGTTCGGCATCGGAGCCGGACTCCTCCTCGGCAAACAGGCAGGTATTTTTCTCACCGCCTGGGCCATGATCGGCTCTGGTCTGGCATCCAAACCGGCAGATGTGGAATGGCAACATATTTATGGAGCCGCCTGGCTGGGAGGGATTGGCTTTACCATGTCCATTTTCATCGCCACCCTGGCCTTTTCCTCGGAAGAACTTCTCGCTTTGGCTAAACTGGGTGTTTTAAGTTCCTCGCTGCTTGCCGGTTTGATCGGCTGGCTCGTTCTACGCTTTACTGTCCCACAACGAATCAAAGAACAACCTGTACAACTGCTAAGCGATAACCTGAATTGAGAAGCGGACTATGGATTTCCAGGAAGTACCTGGTATGGTGGTAACAGGAGAATGCCTGAATCTTTTTTTCGATGGTGGTCTAGAACAGACATTCCTGTCTATGTGCCGACTCGAAGCTATGCCTGGCATGATTCATGCTTAATACCTTGCATATTGTTCTCTTGTCTTTTCGCAGGAAAATAATCTGTGTAAATTTCTTATCCAGCCTAGCTGGGTTAGGATAATCGATAGCTGGGAACACAGGTGAGCTGGAATGAATACTACCTTTTTGATCAGCCATGACAAAACCAATGCTCGAACAGGACGTGATCCGACAATGTCTTTCCCATTCCGCTCTTTTCAAGGGCATAGATGAAAGGACGTTGCAGCCGATACTGGACACCGCCCGCCACCTCGCCATCGATCAGGGCCGGTATGTCTTTCGTCAAGGCGAAAACGCCGAAGGATTTTATATGGTCATCGGCGGTGAAGCCGAACTGACCGTAGATCTGGAAAATGGTGACTCATTGATAGTCGGCCGTATCGGGGCGGGTGGTCATTTCGGAGAGACCTCCCTGCTGACCCACAGCCGCCACCAGTCGGTCAACGCCAGAGCTCTAACCGATCTAAGCCTTGCATATTTTGACAAGGAAGTCTTCCATTCGTTGTTTCTGACCAATACCGCCATCGGACAGCAGCTTTGTGGCTCCCTTGCCCATCGGCTGCTTCTCTCCTTCCGTGATCACGCCGGCTTGGCGGTCTCACTCCGCAAGAGCCCAATGGGGTTCGGTCACAACCTTGATCCGACCTTTTTCGCCCCCTCCCCGTCCGAACCGGATGGACGAAAAGTCACCGTCAATGAACATCGGCTCCGCCTGCCTGAATCAACCCTGTCGCGCCAGATAGTGAATGCTGTCAGGCGCTTTGGCGACAACCTTGAACCGGTGCTGCTGACAGGAGAAACTGGAACCGGGCGAAGAATGATTGCCCATGAAATTCACCGCGCCAGCGCCTGCAAAGCCGGTTCTTATATCGAGATGGATATCCGTGACATCGATCCGATGAAGCTCGAAGGAGAACTGTATGGGTATGAACACGATAGTCCGGCATTCACCCAGATAGATCAGCTGGGAATTTTCGAGCGATTGCAGGGGGGGACGGTGGTTCTCTATAATGCCGAAAACTTTGAACCCGATTTTCAACGGCAGCTGGCGGCCACCCTGAGAAAAAAGACCTTTACCAGGATCGGCGGGGAAGCCGTAATGGTACTGCGCTCCAGGATCATCCTGATTTGTACCGATGCTCACCGCCGCCAGGACGGTTCGAACCGGCCGCTCCCCGGCCTCTTTACCCTGGTGGCGAAACAGCATTTCCAGGCGGCCCCCCTGCGCATGCACCGTCGCGATATTCCCCGGCTGGTCCACTATTATCTTAAACGTCACAATCGTCAATACGGCAGGCACATCACCCAGGTCGACGACCGCACCCTGGGAATGTTCATGAATTACGACTGGCCGGGCAATCTTACCGAAATGTCCAGTGTCATCCAGCGAGCCGTGATTCTCGGCAGGAACAATGAGCCACTGACCGACCGGATGCTCCTGGGAGTACCGCGGTCGGAAGGCAAGTGGGAATTCAACCTGCTGCGCCTGCACTTAGTTCACCGGTTTATCACCAGCCGGTATTTTCCGGCATTGCCCAGGGCCATAGTGGGCATATTCTTCCTCGTGGTGCTGATGACCCTGTTCTTCGGCCCGGAGAATGGTGAAAAAAATATCGGGCTGACCCTGAGTTGGGTAGTTGGCTGGCCTCTGCTCATTTTCGGTTTCTTCTTTTTTGCCCGAACCTGGTGCAGTGTCTGCGGACTGTCCTTTCCCGGCTGGCTGGCACAGCACATACTCAAACCGCAACGCCCCACCCCTCAATTGATTAAGTACGCATCCGGCTGGATCATGACTATTCTCTGCATCCTTCTGTTCTGGATCGAAATCGCCTGGGACGCCTATCAGTCGCCCCGGCTCACCGCCGGTATCATTTTTACCATCACCCTTGGGGCGTTGTGCTGCAGCATGTTGTACAAACGGAGGGTCTGGTGCCGCTATCTCTGCCCGTTGGGGGCGATCAACGCCCTGTTTTCCATGCCCTCGATCCTCGAACTTCGGTCAAACACCCATGTGTGCATGAATCGCTGCACCGATCACCTCTGCTATACCGGCGACGACGACAGCGCAGGATGCCCGATGTTCCGCCATCCCTTTCTGGTGGATAACAACCGGGATTGCATCCTCTGCGGCCAATGCATAAAAAACTGCCGGCTCGATTCTATCCACCTCAACCTCCGCCTTGCCCCCCAGGAGCTTTGGAATCAGCAGTCACCGCGCCTGGAAGACAGTGTTTTGGTGGTGAGTCTGGCGGCGATATTTTTCCCCTTCACCATCCACCACAGCTCTCCTGATGCTATAACAGGATGGCTGGCTCTCCCCGACAGTCCCGCCCTTGCAGCCACAATCTTTTTTTTCGCCTGTATCCTCATATATCTCGGCGGCTATGCCTTTTTGTCGCGGATCATGGCACATGTCACCGGTAATACCACCAAGAACACTGCGTCCATCCTGGGATATGGTATGATCCCGCTGGTTCTCGGAGCCTTCATGGCCGCCCACCTGGAAATCTTTGTCGCCGGACTGGGCCTGCTGGTCGAGAATGGCAGGGACCTCATGGGGATGAGCGGTACCTATCACCACACCCGCATCATCAGTCACGATGCAACCACCATCTTACAGCTGATCACTATTAGCGGCGGACTTTTAGCCTCGCTCTATGCCACAAAACGCATCATCATGCGCCTGCAGGGAACGCAGGAATATTCCCGGCGGACATTCTGGCTCCCCGGTCTTCTGCTCTGCCTTTCTGCTGTTGCCTATCTCTATTTCTGCTGATTGAACAAACAGCTGATGTGCCGGAGCGAGTCCTCGGTGAGTACATTGAGCAAGAACCTGGTCCGCCGGACCGAGCGCCGCTCAAAAGCTGAAGCCACAGATGGGCACGCCATCCAGGATTTGTGTCAGCTTTCTTTGCAAAATGTCCAAGATTTTTTCTCCCTGTCCCGCCCCTTAAGGGGCATCTGCCCCTCTCCCGGCGCCACCTCCCTTCTCCCCCATTTGCACAATCGCCACATATGACTAAAATCACACCAATATTTCATCAAACAATATGATGGCCCTGTTGTTGCAAATGCGATAGCGGCACGGCAAGGCGGGTCATCTCTCATCTCCTGAACCGCCTCCGCCACCATCTTGATGGTCGGCAGCCTCCACTTTTTGTATACACGATCGTAGATCGAATTCATCGATAGATAGAAGATGGTCCAATTCCGCAAAAAAAAAGAACATGGAGGAAGAAAGTATGTCTGGAAACCTGAATAAAGTGCTTATTGCAATCGACGGTTCTGAAGAATCCCTGGCAGTTGTCCGCTATGCCAGCGAGAAACTCTCTCCGGCTACGACCAATGTGACTCTTTTCCACGTTATGAGCAAGGTTCCGGAGGTGTTCTGGGATATGGAGAAAGATCCCGCATGGCTGGAAAAGGTGGAAGCGGTAAGAGTGTTTCAAGAAAAACAGGAAGAAATCATCACCGCCTTCATTCAGCGGTGCCAAAGGATCTTCGGCACTTCCGGCTTTTCCGAAGCGTCGGTGAGTTCACGAATTGCACGTCAACAAAACGGCATTGCCAGAGACCTGGTGGCTGAAGCCCAGAAAAGATATGATGTGCTCATTATCGGCCGGGGAAAAGCAGGATCTCTGACAAATATGCCTTTGGGCGGCGTGGCCAGCAAGATTCTCAATGCGGCACTTACTCCGGCGATATGGCTGGTGGGAAGTTCGACTACCCAGACCGGCCGTGTCCTCATCGCCCTTGACTCCTCCGAAAACTCTCTTCAGTCGGTGAAGCATGCCGGGAAAATGTTGAGCAATAGTGATTCTTCGATAACCCTGTTTCATGCGGTCCGTGGACTCACCATTACCATGGAGGGGTTTGAAGATCTCTTTCCTGCCGCATACCGCAAAAGTTTCATGGGCGAAGCCGAGCCGGAAATTCTCTCCGCCCTCAAGCTTGCGCAGTTGTGGCTGATCAAAATGGATATTTCCCCCGACCGCATCTCCACCAAAACCGTCATCGGGGTGCGCAGCAGGGCGGCGGCGATTCTGGAAGAGGCCATTTCCGGCGAATATGATACCATTGTCATGGGCAGACGAGGCGTTTCCGAGGTCATGGATTTTTCCATGGGCCGGGTGACAAATAAGCTGACCCAGCTAGCCAGAGATCATGCTCTCTGGATAGTTGGATGACACATCTACGGGATTGGCTTTGATAGGCTACTAATTGGAGAGCAGACGAGGGGCGCTAGTGGTGAAATGCGCCTGATAAATCAAATTGGCTTTGGCTTGAGGAGGATAGAATGACAAAGAATGATGATGACAAGGTATTTGTTCCAGGGATGTATCTACACCAGACGAAAAAGAGGATGAGTACGGTCATGATCGCCGAGCGATACATTCGGGAATGGGAAAGTAACCGGCTGTCTGTGGCCAAGGAGAGTGAGCATCAGGCAAGAATCAACAACTGCATTTGTATCTCGCGCAAGACAGGGGTCGGCGCCCTTGAGATTGCCGACTTGGTGGGGGAAAAAACCGGCCTCCATGTCATCGACAGGGAAATCATCGAGTACATTGCAAATGATACGGAATTACGGCAATCCACGGTAGAGAATTTCGACGAACGACATCCCGGTGTCATGAGCAATACCGGAGCGCTGGCCTCTGGCGAGAAATCCTTTTCCATGGATGAATACCTGCGCTATCTCATTTCCACGGTCTACACCCTGGCCGATGACGGCCCGACAATTTTCGTCGGCCGGGGAACGCATCTGATCCTGCCCCGGGAAAGAGTTCTAGCCATTCGGATCATCGACTCAAGGGAACATCGCATCCGACGGGTTGCGGAACTCTTAGATATCAGCAATGGTTCAGCGGAGAAAAAAATTGCGGCCGAGGATAGGATGCAGACAGATTTCTTCAAGGCCAATTTCAGGAAAATTTCTGCTCCGCCGACGGAATTCGACCTGATCATCAATCGCGATTTTTTCTCACGAACAACCTGGGCCGCCGATATCATTGTCGAGGCCTATAAACTGAAATTCGGCGGCTGGTAGGAGAAGCGGCCAAGCATAACACTGCCGCCATTTCCCCGGAAGCGGGAATCCATTGTTTTTTTAACAGCCGGATTCCTGCTCCGGAAAAGATACGGGAATTATCTAGCCGGGAGTCGCCGCCTGCCATGTCCGCGCGACTGCCCCCGAAGAAGGTGAGCGTCACCCTCCGGTTGAGACAACCTCATTGTCTTAGATTAAGACTCAAAACAGGAACAGGACAATGCCTGAATATTTTCTCGGCGGTGGTCCCAAAGAGATATTCCTTCAGGTTTGTCCTGCCCTTGGAGTTCATGACCACCAAATCTATCTGTTCATCATCGACCGCCTTGAGCATCTCTTCAAAGGGAACGCCCGTTCTGATCACCGTTCTGCTCTGCACCCACTTCGGCACCCACTTCCCCAGGAGGTCGTCAAGGTTTGCCTTGCGCTTGCCGGTTTCGTCCTTGACGAACTTTTCGGTGGAAAAGGTATCCGGATGTTTTACGTTGAATGCTTTGCGTATCGATTCCACGCGCCGCATATTAATCACATTGACAGCGACAAGTTCAGCTGAGCTGCGGGTTGCAATCTCCCCGCCATATTCGAGAACATCCGCAGAATAGCTTGAAAAATCAACTGCAGCAGCAATACGCCGCAACGGCTTTCCCGAGGTTTTGAGCGCCTGAGGAGCATCTCGCCGATCGCGTCCGAAATGTTCACGGTCGCGCAGGCTGAGCACCGGTATCGAGGCATGACGGAAAACCTTCTCGGCATTAGAGCCCAAAAGAGTGCCGGCAAGATTGCTACGCCCTTTATTCCCCATGATCACCAGGTCAACCTCCTCGGAGATGATACTTTTGCCAATCTCCTCATAGGGAATACCTATGCTTACCCCAGAAATAATTCGGGATTTTTCCGAGGGACAGTAGCATTCAACCAATTCCGCGAGTTGTCGGTGGCGTTCGGTTTTGAGCTTTTCAATATGACTTTTAACGGTGAATTCTCCAGGAAAATAGGAGCTTACTATTTTCACCGATTCAATGTCCCTGCTGTTGATGACATTCAACAGCAGCATCGTTGTTTCAGTCCCCCGGGAAAGCGCCAGGGAATAGTCCATGATCTCCCGGGAATAGTCCGAAAAATCAATACATGCCATTATCTTGCCGATCTTTTTCATCGTCCCTCCCTTCTCGGGTCTTCCCGAAATGGTCTTGATCCCAGCTCCGGCCAAGGTCTTGTGAGGCTCCACAGCCTGATCCGGAGCTGGATTTGGCGAAGACTCTACCTTGAGCAGCCTCCATCGCTGTTACTAGCAATTTTTATGCCACAGTATAGGGTAAGGAGGGGAAGAAAAAGGGTTCACACCTCCCCTTCTAAAATACATAGGACGGCGAAAGCGGGAAGGATGAAAGGACCAACTTCAACGGTTGCCTGGGAAGGTGCCGGTACTATGGGGTCATACTTGATGAAAGGCGGAGCCAAGCTGCTGCGGTGTAAAAAAGCTGACACCCGGCGAAGTCCGACGATAAAGACAATACCCGTCCACATCTTGCTTCCCCCCATAAATTCGATTGCTTTATGATTGTATCGCCGCCTTTCCTGTTCTTTGACCTTAAAACATGTTAAATGTTAAATTCCCGAAAGTACCAAAATGCAGGATTCAAAAACGTGATAGGAGAGAAAAGCATGTCCATCGAAAGAATGCTTTATAAGCCTCTGCAGGAAAAAATTACCGACCCGGCGACAGCTTCCCGCCATATTATCAATGGAACCAACCTGTTTATTTCCGGATTCACCGCCGGTTATCCCAAACTGATTCCGCGAGAGCTGGTCAGACGGGCCCATGCCGGTGAAAAGTTCAAGATCAATCTGTTTGCCGGAGCATCAACCGGCGACATGGTGGACGGAATCCTGGCCCGGGCCGATCTTCTCGCCTGGCGCCGCCCCTACATGAGTGATAAATTCATGCGGGAAAAAATCAATCAGGGGACAATCGCTTTCAAAGACGATCATCTTTCTCAATTATCGGCCAAGGTTCGGGCCGGGGAATGGGGACGGTGTGACGTGGCGGTGGTCGAGGCCGCCGCCATAACTGAAAAAGGCCACTTGATCCCGACCATGTCCGTCGGCAACACCCCTACATATGTCCGGGAAGCAGACAAAATTATCATTGAAATTTCAGCAAACTCTCCCCAGCTGGAAGGTATTCACGACATCTATACACCGGAAGATCCGCCGTATCGCATGCCCATTCCCATTTACCGTACATCTGACCGGATCGGCAAACCTTTTATTGAAATGGACCCCAATCGGGTGGTGGCCATCCTTTTCAGTGAAGAGCAGGATCACTGTCCGATCTTCGGGCCGCCAAACACTGTCTCCAGCCGTATCGCCGAATATATCCTCGATTTTATCCGGCACGAAATAAAAAAAGGCCGTATGCCTTCCTCTCTCCCATGGCAGGCAGGGGTTGGCGATGTTGCCAATGCCGTCTTGTCCGGATTTCTGAAAGATGACAGCTTTCCCGCCATCGATATTTACTCCGAGGTCCTCCAGGACAGCGTTCTCGATCTTATTGACATGGGCAAGGTTCGGGCAGCTTCCGGATCGGCCATGACCTTGTCGGAAAGGTCGCGGGACCGTTTCCTCAATGAAATATATCGCTACCGCGAAAAAATAGTGCTGCGGCCCGTGGAAATATCCAACTCTCCGGAGATCATTCGCCGCCTCGGTGTTATCGCCATCAATACCGCCATTGAAGTTGATATTTATGGGCAGGTCAATTCCACCCACGTCATGGGGAATAAGATGATGAACGGCATTGGCGGCTCGGGTGACTTTCTCCGCAACGGTTCATTGAGCATGATTGTGACCCCCTCCACAGCCAAGGATGGGCTTATTTCCGCCATTGTGCCGATGGTCTCTCACGTCGATCATTCCGAGCACTCGGTGGATGTGGTTGTGACCGAACACGGCCTGGTCGATACCCGGCCGCTGACACCGCGCCAGGTCGCTGAGCAGATTATCACCAAGTGCGCCCATCCCGATTATAGGGATCAGTTATGGGACTATTATCAACGGGCGGTCCGGGAGCGTGGAGGACATGAACCGCATATCCTGGAAAAGGCATTTTTCATGCACCAGCTTTTTAACGAAAAAGGTGACATGCACTTAAAAAGGACAGTCTGAGGCGAGCGGCTCATACTTATGAACGGCAGGCCTGCAGTTTTTACCCTCTCGGACTGATATGCCTCTTTGGTGTCCAAATCGATGAGAAGGAAAATTACCAATACATCGACGCGGCGATTTAACAATTTATCGCTGCTTCTTTTGATCATCTACAAATGCTCGGCTCCAGAACTAAAGTCATGGCCTCCAAGACTTGCGGATAAAGTGAAATAAACGGTTGTGCCTTTTCCAGGTTGTGAGTCCACCCAGATCCTGCCGTGGTGGCGTACCACGATTTTTTTGCACAATGTCAGTCCCATGCCCATGCCCTCGTATTCCTGATCTGAATGCAGCCGCTGAAAAGGTTTGAAAATCCGTTCCTGAAATTTTTGCTCAATACCTATGCCGTTGTCCTGTACAAAAAACTCATAACCATCAGCGGAAGGACGGCATCCGATTTTGACCGTAGGCGCAGGACTGGTATTATATTTGATGGCATTCGCTATAAGGTTCTGAAAAAGGCGCTGGATCAGACTCGCATCGACCGTCAGGACAGGCAGATCGTGGCAGGTTACCGCCACATTTCTCGCCTTGAGAGTTGAATGGAGATTTTCAAGAACGATGCCTACTGCGTGGTTGAGTTCCGTCGGCGCGACTTTGAAGCCATTGGTGGAAACCCGGGAGAGGGACAGCAAGTTGCCGATAAGGCTCTTCATGCGATGACTGGCGGCTATCGCCCTGTCGAGATACATAAGGGCCTTATCGTCAACCTTATCAGTTTGCTTTTTTGCAATATAGAGTTGGAGAAAGCCAATGATCGAGCGGATGGGCTCCTGAAGGTCATGAGAGATGGCATAGGCAAATTCTTCGAGTTCCTTGTTGGAGCGTTCCAGATCCTTCTCTGACTGTTTTCGCTTGGTAATATCACGCAATATTACATGTATGGCCCTTGATTCGCCAAAAAGGAAACCGGCGGAGGTGGCTTCCACGTCAACCGGCCTGCCGTCAAGCCGGACAATTTTTGCTTCATAGGGAGGGAGTGATTCATGATGCTCCCATATTCTCATAATCCGCTCACCTATCAACGAATGATAGTCGGGATGATAAAGGTCGTAGGGAGATTTACCGAGTAGATCCTTGGCCGTCCGTGCCCCGAACATTCTGATACAGGCATCGTTGACCAGAGATATTTCACCTTCCAGGTTCACGAAAATGGCGTCGGGAGAACTCATGAAAAGATTGCGGTAGCGGATTTCCTGATCTATGAGCGCTTTCTGGGCACGTCGCTGGGATAGGCACTCGCTAATAACGCGGGCAAGGGTTTTAAGAGCGGCCAGGTCTTCATCCGTGTAACCTCCATCACGGTTGGCCACCGAAATCATTCCGGTTGTATCTCCACCAAGCTTCAATGGTGCGGCCATGAAGCACTTCAACTCCGGATGTCCGGGAGGCACTCCCCTGCTGTCGGGGTGTGCAGCCGGATCATTGGTTAGAAGACCAATTCCTTCTTTAAAAACAGTCGCATAAAGTCCTTCCAGATGAGGTAGCCGCGGCTTATTTCTAGGATCCTGCTGGTTAATCAGGGAGCATTTTTCCCAGGTGGGGTTGAAGGCGGCGATATCCCGGAGATATCCATCAGAGCCGGTTTCGCCGAGCAGGGAGAGAGGGCTTTCCGTAACCCTTTCGACCACCGAGAGACAGATTGATCCAAATTCCTTATCGTCGGCACTCTTGACCACCGCGGCGAAAATGCTGTTGATTCCGCTCATCAGCATATTTTGCCGTTGAGTTGCCTTTTCCGATAGTTTTTGTTCGGTGATATCCCTGGTTATTCCATAGATCCTGCTTATCTCTCCGGAAGGGCCTATGTCCAACTGTCCATCTACGTGGACATAGCGGACCTTGCCGTTATCCTGGCGGATGATACGGTGCTCGATGAAGTAATTTTCCAAATTTTTTCGTGCATTCTCCAACTCATCCATTATGGCTGTGCGATCATCCGGATGAGTCAATGCCATAATTTCATCCAGTGTGTGCGGAGCCTTCCTGCAGCCGTGGATAGACAGCCACCCAGGAGAGAAAGTATATTGATTTGTTCCAATTATCCATTCCCATGCACCAGAAAGGGAGAGCTGGTCCGCCTGATCGAGAAGCAGACGATTTTTTGCAAGTTCCTGTTCCGCCTTCTTGGCGGCGGTGATATCGATGAGGAGAAAATGCAACATGCCCGGATCGGGAGAGGAAGCCTGCACCTTGAACCATTTCTCGAAATGGGAACTGTACTTCTCAAATTGGGCTGGCTTCCGATGTATTACAACATCGCCAAATATTTGCAGCCAGCTCTTTTCTGCATTCGGCAGTAATTGCAGGATGGTTGTGCCAGGGACTTCTTTTGGGACAACATTGAGAAGACGTCCAAGGGTTTCGTTTATTTCAAGGATGCGGAAATCGAGGGTCTCGCCATCCGGACCTGGGATGATTTCGGCAATGCCGACACCCGCCATCATATCGTCGAGGAGATGGTGAAGATTATCCAGCCGACGGGATTTTTCCCGGTACAGTCGATCTTTTTCTGCTAGCTCCTGCGAAAACTCTTCACGCGATCTGCTCTCATTCTCTTTCATCCGCTGTACCTGAGAAAAATTTCTGATTACCAATGAAACTCAGCCAGTTTCATGCTGCCTGCCTTGCAGATTTCACAAAAGCCCATTTTCACCGGCACTCCGGTCCAGGATCCATCATCCCGGATTCCGATCCGGGACCGGAATGACGAAACTAATATATTTCCGAATATTCTTGATGACTTGTCTGAAAGATAAGTATCTTTGGCTGAATTTTTTTTAAAAATCTGCAACTGATTGTAAAATAATCGGCCAATTGTATCATTGCTGAATGGCATTATCAATAAGATTGCTGGCGGTCTTATACCATGATGGATCAAAACCGGGAAAGGTCACTATAAATGACTGCTTTTGCTTGCGCGGACCTTCCCATGAAATCGATGCCTTCATTAAAACATGTCTTCAGGCTAAAGATGATAAATAACCTTGCCAGAGATGAAATGCTTTGCTATGTCAATCAGGGTAACGTTTTTTTTTACTATCCACTGGAGAAAACTTGAGGAGAAATTATGAACAAAGGCGAGCTAATAGAAAAAGTAGCAAAAAATTCAGGTTTAAGTAAAACAGATGCCGAGAAAGCACTGAAAAGTATCCTGGATGCTATCGCGGAGGCAGTCGGGAAGGGAGATAAGGTAACCCTTATCGGATTTGGCACATTTTCGGTAAGCGAACGGGCAGCTCGAGAAGGCCGTAATCCTCAAACTGGAGAGACCATCCAGATCCCCGCCAAGAAGATTGTGAAATTCAAGGCTGGCAGCAAGTTGATTGAGGCGGTGGAATAAATCGCCTGAAGAGCCGTTCCCGTACTGGTTAATCTGCAGCATGTGGAACCTGGTCTTGAAGAAAGACCGAGATTCCACATGCAGTAATAAAATACTATTTGCTGAAAACCCTGGCTTGTTGTCAGGGCGATCTCATTTCTGGGGACTCTTCACAGATTTAAGGAATTTCTCCTGTTCTCCTTCGATCATTTTATAGCAGTATTTGTTTTCATCGGGGAATGAACAGTTTTTTACTTCCGCCACATATTCTTTCATTGCCTTAGTTATAGCTTCAGCTATGTTGCAGTATTTTTTGACGAATTTTGGTGTGAACGCCTGGAACTGGCCGATCAGGTCGCTGACGATCAGCAGTTGGCCGTCACAATGAGGACCGGCACCGATGGACATGACTGGAATCTCCAGGGTCTCCCATATGTATTTCTGAACCTCCGGGGGAACGGCCTCCACCAGGATCATCTTTGCACCCGCAGCCTGAACGGCCAAGGCGTCATCCACCACCAATTTTGCAGTTTCAGCGGTTCGCCCCTGGGCCTTGTGACCGCCGAGTTGTCCGGAGCTTTGCGGAGTCAGGCCAATATGGCCGATGACATTGATTCCGGCATCGGTGATAGCCCTGATGCGGCTGTCAATACGAACACCGCCCTCCAGCTTGACAGCATCGACATCCGCTCCTTTGAGGAAACGTACGGCATTGTCGACGGCCTGTTCATCGGATGACTGATAAGAGCCAAAAGGCATATCGCCGACCACAAAACAATCCGGGGCTCCCCGCCGTACCGCGTCACAATGGGCGATGCACTGATCCATGGTCACCGGCACCGTTCCGTTGTATCCATAGACACACATTCCCAGGCTGTCGCCGACCAGAATCATTTCCATACCGGCCTCCTGAGCAAACTGAGCCGTGGGAAAATCGTAACTGGTCAACCAGGCGATTTTTTCTCCCGCCTTTTTCATCTGGTACAGATCAAAAATAGTTTTTCTAGGCATGATGAGCCTCCTTGTAATTATCTGCCGATTTAAAAGTTAAAGTACTGCGCCGCGATTATGCCGGCCAATTTGCGATGATATTGCCTTCCCCGGAGAGCTGCAGCGGTTGCGCATCGCTTAGTATTTCCACTGCCTTAATCGTTCTTGCCTCAGCAAGCAAGGCTTCTGAAATCCACATATAGGACAATTCGAGGGTGTTGCGTATATGGACCACCCTGGCCTCCTCCGGTTCGATCAAACCGATGGTCTTCAGGGCCTGGTTAAGAATCTCCCTGTCGCTATCGTAGTAAGGCGGGATTGCGGCCATTTCCGGCTCACAGGCCGAGAGACAGTTGATATACGTGGCGTTTCGATCTATTTTGGAGACAAGCCTGGTGGTGGTGAAATCGGCGTTGCCGATTCCCGTGGCCATACCCTGACTTTTTTCGGTTAGATCTCTGACGAATATTCTCCTGATCTTCGGCTCCCGAGGTGCCGTGCCCACCCGTATCACCGTACGGGCAATAACGTTCTGGTCCATGCAGGTTCCGCTGATATCCTTGCCCATCTCGTCTACTATCAAAAGGTCTATTTCCTTGAAGGGTATCCTGGGGAGCAGGGTCTTGGATATTTGCTGGAGGGCGACTTCCGTCTCTTCAATGTCTTCCGCCCATACAGCCTTGATGATTTGTGTCTGATCAAGCTGGTTTTCTACCAGGCCGATACCCATGGTAACAGGTGCCTTTTTCATGATGATCCTGGCATGGGCCATCAGGATCTTGTAATAACCATGTTCCAGGACAGCATTATGATACTGCTCAGCACCCTTCTGCTTGCCGAGACCAATGGTCATCATCTTGATAATGCCGCTTTCAACCGGCGCTTCGAAATCGGTATGCGGTTTGACTCTGTTCATGACGATGATATGCTCGGCCGAGCACGCCATTTTATCAAGATAGACCGGCAGACCAAGCTCGGATCTGCCCAACTCGATAACAGCCATGTCGGATATAACCGGTGCGCCTATATTTTCTTCGGTGATGCCGTAACCCGCCAGCAGCTTCACCTGCCCATCGGCCGTTGCTCCACCATGGGATCCCATGGATGGCACAAGAAAAGGCTTAGCGCCGATCCCTCTCAGTTCTTCGACCAGAGTTGACAGAACGATTTTAATATTGGCGATCCCCCGGCTGCCGACAGTTATGGCAACGGTGTGTCCGGGAAATATTCTGTCGGAGAGGCGAAGATTGTGCAGCTCGGTTCGGACGGCCGCCGCCACATCGTCAATTGGGGCAGTGGCGAAGTGTTGTTTAACCAACGAAAACGCGGGATATTTCATGGGCAGCTCCTTCTCATTTCTCAGCGGATCTTTTAAAATTATAGGCCTTGGCCAGAAGCTCGACCGGGTGAACAACGATGCCTTTGAGGTTATGTCTGCGCAGACCGAATTCGAGCTGCATGGCACAGGCAGGGCAGGAAGTCACCAGATAATCTGCCTCGCTTGCGGCGAATCCGCGCATCTTTTTCTCGAGAATTGTTCTTGATGTATCCGGATGCAATGCGCCATACGATCCTGCGCCGCCGCAGCACATGTCGGCATCATTCATTTCGACGAAAGTCAGATCGGGAATCTGCCGGAGAAGTTGGCGGGGAGGCTTAGCGAGATGCGGTTCTCTCAAGTGGCAAGGATTATGGATGGTCGCCGTTCCCTGCACGCCGTGCTCTGCCGGCCGAAGATCGATGCTGCCCAGGAACTCATTGATGTCCTTGATCTTTCCCGCAAATATTTTTGATTTTTCGAGATAGGCAGGGTCGTCTTCAAAGAGTTTGCCGTATTCTTTCATGATGCCGCTGCAGGTTGCACAGTCCGTGACAATCGCATCCGGCTCCAGGGCCAGGATGGTGTCAATATTGATCCGGGCAAGGCGTCTTGCTTCGGCAAAATCACCGCCGCTCAGATGAGGGCCGCCGCAGCAGACCACAGGAGGGACATCGACATGACACTGGTTGTGGCGCAGCACCTCGATGGTGGCCATGCCAAAGCGACCATAGAAGGCATTGATGGCACATCCACCGAAATAGACGATACGGTGTTTGGGATCAAGCCCATTGGGGAGCAATTCCGGCAGTCTCGCCTTCAGTGACCTGGCCGGAATGGGCGGCAGCAACGCTTCGGCCTTACCATAGTTTTTCAAGAGGTTGAGAAAGCCGCTTTTCCTGACGAGACTGCTGGCAAAACTGCGCTGGTACATGCGCAGGAGCTTGGCAAGAACACTCAAGCGGTCGCTGTGGGAGAAGACACCGCGATAGACAAGGCGGTTGAAAAGCGGCATGCCGGAGGCCTTGTTGATCTCGTTGCGGGCATGCATCATGATCTCATCCGTCGGCACATTGGAGGGACAGTTGCTCACACAGGCCTTGCAGAGCAGGCAGCTCCTGATACTGGCGGAAAGTTCGGCTTCTTCTCCCCAGGCATATTTTCCTTCCGCAACCAAACGGATCAGGCGTAATCGGCTCCTGGCGACATCGTTCTCGTTTCCGGTAATCATGTATGTGGGGCAGACATCCTGACAGGTTCCGCAGCGATTGCACTGCAGTATTTTTTCCAGCAGTTCTGTCTTACCGTATTCTCTAGCCAAGATTGTATCTCCTTGAAAAAATATTGTTCCTGAACATTATCCGCTGTGGATCAATGGTGGGCAATATTCTGCCGAGGAGCGGGTTGAGTTCATCTGGCAGGAGTGCGTCCCGGGCCAGGCTCTGCAGACCCCTGGTGCTGTTGCGCCACTCTGCGACAAATCCCTCAGCAGGGTTTCGCGGATATCCCGGTGCTGAAAACTCGAGTACTCCGGCGCTGATATCAAAGTCGAACAGACAGTGTCGTTTTTCAAGAAACCGAATGGCACTTACGGCGCGCTGGAGTTCCCGTTTATCTATGATTGCAGTATGAAAGAAGCCATCCTTCATTATTCTCCGCGAGAACAGGTGCGATTCCCGGGCAGCAGCAAGGGTGGCGGCATCATTGGCTACGTCCCACTCCGGCGTCAACTGCAGCACCTTGAGCCGGGACTCCAGAAATTCCCTGCTGCCTTCCAGGGACAGTGACAAGGTGATGCGTGATTCTGCATTCTTATCCTTTTTCTGCACGAAGAGATTACAGGAGGAGAGGGCCGGCCTGACGGACATGATCTTAACACTTTCTGCGAGTGCGTCTTCTGCCCTGTTAAAATGGCGAACCAGCACGATTTCCTGTTCGGGAAGCGGCATCAGCTTCAGAGTAACGGAGGAGATGATGCCCATGGTCCCCCATGAACTTCCCAGAAGTTTTGTAAAATCGTAGCCGCTGACATTTTTGACAGTCTTGCCACCGGTGCGGACCACCTCTCCGGTTGGAGAAATAAAGGTGAGACCGAGGACATAATCGCCGACAGCACCGAAGCGGTAGCGTTTCCATGAAGAAAAATTGGTGGCCACACCACCCCCGATTGTCGCTCTGTCAAAATCGGGTAAAACCGGCAGCTGCAGGTTCCTGGATGAGACGAGATTGTTTATGGCTCCATGTAAGGTCCCAGCTTCACATATTATCGAAAGATTATCAGGTTCAAATTCCTCAATGCGGTTGAGCCTGCTTAAGCAGATGCCGATGCCCTGTTGTGATGGCGTCAGTACCTGGCCGAGCAATGTTCCTCCACCAACCGGGATCACTGCCGTGCCGGAGTCCGCCGCAAAGCGGATGATTTCCTGAATTTCTTCCGGTGAACCCGGATAGACGATTGCCTCGGGTTTGGCTGATTGGCTGAAACCCATGGCAAAAAAGATCTCTTCCTCAGTGGAAATGTACGAAAGCCCGCATATCCTGCTGAGGTTGTCGACGATTTCACTTGTGTCGATGTTTGTCTTAGCTGCCATGTTGACACCTCGGTATGTCCAGAACCTTGCCGCTGTTGAGAATGAGATTGGGATCCAGCGCCTTCTTGATATCCTTCATGAAGTTCATATCTTCAGGAGAAAAGGCCATGGACATATACGGTTTCTTTTCTATCCCAATGCCGTGTTCACCGGTGAGCGTCCCGCCGCAATCCAGGGCGGCCTTGAAAATATCCAGGGCGGCTTTTTCGACGCGGGCGTGCTCTTCTTTATTGAAAGGATCGTAAAGCAGATGAGGATGAAGATTGCCGTCGCCGGCGTGGGCCAGCTGGGCGATGGTTATATCGTATTTTTTGGCGATATCTGCTACGAAGGTGAGCATCCAGGGAACCTTGTGTCTCGGAACCGTCACGTCCTGAACCATATAGGCAGGCTTTATCCTGCCCAAGGCGCCGTTGCCGGAGCGCCGTGCCTTCCAGAGATCCTGACGCTGCTCTTCCGATGTCGCCAGAATGACCTGCGTCGCCCCACTCTCTTGGGAAATGGTAACAATCTCATTGGCCTGACGGTCAAGCTCTTCCTCACAGCCATCGATCTCGATCAGCAAAAGGGCCTCCGCGTCGTCGCGCGGCAGTCCCAGCTGCAGAAAATCGTCCACCGCACGAACCATGGTGCGGTCCATGATCTCCAGGGTTACCGGGACAATGCCCCGGCTGATGATATTGGATACCGTCTTGCCGGCGTTCTGCAGATCGTCGAAAACCGCTGTCATCGTCCGAACATAGCGGGAAAGGCCGACCAGCTTCACCCGAATTTTAGTGATAATGCCGAAGGTGCCTTCCGAGCCGCAGAAGATCCCGGTACTGTTAACTCCAGGTGCATATTTTCCACCGCTTCCCAGCTGGACTATTTCTCCATCTGCGAGAACAACTTCAAGACTCAGTAAATGGTCCCGGGCGACTCCGTATTTTACTCCGCGCATGCCGCCGGCGCCTTCAGCGACATTACCGCCGATGGTGGCAACCCGAAGGCTGGCCGGATCGGGGGCATACATCAAGCCATGGGGGGCCGCCGCTTTCTGAAGGGCCATATTGGCTACGCCTGGCTCGATCAGTGCCGTCTCATTGACGGGGTCGATTTCAAGGATTTTGTTGAACCTGCTTAAGGCGAGAACTATACCTCCGTCAGTCGGAACACACCCTCCGCTGAGATTGGTGCCAGCCCCGCGGGCGATGACATTCAGCTTTTCCCTGTCGGCCAGATTCATAAATCTTGAAACATCCGCAACAGTTTCGGCAAAGACAACTGCATCCGGTGTCCCATAGAAGGGGGAAGAATCATAACCATATGCCTCCATGCTTATTTTCGAGGTCAGGACATTGTCCGGTCCGAAAATCTCACAGAGCTGTTGTTGAATTTCACGCGATACCATAATTCACCTGATCCAATATCCAATGGGTGTGATAAACAGCTTTCCCGATGGAGAGGAAGAATCGTCTTTTTTCCCCCTCCATCGGCAATTCGGCATTTCCGGAAAGCACAAACCGTGCAGATAGAGTGTTAGTGCTTATTCATCCGGGAAATTGACTCTTCCGTCATAAACGTTCGCTATTGTGCGCAAATAAAAGACTTTGCTATGGGATCACATCAATACTCCTGGAAGCCACATGGAAATTTCCGGAAAATACGTAATAAGCCCCATTACCACCAACGAAGCGAAGAGGTAATACCAATTGGCCTTGACGACCTGCTCTATTTTCAGTTTGGTCAAACCGCAGGCAACAAAGAGATTGACCCCTAGCGGTGGAGTAATCATACCGATCGCAAGGTTTGCTACCATGAGTACACCGAAATGCACCGGATTTATGCCCATCTCCATAATGACAGGGAAGAAAATCGGCGCCATGATGATAATGGCGGCATTGGTCTCCATGAAGGTGCCGATAATCAGCAACATGATGTTTATAAAAAGCAGCAGCATGATGGGATTGCTGGTAATGCTGAGAAAAATCTCCGCTATCTGAGCGGGAATGGCCTCGCGTGTCAAAATCAGACCAAATGCCGAGGCCGTGGCAATGATCAGCATTACCAGGGCAGAGCTGACTGCGGATTTTTTTAATATCTCCGGAATATCAGCCCAGCTTAATTCCTTGTAGATGAAGATACCGACAAAAAGCCCGTAGACGACGGCCACATTAGCAGCTTCGGTGGGAGTGAAAATACCGCCGTAAATGCCGCCCAAAATGATTATGGGCATAAGCAGTGCAAGGATTGATTCCTTGAATGCGTAGCATATTTGTTTCGTTGATGCCTGTTGGTCCCCCATATAATTGTTTCGGCGGGCAGTGATATAGGCAACGAGCATCAATGCCCCTCCGAAAAGCGCGCCGGGAATGAAACCCGCCATGAAGAGCTGGCCGATTGATGTTCCGGTGACTACACCGAATGTGACCATGGGAATACTCGGTGGAATAATGACGCCAATATAGCCGGCCGAGGCCTGGGTTGCCGTAGCGAATTCTTTGGAATAGCCCTGGCGCACCATAGCAGGGATCATGATCGAACCGATTGCCGCCACTGTGGCTGGAGACGATCCTGAAATTGCGGCAAAAAACATTGATGCCAGTACTGTGACCAGTGCCAGCCCACCTGAAAGCGCCCCGACGATACTGTTTGCAAAGGCAATCAGTCTCTTGGAAATTCCCCCTTTTTCCATGAGATTGCCGGCTATCATAAAGAAAGGGATGGCCATCAGGGGGAAGGAATCTATTGAGGCGAAAAGCTTTTGTCCAACAACGATGAGCGGCACGGAATCACTGACCACAATAGAGACTATGGCTGCCAGACAAAGGCTTGCTGCGATAGGTACATTGCAGATAACAAGGAGGATGAAAACCCCGAATAGTACATACATCATAGATCCACCTCACCTTCTTTTTTCCATTTGGCGTATGTGGCTTGCATGAAGCGGATACTCATCATGACGGCGCCGACAGGTACTGCAAGATAGGGTATGTACATCGGGATCTCCATGGCGGGAGAGACCTGCCCCATTTCATAGATGCTGAAAACGACCTGGAGCGAGAGGACCAACACCATTACACAGAAGGTTTGCGTAAGCAGGCCCGAGACGATGGTCATCGCACGCCGCACATTTGGTGGGAATAAATTGACGAAGACCTCTACTCCTATATGGGCTCCGCTTTTTGCCCCCATACTGGCACCGAAAAAGACGGCCCAGACCATGATGTAGCGGGAAAGTTCCTCAGACCAGGGCAGTGACCCCTTGATCACGAAGCGAAAGAAAACCTGGAGAAAAACAACGACAATCATTGTGCCCAACAGCGCGGTTACCGCACCTTTCTCAAACCTGTCCAGCCATAACGACAGCCTGGCGATCTTCAAATCCATAACGCAAACTCCTTCCGAGTCTGACCTTGAATAGTACCGGGGGGAGAATCACTATGTTCATACCCACCCTGAGATGAAAAGGTCCGGCTTGATGGCCTCGCAAATAACTACAGGCGGGACTGATTTCTGCTGCAGTGGACCTTCTATATAAGCCGCAGAGATGCATCACCTCTGCGGCCTGTTTGCTTCTGCTATTTTATTTTTCCCGTACTTCTTCGATTGTCTCTTTACCGATTTTCTTTTCATACTCCTTATAGACAGGGCTCATAGCCTCTGCCCACTCGTTCTTGTCGACTTCAGTGACCGTTACACCTTTGGAGACAAGATCAGCAACCAGTTCTTTATCCATTTTAGCGATTAAATCACGTTCATAGTCACGCGCCTGCTCGGCAGCTTCCCTGATAGCCTGCTGATGTTCAGCCGGGAGTTTTTTCCAGACCGCCTTGCTGACAAGAAATGGCGATGCTGCATAGAAATGGCCGGTAAGGGAGAGATATTCCTGGACTTCAAAAAAATTGGAGGTGTAGAAAACCGGCACTGGATTTTCCTGTGCATCAACTGTTTTCTGCTGCAGGGCGGTAAAAAGCTCACCGAACGCCATGGGCGTAGGATCGGCATCAATTACCTTGAAAGAGGCCATGTGTATCTTGTTTTCCATGGTGCGAATTTTCAGCCCTTGGGCGTCACTGGGCTGCTTGAGTTCCTGCCGGCTGTTTGATACATGACGAAAACCGTTCTCCCAGTAGGCGAGACCGATAATTCCTTTTTTCTCCAGCGTCTTCAGTATCTCCTCACCAACAGGACCATCTACAGTAGAATGGGCTCCCTTAGGTGTTTTAAAAATATAGGGCAGATCGAAAACGAGAAACTGACTCGAAAAACCCGATAGAGGAGCGGTTGAGACAACTGTCATGTCAAGTGTGCCAAGCTGGAGACCTTCGATCATTTCCCGCTCGTTGCCGAGCTGTGAACTGTGGAAGACATCAACTTTAACGGCACCTCCGGTTTTCTCATCCACCAGTTGACTGAATTTTTCAAGCCCCAGCTGATATGGATGCGTGGGGGCCAGCACATGTCCGACTTTGAGTGTTGTTGTCTTCGCCAGCGTATTGCCGACGGCGACGGAAAGAACGGTAACACCTACAACTGTAAAAATCATTGCAGCTCTTTTCAACATTGGTTCTCCTCCTAATGGATAGATTTACGAACGGCTACTTACTGATACAGTATTGCACTATCCGAGAGGGCTTTTTACCCTTGACGAATAGATGTGATATGTAGCATACTACACGTCACGCAGCAGATCAATAAATTTTTCTTCCTGACTTGACATCAATAGCATCAGGATTATTTACGAGGGAATTTTTTAAGTAATATCCTTTATGTAATGGCAAAGAAACCTCTCAAGGCATAAACATTCAGCTAACTGTTCTAGAGGGAAGCTATCTTTATAGATATCGATGCCTATCGAATAAAAGTCTGTAAAAAAAGGCCCTTTTCGATTACAACAAACCAATTTGGGAAAGACCCTCTATATATTACTGCTGCTCTTGATACTGATCGAGACGTTTTAGTTCAGGCAAAGGACTGGATTGCAATGATCATCTTAATTTTTGAGCCTACAGATAACACGTTTTCCAGAGGGAATGATTGCGTGCGGGTTTTCAGATTCAATACAGCAAGTGTGTGAGTGACGTATTATGGCAGCAAAAATAGTCAAAGTGCCTTCATTGAAGGAGCAGGTCTATCTATACCTGAAAAATGCCATCATAAACAGTGAGATGACCTTAGATACGACATACTCTGAGAAATGGGTTGCAGATCGACTTGAAGTTTCCCGAACTCCGGTGCGGGAGGCCATTTTGCAACTGCAGCAGGAGTATTTTGTCGAGGTACTGCCCTATAAGGGTTTTCGTGTAAAAAAATTATCTCTCGAAGATGTGCGTGATACTTTTCAGATCAGGCTGGCCCTTGAAGGTTTTTGTGTTATCAACCTGGCCCAGAATAGGGAACTGGCGGAGGTCAAAAAGGTTCTCCTGGAACTTGAGGACAGCCTGGAGCAGATGGAGAAATGTTCGAAAAGCAAAGACCCCAATGCCTTTGTAGAACAGGATGCCCGCTTTCATCGCGCAATCATTAACTATGCCGGCAATGAAAGGCTGATCCTGATGTACAATGATATACGTTTTCGTTTTGAGCGGATTACCCTCAGGGTTTTAACGGCTCATGGCCGGATGAACTCAACCATCCTCGAGCACAGAAAGATATTCGACATGATGAAGGCCGGCAGTGGATGGGAGGCCTTCCAGGCCATCCAGGTGCATCTCCAAGAAACGCAGAAAATCATGAAGCTGAAATCGGCGCAGGAACAGTAATCGCAGTCCGCTCATGCTGCATGGATCCTATCTTTTGCCGCAAGGTCCGCACACTCCTTCGCTCGACCCGACACATCCAGAACTCCCGCTTGAGTGGCTTCTTGAGCGGAAGTAATTCCCTAAAACGCGAACAATTTAATTGTCTCGACAATATGGCGACAAATCTGCGAGTCCTGACATACTCCGAAAAACTGGATCATCCCCTGCAGCAGACAAAGTAGTTGTCATACCGCCGGGTGGAGCTCAGAATTACATATACTGGCGGGGTGACTCGGTGGATAGTTCTTACAAGATCGGAGATGGAGTGCAATATGAAGGGAGCAGTTATATCTGTGTAAATGCTCACCAGCCCACCTTCGTCACACTTCAGTCCTCAGAATATTAGATTAACAACTAGAACGTCAATATAATCCTTTATCCCTCCAGCTATAGCTTCCTTACTATTGCTATAACGGGTGAGGGTAAGCCCCCGCCCTCCAGGACTAAATTATCCCATACAGCGATGCTATCCACCTGATAGCTTCTGTATAATTTACTTTTCCGAGATACCGTTGAATAGTTGAAAGGTCGGCATAGCGTAAAATAACATTACTGATTATGTACCGCGGAACATAATCAGCATTATGTTTCCTTCCTTATTATGTTGCCGGAAAGGAATATAAGCATTATC
>JADQBJ010000017.1:0-214766 GCA_016278675.1 Desulfobulbaceae bacterium | reverse complement strand
TTCTGTGAGAGGGATGAGGTGAGAATTATGAACTCACCTCACCCTACTCGATATCGGATAATTGGATGATGATGGCGTCGCAATAAGCACCCGGACGGGCCTAAGCTCCGACTTCGAGAAAGCCGGATCTCCCGCGTTGCAGGTATTTGGCAGGACTTGGCGTACTACATGTATTGTCGGGGGCCTGCCAAATACCTGAGCCTTGTATATCGAACTTTTTATCCAGCCATCTGACATCGTGGCTACCATTTAGGAGAGTATCAGATGACCGGAAGCCATTTTTTTTCTGTGATCTTTTTGCTTAATTACACCTGGTGTCTTAGGGATTTTCCTCCCCTGCCTTTTGCAGGAAAAAATTCCGGAAAAGGGGATACTGTAAAGTCCCGAACCGCGTATTATTTATGACAGTCGAACTTTTCATTCAATACGTCTTTGCCGGTATCACCTATGGGGCAATCTATGCCATTGTCGCCATTGGTTTCAACATCATCTACAATACCACCGGTATCATCAATTTTGCCCAGGGAGAATTTGTCATGCTGGGCGGCATGATATCGATAAGTCTGCTGGAATATATGAGCCTGCCGGCGGCAATCTGTGGTGCGGTCGTCATAACCGTGATCATAGGCGCACTGATTGAAATGGTCTTTATCCGCTGGCTGAAGAGCCCCAGTGTTCTGCGTTTGATCATTATCACCATTGGGGTTTCCATCCTGATCCGCGAGGTGGCTCTTCATATCTGGGGAGAAGGGGTGCGGTCGCTGCCCTATTTTATCGGCGATGAAATTACCAGCGTGGAGATTGCCGGAGCTCATGTGTCGCCTCAGGTTTTTTGGGTATTGGCTACCTGTACCGCCATGATGCTGTTGCTGGGCGTATTTTTCAAGGCGACCTCGGTAGGGCGTGAAATGCGCGCCTGTGCCTCCAATAGAACCGCCGCCGTGCTCTGCGGCATAAATACCAAAAATATGGTGACCCTCTCTTTTATGGTGAGTGCGGGAATGGGGGCGCTGGCGGGGAGTGTCATGTCGCCCATTACCTATTCGCAATACAACATAGGAACAGAATTGGCCATAAAGGGATTTACCGTCGCCATTCTCGGCGGACTGGGAAGCTCTGGCGGAGCGGTGATTGCCGGACTCCTTTTGGGGATCATCGAGGCCTTCTCTGTATCGGTGCTGCCTCTTGCCTTTCAGGAAGCCATCTCCATCAGCATATTGCTGCTGATACTTTTTGTTCGCCCACATGGTTTGTTTGGTTCCAAGGACGCCGCAGGTCTGAAAGAATTTTAATGTTATGAAAAAATATCTGCCATTAATACCACTTGCAGTCTTTGTTATCTGTGTCCAGCTTCTGACCAGCTGGACAGATACCCTGTATTATCTCACCCAGATGACCATGTCCGCCTACTATAGTCTGCTGGTAATCGGCCTCTGTGTGGTTATGGGATATGCCGGCCAGATCTCTCTGGGCCATGCCGGATTTTTTGCAATCGGCGGCTATCTTTCCGCGGCGCTGACCACCAGCAACCTTCTTCAATATAAAGATACAGCGCTGCTGCGTACCTTGGATTCTCTGGGATTTCTCAAGGAGAATCAGGACATATACGGCGACATGGCGGTGGTGGTGAGTCCCGGAATTGCCTGTATCGCTGCGGTGAGCATCGCTGCATTGCTTGCTTTTTTTATCGGCATTCCGGCTCTCAAACTCAAGGGCCATTACCTGGCCATGGCGACGCTGGGATTCGGCATCATCATTTATCGAATTGTTCTGGCTACGGGATATTTCGGAGAAGCCGACGGCATTTCCGAAGTTCCGGCTTTTCCGCTTTTCGGTAATCTGGCGGTGAGCGGTGATTTCACCACAAGGGTTGAGAATTACTATATTGCCTGGGTTCTGGTGGGCATTGGCATGGTGCTTCTCATTAATCTTATCAATTCCAGGGCAGGACGAGCTTTGCGGGCCATTCACGGCGCCGAGGATGCCGCTGATTCCATGGGTGTGGATACGGCACGATATAAGCTCAATATCTTTATTCTCTCTGCCGTATTTGCGGCAGTGGCGGGCGTGTTTATGACCCATTACAACGGCAGCATCGGTCCTTCCGAGGCCGGGGTCATGAAATCCGTAAGGTATGTCGCCATTGTCGCGGTGGGAGGGATGGCCCATCTCTGGGGGGCGCTGATAATGGCGGTGATTCTCAATTTTCTCTCTCTGCGAGGGGTTTTCGGCAGCTATGATGACGCGGTCTTCGGGGTAATTCTGATAGTAATCATGCTTTTTGCGCCTAACGGTCTGCTGCGCATCAACATCAAAGAGAAAACGGCAAAGATTTTCGCCCGGATAGATTCCACCGGAAAGGAGGCGTAGAGATGGCGCTACTACGGATTTCAAACGCCCACAGGAACTTCGGCGGATTGAAGGCAGTGAACGACGTCTCTTTTGCGGTTGAGGAAGGCAGTATAACTGCGGTCATCGGACCAAACGGGGCAGGTAAGACCACTCTGTTCAACCTGATTGCAGGTTCACTGTCCGTTACCTCCGGCGGTATCCTGTTCAAAGACACGGAGCTTACCGGAAAAAAGCCATATCAGGTTGCCGCCCTCGGAGTTGCCAGGACCTTTCAGAATATTAAGATGTTCAATGGCATGACAGCCCTTGAAAATGTTATGGTGGGCAGGCATGTGCAGAGCAAGGCAGGTTTTCTCGCTTCGATGTTTCATATGCCGTGGATCGTCAAAGAGGAAAAAGAGATTCACAGAAAATCCATGGAACTTCTTGAATTTCTTGAAATCGATCAATATGCCGATGTAGAGGCCACCAGCCTGGCTTTCGGACTGCAGCGCGCGGTTGAACTGGCCCGGGCGCTAGCTCTGGATCCCTCTCTGATTCTGCTCGATGAACCGGCTGCCGGGCTCAATATATATGAAACCGCCGAGGTCGGCAGGCTGATCACCAAAATCAGGGATCTGGGCGTTACGGTATTGCTTGTTGAGCATGATATGTCCCTGGTCATGGACATTTCCGATGAAATTGTTGTCCTGAGTTTCGGCGAGAAAATAGCGGAAGGGTTGCCAATTGATATCCAGAGGGACCCTGAGGTTATAAAAGTATACCTTGGCGACTAGATGATCCCGTGTAATTTTAGAAAAAGGCTATTGGGGTGATATGCTGAAAATACGAAACCTTGAATCCGCTTACGGCAAACTGAAGGTTCTCAAACATATTTCCATGCATGTCGACACCGGAGAGATCGTCACCATCATCGGCGCCAATGGCGCCGGGAAAACTACACTTCTCTCCATTATTTCCGGACTTGTCAAGGCAAACAGCGGCGAGATGGTCTTTGACGGCAGCAATATCAGCGGTCTCGCTCCATCGAAAATCCCCGCACTGGGTTGCGTAATGGTGCCGGAGGGGCGTCAGGTTTTCGCCACAATGACGGTTGAAGAAAACCTGATCCTGGGGGGGCATGTCCTGCGGAAGGGGGGAAAAAAGGCATTGATGGAGCAGCTTGATCATCAGTACCAGCTCTTTCCTCTCCTCAGGGAGAGGCGGGATCAGCTTGCCGGAACCCTGTCGGGCGGAGAACAGCAGATGCTGGCCATGGGCAGGGCCTTGATGTCAAAACCATCCCTGGTGATGATGGATGAACCCTCCACCGGCCTGGCTCCGTTGATCGTCAAAGAGATATTTCAGATAATCGAAAGATTGCGCGATGAAGGCAATACGGTCCTGCTCGTTGAGCAGAATGCCAAAGCGGCTCTGGCCATCGCCGACCGCGGCTATGTTCTTGAAACCGGGAAGGTCATTGCCCAGGGCGCAGCCGAAGATCTGCTGGTGAACAGCGCGGTGCAGCGGGCCTATCTCGGCAGGGAACGGATGGAAGAATTAGAGTAAATGAGAAAATCTGATTACCCCTGAAACACCGCATTTTCTGGCCCAGGCCGGGACTGCTCTTTTCATCGGGACGCCATAAACCCGTCCATGGAGGCTTCGCTGCAGCCGTCCGGGCTGCAGAGACTCGTGAAAAGAGCAGTCCCAACCTTGAGCTGAGGATTAAGGGTATCAGATAAGAAAATAATGTATATAAACTAGACAGATTGTTTTTCATGTAAAAAGAAAATAATCTCAATGTATAAATCTATCACTTCTATAACAACATATTTAAGAACCACAGGAAAACGTCATGATCTGGGAAAAAAATAAGGAATGTATGCCGCGTGAGGACCTGGAGCAGCTACAGCTAGAGAGGCTCCAGTCCACGGTCTACAGGGTTGGAACGCATGTCCCATTTTACCGTAATAAGTTCAATGAAATGAAGCTGGAATATGACCGCATAAGCTCATTATCGGATCTGAAAAGGCTGCCTTTTACCATGAAGCAGGACCTGCGCGATAATTATCCCTACGGCCTCTTTGCCGTGCCTTTGCGTGAGGTTGTGCGGGTGCATTCTTCTTCGGGGACTACGGGTTCGGCCACCGTGGTCGGCTATTCCAGAAACGATATTAAAACCTGGTCCAACCTGGTTGCCAGGATTCTCTGCAGTGCCGGAGTCACCGCGGACGACGTTATCCAGATAGCATTCGGCTACGGACTGTTTACCGGCGGTTTCGGTCTGCACTACGGGGCGGAGCGCCTTGGAGCCTCGGTAATTCCGATTTCTTCGGGGAATACTAAGCGACAGATTCAGATCATGCAGGATTTCAAGACCACCGCTCTGGTTTGCACCCCATCCTATGCCTTGAAGATGGCTGATGTGATGATGGATATGGGCATCAATCCCCATGGCCTCTCCCTGAGGTTCGGACTGTTCGGCGCCGAACCCTGGTCCGAATCCATGCGTCGGGAGATAAACGAGCGTCTGGGAATCCGGGCCAGCGACAACTATGGTCTTTCCGAGGTTATGGGGCCGGGGGTCGCCGGTGAATGCGCGGAGTGCAATGGCCTTCATATCAACGAGGATCATTTTCTCGTCGAGGTGATTGACCCTGATTCCATGGAGCCGGTGGCACCGGGAGAAGTAGGAGAGCTGGTCATCACCACCCTTACCAAGGAGGCCTTTCCGGTAATTCGTTACCGGACCCGTGATCTGACCCGGCTGATCCCTGAGCCCTGTCCCTGTGGCCGTACATTTCAGAGGATGAGCAGGATAATGGGACGCACCGATGATATGCTCATCATTAAGGGTGTCAATGTCTTTCCCACCCAGATAGAGTCGATTCTTTTCGACATCGAAGGCACTGAGCCGCATTACCGCCTCATTGTCGATCGAGAAAACAATGAAGACAAGCTTACGGTAATGGTCGAGGCTGTTGAATCGATGTTTTTCGACTCCATGAAAAAACAACGGGGGCTGGTGGAGATGATCAAAAAGAAAATGGCCACTGAACTCGGCATCAGTGTCGACATCAAGCTGGTCGAGGAGAAGACCCTGGAGCGATTTAACGGCAAGGGCAATAGGGTTATTGATAATCGCAAGCTTTAGACTTAGGGTACATTTGATGGACTCGTAAAAAGCTCGATACTACGCCTAGTATATCAAGCTTTCTCCAAGTCGGAGTTTATGCCGTACGGGTGCTTATCGCAGAGCCCATCCCGGCACCTTCGCTGACTTGTTACGAAATTATCACATTTAAAAGCACATAAAAACCGAAATCGGTTTTCTATTTTATGAATCTGCTGCTTATGGCGGATAAACAAAGGATAAAATATGCGTTCAAATAATCGAGCTGCAGACGGGCTGCGGCCGGTAACGGTCGAAAGAAACATCCAGCCTAACGCCGACGGTTCAATTCTTATCAAGATGGGCAATACCCATGTCATCTGCGGAGTCAGCATTGAGGAGCAGGTTCCTCCCTTTCTTATTGGCACGGGCAAGGGTTGGATAACGGCGGAATACGGAATGCTGCCCTGCGCGACTTCCACCAGATTCCGGCGGGAGGCCGCTAAGGGCATAGGCGGCAGAACCTTCGAAATCCAGCGTCTTATCGGTCGCAGCCTCCGCATGATGGTAGATTTGAGGGCCATTGGCGAGCGCACTCTCCGGGTTGATTGTGACGTCCTCAATGCCGACGGAGGAACACGTACCGCCTCCATCACCGGTGCTGCCCTGGCGCTTCGCAATGCTATAGGCGGCATGGCTGAGGACGGCCGAATCGCTCACCTTCCCGATCTTCTGCCGGTGGCAGCGGTTTCTGCCGGAATGGTGGATGGCATTGCCATGCTTGATCTCGACTATGACGAGGATTCAAGAGCGGATACCGATGCCAACTTTGTCATGTCCGGAGACGGCAGATGGATTGAGATCCAGTCTACCGCCGAAGGCTCTCCGTTCACCACAGAATCCCTGATTGAGATGACAAAGCTTGCCGACAAGGGAATCAAGGAATTGTTCGACCTCTGGTAAGAAAAGGAGATTGCTCACAGAGTAAGATGGCGGCTGCTGAGAAAAGAATACGCGGCACCCGTGAATGGGCGGTGGCAGATATCGACTGCTGTACAGGCTGTTCCCATGGCTGCAGATACTGTTACGCCCGGTATGACGGCGTCGTCAAAAAGAAGAGAGTTTCTGCTTCCGAGTGGCAGTATCCCCAAGTTCGTTCCGAGGATGTGCACCGGAGCTTTCCGCTGTATCCGGGGACAGTCATGTTTCCCGCCAATCATGATATACAGCCGGAAATACTTGATGACTGTATCCAGCTTCTCCACAATCTTCTCACCCCCGGCAACAGCATACTGATTGTCTCCAAGCCGCACCTGCTCTGCATCGAGGAAATCTGTCGAACCTTTAACAACAGCAGCCGACAGATTCTCTTCCGTTTTTCAATTACCGCAAAAGATAACAGAATCCTGCAATTCTGGGAGCCGGGAGCACCCTCCTATGAAGAGCGGCTGGCCAGTCTCCGGCATGCATACTCCCGGGGTTTTCAAACCTCAATCAGCATCGAGCCGATGCTGGAGGGTGAAAAAATCGAAGAGTTGGTAGACCAACTCTCACCGTTTGTCAGCCATTCCATCTGGATCGGCAAGATGAATAAAATTGAGAGGCGTGTGGTCGAAGATACTCCTCAAATGGCCCACGAGCTTCAGCGCATCAGAAAAGAACAGAACGACGAGAATATTGCAGCGATCTACCATAGACTGAAAAACAATAGCTTGATCCGCTGGAAGGAATCGATCAAGGAGGTTGTCGGGCTGGAACTCCTCCGGCAGCCGGGCCTGGACATATAAGAAATCACAGGATACAGGTATGCGAAGAAAGCAATGCGAAATCACCGACAAAGAAGAAATCAAGCAGATTCTGGAAAGGGTGAGAGTCGGCAGACTGGCCACTCTCGGGGCGGACGGCTACCCCTATATAACTCCGGTCAACTATGTCTTTCACCGGGACTCGATTTACTTTCACTGTGCCCATATGGGCGAAAAAATAGACAACATCAAACGCTGTGACAAAGTTTGTTTCGAGGTGGACATACCACTGTCCTATCTCGGAGCCGACTATGACCGCAGTCGTCCAAGCTGTCAGGTTCATCAGTTCTATCACTGTGTGATTATCCGGGGAAGGGCCATATTTGTTGAGGATTTAGAGGAAAAGACGAACTCCCTCAATGCCCTTGTCCGTGTTCATGAAGAGGGTGGCGCCTTTACCGCCATCACTGCAGAGACCAAGGAAGTGGGCCTTTGCACCGTGATTGCCGTCCGTATCGATTCCATTAGCGCAAAAAGCGATCTTGCCCAGAAAAAGGACAGTTCCGAAAAAACTCGAATCGCCAAGTACCTTCACACCCGCAACCTTCCCGGCGACCGGGAGGCCGCCAGATATATCGGAGAAAAATAGATGGAAGAAATGTTGAGAAGAATCCTTATCTCAAGGGTCTATGAAGCGGCCATCGAAACCCCTCTCGATGCGGCTGTCTCGCTGTCGGCCTGCATGGGCAACAATATCCTGCTCAAGCGGGAAGATCAGCAGCCGGTTTTTTCCTTCAAGATCCGCGGGGCCTACAACAGAATTGCCCATCTCAGCAGCGAGGAGAAAAAGCGCGGTGTTCTCGCCGCTTCCGCCGGCAACCATGCTCAGGGCGTAGCCTTTTCCGCACGTAAACTGCAGATACCTGCGCTCATCGTAATGCCGGAGACCACCCCGCGGATTAAGGTTGAGGCGGTTAAGTATTTTGGTGGTGAGGTGGTGCTCCACGGCGCAAGCTATTCCGAGGCCGCCGATTATGCCCGGCAGATCATAGAAGATAGCGGCATGGTTTTCATTCACCCGTTCGATGACCCTCTGGTGATTGCCGGTCAGGGCACCGTGGCCGATGAGCTGCTGCGCCAGAACCCGGGAGACCTGGACGCCATCTTTGTGCCGGTCGGCGGTGGCGGTTTGATTGCTGGAATCGCCGCATATATAAAAGCGTTGCGCCCGGATATCATGGTGATCGGCGTCGAGCCGCAGGACAGCGATGCCATGGCGCGATCTCTTGAAAAAGGAGAGCCGGTAACCCTTGAGGCACCGGGAATATTCGCCGATGGGGTTGCCGTTAAAAGAGTGGGGGATCTTACCTTTGAGCTGTGCCGTAAATATGTCGATGAGATAATCAGAGTGGATACCGATGAGCTGTGCGGCGGCATTAAGGCCATCTATCAGGCCACCAGGTCCATCGTTGAGCCGGCCGGCGCCTTGGGCATGACTGGATTATTGAAATATGTGCGGGAATCGGGCTGCAGAAATAAGACCTTGATCGCTATCAACTCCGGGGCGAATATGAATTTCGAACGGCTGCGCTATGTGGCTGAACGCACCATGATCGGCGAAAAGCTGGAAGCGCTCTTTGCCGTAACCATACCCGAAGAGCCGGGAAGCCTGAAAAGATTCTGCAGAGATCTGGTGGGTGAGCGCAATATTACGGAATTCAACTATCGCCTCTCCAGCCGGGACAGGGCGCAGATTTTTGTAGGCATCTCCATTCGCAATTCCCGGGAGCGCCAAAGTTTCAGCAGGCAGCTCAGTGAAGCGGGGTATGAAAATATCGATCTCACCGACAACTCTCTCGCTAAAACCCATATTCGCTACATGGTGGGCGGCCGCTCCCAGGAGGTGCAAAACGAGAGGCTGTTCCGCTTCTGGTTCCCGGAAACTCCCGGTGCCCTGGTTAAATTTCTCGACGCCACCCGTGGAGCCAGGAACATCTCGCTGTTTCACTATCGCATGCAGGGCGGCGATTACGGCCGCGTCCTTGTCGGCCTGGAATTTCCCGAAGGTAACGATCCCTACCTGGAGGAGAGACTTGCCGCCCTGGGCTACAGGTATCGGGAGGAAACCGACAATCCGGCGTATTCCCTGTTTCTCTAAATCATTTTCCTTTGGGATGGAGGCTGCGAATTGTTAATCTGTTATAACCATGCCAAGGAGGTATCTCAATGGACGAAGAAATAATGGCCAAGGCAGGATTTGCAACAAAAGCAATCCACGGAGGGTATAAAAAAGACCAGTACGGCGCATTGGCTGTTCCCATTCACCAGACAGCCACTTTTATATTCGACAATGCAGAACAGGGGGGCCGCCGCTTTGCATCGGAAGAAAGCGGCTATATCTATTCCCGTTTAGGCAATCCTACCTGCACTCATCTGGAGGAAAAACTCGCTTTACTGGAAGGGGGCGAAGCTGCAGTGGCCACAGCTTCCGGCATAGGTGCCATTACTTCCGCTTTTTGGACCCTGCTTAAATCCGGAGACCACGTAGTAGCGTCCAAGACCTTGTATGGATGTACCTTTTCCTATTTGAACCACGGTCTGACCCGGTATGGAGTGGAAGTCACCTTTGTAGATGCCACAGATCCAAAAAACATTGAAAAGGCAATGAGGCCCAATACCAGGGTTATTTACTTGGAATCGCCGGCCAATCCGACCTTGGAGATCATTGATATTGAAGAAGTCAGCAACATTGCCCATGCTCAGGAAGAATGTGTGGTCATGGTGGATAACACTTTCTGCAGCCCTTATATCCAGCGGCCATTGGAAATGGGTGCCGATATCGTGGTTCATTCCGGTACAAAATTTCTCAATGGTCATGGAGATGTTATTGCCGGTATGGTGGTGGGGAAGCAGGAATTCATCGATCAAGTACGGTTTTTCGGCATTAAGGACATGACCGGAGCTTCGCTGAGTCCTTTTAATGCGTTCCTGATTATCAGAGGGATGAAAACCCTGGAAATTCGAATGGAAAAACACTGTGCCAACGCTATGAAAGTGGCAGAATGCCTGGAGAAGCACCCAGCGGTGGAAAGAGTGTACTATCTTGGTTTGCAGAGTTTCCCGCAGTACGAACTGGCTAAAAGGAACATGAGCCTTCCCGGGGCTATCGTCGCTTTTGAGCTGAAGGGCGGCTTAGAAGAAGGCAAAGTTGTTATGAACAGCCTGCGATTGTGTAAGTTGGCGGTCAGCCTGGGAGATGCCGAAACGCTCATTCAGCACCCAGCCTCCATGACCCACTCTCCGTATACTGCGGAAGAGCGGGAGGAAGCCGGAATATCGGCGGGTTTGGTACGGGTGGCTGTCGGTTTGGAAAACGTCGACGATATCATCGCTGATCTGGAACAGGCGTTGAATCGGATCATTTAAGCACGAGTGCACCCAACCTTTCAAAAGGTGACCTTTTCAAATTTTGCTATCAGAGCTTCAAGTTCTGCCATCCACTGCGGACCACCCGCCGAGATCGCCAGCGTCTCGGCCAGATGCTGTGGCCTGATCTTCATATCCGTATTCCTGCCCAGACCGGAAATACAGGAAGGACAATTGGTCAGGATGATCTGCTCTGCATCCGTATCGTTCATCCTGCCGGCTATCGATTCCCGTTTTTTGCTGCGCATGGCAGAAGATATATCAGGTCTGGAAATGGCCATGGTTCCCGCTTCCGAGCAGCAATCCGGTGTCGGGGTTACCCCGGCTCCAAGCTTTTTAATGAGCACACTCCCGTTGCCGTCCAGGGAATCGTGACAGGGCGCATGGTAGAGATAATTCCCTGCGGACATAAGGAAAGGTTCCGGATTCAGGCGCATGACGTATTGGGATATATCCTCGATGCCGCAGTTGAAAATTTCCCCGGCTCCCATTTTGTGCAGAGCCTCCCGACAGGTGCCGCAGCTAATCAGCACCGCATCGAAATCAAGGTGCCCCAGCATCTCTCGTATCTGGCTGAAGATAATGGTGTCCCGCAGGACGATCTCGTTATGCATCTTCTTTTTGGCGTTGACCCGGGAGGGAAAACCACAGCACAGATAGGGAGGCGGCAGTACTATCTGGATATTGCTGCTCAAAAGAACGTAGAGTGCCGCTTTGGAAATATCGGCATAGAGCCTCTCCGAACCGCATCCGGGAAAATAAAAAACCGTTTTTACGGCAACTTTTGCCGGCCGCAGCAGCAGCGCCTCGCTGTTTGAGCACTTCGGCAACAGATCCCGCAGGGTGCCGGCAGAAGGCGGCACCATCGGCGACTTCAGCATCGCAACCATGTTGTTACGGCTGTGGCTTACCCTGTCCGGCGCTTTTTCCAGCAACCTGACGCCAAGCCGCTGGACTTTGCCGCCCCAGTCGACTACGCCTTTACGAAAGACCGTGTTGAATGCCCTGTTTCTGCTTTTCAAATACCGCAGTGAAAGGGTAGTGGCGACAGGAGTCTTTTTATAGCCGATTTCAGCAAGAATCTCCCGTTCCAGCACCGATACTTCTGCGGTATCTATATCAACGGGGCATGGGCTCAGGCATTTGCCGCACATGGTGCAGTGATCGGCAATCTGTTGCAGGTTTTTCAGCTGGTTGAATCTGGGAAAGTGAGAGCGCTGCATATCATAGAGCAATGCTTCGATAAGCGAGCCGATGGCCAGGTTTTTGTTGCGGGGATGAAAGAAAACATTACCTGAGGGGATAAACACACAGCAGTCAGGCTTGCATTTACCGCAGCGCACGCATTTGGCAATTTTGGAGGAGAGACTCTCCAGTGAGCCGTGCTTGAGGATGCGAGCCTCCAGTTCAAGCAGGTTGAAACTAGGGGTAAAGACTTTGTTGATGATATACGGGTCTTCCAGCATGCCCGGGTTCATGATGTTTTCCGGATCGACTTCCCGGCGATATTCCTGCAGCTCGAGGCGGCGCTGTTTGTCGAGGAACTTCATCTTGGTGATGCCGATGCCGTGTTCGCCGCTGACCACACCGTCGAGTTCGACGGCTTTGGCCATAATATCTTCAGCGGTCTTTTCGGCCCGTCCCATCATCTTTCTATCGTTGGAGAACACCGGAATATTGACATGGACATTGCCGTCGCCGGCATGCATGTGGGTGGCGATGATGATGCGTTTTTTGCGGACATCTTCAAAAATCTCACGAATATGACCACTGACCCGGCTGTAGCCCCGAAAAAGCTCAAGCAGATCATCCATCAGTTTTTTGATATAAACCTCGTGACGAATAGACTCAATAGTACGCAGGTCCAGCTTTTCCAGGGTTTCGCGGCAAAGTCTGTCGGCCGTGGGCAGTTTTGCCTCAAGCCAGTCCGGGTCCTCGATGGGCACGGCAGTCTTGAGGTACTCGACGGTGGCGTGGATGAATTCCTTCTTATTGTGAATATCTTCATTGATGTTGTATTCATCGACAAAGCGGGAGAATTCGGCAAGGGCAGCCAGAGGCAGCACGATATCCTCGTTCAGCTTAAAGGCATTGGTCCTGGCGGCGATGGCGCCAAGCCTTTTGCGGTCCCGCCAGAAACGGGAGGCTTCATCGCTGTCTTTGGCCACAAATACTTCGGTATTGACATACGATGCCAGAAGCTTTTCGAACCTTTCTCTGCCCCTCCCGATCTCCTTGTCGCTGTGACCGACCATGTCGATAAGGAGCACCGCCTTGGGGCGTTCGCTTCTGGCCGCCTTGAATTTGTAGTTGATTGCCTTGATATATTCCTCGTCAAAGTGTTCCAGCGCCATGAGCGCTTCGGCACCGCCATTGGAAAACTCTTGGGAAATCTCAACGATGACGCGGCTGGCCTCATCCATGTCGTTGCCGAAAAATTCAAGGCAGAAGGTGAGTTTCTTGGGATAGGCCTGATGCAGAATAAACTCGGCGGAGGTGATGATGCCGTCGGTGCCCTCCTTTTGGAAGCCCGGCAGTCCGCCCAGTGCCTTGTTGGTGATATCCTTCCACAATCCCTTTTTGCGGATGTCCATGCCGGAGAGAGATATGGTACGCCGGTAGCTGCCGTCCTCGCTTTTCACCTCGAAAATCACCTGATCCTCCGGCAGGATTTTGCGCAGAGGATGATCGATCCGCCGCACCGTGCACAGGCCGGCGTTGGGCATGGCGATGGAAAAAGAGAGGATATTGTCGATCGCCGTCCCCCAGAGAACAGCAGTCTTGCCTCCGGCGTTTTCCGAGATGTTGCCGCCAATGGTGGAGGCCCAGGCGCTGGTGGGATCGGTGGCGAACACCAACCCTTCCTTTTCCGCCGCGGCCATAGCATCCTGGGTGATTACGCCGGCTTCCACCCTGAGAACCGCCACCTTCTGCGTAGGGTCGTCCTGTAAATAGCTGATCTTGCCGATAGGTTTGATTTTATTGAGCTTTTCGGTATTGATGACGATACAGTTGTCCCGGACCGGAACGCTGCCGCCGGTGAGGCCGGTTCCCCCGCCCCGGGGTATGGCGTGCATCTTCAGCTCGGCTATAGCCTTGAGCAGCGGCGCCACCTGGCTTTCCTCCGAGGGGTAGACAACGGCAACGGGCAGGTAGAGGCGCCAGTCTGTGGCATCGGTGGCATGGCTGATCAGGGTGAATGGATCGAAGGAGATGGATTCCCTGCCGATTATGGAGCCAAGCTGCTTCTTGATTTTTGCTCTGCGAGCCTTGGCTCCGGTGATGTCTTTTTTCAGGATTTTCAGGCGGTTTCGACAAGTGTTGACGAGGTTGATGACTTTGGTGCTGCGCTTTTCGCTGACGCCAACGGCCTTGACGCCGTTTTCGATAATTTGCAAATCGGTATCCGCTGTCTTGAAAAACTGGTTTCTGCGCAGAGGCGAGTCGATCAGCTCCTGGTAAAGAAAAGGATTGCGTCTCATAATAAAGAGATCGCCCATAAAGCGCATCACCAGTCGTGCCGATCTTCCGGTGATCCTCTGGGAGCGCAACTCTTCCAGGCTGCCCCAGACCGCCGGACCGAATAGATGGTTGATTATCAGTTTGTCGTCGGCGGAGGTGAAGTTGTAGGGAATTTCGCGATAATCTTCTTTATTCATAGCTGTTCCATATCACAAGTTCAGTGTCAAAAAAGATGACATCGAGCTGTGCAGATCTCTGGTAATTGGAAAGGTGAATTTTCCTGCTGCTTTCAATAACGTATAACATGACAAAGAAAATCATTTGATTCTCAAAAGTTAAAAGAAAATCATCTCTTTTTGTCAAACAAGCTGTGTCCGATATAGAGTGGAACTACAGAGGACTGCCTGGTGAAGTCGGAACCGGATGTCAAGACTTCTCACTACCATAATTCGCAGTTGCTTGCAAAAAAAATCAAAGGAAAATACTCGAAAAACCAGCAAAAATAAGATAGGCTGGTGCATTACACTATCAAAATCTATTTCTACCCGGAACATTATGAAACACAATCATTTTCCAGGCCGGCTGAGCCGGATGAGAACCTTGAGCCACATAGCTTTCTTGCCAAGAAACAAGAAAAGAATGAGTAAGGTACTAACCCAGCCGAGCCGGACTCTTTACAGTACCCCCTTGAGGGGTATAAGTGCCTTGGCTATAGAGGCAGGTTCACGCATTTTAATACATTTTTCATTTTCTTGTTTTTGGAGGCAGTTTTTCAAGAGTAAGGCACAGATACTTCTCTGCCTGCTTTTGCTCTCAGGCACGGCCCAGGCCGCTACGCCTCTCAAAATAGGTGTTCTGTTGATCGAGGATTCTGTTCCACTCTATGTTGCCGAGCAGGAAGATTTCTTTACCGAACAAAGCCTCGAGGTAGAGCTCGTTCCCTTTCTCAGCGCACTGGAAAGAGACAGCGCACTTATAGCCGGAGCAATCGACGGCGCTGTCGCCGATCCGGTCGGTGCCATTCTTTTCGATAAGGGCAGGGGCATCCTGCAGATCACCTCGCTTCTCCTTGGTGAAACTCCCGGCGAAGGCCTTTTTGCCATCCTGGCCTCTCCAAAATCGGATATCAAAGAGGTAGAGGATCTGAAAAACGTGGAGATCGCCGTCTCCAGTGCCACCATCATCGAGTATGTCACCGACAGATTGCTCGAGGAACAGGGCTTCACGCCTGGCGAGATCAAGACCGTGGAGGTGAAGAAGATGCCCATCAGGATGCAAATGCTGCTTTCCAATTCGGTCAAAGCGGCAACCCTGCCGGAACCACTGGCCTCCATTGCCGTATCAAAGGGTGCCCGCATTCTGATTTCCGATGCAGCCAGTGCACAAAGTCTTTCTCAGACGGTCATGGTTTTCCACAGCGATGTGCTCAAGGAGCGAAGAGACGATATCGCCGCCTTTTTCCGTGGCCTGACCAAAGGTGTACAGGCCATCAACTCCAGCCCCGAGACATATCGCGATCTTTTCCTGGAAAAAGGACGGATTCCACCCTTTCTTGCCGACTATGTGATACCCCGCTATCCGCTGCCGGCACCGTTCAGCAGAGAGCTCTATGATCCTATTATCGACTGGCTGGCCCCCAAAAAGCTGGTGGGCAGGCTGCCTTATGAAAGCATGGTTTCGACCGATTTCCTCGCCGAGTAGATCACTGTATGATTAAGGTCGAATCCCTGCATCTTTCCTTCACCCGGGATGGAACCGTCGAGAAAGTACTGGAGGGTGTATCCTTCCGGATCGAAGCGCAGACCAGCTGCGCCATCATCGGGCCTTCCGGCTGCGGCAAAACCTCGCTGCTCTTCCTGCTTGCCGGACTGCTCCGGCCGGATCGGGGTGATATTGCCATTAGCGGTAATCCCCGCTGCGGCACCATTCTGCAGAACTACGGGCTCTTTCCCTGGAAAACGGTTGCGCAGAATATCGGACTCGGTCTTGTCCTGCAAAAGATGGAAAAGGCCATGATCGCCGAGCGCGTCAACACCTTGCTTGACGATATGGGACTGCTTGGTTTCGGGGATCATTATCCTATTGAGCTCTCCGGAGGCATGCAGCAGCGCGTCGCCCTGGCCCGCGCCCTTGCCGTAGAACCGCAGATCCTGTTCATGGATGAGCCGCTCTCCTCACTCGATGCCCTGACCCGCGAGAGATTGCAGAATCTTATTCTGGATATCTGGAAGACCAAGAAGATCACCAAGGTTCTGGTTACTCACTCCATTGAAGAGGCGGTATTTCTGGGCCAGAAAATAATTATCCTGGGCAGACGGCCGGCCAGGGTGCTGCAGATCGTCGACAACCCGGAGGTGGGCAGTTCCGACTACCGGCAGAGCGAAAACTTTTTCCATTTATGCACGGAAGTGCGCACCATCCTGGGAGGGCAGGGCAATGGGCAGGAAACGTGATACCCTTTTAGCAGCCGTAATTCTTTTGCTGCTCTGGGAGGTCAGTGCGCTGCTGCTGGACACCATGGCCCTGCCGCAGCCCTGGCTGGTGTTCTACGATCTTATCATCAAACTCGCCGACGGCAGTCTGCTCGATGATCTGGCCATCAGTGCGGTTCGGGCGCTCCTGGGTATTCTGCTGGCGCTCCTGACCGCCGTTCCGCTCGGGCTCGCAGTCGGTGCGGAGCCGGCTCTGCGCAAGAGCCTGTCACCCTTTATCTATCTGCTTTATCCTATTCCCCATGTGGTGCTGCTGCCGCTGATCATCATCCTCTTCGGCATCGGTAATTTTTCCAAAATATTTCTTATCGCCCTGATCGTCTTTTTCCAGATCCTGGTGACCACCAGGGATGCGGCCAAGAACATTCACCGCAACTACTTTTATTCCATGCAGACCCTTGGCGCAACCCGCCTGCAGATTTATCGCCATGTTATTCTTCCCGCCGCACTGCCCAAGATCCTGACGGCCATGCGCATCTCCATCGGCACCTCGGTAGCTATCCTCTTTTTTGTCGAATCCTTCGCCACCACCAAAGGTCTCGGTTATATCATCATGGATTCCTGGGGACGCGCCGATTATGTCGCTCTCTACACCGGTATTTCCTGCATGGCCATGCTGGGCTTCTGCCTCTACCTGCTGCTTGACATGCTTGAAAGGAGACTGTGCCGTTGGAGTGCCGCGGGTTGATGATTCAATGGCTTGCGGTCTTTAAAGAATCCCGGGCAAGTTCTGCGGAAATCGCAATAGCGATTTTATCGATTGTATAAGGCTTTCGTATATATTCCCCGGCACCAAGTCGCTGGGCTTCTTTAACCCTCCGGTTTTCCGCAAACCCGCTGGCGATGATTACCTTTTGGTCCGGATGTATTTTTAGTATCTGCCTATACGTAGTCAGTCCGTCCATGCCTGGAGCCATTATCATGTCCAACAGAAGAATGTCGACCTGGTTTTCGAGCAGATAACCTACAGCTTCTTCGCCGCTGCCAACAGTAGTTACCTTGTAGTTGAGAGCGGTCAATAAGGCTCTGGCAATTTTTCGTTGTTCTGCTATGTCGTCAATGACCAGTATCGTTTCCTGATTGCCCATATAATCATTGATCACAATGGACTTGTCTTTTTCAATTTTTTGATCCAGTGTTGCCGGAAAATAAAGTTCGAAGCGGGTGCCCTGTTGCGGAATGCTGGCCACGTTTATATAGCCATGGTGATCCTCAACCGTGCCCCAGACAATGGCCATACCCAGACCTGTGCCGCTGCGCTCCATGGCCTTTTTTGTATAAAAAGGTTCAAATATATGATTGAGATCCTCAGCGGTTATGCCGATGCCGAAATCCTCCACTGTCAACACGACATAATCGCCTTCATTGACATGAGTGTAATTTTGAAATGGCTGGTCGACAAAGCGGTTTTCAGTGGTGATGATGATTCGGCCGCCATGTGGTTGAGCCTCAGCCGCGTTGGAAACAAGATTCATTATCACCTTTCTTAAATGGACGGCGCTGCCGCGCATGTTCATCAAATCCGGAGCAAGTTCGGTCCCGATTGTCACTTCAGGATGAAAAAATTGAAGTTTCTTTAGCTCCGGCGATGCCATATAGTCGGCAATTACCTCGTCGTTAAAATTGACCACCTCGTTGCTGGTTACTCCTCGCCGTGTCAGAACCAGCATATCCTCGACAATCGCAGCGGCCTTCTGACCCGATTGCTGCATGGTGAGAATCATGGGCAGCAGAGGACTGTTTTTCTCAAGTTGCATCAGAATTAAATCAGGATAGCTTACGATACCGGAGAGAACATTATTGAGATCATGCGCCACTCCTCCGGCCAACAAACCCAGAGCCTCCATTTTCTCGGAACGGATAAGCCTTTCTTTCAGGATCTTTTTCTCATTGTCGGATTTTTGCCTCTCGTCTATCTCTTTTTCGAGTTTTTTGTAGCTGTTGCGTAATTCCTGAGTCCTCTCTTCGACAATAGTCTCCAGTTGGGCATTGAGCTGAGCCAGCTGCTGGTTTGTAATTACCAACTGCCGGGCATAGGAGTTTTGGGTGTCAATGGAGGTGATAAGCTTTTGATTCTGCAGCTTAAGCTTTTCCGACATGGAGTTGAAAGCAGTTGCCATGCGTCCGATTTCATCGTCCTGGGTGAGGTTGAACTGCTCCCCAAGATGACCGTCCATCACGCGATTCATAGCATCATGTAAGAGCAAGACCGGCCTGGTTACCCAGCGGGTCAGCAATAACGAGAGGATTATCGACAACGACAGCAATGTGAAAAGGAAGATACCCGTGATGAGCCACATGCGCAGTTGCGCTGCGGAGGAAGATGCAGAGAGATCATACCAGATCCGGCAATATCCCACACGTTCTCCAACAACTTCAATTATTGTCGAGAGTGCTATATAATGTTTGTTGCCGTGGGTATATTCCTGCCAGAAATAACCACTGTTTCGGCTCATATCGCCGAGATTGAATTCTTCTTGCGGCAAGGTCCCCGTCGAGGCCAGCAAGACCCGGTCAAGCTGGAATAATTCCACGCCTGTTACTCCTTCAATCTTTTCCATGCTTTCTAAGCTTAGAGAAAGTGCCTCCCTATGGCCGGAAAAGATTTCATTTGCAAGATCCTCTCTTTTTTCCTGATATACGGCACCTAAGAGCACCTTGACCTGATCGAGACGGGCCTGGCGTCGTCCCTTTTCAAAGCTGTAGAAGAGAAGAAGAGAAACTATCAAAACGATGGAAAATACAGTCCAGATGGCTTGAGCAATTTTTGAGAGAAGACTTTTCCGATTCATCATTTGACCATCGATGTGTACCAAGTAGATGATCCCACCCATTTATAAAAGGCCCATTGACCCTTGATGTATGTAAGAATAGCTGCCCCTTTGTCCAGAGGATCGCCGTATTCGTCAAAAGATATAATGCCGGTAACTCCTTTAAAACCTACGGTTTTCAGTAATTCCCCTTGAATATCTTCACGCTTCACACTCCCTGCGCGACGAACAGCATCGGCAAATACATTAACAGCGTCATATGCCAGAGCGGCATAGGGACTTATTTCAGTTTTGCCATAATATTCCTGAAAAGTATTGATGAAACGCAGATTTTCGCTGGAAAATCTGTCAGGATGCCAGAATGTGGAAAAATAGCTTCCTTCAAGCCCCGATCCCGCATACTCGGCAATGGTTTTATCCCAGGCGTCTCCACCTAAAAATATTGTACGTATTCCCATGGCGTGAGCCTGCCGTATAATAAAGCCGCTATCCTTTGAATAGCCTGGGATAAAGACAACATCGGGTGAGGTAGCTTTGACTGATTTTAAAATCTCCCGGAAATCTACCGCCGAACCTCTGTAGCCTTTTTTTAGAGCGATATTTCCACCGATTCGCTGAAAAACGGAAGAAAATTGTGATGCCAGTTCCTGGCTGTAGGTCTCATTGAGGTTGATCAGAACAGCTGCGCTGCGTGCTCCGATATAATGATAAGCGAAATCCGCCATCAGTCTGCCCTGAAAGGAATCCGTATAGCAGACACGAAATATATAAGAACCGGCATGGGTAACTTGCGGAGCAGTGGACCCCGGGCTGATCATAGGTATCCCTGCTTCCTGCAGCAGTGGCGCTATGGCCAGGGAGTGAGTGCTCCACATGGCACCAATCACCAGTGAGACATTCAGGTCGATGGCTTTTTTCGCCGCCTGTATGGAGCCGAGCGGCGAACTGCCGTTATCGATGACGATTAACTCCAGAGATCGGTTGCGGATGCCTCCGGTCCTGTTAATATCATCTATGGCCACTTTTACCCCTTCCAGTGCCGAGCGTCCATATACCGCTGCTTTGCCGCTTTGTGGAAGAATTGTAGCAATTTTAATGGGCTCTGCAGCCTGGCAGTCGATATTGTTTAAAGAACCGGAAAAGAGGCCGGCGACTGCATAAAAAAATAGAATTGTGCAGACAATCCTTTGTGTTCCGCCTTTAACGGTGAACATAATAAACCAGTTTATTATTATATTTCGCATTATTTATCGGGAAATTGCCGTTCGGAAGAGGGCACTAAAAAATCGGGCGGTTGCTGAGGTTGAATGGACTGAAGATAACGGGGGACGCCTTCTTGCATTTCCATTATTACAACACCTTTGATAGGGTCTCCATTTGCATCGAATGTCACTACGCCTGTGGCCCCTTGGAATGCAGTGGTTTGTGCCAAGGCGTCACGCAGTGCCTTAGGCTCGGGCCGGCCGGCTCTTTCTAGAGCGTCTGCCAAGAGATTGACGGCATCATAGCCAAGTGCTTCCTGTGCAAAAATAGGTTTCTGTTTTTTGTACTTTTGTACAAACGCAAGAGAGGTTGCATTGTTCATCTCTTCCGACCAGTGGGTGGTGAAAAATGCTTGCTTTACTTTATTCCCGCCCATGGCATAGAAGTTTTCCACATCCCAGCCATCCGCACCCAGAAAAACTGCCTGAAGTCCGCTGCGCTGTGCTTCCGTCAATATAAGTGCACTCTCGTCATGACCGGGAAGAAAAAGAATATCAGGTTGGTGCTGGGCCGCTTGGGCCACTAGATCCGTAAAGTTTTGCTGGCGCCGCTTGTAATTCAATTCCGTGAGAATTTCACCACCCATACTTTCAAAGGTTGATGCAAAAGACCGGCTAAGGCCGATACTGTAATCACTTGTTATGTCAATTAAAACGACAGCTCGATGCAGTCCCAGATCCAGGTGGGCAAATCGAGCCATTGCCCAGCCCTGATACAAGTCGTTGAAACAGACCCGGAAAATGTAATCACCTATCCCGGTAATCTCCGGATGGGTGGAAACATTGCTTATTAAAGGAATACCGTGGGCCTGGGCCACTTTTGCCGCGGGGAGGGTGTGGGAACTCCAGGATGCACCAAGAATAGCTACTACCTCTGCAGCTACGGCTTTCTCGGCCGCTACCTTGGAGCCTATCGGGCTGCTTTGGTTGTCTATTTCTACCAATTCAAGGGGCAGGCCCAGTACACCGCCATGGGCATTTATTTCATCGACCGCGAATCTGATGCTTTGAATAGAGAGGAGATTAGCTTTTGCCGCGGCTCCGGTAAAGGCATAGAGGGAAGCAATTTTAATGCTGTCCCGGGCTTGCGCGGAGAGCGTGATTGCTGCATAGGTACATACTACAAGAATAAAAATCCTTATCAACTTCGATGGTTTCATAGTGTAAATTTAGTGCACTTGCAAATGCATAAGCAATAGGCAACTCAAATGTCGTTGCTGACAATATTCCTCCGGATTCAAAGGAGAGCTTATCTGATTTTTTCAGTTTTCTCTAGATCTTTCGGTAAGTGGATCGAGGTTCGAGGCAGTGCCTAATAATGGTTTTTGAAAAATAACGCCGCTACAAAGAGATTCGTCGAATTTCCTGGAAAAACCGCTGTAGATATAATAGATAATTAAATAAGGATTGCCGTGAATTTGGCATGAAAAGGGAGATTGCCATGGGCTTTTCCAAAGAACATGACAAAAAAATACCGCCGCACCTTTCGGCTTTTGCCGACCATGCCGATTTCCGTCCGATTCTGCAGGATCTTCGACACAATAGCTGCGACTATTTCCGCCAATTATCAGAAGCCACTTTTGAAGCAATTTTCCTTTCGGATAAGGGTGTCTGCCTTGGGCAGAACCGGAGTGCCAGAGAAATATTCGGCTATACCGATGAAGAGGCCATCGGGCGAATGGGAACAGAGTGGATCCATCCCGACGACAGGGACACGGTGATGGCGAACATGCTCGCTGACATAGAAGAACCTTATGAGGTCACGGCGCTGCGTAAGGACGGCTCAACATTTCCCTGCGAGATCCAGGCCCGGGTCGAGCAGTACAAAGGGCATACTATCAGAATAACAGCCCTCAGGGATATCACGCTCCGCAAGCAGACCGAGAAAAAGTTCCGAAGTGAGGCTAAACGCCGCGCTATTCTCATGGCCAATAGTGGTGACGGCATCGCCATATTGAACAAGGATTTCCGGGTAATTGAGGCAAACCAGCGTTTTGCCGAGATGCTGGGCTACGGCCTGGATGAGGTACAAACCCTGCACCTCTGGGATTTTGAGGAAAAGTTCAACAAAGAGGAAATCAAGGAAAATTTCCGTGTTGCTGCCTCCGTTGATGGCTTCAAGGAAACTCTCCACAGACGCAAGGACGGTTCCGTCTATCACGCTGAAGTTCGCGCTAACGGTGCCATGATCGAGGGCGAACCTCTGGTCATTGCCATCACCAGGGATATAACCGAGCGCAAAGAAGTAGAAGAGGAACTTCTCCGCACCAAAGAGGCGGCAGAGCGCGCCAGCCAGTATAAGTCAGAATTTCTGGCCAATATGAGTCATGAAATACGCACTCCGCTCAATGGCATCATGGGCATGCTCAGGCTCATGCAGTCAGCCTCCCTGACAGAGGAGGTTGAAGATTATGTCCACAATGCCCTGCAGGCCTCTGAACGACTGAGCCATCTGCTGGGAGATATCCTTGATATCTCCCAGGTCGAGGCCGGCATGATGAAAATACAGCCCTCGACCTTTCTTCTCAGTGAGGCACTTGAAACAGTGGAGAAAATCTTTTCCCCATCCTTTCAGGAAAAGGGACTGTCCCTGCTGTTCGATATCGCACCCGATATCCCTAAAATCTTTGTTGGTGACTGCGCACGCCTGCAGCAGCTTCTTTGTAATTTTATCAGCAATGCACTGAAGTTTACCCAGACCGGATCGGTTTCAGTTGGTGCCTTGCCGGTGGGGCAAACAGATTCCGGGGAGGTGCGGATATTGTTTACGGTGAGCGATAACGGAATCGGCATAGCGGACGATAAGCTCCCCTCGCTGTTTGACGCCTTCATCCAGGGGGAGACCAGCTATGCCCGCCGCTACCAGGGGGCCGGATTGGGGCTTTTCATCTCAAAGCAGCTCGTCTCCCTGCTGGGTGGCAATATGGCTGTTTCCAGTGAAGAAGGAGCCGGCACTTCAATTTATTTCACCATTCCTTTTGCGCCTGCAGCTCAGTCGGAGATAATACCTGAGATTGATGAATCCCGCTCGAAAGCAGGCCATCCGCTGAGAATTCTTCTGGCCGAAGACGACAGAATAAATAGATTGGTGATGTCCGGGCTGCTCAAGAAACTGGGGCATCAGGTCAAAATGGTTGAAAACGGAGAGGAAGTTCTTGCTGCCTTGCGTTACCGAAACGACCCATATGACGTGTTGCTCATGGATATTCAGATGCCAGTCCTGGATGGCGTCGAGGTTACCCGTATGATACGAAACCATGCAGACTTCAAAGCACATGCCGGAACTCCCATCATCGCAATGACGGCGTATGCCATGCGCGGCGACGAAGAGAAGTTCCTGGAATCCGGTATGAATGGCTATATCTCCAAACCTGTTGCCCCGGAGAAACTGCAGGAAATCCTGGAGCAGGTGATTTGCAGGCAGCAGGGTCAGAAGTAAAGATTCTCCCAGAATTGAGTTTTGATCCTTCCGGCAAAGAAGTTCCTCCTGTCGATCCGATTAGCAATTTGGAATTATTATTATTTCAAACAGATTACATTTCGCCACAACAAGGGCTGCTCCAACACTGCCTTGAGTCATTCTCTACAAATGTCTTCTGTTTTGCCCGGATGAGCGGAGAAAGGAAACCGCTAACCTACATGAATTTTCAGCTAACTATCCGCCTCACACATTCGGAAATTTGATACTTCTCTGCTTCAACTCTTGACCGGAATTCAGGAAGAATTTGGAACATGTTGCCACTGAAAAACGGTGAAGCAAGGAAGGTTCGGTTCATCTTGCCATTGTATTTTCTTTTCATACACAATTTCGTGTTATAGAATAGTCGTATTCTTTCACATCAATTGCATTGCTTTGCCGTCAAAGCTGACGGATTAACTTCGTCAGTCAATAACACATGTCTATGAAGCTGAATCCATCAGATGATGTCTTTCTCCGACTGCTGAGAAACACCATCCACATTTGTCTTAAGATACTCAGTCTGCTGATGATACTTGTCATTATATCCGGTGTGGTGGATGTTGGCTGGACACTGTATCAACGATTGATCTCACCGCCGACCTTCATTTTGACCATAGGAGATATTCTGGCGACTTTCGGCGCATTCATGGTGGTTCTTATTGCCATCGAAATCTTTGAAAATATCATTTTGTATCTGCGCGAGGACGTCATTCATGTCAAAATAGTTCTCTCCACGGCCCTTATGGCAGTTGCCCGGAAAGTCATCATTCTCGACTATGACGAAATGGAACCGATGTATGTTTTTGCCACAGGCGTCGTTCTGATTGCCACAGGCGTGACCTACTATATTATTCATAAGCTTCCTGGTCAGGAAAATTCATGAGTGATTTTCAGGAGTACCAGCGGAGAATTCTATTTCAAAATTGATCGATGAATCCAGCAGGGTGCTGCCAGGCGCGGGCATGTTTATGCATAAACCATATCCTCCGGAAGGGCAATGTACGAGAAGAGCTGAATAGAGTAATCGAGACGGATGATTGAAGCGGGGCCTGTGTCACGATGTTCTCTGCTGCGAACTAGACAAGACGGGCGATATCCTGCTGTTCCGCTCCCGCAAGCCATTCGGCCAGCACCATCCCGATGATTGCCAGGCACTCCATGTCGAGATAATGCTTGGCGCGCTTCTCGAAAAGCAGAGAGCAATCGGCTGGAAATTCTTCGTCCTGGTCGTTGTACAACAGGTAAATCGGTACTTCCGGAAGAGGCTGAAAAATATAGGACAGGTCACAGGAAATACCAAGATTGCAGGGGATGCCCCCCAATTCCCGGCTTTGTTTTTCCAGCGCATCCAATTTGCCGGAAAAGGTCCGGGAAATTGGTTTTTCAGCCGTGTTCCCGAATCCAAGAACATAGGGTGCGGCATCCGGGAAATCCTTGTATGTCACCAGTTTCCTGTCAGTGCCGGGGCTATCCGGGCACAGCAGGAGATATTTGCAGAGAATGACGCAGACAGAGTGCCGGGGACGTCTTCCCTGCCGGTCGGTGATGGCTTCCGGCGTGATCGTATACCAATCATTAAAAAAAGGAATTCTCACCGTCTTTCCATCGACTTCGATTCCAAGCAGTTCCGACTTTTCTGTCAAATCAAGGGCAGCCACTTCGGCTAGATAATCGTTCAGGATTTTTTTAAAAACAGGTGCTTCTGACTGCATAACGTTTTCTATATTCCGTTGAAATTGTAGAGGGTGACTACCCTTTCCTGGTTGTTTTTATGACCGTATATATATTTCTATGATCAATGAGAGTCAAGAAGATACCCGAGATAAAGGGGACGTCCTATGGAGGACCAGCTGATAGGAGTGATAGCCGATACACATGGGCTCCTGCGGCCGCAGGCATTACGGGTACTGCGGGATTGCAGTCTGATCATCCATGCCGGGGATATAGGAAATCCGGGCATCCTCATGAGCCTGGAAGAGACCGCACCCGTCGTGGCTGTTCGCGGTAATATCGATACCGCACAATGGGCCAAGATTCTTCCGGAGCACAAAAGAGTCACCGTTGATGGAGCAGTTCTCTATGTCATTCACGATCTGAAAAGGCTTGCCCTCGATCCCGCCGCCGAAAAAATCAGCGCCGTTATCAGCGGTCATTCGCATAAGCCCGCGCTGCACTATCGTGAGGGAGTCCTTCTGCTCAATCCCGGCAGTGCCGGGCCGCGGAGATTCAATCTGCCTGTGTGTGTGGCGAGGCTGGATGTCAAAAACGGCAAAATCGAGCCGGAGATTGTCGAATTGGAACTGGAGCAGTAGGTGAAAAAGAAGAAAAACTGGGAATCGTCCACCATATTCCCTCAGGTCCTTCCGTTGTCGTTCCTGGGAAATCTCCGGTCCGAAGAAAGTGTTTTACTGTTTCTTTGCGGTAAGATCGTTCATATAAGTAATAAGAGAAAAAACAGGTATCATTGCCTGAAATTGCCGGGTAATCAAAAAAATGTAATTATTCATTGCCTTATTAAGTCTCAAGCGGTTTGAAGAGGACGAAACATCTTCCACCATATCGGCAGGCAGATAGAATTCTTCCAAAGAGAGGATCGATAATGCAGACCAATGAGCTCTCCACTCATATTCAGGATCCCGCAAGGCTTGCCGCTCTCCGCGCCACCGCGCTTCTGGATTCTCCCACAGAGGAAGCTTTCGACCGGCTTTCCTGGCTGGCGGTGCATTCCATTAAAGCCCCTATCGCTCTGGTAACACTTATCGACGCAGACCGGCAATTCTTCAAGAGCTGCATCGGTCTTCCCGAGCCGTGGCAATCGCTTCGCCAGACGCCTCTGTCGCATTCCTTCTGTAAGCACAACAGGGTTGCGGGACAACCCCTTCTTATCGAGGACGCCCGGCGGCACCCGCTCTTCAGGGATAACCCGGCGATCCGCGATCTGCAGGTGATAGCCTACCTGGGCATTCCACTGGTTACCTCCGATCTTTATATCCTCGGTTCATTCTGTATCATCGATTCGGTACCGAGGCAATGGCAGCAGGAAGAGGTGAGCATTGTGCAGAATCTGGCTGCAGCAGTCATGACCGAAATCCAGCTGAGAACCGAAATCTCGGCGCGAAAACAGGCCGAAGAACAAAGGGATGATTTTGCCGAACTGAATAATCGGCTGCAGGAGGAAATCGATGCAAGGAGGCAGGCGGAGAACCAGCAGCATCGGTTGGAAGACCAATTGTTCCAGGCTCAGAAGATGGAGGCAATCGGGCGGCTCGCTGGAGGCGTGGCACATGACTTCAACAACCTGCTCTCTCCCATCCTCGGTTACTGTGAACTTCTCTCTGCAGATTCTGATCTGAGTGATCGGCATAAACAGTATATCGATCAAATCCAGCGTGCGGGGAATCATGCCCGGGATTTGGTAAGTCAGCTGCTCAGCTTCAGCCGCAAGCGGCACCTGAAAGTGAGACCATGGAACCTCAACGAGGCGGTAGAAGATTTCGAGAAACTGCTGCGCACGACGGTTCCTGCAAATATCGAGATCAGGGTACTGCTGTCGCCGGAGATTGAGCCCGTCATGGCCGATCCGGGCCAGATAGAGCAGATCCTCATGAATGTTGCTGTTAATGCGGCCGATGCCATGCCGGGCGGTGGTACGATGACCATTGAAACCGCCTTGTGCCTGTTGGGTGAAGCTTCTGGGGGAATGTATCTGGAAGTTTCTCCGGGCCAATATGCCATGCTGGCCATCAGCGATACCGGCTGCGGCATGGACAACGAGACCCAGGCCCGGATTTTCGAGCCTTTTTTTACAACCAAAGGCAAGAGCGGCACGGGCCTGGGCCTGGCTATGGTTTTCGGCATTGTCAAACAGCACGGCGGCAATATAAGAATCCGCAGTGAGCCGGGCAGAGGGACGAATTTCCAGATCTTTCTGCCGGTGATAAAAATGTAGCCGCTCTTTAAAACCCGAAGGATATATTTCCATTATTTTTAATAACAGTCAGCCTTAGAGAGGATAGATCACTATGGAAAAAACACCAATTGACAGCAACGCCTTTGTTTACCCGATGCCCATGGTTCTTGTCGGTGCAATGGTGGCCGGCAAAGCAAATTTTATGGCTGTGGCTTGGGTTACCAGGGTTTGCATGAAGCCGCCGCTGCTGGCGGTTGCCCTGGGGGGAAGACACCACACCAATAAGGGAATAGAAGAGAATGATGTCTTCAGCGTCAATATTCCGAGCACTGCGCTGATAACGAAAACAGACTACTGCGGTCTGGTTTCCGGAAGGAAGACGGATAAATCACAAATGTTCGATATTTTTTATGGTGAACTGGAAAAGGCACCCTTGATCAGTGAATGTCCTGTCTGCATTGCCTGCAAAGTGTATGAGAAGGTGCAGCTTCCTGCTGATACTCTGTATATCGGTGAAATCATCGACGCCTATTCTGAAGAACGCTATCTCACCGACGGTAAACCCGACATCCATAAGATTGATCCCTTCACCCTTAGCATGCCGGACAACAACTATTGGAAAGTGGGTGAAAATGTCGGTAGGGCTTGGAGTGTCGGCAAGAATCTGAAAGGGTGAGAGGGAATGTACACCTGAAAAAAAGAGCGTGAAAGAATCAAATACATTTTCTTCAGGACATGATTATATTTCACTGAAAGTGCGGCTTTATTTATCAGTGAAACCTGATCTTTTTGATTAAGGCAGATCATTAACTATTCGAATCCTCTTGATATCCGAACAAAAAAATTATAGGTTATTCGAAAGTGAGCGGGCGCTCAGCGCAGGTATTGCCGAAGTCTTTTTCTGGCTGAATGTGCTAATCAGTAGGGTATTGCCGTCCAGGCTATTTTAAACATAGGCGAGGAATCTCATGGAGCGATTTGGAAAACTGGTTTCACTTCTCATTCTACCTCTTATCGCTATTATTGTGTATAGCGCTCTGATGTCGTATTTTTTCAAATCCCCTCCTATGTGGACGTTCGAGATGTCCATGTTCTTTTTTGGCTCATTTTTCATGCTTGGCGCGGCGTACTGCCATCTGGAGAAAAAACATGTAGCGGTCGATGTGCTCAGTCGTCACCTCCCGCCTAAATACCAAAAGGCGCTTGGAATCTTTACGGAGCTGGTTGTGCTTTTTGTTGCCCTGGTTTTTATTTATGTCAGCGTTCCCACTGCCTGGCAGGCGACTCTTATCGGCGAACGGTCGGTCCACCAGACTCCATTCAATCCCCCGGTCTGGTGGTTCAGGTGGATTATTCCAATTTCTTGCGCCTTGATAGCATTGCAGGCTTTTGTGGATATTCTTGCTCTTATATTGAAAAAACCTGATAATACGTCGTCTCGTTGATATAACAGGAGATTTTTATGGTTGGTGAATCGGCCCCTCTTATCATGTTTCTGGCCCTGTTCGTTCTGCTTACTGCAGGCGTTCCCATCGCTTTTTCACTTGCCGCGGTGGCAATTGTGTTTTCCTATTTTTTGTGGGGTCCGGGTGCCCTGAGTATTCTGGTTTCCGCAGCCTGGGGGACGATGAACAACTTCGTCATAATCGCTGTTCCCCTGTTCATTTACATGGCGTATATCCTCCAGAAGACCAATGTTGTCGAGGATCTCTATGATACCTTTTATAAATGGTCGGGGGCCTTACGGGGTGGTCTCGCCATAGCGACAATTCTGGTCGGGGCCGCCCTCGGGGCTGTTTCGGGTGTAGTGGCAGCCGGGGTTATCGGCCTGGGACTCATCGGCCTTCCGCAAATGCTCAAGCACGGCTACAACCGCAGGGTTGCTCTGGGTTCGGTATTGGGCGGAGGAACCCTGGGCCAGCTCATCCCCCCCAGTACCAATATGGTCCTCTACGGCGCTGTAACAGGTGTTTCCATCGGTGGACTCTTTGCAGGGGGTATTTCCGCAGGTGTTCTGCTTGCCTCGCTGTATATCGTTTACGTGTTGATCAGGGGGCTGATCGATCCCTCTTTCGCTCCTGCTCTCCCGCCGGAGGAAAGGGCCACCTGGAAAGAAAAGATTCTTTCCTTAAAAAGCGTCTTTTTTCCTTTGCTCCTTGTCGTTATCGTTCTTGGCTCCATCCTTCTGGGGATGGCCAGCCCCACCGAAGCAGCGGCATTCGGCGCCGCCGGCGCCCTCTTGATCGGACTCGTAAAAAGGCGGCTGACCTGGGATATAATCTACTCTTCCTGTTATGAGACTCTCGGCGTTACGGCCATGGTTGGTTGGATGATGATTGGGGCAACCGCCTTCGGTTCGGTTTTTTCCGGTCTCGGCGGAAACGCTCTGGTGGCTGATTTTGCCATGAATATGCCGGGCGGGGCGCATATGGTCTTTGTAGTCGCGGCACTTTTCGTCTTTTTCATGGGTATGTTCCTCGAACCCGGCGCCGTTATTTTTCTTGCTGTTCCTATAATTGCGCCCATCCTTGCCAATCTTGGATTTGAACCGCTGTGGATTGGCCTTGTCATTAATGTCATTCTGCAGAGTGCCTATATTTCCCCGCCTTTCGGGTTCAGCCTTTTCTACCTGCAAGGATGCACACCTGCCGGCATAGATATTATTGAGATCTACAAGTCCAGCGTGCCTCTTCTGCTTCTGCAGGTGGTATGTGTTGCATTGATTTTCATTTTTCCTCAAATCGTTTTGTGGTTACCAAAATACTTGCTTAATTTGTAGCTTTTTGAATTCAGCCCAAAGGAGGGACGATGTATATGGTGAGGTGACAAAAGTACATGGTTGAGTAAAAAATGAGCGGCGCCAACGCGCATGAATTTATTGCAGGCTGCATTGGGGATCGGGGATTTTCTGTTAGGAGCGAGGCGAATGGATCCTGTGCCGTAGACTTGGGCAGGAAGGCCGTTTCACAAGGAGCCTGTACTGAACACTATTCAAAAAGGAATGTATAAAGCCATGAAGAAAACTCTTATGATTCTTGTGTCGATATTCGTGTTGATGCTGGGAACCCAAGCAGCTTTTGCTAAAGTGAAATGGAGACTGGTGACGCATGCCATGCCCGGAACAGAACAGCAGCGGATAGCCGAAGTGTTCTGCGAGACGGTGGAAACCCTCTCGGAGGGAGAAATTTCCATAACTCCTTACCCGGCCGGTGTACTTTTTCCGGTTTTTGAGACTTTCGACAGCCTTGCCAATGGCATAGTGAATGTCGGTATGGTGTATAGCGCCTATTGGCCTGGTAAAGATCCTCTCTTTAATTTTACCACTCAGCCGGGTTCTCCCCTGAGCACCTACGCCGAGGGTGCCTACCTTATTGAAAAACTCGAGCCCTGGTTCGAAAAACTCTATGCAAAGCACAGAATGACCTATCTGGGGCACGCCATGGTGAGCCCGATCTATGAGCAGCTTATGGCCGTTGTTCCCATCGATTCCATCGATAAGCTGGAGGGCTTGAGAGTCCGTTCTTCCGGTATGGGAGGAAAATTCTATCAGGCTCTAGGGGCTACCACCGTTTCTCTATCCGCTCCCGATATCTATACGGCTTTCCAGACCAAGGGCATAGAGGCCGCGGAATGGACATTCTGGGATGAAAACATGCGGATGGGATTTCACGAGGTCGTTTCCCATGTGCTTGATCCGGCTGTTCATAACGGAACCACTGAATACTTCCCGCTGGTGGTAAACACTCGCAGCTGGGAGGCCCTTTCTCCGGAGCAGCAAGACATAGTTATCGCTGCTCGGGACAGAATCCGTTATCTTTCCGCCATGGTGTATAACCGGGAGATTATGGCCCGTGAGCAATGGAAAGAAATGCCCAACATCAATATAGTCAGCTGGAGCCCAAAAGACGAAGCAAGAGCCCGCAGCATCGGCCACAAAATTGTCTTCGAAGAGGCGCAGAAAAGCCCTGAAGGGCAGGAATTCCTGGAAATCTATCGTTCAGTCCTCTGGGATCTCGGCCACAAGGAAGATGCCAAGGAGCTGGGTTATAAAGAGTAATTTGATTCAGCTGGAAAATGGAAGGGCCGCCTGCGAAGCAATGAGACTTTCTCACATTCTTCGAGCATGTTATTTTTCTTTGCCTTGCGGTTCTTCTGTCTCCGATCTGACAGCCATTTCCAGCCAGTGTGCAGCATAGCACAGCAAAAAGCAATGAGAGAATTCTTTCATTGCTTTTTGCGTAGCTGGCCTGATTGCTCGTAAATCGTTGAATTCAAGGTTGGGGCTCTGCGATAAGCGCAGACTTCGAGAAACACCAGACGCATTGCTATTCTTCTCGGCCCAAAATGACACAGAGCTGATCCAGAAAGCCTGTCTGTCCTTTGAGGATTTTTTCGTATGCGATCCTCACCGGAAACCACTCTGCACGATCAACTTCCGGATATTCAGCCTGTTTTCCTGAATGGGGCGGCCATTCAAGCCTGAAGGTATTGCTCCGTATGGAGGAAGCAATGCAGTCACCTTCAGCCGCCCAGGCATGGACTGTTTTGCCGCCGGGCTGTTTTAACGGAGCAAGCGCAATAAATTCGTTCCGGCAGAGCAGCTTTTCGATGCTGAAGCCTGTCTCTTCCTTGAATTCCCGTTGCGCCGCTGACAGCGGTGTCTCCTCTTCTTCGAACTCTCCTTTGGGTATAGACCAGGAGCCTGTATCCTTTTTCGCCCAAAAAGGTCCTCCCGGATGAACCAGAAAAACTTCGAGTTTCTGGTTTCTATATCTGAAGAGCAGGATACCCGCACTTTTTGCAGCCATTGTAAACCTCATCCTGATGAGCCTGATATGGCAATGGCAATATCAACCCCTTTTGGCGCTATTATTTTCGATGTTAGGTTGGTGTTAGGTCTTTGGCAGTCTGATGAATAAAATTTAAAATCTAATCACCCCTGAAACTCAGCATCCCCAGGCCTTGAGCTGAGGATCTGGGGTAATCAGGAACTAAAATATCATTCAAGATGATCCGGTTCTGCAAAGTAGATCGATCTTTTTATCAAGTCCATCATTCAAGACGTGCCAGGGCTCTTTCCAGATCCTCTTTGAGGTCTTCGACATCCTCGATGCCAGTTGAATAGCGGATCAGACTTTCCGGGATGCCCATCGCCGCCCGTTCCTCTTTTGAACATTCGACATGGCTGGTGGTAGCGGGTGGCCCGACAATGGTTTCGACCGCGCCGAGATTGGCAGCGGCATGGGCGTAGCGAAATCCGGCGATCACCTTACCTACGGCGGCAAGAGTTTCCTCCTTGAGCATAAAGCTGAGCATGGCGCCATAGCCTGTCATCTGCTTTCTCGCGATTTCATGGCCTTCGTGGGTCTCAAGACCGGGATAGTAAACCGTTTTTACCTGAGGACGCGTCTGCAGATATCTGGCGATCTCCAGTGCATTTTGATTTTGCCGCTCAATTCGCAGCGCCAGTGTTTTCATGCCCCTGAGGATAAGATAGGCGGACATGGGATCAAGTGTGGCGCCGTTTATTTCACGGTAATGATACACCTTATCGATCAAATCCCTGCGGCCGCAGACCACACCGGCCAGAGCGTCTGCATGACCGCCCAGAAACTTGGTGGCGGAGTGCAGAACCAGATCTGCCCCAAGTGCCAGAGGCTGCTGGTTTATCGGGGTGGCGAAGGTATTATCGACCACAACCACTGCGCCGACATTTTTGCCTGCTCTGCTGAGACGCTCAAGGTCGATAATCTTAATGGTCGGATTGGTCGGCGTCTCCAGATAGAGCAGGTCGCAGCCTTTGAGTATTTCAGCCTCTATTGCTTCATGATCCGTGGTGGGGCACAAGGAGACTTCGACATTGAAGCGGGACAGGAATTCCGTAAAAATTTTATTGGTTCCCCCATAGGTATCCTTTACCGACACAACCCGCTGACCGGGTGCCAGCAGGCCAAAGAGAACACTGCTGATTATACCCATACCGGTGGAGGCGCTGGTGGCGGCCTCGGCTCCTTCAAGACAGCGTATTTTTTCTTCGAAAACTGCAACGGTCGGGTTGGTATTGCGGCTGTAGATATGACCTTTCTTAAGGCCTAGAGCAACCTGCTGCCACTCGTCGATATCTTTATAACCAAAGGAGACGCTGTGTACAACCGGCACTTGCGTCACATTTGACATTATGTATTCTTCCTCGCCTGCCCAGACAGAGGATGTACTCTTTCCCGCTCTATGTTTTTTCATGTTCAAAGCTCCTCAAGCAATCCAGCTTGTTAAATAGTTTTTCAGACGTGGCCGGTTCCGGTGTTTTTCGAACGGCCTTTCCCCACAGGTTCACAGGTCTTGCCGAAAGCTCCGGGAGTGCGACCGGGCGTGCTTCCTGCCGAAAAGGTCAGGTTCGGAAACCCTCAAAGCTATCGCGGTAAAAATTTGAAGAGAGGACAGCGCGGAAACAGCCGAAATTATAGTGCGTCACAATGTAGCACAGGTTTTCCGTTCAGTGTTACAATATTTACGTTTTCACGGCAAGATTATTCATTAGATCGAACCAGGAGCGGGGGTAATCGGTGAAGACGCCAAAACCCATGGTGCTCAGTTTTCTTGGGATAAGCGGTGCCGTATTCCGGAGCAGCGGCGATATAATGACTTAGTGTTGCAGAAGTATAATCACGATCTCTAAGGATTATTTTGAAATTAGGCTTGTTGATTGCGTGTTCGACCCTTATTTTTTGCTAACAATGGAAAAGCAAAGGCAACAGGCTGAGCAGGATTAGACCGGAGGATGAGCAGAAGGCAAATCATGACCACAAGTATCTTCGAGATCGATACAGCGCCGGACGACACTCTTCGACTGACACTGGCCGGAGAATGGAAGCTGGGAAATGTGCAGCCTTCAGCGCAAGGCCTCCTTGATCAGCTCGAGGAACGGAAGGTGAATCGTGTTACCTTCGATACCAATAAACTTGATGATTGGGACAGCATGCTGCTGGTATTCATCACCAGGATTTCCGAGGCCTGCAATCGCCATAATGTCTCCATGGACCAGTCTGGATTGCCGGCAGGAGTCCGCCGGCTCATGGTGCTGTCTTCCCCGCAAAATCAGCGCACTGGAATAGCGCACGGTGCGGAACGCCAACCTTTCCTGGCGCGCATTGGAGATAAAACTCTGGAGCTGGCCGCAAGTGTGCAAGAAGCGCTTGCCTTCATCGGTGAAGTGACGCTGGCTTTGTTCAGGATGTTGCGAGGCCGGGCAGGCTACCGGCGTATCGATCTGATCCTTAATATTCAGGAAGCCGGAGTGCAGGCGCTTCCCATAATTACACTTATCAGTCTGTTGATCGGCATGATCCTTGCTTTTATAGCTGCTATCCAGTTGAAGCTTTTCGGTGCGCAGATCTATGTCGCCGATGTGGTGGGAATTGGTACGGTGCGGGTTATGGGTGCGGTAATGGCAGGGGTGATAATGGCGGGCAGGACCGGTGCCGCCTATGCCGCGCAAATCGGTACCATGCAGGTCAACGAGGAGGTGGATGCCCTCCAGACTCTCGGCTTGTCACCGGTTGAGTTCCTGGTGCTGCCGCGGGTGCTGGCCCTGACGCTGATGATGCCCCTGCTCTGTGTCTATGCGGATCTTATGGGAGTACTGGGTGGGATGATGGTGGGGGTTGGAATGCTCAATCTGGGAGCTGTGGAATACATGAATCAGACAAGAGCCGCTATATCTCTAACTGATTTCAACGTCGGGCTGTTCCACAGTTTCGTATTTGGGATTCTCATTGCTGTTTCGGGGTGCCTGCGCGGCATTAAATGCGAGGGAAGCGCTTCCGCCGTGGGCAATGCCGCCACCTCGGCGGTGGTTACAGCCATTGTCGCCATGGTAGTGGCGACCTTGATTATCACTCTGTCCTGCCAGGTCCTGGGGATATAAATATGACGCCGGCAGAATCGAATGACCAACAGGATGTTGTTGTTGAGGTTCGGAATCTGGAGATCTCCTACGGCAGTTTTGTGTTGATGCACAATCTCAACTTTACCATCAATCGGGGGGACATCTTTGTCATCATGGGAGTGAGTGGCAGCGGCAAGAGTACCCTGGTCAAACAAATGATAGGACTTAAGCAGCCCGCAGGGGGGCGGATAATCTATGACGGCATCAGTTATTGGGAAGTTGAAGCCCGGGAGCAGGATCGGCTCAAGCAGCGTTTCGGTATTCTCTTCCAGGGCGGGGCGCTGTGGAGTTCCATGACGCTGGCGGAAAATGTTGCCCTGCCGCTGGAGCATTATACTATGCTGTCGTCGAAACAGATTCGTGAGTTGGTGTCATATAAATTGTCATTGGTAGGGCTGGCCGGTTTTGAAGACTTCTATCCCACCGAACTGAGCGGGGGCATGAGGAAACGGGCGGGGTTGGCGCGGGCGATTGCCCTCGATCCGGATCTGCTTTTTTTCGATGAGCCTTCCGCCGGGCTTGATCCGATCAGTGCCCGACTTTTGGATGATCTTATCCTGGAATTGCGGGAAAGTCTCGGCACAACGGTGGTGATGGTGACCCACGAGCTGGCCAGCATCTTCGCGATCGGCACTAATTCGATTTTTCTCGATGAGGACAAAAAAGGAATAACTGCTTACGGAGATCCCAAGCGGCTTCTCAGGGAGTCGCACGACCAGAAAGTGATCAATTTTCTGACACGGGGCGAAAGCGGGCAGAACGAAGAGAGTAGAGACCAAAATGGACGGGACGAAGACAGACGCTAACTGTCCCGGCCGGGCTGGATAAGGGCCTTGGCCTTACTGCCAAAAGCTGTCACAAAAAAACAAGAAAAAAAGATGAATTAGTTTTTGTGAATCAGGTACTAAAAAGCGGGGAATGTGCATGGCCGGAAAGCCAAATAAAACAGCGATCGGAGCATTTATTCTCGGGGCAGTGGGGTTGTCCTTCGCCATGATACTTCTTTACGGCGGAGGCAAGCTATTTACCGAGCAGTATGTTTTCATAACCTATTTCGATGGGTCCGTCAAAGGGCTGAGCGAAGGGTCTCCGGTGATGTTTAGAGGAGTGAAAATCGGTTCGGTAAATGACATCAGTATCACTGTTGTTCCTTCGACTTCGGGACTGAAGATCCCGGTAACCTTCACCCTTGAGCCGGCCAAGTTCGAGGGAGCCGAACTGGCAATGAAGGATGATCCGGAGTCGATACAGATGGCGATCAAGGAATATGGTATGCGGACACAGCTGCAGACCATGAGTTTTTTGACCGGACAACTCATGGTGGCTCTTGATTTTTTTCCCGATAAGGAGGCCGAATATGTGGGAATCAGTGAGGAACATCCCGAAATTCCGAGCGTCCCTACGCCGCTGGAGGAGTTGCAGAGAACCATCGAAACTCTCCCGTTCCGGGAAATGATAGAGAATCTGAACAGTACTCTTGCCAGAGCCGACGGGCTGCTAAAATCTCTTGAAAACAGGCAGACCCTGCGGAGTGTAGAGGCCGCTGTTTTGGATTTCCAGACCCTGGTGAAGCATATCGACACACAGGTAGACCCGTTGATGGAAAATCTCACCCAAACAGCCGGTGCTGCAGAAGATACTTTCGAAGAGGCCACGGTAACGTTGGCCCAGGCCCGGGAAAGCATCAGAAAACTGGAGACGTCCGCGCAAGAGACACTTGCATCGGCCCAGGCTGCACTGAACCAGTCTGAACAAATAATCCAGAATTATTCCGGTGATTCACAGCTTGTCACCGAGATGACTATGACCTTGCGGGAATTTTCGGAAACAGCCCGCTCATTTCGCCGACTCACCGATTATCTGGAGCGTCACCCGGAGGCGCTGCTCCGCGGCAAATCCGGCTACTAACCCAAACATTTCATGAATAGTGATTTTCCACGTTAGTGCGGAGTGTTTTTTTTCATTTTACAAAGTGTAACCATAAACAAAACAGCTTTTTTACCTTTCGGGCGAGCCTGGCAGGCATGTCCAGTGTTATCACGAGCTAGTGATCTCTCCTCCATAAACCTGCCGGACTCGTGAAATATCCAGGCCAAGGAGAATAAATATGAAAAGAATTTTTTCTTTACTGCAGGTCTCAATTGTCTGTCTTTTGTCCCTTGCGCTTGTGGCGTGTACAACCATCTCACCTTCAGTCAGTTTTTATACGGTAACTCCTCTTGAAGAGGGCGACACCGGACGATTATTCGCGGGAGGAGCATACCCGCTGGCGATCAGGGTCATGCCGGTCGAGATACCCAACTATCTGGACCGGCCCGAAATAATGACAAAAACGGGTCGGAATACAGTGGAGCTCGCTGAATTTGACCGCTGGGCGGGATCATTTAGAGATAGCATCACCGCTGTGCTTGCGGAAAACCTTGGCCTGCTTCTGGGCTCCGATCTGGTTTATGTACAACCCCCCTTAGACATCAGGGAAGTTGATTATCGGGTGGCAATGACGATTATCCGGCTTGATTCCCGGCTCGGCGACCAGGTGCGTCTGAAAGTGAAATGGACGGTTTCCCCGGTCCGGGACAAGTCAATGGCTGAGACACAATTATCAACCTTCATCGTAAGGCTGGCGGATGAGGATTATGAAACATTGGCTGCGGGAATAAGTCAGGCTCTGGGGCAGGTGAGTCGCAAAATAGCAGAAAAGATCATCTCCCTGTCGGATGGACCGGCAGGGACTCCTGATCTGCGGCCTGATAAGATGCCGCGAAAACGACTGGAATAGGAATTTTTATATTCTAAGATCCGATTACCTTTGAAACTCAGCATTTTCTGGCCAGGACGGAACTGCTCTTTTCATCGGGCCATAAACCCTGGGGGCTTCGCTGCAGCCGTCTGTGCGGTAGTGACCAGTGAACAGAGCATTCCCGACCTTGAGTTGAGGATTAGGGGGAGTCAGATGTTAAGAAGGTTGCCGGAAGATTTGAGGTTTGGCGGATTATCAGTATTTGTGGTTTTTTCACAAAGGCCAATCGATTCGTTTGATAATCAGGCAAAGCATGCATATCATTTTTTTTTATATCCATAAAAATATAAATCTACAGCTGTTTCAATAAGAATACTTTCTTTATTTTCGTTTGTACCTGCAGTCCTTTCAGTACCTTACAGATTGTTTTTCTGTTTTTTTTTGTGCAGGAAATAATCTTTCTAAAGGTTCTGATCCAGTCAGCTGGGTTAGAATACTTACATAAAAGGGGGATATGCGATGTCGGTAAAGCGATTGGAAGTAGACCAAGTTTTTCATGCCTGTGATCTTGATAAATTTACCTTCAACACCACGGCAGATCTTGAACCTATCGAATCACTGAGCGATGCGCTTGGCCAGCCCAGAGCCGTCGAATCCCTTAGGTTTGGCTCCGGAATGCAGCATCATGGGTATAATATTTTCGCTCTGGGGCAGCCGGGTACCGGTCGTCATTCCATGGTCGAGCAGGTTCTCAAGGGTCAGTTCAAAGACGCTCCTTCTCCGGATGACTGGTGCTATGTGAATAATTTCGAAGATCAGTCCCAGCCGAAAACGCTTCGTCTCCCGTCAGGTAAGGGTGCTGGTTTTGTCAAGGATATGGAAAAAATGATCAAGGATGCCAGGAATGCCTTGAAAGCGACTTTCGAAAGCGAGGAATACCAGAACCGGGTGCAGTCGGTGGAGGAGGAGTTAAAGGAAAAGCAACAGAAGGCCTTCGAGGAAATGAACAACCGGGCCAGGGAAAAAGGACTGACGATCGTACGTACCCCGGCAGGCATTGCCTTTGCACCGATCAAAGATAACGGTGAGGTCATGCCGCCGGATGAATATCAGCAGATACCCGAAGACGCCCGCCACCGCTACGAACAGGAGATGGGAAATCTTCAGGCTGAATCTCAGAAAATTTTTCAGAAAATTCCGCAATGGCAAAAGGAGATTCGGGAAAAACTGGAAAAACTCAATAGGGAAGTTGCCGAATATTCGCTTTCGGAACTCATCAATGGCCTGAGTTCTCAATACGGTGATATAGCCTGCATATCAAAGCATCTTGAATCACTCAAAAAAGATATCATGGAGAACCTCCAGACTTTTCTCACGGGAGGACAGCAGCAGCAACAGATGGGGCAGCTTGCCGGGTTACTGCAGCAACAGCAACAGCAGCAGATTCTCTCCGGTGATGAGACCGATATGAATACACCGGCCATGAGACGCTACAAAGTCAATCTCATCGTCGACAACAGCAAGCAGGAAGGTGCACCCATCATATTTGAAGACAATCCCTCCTATGCCAACTTGGTCGGCAAAGTTGAGCATATGTCGCAGATGGGGGCATTGATCACGGATTTTAACCTGATCAAATCAGGATCACTGCACCGGGCCAATGGAGGGGCGTTGGTAATCGATGCCCGCAAGGCTCTGACTCATCCGGGTGCCTGGGAAGGTTTGAAGCGCGCTCTCAAATCGGACTGCATAAAAATAGAATCGCTGGCGGAAATGTACAGTCTGCTCAGCACGGTTATGCTTGAACCTGAGCCGATTCCCCTGAACGTGAAGGTGGTCATTATAGGTGAACCTTTCATCTACTATATCATTCAGCAGATTGACCCGGAATTTTCCGAACTCTTCAAGGTAGCGGCCGATTTTGACGTTCAGATGGAAAGAAGCGACGCCAATCAGGATGCCTACGCCCGCCTGCTGGGCAATGTCGTTGCCAACAGGAACCTGCTCCATTTTGATAAAAACGCCATCGGACGTGTTATTGAGCAAAGCTCCAGAATGATGGAGGACGGAGAGCGTTTGAATATTAAAATCAGAGACATAGACGATCTGATGATGGAGGCCGATTACTGGGCCAGACAAAATGGCGGCGATATAGTGAAAAGAGATGATGTCCAGAAGGCGATCGATTCTAAAATCCATCGTTCCGACCGGCTGCGCCAGCGCATTCACGAAGAAATTCACCGCGGCACTCTGCATATAGAGACGGAAGGTGCCGCTGTCGGGCAGGTCAATGGTCTTTCCGTGATGATGCTCGGCGATTTTGCCTTTGGCCGTCCCAGCCGAATCAGCGGCAGGGTACAGATAGGCAAAGGCCAGGTCATCAATATCGAGCGTGAGGCCAAATTGAGCGGGCCGCTCCATTCCAAGGGCGTCCTGATTCTCACGGGATTTCTGGGTGCACGTTATGCCCGGGAAAGACCGTTGTCGTTAAATGCTTCGCTTGTTTTTGAACAGTCCTATGGAGGAGTGGACGGAGACAGTGCTTCTTCGACCGAACTCTATGCCCTGTTGTCTGCTATCTCGGAGGTTCCCATTAAACAGCAGTTTGCGGTCACCGGATCGGTAGATCAATACGGCCGGGTTCAAGCCATCGGCGGGGTCAACGAAAAGATCGAAGGCTTCTTTGATGTCTGCAGCAAAAAAGGACTGAGTGGAGATCAGGGAGTATTGATTCCGGCCACAAATATTAAAAACCTGATGCTCAGGAAAGATGTGGTGGACGCCGTTGGCAATAATGATTTCCATATCTATCCCATAGAAACCATTGATCAGGGCATTGAACTCCTGACCGGTATGCCGGCAGGAGAGCCGGATGAGCAGGGCAGCTATTCTAAAGATTCGGTAAATGGACGTGTGCAGGCAAAACTTCAGGAATTTGCCGACAATATGCGTAACTTCGGCAAAGGGACGGAAAACAATGAGCAGGGAGGCAAAAGTGAGTCCTGAAAACCGCAAAGTCATGATCAGGAGGATACTGGTTCCCATTGATGAATCGACCCACAGCCGGGCAGCTCTGGAAGCAGCGGTTGCCATGGCTGCAGCCCTGCAGGCGGAAATCAACGGTCTCTTTGTGGAAGATGTCGAGATTCTGGAGATTTCCCGACAGCCATTTTTCCGGGAAGTCCGTACCTATGAGTACACTGGGAAGGGGGGCGGTGAAATAGAGAGGGACCTGAGGCTCCAGGCGGAGCGCATCCGCAGATGGATTGCGCGATGTGCAGGCAACGCGGAGGTAACCTGGAAATTCGAGGTCAGACGGGGCGGAGTGAAAACCATCATCCTGGAACAGTCGGCAACCGCCGATCTTACCATCATGGGCAGATTCGGCCGTACTGTGTTCAAGTCAACCATGGGTTCCACGGTTCGGCACCTCATTCTACACGGGCGTGGGCTCACCATGCTGATCGATGAACGTTTCCGGCTGATACCCCCCATTCTGTCGACATTTACCGATTCGGAAATCGGTAAAAGAGCTTTGGAAATAGGAGTAAATGTTGCGCGGCTCATTCAAAGCCCTCTGGAAGTGCTGATTCCTGCAGAAGACCATGAACATTTCCTGGAATTGCAGAAAAAGGCGGAAGCTTTGCTGGAAGGCGTCGAACTGCGCCAAAATTATCATCCCGTTCATGCTCCTGCATCCCTGGGGCTGACAGCAGCGCTTCAAGCCAAGCAGCGGCAGTTGCTGGTTTTGCCGGGAGATGCTGCAGACCATCATCCTGAAGATCTGGTGGAATTAATAGGCCGGATCAGAAATCCGGTGCTGCTGGTGCGCTGAATTTTAAATCATCATCTATGCTGAGCTCCTGATGGTTGACTCCATATTGTGTAATTACGGTCCGATGCCTGAGCAAAACTTCAGTCTGGTGAACCAAAAGCCCCGTCATCTTTAGCTTGAGTTGTAAACGTAAATAAGCAATAATGCCTACAGATTTTTTGATGACATCTTTCAATCTGGGGGCAAACCATGAAAAGCGGAATAGCGCAAGAGCTGCAGTTTCGGCATGAGCCGATAGGAATTGTTTTCACCGATGATAAACCCGAGGCTGCCCGGCAGTTTCAGGAAGGGAAATGGGGCTGCACCATGTTTATGCTGGCCGCCGCATTAAAGGGAGAGACGGTGGTCTTTGATCAAAACACCTGCGGCTGTCAGGGTGGAGGGACCGGGCTGGGATTCGGCAATCAATACAAGGTCTTTCCCGGCGGCCAGGAATGCTTCAAATATTTTCTGTCCACCGGCAACGAACAATGGGAGGAGGGAAGAGAGGCAGGCGAGAAGGTGAAGCCGTTTATGCGCCCGGACGCCTACAACCATTTCATGCATGGAGAAAGGTATAAAAAGTCTCCGGAACTGGTCGGAAAATTTATCGAAAACCTGCCGATCACCACGGTCCCCACTGAATTTGTGGTGTTGAAACCCTTGAAAGAGATCGATGAGGCGAAAGAAGACCTCCGTGTTGTGGCTTTTTTCGGCAATATAGATCAAATCTCGGCACTTACGGTTCTTGCCAATTACGGACGCGAAAATAATGAGAATGTGATCTTCCCCTTTGCCGCCGGCTGTCAGTCCATAGGCATATATCCCTACCGGGAGGCTGAACGGCAGGAGCCCCGTGCGGTTCTGGGATTGAACGATATTTCTGCCCGGGTTTATCTCAAGCGGATACTGAAAGACGATGTAATGAGTTTTGCTATGCCGCTTTCCCTTTTTAAGGAGATGGAATCCAACCTGGAAGAGAGCTTCATCGGTGGTGACACCTGGGAACAGTTGAAGTCGCTGGGAGGCGAATAGTTGCTCCCGATGCACATCTCCTGTTCAGCCGTCAAGTGCCCGTTCTTCGGCTGGAATCCGGATGAAAAAGAGCAGAGATGCATTAGCGAGAGAAAAAGCGACGGCCGTGTACCAGGCCCCGAGCAGAACAGGTATTGCGGCAATTTCAATACATACCGCAATGTAATTGGGATGTTTGAAGAAGCGATAGGGGCCTGAAGATACGGGCGAAAGTCCGGGGATGATCAGGATACGTGTATTCCATCTCCTGCCGAGACTCGCGATGGCCCAGTAGCGAAGAATCTGAGCCGCCAGAATGGCAAGAGCCAAGAACGGCCATCCTTGCGGAACAGGTGGCTTCAGCAGGAACCATTCAAGGTTGAACGAGAGAATCCACAGGCTGTGCAGTACGATGAACAGCGGAAAATGTTGGGCGCCGTATTCTCTGGCCCCCTGTGCCAGGGCCCAGAGATAATTTTTCCGTGAAAGCACAAGTTCTAAGAGACGCTGGATAATGATGGCCAGGGTGACGGCAAAGAGCAATGTCATATCTTTCTCAGCAGAAGCTGATCGTAACTGAAGCCCGGGCCCAGGGCGGACATCAGTGTAAGGCCGGGTTTGACGTCGCCGTTAGTCAGCATGTCGTCGAGAACGAAAAGGACGGTGGGGGACGACATGTTGCCGTAGTCGCGGAGAACCCTGTAGGAAGCGGCAAGATATTCTGCCGGTCTGCCGATCACTTCCGAAAATGCCTCCAGGACTTTGGCCCCTCCCGGATGTGTGACAAAGGAAACAATTTCTGCCGGTGAGATATCCCACTTGCGGCAGGCATCCTGTATGGCGGCTGGAATATGTTCCCGAACAAAGGCAGGGATGCTGCGGGAAAATAATACCTTCATTCCCGTATCGGTAAAATCCCAGCCCATGATATCCCTGGTATTATCAAACAGACGGTGAAAAGAGCCTGCAATCTCCAGGCCTTCTCCTTCCTCTCCGACAACTACGGCAGCGGCTCCATCGGCAAAGAGCGAGGTTCCTATCAGATTGGCTTTGGAAAGATCGTTTCGCTGGAAGGTAACGCTGGAAATCTCCACGGCAATAAAGAGAATGGGCGCTGATATCACCGAGCTGATTTCGGCGGCTCTGGCCAGTCCCGATACTCCGCCGGCGCAGCCGAGGCCAAAGAGAGGGAGGCGGAGGGCTTCAGGAGCTAAGCCGATTTCCTGCATCAGGACGGCATCGAGGCTGGGCGTCATGAGCCCGGTGCTTGAGGCCACCACTATTCCTCCGAGGGCCTTTGCCTCAACTCCGGCCCGTTCCAGTGCCTGAATGCCGGCTTGACGGGAGAGTATAGTCGCTGTTTCAGCATAAACACTGTTGGTTTCACTGAAGCTGTGATGTTCTGCATACCACTGCGGTTCCCTGACAAGATGGCGTTGGGAGATATGAAGATGATCGAATACACGCAGAAGACGATCCAGGCTTTTGACACTTCCTGAAAATAGTCCCCTGACCACCTGCCGCACATGCTCCTGATCACAGACATGCTCCGGCACCGCCGTGCCAACACCCTGAATGCGGATATTCTTCATACGATCAAACCTTCTGGAATCTGCCTCTACCCAGGATGGGAAATTCTCGAAGAAAACTGTATTCGCCGAAAAAAAAATGAAAAGCGGGATGTGTTTTTGGCGCTTGGCGCCTGAAAAGTAACGACTCGAACATATCACCGGGTTCTGCTATAATCATATCATGAAACCGGCTGACAGATGAAACGGAAATGTCTGGGCAGAAGATGTTTCCAACATATCCATAGGCAATGATAGCTGACAATACCAGATATAAAAATGCTCAAGCGGATGAACGGGAAATTGTTGCCGTCGGAGACAGCCATTCTCTGCGATGTTTTGAGAACCATAATAGAATCGCAGATTCAACTTTCTATCATGGCCGTAACAGACTCGATGGCAAAACCGCCTACAAGCTTGCAGACCACGACAGAAGAGTCCAAAAGGTCCTCTCGCCCTTGATGGACAAACACCTGATCTTTTGCTTCGGTGAAGTTGATGTTCGCATCCATATCAAACACCAGCATATCCGCACGGGAACTCCGATCGAATCTCTTATCGGGAGAACCGCGGAAAGGTACACCGAGTATGTGCGGCAACTGAGGAATCAGGGATATGATGTTCATGTATTTAATGTGGTCCCCACCGGTGACTTTCGAGGTCCGCAGTTCGAAGGCTGGAAAAGAAAGCTGACCTACCCGTTTATCACCGCTTTTACCGAACGGCAGAAATACACGCTGCTGCTCAACCGGCAGCTCAGGCAATATTGCAATGCAGGTAAGATACCGTTTATAAATATCTACAGACATCTCATCGACGATGCCGGAAAGCGGAGGGAAGAGCTTGTCTACGATTTCTCTCATCTCAATGCGAAGACAGCAGACATTGTACTGGAACATTATCAGTTTTGACGGATACGGAGGTCCGGGTACACTGCCCTCTCAGGCCGGCAGTGGGGCTTAAAGTGATTCTTGTTCCCGGAGAAGATAAGCGATATATATAAACTATACATGCAGCAATTCAAAAACCTGTCAAGAACGTGTAATGCCGATTCTTTGCAGCGTTTGATGCTGCTAAGCTTCTTATCCAGCTCCGCTGGGCTAGCATATATGAACTCCTGGAGGTAATCACCATGAGCGCCATTTTTCTGCAGGCGAAGTTGAGGATGAGCATTTCTGCTATTCTTTTATCAGGAAGTGTATTGGCGCTGTCACCGGTATCTGCAATTGGTGAGGGCAATCATGCCTGTGATTATCTGAGTAAAAATGAAGTGGTAAAGGTGATGGGCTCCGAAGTTGTTGAAGTGGAGGCACAGCCTGAAAATCCAATGGGGCAGAGTATCTGTTTTTTTGATATTCCCGCGGATATGGCTGTTCGTTTTGCGCAACTGCAGATGTTTCGCTCATCCTGGGCCAAACTTTCCGGTGCTGATTTCACTGCTTCCGCCATGTTCGAAAACAATATGAGCTTTCTTGATAACCTGCAGGAAATTTCAGGGGTCGGAGAAAAGGCATACTGGGGAGGGTCCGGATTAAAATTGGGTGCCGGTCTGCATGTTTTCTATAAAGATTCATATTTCACAGTAATGGTTGCAACAGGCGATGATGAGAGAAACCTGAAAAAATCGAAGGAGCTTGCCTCTGTAGTAATCAGTAAAATATGACGGATTCGTAAAAATTGCCACGCAGCTCTCAGATGGCCAGCTATACCTAGAAGTGTCGGATTTCGGGGTACGTCCATGTCTGTTAAAATATTCTTCGTTACAGTCCTTCTGGCCATTGCGGTATCCCAACCATTCCATCAGGGATATCCAGTGGATCGGCCTCCCGGGTTTTCCTCCCTCAGAAATACGTCTATTCTTGTTCTTCACTCCTATGGTCCTGATTATGGCTGGACCGTTGAGGTCAACAAAGGCATCATGACCGTGCTCAGGAACCTTGACTGGACCAATACCGTACGCGTCGAATACATGGACAGCAAAAATATCTTTGATGAACAATATCTACAGGAGCTGGCTGAACTCTATTTAACAAAATATCAGATAGTGCATTTTGACGGGGTTATCGTGTCCGACAATAATGCTCTGAATTTTATAGAAAAATATGGAAAAACGCTTTTTCCTTCAGCTGCTTTCGTAGCAACAGGAATAAACGGTGTTGATTCGGTTGTGCCAAACACCATTGCTTCGAGCGTGATAATCGAAAAAGCCGATCATGCCGAAACCCTGGGGCAGGCTATGCGACAGAATCCCGAAGCGAAAAACGCCTATGTAATCTACGATTCTTCCACTACCGGTTATGCGCTTCTTGAAGAAGTTATGGAACTCTTACCCCGGTTGTCGGCGGATATTGAAATTAATATCGTTCCGCCCATGGCCTTTGAAGAGTTGCTGTCCCATGTCGCCACAGTTGATGCTGATGACTTCATCTATCTGCTGCCTTATGTCAGCGATGAAACGGGCAGATCATTCAGGCAGGGGTATGTGGCAACATTTCTCGCCCGCAGAACCAGTATACCGATCTATGGCTCATGGCAATTCCAGATTGGCGAAGGCCTGGTGGGAGGCCGTGTTCTCTCGGGCTTCAGGCAGGGGGAGAAGGCCGCACAGTCCCTGATTGCTCTATTGGAAGGGAAGAAGGATGAGCCCATGTTTGTGGAGCCCTCCTCGTCTTTCAGGAATTTGTACGACTACAACGTTCTGAAGTTGCTGAAGATCCCACTCGACCGTCTTCCTGATGAGGTGGAGTTTCTGCACAAGCCACCGTCGTTCTATGCGACCCATAAGCAGATTCTTATTCCCGCCGTGCTTATCATTAGTGTGCTTACCATATTTTTGCTGCTGCTCCTGCAAAATCGCATCAAACAACTCAACATAAATAAAAGAGATCGTGCTATAATTGATCTCAACAGGGAAATCATCGAAACTCAGCGTGAATTGGTAACTATTCTGGGGGAGGTAATTGAGAACCATTCGAAGGAAACAGGAAATCATGTCAAACGTGTAGCAAAAATTTCACGTTTTCTTGGGGAAAAGGCGGGCCTGTCTGAAGAGGAACTGGAAATTCTGGAGGCAGCTTCTCCGCTACACGATGTCGGCAAAATCGGCGTCTCCGAGCGCCTCCTCCATAAGCACAGGAAATTGACGGAAAAAGAATTCGAAAGAATAAAAAAGCATACGACAATAGGCCGGGACATCCTGCAGACCTCAAACCGGAAACTCCTTGCCTCTGCCCGCTCGATTGCCTATGAGCACCATGAACGATGGGACGGTAACGGATATCCCAATGGATTGAAAGGAACCGAGATCGATATCTTCGCCAGAATCACCATGCTCGCCGATATCTACGACGCACTGTCATCGGAAAGATCGTATAAAAAGGCCTGGCCGGAGGATAAGGTGATTGAATATATCCGCTGCAATGATGGCATCTTTTTCGACCCATCTCTAGTTGCCATATTTTTGGAACATAGAGGCGAGATCCGTGAAATTCGTGAAAGATACGAGCCTGAATAAAGTTGAGATTTGCAGTGCGGGCCTTTTTTCGGAGCTATCTTTCAATACTGTTTTTATCAACAGAGGTCGCGGCAGGTGTCTCCGTTTACCTCTCAAAAAGAAGCCACCCTGTTGTGCCGTTGACAATATTCCACCTCGACCTAACTTTTAAAATAGCCTGATAATCATTAGAGCACGTTTCTGATTTTAACTCAACCGTTCACACTTGAGCGATCAAGAAGAAACGTATGCAACCACAGAAACATACATTGGCGTTCGACGATCTGCCGATCCTTCTTCGGCAATGGCTGCAGAGTAAAGCGGTTATCGGTCCACTTGCGCGGCAGGATCAGCCGGGTTTCTATTATTTCGACTGGATAGATCCTGCGGACGCAGATGTGGAGCGATTGGCGGAACGGTTGGCCAGTGGGTATGTAACTACCGCCATCCCCCCGAAAAAAGCCTTTTTCCCAACCAGAGAGACACTATTCAATTTTGCTGCTGCCGGGCCGGTTGTCCCGAAAAATGAAGAGCATCAGGAACCTTTCCTTCTGATTGGGGTGCATCCCTGCGATCTGGCAGCTTTGAGCTTGCTCGATATCGCCTATGCTCATCCTCCTGCCGACGACCTCTGGCAGAAACGCCGCCGCCAGGCAACTGTTATCGGCGTTGATTGCCTGCCCGACCAATATTGCTTCTGCACCTCCATGGGAACATCCGGCAGTCGTGAAGGCTGCGATTTGTTTTTAACTCCGATACAATCAGGGTACTTGGCCGAAATTCATTCAGCCAAAGGTGAAGAGCTGCTTTGTGGAATTCGTGCGAAAGCGGCCCAGCCCATAGAAATTTTGGAGGGCGAGGAATTTCTCCACAAAAAGAAAGCGGCAATTACTCTGCGTTTGCAGACGGGATTGGAGAAGTTTGCCGAAATACTGGATAAGACGGATTTGACGGAGGTCTGGGAGCAAACAGCTCAACGCTGCTATAGTTGCGGATCCTGCAATACGACATGTCCGACCTGTTTCTGCTTTGATGTGGAAGATACCCTGGACACCAATCTGACAAGCGGCAGGCGCTATCGTAGCTGGGGGTCCTGTCAGCTGCTCGACTTCACCCTGCTGGCAGGAGGGGCCAATACCCGTGGTGCTCGCCGCCAGCGGGTGGCGCATCGATGGTATCGCAAGTTTCTCTATCTATATAAACAATTCGGTCACTCGTTTTGCACCGGCTGTGGCCGTTGCAGCAGAGCCTGTACTGCAGACATCAATATCGTGGACGTTAGCAATGATTTGATAAAAAGAGCAAAGGAGAAGAGGTGATGGTAGTCCCCGGCCTTGAAGTACCTGTCGATTATATACCTCAACAGGTCGATGTCCTGAATGTGATCGATGAAGCTCCGGGCGTGAAAATCCTTGCGCTGACGGCACCCCAAGGCAAAATGACCTTTGTTGCGGGACAATTTATACAGGTTTCGGTATTCGGATACGGTGAGGCTCCGTTTACTGTATGCTCCTCGCCCTCGCAACGTGATCGTTTCGATATCTGTGTTTCTGCCGTCGGCCGGGTGAGCAATGCTCTTCACCGCCTGAAACCTGGGGATCGCGTCGGTGTCCGTGGTCCCTTCGGTCATGGTTTTCCCCTCGAGAAGGTCCTGGGCAGGGATCTGTTTTTCGTGGCTGGTGGTACCGGCATTGCCTGCCTGCGCTCGGTGATTATTCATTGTCGTGAAAACCGCTCTGCTTACGGCCGCTTGATTATTGCCACCGGAGTGAAAACTCCGACAAAGCGGCTGTTTACCGCGGACCTTCAACTCTGGCACGAGGACGCGCAGACAGAGCTTCATGAAACCGTGGACCAGCCCGACGACTCCTGGCAGGGAAGGGTGGGCGTTGTTCCTGAGATAATAAAAGACGTCGATTTTGAACCGCAGAAAACCGTGGCCTTTGTCGTCGGGCCTCCGATGGTGTTTCGCTTTGCAGCCCAAAATTTTCTCAACAAAGGTGTAGATGAGAAAGATATCTACTTCTCTCTGGAAAGACGTTTTCAGTGCGGGGTAGGCAAATGTGGTCATTGCCAGGTAAATGATCTTTATGTCTGCCAGAATGGACCCGTTTTTTCCTATTCGCAGTTGAAGTCACGAAGTGAGGCTGTTGAAGCCACGCTGCCACACCGTAATTAAATGGGGTATGTATGATTTCCAAGCCTAGAGTTGCTTTTTTCGACTTCGCCTGCTGCGAGGGATGCCAGTTGGCCGTTCTCCGTCTGGGTGAGACCCTCTTCGAACTGCTGGAGCATGTGGAGGTGGTGAACTGGCGTGAGGTGATGACCGGAGCCTCTGATGACTACGATATCGCCTTTTGCGAGGGCAGTATCCGCTGGCAGAAGGATATCGAGCGGATACAAAAAATCCGGGAAACTGCCGGTATCCTGGTAGCGCTGGGAACCTGTGCCGGCATCGGCTGTCACAATGCCATTCGTAATGACTGGCCGCTGGACCTGCTACGACAAACGGTTTATGACGATCCGGCATTTCCCGCCGGAATTATTTCGGCGCGACCGATTACCGCGGTGGTCGATGTCGATTATCAGACGTTTGGCTGCCCGGTGAGCGCTCCTGAATTTGTTAAGGTGTTTAAAGCGATCCTGACCAAACAGAAATATGATCCGCCAAACTCCCCGGTTTGCGTGGAATGCAAGTTGAATGATTATCCATGTGTTTATGAAAAGAATCAGGTCTGTCTCGGACCGCTGACCCGTTGCGGCTGCAATGCCATCTGCACCCGTTACGGTGACGCCTGCCGGGGCTGCCGGGGATTGATGGACGGCGCCAATCTCGAAGGCGCAGTCCGGGCGCTCAGCGCGGATGGCGGACGGCGCCACCCCATTATGCAGCGGGTGATCTCGGCACATGGGTTGTCGGAAAAGGACATTCTCGAAATGTTCGGCACCTACAATACCTGGCCGAAAGTTGAACGCAGGGACTACCAATATGAAGATTAAAGTCAATCCCCTGACCCGTATCGAGGGACATGCATCGCTGGATATATCCGGGAACAGGGTCCGCTTTGCAGTCACCGAGGCACCGCGGTTCTTCGAAGCGCTTGTCCGAAACCGCGGTTATCAGGAGGTATCACATATCGCTTCCCGCGTTTGCGGTATCTGCGCAATCAGCCATGCCTGCGCTGCCTTGAAAGCCACGGAAGAAGCCTTTGCAATCCAGGCAAGCCCGAGGACACAATTGCTCCGTCGCCTGGCCTGTTATGGCGAAGTATTAAGCAGCCATGCACTTCATCTCTATTTTCTGGCGGGGCCCGATTTCTTCAAGGCATCAAGCATTTTTGAACTCGCAAAAGCGGATCCGCAACTCATGCGGCGGGGAAACCGCTTGAAAGAGTTGGGATATGCGCTCTGCGATATCGTGGCTGGACGTCACACCCATCCCGTGGCCATGCGCCTTAATGGTTTTACTTTTGTACACAGCAAGGATGATTTTATTGTGTTGCGTACCAGACTGAAAAGCGGCCTGGCCGATCTTGAAAAAACCGTAACCCTGTTTACCGGCCGGATACCGGAAATGGAACATGAAACTGAATATGTCAGTCTCCATCACCCCCATCATTATGCTTTTTATGAAGGTGATCTCCACTCCAGTGAGGGCAAGACTGTTCCGGTTGAACAGTACCGACAGCAGATCCGGGAAGAGGTGGTTCCCTATTCAACTGCCAAATATGCACGCTGGCACCGGGATAGTTATATGGTAGGCGCCCTGGCACGGTTCAACAACAATTTCGATCAGCTGTCGCTTAAGGCCCGTGAGGCTGCAGCGCAACTGGGCCTTAAAACACCCAGCTTCAATCCATTCAGCAACACTACGGCGCAGATCGTGGAAATGATTCACTGTGTCGAAGACGCCATGAATCTTATCGATCAATTTCTAAGCACCGATTATCCCGCAGATCCTGATGTCCTGGAAGTTACGCCAATTTCCGGACGAGGTGTCGGCGCGGTGGAGGCACCGCGGGGTACCCTCTTTCATGAGTACGAATATGACGGCAAGGGAAAATGCATATCTGCCAATATGGTCATTCCCACGGCGCAGAACCTGGCTAACCTGGAGGCGGATCTTAACGCCTTACTGCCTTCTCTTGCAGGTCTGGACAAAGAGAGTACCGGTCGGCACCTGGAAATGCTGGCCCGGGCGTATGACCCGTGCATATCATGTTCGAGCCACTGACAATCGACTAATACCCAACCTAAGGAGCAAACCAGCGTGCTTTAGTAATGGCCATTGTAAACTGCCGCCTTCCAGAGGGGGTAGGCGTGCCTTGCAAATTTGGTATAAGCTGTCCGCGTTAAGGCACTTTCGGGAAAATATCAGGAACTGACTGATATGGGCAAATAACCCGCCAGCTCATACAATATTCGGGTTAAATATTGTGCATTGCAAATTTGGATGTGTCGAGTTTGATGTCTTGCTGGTTTTTTGGTAGGACCAATTTTATGTGTACCTGTGTCGCAATAAATAGCTTGCCGATTAGAAGGTATGTTGTTCCAGACCTATTTTTAAAGGGTTGACAATAGGTATTGTATTGGTATAACCTTTGCGCGAAAAATAGGCCAGCGGTATTCCGGAAACCTCGATGCGTCCATTAATCCTTGGATCTACATATTTTTTTTATGTATTTTTGCCCAGGGAAGGTGCACTAGTGCTGCTGATTGAAGCGGCATCCCGCCTGAAGCGATAAACCGTTACGCGAAAATGTGTGTCGCAAAAAGAATGAAACCGGATGGAAAACCAAAGAGCACTCTTTCTAATAATTCCGCAGCCTCAACAGATCCAGTGGAACAGGTGATAACGTGCTTCAATCAATCTGTTGGATCGATCCTGCAAACCGGTATTTTTGCGGGAAACAGGTCCAATATCGTGAATTTTTCGTAGTGCCATCACCCAAAAAAACAAATCAGGAATATGGGCAGTTATGGTGCTTCGGCGCATGAAATTGGGCTGAATACCTTGAAGGGGTGTCTCTTGCACGGCATCGCTTTAGCTCAACAGAACAATTTTTCGTTATGAGGTGGTTTTATGTCAACAGCGTTACAAGCCTTACTGGCAGCAACACCAATTATTGTGGCAGCTGTGCTGCTTGTCGGTCTTCACTGGCCGGCCAGACGGGCTATGCCGGTGGTTTATCTCACTGCGGCGGGAATTGCTCTTTTCTTCTGGGAAATGAGCTTCAATCGAGTTCTTGCTTCTACGATTCAGGGCATGGTTGTTACTGCTGCCGTCCTCTGGATTATTTTCGGGGCCATCATGCTGCTCAATACTCTACAAAACTCTGGCGCGATTTCCACGATTCGGGCAGGTTTTACCAATATCAGTCCAGACCGACGTGTCCAGGCTCTCATTCTCGCCTGGCTATTCGGCTGTTTTATTGAAGGCGCATCAGGTTTCGGAACTCCGGCGGCCATCGCCGCGCCACTGCTGGTCGCTATAGGGTTTCCGGCTCTAGGCGCGGTTATGATCGGTATGATGATCCAGTCGACTCCGGTATCTTTTGGCGCCGTAGGAACTCCAATTCTCATTGGTGTTACAAACGGGCTTGATCACATAGCCCTCAGCCGGCAGCTTGCTGATGGAGGATCGAGCTGGGAAATATTTCTGCAACTCATCACTTCGGAAGTGGCAATCGGCCATGCCATTGTCGGTACCTTGATGCCCCTTATGATGGTGATTATGCTTACCCGTTTTTTCGGCCGCAACAAAAGCTGGAAAGAGGGATTGGCGATGACACCTTTCGCTCTTTTTACCGGCCTGGCCTTCACCATACCGTACGGTCTTACCGGCGTTTTTCTGGGACCTGAATTTCCCTCCCTCGTCGGCGCCCTCGTCGGCATGGCCATTGTCGTACCGGCTGCCAAAAAAGGTTTTCTTTTGCCGAAAACTATCTGGGATTTTGCTCCTCAGGAAGAGTGGCCCAGGGTGTGGTTCGGTACCATTACCCCAAACCGCCACGTGCGGATGAGCGTAAAATATCCCTCTCCCTGGCCTGGATGCCATACCTGCTCGTTGCGATAATTCTGGTCGCCAGCCGGGTCTCCGCAGATTTTAAGGCGTTGCTGTTGAGCTTTTCCTTCGGCCTGCAGAATATCCTTGGTGAAACAGGTGTAAGTGCCTCCATCGAACCGCTGTATCTGCCTGGCGGTATCCTGCTGTTTGTCTGCCTTGTAACTCTGTTTTTGCACAGAATGAAGCTCTCGCAACTTGCTTCTGCCGCGGGAGATGCAGGCAAAACCCTTATCGGCGCCGGTTTTGTGCTGGTTTTCACTATTCCGATGGTGCGCATTCTTATTAATTCCGGAGTCAACGGCGCCGACCTGGTTTCCATGCCTGTGGCCATGGCCAGCTTTGTTGCCGAAACCTTCGGTTCCGTTTATCCGCTGTTTGCCCCGACCGTGGGTGCTCTAGGTGCCTTTATCGCCGGTTCCAACACCGTCAGTAATATGATGTTGAGCCAGTTTCAGTTTGAAGTGGCAAACGCACTTACAGTTTCCGGGGCGGTCATGGTTGCGTTGCAGGCAATTGGTGCTGCGGCGGGAAATATGGTCGCAATTCATAATGTTGTCGCAGCCTCGGCGACAGTTGGTCTTCTCGGCCAGGAAGGCCGGACACTGCGTATGACTATCATTCCTACCTTGTATTATATTTTATTCACTGGGGTTCTCGGTTTGCTGGCTATTTATGTTTTTGGTTTGACGGATCCTCTTGCCACTCTGTAAAAGGGAACCGGGAAAAGTTAATGAGGCTGCGCCTGCTGCAGGCGAGAAAGGATCTGTTTACCCTGCGGGAGAGCCTGCAGGGCTGGCGGAGTCTCATTACGCCGGAGAAGTCCGGATGGCAAGAGGGGTCATGAAAAGGGGTCAAGTCTTTGCTTGACTCATACTCTGCGAAATTGAATTGAAGAGATAAATCAGCAGTTCAGCAAGGGTCAAGCAAAGAGTTGACGCCCATTTTATAATTTTATATTCTTTAGGCAAGTGGTAAATGGGGTCAGAGTAAAATAAATCTGGTTTATTACTATTTGGAAATGTAAACAATCGGAGCAATATGGCCAGATTCACGAGAATCGCACCTGTAGACGTTCCAGTTCATGTAATCCAGCGGGGAAATCCAAATTTGTTTCGTCTTAGGTCGGGGTCGGACCGAATTGAGTTGCTGTTCTTGTTGAAATAAAGCTTAAAATCGCGATTTATTTTAGCCTTAGAAGGGGCTTTTTGGGGCGAAAAATGGAGTTTTAACGGGCGATCACTGTGCCGAGAGCTAACAGATACTTCATCCCGGGATATGTGCGGCATATTACCCAACGTTGCCACCAGAAAGAGTTTTTGCTTCGTTTTGGTCGAGACCGGCAGGTTTGGCTGCGATGGCTCTTCGAAGCAAAAAAGAGATATAACCTTGAAGTGTCATGGACACTCCTCTCAAGTCAATAGCGTCGCAGCTGAATTTGGCTTATATCACAGGAACTCCAAAAAAATACGGGTGTAGATAATATAATAGTGCATACACTGCCGTACCGGTAACCACAATTCCTGCATCGTAACGCAGTGGTTTGGTCTCATTGCTTTTGCTCGCCCCCCTCCTGTTAGCCGACCACATATCGAGCAGCGAATAGACGAGGAAACTGCAGAAGAGGACAATCGATCCCAGATCGCCATTAGCCAACAGATGGACGGTGCCCCAGATCGTCACTCCCCACAGCATCGGATGCCGGGTGAATCTCTTGAGGTTGGTGGGCATATAGGCCGCAACCAGCAGAATAGCAGCCGGCAGCATGAAGACCAGGGCAAGATGCCGCGCCCAGACCGGCGGCTGGTAGATGACGATATATTCTCTTGCGCTCATGCCGTAGACGACAAGCGCCAGACCAAGAAGTGCAATAAGGGCAAAAGCACCTTTATAGCCATATTCTCCCAGCCGGTGTACCGCCTGCTGTCGCAGCGAAACGGATGCCGGCAGGAGATGGATGGCGAAAAATAATATCAGACCAAAGAGCAGTATATACATGGGATCCTCCTCATGACCTCGTAATAATGATTATTTTCTCTATGAATACTTTGAATCAAGTCTCTTATGTTGCCGACTTCGGTTAACTTTCCTGTTTTGGGATGCCGAAGGCTTCAAAGCACCTTATGCAGGAGCTCAACCCGCCAAAATCCCGTTTTACGCAGGAGGATCCAACTGAAAAGGCAAATCTTCTTTGTCATAGAGGAGTGTAACCATCAGGGAGCAATTGTAAAAGGGATTATCGGTTGGCTCCCTGACGGGTAAAATGCTTTTGGTACGGATCGGCGAATATGAAAGCCATACTCGATGGCGACAAGAAGCGATGAAAGAAAATGATATAATTGCCAAGAGTGTGCATAAAATCCAAGAGCGGGCTTGACCCCATTTCACGATCAGGTTTTGCCTTTTCTGATGTACGAAGAATTATAGCAGAGGAAGCATTGGGTCAGGATTTCCAACCGATTTGCCCACAGCCATGGCAAAGACAGCAAAAATCTTTGGTCAAAACGTTGCTGCACATGGTAGCCTTAAAGGAGCAGGGTTGATACTATGAAAATTCACAGGAAACTGCAGATAAAGATAATACTATGAGAATAACGATTGCATACAACCTTCGCACCGATGACACTGAAGCTACAGCTGAACTTTTAACTGTAGCTGACATTACCAGAATAAGCGAGGCAATCAGCAGCCTTCAACACACAGTTACCTTGGTTGAGGTTTCCGGTAAACCAGATAAAGTAATTGAGCGCCTGCTTGAAAGTGAACCTGACCTTGTTTTTAATTTGGCAGAAGGAACGATAGGCAGTTCCCGGGAAGCCTTTTATCCCGGATTATACGAACAGATGGGTATCCCGTTTACAGGTGGGAACGCTTCTCTTCTTCATCTTAATCTTGATAAACATCTTGCCAAAACCGTTTTGTCTTCTCATGGGATTAGTGTTCCCAGAGGCGTTTTAATAACAGAAAAAGAGCGCATAATACCCGACGATTTACACTATCCCTTGATGATTAAACCAAATTCAGAAGGTTCAAGTAAAGGAATTACACAAGATTCAGTAGTTGAAACAATGGAGCAAGCTCTCGCAAGAATAAATAGTCTTTTGATCCATTATCCTGCAGGCCTTGTTATTGAAGAGTATATCGACGGCCGCGAACTTAGTGTTCCCTTTCTAGAGAGTTTCCCTGGAAAGCTACTTGACATTGTCGAACATACTTTTGATGTTAAAAAAACAGGGAGTAAATACAACATTTACGATTATGACATGAAGCAAGGTGGCGAAGCTGCAAAATCAGTGAGTGTTATCTGTCCTGCACCTATAAATACCGAAGAAGAAAAAGCGGTTACAAAAATGGCTCGCGATGTTTTTGAAATCATGTCTTGTCCTGATGTTGGCAGGGTAGATATTCGATTAAATTCTAAAGGGAAACCTTATTTTATTGAACTTAATCCCTTGCCAAGTCTTCACCCAGATGCGTCTCTCATGACTGCGGCCAAATCTCGTAACCTCGAATTTCGCGATGCCTTGCGGTTAATTATTCGTTCAGCTGCACGCCGTTATGGTCTTGCTATCAAATCTGCAAAGCAACCTAAAAAAGATGATTTTTCCTATGAAACTCCACGGCCTAATGCCAGGGAACTTGGAATTCAAATTGGACGTATGCCTCCTGGAGTAAATAATGCCATTACAGATGTAAAAGGTGTACGTGTTGGCCATTTCTCACGTGTTGAAGATAATGTTCAAATTCCCGGTGGAACAGAAATCAGCAAGATACGCACGGGGGTTACAGCCATTATGCCTGCCGGACAAACGTATACAAATAGGATAGCAGCAGGTGGTTTTATATTAAATGGAGTTGGAGAAGTTGCTGGTTTGACACATGTTTTAGAGACAGGTTGGCTTGAAACGCCAATTCTTTTAACTAACTCACATTCAGTTGGAAGGGTACACACCGGGGTGGTTAATCACAAAATCAAAAAATACCCAAAACTTGGTACCGAAACCGATGTGATTTTGCCTGTTGTTGGAGAAGCTGACGATTCTTTTTTGAATGATATTCGAGTAGGGACATGTTCGGGACAGGATGCTATCAAGGCTATCCAGTCAGCATCTTCGGGTCCTGTAAAACAAGGTTCTATAGGTGCTGGTACCGGTATGACAAGTTTTGATTTTGCCGGTGGAATTGGAACTTCGTCCCGTATTATAAATATAGCAGAAGATGACACCTATACTATTGGAGTGCTTGTCCTTTCCAACTTTGGCAAAATGCGCAATCTGACAATTGATGGAGGTGTTGTCGGAAGAATTCTCGATAAGGAATTTGATAAAACCGGACGTCGCGAGGCATCAGAAGGTTCGATTATTGTAGTGGTTGCTACCGACATCCCTCTGATTAACAGCCAGTTGAACCGAGTGGCAAAACGAGCTGCCCTTGGTCTTGGACGTACCGGTTCTTATGCTGCTTCAACGAGTGGTGAAATAATTATTGCTTTTAGCACCGGTAATCGTAAGCCCCGGGCCAATAGTTCTAAAAGTAATTTTATTCATCTAAAATGTATTTCGGATAATCATATAAATCTGGTTTACGAAGCAGTGGTAGAAGCAACCGAAGAGTCAGTTATAAATGCTGTTTTTTGCTCTAATGGAATGAATGGACGTGAAAAACGAGAGTGTCCGGCAGTTCCACATCAGCGTATTCTCGAACTATTAAACCCACAAAAAATACATCCATGAAAGTAATAGAAAAATATAACGACAGCTTACATAATCCACATTGGAAGTATCAGCTCGGACCCGAAGCTTACGAAGTTAAGGACACTCCTCTTCGTGTTGAATCCATAAAAAAAGCTCTTCGTGGGGACAAGCGATTCGAATTTACAACTGCAAAAAAATTTCCAGAACGGCTGATTTCCAAGCTTCATCCATACCACGATTACATCCTTAAAACAGGATTAAGTTTAAAAAACGATGAAGAAGAATTTTATCCGGATCTGTTTCCCGGGGAAGGTGCCAATCTTCAGAAAAAGATAGATTCACCTTTGTGGGGTGGAATATGGTGTACTGATGCCGTTACCCCTATTAAAAAGAAAACCTACGAAGTTGCAAGGGCTTCAGCTGAGACCGCATTAACCGGTGCTGAAATGCTGCGCGAAGGGCTTGAGAAAACTATATATGCCTTATGCAGGCCTTCCGGCCATCATGCCGGCCCACGGGTTTTTGGGGGGTATTGTTATTTTAATAATGCAGCTACTGCGGCTGAGTATTTATTGCCTGAGGGAAAAGTAGCTATTGTGGATATCGATTATCATCATGGAAACGGAACCCAGGAGTTTTTTGATGAAATAAAATCTGTATTTACAGCATCAATTCATTGCGATCCTGCAAATGAATATCCATATTTTTGGGGATACGCGAATGAACAAGGAAAGGGACAGGCAGCTGGCACAAATTATAATGAACCTTTACTGAAGGACTCCTCAATAGCGCAATATAGTGCGGCTGTTGATAGAATTCTTGATAAGATACGTGAGTTTAAGCCAGCGTATTTAATTATTGCTGCCGGGTTTGATACGCATATGAAGGACCCGATAGGTGGTTTTAAGCTTCATACAGAAGATTATATTTCAATTGGTAACCAGTTTAAATCACTGGGATTACAAACCTTAGTTTGCCAGGAAGGTGGATACAACACTGATATTCTAGGCGATTGCGTAAAGAATTTTCTCTTGGGATTGATGTAAAATGAATATGTGCATAAATTTGTAACAGCATAAAAAAATAGCAAGATGCTCAGGTAACCATGCCATCCCGGGCCTATGACCCGTGCATATGGTGTTCGAGCCATTGACAATCAACCATAACCTCATGTCAAAGGAGCAAACCTATGGCCAGAGAAAAGCTCTGTCCTACGGTCTTCCCCTTGTTCACCCTGGTTTTTTTGCGTTCCAGCCTCGTAAATAACCTTTGCGGAGTTTCGGCAACGTGGAAAGAACTGCTTATTGTGATGGACCTATACCTTGCCACCTTTAGGAGGTGGCACATTTGCTGCCAATTTAAAAAAACAAAAGGATAAGAGCAATGACAACTCTTTTCCGTCTGTTTTTCTGCATCCTTCTGCTATCGCTGGGCATGAGATCATTAAGGGCGGAGGATTTCGGGCCGACTGCGGACCGGTCCCTTCATGCTGAACAGGTAGATATGACATCGTCCATCTCTGTGCAGGAGCAAAAAACCGGCATGCTGCCGGTCGTGGCAAGCGGAACCGGTCTGGTGACCTTGTGGGGAGTCCTGGAGTGGGATTATTTCTCTCGCTCGCCCCATGCTGAATCGGAAGGCTGGTTCGGCAATTCGACTGACGACGGCGGAGCCGATAAAATTGGCCACGCCTACAGCAACTATGCCTTCAGCCATGCCCTGGCCGCTCTCTACAGTCATTGGGGATATCCGGAGGATAAAGCTGCGCTCTACGGTGCAGTCTCTTCCTTTGCCATCATGGGGTATATGGAAGTGGGAGATTCCTTCAGCAGCTATGGATTTTCCTACGAGGATCTGCTTGCCAATGGTGTTGGGGCACTCCTGGGATATGTGCTCTACACCACGCCCGACCTCGCCGAGAAGCTCGATTTTCGCTGGGAGTACACACCAAAATTTGAGCAGACTGATGTTTTTACCGATTATGAGAACTCCAAATATCTTCTGGCACTGAAGCTGAACGGATTCGCAGCCATGAAGCAGAGCTTCCTGCGCCATGTGGAGATTCATCTGGGATATTATGCCCGCAACTTCGGCGATCCGGACGAGGACAGGGAACGGAATATTTACCTCGGTATCGGTTTAAACCTCACAGATCTGCTCTATCGCCATTCCTGGAAAAAAACTGCAACAGTACTTCGTTATCTCCAAATCCCCTACACTTCCATAAACATGGAAAATGACCTGAACGATTAACAATATTATCGTGCCGTCATGCCATTTCTCCCTGCCTGTCCGATTAAGGCAGGCCGCTTTCACCGCCTCCCTCAAGGAGTCAATCAATTCGTGACCGTGAATGTTGCGGCATGAACGCATCCTACAGATATGACCAGCAGGGCAAATGGTTCCAATAAGAATAAAATAAGTATAAGAATAAGGGTCAAGTCTTTGCTTGACTCATTCGGCTGATTATAATAAACTTTTCACCATGGCCAGACCTCTTCGAATAGAATACCCCGGCGCCTGGTATCATGTGATGAACCGTGGAAGGCGTGGTGAAAATGTCTTTGCAGACAACGATGACTATGAGACTTTTATTGCTCTATTGCAGGAAGCCTCTGAGATGTTTGATCTCATGGTTTCTGCATTTTGTCTGATGTCGAATCATTATCACATTCTTGTGCAGACACCTGCCGGAAACCTGTCGCGGGCGATACGACACCTTAACGGTGTTTATACTCAGCGATACAACCGACGTCACAACATAGATGGACAATTGTTCCGCGGACGCTATAAGAGTGTTCTTGTACAAGAAGATAGTCATCTGTTGGAGTTGTTGCGTTACATTCACAGAAATCCTGTAAGGGCAAACATGTGCGATACCCTTGATGATTATCCCTGGTCAAGCCATCAGGGGTATATTTTTTCCACGGAAAAATGGGGTTGGCTGCATAAAGGATTCCTGTTCGGCATGTTTGACCGTGAACAACATAAAGCGATAAGACAGTATAAGATCTTTGTAAAAGGCGAAGACTCTGCCGAAGTCACCGATTTTTTCGGCAAGAAAAACCTTGCTTCGTTTTTTGGCTCACGAGATTTTATCGAGTGGGTTAAGGCCACATATCACCAGCTTCAAAATCAAAAAGAGATACCTCAATCAAGGCACCTTGCGCCAACAATAGACAACATAAAACTGGTGGTTTGCCAACACTATCAGGTTGAACAAAGGCACTTAAAGCAATCAAGACGAGGGCAGGCGAACGAGCCTCGCAACGTGTCGATATATCTTGCCAGAAAAAGATGCGGTTTGCGATTGGAAGAGATTGGGCGGGAGTTTGAGCTTTTGAAATACAGTTCGGTGAGCAGTATTGTCACTAGGATGGAAGAGCAGCTTTCTAAAAACAAGGAGCTCCGTAGCCGGATTGAAAAAATAAACCTTAAACTCAACAAGAGTCATGCAAAGATTTGACCCCTTCTTCTACTTCTTACTTAGATATAATTATGACTAAAATTGATAAAAATTTTGATTCTAAAAATTGGGAAAGAACAAAAAAATATGAACAAGATTGGAAACTAGAACTATTTGCTTTAGTAGGATTTTGTATTTCTGGCGCAATATTTATTTTATCAGGCATTAAAAATGGAGATATTTTAGCAATACTTGGCAGTTTAGTGTGGATTATATCTTGTGTTACATGGATGATTCCATATAGAAAATATTTTGCCACTTCGAAGCACAAACACGATTGTAGAAAACCTATAACTGGGCAAATTGAGTCAGACAAATAAAGACACATCTACACGTCGCTACATTCCGCTCCTTATTTGCTTGTTATTTGGGACATTGGATTTAAAAAACAGATCATGTTCGGCGGTGCGGTACTCGCCGCCGCGAATCGTCTTAATTTCATTATCAAAAGAATGCTGGAAGATGATTTTAAGGGGCATATGAATACCTCCAAATACGCCAAGTAGGCCAAGTACTCAAACGACACAGCGCTGAGAGATATTCAGGATTTGAAAGATAGAGGAATACTCATTCAGAACCCCGGCGGCGGAAGGAACACCAGCTACAGATTGCCTGACAGGAATAAACATTATGACGAGCTGCGACACAGAGCTGTGAAATTCCGATAACAACCGCTGTGAAACGTTCGGGGGCTATCACATTTAATGGCAATCGCTCGCGATGGGCATGATAATTTTGGCTTTTCTGGACTCTTCCAGGTCGCTGGGGCCAATAGTCAGAGGGTCGGGCCAAGCAAATTAACTAAAATTAATAATCTGGGAAATGAGCTTCAATCGAGTTCTTGCTTCTACGATTCAGGGCATGGTTGTTACTGCTGCCGTCCTCTGGATTATTTTCGGGGCCATCATGCTGCTCAATACTCTACAAAACTCTGGCGCGATTTCCACGATTCGGGCAGGTTTTACCAATATCAGTCCAGACCGACGTGTCCAGGCTCTCATTCTCGCCTGGCTATTCGGCTGTTTTATTGAAGGCGCATCAGGTTTCGGAACTCCGGCGGCCATCGCCGCGCCACTGCTGGTCGCTATAGGGTTTCCGGCTCTAGGCGCGGTTATGATCGGTATGATGATCCAGTCGACTCCGGTATCTTTTGGCGCCGTAGGAACTCCAATTCTCATTGGTGTTACAAACGGGCTTGATCACATAGCCCTCAGCCGGCAGCTTGCTGATGGAGGATCGAGCTGGGAAATATTTCTGCAACTCATCACTTCGGAAGTGGCAATCGGCCATGCCATTGTCGGTACCTTGATGCCCCTTATGATGGTGATTATGCTTACCCGTTTTTTCGGCCGCAACAAAAGCTGGAAAGAGGGACTGGCGATGACGCCTTTCGCTCTTTTTACCGGTCTGGCCTTCACCATACCGTACGGACTTACCGGCGTTCTTCTGGGAGCTGAATTTCCCTCCCTTGTCGGTGCTCTCGTCGGCATGGCCATTGTCGTACCGGCTGCCAAAATAGGTCTGTTCACCCTGCGGGAGACCTGCAGGGCTGGCGGAGTCTCATTACGCCGGAGAAGTCCGGATTGCCAGAGGAAATCTGTCCAGGAAGGATACGAATGCCGTTCTCGATCACCATTGCCTTGCGTGGTCTCAACGCCTGCTGAACGCGGACGGTGCCGGTGTCCCCCTTTATGCTCCGAAGAACGTTCGACAGACTTTGTCTTAGAGTACCATCTCCCAGAGAATGGAAACATTGACGTCAAAGATATCGCGCCGACGCGGCTTGATAGCAAAGGTCTCAATGGGGAAATTTTCGGCCTTCAGTCGTTCGGCGATTTCCGCTGTCTCCTTTTCCAGCAAGGCAGCCAGCTGATCGATTTCCTCCCGGAGCCGGTCGACCATCTCTTCGGCATGTTTGACATCCTCTTTATCACGCGACAGCCTTCCCACATTCTTGATACCGGTGGAAGCACGCGACATGGAGGAAATTGAGAGGCTCTTTCTCCCGAAAAAGGCGCCTAGGATTGCCGTCCCAAAAGAAAGAAGAGTATCCGTTTTGCGGGCTGTAACATCTCCTTTTTCCTTTTCCACCTTCTCCATGGCTCTGATAAGCTGCTCTTCGATACGCTGTTCGGTTTTTTTATACTTTTCCTCAAGTGCCTGCCGTTCTTCTTCCCTTCTTTCAACAAGCAGATCGCTGATTCGCATCCGAAATGCCGACAGGGATTCGCCTGGATCCGATTCCAGTCCAAGCCCCTCGGCATGATACAGATCCAACGCCTCGTTCCGGTAAAGGTAGTCGCCAAGAGATTTCTGCAGGTGCCGTTCGTCCTTCATTGCGGCAATACTCAGCGGAACAGGACAGTAGCGTGCGCCATATGGAGGCTTGCTGAGCAACTCCTCAGCTGCATAACCGAATTCCTCGGCACGAGACCACTCGGGTTCGTGACAGTTCGTATCGACGAACAGTTTGAGATTCACCATTTTCACTTCGTCGATATTACGCTTGGCATTAAAAAATCTGACCGATGCCCTGGCCAGCAGCCATGCTTCAAAAGTGTAGGTTTCTGTGGTAACAGGGTGAAGATGGTAAAGCTGCAGAACCTTTTGGGACATCACCGGAGAATGCCCCAGAGTCTCCCCGGACTGATCGGCGTGGCTTGGCACGGGCGAGACAGCCATGTCCTCCGGCCGTTTGGTCTCATGCCCTGCGTGGAGTTTTCCGATATCGGCGCCTGATAACGGACCTTTGAGATAGGACATGACCCAGCGTGTCTGAAAAAGCATAGGATCTTCAAGGTGGGCGGAACTGAGGAGGAAATGCCTGCTCTGCAGGTTGTCGAGAATCTTTCGCAGCAGGGCCTTGTCAACACCTTTGCTGCCGGAAGCCATCCCCTCCAGTACCCGGTCCTGGTCCTGTCTGGTCTGCAGTCTGCCCACCCACCAGGTGCCGATGTTGGACAATCCCCTATAATCGAGATCCACAGGATTCTGGGTGGCAAGCACCACGCCAACTCCATAGGCGCGCGCCTGCTTGAGCAGGAGCAGCATCGGTTTTTTCGAAGGAGGATTAGCACTCGGAGGGAAGAATCCAAAGATTTCATCCATGTACAGAAGTGTTTTCAGCGAGGACGCCCCCTGCTGCCGGCGCATCCAGTCGATGAGCCTGCCCAGCAGCATGGTGACGAAAAACATGCGTTTGGAGTCGTCAAGGTGGGCAATCGAAAAGATCGCCGTGCGCGGCTTTCCCTCTTCATCCCGAAGCATACTGCCAATATCGAGTGGTTCGCCTTCAAGCCATGAGGTGAAACCAGGGCTGGCCAGCATGCCATTGAGCGCAAAAGCCAGTTTCATACGCTCCCATTGAGGGTAATAGGTGTCGAGTGAGAAAACGCCGATCTTGTCAAAAGGCGGACTGGCGATACTGCCGATAATCGTCTCCATGTCAAGCTTCTTTCCCGCTCTCCACGAAAAGAGGAAGATAGCGCTCAGCAGCACATATTCACGGCTGCTGGACGACACATCGCCAATATCGACCAGCGACAACAGGGATATGACGGCCGAATCGACCAGGCTGTTAAGCGTTTCACCATCGAGCATTACGTCTTCGGAAGGCGGCGCGAACCCCTCCAGAATAGACACCGATGTCCCCGCTCTGCTGCCCGGTGTGTACACGGTAAAGGTGGTTTTCTCCCGCAGTCGGGCTATACGGTCTGCAGGCTGCCCCCACTCCAACAGTCCGTTACGCCACAGCTGTGCCTTTTCTGCAGCCATCTGGTCGGCGGTCATTCCCTTTCTCTCCGCCTCCTCCGCATCTACCCAGGGAGCGAAGTCCTCCGCCCGAAGCTCCGGGAAGGTAAGCAAAAGGTTAGCCATATCTCCCTTGGGATCAATAATAAGGCAAGGGATGTCATCCATTATGGCCTCCTCGAGAAGGGCGATCCCGAGGCCTGTCTTGCCGCTGCCGGTCATGCCGATGATGGTGCCATGCGTTGTCAGTTGTTTGGATTTTAACAGCATAGGCATCGCTTCCCCGTCACTTCCATCGAAACCCCGTTGCCGTCCCAGATAAAACAGTCCCATTTTCTCATATGCGGCTTTTTCTTCCATGACCTTTTTCCTCGGCATCTTTTTAAAAATACAAGTATGGATCAATTCTTTGCATGACTCTATATGATAAGGCTAAGCAAGCAAATATTTGACCTCATTTTTAGAGAAAAAGGGGGTGGTCTCTGCTTTCACCTTTGTTGTTGCGATAATCAGCTCAATTATCGCATTCCTGCCCGCCACTGGACAAGCTGGTTGATATGGATCCTTGTTGCTTTTTCCAGCTTGCTTTGGATCTTTTGCGTCTCTGGTGCTGTTAAGTGAAAAACTTTGAAAAATGAGCTCTCCAGCAAGGATTTTTCAATATTAATGGATAAATCCAGACATTTGGCGAGATCTGGTTGTTCCGCCAAAACCCTATTCTTTTGTTTTTCAAGGAAGTTGATAGCTGTTTTTATGGATTCTATGGTGATCCTGGTCTGTTGAAATGCTATCTTGCCATGCTGCTGGTGTGTGTGCAGTTTGTTGATCCACCCGGCATGAAGATTTTCTTCTTCTGCAAAATCCAGCCATTCTTTTTGGAAATCGGGAAACAAAGAAGCAAAAGCTTCATAGAGAGCGCCTATCGATTTCTCATGCTCTTCAAGGAGTCTGATCAATTCTGCTGTTGGTTCTTTATTCATGCAATAACCTCTGTTGAGCACTACGAAAAAGAGGCTCCTGGTATCAGTCGAAGGCAGCGATATATCTCTTTCTGCTGTTTCTTCTTCTGAATTAACACATACTGTCGGATGACAGCAAGAACTTTAATTTATCGCAGCGATAACACGGCATTTTTTAGGGCCGTAGGGAACAGGGGCAGACCATGTTATTTCTTTGATGTTTTCCATTGCCCGGGGTATGTTTCATGTATATGTCGTCCGAAAAAAACACGACTGAAGCATAAAACGGCAAGAATAATAACCTGGTCTCTTTTTTTCATCGGAGAATGGCTCGGGTTCGGAAGAAGATTAAAACACAGCTTTGGAGGCATATAACAAATGTCATATTCACCGAGATTAAGTTCTGGATTTACGTTTGCCAAAAACAGGAGTGCTTTTATCTCTCCGCAGTCGGGAATGTGTTCATTGTGCACGCAGGATTGTAGCGGCACGTGCGAGGTGGCACAGGCATCGGTACTGGGAGCGCAGACGGTTTACCCGACCACGACGGGGAACAATCAAATTGCATCGGAAAAAGATTACCCGATTGATTTTTCCCATTTCAATATCAACGGTCGGGTGTTCGGCGCGCAGGGAGTTTCCGAGACCTGTGGTGAAGCCACCATTTTCAATGTTGATCTGGAACGAACTTATGGTTTTTTCAACACGGTCAAGATGACCATGCCCGTTATCCTGCCTGCTTTGATCAAGCTTAACTGGCAAGACTATTTTGCCGGAGCGGCGATGGCCGGTGTGACCTGTGTCATCGGGGAACATGCCAGGAACAATGAACCGAATCTGAAAATTGATCGAGGACAGGTAACGGATTTTCCATTGCTGGAAAAAGCCCTTGGCTGCTTTGCTAAATATGACAGAGGGTATGGGCAGATTGTCCTGCAGTGCAATGTGGATGATGATCTGCTGGGTGTGCCGAAAATCGCCATAAAAAAATATGGGGCCAAAGCCATTGAGATCAAATTCGGGCAGGGCGCCAAAGGAACCCAACCGGCCATACGCTTAAAAAACCTTGAAACCGCGCTTGTCAAACAGCGGCAGGGAAATCTGGTGCATCCGGACCCCAGTGATCCATTGGTCCAGAAAGCGTACGAAGACGGGATCTGTCCCAATTTCTACACCTATGGAAGACTGCCTTTGTGGACAGAGACATCCTTGATGGACCATATTGCCATGTTAAGGGATAGCGGCGCTGACAACATTTATTTTAAGATGGCGGGATACGACAAGGCGGATATCGAAGAGGTGATCCGGATCGCCTGTAAGGCGAAAGTGGATATGATCACATTTGACGGCGCAGGAGGTGGTTCCGGCTACAGTCCGTCAAAGATGATGAACGAATGGTCATTGCCCACAATCTGTCTTGAGGATGCAGTGGTCCGCATTTGTAAAAAACTGCACTCTGAAGGATGCCGTTTGCCTGCCATGGTGATGACCGGTGGATTTGCCAGTGAGGATCAGGTGTTCAAAGGTTTGGCATATGGCGAGGGTCATGTCCTTGGAATCGGGTTGTGCCGGGCGTCCATGGCCGCTGCCATGACCGGTAAAACCATTGGTGAACAAATAAAAAAAGGACAGGTGCCGGAAAGATTTAAATCCTATGGGGCAACAATTGAAGATATATTCTGCGATCTTCCTGATTTGCGCGCCATATACGGCACTCAGGCAAATTCATTTTCCACGGGGGCGATCGGGGTTTTTTCCTATCTCAACAAGATCGCCTTCGGATTAAGGCACTTTGCCGCCTTGAACCGGAAGTTCAACCTGGACCTTTTAGACAAAAGTGACATTATTCCTCTGACATCGGAAGCAAGAGCTCTGATGGATAATAAGTGGTTTGTGCGGTGAAACCGAAACAGCGCCTTGGCTGGCAGCGTGCTGTGCTTATCAACAAGGGCTGCATTAAATCATCTTTGCTGCTCAGCTAGTAAAAAGGACGGACATGAAGATCGACATCAGGTCAGCCCAACAGAGAGATTTAGAGGCATTACAGAAACTCTTTCGTGAGGAGAAAGTTGAGATAATATGAAATTGAAGGCGAGTACCAGCGAGTCCGAGCGTAGTAAAACGGAGCGATCGGGATCTAAGAAAGTTGGTTGTAAAGCAGTACTTGTGAAATCTGGGAAATACAAAGAACTAGACGAAAAGAAAGGGCGTCCGGATTTGGTGGTTAATAGAATGATGGAAGTCTTTGAACAACTTGACAAAAAGGCATTCTAGCGAGCGCATATACAGGAGCTTCCCCATTCGCTGATGCTCTGGGACTGCCCTCTGATGCCGGGCGTTGGGTAAACAAGTGAGGATTAATTGAATATAGAAAAAGAAATTCAATCGATTTGGGAATACGAAGTCAGAGAACGATTTATTACTCAATTCGAAAACGCCTATGGACCTGAAGGAGATTGGGTAAAACTGTTCCGGAAATGTCCTGGATACCTGAAGACAGAACTGAAGCGCGATATTGAGAATCCGAATAGATTTTTAACTTTTGATTATTGGCTATCATTTTCAGCATTTTCATCTATCAGACTAATTATTCCAGCCGAATATGAAGATCTGGACAAACGTTGTGACGTTTATACATTATCTGAGAACCATATAGGCGTTTTTGAAATTGCAGGAAATATTGAAGGAAACACATAACAAACGGCTGCGGAATCGGACAGCGAATGTCGTGAAGCCGGTGTGCTTTTGGATTGGAGGTCTGTTGGTCTGTTTTCACCATCGTAATCTGCTTTAGTGAAACGGTAAAAAGATAACAAGTGCAGGCAAGAGACGCTCCTAACGTCGCACCCCTGCTGTAAGCGTTATGAGAAAGAATATCATGACAAGCCGAATATTAGAGACTGTATCAATTGATGATAGAGTAAAAGAGTATTATTGGAAGTATGATCTTAATTGTACGACAACTAACCTGAAAATATTATCTGAGCTTTTTTCTATTAGTTTGTCAGAGCAGATTATTAGTGCTGCGATTGGTATGCATGGCGCGGGGAAATATGGTGCCCAATGTGGCTTGGTGGAAGGAACATTAATGTTTCTTGGTATTATCGGTAAAGAATATAGTCTCAAAGAAGAAACCATTATTGATCAATGTAGAGAATACGCAAAACAATTTGAAAACAAATTTCAATCTTTATCATGCAGCAGGCTTCGTCCAGAAGGTTTTAAGAAGGAAAATCCACCACATCTGTGTGAAAAATTAACGTGTTCAGTAATAGAATTTAACAAAGATTTTGTCTCCCAATTCATAAGAGAGAACAAATAATTCTTATAATTACCCAGGCGGAAGCGATAAAACCCGGCTCCGTTGAGCCGGCGTTAGCCGTTCAAGTTATCAACTATACGTATAAATCACAAATAAAAGGCCTTTAAATATGAAAGTAATGGCATTTAATGGTAGTCCGAGGAAAAAGAAATGGAACACCGTCACTTTACTTGAAAATGCTTTAAAAGGAGCTGCTTCAGCAGGTGCGGAAACAGAGCTTGTTCAGCTTTACGATCTGAACTATTCCGGTTGTATAAGCTGCTTTGCATGCAAGAAGCTCAATAGAAAAAAGGATGGATTCTGTGCTGTGAAGGATGATCTTACTTCAGTACTTGAGAGGGTAAGACACGCGGATGCTCTCATCATAGGAACGCCTGTATATTTCAGTTCAGAAACTGCGGCTACGCGTGCACTGTTAGAAAGGCTTTTCTTTCCTTATTATAAATACTCAAAAGATAAAAAATCTCTTTTTCCAAAAAAAATTCGAACTGGATTAATCTACACCATGAATGTCAATGAAGGACTGATCAAAACGATGGGTTATGATCAACATTTTTCTAATACAAAAATGAGCCTTGAGACAATTTTCGGTGAATGCGAGGTACTGCTGTCTACTGATACGTTACAATACAATGACTATGACAAGTACGAACATGAAATATTCGACAAGCAAGAAAAAATTAATCGCCACAAAGAGGTGTTTCCGCTGGATTGCGGACGAGCCTTTGAATTAGGTCGCAGAATAGCATCAGAATAAGGATTGGCTAATAAGGGCATGCACGCCGATACTGAACCTCGCGGTGCATATCGGTCGGCGTTTTCCGTGGTTCCCTGGTCACGTGGGTTGATGTCGGTGATGCGCCCTTAACCCTCCATGAACGTGAGGACGACCTCACCTCTCAAGTACAAACGGGGACGGCCCCTTAAAAAGAGAAGTGTTTATGAATTGGCTAATTCTGGTCATAGCAGGTTTGTTTGAGGTTGGTTGGGCTATAGGTCTCAAGTACACTGAAGGTTTTACACGATTATGGCCTACCGTTGGTACGGTGTTTGCGATGGTCGTAAGCTTTGTGTTGCTGGGAGTCGCGATGAGGTCTCTGCCGGTTGGAACGGCTTATGCAGTCTGGGTGGGCATTGGTACAGTGGGGACCGTGATCCTTGGGATCATCCTGTTTGGAGATTCAGCGGATCCGCTGAGGTTGGTGAGTATTGGCTTTATATGTGTCGGTATCATTGGCCTCAAGCTTGCTCATGTTTAACGAGGAAGGGAGTGTCCCATTTTATCGTTATCTGGAAAAAAACCGGATGATACGTTCTATGATTTTTGTCGGCATCTCGAAAATGGTGACCGCTACGTTATGAGACTGTTTCCTGCTACTGTTACCTATTTTGAAATCAGAATAAAACTTTTTGCCGCACGAGGGGCACTTCATAATCATCCCTCCGATGTTTTTAGGAAATCGTAACTTCTGGCCGCATTTGCTGCATTTCTTTTCGGTATGTTCGGTCATGATTGGATAAGAATTTTTTAAAGAAACATTTTGAAGGAGATATCTGGATCATTGGGTGTGACTGAAAGCTGAATCCTCTGTTCGGCTTAGCCTGAATAATCTTTACCAGAAAGGTTTTCACAAAAAAACACATGACAAAAAACAGGAATTGAAATCTGCCCTTGGTTTTGCTATTTGAAAAAACGCCCTGAAAAAACAATTGCTTGAATTTGCAGGGAAGTTTTGAGGTTGCGATAATCCTGTAGGTTTGGCGCTGACGAAGGAAGCCCAGCGCTGTCACCGTGTAATCAAGAAGACACCGTTTTTCAAATTCGTCCTATTATTAAAAAGTGCATGTTTTGATTGTTTGGGAAACTTTTGAAAAGACATCGGCAAAGAGCAGCATTCCGACAAAGTCTTCACCTTCTTTTACAAACAGGGCGTCATGTCGGTTTATAACGAAGAGATGGAAGCATTTGGAAAGTTTATTTTCGGTATTGACCTGTTGACCATTGGATGGAACGTTGACGAAGTCCTTGACATGAACCTGTCCGGCTTTACGGCAGAGATCTTCAAACGGGCTATGCCATAAGTTATAATCTTCCTGCATCGAATCCCATACATAGGTGAGGCCGAATTTACGGAGGTTTTCCTCATAGTTTACTTCTGTATATTTTGTTTCCAGGCCACGAAATATATCAATGGGTGAAATTTTGCCGATGACCTTGCCACTGGTATTTTCGACCAGCAGGATTCGTTGCTGAGCGCCTTCTGCCAAAAAGGCTTCCTGCACCTTCTCAAGAGTTGAAAGTGCCTCGTGCAGAGAGGCCTTTGAGGATATTCTTGGGAATTGATCCATTGGTACCATGAGCTCCCGCACTTTGACGTTTTCCATTTCAGTCCCCTTGTTTGAAGGTTAAAAACAGCTATTCTTGCATATTGTTAGCAAAAATAAGCAGTATGCAACCTTCATGCAATCAAGTATAGGTCTTGCTGCCCTTGTCTGCGGACATTTGGTTGAAAAAAGGAACTGTTCCCTGCACGAAACCGCAACTATGCATATAATGCAGTAATGTAGATCAACCGCTTACAAAAAAAAAGGAGGCATCATGTCTGAGGAATTGATCGTCAATCGTAGAATTGTACTGAACTCGCGTCCGGTCGGAGCGCCGACTGCCGATAATTTTCGTCTTGAAGAGAACCCCGTTCCCAAAATATCTTCCGGAAAAATCCTGCTGCGCAGCCTCTATCTCTCACTTGATCCTTATATGCGCGGCCGGATGAGCGATGCGCCGTCTTATGCCCCGCCGGTGGCGCTTGGTGAGACAATGGTTGGGGGAACCGTTTCCAGAGTCGTTGCTTCCGAGCATCCCGACTATCGCGTCGGCGACCTTGTCCTGGGATACAGTGGCTGGCAGGATTATGAGATTACAGATGGCACCGGGCTCACCAGTCTCGATGCCGGGATGCCCAGACCTTCTTTAGCCCTCGGGATTTTAGGAATGCCCGGTTTTACAGCATACATGGGCCTGCTTGACATCGGCCGGCCGGAAGCCGGCGAGACTGTAGTTGTTGCCGCCGCCAGTGGAGCAGTAGGTTCCGTAGTGGGGCAAATTGCCAAGCTTAAAGGCTGCCGTGCCGTCGGCATTGCCGGTGGTCCGGAGAAATGCAGTTTTGTGGTTGATGAACTCGGATTCGATTCCTGTATTGATCACCGCAGCGATGATTTTCCCCAGCAGTTGGCCGCCGCCTGTCCGCAGGGCATCGATGTCTATTTTGAAAGTGTTGGTGGAGCGGTATTTAACGCCGTTCTACCTCTGCTCAACGTTCGAGCCCGCATACCTCTGTGCGGGCTGATTGCGCACTATAACGATACAGAGCTTCCCGAGGGCCCCGATCACCTGCCATTGCTGACCAAAACGCTGCTCACCAAGCGCATCAAAATGCAGGGTTTTATCATCTTTGATGACTACGGAAGCCGTTACGATGAGTTCTTCAACCAGATGAACACCTGGTTTAATGAAGGCAAAATAAAGTATCGTGAAGATATCGTCGACGGTCTTGAAAATTCACCGCAGGCGTTTATCGGCCTGCTTCAAGGCAGGAATTTCGGCAAAATGGTCGTTCGGGTTGCGGAAGAGTGATTCCGGCCCAGGTCACCTTGGCTGGCTATGCTGGATAAATAGAAAATTCAAATGGTTGCCCGATTCTAGTGTGCGAATGCTTATTTGCAGTTGATTATCTCCCGAAAACGAGGCAATATGGGTTTGCATGAGCAGGCCGTATTCATTCTTCCAGGGAGTATCATGGGCACATCCGCATTTCAACTCAGTGAACATTTCATCGACCAGCTCTGGCAAAAAATAGCCGGCCGACAACAGGATAAGGATGAAGCCGAGGCTTCGATTTTTCACAGTGTATTCCTCAGTGGGAATATTCCGACAAAGGAACATCTGACCACGATCATAGAGGTATCGTATTGGGCGAGTTTTGCCACGGAGGAGGGAAATTCCGTGACCGCTTCTTTGATTCTCAGAGAAGCGGAACACACTCCGGACACCTTCTGTTTCGATACGCCCCTGGATTTTTCCGACCGGACACTGGTGAAGCTCGGACCGGCTCTGGAAAATCCAAAAACCGACATCGGGGTCTGGCCGGATGAGTCCGGTTTTCTGAAAATATGGGGATTTACCTCCGCCCGACACGAACTCATCAAGCCTGATTTCTGGGTACAGATTCTCGGGCCCGGACTTATTCTGGTCCTCTACAGCGGCCGCAGCTTAGCCGCGGTAACAGGGAACCAGGCGGTATTCCTGGACCAGAACGTGGCGATGCAGTCCTTGATGCCGAAGGTTTCCGCACAGGCTAAAACCAGCGACCTCAGGCTTCTTAATCTGCTGCGCTACAACGCTCTTTTGAAAATAGCCCAGCAGATGCGGGCGCATGGTCGGGGAGGAACGGTACTGGTGGTTCCGGAAAACAACAACTGGAAACCTTCAATCAAGACTCCGATCAAATATACCGGCGGCGCCAATTTTCTCGATGCAGACATCATGCCCGGACCGGCATTACCGAGCGACAGCCCGGGCCTCGACCAGATCAGTCACCTGATCGACGAAATGAGCCTGCCGCAGCAGAAGGACTGGATCAGGTCATGGCAGCAGGTTCAGCAACAATGCAACCGTATCGCCCGGTTGACAGCCGTGGATGGCGCTCTGGTCATGACTTTTGACCGCTTCGTCTACTGTTTCGGAGCAAAAATCACCCCGTTGAACCTCATGGTCTCCTCCTCTCAGCTGCGGTTAGTCAATCCTTTTGAAGATTATACCGAAGGTCTTGCCAGGTTCTCCAGCCTTAGTGGTACCCGCCATCAATCCGCCGCCCAGTTTGCTCATGACCAGCCGGGCTCTATTGCCATCGCTGCCTCACAGGACGGCAACGTTACCTTTTTTACCCGTGACAGCCAGAGCGACACAACCATTGCCCTGCAGCATGCGGAGTTGATTCTATTGCATGAGGGGCTGGTCGGTACCCTGTGGAATTTATCGATTTTTACGGAACTTGGCTGGTTTGCCAGAGAAGAAGACGGTAAAAAGGGTAAAAATTACCTCTCCGCAGTTATCAGCTGGATGAAAACGACTTTGCAGCGGGAATAATGCCATTATTCTTTACCGCATTCGAAATACCCCTCTCGGTTTCGTAACAGCACACCCGCTGTGTCACATCAAAAAACAGAATACGTCCACCAATCTTTTTCCAGATTCCATTTCGGCAACTTCTCTGAGTTTTTACGAGATCACCACCATTGGTGACGAAAGCCCGATCCTCAGTATCGCAGTTTTTTGGCTGGTTTCAAGATGCCTTCTGTTATCGAAGGCTGCCAATGTCCTTACACATTAATTGCTTATTTTAAATTTGATTTTTTCTCTATCCGTCTAATATTAACACTAACTCTTTTTTATGAACCGGCATGCCTACCGCCGGAAAATTAATCCAAAGTCAAGAGGGGGTAATATGTCAGAATATCATGAACCGGCCGAAGAATTAACTCATGAAACCAAGGATTTTTCCAGAGCTCTAAACAGTCTAAAGGAAGAAATTGAAGCGATTAACTGGTATCAGCAGAGATACGATGTTGCCCAGAATGAAGAGTTGAAAGCCATCTTAGCTCATAATCGTGATGAGGAAATCGAGCATGCATGCATGGCCCTTGAATGGCTTAGAAGAAATATGGATGGGTGGGATGAAGAACTGAGAACCTATCTGTTCCAGGAAGGAAATATTGCTTCGTTAGAAGAAAAAAAGGAAAAGGGGGAGATTGGCAACGATGAGGTTCCTCTAATGTCAAGTGATCTGAATATAGGGAAAATCAAATAAATAGGAGGGACAATGGATATTCTAAAAAAAGATCTGGCTCCGTTGACTAAAAAAGCCTGGGAAGAAATTAATGAAGAAGCAAAAAAAATCTTTAGTTCCTTGCTTTCCGCCAGGAGATTTGTTGATGTCATAGGTCCTAAGGGTATTGATTATGCATCGGTACCGTTAGGAAAATTAGATATTCCCGAAAATGGAGAGGAAGATGGAATCAAGTGCGGTATTCATCAGGTGATGCCCCTGGTGGAACTGCGGGTCCCTTTTCTCCTGGATATCTGGGAACTGGACAATCTTGAGCGTGGAGCAAAAGATATAAATCTTGATAATCTGGAGGAGGCTGCGCAGAAGATGTCGAGATTTGAAGAAACAACTATTTATAAAGGTTTTGATAAAGCTTCGATTAAAGGATTGATCGACGGCAGCGCCCACGATCCGCTTGATTACCCTGACAATACCGAAGAGCTTCTACAGGTAATTTCCAGGGCAATGACCATGTTGGGCAATGCCTCTGTTGAAGGCCCCTACATCCTGGTTGTCAGCAATGAGAAATGGCAGAATATTTCAGGTATATATAAAGGATACCCTCTGAAAAAACAGATTGAAAGGTTGCTGGGAGGGGCAATAATCAGAAGTCCTTTTATCGATAACGGTTATGTGGTTTCTGCACGAGGAGGTGATTTTGAAATGACAATCGGGCAGGATATCGCTATCGGTTATGAGCAGCATGATACCAAAACCGTACAATTGTTTTTCACGGAGTCATTTACTTTCAGAGTCCTGGATGACCGTGCTATCGTTAGCTTTATATGAGTTTCTGCTGACTACTTCAACTCGATCAGCTGATGGCGGAATGGAACCGGGCAGCAGAAAACAGCTGCCCGGGAATATATATTTTGATAGGAGTCAATGGATTAATTACTGCTGTTTTGTCTGTAATGAAGAAACAACTAATTTCTCTACATCATCTTCTTTGACGATACTGCCGGTTATGCTGACTTCCTGGCCGATAATCGTGACAAAATCTCCGCCAAGCAAAGGATAAACCTTCTCCGGTGTAATTAGAGCGGCTCCATCTTTATGTTTTTTGACGATTCCTGTGTAAACCAACTCCTTGGTCTGCTCAGCTTTCTGCTGTGTTTCGGGCAGAGGTTTTTGGGCATCCGAAGTTGCAAAACCGTTGGAAGCGAATGTTACACAACCTGCCAAAAAGCATACTGCAATAATTTTTTTCATAGTACTTTCTCCTTTTGGGATGAACATGTTTTTAACATGTTTTTGAGTATTGACTCCTTCAAAATTTCTTAGGAACAATAGCAATTTACATGCCATGGAGGTATATCTTTGAGTTTGTGCGGAATACGGATTTTTGAACTAGATGTCTTTGAGATTACAGAACAATATTTTCTCACTGGCACTCATTTTTGCACAGATGAATGCACGTTGGGCTGAACATTTGCAATAATGAGTGGTTTTCAACCGCCTGAAGCGGTTTGCCATCATCATTTTCACAGTAAAGTGGACTAGCTGAGCCGTTCTTTTTTGTTGTTGAATAAGTACAAAGAGTGCATTGTTAGCTGGAGTGCGCAGGAGTATTCTCTGCAATTCAGAATAAGTAAGGAGGAAAATATGGCTTTTTGGAATTTAGTGGGTTCGCAGTTGGAAGAGTTTCGTCCGGGAGTCCTGAGCAAGGCCGAAATAGGAGATGATCTGATAATGGCGTGCATGCATATCGCGGCCGGAGAGGAGGACAGCGGTCACAGTCATCATTTCGATCAATGCGGTGTTGTTCTGGAAGGTCGGCTGGAAATGTTCATAGGCAAGGACCGTCAATTGCTTAAAAAGAACGACTGTTATTTTATCCCTTCAGGCGAGCGCCACGGCTGGAAAACCTTCGATGAACCGGTCAGGATTCTGGATGTATCTGCAAAACAGGTCATTGAATAAATGCCAGGCGAACTCTGGAAAAAGTAAAATAATGATAATATACTCTTGATAGGCGTGTCCCCTTGTCTGGATATCTGGAGATCTTGCTGCAGCAAAAGACAGGCATATCAGTGAACCGACTCGTACTTCAGGACATCATTTTTTAGTAAGATGGATGTGTAAAAGCTCATTCGGCGCCGTTTCAGATATACGCCTGATGTATCTGCTTTCTCAATGTCTGGCTTATCGCAGAGTCCATCTCTCCAACTTCAATGACCTTTGGCGAGGTTATCAGAAAAGGATCTTCTGGTATGATACTCTTGAGACAACTTACCGGTAACATGCTCTCCCTATTTATTATCCTTTTTCCGTTCTCTTCAGTCGAATCGAAAGAAATCGATGTGGCCACACCGGTGAAGTACACCGCCCTGTTGATGGCAGTTGAGTTTGCCTCCATCTATGCCTTCGATCTGGCGGATAATTCGGTGAGTTATGATCGTTTTGAGGAAGCTTTCAGGAATCCCCGGCCCAAGAAAGATGATGATAAATTCTTTACCAATTATGTACTACATCCGCTCATGGGATCCGAGACCTATTTGCGGGCAAGGGAGGGGAATTTTGGTGTTCCGGGCTCGATCGCTTTCAGTATGGGGGCGTCGATCACCTGGGAATACCTCATTGAGTCCTGGGTGGTTCATCCTTCAACGCAGGACCTTCTGGTTACCACCGGTGTGGGCTGGCTTATCGGGGAACTCCGCTACCAGTTGAAACAAAGCAATAAAGAGAAAGGCAGAAGCAATTTTTGGATTGATCCCATATGGACTACCCTCGAATACCTTGACTTCAGCTTAACCAGGAATGGGAGAGAAACGGTGCCTGTCTTCGGGGTGAAGTTTGCTCTGCAATAGTAAAGACACCTCTGTCATGACCATCTGTTGATGAAGATTCGCAAAAGTGGTAATTTCTCCTCATTGCGAACCGCCGGGACACCTGCTGGTAGGAAATACATCCAGCTGGTGATACCCATGGATAACAGGAGTCTGTGTGGCTGCAGCGTGTTCTTTTTTCAGTTTCAGCCTATCGCCAGGCTATATAGCGCCGTGTCGCTTTTTCTGTTATCCCTATACAACAATCATTGAAATTTTATAAGTCATGAAAACCCTGCCGGCTCAGCTGATTTTTTTCTTTCATCATGAAACCACCAGGCGCAACTTTTCCACATTGTGGAAATTTTTCGGTTTCCTGATTTTTATCATCTGCTTTTATACGGTAATCTTCCATATTCTAATGATGTATGAAGGCCGTGAATACAGCTGGATAAGCGGGTTTTACTGGACATTGACCGTGATGTCCACCCTGGGTTTCGGCGATATTACCTTCCATACCGATCTGGGCCGGTTCTTTTCCATATTGGTGCTATTTTCCGGTGTGGTACTGCTGCTGATCCTGCTGCCCTTCGTTTTTATTCAGTTTTTCTACACTCCATGGCTGGAAGCCCAGCAAAAAGCCAGAACTCCAAGGGAGTTGCCGGAGGATACCAGGGACCATGTCATCATAACAAGTGTTGATCCGATCACCACCCGCCTTATTGAAAGACTTATCAGACAGAACATTCCCTATGTTATTGTCTCGTCGGATCTGCAGCAGGCCGCCGAACTCCTTGATCAGGGGTTCAAGGTGGTTGTCGGAGGAGCGGATATGCCCAAGACCTGGGAGCGCCTCAGGATTGATACGGCAGCGCTGGTGGTGGTTACCAATGATGACCTGACCAGCACGAATTTCTGTTTTACCATACGGGAGGTTAATGAAGAGGTACCGATTATTACCAATGCCGACCAGGAACATTCGATTGACATTCTCCAGTTTTCCGGCAACACCAGTGTTTTCCAGTTCACCAGGATGCTGGGCGAATCCCTGGCCAACAGAACACAGGGACTAGGCAGGACGACCAATATCATCGGCCGGTTTGGTGAACTCATTATCTCTGAAATGCCGGCCAGAGATTCCGGAATGGCAGGAAAAACCCTGGCGGAAATGCGCATCAGGCAACTTACCGGCGTCACCGTAATCGGCATCCTGGAAAAAGGTAAATTCAAGGTCTCCACTCCCCAGACTATCATCACCGATAAGACTATCCTGATGCTCGCCGGTACAAATCAGCAGCTTAGCGCCTTCGATGAACTTTTTACGGTAAATTACACTCAGGAGCCGGATGAGGCACAGGTCCTTATTCTAGGGGGAGGCCGCGTCGGGCAGACGGCAGCCGAAATTCTGACCAGTCATAATATCAGTTATAACATGATTGAAAAAAGGTCGACCCTGGCAAAGAAATCGGTAAACCGAAATATCATTATCGGGGATGCAGCTGATTTGAATACCTTGAAAGCAGCCGGACTCGAGACCGCCAAGTCGGTGATTGTGACGACACATAGTGATGAGATGAACATCTACCTCACCTTTTATTGCCGTCAGCTGCGCAATGACATCCAGATAATCAGCAGATCCATACTGGAACGCAACGTCACCCAACTGCATATGGCCGGTGCCGACCAGGTAATGTCTTACGCCTCGCTCGGGGCTGGAAAGATCTTTCAGCACTTCAAGCCGGATGAGATTTCCCTCTTTACAGAAGGTCCTGTGGTCTTCAATAGAAAGGCCGGAAAGCGCTTCTCGGGAAAAACAATTTTAAAAAGCGGTATTCGGGAAAAAGCGGGGAGCAGCATCATCGCAATACGGCGGGGCGACCGTCTCCTTGTCAGTCCCGAGCCGGATACCACTCTTCAGGAAAATGACGAGATGTATGCCATCGGCACAGCGGAAAATGAAGAGCTCTTCATGAGCTTATAGTTTTTTTAGGCTCTAAAAACCTCAATGCTACGCTTGGTATCGAGGCTTTTTCCACGAGATTTTGTACCGGTTTTCCGGATCCTGGATCTGGTCGCAGCACTAACAAAGAGAGGAAGGCATATTGAGAAATATCTAAAAAGATCTACTGTTAGAGGTATGGGAGGAAATTATAAAATGTCCGCAGATACCTTTTCCGATAATTCCATGCGTGAGCTTCTCGGCAATCGCTTCGGTTCTCACCGTGTTCCGCACAGCTTTAAAATCATCCAGGATACCAGCGAGTTTTTCGATGTCTGCTATGATGATGTAATTACTCTCGAAGACAGACATTTCTGGGTTAAAGGGTATGAAAGAGAAGGGCGTTTCGGCCTCGACGATGAGCCCAAATACTGGGTCCGGCGCGCCGTCGATATAGCGGATGGATCAACCAAAATTCTGAAACTCGTTTTTCATGAACGATTTGAGACCACAGTCGGTGGAGTTACCATCGAGTGTTTCAGGAGCCCAATAAAGGAAGCACGCATTCTCGATCTTGTGGCGGATCATGAGAATTTTATGCATGGCAGCTGGGTCCGGGATAGTGCCGGAAATGTCATTCGTATTCTCGATTACATCCAGGGGAAGCGCATTGACAAGATAATCGTCGATTACGGCGATAACCACGAAGATTATTTCTATAATTATTTTCCCGGGGTGTTGGACACCTATATCGAAATGACAGAGGCCATAAAATTCCTTCATGATAACGAGGAAAAACATGGTGATATCCGTCGTGATCATATCCTCTGGGACAGGCAGCGGCAGACCTACCGCTGGATTGATTTTGATTATAACTACAGGCATGGCGAGTCAATGTTCGGCTTGGATCTGCAGGGGCTGGGCAATATCCTCATCTTCCTTGTCGGCAAAGGGGACGTGCTGGTTCCCGAACTCTATGCAACCCGGCGCAACCTCTTTGATACTCTATGGGGAGAAGATCTGAATATTTCGTTCAAAAACAGGGTGGCCAACCTTAAAAAAATATTTCCTTATATTCCGGAATCATTGAACCGCGTACTTCTGCATTTTTCATGGGGAGCCTCAATATTTTATGAAAATACCGGACAGATGCTGGATGATCTGAAGACAGCCAAAAGTGATGTGGCTGTAATCACCGGGAAGTCGTAGAAAAGAAAAACATTCCGAGAAGGGTGGAGGAAGTTTATGAGCAAACAGACGTCTGAGGAGAAGGACTTTCGGAAGGCCGAAAGGCATATTCTGGCAGCGGTGGATGAGTCCGAGAATTCAAAAAGGGCTGTTTCGTATCTGGCGAATTTCTTTGGAGAGGATAAAAGTCTTTTTGTCACGATTCTTTCCATCATCCCGGAGCCTTCCGAGGATTATTTTGCCACCGCAGAGGAAAGAGCCAAGTGGCTTGACGAGAGGCGTCAATTCATGGAAAGCGCTCTCGCCGGTTACCGGGAAATTTTCCTCGATGCCGGTTTTGATGAACGCCGTCTTCAAACCAGGCTTTGTGTACGCTGGTGCCGCTCCATTGCCGATGCGATTCTGGAGGAACAGGTGCGGTTGCAGTGCAACATGGTGGTGGTCGGCAGGAGAGGGATTACTCATAACGAGGAATTCATCTTTGGCTCCACTTCCAGCAAAATACTTCATCGCGCAGAAAATTGTGCCGTTATGGTTATTGAATAATGGTGGTAGTGCCATCAGGATAATGGGAACAGATCTCCGTCCATCTTGGCAGCTTCGGTGATTTTTAGGAGATCGGCATCCGTGGCTTATACCCACAAAAAAGGGTGCGCCAATAGCACCCTTGTGGGGCAGAAATGAATGATTACCGCAGTGCCTTTTAAAAAGACACTGCCGATTTCAATGGAACGGATCTGTTTTTCCTTTCTCTAGGAATTTCCAAGGATCTATAATTTTCCTGGGAATCCATATTTGTCTAGGGGGCAGGCTCACCTTGATCCGGTTTTGTCGATTGTGTGGTGTCGGAGTCGGTCTCGGTTTGAATATTCTGGCGCCACGCCGGAGCCAGGCCATAGTGGCTTTGCAGTTCGCTTTCGAAGTTTTCATCCGAAACATCTGCCTGCCTGGGAGCGTTCTCAAGCCTGCTCTCATCAACCATGAGAATAGCCTGTTGATCGTCTATCTGAAATACCGCGAGTGGGGCGGCAAAGGTTCGTCCTCCAAAACCAAGAAAACCACCTCCCCGGGAAACAGTGACATATTGTATTCTACCTGACTGTATATCGATCTTGACGTCTCTGATTGTACCAATCTCTTCTCCATTTTGCGAGACAACCTCCATGCCCTTAAGATCCTCGACAGACAGTGCCTGGACTGCGCCTGCCTGCTGAGTTGCATCGGATGTCATTTCATCGTCGGCTGCATAGGGTTGACCGACTAATACCAGCGTTGCCGCAATTGTGACAAAGGCGGTTGTTAACGTTTTCATGGTTTTCCTCCTCGATGGATGAGTTGCTTGTACGTTACCTTTCATCCTGCCCTGCTCTAAAGCGGAACAGGAGACCATCCGCTCGCTGCCTGATTATAACTCTTACCCTTTGAATAGCAATTATCATGCCAGTAAGTGTCTAATTGGAAAAGGCCAACGAGTTGATTCATGTCCTATTCTCTTGCCCTAAAGGAGGGGGGGATGCCTGGTAGCGTCGGATATTTCCGGGATTTCGGAATTACAGATTATGATCCTTTGGGCAATTATAGTATAATGGTGTAATTACGCTTAGTCTGGTGTCTGGAGAGTAACCAGATAACGGAGGTTCGGGCTGTTAATGTTAAATGAAAATCCGAAAGCTCAAGGAGAGAAAAATATATGGCACTCATTAAATGCAGGGAATGCGGCAGGGAAGTCTCAGATCTGGCTCTGTCTTGCCCTCAATGCGGCTATCCTCTCAGGCAAAAAACTCTAACAAGGCCGGAAGGGAAAATGCAGCTGCAGTCGATTTTATCGATGGGGCTGATCGCACTTGGGCTTATCTGGGGAATTGTGGGTTTTATCGGCATAGATCAGCAGAGCCCCTCCATAATTCCTTTACTCATTGTTTGTGCAGGATTCCTCTGGAATGTGATCAATCGATTCCGCCTTTGGCGGCTCCACCGATAGCAGTAGCTTCGACAGAGCGCGCGCCATATCTTAATTATGGAGGACTATAATGAATCATATAGAGGCGGGAGTGCTGAACATCGCTTATCGGGAAGAAGGCGACCCGAAAGGAAAGCCGGTATTGCTTCTGCATGGTTTTCCTTATGATATCCATGCATATGATACGGTGGCGCCTCTTTTGGCTTCCCAAGGTCGCCGTGTCATTATTCCGTATCTGCGTGGCTTCGGCCAAACGCGCTTTGTAAATAAAGACACACCGCGTTCAGGACAGCAGGCGGCCCTTGCTCATGACCTGCTTGCGTTGATGGATGTGCTGTCAATCGGACAGGCTACACTGGCAGGCTATGACTGGGGCGGCCGGGCAGCCTGTATAGTCGCCGCTCTTAGACCCGAGCGGGTCAAGGGACTGGTATCGTGCTGCGGTTACAATATACATAATATTCCGGATTCAGTGCATCCCGAGCCCCCGGAAAATGAATATCGATACTGGTACCAGTATTATTTTCATGGTGAACGCGGACGTGCAGGACTTGAGCGGAACCGCTATGAATTCTGCCGACTGCTCTGGCGGCTCTGGTCTCCGCACTGGCATTTCAGCGAAAATGTATATCAACAAACGGCCGACTCATTCCACAATCCTGATTTTGTCGAAGTGGTCATTCATTCCTACCGGCACCGTTTCGGATTGGCGGACGGAGATCCGGAACTGGAAAAGACGGAGCGGCAATTAACACATCAGCCACAAATCCCGGTGCCTGCAATAGTGCTCCACGGCGAAGCCGACGGCGTCATAGCGGTTGAAGCCTCTGCAAACCACGAGCGGTTTTTTACAAATACATATGAGCGTAGAATACTGCCAACGGCAGGACACAATGTGCCGCAGGAAAATCCAAATGATTTTGCAGAAGCCGTGCTGTCCTTTGATTAACAGCGACTGGTAATAAGTATCCAGGATCATTTCCATGTCGCTGTTCTCCTGGATATACCCTCGGAAGTAATGATCAGACTTCCACGGAGGTTATAGAGTTGCAGCCCTTCTTGTCTTTTCAAAGCAAATATTTTCACACAGATCCGGCAAGATAATGTTTGACGAATATCCTTGCATACCCTAGTTCCCTATGGTACCCTCCGCACCATTTTTTCCTGACGGAAGAACAGGAAAAGTGCCTTCATAATTGTTGCTTGCAGCAAATGAAGATATTGTTTTTGAGTGATAAAGCTGCCGGTATCATGATACATTTGAATGGAATTTATAAACAATACGGTTCCCAGATCCTCTTCAGGAACGCTTCCCTGCAGATCCTGCCACGGACACGCACCGGGCTCGTCGGTCCGAATGGCGCCGGCAAAACCACGGTTTTCCGCCTGATTACCGGCGAAGAAATACCAGACAAGGGAGAGATAGCCTGTTCCAAAAACACCGTTATCGGTTATTTTTCTCAGGACGTCGGTGAGATGTCGGGGTGTTCGGTGCTTGAGGAAGTTATGTCCGCTGCAGGAGAGATTGTCGAGCTCGGACAGCAGATGCGCAAGATGGAAGCGCAGATGAGCCTGCCTCTTGGGGATGACGCCCTGGCCGAGCTGCTGGAGCGTTACGGCACCATCACCGAGATTTTTGAACATCGCGGCGGTTACGATCTCGACTCCAGGGCCAAGGCGGTGCTGAGCGGCCTCGGTTTTGCGGAAGAAGAATTCTCTTTGCCGGTGGAAACCTTCAGCGGCGGCTGGAAAATGCGGATCGCGCTGGCCCGGATCCTGACAGTAAATCCAGATGTCCTGCTGCTTGACGAGCCCACTAATCATCTTGATATCGAGTCTATTCTCTGGCTTGAAGAATGGCTGAGCAATGACTACAAAGGAGCTCTGCTGATGACCTGCCATGACCGGGACTTTATGAACCGAATGGTTTCCCGGATCATTGAAATCGCCAATGGTCAAGCCACAACCTATAACGGTGATTACGATTTTTACCTGCGGGAGCGCGAGATACGCCGGGAACAGCTGTCGGCAAGCTACCGCCGCCAGCAGGAGATGCTGGCCAAGGAAGAGGAATTTATCGCCAGATTCGCCGCCAGAGTCTCACATGCCGCCCAGGTACAGTCCCGCATCAAGAAGCTGGAAAAAATCGAGCGAATCGAGCTGCCGCCCGAACAGAAGGTAATGAAGCTCAAATTTCCCGTACCGCCTCGCAGTGGCGATGATGTCCTGCATCTGCGCAACCTCGGCAAACAATGGCAGACGGTCGATGGCGAAATCAAACACGTATTCAGCGGGTTGACGGGGACGATCAGGCGGCTGGAAAAAATCGCCCTGGTCGGCGTTAACGGCGCCGGTAAATCGACTCTGCTGAAAATCATAGCCGATCAGGCAGAACCCACGGAGGGTGAAGCAGTGTTGGGAACGGGGGTGGCCCTGGGATATTTCAGCCAGCATGCCATGGACATTCTTAATCCCGAGCATACAGTATTCGATGCGGTTCGGGAGGTCCTGCCGCTTGAGAATATTGGAACTATCCGCAACCTCCTTGCCGCCTTTCTTTTCCAGGGGGATGATGTCGACAAACGCATTGCCAACCTCTCCGGCGGCGAGAAGAGCAGGGTGGTGCTCGCCAAGCTGCTGGCCAGGCCTCTTAACTTTCTGGTGCTCGATGAGCCGACCAACCACCTTGATATTCTCTCTAGGGAGGTGCTGCTGGAAGTCTTGCGGAATTTCGAAGGTACAGTCCTGCTGGTGAGCCATGACCGTCATTTTCTGCGTTCCCTGATCACCCGGGTGTTTGAAATAGATCATGGTGCGATGCATATTTATCAAGGTGATTACGATTACTACCTTCGCGGGACAAGCACCGATTTAAATTAATCGGAGATGCCGATTCGGCTCCTCTTTTCCACTGCCGCCGGGAATATCCACCCGGATCGGCATTTTTTATTGGGATATTTATGATACATGCTTCAAATATTGCTTTATCTTATGGCAAACGCGTCATTTTCAAAGATGTTAACATCAAATTCACACCCGGAAACTGCTATGGACTGATAGGTGCCAACGGGGCCGGTAAGTCGACCTTTCTGAAAATCCTGGCGGGTCAGCTCGAAGCGGACAGCGGTGAGGTCTTTGTCGGGGCCGGGCAGCGTATCGCCGTCCTCAATCAGGATCAGTTTGCCTTCGATGAAATGACGGTGGCCGAAACAGTGCTCATGGCTCATTCACGTTTGCATGAAGTCATGGCTGAGCGCGAAGCGCTCTACGCCAAGACCGAATTCAGCGAAGAAGACGGTATTCGCAGCGGTGAACTCGAGGCCGAATTTGCCGAGATGAACGGCTATGAGATCGAGTCCGAGGCAGCCGTGCTGCTCAGCGGGCTTGGTATCGGCGAAGAACTGCGCGATAAGAAGATGAAAGAGCTCGAAGGCGGAGAGAAGGTGCGGGTATTGCTGGCCCAGGCGTTGTTCGGCAATCCGGATATCCTGCTCCTCGATGAGCCTACCAATAACCTGGACAGAAAGTCGATTATCTGGCTCGAAGGCTTTCTGGAGCGTTTCCGCAACACGGTTATTATCGTTTCGCATGACCGCTATTTTCTCAATCAGGTCTGTACTCACATGGCGGATATAGATTATGGACAGATCCGGATCTATGTCGGCAATTATGATTTCTGGTATCAGGCAAGTGAACTGCTCAAGATTCAGCGTCAGGATGCGGGCCGCAAGGCGGATGCCAAGGCCAAGGATCTGAAGGAATTTATCGCCCGTTTTTCCTCCAATGCCTCCAAGGCGAGACAGGCAACATCACGAAAAAAGCTTCTTGATAAACTTGAGATGGACGACCTGCCGGTTTCATCACGAAAATATCCTTTTATCCACTTTAAGGCAGGCCGCCCCTGCGGTGACGTCATTCTCGAAATTGACGGCATCAGCAAGGATATCGACGGCACCCGGGTGCTGGACAACTTCTCCCTGGAAGTCAACAAGGGCGAAAAGATCGGTTTCGTCGGCACCAACAGCCTGGCCATTACCACTTTGTTTCAGATCCTGGCCGGCGAACTCGAGCCGGACAGCGGCACCTTCCGATGGGGGCTCACCATGACGACTTCCTACTTTCCCAAGGAAAACAGCTCCTTTTTTAAATCAAATGCCACGCTGGTCGATTGGCTGGGCGAATACACTCCTCCCACCGAAGGAGAAAGCTTTGCCAGAGGGTTCTTGGGAAAGATGCTTTTTTCGGGAGAGGAGGCGCTGAAAAAAACCAGCGTACTCTCAGGTGGGGAAAAGGTACGTTGCCTGCTGGCAAAAATGATGTTGAGCGATGCCAATGCGTTGATTTTCGATGAACCGACCAACCATCTGGACCTGGAATCCATAACCGCCCTCAATAATGGCATGCGGGAATTTCCTGAAATTATACTGTTTTCTTCCCATGACCATGCACTTATGGCCACTGTGGCTAACAGGATCATAGAAATCCTGCCGGGAGGCGTGCTCGATAAAATGATGCCCTATGATGACTACCTGGTGGATTCCGGCGTCCAGCGACTGCGTGAGTTGTATAGAGATTGATATCGGCTACGAAGCTGCTTCCTTCAGACCCGGCTGCTTTGGTTCATCTGCCTTGTTCTGGCGTTGGCCTGCTGGAGAGCCTTCGCTTTTTGTCTTGATCGGCAGAATCTGCAGAACAGCAGATTTTTTTTCGTCCTGAACGTTAGCGTCTTTTTGAATCTGCCGAAAGTGAGCTCTAATCCCCTGTAATTCCCGATAGCATGGCTTGATCACTGTCATTACGGGTGATTCCCTCCATCATCTCTTCCTCGTACCTTGCTGCAAGAGCGGCCTTTATAATGGCCTCCAAGAAGGTGCGAGGAAGGTCTTTGATTGGACATGTTAGTATCTTACAGATTATTTTCTTGTTTTTTTTGCAGAGAAAATAATCTGTCGAAAGGTTCTTATCCTGCTCAGCTGGGTTAAACACCCGGTATTGATTCTTCCTGACTTTCTTGTTTCATTATCGGGGCGGTGTGCTTGAGCTTCCGGGGCGCGACCGTTTTGAAGACCAGCCAGCCGCAGAGCATCACCAGAGGAAGAATAATGAATAAGGCCATGGGAAGAAACCACAAACTCACGATTACATCCGTTAATCCAAACATTTTAATACCTCCCCTGAACTGATATTTTCACTACAGAACCTGCAAAATGCAGCCCCCCCTTGTATCGACCGAGACAACTTTCATGAAGACCCGGTCTATCTGATACTTACAAGTGTCCATGCGAAAGGAATGCCGGAATTACGAGTATTGTAAAGGATCGGTTGGAAATCGACTTAAGTAGTTGAAATAATAAATAAAATTTTATGACATGTTATGTTCTTGCCCTGTTCTAAGGCGGCATTAAAGTTTAAATTTGTCCACTTTGTAGACATTTTTTCCTCTTTTGTATACACTTTATTTACACCTAAATTGTTGTTTGACGGTTAATCCAAACCTTGTTGCCTAACAACCTTCAGTTACGGAGGTGGTTCAGATGGATGAAGGATTCTCCCTTTCTGAAAAAGAACTCTCGCTGTTCTGCGAGGTTATCAGCTCATTTCATACCATACGTGATATGGATGATATGCTTATCGCCATTTTCCAGAAAATCAGAATGGTTATTGATATAGAGGGCGCTTCTATAGCCCTGCATGACCCTGCAAATAAGGAGTTTTATTTCATCCATACCATCGAGCCGGGCATGGGCAGGGGTGAGTCCTGTGAGCGGCTTCTGCGATTTCCGGATAATGTTGGTGTGGCCGGATGGGCTATGAGCAATAATCAGGCTGCCGTTATTAATGATGTCTCGCATGATCACCGATTCTATGATGGTCTCAACAGGGAAGAGGACTTCACCACTGAGTCAATGATCTGTGTTCCGCTTAGAACCCGAAAAGGTTTCCTCGGGGTCTTGTATGCTCTTAACAAGAAGTGCTGCCCTTTCACTAAAAGGGATAAAAAAATTCTTGAAATTCTTTCAGAGACGATTGCCGTTTCTCTTGAAAACGCCAGGTTATATGGTGAACTCAAGGATCATGTGCATTCGCTGGAACGCGAAAAACGATTCCTTCTCGATCAGGTTCGGAACAACGCCGGATTCAGGGAAATTATCGGTTCAAGTCCTGCGATGCAGCGCATGTTTGAATTAATGGGAAAAGTGATCGATACTACCACCACTGTCCTTATTCAGGGGGAAACCGGAACCGGTAAGGAGCTGGTTGCCAAAGTTCTTCACTATAACGGTCCTTTGAAGAATAAACCATTCGTAGCCGAAAACTGCAGCACCCTCTCTGAAAATCTATTGGAGAGTGAACTTTTCGGCCATGTCCGGGGGGCATTTACCGGGGCAAGCTCAAACAAAAAAGGACTTTTCGAATTTGCCGACGGCGGTACTGTCTTTCTTGATGAAATCGGCGAAATGCCTCCTCTGCTGCAGGCTAAACTGCTCAGGGTTCTTCAGGAAGGAACGTTTCGCCCGGTCGGCGGCAATCACAGTGTGAGGGTTAATGTCAGGATTATTGTCTCTACCAATAGAGATCTCAGCGAGGAGGTGCGCAAGGGGCAATTCCGTGAAGATCTCTTCTACCGTATCAATATATTCCAGATTACCCCACCCCCATTGCGGCAGAGAAAGGAGGATATCCTTGCTCTTGCCACTCATTTTCTCGAAAAGTATGCCGCAAAAAATCACAGACAGGTCCCCCTGCTCACTCCGCCTGCCCTGGATCTGCTCATGCAATACGATTGGCCGGGAAATGTCCGGGAGCTTGAAAACGAGATGGAGCGTGCTCTGGCAATGGCAGGGAGTGGGAAAAAAATTTCCTGTAATTTTCTTTCTGAAAAATTACGGCAGCGGCAGAACGCCTACTCCATCAGCAATGGGGTAGGGGGTGGGGTCGGCACTCTGAAAGAAATGGTCCGCCGCACCGAAAAGAGGATGATCGGTGAAGCGCTGGAATCGCTGGGCGGCAATCAAAGTAAAGCGGCTAAAGCCCTGGGGCTGTCGAGACAGGGCTTGGTGAATAAAATTGCAGCCTATAATATTCAGATAAGGTAGCAACGTACCGTGTATGCATCGGCTTGGAAGAGCACTTATTACGGGTCTTCTGCTGGCAATTGCAGGCATTTATCTGTTCAGCACCCCCTATGGCCGGAAAATTGAAGAAGAGTATGGCCTGGGCTTGCTGTTTAAAATGAGAGGTCCGCGCCCTCATCCTGGCCAGGCAGTGATCGTCAATGTTGACAGAGGCTTCAGCGGCACAGCCGGCATACCCGGCGATTTCAGCCAATGGCCCCGTTCGGTGCATGCAGCTTTAGTGGAGAAGCTCGCCCAGTATGGAGCTGCGGTCATCGTTTTCGATATTTATTTTTCCGACAATCAGGACAGGAGCCATGATCGGGCTTTGGCCGAGGCGATTCGACGGGCAGGCAATGTCATCCTGGTTGAGGAATTGCGACATGCGTCACCTCTGGCTGTCGGAGGAAATCCCTTATTAACAGGAGGTGTGGAAATAGAGATGCTGGTTCCACCGGTTGAACCCCTGGCCGGCGCCGCACTCGCTCTTGCTCCGTTTCCCTTGCCGAAGATTCCGGTGCGGGTAGGACAGGCATGGAGGTTCAAAGAGTCGTGCGGCGATATACCCACGCTGCCTGTAGCTGTCTTTCAAGCGGCGACTCTCAGCCGTTATGACCAGCTTTTTAACCTGCTTCGCCGTAAAGCTCCAACCGGTGTCAAAGACCTTCCCACCTCAGCGAACGAGGCTATAGCCACCTTGGGCCTGGTCGAAACTATGAGGGAAATAAGAGGAATTTTTCTCAGGAATGACTGGCTTCGTCACGACCTTCTGGCCGAGATTGAGGGCGCGGAGGGATCGAAGGACTATTCTGGGCCCGACAAGGATCTGGTGGCGCTGATCAACATGTATGGCGGAGACAGCAGTGCCTTTATTGACTTCTATGGCCCTCCCTTAACCCTCGAGACCTTGTCTTATGGTGATATCCTGTCTTCGCGGGAAGATCCAGCAGGTCCCCTGCAAGAGAAGATCAGGGGCAAAGTTGTTTTCGTTGGTGCTGCCGCATCTAACTGGTCAAATCAGAAAGATGGTTTTTACACGGTTTTTTCCAGAGCCGACGGGCTTGATCTCAGTGGCGTTGAACTGGCTGCGACCGTATATGGCAATATCGCTGAAAACCGCGCAATACAGCCTCTTTCGAATAGCAGGTCATTTGGATTGTTGAGCGGTTTCGCAGTATTCCTTTGTCTGATCAGTTTTCTGTTGCCGCCCCTGTTCGCGGTAATTCTGCTGGCGTCCAGCATTACTGTATATCTTTTCAGCGCCTTCACAGTCTTTGCTCTCAATGGTACCTGGATTCCGCTTATCATTCCGCTTGCCGTTCTGCCCTTTACCTCTTTTCTGCTGGCGACGCTCACCAATTACCTGGCGACTCGCCGGGAACGCCGCAATATTCATGAGGCCCTTGGTTTCTATCTTCCGGGCAACGTGGTTGATGAACTTTCCAGAGACCTCTCCTTCATTGAAACAGGTGACAGGAAAGTGTACGGCGTTTGTGTCATCACCGACGCTCAGCATTATACCAGGCTTTCCGAGTGTCTGACTCCGGAGGAGCTGAGTTCCCACATGAAGGAGTATTATCAGTATTTATTCAGGGAAGTGAAGAAGCAGGAAGGTTTGGTCTGTAATGTAATCGGCGACTCCATGCTCGCACTCTGGCCTTCCGTCGATCAGGAAGTAATCCGAAACGAGAAGGCCTGTCAAGCTTCTTTACAGATTGCCAAGGCGGTAGAGAGATTCAACAGCAAACACCGGGAGAAATCACTGCCAACCCGTATCGGGATTCATGCCGGCTATTTGTTGCTGGATAACATAGGTGCAGAGGATCACTACGAATATGCACCGATTGGAGATATTGTCAATACCGCCTCGAGAATTGAAGGGCTCAATAAATACCTTGGTACGCAGATACTTGCATCGGAGGAGGCTCTGTGCGGTGTTGCCGGGGTGTATTATCGTGAAATAGGAGTATTTCTCCTCGGTGGCAAGACCAGACCGGTCAACATCTATGAACTGCTCATGGCAAAGCATTATTCCGTCGGCTGGAACCGTCTCCATCAGAAGGCCTTTCCCGAGGCACTGAGCCTTTTTCGTGCCGGCGAATGGGAAAAGGCACTGGTGCTGTTCAATTATTGCCTCACCCTGCATGCTGAAGACGGTCCTTCCCTTTTTTATAAACAGCTATGTGAAGGATATCTTCTTACCCCTCCTTCCACCGATCAGCAGGGGATCATCCCGTTAGGCAAATAATTCTCAGCAAGGGAGGGGCGCCCATCTTGAGTCACCTTCCTCAACAATCTTTCTCTTAAATACATGTTTTCATGCTTTGATGGCGACGTAAAAAGCCCGATCTCCCGCGTTGCAGGTTTTTGGCAGGCCTTCGACATACTACCTGTATAGTCGAAGGCCTGCCAAAAACTCTGCGCCTTGTATATCGAACTTTTTATCTAGCCATCTGAGAACCTCGTGACGATTTTTTATGAAATTATCATGCTTTACGGGATGTAATACATGCGGCCACCAATAATGACGTAACCGGAGTTCGTCTTGAGAAAAGTCATGTTCAAGGTCCCCGCTCTGCGAACATTCTGCAGATTGTTTATATCTACATCCTGAGCTTGTGTCGCCTCCATCTGGTTTATTTCTCTTCCATTTGTGTCGCAAATCTTAATTTTTCCGTCATCAGGAATCTCAATTTGAAATTTCATGTTTTTCCCTCCTAAATGTTTGTAGTGTTGAATACGCCAGTGTCCTGGCAAATTCCGTCAGCCTATCCTGCTTGTCTTTTGCCTTGCCGACTTCGTTTTTTCTTCCACCACACTGTGCAGGAAATTACCGGAGAGCGCTAGAAAGCAAGTGTTAACCCGGCTATGACCTGCAGTTCAGCAAGAAATTCCGGGTTGGCAGGATCCGTATTGACAAATTTGAACTGCTCATCGAAAAGGTTTTTGATCTCCACCGTAAACATGCCGTGGCGTCTGGGCAGGCGATATCCCAGAGAGATATCGATTACCCAGAATTGATCATCATCGGCAGCAAATCCGCTATCCCTTGTGCCGAATTGACCTTCCTGGTCTATATAGCTGGCCTGGAGGCCTGCGGTTATTCCCGAAGGGTGGTAGAAACGTATTTTAGGGGTGAGTCGATGCGTCTTAAGATCCTTTATGCCCTTGACTCCTTCATCATTGTCATGCGAATAGTCCTCGTAGTAATATTCCAGACCAAGGCTTACCATGTCGTCAGGAGCCCAGTACAGATAGGCAGAACCGATATCTTCCTGCCAGTCGTCTTCTTTTTGCTCAGGGGGGAGAATGGTGGCATCCAGGTAGGGCACCTCCAGGTCGCGGTGGAAGAACTGAAGGCCGCCATACCAGCCGGGTGCGAAGGTGTGGTCGATGCCGGCGCCATAGGTCTGGGCAGTGGAGGCCTCTGTGTCGTCGAAAAACTGGTTGAAGCCGGCGACGAAGGTGGGTTCTATGGTCTGGGCGTAGATCATCCTGCGGGTGACGTTTCTGAAAGCAGTAGCCCGCACCAGGGTAGACTTCACCGGCTGCCAGGTCAGTCCGAGTTTCGGATTGATTTCGCTACGGTCTTTGACCGGGCTCTCCAGCACATCTCCGCTGAGACCGACGGTCGCTTGCATGTTCCGGGGCAGATCGATGCGGGCATAGCTGTAAGCGTTGACATGCTCCGTGGTCAATTCCTCCGCGAATATACCCTCGAAGGGAAAAGTAATATGGATAGTTTCCTCTTCATCTGCCGCTAGATAGCCTGCCCCGCTTTTTAGATCCCAGCCTGAACCCTGGTAAATATGCTGTACCTCGGCCATCTTGTTGTCAGCTTCATTGGTAATGTCGAGAGAAGAGAAATATCCCTCGGAACCGGTTGAAAAATTGTTGTCGTCAGAGCTTGCAATTGCTGTCCCCAGCAATGTTGAGTAAGGTTGCAGGTCATGGCGTATACCGAGCCGCATACTCTTGGAGGTATCCGATTGGCGATGTGTGCTGCTGAAGTCGGTGGGGTCGAATTTAAATGCCAGGTCACCATAGTCCAGCTCTTTGTAGCGAATTTCAGACATCAGGCTGGTTTTTGGTGAGATCTTCCCCTGGAAAAAGGCATTATATATATCATGTTCCTGGTCATTATTTTCCCGAGTTCCATCCGTTTGATAATGGAACTGCCCGAGGCTATAGGAAAATCGTCCTTCGATCCCGGATACCACTATTTCATCCCCAAAAGTATCATTGCTGCCGATCACGCCGCTGGTGCGCAGGGCCACTCTATCTCTTAAGAAAAGGGGATTGAATTCATTGGCGGAGGCCATTGAGGGGCCGGTATCTTCAACAACGAACAATTTACTCTCCGCCAGCTGCGGCTGTACCGGAGTGATGTTTATGGGCTGGAGAAGCTGGGCCTGCAGCAGTTCGCTGACTCTGGCGATTTCGTGCCGCGGCAGTGTGCTGTAGGTGTCGGCAAGAAATCTATGGGCGGAATAATTGGAAGGGTCGGAGTGGACTGATTTCCATCCTTCGATCCGCGCCAGTTGTGGAAAACCCAGGTCCGTAAAAATCCTTCCCAGTCCGGCACTGCGTGAGGCGAGGTCGTCATCGAGCAGCAGACGTGAACGATAGACAGCCCGGTTATCATTACGGGCGATAGATTGCTGTATATCGTATAATGCCTCGGCCGGACGATTAACGGTCTGTTTCCGAATCGCATCATAGAGCCAGGGCGTCGGATCAGCCGGATCGAGCTCCCTGGCGATCTGTAATTGCCTTTGGGAATTGCTGTTACGCTTTTCTTCAAAATATGCTTTTCCAAGATAGCTGCGTATCAAGGAGTTGCCTGGATCAAGAGCCGCTGCTATTTCTATCTCGGCTCGGCCCTCTTCAAGCTCACCGGATCGTATGTCGGCAAGACCCAGACCAAGCCGGGCCAGGGGAAGTGCAGGATTAATTTCTATGGCTTTGGAAAACGCAGCTCGAGCCTCTTTGATTTCCGTGCGGCTGAGATGGGCAAAGCCGAGAACCGTCTGAGCGAGACCGGAAGAAGGGGTAAGAGAAGCAGCCTCTGCCGCTGTTTCCCTGCCTTTTTGAAATTGGCCGACCGAGAGAAGAAGTTCGGCCAGGCGGGCCTTGACCAGTCCATTTTCAGGATTGTACCGGACGGCCTGCTCAAGCACCTGAAGGGCAGCTGGAATATTGAAAGAGGCCTGATGGGCATAGGAAAGCGCCAGGCCGGCGGCAGCGGAATGCGGGGCGATCTCAATTGCCCGGTATGCTAAGCCAAGGGCGGCTTCCCTGTTATTGCGAACTGTTTCTATGATCGATAAGAGTGCAAGAGCCTCACTGTTTCCCGGATCCTCCTGAAGAATCGTATCAAGAATTTTGCGGGCATCTTCAACCTGGCCGATTGAGAGGCTAGCAGAAGCCTGGTAGACGGTTTTTCTCTGGGTGGATTCGGCAGAAGGTTCGACAACGGCTGGATAATAAAGTGTCCACTCCACTGCGTCAAAAGGCCGGACAACGGCGCTTGACGTCGGCGCCTTGCCCTTTCGGGCAGTGGCGCTCTGGCCGCTGGTGAGTTGTAATTGCCCCTCCTGATTGATGGCTGTCACAACTCCGGAGAAAACGGTAATCGAGGAGCTGTCGGGATCAGCAAGCACAAGGAACTCCGTGCCTTCAACCACCCCGTTGACGTAAGGTGTGATGATTTTAAGAGAGTGAGGACGATGGCTGAAAATGTGCAGGGCGCCTCGAAGAAGTTCGAGAACTGAAAAGCTGGCTGGTTCAGGTTTGTAAAAACGGATGGTGCTGTTCCGGTTAATTCGGAGAATCGATTCGTTAGCCAGTACAACGGCCGCCCGTCCCTCTGCGTCGACTCTCAGCATGTCGCCGGGACAAAACTGCGCATCCATCACCGCCGCATGCCATCCCGGCTGCCCGTCTCGCTTAATCTGTGCATCGCCTTGAATGGAAACAATGGTGGCTATCGGCTGCCGGCACTCCTCAGCAGCCTCAGCGTACCCAGGAGAAAGCTGCTGGCAAAAAACGAGGACAAGTCCATTAATAATAGAGAAAATTGCTGTTGAATTCATTTATTCTCCAACATGGATGCAGGAACTGATCGGGTCGGAAAAACATGAAAAACAATTAGCTTCAAATGAGATTGTATCTTGATACAACCTATCATTTTTTTGGTGCTTAATCCAGCATTTTTCTAAAAATCATATCAGGCCGCTTGTTGGTACGGCAATTAAAATTGTTGATGATTCTTGAAACTCTTACCGGATGGTGGTGGCAGTAAATCATTTATGAAATACTAATATATGAAGTCAGGAAGAACTCGTTTGCTCGCAGGCCGTCTTCGACGGCAGCACTCTTTTAATCGCCGAAAAAACCTCCCGGAGCAAGGGTGGTGCAGAGCATTACGTAATTGATGTTATTATGGGATTCCCAGGTATAGGTCTCGCGGTTTTCAGGAGCGAGCCAGCATTCTTCAATTGTATCTCGAAGTGATAGGTAACCGGATAGCTCATCGAGCAATTTGGCGAATGAGTTTTTTGGGAACTTTTCGAGATATTCTAAAAGATAAGTGTTGATCCTTCCTACAGCCTGCAGGCCGATTGCCAAACCAAGTTCCCGGAATGCCAGTCTGTACTCCACCGGTTGGCGCAGCGGATTCTGGGCAGAATAATGAGTCAGGCCTTGTGCCGCGGTCTTAAGCAGATCCTCAGTCAGACCGGGAAGGACTGGTTTTCCTGAGGCGGTCAGTTTGACCAGAAACAGGGCGTCAGCCAAAATACCGCCAATGCCCAAAGGGTCATCGGTCATCCAGTTCTTATGCCTGCACATCACCTCCAGATCGGCGATTTCCTTCTTTAGCGCAGCAGGAGCTCCCACCTGCAATTCCCGGTAGCTCAGGTAGCCGTCTACCGGATCATGCTGGCCCATACTGGTAACCAGCGGTCTCGATAAATCGATACTCATTTTCCAGAACATTCGTTTGGTTTCGCCGAATGGCGGTTCATAGGTAAACGCATCATGCACCACCTCAGCCATTTCGAGTGCCCAGACGTCGTAGAGAGGTTCTTTCATTTGCACGGAAACGCGATGCAGGGCCTGCATCCATTTGGTGAGATAGTGATAGTACTGGCCATCACGTTCCCACTCCAGTGAACTGTCTTCGCCTTCATCGGCAAGTCTTTCCGGTAACTCCTTGCCGATTCTAAGACCACCGCGGGTAGGATGTTTTTCGCCTTCAGCTTCCGTTAGACCGCTGATCCATCCATTCCGGGGATCATCCTCGCGGTGACGTCCGAGCACCTTATGAACCTGGTCGACCAGACGGAGGGCCCTTGCGCCATATTCATCTTTGCCGGTGCGCCTCTGCAGTTCCAGATAGTTGCAGACAGCAAAAGCATCGGTCCACAGGTAACGCTGTGGCGGGCGGATCCCCTGCAGCCCGGTCTCTTCGGCAAACCGGTCCATTACCTCTTCGATAAAGGGTAGATTCTGATCCTGTTCCATCAAAATAGCTCCAGAAAGAATTTGGTCATAATTTCGCGGTAACTGTCGTGTGCTCCGCCCTATGGATCCTGGTCTATGGGAGACGGTGAAAGGAGCGCACAATGAGCCTTAACTAAAAATGTAGTCATCGAATATGAAAAATCTCCTGGCATCACCAAAAAACAGATTCGAGCAGAACGATAAAGTACGTCAGAGGTTTAATTATGAAAGGTCGTAGTGAAACATCGCAGATTTAAAACAGCCGGCTTACCGTGTGATCGCATCGCCTTATCGGGGAGCTAAAGGATAAGCTGCTCATCGTCCTCAGGAATGATCAGTCTGGTGGCAGCAGGCGGCTGAAGCGGAGTTGCCTTCTCTCTGAGCTGCCGGCGATCATTGCGGTTTATATGGAGAAGGGCAAGCCGGGGAATTGAGAGTCGCTCGGCAAGAAGCAGGCACTCCTCAACGGATGAATGTGTTGTTGGTTTGCCGGGGATGAGGGAAAAGGCTTCATGGATCACCAGATCGCATCCCTTTATTAATTTGACCGCTTCCACAGTCGGCTTACCGTCTCCGCTGTAATAAAGAGAATGCCCGCAAGAGGTAATTCGTACAGCAAAGGCCGGTTGCGAGTGGTTGACAGCTGCGGATTCCCATGAAAGATTATTACATGTTAGCGGTTCTTCAGGCCTCACCTGAAGGAAGCGGAGAGGAAAGAGAAGCTTGTCTGAAAGTCCAGGATAGGCCAGGTCCAATGCTGAATAGATTTTGTCTTTGCAGTCAATACCGCTGAGAATGGTCAGTTGTTCCTCTCTTTTTTGCATGTACATGTATACCAGGACCTGAGGAACGCTAAAAAAATGATCGCCATGAAAATGAGAGATCCATATTGTGGTCAGAGGGGTATCAGGTTCATGGCCGAAATAGCCATGGGCGCTGCTGAAGCCGCAATCCAGCAGGTGGTGTTGCTCACCATCCTCGAGAAGAATCGAAGTGTTGCGGCGGGAGATGTCGCAGGCTTCTCCCGTACCGAGAAAGGTGATCTTCATTGCTCAGAGGAATAGGAAAAAATATTGATATCCTTCAGTAGTTCTGAGGAACTGCAACCCGCGGCCCGGCACAGCCAGACTTCAAGATCCTGGCATTGTCTGAAGTTCTCGCGAATGATCCTGTGCCGGATGGGATCATTGTTGCCGTATCGCTCCAGGATATAATCAAGCCTTTCCACCAGACTGACTATTTGGTCATGCACCACGCGTTTGTCGGAATAGTAGATAATCTCCTTGGCCTCGAAAAGACCTTTCTTATATCTTTTTCCGGCAAAATGTGAAAGGTGGACATGCTCTCTGACAATTTCGGCAACTGCGGGAAAGTCGAGACGCTCACAAATCTCCGCACCTGCCAGAGCGTGATCACAATTACCGTGCAGGCAGGGAGTTTTGGCAATATCGTGCAAGAGTGCCCCGGCAATGACAAGCTCCCTTTCCGGTATATTTTCACAGCCACTGTTATTGGCGATTTTGGAGAGCACCGTTTCCGAGACACGGGCCACCACCATGGAATGATCGCGAATGTTCGACAGCATACCGTGCTCCTCCATCAACTTGAGGCATTCCGGGATTGAGGGAGAAGAGTTTTGCATTATTCCCTCCGTTTACCGGGCGCTGAGTTCATGAACATATTCCACGGCATATCTGGCCTGGTCGGGGGGAGTAAATTGGTGGATGCCGTGGCCCAGATTAAATATATGGCCAAAAGCGCCCTCCGCACCTTTCAGCAGCTGCTGGATTCTACGGCGCAATTCATCTCTGGGGAGAAGCAGAGCTATTGGATCGAGATTGCCCTGCACGGCTTTTTTGCCGACCTTCTTGATGGCGTCACCAATATTGATGCGCCAGTCGAGACCGATAACATCCGCGTCCGTGGTCACCGAAAGATCGAGCAGGGTCGCCCCATTGTTGGCGAAATAGATCAGAGGTACACCTGTCTTCTTGAGATCAGCAATTATTCTGGTAGCATAGGGTAAGGCAAACTCTTCAAAATCACAGGGTGCCAGAATTCCTGCCCAGGAGTCGAAAAGCTGCAGGGCCTGCGCTCCCGCCTCCGCCTGGGCCAGCATATACCTGGTTGTTGTCTGGGTTATCTTTTCCATAATCTCATGGAAGAGTGCGGGGTTGGTAAACATCATTTTTTTGGTTTCCCAGAAAAACTTGGAAGAACCGCCTTCTATCAGGTAAGTGGCGCAGGTGAACGGTGCGCCGGCAAAACCGATCAGCGGTACCTTGAGTTCCCTGCGCAGCAGCTTGATGGTCTCCATTACGAATCCTGTTTTTTCATAGGGATCGGCAACGGTGAGCCGATCAAGATCGGCTTTGCTTCGTATTGACTCAGGAAAAACCGGTCCTTTTCCCTCATGGAACTCAAGCGGTGCTCCCATGGCTTCCATGGGAATAAGGATGTCGGAGAACATGATTGCCGCATCCATATCCAGAATATCTATGGGCTGCAGGGTGACCTCAACACAGAGTTCCGGATTTTTGCAGAGCTCAAGAAAAGTGACTTTACCTCTCACTTTCTGGTATTCCGGAAGGTAGCGACCTGCCTGGCGCATCATCCAGATGGGTGTGTAATCGGTTTTTTCGCCGCGGCATGCTTTGAGAAAGGTATCGTTCATTATTCTTTGATTGTGTTGAGGTTTTAGAGGCGCTCTTTATGGCGTAATTTTACAGGAATATAACTGCAGTAGGGTTCCTGAGCCAGATAATCTCCACTCACGGCATAGGCCCTTGCTCTGCAGCCTCCGCAAACGTTGACGTATTCGCACTGGCCGCAATTATCCTTATAGGATTTAAAATCCCGAAGACTCAAAAACAGTTGCGAATTTTCCCATATCTCCTTGAGACCCAGCTCAAAGATATTGCCAGCGGACTTGGGAAAATAGGAGCATGGCAGTACCTCGCCGTCAACATCGATCAGACAAATGAGCTGACCGGCAAGACATCCCTTTGACCCGCCGGTGGAGAACTTCAGATTCCTGCGTTTGAAGGTATTTCCTTCTTCCCGGGCCTTTTCCCGAACCAGCCGGTAATAATGAGGAGCGCAGGTCGGACGCATCAACAGGTCGTTCTCTTGTTTTTCCACCTCATAATGCCAGTCGAGAATCTCTTCGTATATATCATCAGGGATGAGTTCCTCCATGATATCTTCACCGCGGCCGGTGGGAACTATCATGAACATATACCAGGCCGTGGCGCCGAGCCCTTTGACCAGCTTGTAGATGTCGGCTATCTCGTGGCGGTTGCGCAGGGTGAACGAGGAATTGACCAGGAATGGTATGTTATGCACATTGAAAAGCCTGATCGCTTCCATGGTGCCGGCGAAGGCTCCCTGCTGATTGCGGAAATTATCATGCGTTGCTGCTGTGGCGCCATCGAGACTGAGCGATACCATTTTGATATCAGCTTCCAGTATGTTTTTGCAGGTTTCTTCTGTTACCAGGGTGCCGTTGGTTGCCAGACACATGCGCAGCCCTTTACCGGTGCCGTAGCGGGCGATATCAAACACATCCGGGCGAAGCAACGGTTCGCCGCCGGATAAAACCACAACCGGACTGGCATATGAGGCTATATCATCGAGCACCTGAACCGCCTGTTCATAGGTGAAATCAGGGTGAGAGGCTACCTCCGGATCGGAGGATGACCGGCAGTGCACACAGCTGAGATTACAGCGCCGGGTGATTTCCCAGGCAATCCATTTTGGTTCAAATTCCATTTCGTATCTCCAGACAATTACGAGTTGATTCTTAATGCAGGATTAGACCATAATGCACTTCAGAATTGAAATCAATCGGTTGCGGAGTACTCCATGACATTAACTATATAGTTTTCTCAGAAAATTAGGAAGTTAAAACGAGCTGCCCGATCTTTTTGCCTTTACTTCCGCGGACATGTTTGTAGGCAGATGTATAACTATTCATCCGCATCCCATCTGCACACGATCAGCGCACATCCGGAGTCCATCAAATTATAAAATTGATCTTCACTGCATCTTGAGGTTGAGCTGCAGGCCATCTGCCTGTATAGTGCGGGCACGGATGGGCCATTTCGCTTGGGTAGGAAAGCCTTCGATTGTTTTTCAGCGAATAAAAAAAAAAGAGAAAATCATGGCAAGAATCGTGATCAGCGGGTCTGGAGTGTATACACCTCCATTGAGTATTTCCAACGAGGAGTTGGTCGACTCCTTCAATACATATGTGCACAACTTCAATGCAGAGCATGATGCCGATATTGCCGCGGGCGTGTGTGAGCCGCTGCAACAGTCCAGTGTCGAATTTATAGAAAAAGCATCTGGTATCAAGAGCCGCTATGTGATCGATCGTGATGGTATTCTGGATCCGGAGCGCATGTGTCCGAGCTTGCCGGAGAGAGGGCGCGATCAGAGCTCCATTCAATGCGACATGAGTGTTGCCGCAGCCCGTCAGGCCATGGAACAAGCCTCTAAAAATGCCGCAGACATCGATGCCGTCATTGTCTCCTGCTCCAATATGGAAAGGCCCTATCCTGCAATTGCAGTTGAGGTGCAAGAGGCTCTGGGGATAGAGGGTTTTGCCTTTGACATGAACATCGCCTGCTCCTCAGCCACCTTTGCCATCCAAACGGCTGTAGATTCGATCTTCAGGGGAAATGCCAGGGCTATTCTGGTCATTAATCCGGAGATCTGCTCAGCCCATCTCAATTTTCGTGATCGCGACAGTCATTTCATCTTCGGAGATGTCTGTACAGCCGTACTGCTTGAACGGGAAGACTGCTGCAACGCCGCCAACGTTTTCGAAGTAGTGGGAACCAAACTTTCCACAACCTACTCGACCAATATCTACAACGGTTTCGGCTTTCTGAACCGCACCATGGGGGAGAAGCCCGAGGCGGCAAAGCTTTTCAGGCAGGAGGGCAGGAAGGTGTTCAAGGAAGTTGTCCCCATGGCCACTGAATTTATCCGAGCCCACCTTGCCGAGCATGGCATTGCCCCCGATGATCTGAGACGTGTCTGGCTCCATCAGGCCAATCTTAATATGAATCAGCTGATATGCCGGAAACTGCTGGGCCGCGAAATCTCGGAGGATCTTACCCCCACCATACTCGACACCTATGCCAATACTGCCTCTGCAGGATCGATTATCTGCTACCATAAGTACCATGAAGATCTCAAGGACCAGGATCTCGGTATCATTTGCTCCTTCGGCGCCGGGTATTCAGTTGGGAATGTCATCGTACGCCGGCTCACCGTGGAGAAAAAGTGATATCCGCCGCTGCATGATTTCGCGGCGTAGAGTATTGCGGTTTAGGTATCGGAGTATTATCTTCGAGAATACCAAGATGATCTTCTTGATTTACAACAAGATACACAACTACGAAATGAATAACGGATAAAACAATGGCTATTACTCCGATACAAACAGGTTCACCGGAAGGAAAACAGAAGATTGCCGGTCTGCTGGATCGCTTTCAGGATGCCGATACAGGCTGCCAGGCTACAGTCGAGGACATTCTGAAGGCAGTGAAGACAAGAGGAGATGAGGCTGTAGTTGAATACTGTCGTCGTTTTGATGCTCCTCAAATGCAGATCGACAATCTGCAGGTCTCCACAGAGGAACTCAGGAATTCTTACGAACAGGTGGATGAACTTTTTCTGGAGACTCTTTCCAGAGCGATAGAGAGAATCGAAAATTTCCACCAGCGCGAGATGGAGGATTCCTGGATTCAGACCCGCGAAGACGGCACCATTGTCGGTCGGCTGGTACGACCGGTTGATTCTGCAGGACTGTATGTTCCAGGCGGGCAGGGTGGGTCTACTCCGCTGGTCTCATCCGTATTGATGAACGGTATCCCTGCAGCTATCGCCGGGGTCGGCAACCGGATTATGGTGACCCCTCCCAATGCCGAAGGAGAGATTGATCCTCATCTCCTGGTGGCTGCACAGGAAGTGGGCATTACCGAGATTTACAAGATCGGTTCCGCCTGGGCGATTGCGGCACTGGCATACGGCACCGCCACCATCCCCCGGGTGGATGTGATTGTCGGGCCCGGCAACCAGTATGTGACCGAGGCCAAGCGATTAGTTTCCGGAATGGTCCGCATCGACATGATCGCCGGTCCTTCGGAAGTGCTCATCGTTGCCGACGGCCAGGCCGATCCGGTTTTTATTGCCGCCGATATGCTGGCCCAGGCGGAGCACGATGTTCAGGCACTGGCAATATTGATAACCACCAGCGAAGAGCTGGCTTCCCGAATTCCGGCTGAGCTGGAGCGGCAGCTGGCCCAATTGTCGCGGCAGGATATCGCGCGCCGGGCCCTCGATGACCATGGCGTTATTTTAATCGCCGCCGATCTTGAAGAGGCGATCGAGCTGGCTAATGATATCGCCATTGAACATCTGGAACTGATGATTGCGGATCCCTGGTCACAGATTCCGTATATCCGTCATGCCGGGGCTATTTTTCTGGGGAACTACACTCCTGAGGCTGCCGGAGATTATCTGGCAGGGCCGAATCATGTTCTGCCGACCATGGGAACAGCGCGATTCGCCTCGGCCCTCGGAGTGGAAACCTTCCTCAAGAAAAGTTCAGTAATATCCTACTCAAAGGCCGCTTTGGTTGAGGATAGCGAGCATATTCAGATGCTCGCCGGCCTTGAAGGTCTGACCGCCCATGCCGCTTCGGTAGCACAGCGGGTCGCCAAAAAGTAGACCATTGTGAAGGGACGGCCCGAAGATATCCGATCTCTGCTGCAGCAGGGGAGCAGTTTTCTGCAACTGAACATTGACGATGATGCATTGCAGAAGCTGGAGCAATATGCAGGGGAACTTCTGCGCTGGAATAAAAAAATAAATCTGATAGCCAAAAAACAGGATGCGCACCACATCGTTGAAAACCATTTTCTGGACTCTCTTATTCTTCTACCCTATCTGAGCCGGGATGGGAGTTCTCTCGTCGATGTCGGCAGCGGGGCCGGGTTTCCCGGCCTGGTCTGCAAAGCTGCCCTGCCCGATCTCCGCCTTGTTCTGGTTGAGCCCCGATTGAAGCGCGTCTCCTTTCTGCGCCATATTACCCGCACGCTGCGCCTGGAAAATGTCGAAGTGCTGGCCGATCGGCTTGAAGATGTCGATCCGCAGCGCTTGAGCTGCTCTCACATATCCAGCCGTGCGGTGGCCGAGATAGGAGGATTTATAGAGATGGTCGCCGGCATTACCGGAGAAAATACCGAGATTCTCTGCATGAAGGGGCCAAAGTGGCGGGAAGAGTTGGAGCGGGCCTCCGCCGTTCTGCATCGCTTCGGAATCATTCTTTCGCAGGTCAATGAATTTACCCTTCCTTTCAGTGGTGCAAGCCGGGCGGTCCTCTCTTTTCGGAAGGATGGGCAATAGCACTGGTCATATTGCTGGGAATTGAGTAAAAATAGTGATTATCTCACTGCATAGAAAATTGAGAAGCATGTAGCATTCACGAATACGATTTGATCATATAGAGGTGGAACATGAAGAAAATAGCAGTACTTGCCGGAGATGGCATCGGCCCTGAAGTCATGGCGGAGGCTATCAAGGTTCTTGATGCCGTGGCAGTGAAATTCGATTTTACCCTACACTATGACTTTGCCGATGTCGGCGGCGTTGCCATAGATAATCATGGTAAAGCCCTGCCGCCGGCCACACTTGAACTGTGTGAAAACAGCGATGCCATTCTTTTTGGCTCGGTCGGCGGCCCCAAGTGGGAAAACCTGCCGCCGGAACAACAGCCCGAAAGAGGGGCCCTGCTTCCTCTGCGAAGACATTTTGATCTCTTCTGCAATCTCAGGCCCGCTAAGGTATTTAAATCACTGACCGCGGCCAGTCCTCTTAGAGCGGACATCATCGGGGCCGGCTTCGATATCCTTTGCGTCCGGGAGCTGACTTCCGGGATATATTTCGGTACTCCCAAGGGCAGGGAAGGTGAGGGTGAGCAGGAACGGGCTTTCGATACCATGGCATACACGCGCGCCGAAGTGCGCAGGATAGCCAAAATGGCTTTTGATGCCGCCCGGATCAGAAAAAACAAGGTCACTTCGGTGGATAAGGCCAATGTTTTGACAACCATGGTGCTCTGGCGGGAAGTCGTCATGGAGGTGGCCAGGGAATATCCTGATGTGGAGCTCAACCATATCTATGTCGACAATGCCACAATGCAGTTGGTCAAGGATCCGCACCAGTTCGATGTGATGCTCTGCGGCAACATGTTCGGCGATATCATCTCCGATGAATCGGCCATGCTTACCGGATCCATGGGATTGCTGGCCTCTGCTTCGCTGAATCTCGACAAATTCGGCCTTTATGAACCTGCAGGCGGTTCGGCGCCTGATATTGCCGGTAAAGGCATAGCCAACCCAATCGCGCAAATTCTTTCAGCCGCCATGATGCTGCGCTACAGCTTTGGTCTCGATGAAGCGGCCGCGGCCATCGACGCAGCCGTGGAGAAAACCCTGGAGCAGGGCATTCATACCATTGATATAGCCCGCGACAAGAACAAAGCGGTGAACACCGCTGCCATGGGCGATGCCATCCTGGCGTCCTTATAGGAGGTGTTCTCCATTCTGATTTGTCAACCTCAGATCCGGAAAAGAAGACATGACCGAACAGGATGAGCCCATACTGATAGCCAATCAGGCCTCCACCGCCCTGGGACGAAAGGTTGCAGATGCACTGGGAATACCGTTTTGTGAAATGATCCGCCAGCGCTTTGCCGACGGGGAGCAGCATCATGCCTTCCCGTGCAGTATTGCCGGCAGAAATTTGATACTCATCGGCGCCACCCAGAACAGCAATGCGCATCAGGAACTCATCGATCTCATCCAGGGAGGCATTTACTTCAACGCCTCAACTATAAACGTGGTCATCCCTTACCTCGGCTATTCGACAATGGAGAGAGTAAAGCCGGGAACCAATGAAATCCCCAAAGGTATAACACGGACCCGCCAGATTTTCAGGGCTCGACCGGATTACGTCGCCTTTATCGATTTACATTCGGAAGCAGTGCTTCATGCTCATGGAGGAGAGATCAGTACAAACCATATCTGGACGGACAGCCTTGTTGTCAAAAAAATTCGCCAGAGCGGCCTGCAAAACTATGTGCTGGTCTCTCCCGACTATGGCTTCTCCAAAAGGGTGGCCCGTCTTGCCAGTAGGCTGGACTGTCCTCATACGGCGGCGGACAAGGACCGCTATGACAAGGATAAAACAATTGTCAGCCAGGTTTCAAGTGTGGTTAAAGGGAAAAACGTTATCATCTGCGACGACATGATCCGTACCGGAGGTACTATTCTGCAGACCGCGGAGCGATGTATGGAAGCCGGAGCAAAAGATGTGGCGGTCCTGGCCACCCATCTGGTGATGGCGGGGCAGGCGCGGAAAAAATTTATGAACAGCGCTATTTCGAAGGTTATCGGTTCCGATACCTATCCCGGGCGCATGAGTGATGATCTGTTTGATATTTACTCTGTTGCCCCTCTTATTGCCGAGGTTCTCGGCAGGCACCTCAAATTATAAAATCAATGTCAATCCCGGGAGGCTGGAGCAGGCTTTGCGACTGGAGGTCGGAGTAATTTTCGAAGTGGTATGAAAAAGCAAACGGTTGCACGAATTCTTGGGTCCTCGATGCTGTTCAAAAAACTTGGTCCCAGCCAGTTACAAGCTGCTGCAGAAATTTCCGCGGTACGGTATCTTGACGGGGAGCAGGCTATCTATGAGCAGGGAGACCAGGGAACGGACTTTTACGTGGTCGGCATAGGAGAAGTCGAACTTGTTCTGACTCACAAGGATGGGACCAAATCGGTGGTCGGCAGAATCGGGCCCGGCGGTCATTTCGGAGAGACCTCCCTTCTTACCGGAAAACCCCATTCCCTGGGAGCTGAAGCTGTAGGGGAAATTGCCCTCATCTGCTTTGACAAACTGCTCTTCGAGCAGGCGCTGTTGAGTGATCGGACCATTTATCAGCAGATGAATCTTGCCTTGGCCGAGCGTCTGCGGGTTTCCTTTCAGGATCAGGCCGAGACTGCCGTAAGGGCTGGTAAAAAGTTTGTACGGGATGAACAGTTCCAGGACTTTCTGCTCATTACCGGCAATTCCGGACCACAGCTCGGAGGTGAAGCCAGGCCTTCCAGTGCCGCCCGACGCACTCAGGCCATCGCCGGGGAATTCTCCAGTAACCTGGCTCCGGTTCTGCTGTCGGGTGAAAAGGGAACCGGCAAAAAATTTCTCGCCAAACAGATCCACCAGCAGTCTGAATATGCCGATGGTCCCTATGTCGAACTGGAATTGCGCGATTTCAGTGAGGAGCTGGTTCCGGAGAAGCTTTTTGGAACCCCGCAGGATACCTTCCCCTTCGCCCAGGTCAGACAATCAGGTATTTTTGAACAGTTTTCCGGGGGGACCGTGGTCCTGCTCCATCCTGAGCTTCTCAGCTTCCCGGTGCAGCAGAAGATTTTTAAGGCTTTAGCCAGCCGCTCTTTCAAAAGAACAGGAAGCGATGAAGAAGTCCCCTTTCAGGTCCGTCTTGTCTTTGTTTGCGACAGCATTCCTGCCAAGCTGGAAAATGTTGATGAATTTTTACCTGCTCTGTTCGAAGAACTGAAGAAACAGCACTATCGTGTTCCGTCACTGTGCGAGCACAAGCGTGACCTGCCTCGCCTCATCGATCATTTTCTCACACGCTACAACAAGGAATACGGCAAGAATATTCTTTCGATTTCACCTGACACCATGGGGCTGTTGATGAATTATGACTGGCCCGGAAATCTTCCTGAACTACAGAGTGTTATCCAGAGAGCGGTCATGCTCTCCCGGAGCGATACGATTCTTTCCGGGCAGATTATTTTAGGGCTTCCCAAGACTGAAGGAAAATGGGAATTCAATCTTCTCAGAATACCCGGCGTCAAAAACTTCCTCAAAAGCAATATATTTCCAATTGTTCCTCGATTTGTGGTGGGGATGGTGCTTCTGGCGACAGTGGCTGCGCTTTTTCTCGGCCCGGCAGAGGCAGGCAGGAATATCGGCATCACCATGAGCTGGGCAATAGGCTGGCCGCTGCTGTTCTTTTCATTCTTCTTCCTTGCCCGGACCTGGTGTTCGGTATGCACGCTGGCCGTTCCAGGCAAACTTATCCAGGCAATAGTCAAACCGGACAGGGCAACTCCACAATTCATCAAAAAATATTCGGGATGGATCATGGCTCTGCTGTGTATCCTGGTTTTGTGGGTGGAACTTGTCTGGGATGCCTATAGCAATCCGATGCTGACAGCCTCGGTAATTGTTGCCGTCTCAGCCGGGTCTTTCATCTTTTCCATTTTTTACAAACGGAGAGTCTGGTGCAGGTATATATGCCCGTTAGGTGCTATCAACGCTATCTTTGCCATGCCTGCCGTTCTTGAGCTGCGGGCCAACAGGCATCTTTGCCTTAACAGATGCCGTGAGCATGTCTGCTTTCGCGGTGATGAGGGCCAGGGTGGCTGCCCAATGTTCAGACATCCTTTTCTGGTTGACAACAACAGGGACTGCATCATGTGCGCCGAGTGCATAAAAAGCTGTGATAATAGCTCTATACATCTTAATCTGCGCCTGACCCCGGAAGAGTTGTGGGATCTGGATACCCCGAGGAGGGCGGATTCCTTCCTGGTTGTTTCACTGGGGGCCATATTTTTCCCCTTTGCATTGCATGAAGAATTCTCGGTACTGGTGCAGCGGCTCACGACAGAATCGTTGCCTCTGTTGTCGGGCCTGCCGCCGTATCTTCTCAAGAGCTTTTTCTTTTTCGGACTGATCTGTCTGTTCCAGATTGGATATCTGATAATGGTTTCTCTTGTCGCCAGATATGCCGAAGTCGAGAAGAATTCTCTCAAACCCATGCTTGGTTATGGCTTCATTCCATTGATACTGGGCTGCTATCTGGCGGTGCATTTTGATCTGTTCATGCAGGATGCCTGGAGAATATGGCCAAATTTACTTGAACTGCTGGGGGTTGAGGCGAGGTATATACCTCAGAGAATTTTAAGTGAGGATTCAACAGTTGTGCTGCAGACCATTACGGTATCGGGAGGCATGCTCGCCTCTTTTTATGCAATTTACCGGATCATGGCGCACTTCAAGGGAAGCAGGGCATTTTCCTCGGAAGCTCTAGTTCTGCCTTACAGTTTTATGGTTTTTTTAGGTGGATTGTCATTGTACCTGATTTAGTCGTGGAGAAAAAAAGAAACCAGGCAAGAGTGACACATGTGTCACTCTCACCCGGTTGGGGGGGGTTGTTTAAGGGTTGTAACGTTGAATGCAACCTCAGTGCCAATTTCTGAAATATTTTAGATGTTCAATCAAATTGTTGTAAATATTAGCATATATTGGCAATGGATTTATTTCTCAATCAGGTATTTCAGTCCCAATTACAACGTAATTACTTTCGTGTAATCGGAGTTACGATCATGTCCGTGGAGGAGACCATTTTCGGTAAGAGATATACTGTTCCTGATCCATGATTGATCAAAGGGATCAGGGAATTATGGATCAGGCTGAGATGTCGTCCAGCGCCCCGAGGACAAAAGCGATATCATCCTCTTTATGAGCGGCGTTGATCTGGAAGCGAATACTTTCATCGCCCTGCGGCACCACGGGAAAAGTCAGGCCGACAACCAGAATGCCTCTCTCGTAAAGCTTGTTGACCATATCGTGTGTCTTCGCGGTATCCCGCACCAACATCGGGATTACCGGGTGCGGACCATCGATGGTTTCTTTACCGCGGTCTTTGAGGCCACTCCTGAACTGGTCCTGCCGTGCAAGGAGGTTTTTAAGCAGAGCTCTTCCTTCCTCGCCGTCACAAATATCGATAGCAGCGGCAGCTGCGGCACAATCGGCAACCGACAGGGGATTGGTATAGATATACGTGTCCGCCTTCTGTCTGACTGCTTCGGTGATCGTTTTGGTTGCGGCGATGAATCCGCCATTTACTCCGAAGGCTTTGCCGAAAGTACCCACAATGATATCCGGCTGGGCCTTGCAGTATTCCGGGGTGCCTCTGCCGGTTCTGCCGTAAGCGCCGATGCCGTGGGAATCATCGACGACGGTAATCACACCTTCCTTGAAGCGGGAATGATATTGTGCGGCAATAGCGTTGATCTGATCGATGGGAGCTGTGTCTCCGCGCATGGAGTATACTCCGTCGAAGATGATCACCACCCTCTCTATCTCACTGTCGACTTCTGCAAGACATCGGTGCAGATCATCCATGTCATTATGTTTGAAGATACCTTTGTTGTCACGGGCAACTCCGGCAATTCGCATGGCCCTGATGATTGAGTTATGATTGAGCTGATCACCGATCCAGTGTGTTTTCGGGTTGCTGATAGAGAGCGCCAGGCCGCAGTTTGCGGTGTAGGCGGAATTGAAAATTTTGGCCGCCGGCTTATCGGTGAAGGTTGCTATTCTCTTTTCAAGATCAGCATGATAGCTGTATGTGCCATCGATGAATCGTACTGCTCCGGGACCAACTCCGAATTCGTGGGTCGCCCGATCGGCAGCCGAGATCAGCCGGAGATGATGAGACAGGGAAAGATAGGAATTGGAGTTCATCCGCAAAAATTCTTTAGTACTGCCTTCCAGCAGATATCTGGGTCCGGTTTTTTCCCCTGGAGGTATGTAGCCGCGTATCACCCGCTCCTGTGGTTTTGCCCGGCCTTCAAGTTGAAGGTTTTCCAGTTCCAGTTCCAGTGCGGCATCAAGCCTGTCTGTTGACATTGTATTCCCTCCGATGCTTCGATTGTTAAACGAAAGATTCCTCGTTTCAGTCGTCCCATGTGAGGACAACTTTGCCGGATTCCCCTGATTTAACGGCCTGAAAGCCTTTTTCAAAATCGGTATAATGAAATTTATGGGTTATCAGCGGCGTTATATCGAGCCCTGACTGGATAAGAGAAGTCATCTTGTACCAGGTTTCAAACATCTGCCTGCCGTAGATTCCTTTGATGGTAAGCCCATTGAAGATCACCTTGTTCCAGTCGACGGGTGAGCTCTTGTCCATGATGCCGAGAAGGGCGATTTTTCCGCCGTGGCAGATATTTTCAAGAATCGAGCTGAATGCCGCCGGATTCCCCGACATTTCCATAGCCACATCAAATCCTTCCTTCATGCAGAGCTTTTCCTGAGCGGCAGCAATGTTCTCGCAGGTAACGTCTATGACGAGAGAGGCACCCATTTTTTCAGCTAGCCGCAGACGGTAGGGATTGACGTCGGTGACCACAATATGCCTCGCTCCAGCATGTCTGGCCACGGCCGCTGCCATGCAGCCGATGGGACCGGCGCCCGTTATAAGCACGTCTTCGCCGAGAACATCGAAGGAGAGTGCTGTATGAACTGCATTTCCCAGAGGATCGAAGCATGCAAGAACATCCAGGGGGATATCGGGGTCGCAATACCAGACATTGGTAACCGGCAGGAGAAGGTATTCGGCAAAGGCACCGGGCCTGTCAACGCCGATGCCTTTAGTGGAATTGCAGAGATGTCTTCTGCCGGCAAGACAGTTGCGGCATCTGCCGCAGACCAGATGACCTTCGCCTGAAACCAGATCACCGGCGGAAAAATCGATGACATCACTGCCGACTTCATGCACCACCCCGACAAACTCATGGCCGATATGCATGGGCACGGGTATTGTTTTGCTTGCCCAATCGTCCCAGTTGTAGATGTGCATATCGGTACCACAAATTGCTGTCCTGAGGATTTTGATAAGAACATCAGTCCTGTTCGGTGTGGGCCGGGGTACCTCTTCCAGCCGGAGTCCCTCTTTCGCCTTTGATTTGACCAGAGCCTTCATGGTTTGCATCGGTAACCTCTCGTAATTGAAGAGTGGTTTCTCATGTTCCTGTTGTGATAGCGTCGCAAAAGCCCTATCTCGACGGCCTCCAGTAGATCGAGCTTTCCCGAAGTCGGAGTTTAAGCCAGTACAGATGCTTTTAGCGAGTCCATCAATTGTAGCATCTTTGGCGGCAAGGGTATAGCAGATGGCCTTAGAAAAAATAAGATGAAGGCAGTTGCCTGTGAAGATCGACCCGGCTGTATCGGCCGGGTCATGACAAACCCGTTTAATCGGCAAAAACGGTTGGAATTAAAATCTGAGCAAGGCGCCGCCATAGAAGCCTGAAAAATCAGCATCCACATAAACATCGGACTCATCAATAGAGATATCGAGGTACCGGTAGCCGGCGAAGACTCCGAACAACGGCAACGGAGAAAACTCCAGCTGAATATCTGCGTCCATGAAGTGATTGTCGCTATAGCCAAGATAACCGACTCTGCCTTTGATGCCTATCAAGTCGGAAAGTGCTATTCGTCCACGTAAACCCACAGTAGGTATGGGCACCGTGGCATCGGCTGATTCCGTGATTCCTCTGCGACGATCAACAAGTGAAGCTTCGGCATCGGTGATTTTTGCGGCCAGCTCAAGTCCCAGCTGAAGGCGGGCCGGGGTGTCGTCCATGTTGATGAAGTACCAGGTCAGGCCAACATCGAGGATATCCAGGTCTATACTGCTCTCTATCGGTGATCCGACCGGGTAAAGCCGGCCATCGAAAAGAACGGATCTGCTGAGGATGGAATTGCCTTCAAAAGAGAGGGGCATGTATCCTGCGGTCAGTTTGAAATCTCCTAGAGCCAGAGCAACTTCAGCCATTATATTATCACTGTCATCCAGATCGAGATCGCTCTCAAGATCGAGCCTTGTTCCGAGCCCGTTGACTTCTGCAGCCAGATCCCCGCCGGGGCTGAGCATCATATAGCCGACTTTGATGGAAAGCGCTTCATCCGCTGAAGCGGCTGTAGAGAAGATGCTGAGAAATACAGCTGCAAGAACAATAGTTAGTCCACGGGCCATAGGATACCTCCGGTTTGGATTCTAGAAAAACAAGCGACTATTATTAATAATCCAGAGTACTTCCCGATTTGGTCTCTGTCAAGATGACGTCGCAAAATTTTTGATGAGGTTCCCCGGAAGGAAAACCATAATTGGAAGTGATTTTTAGACCAATATTTGACCAGGGGATTCAGGTTTTTTTTAACGGCATCAGGTCGGGTCATTAGGCCGTGGATAAGGAAGAGGAATCGGAAGAGGAATACTGGTGGCAGAACAGAAGGGCGCGGCACCCTTCTGTTCTTGAAAATACGGGTGCCAGTTCAAATACGCGACACCCCGGTATCTGGGATTATTCAAGATAGATGCATTCGGCAGGACAGGATGCCGCGGCCTCCTCTGCACAATCCTCCTCGCCGGTAGCCCCTTCCTTGACATAGGCTTTGGCGGCATCGTCGTCGAACACAAAGGCCTCCGGACATATTTCAACACAGCTCTCACAGCCGATGCATTCATCCTCATCGATCCATAGTTTCTTTGCCATATTCGAGTCTCCATTGTTGAATTAAGGGGATCTTCCCCGGATTTTATATCCGACAAAAGATTTTAATCACTGGTGCTTATTTGTACAACCCCGCTACTTCTTTTGATATCTGCAGCGGAGTATAAGGACGAATATTTTTATCAAATTTATCACTGCCATCCTTTTCGTGTTCTTTGCGGAAATCTACCGCATTCCGATATTTTCCGGAGCACTGTATTGGTCTCAATTACGGGAGAAAAAAATATTTTTACTAAGCCATCAACTTTATTAATGATTATTGTGACGAAATGAATATCCTACAAAGGAAGGGCTGGCTTCGGAAAGAGCAATGCTGCAGGCAGTATATCACCGGACATGAACGATAGGGAGAGTGAGAAAAGAAAAAAGCTGGGAAGTCTTGCGATTAATGCCGGTCTGGGAGTCAATACCATTCTGGCAGTAGCCAAGACCTTCATCGGTATTTGCGGAAATAGCCCGGCGCTCCTGGCTGATGGCATCAACTCCACTTCAGATGTGGCCTACGGTGTGGTCATGAGCATCTGCATGAGAATTTCCAGCAAACCGGCAGATCATGAGCACCCTTATGGGCATGACCAGATGGAAACCATTGCCGCCGTGGTGGTCGGTGCCTTTGTGATTTCCACTGCCATCGCCATCTTCTGGAATTCCGTCAACGGCGTATATGAACTGATTACCGGCAAGGGAGAATTTACCGGAGCAGCCATTATAGCATTATGGGTTGCCCTTGGCACGATTGTCGTCAAAATATGGATTGCCGGCTGGACCGGAAGAATCGGCAGAAAAACCAGGAACAGTGCGGTTATTGCCCTTGGTTATGATCACAGAAATGATATTTTTGCGTCGGCGGCAGCTGCAGCGGGTATCTATTTCGGCAGAATGGGTCATCCTTGGGTCGACCCCTTGGCCGGAGCTATAGTTTCGATTATAATTCTGATTACCGGAATAGATATTCTACGCTCTTCGACAGCCGATCTTATGGATACAGTCCCAGGCAAAGCTCTGGCGGTCAAGGTCAGGGACATTCTGATGAAGCAGGAAGGCGTTCTGGAAGTGGAGGAGGTTCATGCCCATCGCTTCGGACCCTATCTGGTGATGAACTTGACTATAGGGGTTCATGGGGACCTTCGGGTAGCAGAAGGTGACGCTATTGCCACGGCCGTTGAAGAACGGCTGCTGGAAGAAGTCGAATTCCTGAGACGCGTGCATATTCACTATCATCCTTCTCAGGTAGATGTGTAGTTCTTCAGGTGAATAAGTCATTCTCAATGAGACGCATTACAGTTGTCCGTGCGTAATTTCCTTATAGCAGGCTGTTTAATGCCTCTCTTGAAAAACTTCCACTCAGTTCAGAACCCTCCTGAGGGCGCAGAAAATAAGTATGTAAAAAAGTATTTAAATCAAATAATGGCCTCTGCAGCCAAACCATAAATCCAGCTTAGCTGGTTAGATCAAATTGGAGCTTTGTTATGAAAAAAGTTTTTATCTGGTTGTCGGCACTGGCAGTAGGAACTCTCGTCCTGCTGCTGGCAGCAGTATTGGTAATACCGAGATTTATAGATGTTCAAAAATATCTGCCGAAGATAGAGCAGAGAGTAACTGAGGCTGCGGGAAGAGAGTTTAAGCTTGGCAGGGATGTTGATATTTCGATTTTCCCCTGGTTTGGTTTATCCTTCAACGAGGCCAGGATGGCCAACCCGGAAGAGTATGGCGGTGGAAATTTCATCAAGGTAGGTTCTTTCGAGGCCAGGGTAAAGCTTTTACCGCTTCTTTCAAGAAACATTGAAATTGATACCTTTGTCATCAAGGATCCTGAACTGAAGCTTGTCCGGTTGGCCGACGGAAGTGTGAACTGGGAGATGAAGAAGAAAGCAGAGAAGCCTGCTGCCGGGCAGGAGCAGAAAGAAGAGAAGGTTCAGGAACAGGATGGTGCCGTTTCGGGTTTTTCGGTGAGTTCCCTCGATGTCGAACAAGTGACGGTAAGCGGTGGCCGTGTCGTTTTTGTGGATGAGGCCCGGGACCTGCGTCGTGAAGTCACTGATATTACCCTCCGCCTTGAGAATGTGTCGCTTGAAAAGCCCGTTGATATCTTTTTTGAGGCTGACCTCGAAGGCAAGCCGATCACCGTTGCCGGTGCCGTAGGACCGATAGGGAAAGAGCCGGGGCTAGGAACCATCTTGCTTGATCTCACCGTCAATGCGATGGAGGAACTCACTGTCGCTCTCAAAGGTGAGTTGGAAAATCCGGCAACAGAGCCGGAATTTAACCTGCAACTTCAGGCGGGAGACTTTTCTCCACGCCGCCTCCTTGAATCGCTGAACATGCAACTGCCTGTGCAAACCGCAGATCCTGCAGTATTCGATAATATGGCCTTCGATCTCCAGGTACAGGGGAACCCCTCCCGCATCAGTGTAAAAGATAGTGTAATGACACTTGATGAATCCAGCTTGCAGATCAACGCCATTGTTAAAGATATGGCCAAACCTGATATATCCTTGCAGTTGGGCCTTGATACAATAAATATAGACAGATACCTGCCGGCCCCGGAAAAACAGGAAGAAGCGGAAATGGATGCAGGCACCTCGGCTCCGCAAACATCGGCACAGCAGGAAGTCCCTGCTCAAACTGCCGGAGAAAAAGCGCCGCCCTCCCAGCCTGCCGATTTCGATTATCAACCTTTACGACAGCTTGTGCTGGACGGGCAGGCCAATATCGGCGAATTGACGGCCCATGGAGCGAGAGTGGAAAATATTTCCCTGAAGATAATTGGTCGTGACGGTAAATTTGATCTGGATACCCGCATGGATACCTACCAGGGAATTATCGAAGTCATCGGCAGCCTCAATGTCGAACAGGATAGCCCGCGGGGGAAAGTCGATTTGAAGGCAGAAAAAATAGTGGTCGGTCCCCTGTTGCAGGATACTTTGCAAAAGGATGTTCTTGAGGGAACAATGGGGGCCGTCGTAGCTATACAGTTCGCCGGTGACGGTTCGGAGATAAAGGAAAGTCTAAACGGCTCAGGTAACTTAGAGTTTGTTGATGGCGCTCTGGTCGGTATTGATATTGCCGAGATTGCCAGAACTCTTGCCGCAGGAGCAGGCTATCAAAAACCAGAGGAGAAGCCGCGTACCGATTTTGCTGAATTGCGCATCCCTTTCATTCTTGAGAATGGGGTCTTTAAAACGCAGGATGCATCCTTGCTTTCACCGCTGCTGCGGGTCCAGGCGGTCGGCAGTGCTGATTTGGTGAAAGAAACACTGGACATGAGAGTGAAGCCCAAGATAGTGGGAACGTTGAAAGGGCAGGGAGATGTTGCCGAACGATCCGGACTGCCGGTACCGCTCCGCATTGAAGGCACCTTTGCCGAACCCCGTTACAGTATTGACCTCAGTGGGATTGCCGATCGTGAAACCATTGAGGAGGCCATAAGGGATCCGGAAGCGGCAAAGGAAAAGATCAAGTCCCTGGAAGAATCAGGGAAAAGTTTACTGGAAGGGTTTGGCATCAGGAAGAAGAAGTAGGCAATAAAGCGCCGTCGCGGAGGGTATGAACACTGTCCATCTTGCCGGCAAGATCCATATTGTGCGTAACCATGATCATCGCCAGAGAGCGCTCCCGGCAAAGCTCGTGCAACAGGTCGAAGACAATTTCGCCGGAGCGGCTGTCCAGATTTCCGGTAGGCTCATCCGCCAATAACAGCTTGGGCTGCATTATCAGGGCGCGGGCCAGGGCAGTGCGCTGCTGTTCGCCGCCGGAGAGGTTGTTGATTTTGTGGTCGATGCGGTGGTCGAGTTCAACCCGGCGCAGCAGGGTGACCGCCTTGTCGAAAATGTCATTTTTCCTCAAGCCGGAGATCAGCGCGGGCATCATTACATTTTCCACCGCAGTAAACTCCGGCAGCAGATGATGGAACTGAAAGATAAAACCAAGCTCGGCGTTGCGGAACTCAGCTAGCTCACGTTGGTTTTTCTTCAGCAGACTGCTGTTTTCAAAAAGGAGATCACCCGAATCCGGTGCGGCAAGGGTGCCGCATACCTGCAGCAGCGTGGTTTTTCCAGACCCTGATGCACCGATAATTGCGGCCATTTCCCCTGGTGATATGGCAAAATCGATGCCTTTCAGCACTTCTATTTTTTTGGTGCCGTCATCATAGGTTTTCGCTACCTGTTTCGCCTGAAAGAGGACCATTACGAAAGTACCTCCGCCGGTTGGACCTGTGAGGCCTTCCATGAAGGGTAGAGAGTGGCCAGCAAGGTAATCAGTACTGCACTGACGGCGACAATGACAATATCACCAGGCAGAACCTTAATCGGCAAGGTGGTCATGGGATAGACATTGGAAGGCAGTTCGATGAACTTATAGCGGGACAGCAATTCGCAGAGGCCCAGCCCTCCCAAAACCCCGAGGGTGGTTCCGGTGAGGGCGATAATGGCCCCCTGAAGAAAGAATATCCGCATGATCGAGGCGGAGGTCGCACCCATCGATTTGAGGATGGCGATGTCCTTTCCCTTTTCCATCACCACCATGATAAGGGCACTGATAATATTGAGGGCTGCCACGATAATTATCAGAGTGAGGCAAATAAACATGCCGATCTTTTCCAGCTTAAAGGCGGCAAAGAGATTTTGGTTCATCGACATCCAGTCCTTAGCGATAAAGCCGGGGCCGAGGGTCGTAACAATGGCATCGGCGACTTCATCTGCCTTGTTTATTTTCTTTCTGTCGATCAGCACCTCTATGCCATGGACGATGTCTCCGCTTTCAAGAAACTGCTGCACGTCTCCCACGGCCATATAGGCCAGGGATGAGTCATATTCAAACATACCCGACTCAAATATTCCCGAGACCCTGCATGTTTTTATCTTGGGAATAATCCCCATGGGAGTCAGAGGCCCGGAAGGCGAGATCAGACGCACCTTGCCGCCTAAATGGACCCGCAGATCCTGAGCCAGATTCTTACCGAGGATGATATTGGGAATATTATCGTCATTTTTATTGAGCAGATTGTCGATGGATCCCTCGATCATCTGCTCGGACAGGCTGATCACGTTTTCCGCAGTCGGGGGATCGATACCTCTCAAGACCACGCCGTTGCCGCCGGAAGAACTGCTGAGCAGAGTCTGGGCATAGAGATACGGAGTGGCTCCTTCAACATCCTCCACCGCCAGAATCTGATCCCGTACCAGTTCATAGTTACGCATCGAACCTCCCGGCTGCTGCACGACAATATGGGAATTTATGCCGAGAATCTGATCACGTAATCCCTCGGTGAAACCTGAATAGACGGCCAGGACCACAATGAGCGCGATGACCCCGACGGTAATGCCTGCCACCGAAATAAAAGAGATCAGGGAGATAAAGCCGTGCTTATGCTTGGCTCGGAGATACCTGAGACTAATAAACCATTCGTACATATCAGGAAGCCGGCTGAGATTTTGCAGTACCGGACTTTCCGGTCTCCTGTGAGGTGCTTTCCGGTTTGAGATGCGGAAAAAATATGACATCCCGGATTGACGGGGAATCGGTGAGCAGCATCACCAGTCTGTCGATGCCTATGCCTTCGCCGGCAGCTGATGGCATGCCGTATTCGAGGGCGCGCAGATAGTCCTCGTCAAGGACAGGATGAATCTCTTCATCGGTGCCACGATCATCAATCTGTTTGGTGAAACGTTGACGCTGATCTGTAGGATCATTGAGTTCACTGAAGGCATTGGCCAGTTCACGGCCGGTAATGAACAGTTCGAATCTATCGGTGACTTCAGGATTTTCCTCATTTTTTCGGGCAAGCGGGGAAACCTCGGTGGGATAGGAGGTAATGAAAGTAGGATCGATTAATTTGTCCTCGACCAGCAGCTCGAAAAGTTCGGTTTTTGCTTTGCCTACACCAGCTTTGCCGTCAAGTTCGATGCCCTTTTCCTTGGCCAATGCGAATACAGCCTGCTCGTTCTCCAGGATTTCCGGAGCAACACCGCCTATCTCGACAAGGGCCTCATCCATGGTCAGTCTGTTCCATGGTGGAGCCAGATTGACCGGCATTCCCTGATATTCGATTTCCAGAGTACCGTTAACCTCCTGACAGAGCCAGGAGATCATCTCTTCGGTCAGATCCATCATATCATGGTAAGTGGCATAAGCCTGATAAAACTCAAGCATGGTAAATTCGGGATTATGGCGTGTCGAAAGCCCTTCATTCCTGAAATTTCTGTTTATTTCAAAGACTTTGTTGAACCCGCCGACCAGCAGCCTCTTGAGATACAGTTCCGGAGCGATACGAAGATAGAGATCCATCTCCAGGGCGTTATGATAGGTCTTGAACGGCTTGGCCGTAGCACCGCCGGGGACCGGTTGCATCATCGGTGTCTCCACTTCCATATAGCCTCTGGCATTGAGAAAATCGCGGATATGTCTGATGATATCAACCCGTTTGCGAAAGGTTTCCTTGACTTCCGGAGTGACGATGAGATCGATATAGCGCTGGCGGTACCTGGTTTCAACGTCGGTGAGACCATGCCATTTTTCCGGGAGCGGCCGCAATGACTTGGAGATCATCACCAGTTTTTCCGCGGCGATGGAGGGTTCTCCCGTCTTGGTTTTGAAGAGTTTGCCTTCAATGCCGACAATATCGCCGATATCCCACTTTTTGAAGGTGGCGAAGACTTCATCTCCAAGGGTCTCTTTCTTGATATAGACCTGCATTCTGCCGGAGCTGTCAACTATATGACAAAAGGCGGCTTTTCCGAATTTACGCATGGAAAGGATCCGTCCCGCGATGGAATAGGTAAACCTGGTTTCATCGGAAGCTTCCAGGGAAAGTTCTTCGCTCTTGGGCAGGATTTCACTGATCGTGTTGGCCGGGCTGAAGGTGTTGCTGTAGAGTTTTACCCCCATTTCAGCCAGGGCTTCAGCTTTTTCTCTTCGTTGTTTTAAAAACTGTCCTTCTTTGCTCATGGTATATATGTGTAAGAGGTTAATGTGTTGATGGCATCGATACGCGTTTTTGCGGCGAATACCGCCTCGGTAAAGAGGGAGCAGGGATGTCGTTTTATCGCAGCGCAGTCTGGCTGTATTGGTTTCATCGGTGTGAAATCGGATAAGTGCCTTTCTTCAGCATCTGTCAATAATAGGATGTGCGCACCATTTTGCAAGTAATGATTTTGTGATGCAGCATCTCCTTACACCTTGGTGTTATATCCACCCTTGCCGGGGCAGGAGGATATTGAGATACCAACGCCGGTTTTTTTGGAAACCCCGTGCACGTCCGTTTACCGGGTATCGGCGACTGTGTCAATTCTTTTCAAGAACCGCTATGGTTTCAATGTGATGCGTCTGAGGGAACATATCGACAGGCTGGACGGAGACAAGGTGAAAGTTGTATTTCATCAAGTCTTTAATATCTCTCACTAAAGTTGCAGGATCGCAGGAGACATATACGATTGATCGTGTACTCAGGGAGGCTAGGTCAGCGGCCAGGTGCGGCACCCCCTGGCGCGGCGGATCTACGATGATTGTCTCGAATTTCCGGCCTTCCTTGAGCAGCCGGCGGCAAACATCGTGGATAGCACCTTTTATGAAGCATGTATTAGTAAGCCCAGCAGCTTTGCTGTTGGACTCGGCGCAACGGATGGAAGATCCCTGGCCTTCTACGCCGACAAGTGATTGCGCGGATTGGGCCAGAGGAATTGAGAAATTGCCCATGCCGCAAAAAAGATCAAGAACTGTATGACTTTCACTTGAAAGAAAAACCCGCTGCACATAATCGATGAGATTGCAGTTCTGGAGAAGGTTAACCTGACAGAAGCCGCCGATCTCCCAGCTCAGAGTGAAAGCGGCATAACCGTTTGCCGGAATGCGCTGAGATAATATCCGGCCCCTGTCATTCTCCAGACCGATCAGGGCGAAGGAATCACCTTTAAAAAATACACCCTCAAGGCCGTCTGCCCGTGCCGTAAGTTCTCGAGCCGTTGCAAAATCATTTGGCCTTGGTTTTCTCTGGTAATATAATAAAAGAGATATAGTTTCATCTGCAGGATTAAAATGCAGTTCCGCCTGACAACTGTTGCGGCAAAGCGTATGAAACTCTTTGCGTTCCAGAAGAATTTCGAGAATGCGATTGATTGCAGGATGGGCGATGAGGCAGGCTTTGATGGGGATGATTTCACTGGACCGAAATTTAAAAAAACCGATCCTTCCCTTGTCGATCTGCAGACGTATCCTCTGCCTGTAACCAAATTGCAGTGGTGACGGCAGCGGGGGAGAAACTGAAGAAAAAAGACCCTGAAACATTTCCTTTATGATCTGTGTCTTGATATCCAGCTGGCCTTCATAACTGCAATGCTGCAGGTCACATCCCCCGCATCTGTGGTAGTAGGGACAGGGAGGATCGATTCGTTGCGGATGTGGACTTAAAATCTTTTCCACTTCACCGAAGTGGGTGTTTTTTCTCTTTTCGATTGTGCCCAAATGTATCTTTTCGCCCGGCAAGCTATTCTGCAGCAGAATGATGCTGCCGTTTGTAAGACGCGCCAGCCCGTAGCCGCCATTGACCATCTTTTCTACTATTATTGTGTTGTGATTCATATGCAGGTGTTATACTTTTCCGTTCTGACCGGGATGCAGGCACATCAAAGATGTTGGACCCGAGCTTGATCTACCTCGCTGCAGATCTGAAAAAGACGTGCAGGAAAACACACCCGCAATTGTGGATGCGCTGATGAAAAAATCTAAATGGATGACAATATCAGGACTTTTCCTTGTGTTTCTCCTTCTGATACCGCTGCCTCTTCAGGCCGCTGATGACTTTATCGATGTCACTATACAGGGTATTGACGGCATACTCTATGATAATGTCCTGGCCTCCCTCTCCATTTATTCGAAAAAAGGCGAAAAAGATCTGAGCCGATGGCAGGTCGAAAGGCTGCACCGTACTGCTGATGAGGAGATAGGCCGTGCTCTTGAGCCTTTTGGATACTATTCACCGGAAATAGAAGCGGAGTTGCTGCGCCGGGATAGTGGCTGGCAAGCCCTTTACATGATCAATCCGGGTGAACCGGTAAGGATCTCTTTGGTTTCGGTTCTGCTGGATACCGCTGGAGCTGAGCTTGCCGAGGAAGTCAAGAATATTGCTGGTGATTTTCCCCTGGAAAAAGGGGATACACTCAACCATACCCTTTATCAGCAAGGCAAGAAAAATCTGCTTCAACAGCTTTTTGCATATGGTTATGTCAGGGCGGAGTACAGCAGAAGTCAAATATTGGTCAACAGGGAAGCCAGGGATGCGGAAATCCACCTGAATATCAAAACCGGATCCCGCTATCTTTTCGGTGGAACCATCTTTGATCAGGAACTGCTCGATCCCGACTTCCTGGCAAAGTTTATTAACTATCAAAAGGGAGAGCCCTTTTCGCGCAGCAAGCTTATCCAGCTGCAGCAGAATCTGTACCAGACCAACTACTTCGGTCAGGTCATCGTCAGGGGCGACATTGAGAAAGCGGATGGATTGTACATTCCTGTTTATGTGAGCCTGTCTGAGCCGGAATATTTTAATCGTTACAGCTTCGGTCTAGGCTATGCCACCGATCATGGCCCGCGGATTAAGGCCGGCTGGGATAACCGTTTATTCAACCGGCATGGTCATAATGTGATCAGCGAAATACAGCTGGCGGAGAGGGAGAGCCGTCTCGATTTTATCTACGGTATTCCGGTGAATGATCCACAAACCGACAAGATGCTGTTTGGTGCCACGTATAACGAAAAGGACTGGGAAGATACCGAGACCAGAGTATTTAAGGGTGGTCTCAGCTATGATCACAAAGGTGGATGGGTTAAATACGGCATTGGTCTCGATGTGCAAAGTGAAAAATACCAGGTTGGGGATATTACTGAAAACAGCTTTTTCCCGATACCTAATGCAAGCTGGTCAGTGGTATATGGAGATGATCTTCTCCACACCGGCAACGGCGCATTGTTCGCCGTCAACCTTAAGGGTGCCGCTGAAGAGATTCTTGCAGATGCATCATTTCTGCAGGGCCTTGTTTCCGGTAAATTAATCACCACCCCTATTGAAAGCGTGCGACTGATCGGCAGATTTGCCCTTGGCAGTACCCTGGTGGATACGGTAGATGACCTGCCGCCTTCTCTGAGGTTCTATGCCGGTGGCGATCAGAGTGTCAGAGGCTATGACTATAATGAACTCGGTTCCACGGATGGTTCTGGTACAGTTACCGGGGGCAAGTACCTGGTGTTCGGTTCAATTGAAGTGGAAAAAACCGTCTATCAGAACTGGAGTATTGCCGCATTTTTTGATGTAGGAAAGGGAATAAACGATTTTGATGAAGATCTCGGTGAAGGGGCCGGTATGGGGTTGAGATATAGACTGCCCTTCGGCCAGATACGTCTGGATGTGGCATCTGCGCTTTCCAGGGAGGGCAATCCCGTGCGGCTGCATTTGACCCTCGGAGGCGATCTGTAATGAAGAAACTGTTGTTAGCCGCCGTTGTGGTTACTGTTCCTCCGCTGATACTGCTCGCCTTCCTGCTCTTTAGCGAGAGTGGATTGCGTCTTGTGGTTTTCAGCCTCGAAAAATTGACAGGGGGCCAGGTTAAGGTAGAAAAAGCAGAGGGAAGATTGGGTTGCGGCTTTGCCGCTCAAGGTCTGTCCTACACCTCGGCCACACAAAATTTCGACCTTCGACTCATCAAAGTGTCCTGGGATCCGACCAAGCTCGTCCATGGAGAGCTGCACCTCAATTCCCTGTTTCTTGACGGTCTGCGTTTTCGCGGTTCCGCAAAAGAGGGGGAGGTGGAGGATGGTGAGGGGACATTGTCGCTGCCGGAGCTTGAAATGCCATTGTCCATAGAAATAGACAAGCTCGAAGCGACGGATATCTTGATTGAGAGTGGCCCGGAAACGGCGATGGCAATCGATAGAATCGACCTTGAAGTCATCGCCGGTAAAAAGACCCTGCAGTTGAACCTACTCCACTTGCGCAACGAATTTCTTGATCTGCATCTTAGCGGCACAATTTCACCGAATGGTGCCTGGCCGGTGAATCTGAAGGGCGAGTATCGCTATTCAACCGGGGATGTCCCGGAATTGCATGGGAAATTCGTTGTAACGGACACCCTGGAGAACGGCAATTTGCAGATTATCCTCGATGCACCCTATCAGGCAGATCTTGTCAGCCGGTTCAGCATAAAAGAGGGGGTCGAGTTCCATGCGGAACTGCAGGCAAAAGATCTCGATCCTGCCGTGATGCTGCAGGATCTTCCCGGAATGCTCGATGGTAAGGTGATAGTGGCTGGTGCGTTCTCCGATGGACTTTTTACCGCTGATATTGATATCAGCACCATCGAAGGCCGGTTGAAATCATATCCCCTGCACATTTCCGGCAATGCTCATATCGACGGCAGTACCCTGGACATCTCCGAATTAGCGGTGGTAAGCGGTGCATCCCGGCTCGAGGTGGCCGGATTAATCGACGGTGAGTATCAACTGACTTACAACCTCACGGTGCCTGATGTGGCTGCCCTTTTTCCCGAGGGAGCCGGGGAGGTGCAGCTCAAGGGAGAGATCACCGGGGATCTTTTTCGTCCCAGGATAGAGGCAGATCTGCTAGGGAAAAACATTGCCGTAGATGATTTCAGCGTGGCCACGCTCAAGGCAGATATCACCGCAGACCTCTCCGCAGAGGCTGCAGGGGAGAGTATGATCGACGCATCGGCTCAGCTGAAGGGGGTGGTGTGGCAGGATCAACGTCTGGAAGAGGTATCGCTTGAGATCGCCGGCAGTCTTGATACTCACCATATAGAGCTGCATCTGCTTCAGGATGCCATTTCGCTTTTTCTCGCAGCTGAAGGATCCCTGCAGAAAAATATCTGGGAAGGAGTGATTGAGACCCTCGATGTTATGCATCCGCAAGAGGGCAGGATCAGGCTGGTCGATCAGGCGCACCTGGCCATGGGACCGGGGGAAATCACCCTTGACGGGCTCTGCCTTTCTCATAACGCAGCGCTGATGTGCCTTCAGGGTGGGCTGCTGGATAATCAATGGCGGGCAAAAGCCGAACTCCGCGATATTGATCCGGGATATTTCCTTGAACAATGGCCCGGCAAAATCAATGCACAAATTGCAGGTCATGGTGATCTTTCCCAGCCGTCTTCGCATCGGTTTGAAATCGAAAATCTTTCAGGAGTATTGAAAGGGCTTCCTCTCAACGGTGCAGGCAGTATGGAAATACAAGGCGAATCAATTGTGATCAGGGGGCTTGACCTTAGATATGGCGATGCTTTCGCGGTTGCGGATGGGACTATTTTAAGAGAGGGATACGATCTTCAATTTTCAGCAGAAGTACCAGATTTCCAGACATTTATGGCTGATCTCCAAGGACGGCTCGAATTTTCCGGAAAACTTTCGGGAACCCGAGAAGCGCCGCAGCTGCAGTTTGAGTTGACTGCCCGGGACGGCCAAATGGATACTTTTTCTTTTGCAGCCCTGAAGAGTTATGTGTCCGTTGATCTTCATGAAAATGGCGAGATCGAAGTTGATATACAGGGAGATGCAATCAAAAATAATGAGCTGGAAATTTCTAAAGCATCCTTGCAGGCTGCGGGAACAACAGCAGATCATACCTTTGAAATACGGGCTATGACAGGTTTGGGAAATGGTCGGGTGCAGGGCAGCGGCAGCTATGATTCTTCCTGGAAAGGTATTCTGGAGAGCGCGTGGTTTACCATGGCGGATTACGGCGACTGGTCCCTGGATAAAAACGCCTTGGTCGAAATCGGCAAGGAGAAAAGCGGGGTGGAGGACTTCTGTCTCGAGGCGGACCAGGCTGGTTTCTGCCTGAACGGCTCGGTCCGGGAAGAGATATGGTCTGTACAGGCGGTTTCGGATGGTTTGCCTTTGGCTCTGCTTAATGATTTCGGCATAACCGGCTTCCCAGTGCAGGGAGAGATGCTGGCGGATATCCTTGCAGAAGGCCATGGGGGCAGAATATCACGCCTGGAAGGAACTGTATCGGTTCCCGAGCTCCTCCTGGCGGCTGATGGCCGAGATGACGGCTTGACGTATATTTTTTCAGATAACCGTATCGATGCGCAGATGACAGAGGACTCCCTGAGTATTGTCCTGAGTTCTGATTTTGAAGAAAGCGGGATACTTAAGGGATCTCTTAATATTCATGGATTCGATCTTGCGGTCTTGTCTACACTGCCGCTGGATGGCGAGCTTGAGTTTCATTTTGCCGACCTCTCCTTCATTACTCTGTTGAGCAACTCACGTATAATACCGACGGGCAGCCTGCAGGGGAAGCTTGATTTTAACGGAACTCTTGAAGACCCCAAAGTGCAGGGAAATATCGACCTGGATCAGGGAGTGATCCAGGTAGCGGATATGGGGATCACCCTTGAGGAGGTAGCGGTGGAGGTCTCCAGTGCCTGGGGAAATGCAGAGTTTCTCCTTACCGCTCAATCGGGGCCGGGAGTGATGCAGGGTGAAGGCAGGGTGAGCTTTGCACCGGACCAGGGCTGGAAATTGACCAGTCATTTCAGCGGTACCGATTTTGAGGTAATGGCAACCGATGAGTATGTCATCCGGGCATCGCCGGATATACAGCTTAATTTAGGTGAAGGAGGAAATACCGTCTCTGGAGATGTGAACATTCCCTACGGCCGCATTACTCTCGAAGGAAGTAAGGGAGAGGTGACTCCATCCGAGGACGTCGTAATTATCGATAAAACCGAGGAGGAACAACAGATTCGTTCACCTTTTGCTACTGATCTGACAATCTCACTCGGAGACGATGTGCGGATTGACGCCTATGGTTTACAAAGCCGTCTTGCCGGAACCATTGAACTGGTGGATGCTCCGGGAAGAATATTGTCGGCTTTTGGAGAACTGGAGGTTGAAGATGGGCAATTTGCCTTCTATAGTGTCGAACTCGACATAACCCGCGGCAGGTTATTGTTTTCAGGGGAATCCGTGGACAATCCAGGTCTTGATTTTCGTGCCCATCGAAAAGTTGAAGAGATGGTTGTCGGGGTAATAGTCGGTGGAACGGCCAACGATCCGGAATTTCAACTTTTTTCCGATCCCGCAATGGAGGAGAGCAACATTCTGGCATATTTACTGGTGGGCAGAGCCATGTATGCCTCCACTGACAATGATCAAAGCCTTATCGGTGCGGCTGCATCGGCCCTGGGGATACGAGGCGTCAACACCATCACCAACACCCTGGGCAAATATGTACCCGTGGATGAGGTCTATCTGGATGGCAGCACAGGCTCTCAGGATATGTCAATTGTGGTTGGGAAAAACCTCACCGATGATCTCTTTGTCGGCTATGATCACAACTTCTTTGATTCTTCGGGGGAGTTTAAGGTAAGATATGATCTAGGTAAGAATTTTTCGATTGAAACGCGGAGTTCGGCGGAATCCAGCAGCGGCGATATTCTCTATTCGATCGAGAAATGAATGCGGGTTATCCTTTTAACAGGAGGACAGTATGACTACGGAATACAGAGTACCGAGCAAGCACTTTAATGAATTGGTGAAACAATACCCTGCTGTTTTTGAGGCTCATGAAAAATTGGGAACCGAGATACGTAGTGCCGGTCCGCTCGACGAGAAAACGCTGCAGCTCCTTCAACTGGCAGCTGCGGGTGCAATAGGTTCCGAGGGAGCCGTGCATTCCCATACACGTAGAGCCCTGGCGGCAGGAGTCTCTGTTGAAGAGATTTATCATGCGCATCTTGCTCTCATCTCTACTATCGGTTTTCCCAGTGCAATGGCGGCTATATCATGGAGCAGGGATATTATAGAAAAATAATCCGCACCTGGGTGGTTTGGAAACAAAGTGGACGGAGACCGATTTATGCGGAAATTCCCCCCAGAAACGCCATTCAGACACCAGCCATAATTGATTTAACGTCTCTTGAAAAGCTGTCTAAGTTATGTAATAAATCCGTGAATTGCCGCTATAGCTAAGGCTTTTATCCAGCTCAGCTGAGTTATTAATCATGTGATTCCGGTGAGATGTTTTTAGCGGCAAGAGGAGTTGTTTTTGAAGTGAATAGTTGAAAAAATAAATAGTTATAGAATTTTGGTTGATAAAGATGTTAGACTTATGAACGATGTCATGCAGAAAAATAGTACCAGGTGGCAGGAATTACTCTTGATGTAACATTTTTTTCAAAATCGGTGTTATCTTTTTTCTTTAAACCAGTATTGGAGGAAGTAAGGAAATGGTCCCTTCTACAGCGAATTCTTCCGATAGCGAAGATAAGGGTATCCTTATTAAAAAATTGTTCGATGAAATTGAGGCCGCCGCAAAATCAAGGGATTTTAAGAGCGCCGAAGCCTTGCGGGAGAAACTGCTGGAAACAGACGCCACAGCACTGACTGAAATTATAAAATCGGCGGAAATAATCGAACAGGAAAAGGCGGCAGGTATCGATAAGGATCATTTGGCGATCTGGGACAGCCTTTATTCCACCCTGACGCAGGAGGAGAAAAACGGCCTGTTTTATTCCATGAAGAGGGTGGTGGTTCCGCCAAAAAAAATCATTCTTTCCCATGGAGCTTATAATACCCGCCTGTTCTTCATAGATCAGGGCAAGGTGACCATCATCTTTCCCCGTAAAGGGAAAAATACCGTCCTCGCCCAGCTCGGCAAGGGCAATATTCTCGGCGAATACAGTTTTACCTCAATTTCACTGTGTTCGGCAACTGCGGTCAGTCATACCGAAGTCGTGCTGTACTGTCTGGAGAATTCGGCAACAGACAGTTGGCATGAAGAATTGCCCGGACTCTATGAAAAGATAATCGACTTCTGTATAAAGCACGGCAGCCTTGATGATATTTCCCGCTGGAAATCGATGGAGAAAAGAAACAAACCACGCTATCCATTGAGCGGTCCTCTGAAGGGATCGTTGCTTGACAAAGAGGGGAATAAAACAGAGACTTATTTCCGCGGTATGCTAACGGATATTTCCGTAGAAGGCTGTGCCTTCGAGATCAAACTGTCCAAAAAGGCCACGGCAAGGGCTCTGCTGGCGCGGCACCTTCTTCTTCAGGTTACTTTTGAAGTAAATGACAGCCCCATGGAATTTGAGATGGTCGGGAAAGTTGTTAAAGTCACATTCTTCATGCATAACGATTACTGTATTCATATAATGTTCGATAAGTCCCTGAAAAAAGCCACTCTTGGGGAGATACTCTCCAAGAAGAGAGGGAAAAGTGGACGGTAATGCTTTTCTCTTTCCCCGCCCGAGTTAGATCTTACAGCCGGCAAAAGGTGATAGCCCCCTTTTACCTCTGCTGGGTTTTACCAACAGTGGTGTTTTATTATTTTCCGGTGCCGGAGGGCATCAGTTCATTCCAGCAGAATCTTATCTTGTTTCTCTTTGTGGCGATGTATCTCCTGCTCGCCTCTTCTCTAACCTATCGAATCATAAAGTTTGTTTTGCTGAAAGATCGGGCGGAAGTATTTATATATAGCGCTGTTGCTCTGTTTCTTTTTTTGCTTATCTATGGCTATGCACGAATATATGATTATTCCGCGGTCTTGATTGCCGGGCTGTCGACAGCCAATCTGCTCTTTGCAGCCGGGATTGCAGGCACTGTTCTCTCGTCTGCGATCAAAAGAACAGGAGAATTGGTGCCGGTCTGTCTTACTGCGGCAACTGCGGACCTGATGAGCGTCATCAAGGGGCCGACCAAGGGGATGATTGAAGATATATCAGCCTACTATGAACAGGGAATGATAGGTCCCCCCCCCTTTGTAGATTTCATCGTGGTCAAGGCGGGTATCCCCGGCTATGATGTTCCGCTGCCTCTTTTTGGGGTCACGGACTGGGTGTTGGTGGCGCTGCTTTCCGCCTCTTTGCTGCGCTTGAATAAGACGGACAACCTGTTGCCGGGCGTGAGGCTGGCGCAGGAGCGGTTTCTCTATTTACCGGTGTCGGCTTTTGCCCTTTTTGCAGGCCTCGTCACTGCTCAGATTACCGGGCTGTTTCTGCCCGCAATGGTCTTTATCGTTCTGTTTTTTCTTGCCTATCTTGTTATAAAGCTGAAAGTGCACAGGGAATTGGAAAGAAGTGATGTCCTCTACAGTTTTCTTCTTCCTTCCTGTATTGTTGTCGTTATTTTGTTGATCTAAGGTAATTGTTCAGCAGCACCCCATCTGCCCATGATCAGCCTGAAAATAGGCACACTATAGTCTTCCAGGCTGCTCGGAGTCGGAGTTTGTGCCCGTCAGGGTGCTTACCTGCGCACATCCGGAGACTGGGCTTACCTGGAGCGCCCGGAGTCTGCGCTTACCTCTGAACAGTTACAGTTCAGGGTAAATTGCGGACTTTTAGCTCCTTGCTGAATGGTTACGATCCAAGCGACCGCTGAAAAGAAATTGTAGTGGCAAGGCCACATTTTAAGTGATTGTTAAGGAGTTAATGGATTCGTAAAAAGCTCGATCTACGTCGTTGTAGATCTGAAACGGCAATGTACTGCCAAATCGCCGTTTCAGAAACTACGCCTAGTATATCGAGCCTTCTCGAAGTCTGCGCTTATCGCAGAGCCCATCTCGGAACTTCGATGACTTTTTACGAGATTACAAGGAGTTAGTAGTGGTCAAAAAGAGAAGTCAGGTAACGATACTCGTTGTTGATGATGAGCAGGTCCATCGCTTCATGCTCTGCTCTATGTTCAAGGAGTGGGGCTGGAAGTGTGTCGAAGCCGATGACGGCAGCACAGCCGTGGAAGCTGTCCGCCATAATATATATGATGCCGTGCTCATGGATGTACGTATGGCAAAGATGGACGGCAGGGAGGCCTTTTCGCGAATCCAGGAACTGCGGCCGGAACTGCCGGTGATCATCATGACAGCCTACTCCTCGGTAAATGATGCGGTTGAAGCGATTCAGCACGGTGCTCATGACTACCTGACTAAACCGCTTGATTTTGACAGACTGCGACTGGCCCTGGAGCGAGCCCTGGACCACCAGCAGGTGGAGAGCAGGAAACAGGGAAATACCACGAATGAAAAGCAGCTGAAGACCGATATTATCGGCTCCTCTGCTCCAATGAAGGAACTTCTCGAAATGATAGGCTATGTTGCTCCTACCGAAGCAACCGTCCTCATTGCGGGCGAGTCCGGAACAGGCAAGGAGTTGGTGGCGGAGTCGCTTCATGTCAACAGCACCCGCAGCAGCGGTCCTTTTGTCAAAGTAAATTGCGCCGCTCTGGTGGAAACCCTGTTGGAATCAGAGCTCTTCGGGCACGAGAAGGGGGCATTTTCCGGGGCGGACAGACGCAGGGAAGGCAAATTCGTGCAGGCCGACGGCGGCACTCTCTTCCTCGATGAAATCGGAGAGACCAGTCAGGCGATGCAGGTAAAGCTCCTCCGGGTTCTTCAGGAACAGGAACTGCAGCGGATTGGCGGTGAAGAAACGATTACCGTTGATGTGCGGGTCATCGCCGCCACCAACCGCAATCTTGAAGAAGAGGTTGCCGCCGGCGCTTTTCGTGAAGACCTGTATTACCGGCTCAACGTGGTAATGCTCACTGTTCCGCCTCTGCGGGAGAGAGAAGAGGATATTCCTGCTCTGGTTGAACATTTCATTAAGAAATTTGCCCAGAAAAACAGACGCACTGTCGACATCATAACCCCGGAGTGTCTGAAGCTCCTCCGCAAGTATCCCTGGCCCGGCAATGTCCGGGAGCTGGAAAACGCCATCGAGCGCGGAGTGATCCTCATGCGCGGTGATCAACTCACCGAGAAAAGCCTGCCGCTCTCTATCCAGAAATATAGGGACAACGGCAACGGGCCTCCCCTGGAGAGCGAGCTGCCCACCTCCCTTTATGAAGCGGAAAAAATGATCATCCTGCAGACCCTGGAGGAGACTGAGGGGAATAAAAGCGAAGCTGCCCGGCGGCTTGGTATCAGCCGTAAAACCCTGCAGAATAAACTGCAGAAATATGACGAGTCGTGACGCTGAAATTCCTTAAGGTTAACAGGTTTCTTCTTAATGCGCTTTGGAGTAATATTCGCTGAAGGTCGAGACTATAAAGTCGATATCCTTTCTGTCGATTTCCAGATGAGTGACCAGCCTGACCTGTGTCCCCCGGGCAATGATGATGCCCCGCTGCCTGAGGTAGACATGGAGACCGGCAAGAGAATTCTCCGGCAGGGTAATAAAAACCATATTGGTCTGGGTATCATGATATCGAATACCAAGCTCCTCAATACCGCTCAGCCCCCTTGCCAGCGCTTCGGCATTGTGCTGATCTTCACTGAGCCGGAAAATATTATTTTCAAGAGCATAAATACCTGCGGCGGCCATGTAGCCCGACTGCCGCATTCCGCCGCCTAAAACCTTACGCCACCTCCTGGCTTCGTCGATAAAACCTCGGTCGCCGCAGAGCAGCGAGCCGACGGGAGCCCCCAGACCCTTGGAGAGACATATGGAGACGGAATCAAAGCATTTAGCAATCCGTTGGGCGGGAACATCCCATTTCCGGGCGGCATTGAAAAGACGTGCTCCGTCGAGATGAAGACGAAGACCGTGTTGTGCCGCAAAAGCATTGCAGTCATCCAGGTAATCAAGCGGCAGCGCCAGTCCTCCCTGGGTGTTTTCCAGACAGAGCAGGCGGGTGCGGGCAAAATGAAAATCATCATCCTTGATATTCTTCTCCACCTCTTCGAGATCGAGACAGCCGTTTTCGAGAAATGGCAAGGGCTGTGGTTGAATGCTTCCGAGAACCGCTGCTCCTCCACCTTCATACTTATAGGTGTGGGCCTGCTGGCCGACGATATATTCATCTCCTCTGCGGCAGTGTGTCAGCAGAGCTGTGAGATTTGATTGGGTCCCCGATGGACAGAAGAGCGCAGCTTCCTTTCCAACTATTTCAGCAGCAAGCTTCTCCAGGCTGTTGGTGGTAGGATCTTCACCGTAAACATCATCACCCACCGCGGCATTGCACATGGCCGCAGACATTTCGGGAGTAGGGCGTGTTACCGTGTCGCTTCTCATATCCAGTGTTTTCATTGCAGTTCCATATAGAGAGTTGGTATAGAATGCTCACTCGGAGTGTAGCAAGCATTTATGCTCCCCATGTTTTTATAGCAAACTGAAAATTTTGCAATATTGAAAAAAATGATACTCTCGTAATTTTGCAGAATCATCATGGATACCTCATTGGATGAGTACAAAGAAAAGCATTTCAGGTACTGAACCTTTGAGCACCAAGAATGGGCGAAAGCAGCGGCGGCCGACGAAGAAGAGGCATGTTTTTTATGAGTGGTTTTCTTGACAATGAAAATTGGGCTACTTATTGTTCGCACAAGTTTAAAAAAGCAAAAGAGAAGCATTCATAGGATGTTGAGACTTTGTAGTTTTTTCAGGTTATCAAGATTGATGGCGTCGTAAAGAGGCCTGTCCGCCGTTCTGCAGCACATATCAGGGCCTGGGAGTGTTTAATCGACAAATCTGGCGGGCTTTTACGTTTTAATCAACAAGTTGAGTTGTGTCTGGGAGGAGTAAGTGAGCAAAAAAGAGCAAAATGAGAATATTCCCGAAGAGGAGATGGGAGCGGAAAATTCGCCAAAAACTCCTGCAGAGGGTGAAGAAACGGTCATAAATGGAGGCGCTGAAGCCTCCGGGGATGAAGAGAAGGGTCTTGAAGAACAGTTTGCCGAGGCCCAGGAAGAGGTTGCAGACCTCACCGATAAACTTCTGCGGCTGGCCGCCGACTTTGAAAATTATAAAAAACGCAGTGAGAGAGAGCGCGCCACAACGATGAAGTATGCCGGAGAGCATATTTTTCGTGAGTTTCTTCCCGTTGTAGACAACCTCGAGCGAGCTGTCAGTCAGGGTGTTGCTGAAGATGCCGACGCTGAAACAAAACTTGCCGGATTACTGGAAGGCGTCGAGCTGACTTTAAAAAGCGTTCATGCAACCTTGAGGAAATTTGAAGTAGAGCCAATTAAAAGCGTCGGTGAACCCTTTGATCCCAACAAAGAAGAAGCGTTGACCATGGAGCCAAGCGATACTATTCCTGCCAATCACGTGGTCACTGAGTTTGAAAAGGGATATTTCTACAAGGATCGTCTGTTGCGTGCGGCAAAGGTGACCGTTTCCTCCGGGAAAGCAGAGAGTTGAGATTGCTTATCGCTCCCCGGTCAGGAAAAGCGGGGGCTTGACAAATTCATGAAGATGACAACTTTTAACACATTGCCGCATAATTGAAACGCTACTGAGTTGGATGGAGTTCGGAAAATCCGATTATAAGATATAAGGAGAGGAATGACATGGGCAAAATTATAGGAATTGATCTTGGGACCACAAATTCATGCGTGGCTATCATGGAAGGTGGCGACCCTAAGGTGATCGCCAACACTGAAGGCAATAGAACAACTCCATCTATTGTAGCTTTCTCGGATAAGGGAGAGCGAATGGTTGGGCAGGTCGCCAAACGGCAGGCGGTAACTAACCCTGAGCGTACACTGTATGCTATCAAACGCCTTATTGGTCGAAAATTTGTCGATGCCGAAGTAAAAAAATCCATTGAAGTAAGCCCTTTCAAAATTGTTGAAGGGACAAATGGAAGTGTTTCAGTCGAGGTGGATAAAAAAGTTTACCGGCCTGCTGAGATTTCCGCTATGGTTCTGGGAAAGATGAAGCAGACGGCCGAGGAATACCTTGGCGAAGAGGTAACCGATGCGGTAGTGACCGTACCCGCCTATTTTAATGATTCACAGCGTCAGGCTACCAAAGATGCCGGAAAAATCGCCGGATTGAATGTTCAGCGAATAATCAACGAGCCGACAGCTGCCTCGCTGGCTTACGGCCTGGACAAGAAGGGCGAAGAAAAGATAGCAGTTTTCGATCTCGGCGGTGGTACATTCGATGTATCCATCCTGGAAATCGGTGATGGTGTGTTCGAGGTGAAATCAACTCATGGTGATACCTTCCTCGGCGGCGAAGATTTCGATATGCGTATCGTTAACTGGCTGGCCGACGAATTCAAACGCCAGCAGGGTATTGATCTGCGCACCGACAAAATGGCACTGCAGCGCTTGAAGGAAGAGGCAGAGAAGGCCAAGATGGAACTCTCCACCACCAAGGAAACCGACATCAATCTGCCGTTTATTACTGCCGATGCCTCCGGGCCTAAACACCTCAATATAAAACTGAGCCGTGCCAAGCTTGAAAGCCTGGTAGAGGATCTGGTCGAGCGTACCGTTCAGCCCTGCCGCACCGCCTTAAAGGATGCAGGACTTTCTGCCTCCGAGGTGGACGAGGTAATTCTGGTTGGTGGTATGACCAGGATGCCGATGGTACAGGCAAAGGTCGCTGAGATTTTTGGCAAGGAGCCCAACCGCGGAGTTAATCCGGATGAGGTGGTTGCCATCGGTGCGGCTATCCAGGGCGGCGTTCTCCAGGGTGATGTAAAGGATGTGCTTCTTCTTGATGTAACTCCTCTCTCTTTAGGTATCGAGACCTTGGGCGGCGTCACCACTAAACTGATCGAGAAGAATACCACTGTACCAACCAAAAAGAGCCAGGTGTTCTCTACTGCCGCTGATAATCAGCCGGCGGTTTCCATCCATGTCCTCCAGGGTGAGAGGGAGATGGCCGAAAACAACAAGACCATCGGTCGATTTGAACTGGCCGACATTCCTCCCGCCCCACGCGGAGTTCCACAGATTGAGGTGACCTTTGATCTCGATGCCAACGGCATCTTGAATGTATCCGCCAAGGATCTTGGCACCAACAAGGAACAATCCATCAAGATTACCGCCTCATCAGGACTGACGGAGGAGGAGATCGAGAAGATGACCAGGGACGCCGAACTGCATGCCGATGAAGACAAGAAGCGTAAAGAACTTGTCGAGACGCGCAATCAGGCGGATGCTCTTGTTCATGCCACCCAGAAGAGTTTGAAGGATCTGGGCGATAAAGTGGATGATGAGACCCGTTCAAATGTTGAGAAAGAGATTGAAAATGTCAAAAGTGTCCTGGAATCCGGTGACACCGATAAAATCAAGGCGGCCATGGAATCATTGAGCACGGCTTCTCATAAACTGGCTGAACTCATGTATGCTAAAGCTTCAAAAGAGGGTCCCGAGGATCAAGGTCCTTCAGGAGGCGGAGCTGCAGGTGGAGCCGGTGGAAAAGGCAAGAAGGATGATGACGATGTCGTCGATGCCGACTTTGAAGAAGTGAAATAGATGTAAGTCTTTCTTAACCGCGTTACCCAAGGGAGTGTGAAATTAAATTTTCACACTCCCTTTTTTTGTGTTTATGCGGTATGGTAGCCCCCTGGAAAAAATTACATATTATATTAATCTATCTGATTACCCCTGAAACTCAGCACCAAATGGCCCAGGCCGGGACTGCTCTTTTCATCGGGACGCCATAAACCGTCCATGGGGGCTTCGCTGCAGCCGTCCGGGCTGCAGAGATCCGTGAAAAGAGCAGTCCCGGCCTTGAGCAGAGGACTAGGGTAATCAGGTTATCCATTTAACCAATGTCAGGCTTATGAAAATTTTATCTGGAATTCAACCATCCGGTCAACTCCACATCGGCAACTATTTTGGTATGATGAAGTCGATGATTTCCCATATGGAAAACTCCGAACTCTATGTGTTTATTGTCGATCTCCATGCAATGACATCCGTGCACGACAGGGAGAGACTCTCTAAGGGTACACTTGAGGCTGCTGCTGATTTCCTGGCCTTGGGACTTGATCCCGAAAAATGTACCTTCTGGGTGCAATCCGATGTGCCGGAGGTCTGTGAGTTGAGCTGGGTTCTGTCAACTTTGACGCCCATGGGATTGCTGGAGCGCTGTCATTCCTATAAGGACAAGGTAGCCAAAGGAATAGCTGCCAATCACGCTCTGTTCGCTTATCCCGTCCTTATGGCTGCAGATATTCTCCTCTATCAGGCGGAGCAGGTTCCTGTAGGCAGAGACCAGAAACAGCATCTCGAAGTGGCTCGCGATCTGGCTCAGAAATTCAATAATGAATACGGTGAGACCTTCGTCATACCGGAACCGGCGATATCCCAGGAAACCGCGGTGGTTCCCGGTCTGGACGGCCAGAAGATGTCAAAATCCTACGGCAATACCATCCCTATCTTCCTGGAAGGTAAGCAACTGAAAAAACGGGTGATGGCTATTGAAACCGATGCAACACCCGTGGAAGATCCCAAGAATCCCGAGAAGTGCAATCTCTTTAATATCTTCAAACTTTTTGCCACACCGGAGAGAGTGCGGGAAGTGCATGATCTCTACGTGAACGGCGGTGCGGCTTATGGCTACATTAAACTTGAATTGCTTGATCTGCTGAATGACTTTTTTGGTGAAGCAAGGCAGAAGAAAAAGGAATACATGGCCGATCCGCAAATGCTGCGGGAGATTCTCGCCAGAGGTGGTGTTAAAGCCCGGGAAAAAGCGGCCCCCACTCTTGATCTTGTCCGGGACAGGGTCGGGCTGAAGTATTGATGACGTTTAACCCGCTGGAAGATTTGTGAATCGAAAAGTGTCCTGGAGGAAGAAAAGTATGTCGTATGAGCAATTTGGTATGTCCAGAGAAGAGGCGCTGGCCCTGGTCAAAAGCCGGATCGGCAATGAAAATCTGGTCAAGCATTGCCTTGCCGCCGAGGCTGTTCTACAGGCTATGGCTACAGAATTGGGCGAGGATCCGGACAAATGGGGGCTCGCCGGGCTGCTCCATGATCTCGATGCGGAGACCCAGCCCGATCTTGCGGTTCATACCAGGGAGACGGCGGAGATTTTACAGGATAAAGGTGTCGATGCGGAGATTATCGAGGCAATACGCCTGCACAATCCTCAGGCCCATCCGGGCGAACAGCGGACCAGCCGCTTTCATTACGCCCTGGCTGCAGGGGAAACCATCACCGGTCTGATTATTGCCACGGCTCTGGTTTATCCCGACAAAAAACTCTCTTCGGTTAAAGCGAAATCGGTGAGAAAGCGAATCAAGGAAAAGGCCTTTGCCCGCGGTGCCGACCGGGATATTATCAGAGAATGTGAAAAGGCGGGAATTCCTCTCGCCGATTTTTGTGGATTAAGTCTTACGGCGATGCAGGGAATCGCAGGGGAACTGGGGTTGTAAATAAGGAGGAAGCCGTAAAGCTTCCCCCTCTGTTCTGCCCAAAAAAAAACACCAGCTAGGTGGTTGTCCGAGAATGTCCTTCTTTAGGTTAGAAATCCACTAACTCTACATCAAATACCATAGTGGCATTCGGTGGAATAGGTCCCCGACCGGAGGGCCCGTAGCCCAGGTGCGAAGGAATTATCAGGGTTCGTTTTTCTCCCTTCTGCATGGTCAGGAAAGCCTCGTCCCATCCTTTTATAACTCTGCCGGCACCCACTGGAAACTCTATGGGCTGGCCGCGGTCGTAGGACGAATCGAACTTTGTGCCATCCAGTAATTTACCGGTATAATGAGCTTTTATCGAATCTCCTTTTTGAGGAGTTGCGTCACCTGAGCCGGGCTCAACCACGACATATTGCAACCCGGAAGGTGTGGCTACGGCATCGGGCCATCGTTTGCTTATCTGCTTCCGCGCCTCTTCCTGAGCTTCAAGCTCCTTGTCCCTGGCACGTTTATCCATGGAATCGAGCAGGGCCTCGAATGCAGCCTGGTCGCTTTGAAATTGTTCGGCTTTGTCTCCCTTGCGGATTATGCTGACGCTGTTGATTATATCGCCGCCTTCAATGGCGTTGACGACATCCTGGCCCTCAACCACGTGACCAAAAACGGTATGTTTACCATCAAGCCATGGGGTAGCGACGTGGGTGATGAAAAACTGGCTGCCGTTGGTGCCGGGGCCGGCATTTGCCATGGACAGGATTCCGGGTCCGGTATGCTTCAGGCTGGGATCGATTTCATCGGGGAATGTGTAGCCCGGTCCGCCTGTTCCCGTCCCCAGAGGACAGCCTGCCTGGACCATAAAGTCAGGAATGACCCGGTGAAAGGTAAGGCCGTCATAAAATTTATGCCCGCTGGTGCCGGGGCCTGCTCCGAGTTCCTTGGTGCCTTCTGCAAGACCGACAAAATTTGCCACGGTAAGGGGGGTTTTTTCAAACTCGAGCATTGTTATAATCTCACCTTTTGAGGTGTCAAATTTAGCGTACATTCCATCTTTTAGTTGTGCATCTGCCATTTGTGGATCTCCAAGTAGAATTAGCAATGATAGGCTGAGAGTCAATAAAGCGTGTACTTTATACATGATTCCTTCCTTTGCAAAGGTTTAGCTGGTAAATAGTTCCCTGGTATTGTAACCATTTGGCTGGAGATTACCAGAGGCGCTTTCGTTTAAAAGAAATTAAGTGATAGCGGGATTCAAAGCATAAGAAAACGAGTATTTAAATGCGTGAATCGGCCTCTTTTAGACAAGACTATCCAGCCCGGCTGGGTTCTGAAATTGGTAACTATTCAGCAAAGAACCAGTAGTTTATCCTGAATAGTTACTGAAATTGTTCGTGAGATTAAGTGTGTTCACTCTATATCGTTTTATTGTAGCTCTGCTCTTTTACCTCAGCTTACCCTTTCTGCTGCTGATGGTTATGATCACTGGAAAGCATTGCCGGGGATTGCGGCAGCGCTTCGGCTATTACCCTGTTCCCGAAAAGAGTTCTCCGGGCACCATAGTCTGGATGCATGCCGCATCGGTGGGAGAAGTCAGGGCAGCCAAACCGATCATAGCGGAACTGGAAAAGCAGTTGCCGGATATCAGAATCATTCTGACGACAATGACGGTTCATGGCAGAAGGATAGCTCAAAGTCAACTGGATGCATCAATTTCCTGCTATCTGGCCCCTCTTGATGTTCCTTTTATAACCGATAGAGCGATCCGGAGAATACAACCGGATATCTATATCTGCATTGAAACCGAGTTGTGGCCTGTGCTTCTTGACTCTCTTGCACGCTGCAAGGTGAAATTATACATGGTCAACGGGAGGATATCTGAGAAATCACACAGGAAGTATCAGAGAATGAAGTGGCTGGTTGGCCAGGTTTTACAGCGTTTTGACAAGATGGCGGTTATCTCTGCAAGGGATAGATCGAGATACATCTCTCTTGGTGCAGATCCTCAATCCATTTCGGTAGAGGGGAATGTTAAGTATGATTTTTTCATTCCGCCTGAATTCAACGAGATGGAAAACAAGTACAGAGAATTACTTAAAATAACGGATGAAGAGGTGCTGGTGGCAGGCTCTACCCATACCGGTGAAGAGAGATTGCTGCTCGATCTGTACAGCGAATTTGCAGAAGAACGCTCCACCCTTTTTGTCATTGCACCCAGACATGTGGAGCGTATTCCTGAGATTGAAAAAGAGCTGCGCTCAAGAAATATCAAATATCAGCTTTTCAGTAGCATAAAAAGCAGCGGAGAGCAACGCGGGGAGCAAATACTGCTTGTCGATACCCTGGGTGAACTGGCATCGATCTACAGCGTGGCCCATTTTGTGTTTTGCGGCGGCAGCCTGGTCAAGAAAGGAGGGCATAACCTCATGGAAGCGGCGGTATGGAACAAGGCGGTTTTTTATGGACCGCATATTGATGATTTCCATGATGCCGCTGACTTGCTGGATGCCGGCTCGTGTGGCTTTATGGTGCCTACCATAGCCGAACTCAATAGCAGGATCCGGTATTACCGCAATCATCCTGAGGACTATCAAACAGCCTGTCTGCAGGCAGGCAGAATTGCCGGAGCTCAGCAGGGAAGTGCACGGCGGCAGGTGCATTTTCTTCTTGCAGGAAAAAGCTGAGAAAAAGCACCAGCATTTTTAGCTTTATCCTTTTGTCGTTGCTTGATAATTTTTGTCACCGGCCCGAAGTGCCGGTGAGCGAAGATTGATGTGTCTTTTGCTATTCCTTCCGAGATTTGGTATTAATGGTGACGCGCTCGACGATTCTGCGGTAATAATCATCCTGCTGGGCAATATTGGAAGGTTTTGATCTTTTCGCATCTATCTTCATAAGAAGAACATTGAGTTTTTTCATCTGCCGCAGCCTCTCATGTTCATCTTCCGTCGCGGCTATAAGTTCTTCAAGGCGCTGTACTTCCTTCTTTTCTTCGATCTCCGGCGGCAGGTATCCGCTGTTTTTCAATATCTTGTAAGCCATCTTGAGATCATCGGGAATGTGGCGGTCATCATCCAGCGGCAATGGCTTGTTTTTCCACTTTTCAGAAGTCAGCTTTCGTGTCTTCATTGCTTCAAGAATTCTCTGTTCAGCTATTCGTGCCAATGATTCCATGAATGACTTTCTCCAGATATAGATCTATGTTGCGACTGATTTTGCTTCATGACTGGTCCTGTTTCATATCAGGTCGATAGAGTTCAACCTCGAATTCATGGATATTCTGCTCTGATTGCTCCACCCTTCTGATGGAAATGGCAGCGGAATCACCAGGCTTCAATCCCACCATGGCAATCCGGACATCTTCCATGGTTTCAACCGGGTAGCTGTTGACGGCTATCAGTCTGTCACCTTTCAGCAGTCCTGAATCCCGGGCCTTGCCCTTGGAATCCAGTGCTGTGATTTCCAGGAAAGTATCGCCGTTTTGCTCCTTTTCTTCAAGTGAAATACCTATTTTTCCGGCCGGCGGCAAAGATATTTCCGGCATGAAGAAATAGAAATCGGCAACCAGGGGGGTATCAATAGAAGCGCTGCTCTCCGTCACCAGAACACTTTGCTCGATAGAATCGAGCCGCCTCTTCACTCTTGGAGGTATGCCATTGTCCTTTCTGGCATGCTGTGTTCCTGCCAGGACAATCAGCTGTTTTTCAGGATTGTTTCTAAGATACACTGCAATGTTTTCGGCCATCCCTTCGTCCCAAACGGCCTGAGCCTGGATAAAACCGCTCAGGCCGCCCTGCCCGTGTCCTCCGGTCATATGCAGACCGTGGATTGACTGCAGTCGCTGGTAGTATCCCGGCAGGCTCAGGTCGCGTTCTTCAGGGAGGAGCGCCTTTTCTTCCTCACTCAGAGATTGCACCGAGCCCTCCTTGAAAATCGAGCTGACAATATTGTTGTCAATGTTCAGTCCAAGCAGCGGTATGGCCTGTTTTTTGGCAAAATCAATGATGGGCTTGTAGTAGCGATAGTCGAATTTCCATACCCTAAAGTACCCTGAGCGTTTGAGAAAATCCTGTTCGCTCATGATGCTGTCGGTGGAAACATATTGATCAAGCGCCTTCTGGCTGCTTTGGGGGAACATTTCCAGACCAATGGCAATATCGGGATTGTTGCGATAAAGGCCTTCGATAACGAGATGCTGCAGCTGATGATCAGCCATTGCCGTATGGGTTTCACCAATATAGATGACCCGGGAGTTCTGCATCGCCTTGATAACTTCCTCCAGGCTCAGTGTCCTATCCGCAGGAACCGCGACAGGCTGAGCCGCAATGGACACGTGAAGGCCCATGGTACCAGGAGAAAAGCGTTTATCGGTGATAAGGCCATTGCGAAACTGGAGATAGGAGTATTTACCGTAATGGGGCAGCTTGGCCAGGACTTTTTGCAGTTCCTCCGCATTGCCCGAGGAGAGCAATAGAATGGATTTACTCTTGTTGAGCGGGTGAGTCCTGTTCTCCAGGGTCAGGCCCGTCGGGGCATGATTCAGGGGACCGAAGAGTGAGAGAGCGATCGTGTTCTCTTTGCCCGGAAGAATGAGGTTGCTGTCACTGAGTTCTGCACTGCTGAGCTTATCCGCCTCCCGCACTTCCCAGTTTTGCTCCGCAAAAAACTCGATAAACGCTGAGAATCGCACTTTTTCATCTCCGGAAACGGCAACTATTGCTTTTCTCGGGCCAAGAAATTGGGAAAGAATTGCCACTCTTTCGCTCTCGTCGAGGCGGCGCAGCAGATCATACCGTGGGTCGATGATGACTTCAAATGGGGAAGAGGAAAGCCGGAGCCGTATTTCTTCCGTGGTCAGGGAGATTCGCCGTGTAAAGGTTTGCCGGCCCGCTGAGGTTATGACATCGATGGCTATATTGAAGTCAAAGGGCGCTTCTGTTTTCTGCAGGAGTGAGAAGCTGAGAACTGTTCCCTCTGCCGTTGCATCCACTGATATATTTTCAACCTCCAGGTCCGGTATGTAGGCGCGGTTGAGTCGTTGCTCGAAAAAGGGCTCGAGTGTGCCGCCTGATACGGCCTCAAAAACTGTTTGTATATCCGACCAGCCCGCGGGCTTACCCTTATAGCGGGAGTAGAACAGTTTGATCCCCAGGAAAAAATCCTCATCGCCTATATATTTTCGCAATTCATGGAATACCATGGCGCCGCGAATGTATCCGGAGGCGCGAACAGATTCGGCCATTGGCTGGTTATGGCTGGCCGAGGTAAATGCCCTGAGGGGGATCGCTGTTTCCTCTGTCACATAGCTGGTATATTTTAAAAAATTCTCTTTCCGGTTAATTGCTCCTTCAGTTTTTTCTTCCCTGTAGAGCCAATCGGCGAGGTAAGTTGTCAAACCCTCACCCCAATTTCCGGCCCCGGTGTCAATTTCAATGGAATTACCAAACCAGGAGTGCAGAATTTCATGACCCAGCGAAGTATATTTGATGAACGGCAGCCGAATCACGCTTTTACCGAGCAGAGTGAAGGTGGGCATTCCATAGCCTGTCGGGTGCATGTTCTCGACAATGGCGAAATGGTTGTAAGGGTAGGGGCCGACAAGTTCTTCGTAGCGGTTAATATATTGCCGCGCAGCCTCGAGATATTCCGGGGCAAGATTCCTGTCTTGCGGCAGGAAGTAAGTGTAGACCTGCAGTCCTTCGCGAACCGCCAGGCTGTCTACGATAAAGGGAGCGGCAAGGAAATGCAGAGAGCGCAGAGGATCTGAAAAAGCGAAGCGGGCTATCTGGTCTGTAGCTTCCGGGAGATGGTCGCTTTCCGCGAAGGCGGTAAATCCATGTGGAACTTCGGCACTCAGCGAGAACAGAACGTCTCTGGAGGGAAAAGGATACCAATCATGCAGCAATGATATGCCTTCGGCAGCTATATTATTCTCGCCTTCCTGCACGATTTCTTTTTCATAGGAAATATAGAGTTCCTGTTGATCTTTGTCCGGTGGAATGGTTATCTGAGAAATCTCTTTTTCTGAAATGCTTCCGGGTGTTGCCGCACGTTTTTCAACCTGTATTTCTACCTGTATCGCCGTTGTGTTGATACCGTCAAGAAAGACGGTTAGTCCCTCCTCGGGAGGGATGGTGATATGGGCTGTTCCGTAGAGCAGATTCCTGGCAATGTTGAAGGAGACGGCAAGCTCGTAGCGTGGTATGGAGGAGGTCTCATTTGCCATAACAGCTCCGTGAAGGAGGGAGAGGAGAAAAGTGAGCAGCGGCACATGTACGACTCTTTGTATAAAATTCATCAGAGAAATCCTGCTGGATATTTTTTAGCCAATAATACGGAGCGCAGGTAGCGCGGCAGGCTTTTTACGAGACTTGTCTGATAGATAATTATAATACTTTGTGTTAAACTTGCTAACTTGATTAGCAAACTCCACTGGTACCCTTTTGCAGGGCACTGAAAAAAAGCGGCACAGCAGATTGTGAAAAATCGTCCATAAATGGTTGCGGGTTAATGCAATTCTTTCTGCCGTCAATTATTGGCATCTCTTACGGTTATGCGGATTTCCCTTGTCGGCCTCAACGCCCGATATACTCACTCGTGCCTTGCACTCTTCTATATTCGCAACGAGCTGCTGCGCAATAGTGATAATTTTGAGGTACAAATACAGCAATTTACAATTAATGATCCCTATTATGAGATGCTCTTGCAGCTCAGTGCAGGTTCCTTTGATTATTATTTTTTTTCCGCCTCAATCTGGAACAGTGACCTTGTAGTGCGGCTTATCGATGATCTGCTCCGGATAGATCCACAACATCTCTGTGTTGTCGGCGGACCGCAGGCGGAGGTAATTGGTAAGACCATTGTTCATCCGCGCCTCTCCGTAGTCACCGGGGAAATCGAAAGAGTCGGTCCGGATTTCTATAAGGATCTGCAGGAAAGGAAATTACAGCAGTCGTATGGCGCAGGAGGCCGCGGCAGGGATTTTTCCGCCCCGTATGTGGATTCGGATTTCACCGACCATCTGCAGAACAGGCATATTTATTATGAAACCTCCAGAGGCTGCCCCTTTTCCTGCACGTATTGTCTCTCTGCCGACCATAAAGGTGTTTATCATAAAGAACTTACGCGTGTCCGGGCTGAACTGGATCAGATCCTGAGATGGAATCCCGGTGTTGTTCGCTTCGTCGACAGAACCTTCAACGATGATACTGCCAGAACACTTGCCATCTGGAAATTGCTGGCTGAACAACAATGTGATACGGTCTTTCATTTTGAAATGAGCCCGGACCGTTTCACGGAAGAAATGTTTGCCTTTCTGGAGAACCTTCCTGCCGGTAAGTTTCAGTTCGAAATCGGTATCCAGTCGACCAATGGAGCAACACTTAAGGCTATTCGAAGATCAATGAATATCGAAGCCGCCCGCATAAACCTTCTGCGATTAAGCCGGATGAATACCATTCATCTGCACGCTGATCTGATTCTGGGACTGCCCTATGATACAGAATCAAGTTTTCTAACCTCTTTCCGGGAGGTTTTTGCCATGAAACCGCATTATATCCAGATGGGGTTGCTCAAGGTGCTGCCGGATACACCTATGTGTCATACCGCACCCGAATATGGGTATATATATAGTTCCTCGCCGCCGTATTCGGTGTTTGCCAACAAATGGCTCAACCATCAGGATATGCAGAAACTGTACTGGTTCTGCGAGTGCGTGGAGAAGTTTGTCAATAACCGCTATTTTGTCTCCCTGTGGGAGTATTTCCGCAGCAGTAAGGTCGATATCGTGGCCTTTTTCCAGAGTCTGCTTGAGATGTGTCGGAAACAGGGGTTTTTTCAAAGAGCCCCGACTCAGGAATTTTTAAACTCTCTTCTTCTTGACTGCCTGAAAAACCGGCACGACTTCGACTATATTCTTGAATTATTACGCTATGATTGGTTACGCTGCGGGCACAGGTTTCTGCCGGAAGCTCTTAGCGTAGCTGAACAGAAAAGCTCGAGAACCATAAAAAAGATGCTGTTTGGCTTCATTGATGATAACTCTCTGTCTGATAGCAGCGGCGCCGAGAGGATGTATCTTCTCAAAAAGGGTTTTTTTCTCGAATGTTCAGAAAAATTCTTTGAGGAACAAGGCTTTGAGGCCGGCAAAGGACGCCATTTTCTTTGTTTCGTTCCGGAAAGAGAAACTGGCCTGCGCCGCTTTCACCGTGTAGAACAGTTTTATCTGCCCGAAAAGACTGATTGAGCAAGACTCTTCTTGATCAAGGTAGACTCTTGCCAGTGGTAAAGCTGCCGCAGGTGGTTTGACCATTTTCCCCGGTAAAGCCGGCATGGACAAACCCAGGCGCTAACATTCCAGCAAAGGAGATAAAGGTGAAAAAGTACAAGATAAAAGTAATGAATGCGATTGCCCGGGAAGGGCTTGATATGCTGGGCGAAGAATATGAGGTTTCGGCTGATGAAACAGCACCTGACGGTATTCTGGTGCGGAGTTCCACTGTCGATACCGACGACTATCCGGGTCTTCTGGCCGTGGCCAGGGCTGGTTCGGGGGTAAATAATATCTCTGTTGAGAAGGCGACTGAGAAAGGGATCTGTGTCTTTAATACACCCGGTGCAAATGCCAACGCCGTAGTCGATCTTGTATTTCCAATGATCGGTGTCTGGATGAGGAACATCTATGAAGGGATCAGTTTCTGTCAGTCTCTGGTGGGAGGGGATCCATCCCGGGTGAACCAGCAGGTTGAAAGTAAGAAAGCGGTCTTTAAAGGGGTGGAGATTGCCGGCAGGAATCTGGCAGTGGTGGGTCTTGGGAAAATCGGAGTGAGGCTTGCCAACGGCGGCATCCACAGACACATGAACGTCAAGGGATTTGATCCGAGACCAACGTTGGAGAACATTCATCTCCTGCTGCCCGAGGTGAAAATTACCAGAACGCTGGCGCAGACACTGGCTGATGCGGATGTAGTCAGCCTTCACCTCCCTTTAGGGCCGAACACCGAAGGAATGGTTGATGAGGAATTCCTTGCTATGATGAAAAATGACGCTATTCTGGTTAACTACGCCAGAGGGCCGATCGTTAACGAGAAGGCGGTCCTTGATGCCCTTGATGCGGGACGTCTGCAGGGTTATATAACCGATTTTCCCACATCCGGGTCTATTGGTCACCCCAAGGTGTTGACGACCCCTCATCTCGGAGCCTCCACCAGTGAATCTGAAGAAAAATGTGCTACCATGGCCGTCAGTGAACTCTCAAATTTCCTGGAGTACGGCAATATCGGCTACAGTGTTAATTTCCCCAATCTCGAATCAACTCCTTCCGCTAAAGTGCACACGCGGTTGATCATGATCAACAGGGATGTCCCGGGAATGATCGCCTTTGCGTCCAACGTTATCAGTAGGTTCAATATAAATATCGCCAGTTATATAAATGAATCGAACGGTACTGTCGGTTACAATATAATCGATCTTGAATCGCCAGTGACTGCCGAACTGGTCGCTGAGATCGAGAAAAACCAAGATGTCATCAGAACCAGACTGATATTGTTCAAATAATTTCAGCAGAGTGGCAGTGAGTATAATTTGTACACCCGGTAAAAAAAATTTCACAACAGAGTATATATAACTTCATGACATGACATCGGTAATTATTATACCGGAAAATATTGTACAAAAAGTTGTACTTAAATCAGTAATCAGGTGCGGGTAAAAATGAGATTTACTCCCAGGATGGTGAATGTTATCGGGCTTCTTGGTTGTTTTGGATTAAAGTGGCATGAGATGTGCATTACTAATTTTGCTTTATCTCTTCTCTCCTTTCTCCAGGAAAAGCCGACTCCGCATCCGCAGAGCCGGCTTTTCCGCTTTTTATCATAGAGACTACTTCTCACATGCAGCGGCTACATTCCTCCGTCTATCTCCGCAGGTGCATGACCTACGACTTCGAAAAGCTGAAATGTTTTTTCGACGACAGTTTTGGAATGGCTGATTTTTCTCCACGTTCGGCAAAAGTATTCATCAAACCAAATCTCATTTCTGCCGGTGGTACAGGTCTTGCCTGTACGGATCCCCGATTTTTGCTGGCCCTTGGTGAGTGGCTCATCGAAAAGGGAGCCAACGTCGGTATTGGAGATTCACCTGCATTTGGCAAAGCCTCCAGTGTACTGCGGGCACTGGGAATCGAGGGCGAATTGAGGCGGCGGGGGATTATGGTTACCGATTTTACCTCTGTTTCCACAAGAAGGTTGGCCTGTGGGGTGGAAATAGGTGTTGCGCCAGAGCCTCTTGCCTGTGATTATTTTGTCAATGCGCCAAAGTTAAAAGCGCATAACCAACTCTATGTTACACTGGCATTAAAAAATATTTTCGGTATTGTACAGGGCGTGCGCAAATCGATGCTTCATATGCGTCACGGCGGAGCCGGAACTCTTTTCAGCAGGATCATTCTGGATTTGCAGGATTTGCTGCCCCCGCAATATACGGTTGTAGACGGTATTTCCGCCATGCACCGGCAGGGACCTATCCATGGTGAACATCTTGAATTGGGCTGTGTTGCCTTTTCGGCGGACCCGGTGGCCGTCGATACTGCGCTTCTGCAGGCGCTTCGATTGGACCACTGCAGAAGTCCTCTGTGGTGTGAGGCAAAAAAAAGGGGAGATTCAGGGGCCGATATAGAGAATATACTCTTTCCGTTGTTGACGCCCGATGCATTTTACGACACGTTTTTCTGTGCCCCTGAGGAGCTTTCACCGTTGCGGTTCAGCCCATTTCGCTTTCTCCGGAATACCTTGAAGAGGTCCTGTCTCAGGGTGACTGGGCGTTAAATTAAACCGATTTTCTTCGTATCACGGCGATGATTCTGCCTGTAGATACAACAATCACTTCAGGAGTGGATATGTTTCAATTAAAGGGTAAAATAGCCCTGGTAACAGGAGGATCGAGGGGTATCGGCCGCGCTATTGCAGTGCGACTGGCTCAGCATGGTGTCGATATTGTAGTAAATTATGTCCGCCATAAAAAAGACGCCCAGGCAACAGCAGTCGAAGTTGGAAAACTTGGCAGGGAATGCCTCCTGGTCAAGGCAAATGTTGCCAAAGAAAGCGATGTCGCCGCCATGTTCGCGATGATAGAGGAGAGGTTCGGCAAGCTGGATATATTGGTGAGCAACGCAGCTTCCGGAGTTTTGAAACCTGCCATGGAACTCACTGAGAGGCACTGGAACTGGGCAATGGATATTAATGCCCGGGCATTGTTGACACTTGTGCAGCATGGAGCCCCGCTCATGACGGGTGGAGGCCGTGTTATCGCCGTTTCCAGCCTGGGTGCCATCCGGGCAATCGAAAACTATACAACGGTCGGAGCATCAAAGGCAGCACTGGAGTCTCTGGTGAGGCATCTGGCCGTTGAGCTTGGTTCGAGAAAAATCAATGTCAATACCGTCAGTGCCGGAGCTGTGGATACCGATGCACTGAAAAAATTTCCCAACAGAGACGAAATTCTCTCCACCGCTCTCCAACGCACCCCGATGGGCAGATTGACGACAGCCGATGATGTCGCCGATGTGGCGCTCTTTCTCTGCAGTCAGTTTTCTACCATGATCCAGGGACAGGTTATAACCGTTGACGGCGGCTATGCCATAAGGGGATAGGGTAAAGGATGTTTACAGCAAAAGAAAATATCATACTGGCTTCGGCTTCCCCCAGGCGGCATGCCTATCTGAAGGAATTGGGTCTGGATTTCGAGGTTTTCACAACTGACATAGATGAAACACCGAAATACGGAGAAGATCCTCTTGATTATGCGGCCAGAATGGTCAGAGATAAAGGTGAAGCTGTAATGCAAAAGTACCCGGAGAGTTGGGTAATAGCTGCCGATACTGTCGTTTTTCTGCAGAAGAATATTCTCGGAAAACCGCAAAGCTGCGAGGACGCCATCAGAACGCTTATGCTGCTGCGCGGCAGGGAGCATCAGGTGGCCACAGCTTTTGGGGTTGGCTGTGTCAGCAAAAATATTTTCCATGAAGAGACGGTGGTGACCCGGGTTAAATTTTCTTTTTTTTCTGAAGAAACCGCCCGCGCTTATGCGGCAACCGGGGAGCCGACCGATAAGGCAGGCGCCTACGGAATTCAGGGTATGGGCGCGATCTTTGTCGAGGAACTCCAGGGATCCTGCTCGAATGTTGTAGGCCTTCCGCTGTGTCAACTAATCGAGACCTTGTATAAATATGGCATTGTTGAAACACAATGAAACTGTTTTTGTGGAAAGATACTTTCTATTCGGTGAAAAAAGTGTTTAAATGAGACCGAAGAAATCTTGTAACACATTGTTGTGACTATTTATTACGTTTGATGGACTCGTAAAAAGCTCAATCTGCGTTGTTTGGATCTGAAATGGGCGGTTTGCCGTACCGCATGCACCGCCAATCGCGGTTTCAGGTACTACGTCTGGTATATCGAGCTTTCTCGAGCTTTCTCGAAGTTTGTGTTATAGCAGAGTCCATCCCGGCAACTGCTATGACTTTTTACGAGAATATCAAGATTGTAGGTAGGCCAGGACTGAGCGTTAACCTAAATTTTGCAGAAAGGTCTTTCTGATGGTTTTTCAAGATACACAAAGACGATTCGTAATCCTGGGTCTTCTCCCTGATAGTGTACTTACAGGAGCTGAAATATGGCAGAAGCAGATAAGCAGCAGGTAGCTCTTGATGTCCTGAAAACCCTCAACGCTGCTGTCATTACAACCAAGCTGTATCCGCCAAGGTATCCTCAGGTCGCCAATGCTGCTGATAATGCCTTCAGCTTGATTACTGAATACCAGCGAAAATTCGGGTCTCTCAGCTTCAGTCTTGTTGATGATACTCCCAAACTATGTGGTTTGCCGGTCAGCAAGAAAACATTGGGGAAGATGCATGGTGAAGATGTTTTTCAACAGCTCAGGCTTCTCAAGCTGAATCATCTTGTTCTTGAAAGAGGAATCAGCCGCGAGCCTTTCGATAAGCTCCTTACTTTTTTTACAACCTCGCCGCAACTGGTGGGCAGAGAAGGTGGTGGACGTGCCTTTGTTGTAAATCTCGGTTTAAACGATCTTTTCCCGGAAGAGTATTTCATTGAATTACCGGAGGAAAGAGAGGACGTCTTTGCGGCCGTTCTCACCCGTCTGATAGAAGAGCACCGGGTAACGACTGAGGACATGCAGTCCGTTTCCACGGAAATAGATGGTGAAACCGTCGCCGGCCAGAAACGTATTTCCGCTCTCGGCACCCTGAACAAGGAGCAGGGGCGCCTCTCCGACATACTTCTCGCCGGCATAGCTGATGCGCTCCAGGGGATGAGCAGAATCGGGGAGATTTCATTTCCCTCATCTTTTACCATTATTCTTCGCAACGTCAACAGGTTCACGGACCAGGAGGAAAGTGAGTCTTTGGCGCAATCCCTGGCGGCAGACTGTGCCCGGCATTTTGACGATTTTGCCCTTCATATTCTCCTCCTGCAAAATTATCCAGGGGGATTTGGCCTGAGGCTCTACGACAAGCTTCTTGCCGCGATAGCCGGCAGCTTTGATGGTGTTGCCAGACTGATTCGGGATGAGGAAGAGGTTGTTGCCAGGAATACCGGAAAATCCTCCGAACAATATAAACATATTGCTTCGGCAGTCGAACGTCTCTTTGAATCCAGACGGGGCCAGCAGTATCTGGTTCGGGAAAAAGCCAGGGAACTTCTGGAAACTGGAGAAAAGGAGAGGCATAAAAAAAGGATTCAGGCCGGTATCAGCGGCATACTGCATGGCGACGTTAACAGCATGAGGAACAAGGAGGTCGTCGAGCACCTGCCGGCAACGGTCGAAACGCTTATTGCCAGGGGTAAAGATAAGGCGGCTGCTACTATCATAACCAATATTACCACGGAACTGATTCGAGGTGAGCAGAGCAGCCACGATCTGCTCAGTGGATGTCTGAGCCGCATAGGTGAAAGCCTCATCAGTGCCTCGAAGTGGGATTGGCTGGAAAAACTTTCCAAACCCCTGATGGCTTGGCTGAAGGAGGCCGACAGGGCTGATGAGGTATGCGAAAATATTGTTGAAATCCTGCTCAATCTTTTAAAGCACTATTGGAAAATGGGCGAGGATAAAAAAGCCGATAAAATTCTGCAGCTCATCTTCGCCATTCGGGCCGGCAAGCTGACCAAGAGTTCGGAAATGGTCGCAATGGTAAACCGTCTGCAGGATCTGTCCGTTGAAAAAGCACCATTGCCCACCTTGCTCGCCAGGAGTGTAACGGAAAAAAATGAGCTGATCGACAGGCGGCTGATCATGCAGGGACCGCTTGTTGCCCGGTTTCTGTTGAATACGCTTCTGGATTCCGATGATGCCGGGGAGCGCTTAAAGATATTGGAGCTACTCAGGCGCATGGGTCCTCTGCTTCCGCCGCTGCTCCTTGAAAAACTGTCTGAACCAATGCCCTGGTACGGCAAGCGCAATCTGATAAAACTGTTCTCTGAAACTGGCAGTAAAAAAGATGCTTCCAAAATCTTTGATTATCTCAACCATGAAGATATACGAGTACAGCAGGAAGCCCTGTCCTGCATATTCCAGTTGAGCGGGGATGATAAAAAAGACAATCTTCTGGAAGCATTGTCTCTGGCCACGGGTCCGATGAAAGAGCAGGTTGTCCGCGCCCTCTCTCCGATGGGCGATGAAGAGGTGGTCAGCACGATTGCAGATCTTCTCGGAGACTGGCCGCATTTTTCGGATGATGACAGGGATCCGCTGCTTCTCCAGATAGTCACTCTGCTGGGAAGAGGGTCCAACCGAAGTGCTGAAGTTGCACTGGAGGAATTTCTTAAAAATGAAGGCAAGGGAAAAGCGCGAGCAATAGGCGAGTTGGTATGGCAGGCAACAAGGCAGTCGGTGCGCCATATTAAAACAATGAGAAGAGAGTTGAGTAAAAGGCAGATCCAGGAAACATTGGGAAAAGATGCAGGTATCCCTTCTCCAACTCCGCTACAGCAGAAAAACAAAGCGACATTTCGCACGGATTTCAGCGAAGAGGCCCTCATAGCAAAGCTTTTTAAAGAGGGCGATGAAGACAGAGCCGCGAAGCTTCTGGTCGATCTTATCGATAAGGCCTCGAGTTTACAGCGTTTTTCGGAGGCAGAAGCATTGAGAGACTGGTTGATAGAAACTGCTCCTTTCGCCTTAAACGATATCATTCGCACGGCTGAAGTAATAGAAACAGCCAAGCGTGAGGGAATCAGTAATAATTTTCTTAACGTATGGTCAAATCTGCATGATAATCTGACAACGGAAGAGTTTAATGCTCTCTACTATTCAATGGAGCATCTGATCCTTTCTGGAGAAGAGGTCCTGGTAAAACAGGGCGATATGAGCCCTGCATTATATTTCATCAGTTCAGGAAAAGTGAAGCTGTTTTACGATGATAAGGGCACTGAGATCCTTTCCAAAGTAATCGAAAACGGGGAGATTTTCGGACAGGATACCTTCTTCGATGCCTCCGTCTGGACCATGAATGTCGTATCGCTTTCCAGAACCGAAATATCGGTTCTCCCTCTGAAAAATACTTCTAACTGGGTGGATGAACAACCTGCGCTGGAGTCAAAGCTCCACGATCTGGCCAAAAGAGCGGGCGGTGTTCAACAGCCATTGAAAAAGGTGAAGAACAGCCGCAGAGAGCATAAACGATACGTGATCGGCGGGAGTGTACTTGCCTCCATTCTCGAGAAAGATCTCAAGGGGTCGGGCATGCAGCTGAGAGGCGATTGTGCCGATATCTCCCGAGGCGGAATCTCTTTTCTGATCAGAATTTCCAACAAAAAGAATGCCAGAATCCTGTTAGGCAGGGATGTGCGTCTGCAACTGTCATGCCTCAGCGTCCCGGGGAAATTGCTCAATATTGACGGAGTCCTGATGACCGTGCGTTCTCTCTACTCCATGAATAACGACTATTCTGCTCATGTCAGATTCCATAAACTTCTCGGGGAAGAAGAACTCAGGGGAATACTTGAAGCAGGCGAGTCGGACAATTGAGTAGAATATTCTGAATATGCAAATCGCCATCATGAAATCTCCTATAGCGCAGTTTTATCAGGAGCACCTGCCTGATGGCGTCACCCCAAACTCAATATTGACAGCAGAATGCCCTTTCTGCAAAAGGGAGCCAACAGGCAAAAAGGGGAAAATAATAGTCTTCCTCAATCCAAACAGCCTGTTTTTCGGCTATTTCAGATGTTCCGTCGCCTGTGTAGAAGGCGGCTTTCCGCAATGGTTCGCGGAACTGGCAGGTATAGACAACTCCCTCGTTCCCGGCCACATCGAGGAGGAGCTTGTCCTGCAGGATCTGGTGAATCCTCCCGGAAACATTAATGCGGAGATCGATGATTTCAGCAACAAGCTCGAGCAGGAACAACTCGGATATTTTGACGATGCCAACCTGGGTGCGTCAACTCTGCAGCAGCTGAAAATCGGCTATAACGGCAGATATCTGGTTTACCCTTATTTTCAAATGGATGGGAATGTATATTCCGCCAGGTGCGTTAATCCCCGGAAACATGAAGATTATTTCTGGTATGGCGATACTTCCTTTGCTGCCGGCACCACTGGGCTTTTCAATGTCGAAGAGATACGCCGGTGTGCCGGAGGCGCCTTGTTTCTCTGTGAGGGAGAAGAGAATCTGCTGGCTGTCAAGCAGCTTGGTTTTCCCGGATCGGCCTATTTTGAAAATACGATCCTGGAGAACATAGATCCGCAGATATTTGCGGCGCTCAAGACTCTTTTTATTGTTCCCCGGAATACGGTGGAATCGATGACGGCAGCGCGTCTGGCAGCGTCGAAAATAGGTTTTAAAGTACGTATTCTCAAGTGGGATCTGCATTGCCCGCGGGATTACACCATATTTCAATTTGCGATCGACAGTTCCACCGATTTCGCCAAAAATTTCGGCGAAATGATTGTCGCCTCCAAACCGTTTTCCCCTTTTGCCGCTCCGAAAAAGGAATTCAGGCAGTTCTTCACCACTCTGGCGGAGTCATCCGGTGAGGAATACAGCGCGCTGATCTCGGGTTTTGATCTGCTAGATGACAGGATCAATGGCATTCATGGCATAAATATTCTGGGTGGCGGTCCCAAGGTTGGTAAGTCCTGCTTCATGATCCAGATGGCTACTGAGATGGCAGCGCGCCGGGTTCCGGTACTTTATTACGACTTTGAAAACGGCAGGCAACGCATTTATCAGCGGACCTTCTCAAGAATGTCGAGAATTGAGACATCAAGACTGCAGCCCCGGCACCTGGCAGCCGGGGAAAAGGAGCGCTATTCCGAAGCAAGCCGGAAATTCGAGAAACTCCTGGGCTATTTCAGGGTGATAAATGACCGGAAAGTATCGCCGGAATTGATGCGCCGTCATATTGATTTTTTGCGGCATGAAACTCGCAATGACTACACGGTAGTGGTTATTGACAGCCTGCATAAACTTCCGTTCAAGGATCTTTCCGAGATGCGCTCGGGAATAGATTCCTGGCTGCGTCAGATGGAATCCATACGTGATGAGTTGAACGTGTCTTTTCTCGTTGCCTCTGAATTATCCCGCGGGACCGGAGGGTCTTATGACGAAGAGCCGCATATGGGAGTGTTCAAAGGCTCCGGTGATATCGAGTACAGCGCCGACAATGCCATGGTTCTGCTGCCCAAATGGAATCATATGAAGGATGAGATGATGGAAAGGGTCAACATGTTATGGCTGGTCGGCAGCCGTGAACACAGCCCTGGACTTATCGGCAACTATGTTCTGGATTATCCCTATTGGGGCTTTCGCGAGGAAGCTCCGCTGCCTCTCCGCTGAAGCTTCGGCCATACAAATGTCTTTTTAAATTTTGTAACTATCCAGCAAAGAACTAAAAACCGGTAGTTTACCCTGTACTGTAACTGTTCAGCAGTGCTTCAGGTGTGCGCTTACCTCTGGATAGTTACTAGATTTGATCGATTCCCTCCGCCCTCATCCAGTTACGCAGTTCGGCAAGAGCAAGGTCCGCCCGTGCCTGGCCGCGAAGCTTCTTAGGCATTTTTTTTCCTAACGGTGGAAAAAGACCAAAGTTGACATTGGAAGGTTGAAACCCTCCTTTTGGTGCAGCGCTGGTCAGGTGGGTGAGCAGGGCGCCGAGCGCTGTGGCAGGCGGAGGTATTGCCGGAGGTTCACCATGGGCAATTGCGGCGCCGTTGATTCCGGCGATGAGTCCCATAGCAGCTGATTCAATGTATCCTTCAACCCCCGAGAGCTGACCGGCGATAAGCAGATTCGGCCGTTTCTGCAGTTGCAGGGTGGGTAAGAGCAGTTCAGGAGCCTGGATGAAGGTATTTCTGTGGATAGAGCCGAGGCGTGAAAAGGTGGCCTTTTCCATGCCTGGGATCAGGCGAAATATCCTCGTCTGTTCACCATAGTTCAGTCTTGTCTGAAAACCCACCATATTATAATGTGTTCCGCCTTTGTTTTCGGTGCGCAGCTGAACCACCGCATAGGGCACCCTGCCGGTGCGTGGATCTTCCAGACCCACAGGTTTCATGGGACCGAAACGCAGGGTTTCTTCACCTCGCTCGCACATCACTTCTACAGGAAGACAACCTTCGAAATATTTAACCTCTTCGAAATCGCGCATGGGCACACTCTTTCCACGGCCCAGTTCATTGATGAAATGAAGATACTGCTCTTTGTCCATGGGACAGTTCAGGTAATCACCCGGGCCGTCATCGTAGCGCGATTTGCGGTAGACGATATCCATGTCGAGGGAGTCGCTCTCGACAATGGGAGCGATGGCATCGTAGAAAGCCAGCCGCTTTTCGCCGGTAAGTCTGCTCAGGCTTTCGGCCATGGCTTCGGAGGTAAGGGGACCGGTTGCCAGAATGCATGGGGCAGGAGACTCCGGAAGCTCAGAGACCTCTTCTCTGACTATCCTGATATTGGGTGAACTCTCCATGACCCCCGTGATCGATTCCGCAAAAAGCCTGCGGTCGACGGCCAGGGCTTTGCCGGCGGGAACGGCGGTCTTACGCGCTGCTGCGATGATAAGGGAGCCCAGCATTCGCATCTCTTCTTTGAGGAGTCCCACGGCGGAGGTGACATCGTCGGAGCGCAGGGAATTGCTGCAGACCAACTCACCCAGCAGATCAGACTCGTGGGCGGCGCTGTATTTGAGCGGTCTCATCTCATGGAGAGTGACCGAGCAGCCTCGTCCTGCGGCCTGCCATGCAGCTTCACAACCGGCCAGGCCGCCACCGATTATCATTACTTTGTTGTTATATGTCATTTCAAGATGCTATCGTCAAAAGTCATTGATGTTGCCTGCCGAGACGGACTCTCCGATAAGCACCCGTAAGGCACAAAATCCGTCTTTGGGAAAGCTTGATAGTACGATGTAGATCGGGCTTTTTACCAGTCCATATAAAGAGTATGTACTATGGGGTATAGATTTCAACCTTTACTTTTTTTCTCCCCCACTGCAGTGCATCCCGATGAGAATCGAAATAGAGATCAATGCGATCAGGTCCTTTTATGGCGCCGCCTCTGTCCTCAACCATGCCCCAGCCGTAACCGGGCACAAACATCCTGGTGCCGAAGGGGTAGTATCTGGTATCTGCTGCTATAGTGCCATCCTCGGAAAAAAAGTACCAGGGAAACAGCACGGTCCTGACGGGGATCATATAAGGACGTTTGATGCTGTCCACGGAGAAGAGACCTTCCTGTGGTTCTCTGGGGGAGGTCCCGCTGGCGGTGTGACCGGTGTAATCCCTTCCTTTTCCCGGACCGTCGCTGACATAACGGTTCCAGAAATCCAGATGCAGGTACCTGGCGCGACCTCGTTCCCAGCTGCAGCAGGAAGAACAGCCGCAATAGGCGGTGGCGGTCAACAACTTGGCAACAGGTTTCTTGCCACAGCCGCTGCTCACCAGGACCAGTCCGAGGAAGAGGAGGAGAAGGAGGTATCTGCGCAGAGGAGATTCAGTTGTCATAATATCGCCTAAGTTCGGTGAAACCATTTTTGTATTTCAGCGTCGCTGAAGCTTTTTAAAACCGGTCTGCCGTGAGGGCAGTGACTGAACAGTTCCGCTTCGGCCATTTTGTCTAAAAGCGCCTTGATTTCTTCGGGAGAAAGTCCATCTCCTGATTTGACTGCGGCCTTACAGGCCATGGTTGCCAGGATATTCTCCAGCTTCCCTCCATGTAAATCTGTGCTACCACTGCTTCCGCAGCTATCCAGCACATCAAAGAATATATCACTGGCCCGGCACTGTCCCGCAAGCGCCGGAACGGCAGAGATAACATAGGTGGCGCCGCCGAATTCAGTAATAGCAAAACCCATGCGGCTGAGTTCTTCTTTGTTGTTCTCAACAAGAAGGCACTGTGAGGGACTGAGTTCTATCGATTCCGGAAACATCAGGGTCTGACTGGAGACCCTGCCGCCGATATATTGCTTGCGAAATTGTTCGTATAGCAGCCGTTCATGAGCCGCATGCTGGTCTATGACAAGCAGCTGGTCACCGGCCTGGCAGAAGATATAGAGATTTTTGTACTGGCCGATGACCTGTATGTCGATTTTTTGAATGTACCGGCTGTTTTCGGAGAATTCAGCAACCGGACCGGGCGAAGAAACCTGACTTTGTGGACCTGGCGCTCTTGGCTGCGTTGCTGAAAGATCGGTGCAGTGTCTTTGCCGTCGCGGCTCCGGTTGCCGGTGCGGATATGTTTCCCTTGAGGGCTCCTCAACTGTCGACTGCTCTTCTGGATCCGGTTCTGTATAAAAAGTTGGTTGCTGTCTGGTGGCGACATCACTTGAGTCGAGGTGGAGCGGGGCGAGTGGGTTCACCTTTCTGGCAGAAAAAAAAGCGGCCTGGAGTGTCTGTTGATGGAGCCTCATCGCTGCTTCAACGCTCTGTTTGATAAACTGGTGTATATCTCCGCTGTTGCGAAAGCGGACTTCATGCTTGGCCGGATGAACATTGACATCGACTTCCTCGGCGGGAATCCGGAGATGAAGATAGCCCCCGGGAGAGCGACCCTTGAGCATAAATCCTCTCAGCCCTTCGAAAACGGCATGGCTCATCAACCGGTCCCGTATTGCCCTGCCGTTGATAAAAAGACGCATTCTGCCTAATCCTGCCGAAGTGCGCTCAGGCGGGATCAAAAAACCATGAAGACAACGTCCCTTCGATTTCTTCCCGGGATCGCCCACCGGAATAAACTGATCGCGGTAGTTTAAGATTGATCTGAGCCGATCCTCGAGGTCATGCCCGTGGTCGAGCCGAAGCGTTTCCCGGCCGTCGATTTTCAAGGTGAAGGATGTAGACGGGCTGGCCAGTGCATAGTTCTTCAGGTTTTCATCGATGTGGCCGATTTCGGTTCGCGTTGTACGGAGGAACTTTTTGCGGGCCGGTGTCCTGGCGAAGAGATTGCGAACCTCGATGACGGTACCCCGGCTGCAGCCGGTCTCATGTACCTTCTGCAGTTGGCCATAGTCAAAGACCACCATGGTGCCGAGAGGGCTCTGCTCGGTCCTGGAGGTAATCGTCATTTTGGAAACCGAAGCAATCGAAGGGATAGCCTCCCCGCGAAAGCCCAGGGTGTTTATAGCCACCAGGTCATGGGATTCGTGGATCTTGGAGGTTCCGTGACGTTCAAAAGAGAGAAGCACGTCGTCTTCATCCATGCCAGAGCCGTTGTCGAGCACACGGATCAGTCGGGTCCCTCCTCCTTCGATTTCAACTTCGATACGGTCTGCTCCGGCATCAAGGCTGTTTTCCAAAAGTTCCTTGACTACCGATGCCGGCCGCTCTACGACCTCCCCGGCGGCAATGCGGTTGGCGAGCAGTTCTGGAAGGATGCGGATTTTTGCCATAGAAAAATGAGTGTTTGAATGTTTCGTCTTTAATGGTAATGTATGCCGAGCATAAAAAGATGTAACCTACTGTGATCGCGTATTTTATGGACATGCAGCTGTGAGTTTACCAGGTGATATATATGGAGCGTGTCTGCCATTTAGAATCTACCATTGAATGTTGAAAAGTGTCATCAGAAAAAAATACAAAAACCAGGAATAGGTCGGCAGCCGCGAAGAATCCCCGAAAAACCGTGCGCCGAAAGCCCTACGGTGAAAAGCATGTCATTGGTTTTCTCTTTGGCATCTGCTGCCTGCTCACTGTTTTTCTGGCGGCTCTGCTCAGCGCCATGGTCGCCCTGCGGATTCCCGACATCCGTTCGGTCGCCCATTACCAGCCGCTGCAGACCACCTTTATACTTGATCGCCACGGCGATGTTCTTGAAAGAATTTACAAAGAAAACAGGACGGTTGTCCCCCTGTCCCGAATGCCGGAGCTTCTGCCCAAGGCATTTGTGGCGGCCGAAGACGGCAGGTTCTTTGAACACAAAGGACTGGATTTCGTTTCGGTCTTACGTGCGGTTTTTGTCAACATCAAAAGGGGAGGACGGGCCCAGGGAGGTTCAACCATTACCCAGCAGGTGGCGCGCTCGCTCCTGCTGACCCGGGAAAAGACCTATCTGCGCAAATTCAAAGAGGCAATTCTGGCCTGGCGAATAGATTCGTTGTTGAGCAAGGAGGATATTCTCTATATTTATCTCAACCAGATCTATCTGGGGAGTGGAGCCTATGGAGTCGAGGCAGCCTCCCAGGTTTATTTCGACAAGCCCGTCCATCAGCTGACGCTTGGGGAAATTGCCGTTCTTGCAGGACTGCCCCAGGCACCAAGTAAATATTCGCCTCTCAATCACCTTGAGCGGGCTGTGGCTCGGCAGCGCTATGTCCTCAACAGAATGACCGCCGATGGATATATAGATGCGCAGACAGCACGCGGAGCCTTCGAGAAGGATCTGCGGCTGAATCGTACCGAGGATAAGTCGCTGGAATCAGGATACTATACGGAAATAGTCAAGAAACGTGTTGGCCGTATCCTCCAAAGTTCGCTACCGGCCACCGGCATCAGAATCCATACATATCTCGATCCGGCAATGCAGAAAGCCGCCGTCGATGCAGTCCGTGCCGGAGTCAAAGCCTCCTTTGGCCGGCAGGCCCGTCTGGATAGCGGCAAGAAAAAAGTTCCGCAGGGAGCATTGGTCAGCATCGAGACCTGCAGTTCCAGGGTTCGGGCGCTGCTCGGCGGCACGGACTTTTCAGCCACGTCATATGATCGTGCCGCCATTGCCAGAAGACCAGCAGGTTCAGCCTTTAAGCCTGTCGTTTTCAGCGCCGCACTGGAAAACGGCTGGAGCAGCGGCTCGATGATTCTTGACGCGCCGTTATCTATTGCCGGTGGTGCACGGGGAAGGTGGACTCCTAAAAATTATTCGGGCAGATATCATGGTGAAGTGAGCCTGGCAGATGCCCTGGCCCATTCCTATAATACCGCGGCGGTTCGTTTGCTGCAGAAGGTCGGCCTTAATCCTGTCCATGATCTTAGCACCAGGTTGGGCATTACCTCGGAAATGCCTGGCGACCTCTCCATTGCCCTGGGGTCGGTCGATGTCACACTGCTGGAGTTGAGTGCGGCTTATTCCCCTTTTATCTGCGGTGGAATGTATACACCTCCCGTCTTTATCGACAGAATTGAAAAGGGTGACGGAACCGTGCTGTTTCAACGTGATTTCAGCCCCCGGAAGATACTCTCCAAAAGAGGCGCCGCAGAGATGAAGAGTATGCTGTCACGGGTTATCGCCGATGGCACCGGTAAACGCGCAGCCGGCCTTGACGGGGAATGCGGCGGTAAAACAGGTACATCGGATGACAGCAGAGACGCCTGGTTTATCGGTTTTCATGAGAACAATATCACTGGAATCTGGGTAGGGCATGATCAGAATGAAGGACTTGGCAAAGGGGAAAACGGCGGCAGAACTGCCGCTCCAATCTGGTTCGATTATATGCGGAAGACAGAAGGTGTTCGCTGAACTCAACTTTCAGCGAAAATAGATTGGCTTTCTAGAGCCCTGGAGGAATAATTTTCACTGTTTTTCTATTCTCAATTCCAATACAATCCGGCCCCATCCTCCACATTCAATCCCAACATCGAAACAGCTCCCTTTTAAACCTGATTTCGTTTGGATCTACTCCTGCATAAAGCATTTCGTTTGCAGTGAAAATCATCATCATTGCTGAATTTAATGAGTAACCACAAATCTTTGGAGGGCATAAACCTGTTAGAATATTTCCTGCAAAATCAAAATAGAATTTTTTGCCGACTTGCAGCCTTTCGATTCAACGACCTCTAGAATAAATTGTGTTTTATTGAATTCTTTGCTTCGCTTGATAAGGTCCAAGTTCCGTGGAGCACTTTTAAAAAACTTCCAGCTCTTCGTCGCTGTAACCGAATTTTCTCTGCATGATCTTGAGCAATCTCTCTTCTGCTTTTTCCATTATCTTACTATTGCTCCGTTACGGCCAGTTTTGCCCCGAGGGCAGCAAAAATAGCTGCAAACGATTTTTGCAACCAGGTGGTAATCCTGGACGAGTTAACAATATATTTGCGCACATAGTTGGCGGAAATTCCGTATATAATGAAAATAACCAGCGTCATTGCCATGAATGCCACGCTGAGGATTAACATCTGGAACACTGGTGATGATACGTTTGGTGAGACAAAAAGCGGTAGAAAGGCCAGGAAAAATATTGATAGTTTTGGATTAAGAATATTAATCAGGAATCCTCTTGCAGCGATCTGCCATGGACTTTTTATTGGACCCGGAGAGTTGATATTTAAAGAACCTGTTTCACGCCACATTGACCAAGCCAGATACATAAGATAAATAACACCCGCATATTTAACAGCTTGAAAGGCAATGGAGCTCATATGAAGAATAGCAGACAGTCCCAATATACTTGCAGTTAAGTGGGGGATGATACCAGCCGTGCAGCCAAATGCAGCTGCAACGCTTGCACGCCAACCGCTAAAAAGACCTGTTGAAATCGTATATATGACACCAGTGCCCGGTATTAAAACCACAACCAGCGAAGTAAGTAAAAATTCTGTGCTAAACATTCTCCAGCTCCCTATCTTTAGTTATCCCGATGATTCAAGTTCGCGTAATTCTACGCACCATCAATAAAGTATTCTGACAGAACTGATGTTCTTTCCGTGATGAGTCCACCTATCCCCCAGTATTATGCCTGTCATTTCTTATATACGCGGAATTATAGAATTGATGTTTGTGATGTTTGAAAATGATAACTGTTTTTTTTGTGAGGTCCAACAAAAGTTGTCGTGGGTGCTATATAAGCGGTCACTCTGATTCTTTTCATCTCCCTGCCTCGGTAAGTAACGCCGTTGCCGAGCCCTCGACGATCATCTACAGCAAAGATGCTGCAACACAGGTAACTTCATGAAACAAGAGGTGTGGACATGCCAGGCAGACTGAAAAAGTAATTTATTTCTCATCTGATATTGACAGCATGAAAATATAGTTTAATATCTCTCCTCACATCTTCTTTTCAAAACTCAAAACTTCAACAGGCCGCATCCGCACCTGCTTGTCCTTGTAAGCGGTTTCCCTACGCCCTCCTCAGCAATTCTCTCACATAAAATAAAGCAATTGACTGATTTTCTTCTCATCAGCATTCTTCTATAGTTCTTCTGTTGGGATACCGATCCCCATCGGCTGCCCCAAAGACGGCTGCCCTGATTTCCTCGTCGTGTACATGGACTCAGCTGCATATTGGATACGGTCCGGTTTGCAAATTCCGGGCTTCACTCTTTGTGATTAACTAGAAAGGAGTTTTAAATGGGAGTATCAAGGCGAGATTTTATGAAGCTGTCAGGCGGCACCGTCCTGGTAGCAACGCTTGGCGTGAACCTCGACCCTGCCAAGGCTTATGCGCAGGATTTGAGGATCAAAAATGCTAAGCAGTCGACGACGATTTGTCCGTATTGTTCCGTAGGGTGCGGTATAATCGTTTATGCTGAAAACGGTAAAATCATCAATACCGAGGGTGATCCCGATCATCCAATCAGTGAAGGAACACTTTGTTCCAAGGGCGCTTCCGTAAGCCAGCTGGTCAACAACGATACACGTGTCAAAAAACCGATGTATCGCGAGCCCGGAGGAACGGCATGGAAAGAAGTGGAGTGGGACTGGGCGCTGGATAGAATCGCCCGCCTCGTCAAAGACTCCCGGGATAAGAGCTTCAAAACAGTCACTAAAGCGAAAGTCAAAGAAACACAGCCGGATGGTTCGGTAATCGAGGTCGAAAAGGAATTAACAGTCAACCGGACTGATGGCATCGCCCACGTCGGCAGCGCCGCCCTTGATAACGAGGAGTGCTACATTCTGCAAAAACTTGTCCGATCATGGGGCCTGGTGTATGTCGAACACCAGGCACGTATCTGACACAGCGCAACTGTTGCGGCTCTGGCAGAGTCGTTCGGACGCGGTGCAATGACCAACCACTGGATTGACCTGAAAAATTCAGATGTTATCCTGGCGATGGGTGGCAACCCAGCCTCAAATCATCCCATTTCAATGAAGTGGATCATGCGTGCCCGGGAGAAGGGTGCTAAACTGATCTGTGTCGACCCACGCTTTTCGCAGACTGCTGCGAAAGCCGATCTTTATGCCCCTTTGCGATCCGGTACGGATATCGCTTTTCTCGGCGGCATGATCAAGTACATTCTCGACAACGACCTCTACTTTAAAGAGTATGTTGTCAACTACACCAATGCGTCGTTCCTGGTAAATCCAGACTATAAAGGTCCGGCGGAGTTGGACGGTCTGTTTTCCGGCTACAACCTGGAGACGAAAAAGTATGACAAATCATCCTGGACTTTCCAGAAGGACGAGAACGGCATCGCCTTGAAGGATCGTAGCCTGCAGGACCCAAACTGTGTTTTCCAGCTCTTAAAGAAGCAATATGATCGCTACACTCCGGAAAAAGTAACGAATATTACCGGGACACCTATCGACAAACTGCTGGAGGTCTACAAACTCTACTCTTCCACAGGAAAACCTGATCGTGTCGGCACCGAATGCTACGCCATGGGCTGGACCCAACACACCATCGGCACGCAGAACATCAGGACTATGACTATCATCCAGGTCCTGCTCGGCAACATGGGTATGCCCGGTGGCGGTGTCAACGCCCTGCGTGGTGAATCAAACGTTCAGGGGTCAACAGATTACGGCATCCTCTTCCACATCCTGCCCGGGTACAACCCGGTGCCGAACGCGTCTCTGGTCGATCTCGCGACCTATAACGCAAAAACCACTCCCACAGCAACCGAACCCGGCAGTGTCAACTGGTGGTCAAATCGCAATAAATACATTACCAGTTATCTCAAAGCGGTCTATGGCGAGGCGGCAACTAAGGAGAATGATTTCGGCTATTCCTGGATGCCAAAGCTGGATGTCGGAATGAATGCCTCATGGCTGAACATTTTCGATAAGATGTATAAGGGTGATTTCGAAGGATTCTTTGCCTGGGGCCAGAACCCAGCTTGCTCTGGAGCCAACGGCAATAAGACCCGGCAGGCCATGACCAAACTCAAGTGGCTGGTCAACGTCAATCTTTTCGACAATGAGACCGCTTCCTTCTGGCGTGGTCCCGGCATGAAATCCGAGGAAATAGACACCGAGGTGTTCATGCTGCCATGCTGCTCCTCGATGGAGAAAGAGGGAAGTATCACCAATTCCGGTCGATGGGGACAATGGCGTTACAAGGCTGTAGAACCGCTTGGTGAATCAATGCCTGATTCGGAGATCATCAACGAACTCTTTTATAGAGTAAAAGGACTTTACGAAAAAGAAGGTGGTGCCTATGCCGATCCTGTTGTCAACCTGAGCTGGGAATACGGGAAGAAAGATGCATCCGGAAAGATCAAGCACATAGATGCTCATACTATTGCCAAAGAGATCAACGGCTATTATCTCGAAGATGTCTATGATACCAAGGTGGTTCCAGCCAAGCTTGTAGGCAAGAAAGGAGAGCTGGTTAAAAGCTTCGCCTTCCTCCAGGCCGATGGATCGACCTCAAGCGGCAACTGGCTTTACTGTAACTCTTATATTGAAAAAGACGGCAAGCAAATCAACATGATGGCACGTCGCGGCAAAGACGACCCAACCGGCCTCGGACTATATTCCGACTGGGCTTGGGCGTGGCCGGTAAACCGCAGGATTATTTACAATCGGGCCTCAGTCGATATGCAGGGAAAACCGTGGGATCCAAAGCGACCGCTGCTCAAATGGAATGGGGCGAACCCGGGCTGGGAAGGTGATGTCCCTGACGGAGGCGCACCACCACAAGGAACCAGCGGGAAATTGCCTTTCATCATGAAACCCGACGGCGTTGCTTCTATATTTGGTCCAGGTCTTGCGGAAGGGCCATTCCCGGAACATTATGAAGCTCTGGAGTGTCCGGTCGAGCAAAACGCGATGTCGGGGCAGCGGATCAATCCGACCATTAAGATTTTCGGCGACAAGATGGATGCTTATGCCTCCTGTGACTTGCGCTTCCCTTTTGTCGGAACGACCTACCGGGTGTCGGAACACTGGCAGACCGGATGTATGACCCGGCACTGTTCCTGGTTAATGGAACTGCAGCCCCAGAACTTCGTGGAAATGAGTTTTGAACTGGGGAAAGAGTTGGGCCTGACCAACGGTGAAACCGTTATCGTTTCCTCCGCCCGTGGCGAGGTAAAAGCGGTGGCAATGATTTCCGAACGGTTCAAACCATTCAAGTTATCCAATACAACCGTTCACCAGGTCGGTCTTCCCTGGCATTTCGGCTGGCAATTTCCCGAGGATGGCAGCGGGTATGATAACGCCAACTTGCTCACGCCTACCGTGGGCGACGCGAATACAATGATACCCGAGACAAAGGCCTTCATGGTCAACGTCCGGAAGGCATAGGGGGAAATATGGCAAATATAACGAAAAACCGCAAAGCGATCCTGGTTACTCCAGAGGCCTGCATCGGCTGCAGGGCCTGCCAGGTCGCCTGTAAATCCTGGAACCAGCTGCCGGGCATCCAAACACAAAACAGCGGTACGTACCAGAATCCGCCGGATTTGGCGAGTTCGGCCTTAAACCTCATCCAGTATAGTGAGGTGCCTTCGGATGAAAATCCCGTACGTTGGCTCTTTGTCAGCAGACGATGCATGCACTGCGAGGACGCAGGATGCATGAAGATTTGTCCTGCTCCGGGCGCCTTGTACAGAACGGAGGACGGTGCCGTTGCTTTTGACCGCGACAAGTGCATTGGCTGCAAGCTCTGTGTAACTGCCTGTCCATTCGATGTGCCCCGATACGATGTAGAAAACAAGGTATCAAAATGTCATCAATGCTCAGACCGGACCAGTGCAGGTATGCTGCCTTCCTGTGTGAAAACCTGTCCTACCGGCGCACTGAAATATGGTGATCGGCACGAATTGATTACCACAGCCAGAAATGAAGGTTATGGCACCATTTATGGTGAGCAGGATCTTGAAGGCCTGGGATCGATGTATGCCTTCAAGGAAGAGCCTAAACTCTACGGCATGAAGGAGAATCCAACAATCCCAAGCAGCGTAGTCTTCTGGCATACATATTTGAAGCCACTCTCAGGGATTGGTCTATTTGGCGTCGTCGCCGCTGCGGCGATCCACTTTCTGGCCATTGGCCCCCACAAGGAAAAGGACGAGGAGGTGTAACATGGCAGAGATGGTAAGAAAATCGAGTGTCGACGAGATCCTGAACCACTGGATACTCGCCGGAAGCTGCATCCTGCTGATGATCACGGGATTCGCTTTTCTGTTCCATTTAGAATCAGTCGGTGCGGTTTTCGGCGGATTTATTACAATGAAGCTGGTGCATAACTGGGGAGGAGTTGTGTTTGGCATCTCCCTTTTGTATTCCATGCGCCATTATTTGAAGGAATCTTTTGAATACGACGCCGACGATGCACGATGGTTCAAGGTGGCGGGTGGTTACCTCTCCCACAAGGTGACTGTTCCACCAATGGGCAAATACAATCCCGGCCAGAAGCTTTATTATCTGGCTATCGTGGGAGCTGGAATTGCCATTGCTCTCTCGGGGTTCGGCATCTGGTTTATGAAAGAGGACACGACTATAATGCTCTTTTCCCATCTGGTGCATAATGTGGCATTCATCATCTTCGCTATAGCTGTTCCGGTGCATATTTATCTCGGAACAGTTGCCAATCCGGGGACCTTCAAGCTGATGGTGAGCGGCACGCTGCCGGTCAGTGAAGCAAAGAAGAGATATCCTAAATGGATGAAGGCGGTTGGGAAGATGTAATCCACACCGGACAATCAACCTTAAGGGGATACTTCGGTATCCCCTTTTTTAATAGAATATGATGAATAAGCTACTGATCTGTATATCCGTCCTGCTGTTATTTGGTGTAGCGCATGCGGTGGAGAAAAGGACTGAGGTTCCGATTGGCGATTCTCCATCCCTTGGGCCGGCTGATGCTCCGGTCACAATAATTGAATTCATTGATTTTCAATGACCACATTGTGTAGCGGCCGGTCCGACCGTCAAACAGCTGATGCAGACATACCCAGATCAGATTCGCCTGGTAATCAAAAACTATCCCTACAAATATCGTGATTTTGCCAGAATGGCAGCTGAAGCCACACTTGCTGCCAGGGACCAGGGCAAGTACTGGGAAATGCATGATATCTTAATTACCCGCTCACCCAATCTCGACCGAGACAGCCTGATGAGTTATGCAGATGAGCTTGGGCTCGATGTTGAAAAATTTACCGATTCGATTGACAACGGAAAACATGCAGCTGAAATTGACCGTGACCTGGAGCTTGCCAAATCAATCGATCTTTATAACACTCCAACCTTCTACATCAATGGTCGGCAAGTGATTGGAGAACGTCCTTTCGAATACTTCAGCAAGATCATCGATGAGGAATTGGATCAGGCGGGAAAATAAGTTTATGAAAAGCATATGTTGGATTATCCTAGCTACACTCTTCTTTCCTTTTTGTGGGCTTGCCGGAAATCCTGGGTCCCCGAAGGAGATACCCATTCCGAAAAACAATCCTCAGACCCCTGCAAAGATTGAGCTAGGCAAGAAGCTCTTCTTCGACCGCCGTTTGTCCGGCGACGGGACCATGAGCTGCGCAACATGTCATGATCCGCAAAGAAGCTTCAGCGACGAACTTGAGCTATCACTCAACTATCCCACAACCCGGAACTGGCGGAACTCTCCTACGCTCATTGGTGTGGGATTTCAAAAGCATCTTTTTCATGACGGCCGGGCATCATCTCTTGAAGAGCAAGCCCTGTTTCCAATGATGTCGGCTTTCGAGATGAATCAAAACCTGGACTTCTTGGAAGAAGAAATTCGTTCGGTGCCGGAATATGTAGACGAATTCACCACAGTCTTCGGCGATGCCGATATAACCAGGAAACGTATCGCTATGGCGATCGCGTCATTTGAACGTTCCCTGATTTCGTGCGATTCTCCTCTTGACAGATTCCTTGACGGAGATAAAAATGCTCTGTCGGCGGAAGCCCTGAAGGGATACGGAATATTTACCGGAAAAGGCAAGTGCACCCAGTGTCATAGCGGCGTCAATCTCGCCGATGATCGTTTTCATGTCCTTAATGTCGAGGAAAACCCAGAACATTCCAAAGATCCGCGCATTGCGGCAACACGCCGATTTGTTGCCAAAGTCTATCATTTCGAGGAGTACCGGACCCTTGCTGAAGATCCCGGCAGATACCTCATCAGCAAAGATCAGAAAGACTGGAAAGCATTCAGGACACCAACACTTAGAGAAATCGCCGGAACCGCTCCCTACATGCATAACGGTATCTATGCAACACTGGATGAGGTAATTGAATTCTTCAACAGGGGAGGAGGCAAGGGAAATACCCTGCTGAATCCCCTGCAGCTCACTGCCGCTGAAAAGAAACAGCTCCGGATTTTCCTCAAAGAAGGATTGAGCGGAGCACCTACCACCTTTATCTACCCCCAAATACCATAAGGAATAAGAAAATTATGACTATAGATATTCAGGCATTGATTGAACAACGGCCCCATCTCAAGGATCCGCTTGAGCTCTTTGCCAAATGGCAGCGTTTCCAGGAGGAAGTTGACAGGCTTCTGCCCAAACCTGATTCAGCGGTGTCATCCGAAGAAGCCAAGGCATATCCCCGTGAAAGCGTCGGCCGTGTTTTTAAATTGTTTGTATCCATTTTCAATCTGCCATGCGAAGAATTAGAGCCTCTTCTCAAGGCCTTGGAAAATGGCGATATAGATTTTATGCAGTTTCCGATCGACAAAATTCCGACTGTTTCCTCCCTTCCTTATAGCAAAGAAGAACTGGCCGGTATCCTGTTCCTGCTGAGCAGACCCTATTTTCTGGCCCTGGGCGAGACTTTCCAACTTGATGGCAGGGAGTGGGAAGCTGGAAGATGCCCCCTCTGTTCGGCACAGACTGCGCTGGCATCCATTGTTGAAGGGCCGCAACGGCGCCTGCACTGCTCCTTCTGTGGGACCACAGGGACATTCAAATTTATTGGCTGCCCGAGCTGCGGATGTGTTGATACGGACAAACTCAGCACCATTCTTTCTGAGGATGAACCTGGTTTTCGGATTTCCACCTGCGATGAGTGCAAAAGTTATGTAAAGGTCATGGAGCACCCTATAATCAAGGAAATGTCAATAGACCTTGCGGATATGGTAAGCCTCCCGCTCGATATCGTCGCTCAGGGCAAGGGATATGCGCGTATGGCGCCAAACCCGATTAGTTTAAAGAAGATGGAGTAAACGTAGGTTGCCCATTGCGGCAATTATCCGAAAATTCCTTTCAAAGTAAAAAAGAAGATCATGGACATGACGGCTCCGGCCGGCAGGGTGACCAGCCAGGAGAGGATGATGTTGCCGATGACGCGTAAATCCAGGGCGCCTATGCCTCGGGCAAGTCCGACGCCGAGAACCGCTCCCACCAGGATATGCGTCGTCGAAACCGGGAGACCTGTTCTGGATGCCAGCACTACGGTTGTCGCTGCCGCCAGTTCAGCACAAAAACCGCGGGAGGGCGTCAGTTCGGTAATTCTTTTACCTACTGTCAGCATGACGCGATATCCCAGGGTGACAAGGCCCAGCACGATTCCACTGCCGCCCAGCATAAGAATCCACAGGGGCAATTCCGAACTCTGCATAACTTCTCCGCCAGAGCTGATAATGCTTACCACCGCGGCAAGAGGACCGATGCCGTTGGCAACGTCGTTGGAACCATGGGCAAAGGCCATGGCGCAGGCGGTAAAGAGCATCATCGGGGTGAAGACCTTTTCCACGCTGGTGTAATGAAATTCTCTGTTTTCATTGGGAATATCTTGGATATTTCTGACGAAATACCAGCCGATAGCGCCGGTCAGCAGCCCTATGAGAGCGGCAAAGGCAAAGCTTTCCGGACCGCTGAGTTCAATGTTGAGATGCTTCAGCCCCTTGAAGAGAGTGACAAGCGATATGATAAAGCCCACTATAAAAATATAAAACGGTGCGTATCTTTTGGCATTTTTCAGCGGATTATCCGTATCGAGGATGAGTTTTCTGGTGCTCATGACCAGAAGGAAAGAGATGGTGCCGCCTATGGCCGGTGATATGATCCAGCTGGCGACAATCTTCATGACTTTATCCCACTTTACCGCCTCAGGCCCGATACCGACGATGGCAAAACCTATCAATGCGCCGATGATTGAATGAGTCGTTGAAACCGGCCATCCTTTTGTCGAGGCGATCATCAGCCAGAAGGCGGCGGCAAGAAGGGAGGCCAGCATGCCGTAAACCAGAATTTCAGGATTATCGATAATACCGGCGGGATCAATCATGCCTTTGCGTATTGTCGAAGTAACATGGCCTCCGGCGATGACGGCCCCAAGAAATTCAAAGACAATAGCGATGCAAATTGCCTGTTTGACCGTGACTGCTCCGGCACCTACCGAGGTTCCCATGGCGTTGGCGAGATCATTGGCCCCAATTCCCCATGTCATATACAGTCCGAAAATAATGGCAAGGGCCATTAAGATGGTTCCATAAGTCGTCAAAATATCCACGTCGATCTCCTCGTACTATCTGGACAGAAAGAGTAATAGTCTATCCGCCATGTTTTCCGCCTGATCGGATATGTTGCTCAACAGTTCAATAATTTTATACCAGAACATGACATCAACAGGATTCAGTTCGCTCTCTATTGCAAATAGTTCCTGTCGGGTCCGTTTGAGCACGCCGTCAATATTGTGTTCACTTTTGCGAACGCCGGCTATAATTTTAGTTACCTTTTCTATCTCCCGGCCGCCGCCGAAACCTACCTCGACCAGTTCGTCGAGTTCTTCGATCATCTTTCTGGCCTCACCGCTGACTTCTATTGTGCCTTCCAGCAATTCGTCAATATATGGTTTGAGTGTGTGGGGGACCTCCATATCGCGATAGGTAAGTATTTTTCCGATATTTTCGCATATGTCTGCCAGACTGTCCTGATCTGCAATCAAATTAAGAAGATCTTCCCTGTCGACGGGAAGGAGCAGGGTCTTGGGCATATTGAGTCTGAATCTGCTTTTGATTTTGTCAGCTTCGGTCTCAAGGTTGCGGATCTGTTCGGCGTGTTCCAGCACCTTCTCACGGTCCTGATCAAAAAGGGCCTCAAACAGGGGTGGTAATGAACATATGCAGATAAACACGGCACGCATATGTTCCTGAATCGGCTTAAACGGAGACTTACGTAATAAACGTGAAAGAGGACTTGTTGATCGAAACGGCATTGTCGTTAACCTCTTGAAATGTTGTGGCCGCTTAATGTCAATCGACCGGTTTTGACGGCCAAAGTTTTGTCGGACTGTAGAACATCCTGAGAGGAAATGAAACAAAAAATGGCCGGCGGATGTGTGGTTTAGTAAAAAAAAAAGCAGCAGTATTGTTATTGGAAAAAACCCCAGCTGAGCCTGATAAGTGCTCTGGCATTGGAGGCTATTTCACAGATGTATAAACAATCGTAAGGTACATATAAGTTGCATTGACTATTCTGTCAGCTGAAAAACTCTGATAGAGTATAAAGCACTTACCGGGGTTCCTGATTCTGGATATGTGAACGTTGATAGCGTTGTATATCCAACTTTTTTATCCAGCCTTCTCAGAGCCTCCTGGCGACTTCCGACGAGATTGTCCAAGTCTGAAATGCAAGCTATTCGATTTTATCAATAAGTTTGCAGAGAGGTTCCGCCGGAAAGGCCAAGGGGATAATCCGGTTTTTTTCAATGAGCAGTGCCATGGCTCCCTCCTGATGCCCGCTGTAGATTATATGATGTCCCTTGATATTACTTACATCCCTCCAGAAGCTGCCAAAGGGGTCCAGTGGGGTGTGGCCGACGATGACCGGGCTGCCTTTTGGTAATCCCAGGCTTTTTCTGAAACGTTTAACATGTTTCTTCTTATACCCGTTGAGATAGTGCTGACGTTGCACCCTGCTGGTTGTAATTTCTTTGATAATCTGGGGGTATTCGTCAATATTGATAAGCTCATCGAGGGAGGCCTTGCTTATCGGCGGTGCCGCATGGCAGGTGACGAAGGTGCTGTTTTTGGCGATATACGGCAGGGTATGGTAGAGATTATCCATTGTCTGAGCATAATCCGGTCCGCGGAGCTCGATGAGTCTCTTTTGCATCAGGGCGCCTTGGGAAATACCATTCTTACTCAGTTCCGGAGCGAAGCTGTCATGATTACCGCGCAGATAGAAAAAATTGTCCGGAAACGATTTCTTGAGAGTCAGGATAAGATCCATCATCAGAATCGAACTGTCGAAGTCATCCATTTCATTGGCGATTTCCGAGTGCACAGCATCGCCTAGAATTATGAGACATGCTGTGTTGGCGGAGAGACACTCGATCAGGTAGTTTTCCGAGAGAATTTTGAGCAGATTATCTACCTGAGCGTGCAGGTCGCCAACGATGATGGGAGTCAGGAAGTCCGGCAGGACTATGATGCCTCCCGCCTTATTGTTTCTGTTTTTGAGCGCATAGGTATCATTGGCAATTATCCTGGTTACGTCATTTAACAATCTGATCGCCTTGTATTTGCCGAGTATCTTGACGGGACCTCCGTAGATTTGCTTGATGGATAAAAGCGCCTCATGTCGGTAAGTCTCTACTTTTTCACGGTTATCCTGTTCATCCGAACGCATGATGCTCACTTTAGCATCGAGATCGAGAGGGGTCAGGATAAGATCGCCGTTTCTGTTGGTAACCTGAATGTGCCGTTGAGCGACGGTGTTATCCAGATCGAAAAGATCGGTATAGAGAGTATTCTCCCTGCCTATTATCACCGAATCTCCCACACAGAGCCTGGCAAATCCGAGGATGTTCTTGATACAGCAGGATAAGGGTGAAAAAATCAGCCAGTTTTTCTTAATATGCTTCTTTTTCACGCCAAGAGGAACTTCCGGATGGAAGTGGAGGAGTTGTTTGCCAAGCCGCAATTCGAAGGTCTTGCCGTCATGGGCGATCCTGCTTGGTGAGGTGATTTCCTGCGGTGCCCTGGAAACGTTAAGCCAGTTGATCGCTTTTCTTTTGAGAAAGAGGTTTTTCCAACTGCCCTGAGTTGCGATCACTCCTGCTCTCTCGTTCTTAGGGAGCAGCCATGAAGGAATGCCGGCTTCACCTTTTTCAACAATCCTCATCGGTGGGGATTTGATGTCCTCTCGAACATACACCTGCATTTTAGCGCGGTGCAGGTACAGAGCCACTTCACGATAGACTTCCGCCTGATTGATTACCATTTGTAGAGAAAGGTCGTCATCAACCGGAAAATAGCCTTCCTTGTGCCGTTCCTTTCTACGCTCATAGACAGTCTTGGGATCGGGGATGATAAATTCAAACACATATCTGTGCTTCCAGTCCGTAGTGAGAAATGAATCTCCGGCAGGCGGAATTCGAATGCGGTCACACTCCAGAATAAAGGGTGGGGAGGCTTCAAGCCATTCCTTGTCGAAAACAGTAAGCGCCTCGGCCACTCCCTTAAAGGGAAGCCCCAGATGAACCTCTCGAGGACGGTAGATAAGGCTCTGATTTTTCCACCATTTTTTTACGGTTAAATCGAGATAGCCTTCATTGGGCCATCCTCCGATTTGATTTATATAATAGGTTTTGCCGGCACCCGGAGGCCCGGTGACAATTAACTGCAGAAACTCCAGGCCGACAGGGACGAGTACCCCGCGGATTTTTTGAGTCTGGTCTATGGGTTGAAGTAGTTTTTTAAGAATATTGCTCATCGGCGTCTCAAAAATGTAAATATCCCGCTCGGTAGTTGAGGATGCAGTTCAGCTGATGTAAGGCATATCGATCACTTTCTTTACCTTGCCCATAAACATCACGATATGCAACAGAAATTCCGATTAAAAACCTCGATCTATGTCGCTGTAAATGTGAACTCGATTTGCCATACCACATCTACCGTCGGATATTACGCCCGGTATATGGGGAGCCACACCGGACACTGCGCTCATCACAGAGTTACTCCTGCAACTTCGATGACGCTGAATTTCCATAAGATTTTTTAAAATCAGTATATCGCTCATCCTGGGCTGGGTGCCGAACCCATCAAATATTGAAATATCAATGTTGGTATTGTATGTTCAATGAATGTTATCGAACTTTTGCAGGAGCAACTTGAAATGGAAATAATCATTGGCTCAATGCCCCCTCTGGGACCTCAAGGTGAAAAAACGCCGCTCACCAGAAAGGGAGTGGTGGAAGCTCGAGTGTTACACGTGAGGCCGCCAAGGAAAGGTATCGCGGGCCCTTCAGGGGCAGAGAGGCGCGAGAAAGCAACATGTGATCCTGTCAAAGGAAGAGTATTGACGTTAATGGTAATGGATGCCGATTTGCTGCCCAAGGATATAGACCAGGCTGATTATGGGGTGTCTCTGCGTTTCCATCGCCTCTAATTTATCAACGTCATACCGGGGACCCGCCGATGGAGTACCGGTGATGTGGGCAACACACCGGCTCAAGGTTGATGGCGCCGTAAAAAGCAGTCCTTCCTGATCCGATCAGTAGGAATTCATTGTCCAGATCCCGCAGGGACAGGTATCGGCGCAAAAACCGCAGGCGATGCATTTGTCATCATCGGAGACATATTCGTAGTTCGCCTTGATGAGCGCCCCTGCCGCCATAGCCGGTTCGATCTCCCTTCTGCTGATAGCTCCAGTCGGACAGATAGTCTCACAGAGATGACAATCCCGGCAGGAGGCGCAGGAAAGACAACGTTTAGCCTGATTTTCTTCGCTGCCGTCCGCTGTTTCCGGCACATAATGGGTGATGGTAAGCGCCTGCTGGGGAATGACCTCCCTGGTAAAAGGCTGCCAGGGCAGTCCCTTGAATTGTGCCATGATGAATTCGGCCGCGGTCTTACCGGCTCCAAGAGCATTGGTGGCGAGTCCGGGGCGCTCTACGTCGCCGATGGCCAGAACCTTGGGATCAGCGGTAAGATGAGCTTTGTCGGTCTTGATCCAGGTGGCGCCGCCGACACTTACGGTTTCCACAGATTCGGGAAGGAAGGGAAGTGCGGGGACATCTCCAATAGAGATAATGACCGTTTGCGCCGGTATGCATGTACCATCACTGGTGACAAGACCCTGGTCGGTTACCTCTGCGGTTTTGACCGGCCAGAGAAACTGAGCTCCGTGACGTTCGGCTGCCTCCTTCTCGGCACCGAATGCCAGCGGTTTCTGTATATCGACCAGAGTAACCTTTTCGGCCCCGAGGCGATATGCTTCGCAGGCGACATCGCAGCCGACATTTCCCGCGCCGATAACGACAACCTCCCGACCTATTTTTGTTGCCGCGTCGCCTTTCGCTGATTTTGCTGATTTAAGAAAATCCAGGGCGGGAATGACCCTGTCGCTTCCGGGAAACTGCAGCCGCCTGGGGTTGTGAGTGCCCACCGCGATAATGACATAGTCAAACTCATCACGCAATTTTGTAAAACCTTCCTTGTCCATGTCCACGCTGAAATGTGCATGAAGGTTCGGAGTCTCCAGGAAACGGTGTATCTCCTCGTCCCAGATTGCCTGGGATAGGCGTTCCCAGGGGACGACCTGGGCAAGTTTGCCGCCCAGTTTATCGTCTTTTTCAAAGATATGTACCTCAACCCCGCTAAGGGCAAGTTGCCATGCAGCATTCATCCCGCCGGGACCTCCGCCGATAACGGCCACTTTTCGGCCGATCGGTGCGGCAGCTGCCGGAGCTTTATGATTGCTGACAGCACGCCCGAGAACCTGCATCTCTATGGACTGATCGACACCTCGACGGGAACAGTGTTCCATACAGAGGTTTGGGCAGATCGCTCCGCAGACCGAACCGGGCAGTGGCGTATAACGCAGAACCATGTCGTAGGCCTCGTCGATGCGGCCCTCGCGGATCAGACGCAGGCGGTCGACCGTGGGGATGTGAATAGGACAATAGTATGTACACGGGGCGGCATGTTCACAGTTGGCCCAGTAGGGTTTGAATCTGCGCAGTTCACCGGAAACGATGGCATCCACGGGGCTTCTGTCAAGACCGGGAGAGAGATCGCGCAGGGGATCGCCGCCGCCGAAGGCGTTGTTCCAGAATTCATTGCGAAACTGCGCCATCGGCATCGGCCCGGAAAACATCAGGGCCCTTTCCTGAGGTGAAATGGCAACGAGAACCTGCCATTCTTCACGGTTGCCGAGTTCCGTCAGCAATTCTGCCCTGTCTATTTTATCGAGAAAGGAAGGAATCCTGTCGTTCAGCCACTGCCACTGGTCATCGTCGAGCGGTTGCCGTCTGGCATTGGTTTTGGAAAAGGAATCATCAATTTTGCCGCGAAAATAGATCATGCCGCCGACCATCCCCACACATGGACGATAGCCGAGGATGTTATCCGGATTTTTCGCTTCAATCCCACAGACAACAGCGATGCCGCCGCAGTTGAATTCTGCGAAGGAATCACCGGTTGAACCCAGAACCCAGAGTTCCGGACGGTCATGATCCGGATTCCATTTGGTCATGGTGAGTCCGCGGGCTCCAATGGACCCCCCAATACTGACCTTGCCGTTGGCCATGGCGTTGCAGACGCCGTTGGTTGCATTGCCCTTGACAATAATTTCCGCACCGATATTGAGGAAGCCGACATCATCGGATGCCGCACCCTCGCAGGTTATCGTCGTTCCCGGCATGCCCATGCAACCGAGCCGCTGACCGGCCGGACCGTTCAGGAGTATGTTGAGTCCTTCCTCCTTTTCCAGACGGATGCCGATATTATGCTGACCATAGGACTCCAGGACAAGATTGGAGGTCTCCTGTGCAGCCTGGCGCACAAGTTTCTCAAATTCCATTGAACTAATACGCTGCCCCTGGGTGTCGAGGCCTTTAATGACGGTCGCAGTCACTGATAACTCCTTATATCATCCGGCGGAACGAGGTCCGCGAGGTGGTTTTCATAAGCTCGATTAACAGACATATTTGATTTGCAGAAGATCGGCAGCCGCCTTGTCATTGATGCCGATGGCATCGGACATCCCCACCGGCAGGCTCTGCGATCTGCCCAGCGGGGCCATGATCTTTTTGCTCTCGGTCTGAATTGACATGAACATATCGACAACCCTCTGAGCAACAAGATCGGGATCGAGTCTGCGGTACAATTTTGGATTCTGGCTGGTGATACCCTTGGGGCAGATGCCGAGGTTGCAGACATTGCAGCGGTCTTTCTCATTGCCAAGACAGCCGGCTGCGGCCTGCATCACGTATTTACCGATATGGACTCCCGAGGCGCCCAGCATGATCAGCGCCATACCGTTCTGGGTGACATTGCCGTTCTTGCCGATTCCTCCTGCTGCGAAAATAGGTATTTCGTTCTGTTTACCCTGTTTGACAAGATCGAGATAGCACTCCCGGACATTGGAGGCGATCGGGTGTCCGGTGGCATTCATGGAAACATCATATGCTGCACCGGTTCCACCGTCGATGCCGTCGATCATCAGTCCGGCGGCGTAGGGATTACGCACCAGATTGTTGAGCACTGATTTGGCTGAGGTGGAGGCGGATATTTTGGGATAGACGGGTACTTTATGGCCAAAGGCAGTGGAGAGACTCTGCATCATTTTCATGACGCTTTCCTCAATGGAATACAATGTCTGGTGGACAGGAGGAGAAGGCAAGTCGACTCCCTCCGGTACTCCGCGCAGTTTGGCGATCAACTTGGAAACCTTGAACCACATGAGCAGGCCGCCGTCGCCGGGTTTGGCACCCTGACCGTATTTGATTTCAATAGCGGCCGGATCACACTGCATTTCAGGAATAGCCCGGATAATTTCATCCCAGCCGAAATAGCCGGAAGCTATCTGCAGAATGATGTATTTAAGATAGGGGCTCCTCAAAACCCACGGAGGACAGCCGCCTTCACCGGTGCACATAACCACAGGAATGCCGAGCACCTCATTGCAGTAGGCCACACCCTGCAGGAGACCAAGCCACATATTGGGCGAGAGTGCGCCGAAGGACATCGAGCCGATAACAAAGGGAAAGATCTCCCGGGTTGGCGGAATCCAGCCCCCGTTCAGTCTTCTCTCCAGAAAATCTTCCGGCGCCAGTACCCTTCCCAGGGAGGTGGTTATGTTAAACTCATGGCGGCCGGCATCCAGTGCCGGATCGGTGAGCATTGAGATGCGGTCGAACATGATGCGGTCCAGCAGGGTGGGGCCGCTGACATTTCTCCTTCCCCCGCGTTTATGGGGCTCGCCCTTCTGGTTGCGGAAAAAGACCGTGCGGTTTTCATTGCTGTTCGGCATCGGCGAGATGGCTTCGTTGGGGCAGACCATTTCACACATAGCACAGCCGATACAGGCATGTTCCAGATCGGTTTTCTGGCGAATGCCGGTAAAGGTACGGTAGCCGGTTTCCCGCTTAGTGGCGAATACATCGAGCTTAGGCATTCGCTGCCTGCGATGGGCCAGATAAATTGAGCCTTTCGGGCAAACCGCGGTACAGCGTCCGCAAAGGGTACACCTGTCCTCGCGATGGCTGATAATCCAGGTGAGGTCGCTATAGGTTAAGCTGCCTGGGGCAACGGATACGGATCGAGCTGAGACCATATTGTCAGTTCCTTTCTATCAGGTGGAATTAATACTGTATGTTCGCGCATCGGCTGAAAATCGAGGGCGGGGTCACGATCGGGTACCAGAGCGTCGACGCCGCACATCTCCGAGGCAATCGCCCATTCTCCGGGGCGTCCTCCCACCGTGGCCGGCCTCAGCTTTTTCTGGTCCATGACCAGGAGGCAGGTTTCATCGGCAAGGGTGCCGATGACGGCATTTGGTCCATCGATTATCAATCGTTTACAGACATTGCGGAGACCGCGCAGGAAATCTCCCTGTGGATGATTTTCCAGCTCATTGTTGCTCAGTGGGGTAATTATATGTTTATAGGCCTGCAGGGGCAATTTCAGCTCTTTCAGAGTGTAATGCAGAATATGGGCGAAGACCTCTGAATCGCTCTGGTATCCAATATAACCGGGAAGATTTCTTCCCAGCAGCCAATCACGAATGGGGACGAAGGCGGTGTTTTCACCATTGGTCATGGTGGCTATGCCCTGGATGAAAAAGGGATGACAGGCATAGAGGTTAATGCCGTAATTGGTGTTCTGCCGTCCCTGGGCCATACAGACGCGTGATTTGATCTGGCCGTCATGGAGCCGGAGTGCATCCCCGATCTGCAGGGGCCAGCCCACTTCCTTGATCGTGGCGACATCGGGATAGAAGGAAAATACCGAGAGGTCCCCTCCATGTTCCTCGCCGATCCGGCGAAGGGCGATGCGGGCACGAAGCAGCTCTGCTTCCCGAACCTCCTGTGATTCTTCTTTAAAACCTTCAGGCATTCTGTAGGCTCTGAGAAAATAGCGATAGCGGTCATTGGAATCGATTATGCCGGTCTGCATGGCAAAGCGATGATCGTATTTCAGTTCATAACCGTTGGCGTCCATATACTCATCAAGCCGGTATTCCGCCTTTTTGGAGTGGGCAATGCCTGATAATACCGGAAACTTCGGGTTATATTTGAAATCTTCAAACTCCAGTCCGCGCAACAAAAGGCCAAGTCCCGAGCCGTCGTAGCCTTCCTGCATGGCCTCCATGGCTGTCAGAACCGAATACGGCGAAAATGGTTCATTGGCGGATTTTAAGGCTAAACGACACATTTTTTCTCCTGATAATAGTGAAAGAACTGCCGAAGGCAGAGCAAAGTTGCGGCAGAATAAAAACCGGAGGGGTACTTCTGGCCTAATAATAAAAAACTACAGATATAAAAGCTACAGAATAAAACGAAGCTAAGCCTGCTTTTAAGACGAACTTGCATTACTAGCATGAAAAAAACAGGAAGTCAATATTCTTGTATTTATGTTGATTAAACAAATATTTAGCTCGATATCGCGTGTCGTTGAGCATGGTAAGGCTGCGGAGAAAAAGGAATACCGAAATGATTAAGGATGAAGCGAAGGGAGAAGGCTTGAAGGACAGCGGCCCAAAAGCCCACCGTGCGGGTGGCCGTGGACCGGCACAGGAAGAATTCGTCTGCTGGTTTGCGGCCCACCGCTAGCAGCAGAGGGATACGGGGAATAGTGTAAGGGGTAACGAGGGGATGAAAGGAGGTACGTCTTTCAAGCCCCTGTGTAATCTAACTAACCTTGCCGATATTTTTAACCTGGTCAATCGTTTCTTTTACTTCAGCTACTTCCTTGACGCCCGGGATGCCGTCGACTATTTCCTTTCCACCATCTTCAACCTCACTTATACCTTTTTTGAAGGAAGAGATTGCCTTTCCCAGGCCTGATCCGATTTCCGGTAATTTTTTTCCGCCGAAAATTAGGAAGGCTATTCCCAAAATTACCACCAACTCGGGGGTTCCCAATCCGAACATTTCAACCTCCTGCGCATAAATTTTTCATAATCGAAAATCAGGCAGATGAATCTTTTTTATCATCTTCATCATCGATTTTTTTTGCTGATTTATCTTCCTGCTGTTTTGTAGCTTCCTTAAAATTCTTGATACCTTTACCGATACCGGAACCAATTTCCGGGAGTTTGCCGGCACCGAAAATTATTACAATAATAACCAGAATCACTATGAGTTCCGGCATTCCAAGTCCAAACATAATAGTACCTCAAAATAGATTTAGCCGCAGGAGAAGGTTTTCAGCCCGTGCGGCAGCCGTTCAGTCTTCAGAGAGCTTGATTTTAGAGCAGTACGCGCAGAAAGTCAAGACTGACTGAATTGACAGAGAAGGATAAGTAGCGTTGGTAGAGTCGATAATCTCGTTGCGTCGTTGCCTTCTACTTTGGCAAACCAAGAATCTTCTCTGCCATACCGTTCATTTCAGCGATGACTTTTTCCAGATCGATGGTGAGGAGATCCCGATTTTTCATCAGTTGTCTGCCATTGACGAATGAGTGAATGACATCGGCACCGCGAGCCACGTAGGTGAGCTGCGAGGGAATGTTGTAGAGCGGTGTCAAGTGGGGTTGGTCAAGGTCAAGGACAATGAAATCTGCTTTTTTCCCCACTTCCAGAGAACCGATGTGCTTTTCAACTCCGAGGGCGCGAGCTCCGTTTATAATAGCTGCCTTCAGGGTATCTTCGGCATTCATCACCGTTGGATCCATGCGGGCGATTTTATGTAACTTGGCGGCGCTGTTCATTTCACTGAACATATCGACGTCATTATTGCTGGCACCGCCATCGGTGCCGAGACAGACAGTGATGCCACACTCAAGCATATCGACAACAGGGGCGATGCCGGAAGCGAGCTTCATATTTGATTCGACGCAATGAACAACCTTCACTTCATGTTTTTTGAGGATATCGATGTCTCTTGCGGAGACCTTGACGCAATGACAGGCCAGTGTCGAAGGGCCCAGCAGGCCGAGAGTTTCGAGATGTTCAACGGGAGTAACACCATAGCGTTCCATACAGGTCGTCACCTCGGCCTGGTTTTCAGAGAGATGAATGACATAGAGACTGTGGTAATCGGTGGCTACAGAACCCAGTCTGGTGAGCAGGTCGGGCGAGCAGGTATACACACTGTGCGGATCCGTGGTGATGGTAATGAGCGGGTTATTTCGGTATTCCCCGAAAAGATCGGCAAGGTAAGCGATACCGTTTTCAGGTTCACCGTAACAGGGGGATGGAAAGTCATAGAGGACTTCTCCTATCCAGCCCCGGATTCCGCAATTATCAGCGGCACGCGCCACCTCTTTTGAAAAAAGATACATGTCGCAAAAGCTGGTGGTGCCGGATCTGATCATCTCGGCAATGGAAAGCAGGGTTGATTGATAGACCATCTCCGGGGTCAGCTGGGCCTCGATGGGAAAGATGTGTTTCTCAAGCCAGGTCATCAGCGGAAGGTCGTCGGCCAGACCGCGAAAGCAGGACATTGCCCCATGGGTATGCCCGTTGATTAATCCGGGCATGATAAGTCCATGTTCTTCGTGAATGATTTCAACACCGGGAAAGGCATCCATGAGTGAAGCCGCCGTATCGACCGCGGCAATAGTATCACCCTGAACGGCGATTCCTCCATCTTTTATGACACCGTGCTGCGTATTCGTGGGAAGGAGATACTTTCCTGTGAAAATGTAGTCGGGATTTTTTAGCATCATGTAGTACCTGAAAGAAAATGCCTGACCCAGCTAGCTGGACTCTTTGTAGTACCCCTTGAGGGGACAAGTGCTTTGGTTGTAGAGGTTGGTTTAAAAATTTTAATGCATTTTTCGTTTTTCTGCTCTAGCTGCTGTTCTTCAGGAGTAAAGCACTACACCCTGGAGAGGACTTCAATTATAAGGCGCTCAAGCCGCGGTTCGATTTCGGCTGCCGCTGCAATAATATCTTCAAGAAGAATAGGTTGAAGATTATCCGGATCATTAATGTTGGATATGGCGGAAAAACCGAGAACTTTCAAGCCACCGTGCCTGGCAACCAGCACTTCAGGAATTGAGGACATGCCGACTGCATCTCCCCCGCTTTGCCTCAACCAGCGCGTTTCCGCCGGAGTCTCCAGGTTGGGGCCGGGAATGCAGGCATATACCCCGGTGATGACGTTGCTGAGCCTGCAGGAATCGGCGCAATCCAGTGCAGTTCTGATAAGACCGGGGTTGTATGGTTCGGAAAGATCGGGAAAGCGCGGGCCCCAGGCCTCGTTATTGGCGCCTCTCAGGGGATTTTCTCCAAGAAAGTTGAGATGGTCCCTGATCACCATTATCGAGCCCGGACGGAAGAGCGGATTGAGGCCTCCTGCGGCGTTGGTGAACACGAGGTTTTCCGCGCCCAGGAGCGAGAGAGCGCGAACCGGAAAGGCTACTTCCTTAGTGGAATAACCTTCATAGTAGTGTAAACGTCCCTGAAGAACGGCAACCCTGTGGTTGCCCAGGGTGCCGAGCAGGAGGTTGCCTTTGTGGCCCGCTACAGTTGCCGCGGGAAAATGCGGTATCTCATGGTAGGGAATAACCGCATCGGTGGAAACCCGATCGGCCAGAGCGCCTAAGCCGGTTCCTAGTTGAATGATGGTGCGCGGAGTATACGGCAGGACTGATTTTAAATAGGCGACACAATCCTCTACTCTGGAGATGTACGTATCGTCACTCTTCATCGGGCTGGAGAAGAGCATTGGTTCTGATAAATTCCTGCACACGTTCACGGTCGGCGTCCATAATTTCACAGCGTGTCTGTTTGCCGAACAGGCCCTGGATGGCTTCAGGCTGCTCCGGGTCAATGCCGGCGGCCTTGCGCACGGTCTCGGCAAATTTTGCCGGGTGTGCGGTGGCAAGACATATCATGGGAATATTGTTCTGCTTATGCTGCAGACCGGCATAGACACCTACTGCGGTGTGGGGATCGAGAAGATAGCCGTAATCAGTATGGAATTTTCGAATTGTCTCCTCAACATCCTCTTCACTGACAGAAGTTGCGCTGAAGTCTCTTTTTATGTGGTCGCAGTAGCCGCTGAGGTCCAGCCGGCCCTTTTCGGCGAATTCCAGCATAGCCTCCGTGGTTCTCTCGGGGTCCTTGTCGAGAAGATAATAGAGATAACGTTCAAAATTCGATGCCGCCTGGATATCCATTGAAGGACTCGATGTCTGCTGCACTTGTGCTGCGGAGTAATCGCCCACGTTCACGAACCTGCTCAATATGTCATTGGAGTTGGATGCAAGAACAAGCTTGCGCACAGTGCCCTCGGGCAGCAGGTTTTTGGCAATATATCCTGCGAAAATATCACCAAAATTACCTGTTGGAATGGAAAAGTCCATGGCCTTGTCGTTTTCATGCCTGATGACATGGAGACAACTGTAGACATAATAGACAACCTGGGCGAGTATTCGAGCCCAGTTTATCGAGTTTATAGCACCGAGATGATAGGTTTTTTTAAACTCAAGATCGTTGAATAACGCCTTGACGACGGCCTGGCCATCATCAAAGGTGCCTTCTATGGCGATATTGTGGACATTGTCGTCGGTGACAGTGGTCATCTGCCTCTCCTGCACCGGGCTGATGCGATTGCGGGGGTGCAGAATGAAAATCTTGATCCTCTTTTTGCCGCGAACACCATAGATTGCCGCACTGCCGGTATCTCCTGAGGTTGCACCGACAATATTGAGATAACCGTCGTCCCTCTCCAGCAGATATTCAAAAAGGTTGCCGAGAAACTGCAGGGCAACGTCCTTGAATGCCAGGGTCGGTCCGTGGAAAAGCTCAAGAATATGCAGTTCTCCATGGTGAACCAGTGGAGTCACCTCTTTTGAGGAAAAGGCGGCATACGATCTGTTGATCAGGTCGCGCAGATTGCTTGAGGGGATATCGTCAATAAAGCGGGACATGATTTCAAATGCCAGTTCGGCATAGGAAAGTTCGCTCCAGGAGCTGAATGTTTCCGCACCTATTCTGGGGATGTTTCGAGGAAGCAGCAGACCGCCGTCGGACGCCAGACCCATCATGACAGCCTGGCTGAACGGGATCGGGGATATTCCGCCCCGGGTACTTAAGTATTGCATGGCTGAGATCTCTTACCGTATTGTAAAGTTATGATGGTAAGCTCGATCTACGTCGTTTCAGATACACGCCTAGAATCAAGCTTTCTCGATGTCGGAGTTTATGTCCGTACGGGCACTTATCGCAGAGTCCATCCCGGCACCTTTAATGACTTTTTACGAAATTATCAAGTTATGAAGGACTTCGGAGTCTGTTATTGCGCCTCGATTTCCACTCTTCCGGCGTCATGCCAGAGCCCTTCAAGGTCGTAAAATTTCCGTTGATCGTAGTAAAAGATATGAACGACGACATCGTCAAAATCGAGAAGCACCCACTTTCCTTCCTGCAATCCCTCGGCGTGTGATGCATTGATTCTTTTAGAGCGAAGCTCACCCTCGATCGTCTCTGCTATTCCCTGAACGTGTCGGGTCGATCTGCCGTTCATGATGACAAAATAGTCGGTGAATGAAGATTTTCCCTGGACATCGAGAACAATGAGTTCTTCAGCCTTGGCGTCTGCGGCGATTTTTGCGCAGGTGAGGGCCAGTTCCAGTCCGGTTTTCGAGTGGTGCTCTTTTTTTAATTTTTTCATATTGTTAGTGTGCTGATTAGTGTGTTGCTGAAATCATTAATCTTTCTTCCGTGGTTTACGCGGAGGAAATTCAAAGCTGATTTTACCATTTTTTGCCAAAAGAAGATAGGCGTCAAAAGGACGTTTCTTTTTCGAGATGAATCCCTTAATAAGTTCTGTTTTTTCCTGATTGAGCAGTTGGGTGATAATCTCGGGGGTAATTTGGCGGGAGAGTATTATTTTGCTGATTTTCAACCCGTTTTTTTCATCTCCCTGCAGTGCCGACTCAGACATGTATCCGGCTGGGGTTTCATAAACATCGGTATTGTCGATTGGAGATTTCCCCAGAGATTCCTGTTGGGTGATGCTGTCGACATCCAGATCGTCAGTGGAATTGGCAAAGATAAAGTCAACCTTGTTGTCTTTCAGTCGTACGGAGGCGCTGAAGGGTTTGCCTTTTTTGGAGATGAAGTCAGCAAAAGGGCCGATGGTTTCTCCCTTGATAAGCGCGACGATTTCGTCATCTTCCATGACTCTGCCCCCGAGAACCCGGCGGATATGCAGGGAATCGTCTTCAGCATGATACGTAGTGGGCGAGGCAAAGAAGCGAATTCCGTTTACCGGGCTGAACGGCGCTTCGGTTTGCGTCTGCGATTCCTTGAAGTTTACTATCTGCGAAGTGATATGGAGCGTCAATTCGCGAATCTCCTGCATAAAACTTTCCCTGGTCAGTTCACCCCGCAAGATGCGGTTTAACTTATATTCCCATTCACCGGTCATCTCGGGTGAGGCGAGAACATCTATTTTCATGGCCTCCAGCAGGGCGAGAAGCTCGAAGGCTTTACCGGTGGGCACCAGCTCCTTGCCTTCCCGGATGACATATTTTTCCTTGATAAGCTTTTCTATAATAGATGCCCTGGTAGCCGGGGTGCCGAGCCCTCTTTCCTTCATGGCCTCGGCCAACTCTTCGTCTTCCACCATCTTGCCGGAGTTTTCCATGGCGGAAAGAAGCGTACCTTCATTAAATCGTGGAGGAGGCTTAGTCTCTTTTTCTTCCTTTTCAATCTCGGCACAGACAACATCGGCATCCTTGGGAACCGGTTGCAGCATCACATCTTTTTTGTCATCTTCAACCTTTCCGTAGATGGCCTTCCAGCCCGGCTCGGTCATTATTTTCCCTTCAGTGACAAAGGTTTCTTCCTCAACCACCGATATTCGTTTGGTCAGCAGAAATTTCGCAGGCGGGAAAAAGACAGCGAGAAAACGCTGCACCACCATGGTGTAGATCTTCAGTTCAGCTTCCGAGAGGTTTTTGGGGAGGATGGACGTCGGGATAATGGCATGGTGATCACTCACTTTGCTGTTGTTGAAAATCTTCTTGTCCTGGCGGATATAGCCAAGCTTCAGAGCCGTTTCGGCAAAGGCGCCGAATTGCCATTTGGTCTGGGCCTGGGTCGTCTTTTGAGCCGTCTCGATATAGTCCTCGGGGAGATATCGCGAATCTGTCCGCGGATAGGTCAGCACTTTGTGGCGCTCGTAAAGTGCCTGAGCTATACTGAGAGTATTTTTTGCTGAGAACCCAAAGCGCCCATTGGCCTCACGCTGTAGAGAGGTAAGGTCGTAGAGTTGAGGTGACTTCTGCGATGACTGCTTGCTTTTTTCTGAAACCTCGGCATTTTTTGAGACGCATTTTGCAATGATGGCGGCAGCTCTTTCACTTTCCCAGATTCTGTCTGCCTTGAGGTGTGAATCCCTGGGGTCCGGGGAGAAGCCCGGATCAACCCATTTGCCGATATACTGACTGCCGTTATAGGTAAAGGTGGAAATCAGATTACAGTAAGAACGGGGTTTAAACTCTTTTCGCGTTCTCTCGCGCATAACAAGCAGAGAAAGAGTCGGCGTCTGTACCCGCCCGCAGGGAGTCAGGAAAAAGCCGCCATGGCGGGACTTGAAGCCGGTTAGTGCCCGGGTGGCATTAATCCCTATGAGCCAGTCCGACTCGGATCGGCAGAGAGCGGTATCCTCCAGGGGCGTCATCTCTTCGTCTGAGCGGAGGTTGTTGAAAGCCGCCCTTATGGCATCACTGGTCATGGACTGCAGCCAGAGTCTCCTGAAGGTCTTTTTGGCAACGGACGCGTTCCAGACGAAGCGAACAATGTTTTTAAAGATCAGTTCGCCTTCACGACCGGCGTCACAGGCATTGATTATCCTGGAGATGTCTTTGCGGCGGATCAGCTTCTGCAGGGCGTTGAGTTGGCCTTTAGTGTCCGGCAGTCCCTTAAGAGGGAAGCTTTCCGGTAAGATAGGAAGATTATTGAGACTCCACTTCTGGTATTTGCTGTCAATTTCTTCAGGGTAACAGATCGACACAAGATGACCAATGGCAAAAGACACTACATGTTTATCACTCTCGTAATGGGTCTTGGTCTTTTGAAAATTACCCGGCAGAGTTTTCACCAGGTCACCGGCTACGCTTGGTTTCTCAGCTATTATTAAAGTTTTATCAGCCATAAATGAGTATTAGATATTGCAATGAATTAAGATCCTCCTGGACATAGGCCATTGATCGAGGGGAGCGAAAATCACCCCTGGATTTCTTACAGACACCTATATGCACAGAGTCAGATTTCTCAAAATTGTTTAGTGCTTTACTCCTAAAAAACAGCCCCAAGAGCAGAATATCAAAAAATATATTAAAATCCGTGAACCGATCTCTACAGCCAAAGCACTTATCCAGCTCAGCTGGATTGGTTCCGCAACTACGAAAGGCCTTTACAACCAACAAGAATATCAAAAAATATATTAAAATCCGTGAACCGATCTCTACAGCCAAAGCACTTATCCAGCTCAGCTGGATTGGTTCCGCAACTTCGAAAGGCCTTTACAGCCAACAAGAATATCAAAAAATATATTAAAATCCATGAACCGACCCCTACAGCCAAAGCACTTATCCAGCTCAGCTGGATTGATTCCGCACTTCGAAAGGCTTTTACTTCAGCTGGATGAGTGTCCTTTACGACAGGAAATTCAGCGATAAAGCAAAGCAGTGCAAGGTTTTTCTATCAGATTCTATGAAAATAGTCAGATGTTGTATAGGGCGGTCGGTGGTTTGTCAATCGGAATTTTTTTTTGCTAACCCGGATGGCGCATCCGCTAAACGGCAAAATGCCGGGAGTTTTCTACCGCAGGTCTATTGTATGGCCTATCGGTTAAATGTCAAACGTGCGCTTATTTAATTCGGGCCGGCAGTCAGGAAAAGAACACCCAGCGAAATTGTTTTCGGTTTATCAGGGAACTATGTAGATTCAAATAGCAATACACTGCTGCCGTAATTACATGACTGCGGCCGTTCTTAATTATCTGCCGATGATTCCAGTCCTTATCACTTGACAATGCCGCGTGGAAATGTTTAAATTGACTGCTTGAGACGGGTACATGCGGGTGTAGCTCAGTTGGCAGAGCGCAAGCTTCCCAAGCTTGAGGTCGCGAGTTCGAACCTCGTTGCCCGCTCCAATTCGGTTTGAGTCGTTGGTGGAGCTGAGATCGAAAGGGCCGGAGGGGTATACCTGCCAGATTATCGGCAGGCATTTGAAAGTGGGCTTTGCCCGCTTTTTTTTATGTCTGTTCGTCTGGCCCGGAGCGTATACCTGGCTTGGAAAAATATTTTCTCATACAACTCCATTAAGAAAAAATTTTTCAAGGTAATGGAAAGTATCGTCCACCCTTTCCGTACGAATCGGTGAATGAGAGTACGGTTTTCAAGTAGTGTTTAAATTGCACAAAAAATGAGTGATTTTGTAATTAAAAAAATAAGTGAGTTCGCAGATGAACTGCTGCCTTCCATGGGACTTGAGCTTGTAGAAGTCCAGTTCAGAAGAGAACAGCACGGTCTGGTTCTCCGGGTTTTTATAGACGGTCCGGATGGAGTCAATCTCGATCATTGCAGTATGGTCAGCAGGGAGTTGGGTGATTACCTTGATGTTGAGGATCTCATCGAACACCAGTATCATCTGGAGGTATCATCTCCCGGCCTGGAAAGAAAACTCTCCAGACTGAAGGACTTTGAGAGATTTCGCGGTCGCAAGGCAAAAATCAAAATGCATCTGCCCATCGATGGGGAGAAGACGTTTATCGGCGATATTTCCAGAGTTGACGGGGAGTCGATATTTCTTGAGATGGAAGGTGGAAAAGAGCTGGAGTTCACTTTTGACATGGTCAGCGTGGCGAGGCTTGCTATTTAATTATGAATATTGCATTGTCATATAATAAAAGAGTGTCCGTTCTAAGAAGTCAGGGCAAAAACGGTGGAGTAACAGGATGCTGTCAGATTTAAAACGCATTATCGATCAGATCAGCAGGGATAGAGGGTTTGACAAAAGACTTCTGATTGAGGCAATCGAGGAAGCCGTTGCTTCAGCCGCACGAAAGAAGCTCGGCAGTCGAAGGGATATTGAAGTCCGCTACAGCGAAGAATATGGCGAGGTGGAAATATTCCAGTTCCGAAGCGTTGTTGAATCTGCAGAAGACGAGCAGACGGAGATCTCTTTCGATGAGGCCATTCGTCTTGACCCTGAGGTACAGCTGGGTGATGAGCTTGGCGAAAAAATGGACAAAATCGAGGATCTTGGCCGGATTGCCGCGCAGTCGGCCAAGCAGGTCATCATTCATAAGATGAAGGATGCCGAGAAGGAAGTCATCTATGAAATGTTCAAAGGGCGAATCGGCGAAGTCGTCAGCGGTATTGTCCAGCGCTTTGAGCGCGGCAACATGATTGTCAATCTTGGCAGAACCGATGCTATTTTGCCCAAGGATCAGCAGATACCCAAACGATCCTTCAAGCAGGGTGACAGGATACGGGCCTATCTTAAAGAAGTACGCCAGACCAGCAGAGATTCCCAGTTGCTTTTGTCGCGAACCTGCGATGAGTTTTTGGAGAAGCTTTTTCAACTGGAAGTTCCCGAAATAGCCGAGGGCATCGTCAAGATAATGGGAGTCAGCAGGGAACCAGGATTTCGGGCTAAAATCGCGGTGAGTTCCATGGAAACCGACGTAGACCCTGTAGGCGCCTGTGTCGGCATGAAGGGGTCCAGGGTGCAGAATGTCGTTCAGGAACTTCAGGGTGAGCGTATAGATATCGTGACCTGGAGCCCGGATCCTGCAAAATATGTGTATAACGCACTGGCTCCTGCTCATGTCAGCATGGTGCGGGTCGACGAGGATACAAAATCTCTTCTCGTTGTGGTGCCGAATGACCAGCTTTCACTGGCAATAGGCAGACAGGGGCAAAATGTTCGTCTGGCCTCCAAATTGCTCGGCTGGAAAATTGATGTCAAGAGTGAACAGAGGTATGCCAACCTGGAAGATCCTGGATATCAGACCCTGCTCGCTCTTCGTGGTATCGAAGAACCGCTTGCCGACCAGCTATTTGCAAAGGGTATTACTTCCGTTAACGACCTGGCCAAGGCAAGTGTCGAGACCCTGATCGTTCTGCGCTCCATAGATGAAGAAATTGCGGAAAGATTGATCGAGGCCGCCGCTGAGGCAGTAAAAAACGGGCTGGGGTATGAACCTGAAGGAAATGCCGAGGCGGAAGAGAAGGTCGAAGCGGAACAGCAAAACGAAACTTTCGAAGAACAGATTGAAGCGGAGGCGGAAAATGTGATCTCCGTGGAAGAAAAAACCGAAACGGCAACAAAAGACGCAGCCTCTTCCGATGAAAAAGCCAAAGCGGCAGAGAATGACGAATCCCTCTCGGAAGAAAATGCTGGCGTGGAAGAGGAGGGGGTGATCTCCTCCAGAGAAGAAGCGGCGAAGATCGATCAGGATGATTCAGAAGATACGGAAGCCGAAGGAAATAAATAAGTATCTGTGACTGTGTCCGTTAGAACATGCGTGGCCTGCAGGATGAAGACGGACAAAAGGATATTACATCGTTTTGTCTGGATGAAAGAAGGACCTGTCCTCGATGAATTACAGAGGATGGAAGGCAGAGGAGCTTATTGCTGCAGAAGCGAAAAGTGCCTGCAAAGATTTCTTTCACAAAAGCAAAAGTGGCGAAAAACATTTAGAAAGTAGTGTGACTTTTTAATGATGCTCAGGCATAACTTTTTTCACAAACAGAAAAGATTAAGTTAACCGGGTGTTTTTGCTGTAGAGAGGTATTACGGGAGCAAAAAATGAGTAGGGTTAGGATTTACGAGCTGGCGAAAGAGGCCGGAATGAGCAGCAAGGCATTGGCTTCAAAACTCATGGATCAGGGATATGACGTCAAGGGCCACAGTTCAACTGTTGATGAAGAAACGGCCGACAAGATCCGTAAAACCGTTTTGCAAAGCGCTGATACTGAACTTGTCGAAAAGAGGATAAAGGGTGAGGCCGGACCGACCGTTATCCGCAGAAGGTCCACCATTATTCGCCGCAGGCCGAAAAGTGTCCCTGAAGAAGAGCAGGAACAGGAAGCCTTTCCCGCCGCTGAAGAAGAAAGCGGAGATAAGAGGGAAACCGGGACGACCGTCACCGCCGAGACACCGGGAGGCCTCGGAGAAAAGCTTGAGAGCACGATAGCTGAAGGTGAAGGTGCTCATGCCGAAGAAAAGCATCCCGTCGAGAAAGAGCGGGAGGACCAAACCGCCTTCGATGTCGAAGGTGTTTCCGGACATGCAGAGGAGCAGGCCACGGATGAAACGGCTCAGGAAGTTTCCTTAACGCAGGAAGAAACCAGGGATGCAGACATAGAACAGACTGCCGATACCGGTAGTGAGCCGGAACAAGAGGAACCTTCGGAAATCATGGAAGAGAAGGCCGGGGAGGCTATTGCGAAAAAGAAACCATCCCCCAAAGGTAAAAAAGAAGCCCCCCGTAAAAACTTTGCTCGTGTTGTCGGCACAATAGATATCCCTGTGGAAGAAGAAAAACCGGTACCGTCCCGACCGAAGAGAAGACCTGCCCGGCCACCAGTTTCGGGCGCACCCGGCAGAACGGATATTCCTCTAGGTCCTGAAGGAAAAGACGAAGAGGCCCGCATTAAGAAAAAGGGGCGGAAAGCTGTTCCGGTAGAGAAAGATGATGAAGCAGGCCGTAAGGGCAAAGCTTTGAAGAAGGGGAAGAAGGCTGTAAAATATACCCACTTTGGAGAATATCAGCGCTCTCCCGGTAAGAGAGGAAAGCGAGGCGGCAAAGGCAAGAAAGACAGGCAGTCTTCCCCGCTTCTGGAAATGAAGGCGAGTAAGAAACGCATAATAGTATATGACTCCATCACCGTTGGCGATCTGGCGGCCAAGATGAGGGTCAAGGCGAGCGAAGTTATCGGCAAATTGATGGGGCTTGGGGTCATGGCAACAATGAACCAGCCCGTGGATGTTGAAACCGCCATGCTGATTGCCAGCGATTTTGGCTATGAAGTAGAACAGGGCGTTACCGAGGAGATCGGAATCCAGATACTTGACCAGGAACAGGAAGGTGGTGTCAGGAAACCCCGTCCGCCGGTTGTGACGGTCATGGGGCATGTTGACCACGGTAAAACCTCCATTCTCGACGCCATCAGAAAAACCGATGTTGCAGAAGGAGAAGCCGGCGGCATCACTCAGCATATCGGTGCATATCATGTCAAATCACCCTCCGGAGACGTCACCTTTGTAGATACGCCAGGTCATGCCGCTTTTACCGAGATGCGTGCCCGTGGGGCTCAGGTCACCGACCTGGTGATTTTGGTGGTGGCCGCAGACGACGGAGTCATGGACCAGACCAGAGAGGCAATCCACCATGCTCAGGCGGCTGAGGTGCCCATTCTCGTGGCGGTCAACAAGATAGACAAAGATAATGCCGATCCCGACCGGGTAAAAAGGGAACTTGCTGATCTCAATCTGGCCCCGGAAGAATGGGGAGGACAGACTATATATTGTGAGACCTCGGCGAAACAGAATATAGGCATAGACAATCTCCTGGACAATATCCAGCTTATGGCGGAAATCCTTGAGCTCGAAGCCGACCCGGATCGTAAGGCCAAAGGACGGGTTGTCGAGGCTAAACTCGACAAGGGCCGCGGGGCGGTTGCAACCGTAATGGTACAGGAAGGAACCCTGCGCGCCGGAGACTATTTTGTGGTTGGTCAATACAGCGGTAAAGTACGTGCCATGTCGGACTATAAGGGCAGACCGATAGAAGTTGCCGGTCCTTCGATTCCGGTTGAGGTACAGGGAATGTCCGGCGTACCCTCTGCAGGTGACGAGTTTCTTGTCGTCACCGATGAGAAGATGGCAAAGAGTGTCAGCCATTCTCGCTCACTCAAGGTCCGGGAAAGTGAACTTGGTGCACATACCAAGATCTCTCTGGATAAACTTTTTGAACAGATGAGCGAAGGTGACGTTAAGGAACTCCGCGTAGTTCTCCGCGCCGATGTTCAGGGAACCCTTGAAGCCTTTGCCAAGGCAGCTGAAGAATTGTCCACCGATCAAATCAGGGTTCGCGTGCTTCATGAAGGAACCGGAACCATAACCGAATCGGACATTCTCCTGGCTTCTGCTTCGGAAGCAATTATTATAGGATTCAATGTACGTCCTTCGGTGAAGGTGAAGGAACTCGCGCAGAAAGAGAATGTCGATATCAGGGCATATGATGTTATTTATCACGCTCTTGATGATATCAGGAAGGCCATGGTTGGTATGCTCGATCCCACCTTTGTGGAAGACGTTATCGGAAATGCAGAGGTCAGGGAAACATTCAGTGTTCCCAAGCATGGAACCATTGCCGGCTCTTTTGTCACAAACGGCAAATTCCAACGAAATGCCAAGGTGAGGGTGGTCCGCGACGGCGTCGTGGTCTACACTGGAAAGATAGATTCACTCAGACGTTTCAAGGATGATGTCAAAGAGGTCGTCTCCGGCTTCGAGTGCGGCATTGGAGTAGAGAATTATAATGATATCAAGGTCGGCGATACGCTGGAGGCCTTTATCATCAAGCAGGTAGCAGCGACTTTGTCGGAAAAATAGTGAGCATGATCAACAATGAGTGACTGGGATCCCAAAAATATCCTGGATTCCCTGGGAGCGGGGAAGCAGGAAAAGAAAAGACCCGCTCGTGTGGCGGATGTGATCAGGAATGAATTATCGATCTTACTGATCGAGAAGGTGCGCGATCCCGATCTCGCAGGTGTTGCTCTGACCCGAGTGCTGGTATCCGATGATTTGAAATACGCCAAAATATATTATACAGTTCAAGGAAAGGGGAAGGCAATTAAGCTTGCCGGAAAGGGATTGGAAAGAGCAAAGGGGTTTATGCGCAGCCATTTGGCGAAGACTCTCAATCTTCGATATACCCCCGCGCTGCAATTTTTTTATGATGAAACTGCTGAAAAGGTTGAAGAGGTTGAGAGGATTTTTCGTGAGATAGCTGCCGAGAAAAAAAATGACGATCATTCCTGAGGAAATCAGCACTTCCATTCAAGACGCCGAAAGCGTCGTTCTGCTTACCCATGTTCATCCTGATGGTGATGCGGTGGGATCAATGCTGGGATGTGCTGGAATGCTCAAATCACTAGGCAAAAGGGTGTTCTGTTATCTTGAAGAGCCCGTGCCATATCTTTACCGATTCCTGCCCGACTGTGAGACGGTGAACAGTTCTCTCTCCGAACTCTCTTTATTTGTTAATGAAAACAAAAATGTTATTGGCATATCGCTCGATTGCGGCGATTGCGACAGATTAGGTAAAAATAAAGATATTTTTCTTCGGATAGAACCATTTCTGGTGATTGATCATCATCGTTCCCATAAGGATTTCGGGATGCATCGCTGGGTTGATCCAGATAGATCCTCGACCGGAGAAATGGTGTATGAACTTGCCCTGCATTTACAGGCCGAGATCAGCTACAATTGCGCGTATAATTTATATGTGGCGATTTCCACCGATACCGGATCATTTCGATACGATTCCACTACCTCCCGCACTCTTCGGATTGCCGCGGATCTCCTGGATATTGGGGTATGCCCGGACGAAATCTCTGAGTATATCCATAATAATTTCACCTTGGAAAGGATCCGCCTGTTGGAGATGGTTCTCGGCACTTTAAGTCTGCACGCCTCCAATCAACTCGCTGTTATTCACGTTACCGGGAAGATGTTTGAGAAAAGCGGTGCCCTGCCTGAAGATGTTGAAGGGTTTGTCGACTTTCCGCGCTCCATCACCTCGGTCAAGATTGCCGCTTTTGTGAAGGAAGGCAAAGATGGATCCATTTCCGTGAGCCTGAGGGCAAAAGGAGAGCATGATGTCGCTGAGATTGCCAAGGCATTCGGCGGTGGCGGTCATAGAAACGCCGCCGGCTTCAGCTTTACCGACAAGACCGCTGAACAGGTGCACCAGATTGTCACCGACGAATTGACAAGAATGTTTAAGCGATCCTCCTGAATGTAATAAAAATTTTATGTCAGATATTGAAGCGGCGGTATTTCTGGTGGATAAACCCGCCGGCCCTAGTTCCTTTACCATGGTGAAAAATGTTCGGCGTCTCCTGGGGATCAAAAAAGTAGGGCATGCCGGAACTCTCGATCCTTTCGCAAGCGGTCTCCTGGTTATCTGTGCCGGAAGGCCGGCCACAAAAATAATCTCTTCGCTGATGGAGGGGGAAAAGGAATATCTCGCTACTCTGACACTTGGGGTGGAGACGACAACACAGGATCCGGAGGGGCAGGTTACCGCCACGACTGAGGTGGAACCTCTTGCCGAAGAGGTGGTTGAAAGGTGTCTGACAAGCTTTGTCGGAGAGCAGATGCAGATACCTCCTGTTTACTCGGCTTTGAAGCATAAAGGAAAGCCTCTTTATTATTATGCACGCAAAGGCATAGAGGTGAAGAAAGAGGCGCGCCATGTATATATCCGGCAGATAGAAAGAGTCGATGAGAATGGCATACTCAGTGGCTCCGGTGCGGAGCTCACCATCAGGGTAATTTGCAGTAAAGGCACGTACATTCGCACCCTGGCCGCAGATATCGGTCGGATGCTGGGTTGCGGCGCCTATCTCAGCAGCCTGCGCCGCATACGAAGCGGTTCTTTCTCGGTAGCGGACAGTTTTTCTGGTAAGGAATTCACGGCGGAGAATGCCTATGAGCGTTTTTTGGCTGGAGCATTATCTGTAAATGATGTATGTAATCTATTGCAAAAATCCTAATTAATGGATAGGGTGTTGCCAGCGGCAGGGCAGAGGTGCAGACGCCTTAAGGCCATTGTCCGGGTCGACTGAATCATCGTCATGGTAACCCTTTGTTTTTGTGATATTTAGTTGTATTGTAATCACCCCTCAAGGGACAGCTTAAGAGGTCGCTTGTTGTGGCATGTGTATTTGAGTACCCTGGGAATATTTTCTTGTTATTAGAACCTTACAGAGTGTTTTCTTGTTTTTTTTGCAGGAAAATTAACTTCTAAAGGTTCTTATCCCCGCTTGCTGGGGCAGGAAATTATTTATGAAGGTGCTTATTGAGTTTTTATTGGATCAAATTCGTTTTAAAAAGATACCAGCGAATTTGTCCGGATGACATTTCAGGAGGATTTGTTGTGGCACAGACAGCTGTAAAGAAAAGTGAAATAATTGAGAAATTTAAGGTGCATCCTTCGGATACAGGCTCTTCAGAGGTGCAGATTGCTCTGCTGACGGACCGTATTCATTACCTCACCGATCATTTTAAAACTCACAAAAAGGACCATCATTCCCGACAAGGGTTGCTGAAATTGGTCGGACAGAGACGGAGCCTTCTTGATTATCTGAAGAAAAAAGATATAAATAAATATAGAGCCCTGATTCAGGAGCTTGGTATTCGTAAATAGTGATTGTGCAGGGCTTCTGCCCTTTTCATGTTTACGTTCGTGCCATTATTTAACAGACTATTCCGGAAGACTCCGCAATAGTCTGTTGTTTTTGGTGTCTTTAAGTAATCTTGCAATTGTTTGTAAGAACATGCTTTTTAAAAGGCACTGCTTATCCGGTATTACCGGGTGGGTAAATACGCATTTCCGGAAAAAAAAGAGCATACGGGGCTGGTGGATAATCCAGTCATATTAGTGGCGCTGGGCATTTCCCTGATGCAATAACTATGGAGTTAAAATGTATAAAAAAGTAGAAGCACAAATAGGTGGGAAAACCATTTCCATTGAAACCGGTAAACTGGCCAAACAGGCCTCGGGTTCTATTGTGATCCAGTCAGGAGAGACCGTTGTCCTGGTGACCGCGGTTGCAGGCAAGGAAAACAAACCCGAGTTGGGTTTCCTGCCGCTGACCATCGAATATCAGGAAAAACTGGCATCGGTCGGCAAAATACCGGGCAACTATTTCAGAAGAGAGATAGGTCGTCCCAGTGATCATGAGGTGTTGACCTGCAGAATTATAGACAGACCGCTGCGTCCTTTGTTTCCCGCGGGCTATGCTTCCGAGACGCAAGTCATCGCCACCGTTCTTTCCGCCGATACCCAGAATGACCCGGATGTCCTGGCATTGGTCGGTGCCTCATGCGCTCTGACCCTCTCCGACATTCCCTTCGGCGGACCTGTGGCCGGTGCCCGGGTGGGATATATAGACGGTGATTACGTTATTAACCCTACGGCGGACGAGCTGCTTGAATCCAGCATGAATATCGTAGTAGCCTGTACCCGAGATGCTGTTGTCATGGTCGAAGGCCAGGCCGACAGCCTCAGCGAAGCTGAAGTATTATCGGCCATATTTTTTGTGCACGAACAGATACAGCCATTGATAGATCTGCAGGATGATTTGAGGTCCACCAATGGACGCGAGAAAAGAATTATCGAACCTCCGCAGATTGATGAAGCTCTCCTGGACAAGGTAAAAGAGGTTTCCGCCGCGGGGATGACCAAAGTAGTCACTACTGCCGATAAAATGGAACGGGGCCGTCTTTCTGATGAGCTCAAGAAAAAAGTGATTGCCGAGCTTGATGAAAGCGGCGATCGGGCCGGGGAAATCAGTGATTTGCTGTCATCTTACAAGAAGTCGGTCATGCGTAAAATGATCGTTGATGATGAGCGAAGGATCGACGGACGCTCCTTTGATCAGATCCGTAATATTACCTGTGAAGTCGGTTACCTCCCGCGAACACACGGTTCTGCGCTCTTCACCCGCGGAGAAACCCAGGCCCTGGTGACGGCAACCCTCGGCAGCGAGAGAGACCAGCAGCGCATTGAAACCCTCACGGGCGATGAAAACAGAAGATTTATGCTGCACTATAACTTTCCGCCATTCTGTGTGGGCGAGGCGCGCATGATGCGAGGTCCCTCAAGAAGGGATGTCGGCCATGGCACCTTGGCGATGCGCGGTTTATCCGGGGTTCTGCCAAGTGAAGAGGATTTTCCCTATTCGATCCGGGTGGTTTCCGAAGTGCTGGAGTCAAATGGATCTTCTTCCATGGCTACCGTATGCGGCGGCAGCATGGCGATGATGGACGCCGGAATTCCCATTAAGGAATCGGTATCCGGCATTGCCATGGGACTTATCAAGGAAGGAGACAAGGTTGTTATTCTCTCCGATATCCTCGGCGATGAAGATCACCTTGGCGACATGGACTTCAAGGTAGTCGGCACTGAAGGCGGCATAACCTCACTGCAGATGGACATCAAGATTGCCGGTGTTGATCGTGAAATCATGGGAGAGGCCCTTGAGCAAGCCAAGAGAGGAAGGCTGCACATTCTTGCTGAAATGAAATCGGGAATCTCCAAAGCACGTGAAGAAGTGTCCGAATATGCTCCTAAATATCTGGTTATTAAAATAAACCCGGATAAAATTCGCGATATTATCGGCCCGGGCGGCAAAATCATCAAAGAGATGTCTGCTGAATACGATGCCAAAATAGAAGTTGATGACAGCGGTCTGGTGAAGATATTCACTTCGGATGGCAGCAAAGCTGAAGCATTGATCGAGAAGATCAAGGCAATTACAGCCGAGGTTGAAATAGGCAAGACCTACACCGGAGTGGTAAAGAGCATAAAGGATTTTGGCGCCTTTGTTGAAGTACTGCCGGGAACCGACGGCCTTGTCCACATTTCCGAACTGGATACCAAGCGTGTTGCCAAGGTTACCGACGTGCTTAATGAGGGTGACACTGTGGAGGTGAAAGTTCTCGATGTCGACAATAGAGGCCGGATCCGTCTGAGTCGTAAAGCCCTGCTGCAATCGAGTTAAACGCGTAGTAATTATTTAATGCAAAGCCGGATCGTTTTTGATTCGGCTTTTTTTTTGAATTGAAAAAGCAATGAGCGGAGAAATAATCACCTTTTGCCGGCTGGATCGACAGGCCACTGCGGATTTGGTTTTGCCTTCCTATGAAACGGAACACGCAGCAGGCATGGATATACGTGCCGCTGTTGACACCTTTCTGATCCTGAGGGCCGGCGAACGTGCTCTTATCGGAACAGGACTGGCAGTTGCCATCCCTCCGGGGTTTGAAATTCAGGTACGTCCCCGCAGCGGACTCGCGGTTAAGCATGGCGTTACCGTGCTCAACAGCCCGGGAACGATAGATGCGGATTATCGGGGAGAAATCAAGATAGCGCTCATCAACCTCGGCACAGAGGATTTCCGTATTACCAGAGGAGATCGTATTGCGCAATTAGTCGTGGCACCTGTTGTCCGGGCAAATGTGAAGACGGCACTGGAACTCTCCAGAACCACACGGGGTGATGGCGGTTTCGGTCACACAGGCAGGTGATATGCGTTTTTCGGTGCTCGGCAGCGGCAGCAAAGGAAATTCCGTCTATATTGAATCCGGAAAAACGGGGATATTGCTGGATGCGGGTTTTTCCGGAAAGCAGCTGTGTTCACGCCTGAACAGCACCGGTAAAGCCATCGAATGCGTCAGCGGAATTTTATTAACCCATGAACATAATGACCATATCTGTGGAGCGGGAATACTCTCCAGGCGCTGTAAGATTCCGGTTTTCGCCAATGAAGGCACCTTTCGCGGCGGAGAGAAGAAGATGGGGAGGCTGCATCACAGAGAAGAATTTGAAACAGGGGAGAAATTTGTCTTTCAGGATCTAGAGATTCGCTCCTTCCGCACTCTTCATGATACCAATGATCCGGTGGGGTATGTGATCAGCGACGGTCGATACACTCTGGGGTACTGCACCGATACCGGCAAAGTCACCCATCTCATGGCGGCCCGCCTGCTCAACTGTGATGGTTTGATCCTGGAATTTAATCATGATCCGGAAATGCTCAGGCAAGGACCGTATCCGCTTTTTTTACAGCAACGCGTCCGCTCCACCCACGGTCATCTGGCTAATGGCGATGCCGCCGATTTTCTGGGCCGACTTCTCAATCCGCGATTACAATATATCGTTCTGGCCCACCTGAGTGAAACCAATAACCTTCCCGAAATCGCCCATGAAGCTGCAATGAAAGTAAGGGCTGATTCGAACAGCACCTTCGTAGTGGCACGGCAGGAGTGTCCCACTGCCATCATGGACCTTTCCTCATCGGCCCGCCATCATAAATAAATCTGATTACCCATGAAACCCATCACCTGGCCTGGAGCTGAGGGATAGGGAAATCAGGTAAGCCCTAAAAAAGCTATTTATCCATGATGTTGCAAACAAACTCCAAATTGATGGAGTTCGCAGGCTCACCGCCAACCTTTTCAAAATTCGATTGCGGCAAACCGCTAGGTTTGGTGCTGAGGCGAGGAAGCCCAACGTTTTTGCTCATCGCCATCCTGATGAATGTGCACCTGAACAAAAGTACGCTTCAGTCTGCTGACTCATAAAAATCATATTACATGTTGGGTAGGTGGATCCGCTTATCCTTCGGTCTTTTGGGATTGGCTTTATACAGTAGCAGGGTTTTGCCGATGAACTGGACCAGTGAGCTCTGCGAGGCCTCCGGTATGATCCGGGCAGCTTCCTTTTTGTCTACTTCGGAGTTGCTGCCTACCTTTACCTTAATAAGCTCGTGATTGACAAGTTCGGTTTGCACGGCTTTCAGCAGACTTTCGCTGATGCCCTCCTTGCCGACAAGAACCAGGGGGGAAAGCTTGTGGCCAAGACCTCTGAGGTATTTGATCTGCCGGCTGGTGAGTGCTATTTCTTGAGATTTTTCAGGAGTATCCATTATATTTATACTATTTTTTGTGACCGTTTAAATTTAGCCTGTGAAGGCAATGGCGCTAAAACCGCTATGGGCCGAAGACAAGTTGTTTCAGTTCATAAGGTTTTTAACTATTTCAACACCGCCAATCCAGGTACCGATAGCGGATCCAATACCGGTAAGAATAAAAACCAGGAATACCCGCAAAAGTTTGTTTTTCCACCAACAGGAGAAATGCAGCATATCTTCAGCCACAGTCTCAAATTCCCTGACAACCGGCGGGCAGACCATAACCTGGATAAATGCGGTGACATATCCCGCACCGATCACCGGAGTGAGGCTGGTTATCGGTGCCGCCGCAAAGGCGCCAATAGTAGTGAAAGGGTGGGCCATGGCGAGCACAGCTCCTGCGGCCGATGGTATGCCATTTGCTAAAATCCAATAGAGCAGGTTGGCGCCGGCCACCGATGCTCCTTTTTGGAAGCCGATGGTAACCAGTGAACCGATAATAACAAGAGGTATGGCCCATCCCATAAATTTAAAGGTACGGGATACCGGTGGAATAGTGCTTATCTCCTCCATCAGCGAACTGTTGTCGGTTTCCAGATGTTTGAGGATACCGCTTATGTGGCCGGCCCCAACGACAGCGACTATTTTCCTGCCCGGTGTAGTTCGTATTTTTTCAGCAAGGTAGATATCCCTTTCATCGATAAGTACCCTTTTGACATCGGGCAGAGTATCTCCCATTTCATCCATCAATTCGGCCAGAACGTCCTTTTGTCTCAGCTCGGCCAGTTTCTCCTCACTTACTTCGGTACGATCAAAAAGGCTTCCCAGCAGTGCGGCAAAAAGATATCCTTTCTTGAAAAATGAGGTGGATTTCCAGGTTCTGCGCAGGGTAATGCGCACATCCCTATCGCACAGGGCAATGGGTATCCCGTGCCTGTTTGCGGTTTCCGCGGCGGCGAGAAGTTCAGCACCGGGGGTGACGCCCAGTTGGCTTCCAAGTTTCTTCTGGTAGGAGGCCATCAGCATATTGATCATCAGTGTCGACAGCTGTTTGTTTTTGATAACCTCTTTCAGATCCAAAGCCTGCCAGCGCTTTTTCTCCATCAGCACCTTATATCGCTTATCGTCGAGCTCCAGGCAGACGGTGTCAGGGTTTTCAAGAGTGATTACCTGCCTGACAAGGTCAACTGATTCCTGTGATATGTGCGCAGTCCCTATGAGCAGGACTGTTTTTCCTTCAAGATGGAGTATATGGACATCATCCGAATGGTTATTCCTGACAAGTGTGTCTTCGAGCATGAATATGAGTAAATTTTAAAAAGGGGAGGATAATTGCGCTGTACCACGCACGTAAAGTCTAGCCCTACAATGGCAACGAAAGGTTCAGTTGTAAAGAGAATTCGAAACGTATCCGGCTGTCAAAAAAAATGAACTATGACATCGGCAAAAGTCCGGCACCAAAAATCCTTGTTTGCCAAAGCAGTTCTCGGAAACCACTCATTGTCTCAGCAAAAAGGCTGTGGCCGGGAGGTCGCCTGCGTTGTCTTCATCTAGACATCCTTCACTTTCAGCTTACTGCCCGGGTGGATGAGGTTGGTATTCAAATTGTTCCAGAGTTTGATCTCTTTGGGCGAGGTATTGAAGCGGCGCGAAATTTTCCAGAGAGTGTCGCCACCCTTAACCTGATACCAGCTAAACGCTTCATGGGCGGACGTTTCCGTTATGGGAATGTTCTTTTTATTATCGGCAAAGACTATAAGGTTATTGTTGGTATCCGCTGACGCTGTTTTCTGCGGATTTTTTTGAGCGGAGGTGGAGGAGGCTATAGCGGCGCCGTCATCTATTATATAAAGAGCAAGCTGCTGCCCCTCCCGAATCTTATGGACGCTTTTAAGTCCATTCCAGGCAACGATCATCTGCTGAGGAACCGAATATTTCGTGGCAATTTTTGAAATGGTTTCACCACGCTTGATAGTGTGGAGGATCAAACTGTCGCTTGAGTGAGCAATGGCGGAGCCATCTTTCGGCAGCAGCTGATAATCAACAACGCTATAAGGGATACGGAGACGCTGTCCACGCTGTAAGGTACCGCTACGTAAATTGTTGACCTTCAGGATCGTGGTCTTGTTGACGTTATATTTGTTGCAGATAGCCGTAAGAGTTTCGTTTTTTGCTATTATATGTGTTTTATAGCCTGTTTTGACGACACTGTGCAGTCTGCTAAGATTGGCCGCCGCAAGGCTGGAAGTCCCTTTGGGGACGTTGGCAAGATATTTTGATTGATTAAGCGGGGTTCTTCCTGTTTTCAGCTCCTGGTTGAGGAGTCCGAGTTCCTTTTCGGATCCTCCGCTGACAAGGGCCAGGGCGTTGATGCTCAGACCGGGGCCGACTTCAATGCTGTCATGCTGGAAAGGCGCTTCGTAGCTGATATTGTTGAAACCAAATTTTTCAGGGTTTTTGGCTATAATCATGGCGGCGATGAGTTTGGGGACATACCGCTTAGTTTCAAGGCTGAGATATTTTTTTTCGGCAAGCTCCCAAAAATCCTTGGTTTTGTAACGTTTTAAGCCATATCCGATTTTACCGGCGCCGGCATTATAGGCAGCCACCGCCAGATGCCAGTCATTAAACTGTGCGTAGAGATCGCCGAGAAAGGCGACGGCGGCCTTTGTCGCCTTTTTGGCGTTGCGGCGTTCATCTACATACTGATCAATTCTGAGATTATAATCTTTGCCGGTCCCTGACATGAACTGCCACATTCCCACGGCCCGGGCTCGCGAATAGGCACGCTGATTAAAACCACTTTCGATCATGGCCAGATAGATGAGGTCTTTTGGCAGACCGGCCTTCTCAAGCTCTGCATGGATAAGCGGCATATATTTTGTGGAACGGGCCAACCAGCGTTTAAAATGTTTTTTCTGCTTGTTCTGAAAGAGGTCGATATACATTTCGACCTGTTTGTTGATAACTACCGGAAAATCATAGTCCTTGACGTCAGCTGCGGCGGGAATCTCTTTTTCCGCCCAGGACCCTGTTTGTTCCAGAGCGTTAAGTTCCTGAGTTATGCTTTTTTCATCCTCAACCGGCAGCGGCAGCAGTTCAGCGGGAGGTGCGGATGAATTTTCAGAATCGATCAGGGTGACATCTTCCCCCGAATTTACTGCAGGATCATCTATAAAACTGAGAAATGTTTCTTTGGCTCCACAGCCCGAAAGACCGAGGAGAAGACATGACAGGAGAATAAAGCGGGTTTTTGATATAATCATTATTTGCAAATCATAGTAATATTCTGTTGCCGGAAGCTACCAAAAATAGAAAACAACTACATGCAGGTTGAGATAAGTGGAGTAACAATGTACACTCACTTTTCTATCAGCTTGATAGTAAAATTGGTGTATTTAAACCTTATGATTCCTTGAATTGCAAGCAAAATAGCATTTTAGTACCTTAGAAAAAATCTTCCGGATATTTTTCAGGATAATATTTTCCGTGAATCCGGCTGCTATTGAGAATACTCCCATAAGTTTCTTATGGCAGGATTTCGAGATGGAAAAAGAGAAAAAGACTATTATTGCTGTGCATCATTGATATTACTTAGTTGCCTTCAAAAATGATAAAAAACATACTGCGGTTTCTTGCAATAGCTCTCTTTCTTTCTGTACTTGGAGGTGGAACAGCACTCTACTGGTTTGTGGTCCTCCATCCCGGCGAAGAGATTCAATCGGAGAATATCGAAAGCATATTGGGGAAAGAAAGCCCTGTTTTCTATAACGACGGCATCACCCGCCTCGGCGTTTTTTTTGACCAGGCGCACCGACAGTATGTGCCATATGACCGAATCCCCGTCAATTTCATCAATGCCCTGGTGGCCTCCGAAGACAATAGTTTCTTCTCTCATTTTGGCTTTGACCCTCTCAGTATCATGCGGGCGGCCTGGATGAATATTCAGTCCGGAAGAATAGTACAGGGCGGATCTACATTGACACAGCAGACCGCCAAAAACCTCTTCAAAAGAAAAAACCGCACCATACAGGCGAAATTGAAGGAACTGCTTTTTGCCTTACGTCTCGAATATCACTACCCCAAGGAGAAAATCTTCGAGTTTTATGCCAACCAGTTCTTTGTCAGCGGCAATGGTCATGGATTAGGTATTGCCGCGCGTTACTACTTTGATAAAAAACCCGAGGAGCTGACTCTCCTGCAGTGTGCCTATATAGCCGGAAGCGTCAAGAGGCCGAATTACTATAATCCTTTCATTAAAAAGTCTGAGGAAAATAGAAAGAAGGCGCTTGAAAGAGGAAGGACCAGAGTCAACTACGTTCTGGCAAAAATGCTCGAGCTTGGAATGATCAGCGAATACGAGCAGGGCGTTGCCACATTCGGTGATATCGGATTTTCCAAGGGCGAGGTCGGCTTTCCTCTTGATTATGCCATGGATATGGTCAAGGACGCAGTGACCTCGGCTGAGATTACCGAAGCTTTGGAAAAACATGAAATTACCAACATTTCCACATCAGGCGTGCGTATCATCACCACCATTGATAAAAAAATGCAGGAACAGACGCTGTACTCTCTGCGCCACGATATTTCCCGTCTGGATGTGCGTCTTCGCGGATATGAACGCGAGCAGGTGCAGAAAGAGTTGCAGGAGCTTACCTATAAGGGCGACAAGCTTTTCAAGCAGCATGCCTTTCTCTTTGGTGAAATTGTGGAGGTTTCAAATAATGACGGCTCTCCGCTGGTCACTGTTGATCTGGGCCATCGCGCCGGCACCGGCGTGATAGAAAAGAGCGGGCTTTCACGGCTGGTGGCCGCCAGAGTGCGCTGGCAGAAAAATCCCTGGAGTGTTGCCGGCGCAAAGGACTACAGCGCCTTTCTCCAGCAACTGCAGCCGGGAGACACGGTTTGGGTCAGCGTTCGCGGAGAAGATGACGATGGCAGGATACAGCTCGATCTGGAAAAATTTCCACAATTAAACGGCGGGGCACTGGTTCTTAAAGACGGCATTATCAAAGCGGTGGCCGGAGGAGTGGAGAATCGCTTTTATAATCGGGCCATTTATGCCAGAAGGACGATGGGGTCATCCTTCAAGCCTTTTGTCTTTGCGGCGGCGCTGCAGTTGGGGTGGAATAGCACCGATCATCTGCGGAACTCCCGGGATGTTTTCATGTACCAGAACCAGCCATATTTTCCCCGTCCCGATCATCATTCTCCTTTTGATGAAGTTTCACTGAGCTGGGCGGGTGTCAAATCGGAGAATGTCGCCTCGGTCTGGCTGCTCTCACATCTTTGCGATAAGCTGACCAGTGAACAGTTCCGTGAGGTAGCGGAGCATGTCGATATGGCGCCGATTGTCGTGGATGGTGAGCAGGAACCCTACTCCCGTTACAGGAGCCGCATCCGCGACAGGTATGGAATTGTCATAAACCTCGACGCCCTGCGTAAAGCCGCATTTCAGCGTGCCCTGGAAAATATTGAAACGGATTTTATCTTTGCGGGCAGAAACCTTGAACATAAGCGTTTGCAGAAGATGCATTATGGACTGGGGTTTGCGGATATTAAAGAGTCTCTTGAAAAAGAACTTAAAAATCGATCGTTGAGCCAAAGTGCCAGGGAAGAGCTGGAGCTGCGCCGGAAAATAGTGGCTGAAAGTTATCTTGATTATGAAAATCTTCACCGCAAGTTTGACAATTTCAGACAACGGTACCGCAGCGATAGAACATTCGCCTCCGTATACTATCCGGAGTTGGTGGAGGATACCATTGACGAGAGGGAGGAAGGTGCCGAGGGTCGATTATTCTATGACGAATTCGCCGGACGCTATAGTTTCCTGGAAGATATATCCCGGAGCGGAGGAATGATTCCTTTGTCCGGGGCCCGTCTGGAGCGGATGCTGACAGCTATGAGTGAGACGCAGAGAAAAAATTTCTGGAATGATGTTTATCTGAATTCCGAAATTTCGGTGGAGGGTTTCGAATTGATACAGCAACAGGTTTCCCGTGAGATGGAAACTTTGCGACAACAGCAACCCTATAGTATGGATACACTCGAGCATATCAGTGATTTCAGAATACTGGTCGGCCTTAGATATTTAATAGCACTTGCTCAGGAATTCGGAGTCAACAGCGGCCTGGCCCCGGTGCTCTCCTTTCCACTTGGATCGAATGTAGTCACGCTGTTAGAAACCCTGCGCCTCTATGAAGGACTGACGACCGGCAAAGTGACTCTGTCCGGCGTCAATGAGGATGACAGCCGAGATTTGCTCAGCATCATCGATAGAATTGAATCATCGGATGGAGAGATCCTGTATCAGCCACAGCGGATTAGCCGGGACCTCATCGCTCCGGAAACATCCGCAGCGATAGGACATGTGCTTGAAAATGTAGTAAAATTCGGCACAGGGAGATATGCAGATAAACATGTCAAACTCACCGGCTCGGCGACTCAGGAGAAGGACGAAAAAGTCGATAGCCTGGGCCTGTCTGTTCCGGTTCTCGGAAAAACCGGAACGGCCAACAGATATACCAATGCCTCGTTTTTCGGCTATCTTCCCGGATTTTCCAAGGCTGACAACACTCTTTCGCTGAGCGATGGTTATGCCGTCGGTGTGTATGTCGGTTTTGATGATAATGAGGCCATGAGGAAAGGGGCTACCAGAATATCCGGTTCTGCCGGAGCACTGCCTATCTGGAGTGAGATTGTCAATGCTATTGTGCAGAACGAGGGATATGCAAACCAACTCGATGTCGTCGATCTCTCTTTTTATGGATTGTCGCTGAAGCGCCCTGAAATAGGACAAAAAAATATTGCGATTTCCCCGGATAGGGGAGGGATAATTCCGCCGGGCGCTGCGGGAATCATAGATTCTCAGGACAGGTATACTCCTTCGATATTGACATTCGGCACTTTGGACGACCAGGGGGGGTTTCTTCCCGCACGTCAATTTCTCCCATACTGGCGGGTGTCTTCTCTGGTGGAAAAGACCCTGACCAGGTAAAAAATCCCAGGATATGTTTCATTGATTTCGGGATCGGCATGACTTCCTGGATTTTATTCCTGCTCCTTGCTATGATATGGAATATGTCTATTATAATGCTGGTGAAGAGCGGGGATCACAGACTGAATCCGACCGCAAATCCATGAGCTGTAGACCTCCCTGCAAAAAAAGTGCGGCAGGTGCAACCAGTTTGATTAGTTAAACTATTTTAATTTGTTACCGATATGATAGTATCAGGTAAACACCAACGCGGGGCGAATTTCACCTCCCCGAAAATGAAGAAAATTAAATAACGTATGAAAATGGCTTCCTTAAAAATACCGGTAGTATGTGTCATTTGTGCTCTGCTGTTTACTGGCTGCGGCTCCCCCCGGAAATCCGCACCACCGCTGCAGGAGGAAAGTTATAGCAGAGACAGCAGAGAGAGCAGAGATGGAGATGGCTCCTATCCCGGAGTAAGCAGCTCTCCAGTAGATTTTGACTCGCAAAAAGAAATCACCCAACCCCAGGAAATACGCCTTCCTTCGGAGACAGCGAGAGAAAAGGATTTTGTCCAGATCCAGGGCCCTCTGCCGACAATGACGTATGTCAATGACCGTATATTTGAATATGGTCGAAAGCTTGATCATTGGAGAGAGATAGATGCCCGCTCGGCTGCCCTGGAGATGAGCCGCGAGGATAGCGAAACCATGGTCGGCTGTTTTGTTGATCTGCAAAAGGTTCTCAATGGCTATAACCGGCTTCGCGCTGATATGCTGCAACTCAATACCAGCAGCGCTCATCTGATAATAAGCAGTGAAGATGTTATGGATTTGCAGAAGCGCGATATCTCTTTTCTGGAATCTATCTGCGGGAAATTACTTGCTCCCGAAGGGGATGAACTGGTCGACTGGGAGAACAGGGAGGCCGATGCTGATCTGCCGCAGCTGGAAACCATTATCGAGAGATACACGGACAGCCGTGAATATGAAGAAGTCGTGCAGGCCTGGCAGCGAATTCCCGAGCAGCAGAAGGAAAGAGTTCATCTGCGCACCAAGATCTTCTATGGCAATGCTCTGATGTTTTTGCATCAGGAAGAGAAGGCTGCGGAAATATATCAGCAGATAGTCGATGAGATGTCGGTCTCGGACGAGCAGAAGACCGATCTGCTTTCATTACGCCGGATACTGGCGGATCTCTATACCGCATCGGGCAATTACGCTGCCGCGGAGAGTCAGTACCTCAATATCTCACGAGACTACCGGGATCTTGGCAGCATAGAAGAGTGGTCAAAACTGCAGCTTAATATTCTGGAAAGGAGCGAGGAAGGTGGTCCGGAGCTCACGAAATACTCCAATCTGCTGCGCAACTTTCTCGGTTTTATTCCGGAACGGGACGGTTTTAAAATCGTCTGGGATGCCGAAAATTTTCTGGCCGACTATCCCTACTCCGCTGTGGCCTCCAATGTTGATATCATCAAGGATACGGCCCGGCAAAGAGCCCAGCAATGGTTCGAGCAGTTCTTTGTTGAAGTGGGCGATTTGGCAGCGGAACAAAAATATCTTGATGCCATAGAAAAACTGGAAGCGATCCCGGGAGACATCATCAGTCTTGAACAGAAGGAGAAGATAAAGGCGCGAACCGATGAACTTATTCTTGCTGAAGCCGTCGAGCGGGAAACCCGCAAGATCGAGAAAATGCAGGAGTTACAGACCCGCTGGAATGAAGGAATGGTAAAGGTCGAAGAGGGAGACTATGATCAAGCCATAACCGCTTTTCAGGCATTGCTGCAGACGGAGTATCACGCCAAGGCCGAGGATAAAATAAAGGATATTACCCTTCTTGCCGCCAAATCAGACAGGAGGGCCGCCGCAGATCTCTATATTCGCTATACCAAGACATCGGATGTCGAGATGAAAAAGAAGCTTCTCACCGAGTCGAGACGGCTGCTTACCGAAATACTCACAAAATATTCCGATGTGGACATACTGGATAAGGTCCAGGATAATATCAGCAGGGTTGAACAGGAAATGAATACCCTGGATCCCAACCTTCTTCCTGCCATTAAAGCGGCTGAAAATGGTGGCGGTATGGAATTTCAGGAGGAGAAGGAAGATGATGATTTTGCTTTTTCCCTTCCGGCTGATATCGAGCCCAGAAAAAAGACAGGTCTGCAGGAAGGAGACCTGAAGCAATAGATAGGGCTTAAGTCTAAATTTAAGGAGGACTTGGCGGAAGTTGCCGGGTTGCCCCGGGAAAAATACAAAAACAGCTCCTTTGCGGGAGCTGTTTTTTTTTGTTTGCCCGGCATGGCGGGCAAACCCAGCCTGCGGAACGCAGGCGTCA
>JADQBJ010000058.1:0-5969 GCA_016278675.1 Desulfobulbaceae bacterium | reverse complement strand
TCTGAAAACAACGCCAAGATGGGGGAAAAGTGCTTTCTCCGACAGGCTCCTAGCTAGGCGGAGCTGAATAAATACTTGTTGATTGTGTAAACTGTTAGTTAATTGTAGTATTGTTTTACTAAATATTTATAAAAGGAGGTATCCATGGAGCTGAAAATATATCAGGTTGATGCCTTTGCCGAAGAAGTTTTCCGGGGAAATCCAGCAGCGGTGTGCCCGCTGCAAAGCTGGCTTGATGACCAGACCCTCCAGGATATTGCCATGGAAAACAATCTGTCGGAGACGGCATTTTTCACAGGCGGCAACGGGGTATACCATCTCAGATGGTTCACCCCCGTAGCAGAAGTCGATCTCTGTGGACATGCAACCCTGGCCACCGCCTGGGTTCTCTTCAATGAACTTGGTGAAACTGCCTCGCCGATCCAATTTGAAACAAGGAGTGGCCAGCTGCGGGTAAGCAGGCAGGGGGATCTCCTTGTTCTTGACTTCCCACTGCAGCCGCCCGAACCCTGTTCCCCTCCCAGCGGTCTCATCGAATCTCTCGGAGTCGATCCTCTCGAAGTAGCTGCCGCAGATGACTATCTGGTCCTGGTCAAAGATGAAAAAACCGTGCGTGAGCTGCAGCCGGATTTCAATTTGTTGAAAAAGGTGCCTTTACGTGGTGTGATTGTTACGGCAGCAGGAGAAAAAGCGGATTTTGTTTCCCGCTGGTTCGGCCCGCAGGTTGGAGTAGATGAAGATCCTGTAACCGGTTCGGCCCATACCACTCTGGCGCCATTTTGGTCCAAGAAACTCGGCAAAGAGATGTTCGAGGCGGAGCAGGTCTCCCGGAGAGGTGGCAGGCTCACCTGCAAAATAGAAGGCGATAGGGTTTTCATAACAGGAGCGGCCGTCAAATATATGGATGGTACAATCTATCTGTAGCTGCCGTTGTGGGATTCAGCACTGGCCCAGCGGAGCTGGACTCTTTACAGTACACCCCTGAGGGGTATAAGTACCTTGGCAGTAGGACCAATTCACGGATTCAACTTAATTTCCGTTTTGCCGTTATTTATGGCCTTACTCTTGGGAGTAAGGTACTAAAACCAAAACCCAAAGGTGGCGGCGAAAACATTTAAGCCGTCATTATTATCGTAGATGCCCGCATTGGAATAATGGAAATAATTAAGGGATAGTTCGTACTGCTGTGATCCCCCAAATCTCAGGCCGGCTGAAAGGATGTCCTCAAACAGAAAATGGCCGCCAAGCTCAGTCCCATCCGGATCCCCGTTCTGCAGCGTGTCTTCGGAAAAATAAGATGCTCCCACTCCAGCTTCAAAAAAAGGTGAAATACCATTGTCATATGGTATGCGCTGCAGGCGGAATAACGGAGTCAGGGAAATTGCCTCAAGTGAATCAGGGAAATTGGTGGTCGAGTAATCGGCATCGCTTTCGAGATATATGAAGCCAAGATCAACGTGCATGTCTACATACCAGTTGCCCTCCGTCAGCCACCTCCATTGCGGAGATGCCTTTATCGCACCACGTACGAAGGTGATTTCATCTTTGAAATCATAGCCGCCACTGATGCTTACTCCCTTATCAAAAGCCACGGCAGGCGTTGTCGCGCAGGTAAGTGTAAGCAAAGACAAAATAGAAAGTAGTTTTGCTCTCAATTTCTTCTCCTTTTTATCGATAGGATGCAAATAGAATCAGCTTTCAATCCAAGCCCAAAAAACCAGATTGTAAGGTACTAAACCAGCGGAGCCGGATAAGTGAACTGTTTCTTTTACCGTTTTTTTATAATTGAGGATGTTCAGGAAGATAAATTTGCCAGTATAGGAAAAGTGCAGTAGCAAAGGATGCTGCCGATATTGCTTCTTTATGATATCAAATCAGCACACGAAAGCAAACCGTCGAATCGAAAAAATTATAGAAAGAACCCTTCTTTCATGCAGTCTGCTGCCGTTGAGGAATGAGAGGTTTATTTCAAATCAGGCGGCATGACCAGCTGAGTTTTCATTGGTAAACGGCATTAAAAGGTGGCAGCACATGCATATCGGCATTGCAACGGACATTTACGGTAAGCAGGAAGGCCTCGATCAGCTTATCTTCAGTCTGCGCTCGCAGGGAGCAGAGGTATCCCTTATCTCTCCCTACGAAAATTCGGCTTCTCCAGGATCTGGTGACGAGCAGGAGGTATATGCCGCATTTGTCGAGCGGTGCGGCCATGATCATTACAGCAAGAAAATTTTTAAAGTCCTGCACCAAGATGGCTGTAATGTCGCCATCGGCTTCAGTGCCGGAGCTTCGGCGATGTGGCGGGCGCTTGCAGACTCTTCATTAAAATCGCTTCACCATTTTCTCGGATTCTATCCCACCAGGATACGAAAGCATCTTGATTGTTTTCCGCAGACTCCGACAACCCTGGTTTTTCCGTATTTTGAAAAGGTTGTGAATGTCGATGAGCTGATAAAAGAAATTGCAGTAAGAGAGAATATCTGCTGTCTGAAGGCCCTCTATCTTCATGGTTTTTTAAATCCGTTATCGGAGAACTACAGCATTGCCGGAAAAAGAGATTTTACGGGAGTGCTCAGCACACCTAAAATCCTCGGTGATCCAGTATGGTGCCGGAAAAGGTTGAGGGCGATCTGTGGAGAGTGAGTAGTGAAGACATGGATGGCGACCTTCAGCGAGGCCGCCATCCGGAGCGCTATTTCTCCTGAAATACTTCGTGCAGGGAGGCGGAAAAATCGGTTGAAACCTTTTCCAGAAAATTTTCCCATTGCAGGCCAAAGCGGTAAAAGGCCATGGAGGCAATTTTCTTACCGAGTATGGCATTACGGTAATTCTGCAGCTCAGGAGAGTTGAGGATATCCATTATGGTATTTTTTCCCTGCTTTTCTACCAGGGTAGGAGGAATATAGCTCAGCATTACCGACCAGACCAGGGCTTCGTCGGAGACGATCTCCTCGATACGTTCATTGAGCCGGTCCTGCAGGGTAAATATCTGTTCACTGCTCTTCTCGGATAAATCGAAAAGCGGAATTTCCGGATGGAGATCGTGAAGCTGCAGGAGCATATTCGTTTCCAATCGCGAGTATCTGGCTACACCCTCCATAATATCCCGGATGAGAGCCCAGCGGGTCGCTGTATCCTTGAGAAGAACTTCTTCGTAGTCGTCCTGCAACAGAAAGGCGGTAAGGACTTCGGCGATGGAGCTTGAATAAACACCGCCCTTGTTGGCGGTGGAATCTTTGATCTGCTTTATTGTCGTATGATTGGCGACATATCTCCTTGACGCATCATCAAAAAAGACGTTGGCCCCTTCGACGATAAATTTAAGCTCCTGGAAAATATGAAGGAAGTCCTTGATGTTGTTGCTGTTTATGGTGTCTTTAAAACCACCGCAGGGAATGAAGGCTTGGATATTTGCCTGTTCGATAAATCTGCGGTTTTCTCTGTTTGAGAGAAAATGGCGATGGAACATGCCGCCATCCTCGATGAAGCTGCCGTCCGGCAAAGTTATGTTTTTGTCAGAGAGAGCGACCTTGAAGCCGTTGGGTCCCAGCCGGGCATCGTCAAAGGCCAGCGAATTGGGTCGTGGACTGGAATTGCGCTGAAAAGCAATTTTCATCAGCTCTTTTTTGTCAAGGCCGTCAGGATCGTAAAGAACCGAGCCGCCATCTATGATCAGGCAGATGTTTCCCTTGTAGCACTGGATTTCGTTGGCGCCCAGATCCCCATCGGGACCACCCGTCATCATCAGGTTGAGCTTTCCCTCCTTAGCCTTGTAGTGCTGGATCAAGGTCCTGAAGGAACCCATTACGCCACTGGTGGTCATGCCGCTGGTTTTGATCTTTCCACCGATTACTTTATGAATATCTTCCATATTGTCGGTGAGCAGAACCGAGTGTCCGTCAATCTGCAGGTCGACACCCTCCTTGTCCCGATCAAAAAGACCGAAAAGCTCGCCGGATTCCAGCATGCCGTAGGTATCGTGCGGTATCCCTGTACTTTTGCCGGTGGTGATGGTGCGCCAGTAGCTGTAGCCGCGTTCACGGGCACGAATGGCAACTCCGTCCATCAATGGTGCGGTACCCTCGTCGGGGCCGAAAAACACCATCTCCTGTTCGCCGTAATAGTCGACAATGGAGTCATCGAGCAACATCAGGTCCATGATGCCTTCGGTGTAGTCATAGAGGGCCTCGACGGAATATTTGGAATAGAGAGGATATGGGACAACCACTCCTTTGGAGCCGCTCTCGCAAATATCCTTGTGTTTAAGGCGCTGAGCCTTGGGCCCCAGAGCATAGTTGAGCAGAACTGCATTATCCAGTTCGGTCTCATAATTGGCCCTGGAAACGCGAATGAGGCGCAGCCCGCCCCGTGAAATATCGGCCGCCCGCAGATGGGTACCATTGGAATAATGACCATTGACATAGAAGATCCCGTAGACGAACTGGTTGAAAACCAGAGGATCAAGAATGTCATTGTTGAAGCGGAAGGCGTATGAGCGTTTTTCCGGTTTATAGAAGTTTGTTTTCAGCGTACAGCTGACAATCTTGAACATGAACTTGAAAATATCATAGCCGAGGCTGAAGTCCATAAAACGATTGGCTATAATTTTATCAAATTCGAGCCATTTGCTCTGCAGTTCCTCGTCCGTTATCCTGGCAGCGAGACCCGGTTTGAAGCGTTTTTCAAAGAGGACATAGAGATATTGGATCAAATCGATATTCTTTCTGACAGTATCTTCAATCAGAACCGAGCCGTAAATAGACTTATTGGAACTCTGGAGCCGTTTGGCGAAAGCATCCTGCTGATCCTTGCCGGTGAGGCTGTTGAGGATGTCGCGGTCAGTGATATTTTCGCTTTCCTTGAAAATAAAAAGGTGGGTGAAATCAATGGCATTCCCGGCAAAGAGCATTTCATGGAAATTGAGCTTTCCCTCAACATAATATGAATTGATGGAGTTAATAGAAAATGAGAGAAAGGCTATCAGGTCTTCGGTGATGGCGGCCTCCTGCTTGCGGGAGAGCTCACCCTGAACATAGAGAGTGCAGATTGATGACTGAACCTCGCCCTTTGCCAGGTATGGTTCCCAGTAACCGCGCAGCAGAACGAGCCCGTGATCGGCCATCAATTTCCTGAGTATGGGAAGCTGAGGCGTTTCGAAATCCGAATTGAACATCAGTCTGCTCTCTCCGGTTTCCGGCAAATTAAAAAACTGGACCAGAGGGATGACCGATTTATCCAGGGCCGCCAGAAATTTTTCATAGCGCCTCCGCGTTGGTTTCGGAGTCACCGCATAATCACCTGCAAGATTAAAGAGAAAACGGGATTCGCTATAATCTTCAGTGGGAAAATCCTTAATGGTTTCAGGGCGGATAATATATGTATAATAATTGCTTTCCGGACTGTAGTAATACTCGCGTCGGTGCCCGGAGATCTGGTCTTCAAGTACGCTTTCCATGCTGTCGCGTGTCTCTGCCGTGGCGATGCGCACACGCTGCATGGTATTGGTTTCTTCCAGATCAAAGTCAACATGCGCCACCCGGCCATACAGGGCAACCCTGCCGTCAACAATCTTGATGCTTGTGGCAATGGAAAAGAGAAGATGTCCAAGAGACTCTTTTCTGATGTTTTCGAAGAAATAATTAGGCAGGCCAAGATCTTCCAGTAGAATTCCCGCAGCTAAATTGATGCAGCCTGCAGTTATCAGTCCTTCTGCCGAGAGATCGATGACAGCTTCATACAGCACCTTCGGGTCAAGACCAACACTCTGCGCCTTTTCAATAATGTAGCTCCCTGTTGAAGGGGAAGAGCCAAGCTGGATTTCCATTGTTTATCCTTATATTTGACTGTTTTCGACTATGTAATCTTTAAGGCGATTATGGTGTCTGTCCGGAAATGTATTCCTGGACAGACACTGATCAGCGCATCGAATATTCGGCACCCATATCCATGCCCAGTTCAAAGGCCCGGGT
>JADQBJ010000008.1:0-52350 GCA_016278675.1 Desulfobulbaceae bacterium | reverse complement strand
ACCCGGGCCTTTGAACTGGGCATGGATATGGGTGCCGAATATTCGATGCGCTGATGACTCATAAACAGTTAAAACATGTACAAATCCCATACGGCAGCAGGACGTTTGAGGCCCTATTGCCGTATACTGCCACCGTCCTCGGTATTATCGAGCCGGAACAGCGCATGTCGATTAAATATTTTGCCGGAGCTCTCAGGAATCAGCTGCAGTACAATACTCTCGAGCTCGACGATACCATCATTATCGTTGCCGACAAAACACGGACATGCGGCTATTCGACATACCTGCCGGTGCTGGTCGACGTCCTCAAGGAATATGGGATGCGGGAGGACCGGCTACGCTTCATCATTGCCTACGGCACCCACCCGAGGCAGAGCGACGCCGAGTGCCGGGCAAGTTATGGTGAAACCTACAGCAAATACCCCTTCATCCACCACGACTGTACCGACAGCAATACCTTTGCCGATTATGGAGTAACCTCGCGAGGGGTGCCGATACGGCTGCGCCGGGACATTGTGCAGGCCGGCAGCGTCATAACCATGGGGCCCATATGTCATCATTATTTTGCGGGTTACGGCGGAGGCAGAAAACTGATTTTTCCCGGCTGCGGAGAACGTGAGGCTATTTACGCCAACCACAGTCTTTATCTCGACAAACCGAACAATCGTCTTTCTCCGGGATGCCGGCCGGGGGTTCTCGCCGACAACCCACTGGCCGACGATCTTTTCGAGATTGCGGAGAAAAAGGAGGCGGACCTGGCTATCCACGCCATCATGAATTCCCGGGGCGAGGTCTGCGATATCCGTCTCGGCTCAGACAGAACAAGCTATCTGGAAGCATGCGAAATCCATGGCAGGCTCTGTGAATCATCCTCCGCCCCCTTTGCCGTGGTGGTAGCTTCCTGCGGCGGCTACCCCAAGGACATCAATTTCATCCAGAGCCATAAAGCCATACACAACGCCGCGATGTTCGTCCGCGACGGCGGCACGCTTCTGCTTTTCGCCGAATGCCGGGATGGTATAGGTTCAAAAACCTTTTTACCGTGGTATGAGAAGGGCGGATTCGACGAAGCCTTCCGGCATCTCTGCCGCGACTATGAGGGAAATGGCGGAACCGCTCTGGCCATGATGGCCAAGACCCGACGCATCCGAATTGCCATGGTCACCGAACTGGAAGAGGAGATCTGCACCAAAATAGATGTTGAAAAGTGGAGCAGCAGCCAGGCTCTGAGCTTCATACATGATCTCGAAATACCGGCAGGCTACATTGCCAATGCCGGACTGCTTGTGCGTAAGGTGCAGTAGATATCTTGAGAAACAGGTCCAGGAAGCTGTCCGAGAACCCTTCCCCGGATTTCTCCTATCGTCTATCTCTTGGTTATTCCATACAAATGATGCTCACAGATAAGCGCAAACTTATCAAATATATGGCTGTGCTTTTTTTTGAAAATGACTCGGAGTCTCACAATTTCGCTTACCTGACCTGAGAAAAAATGCCTATTCTCGGACAACCTCCTAGGTCAGCCCCTTTTCCGCCTGGGCCTGAATGGCGGTGATGGCGATGGTATTGACGATATCCGTTATCTGACAGCCACGGCTGAGATCGTTTACCGGCTTGTTGAGTCCCTGCATGATTGGGCCGATGGCTACGGCCCCGGCGGAGCGCTGCACGGCCTTATAGGTGTTGTTGCCGGTATTCAAATCCGGAAAGATAAACACCGTAGCCTTACCGGCGACCCTGCTCTCGGGCATTTTTGTCTTCGCCACCGCCGCATCGACGGCGGCATCGTATTGGATCGGACCTTCAAGCAGCAGATTTGGAGCTTTTTGCTGGGCAATGATGGTGGCCCGTTTCACTTTTTCTACTTCCTCGCCGATACCCGACTCACCTGAAGAATAGGACAGCATCGCCACCAGCGGCTGGATCCCGAAAAGCTCCGCGGTTCGGGCCGATTCAATGGCGATTTCAGCGAGCTGCTCGGCACTTGGCCGCGGATTGACCGCACAATCGCCATAGACCAGCACCCTGTCCCCGAGGCACATGAAAATGACCGATGACATGATGGTGCTATCCGGCTTGGTCTTGACGAACTCAAGAGAAGGACGGACGGTATTGAGGGTGGAATGAATGGCCCCTGATACCATGCCGTCTGCATGCCCTTTGTACACCATCATCGTGCCGAAATAATTCACTCCGGACATCACATCCCTGGCATTATCCCGGGTAATGCCTTTGTGCTTGCGCAGCTGGAAGTAGGTTTCGGCATAGTCATCGAAACGCTCCGAGTGCTCGGGATCTATAATACGAACATTATCAAGAGCAAGTCCCAGGGCGCCGATCTTTTTTTTGATCATTTCTTCTCTGCCCAGCAGAATAATCTCCGCGGCATCACGATGAATGACTATCTCCGCAGCCTGGAGAATGCGGTCTTCCTCACCCTCCGGCAGGACAATGACCTGTTTATGCATCCGCGCCCGCTTAATCAGGCCGAACTCAAACATTTTGGGAGAGGTGAAGAGCATCTTGTGACGAATAATCCGTCTTCGCAATTCCGTCGTATCGACGTTTGATTCAAAAAGCCCCAGCGCCGCGGCCACCTTACGTTTCGATTCCGGGGATATACTGTTGTCGATACCCTGTATTTTGGTGGCTGTGGTAAAGGTATCCTCCTCCACCTTGATTATCGGGACCAGATCCTGGATTCCGTGAAGAAGGTTACGCAGCAGTTCATCCGGTTCCAGATACCCGGTGAGGACAAATCCGCCGATATTCGGCATATTGCTGGAGCGATAGGCGGCCAGGGTCCCCAGAATGATATCCAGACGATCAATGGGTGTTATCACCAGGTTGTCATCACTCAGTCTGGGCAGATAATTTCTCAGATTCATGGCCGCAACTACGAACCGGGAAATCGGCCGGTTGAGCTGTTTTGTGCCATAGATGACTTTGGCGTCCAGGGCCTTGACGATTTCCGCCATGGTCAACCTGTCGAGTGTCTGCTCATAGGGAATGGAGTAGATCAGATCCACTTTGTCCCGCAGGTTGTCCCGAAGGGCCTGCAGAATCTGAGATTGCAGCTCTTCAGGCGTCTTGTTGACAATAACCGAGAACACATTGCTGCCTCTCTCTCCAAAGGATTCCACGGCGAAGCGGCAGCTTCTGACCACACTGTCCACGGAACCATTATGACCATTGGATATCACCAGGACTGGGCAGGAAAGATTATTGGCAATCTCGACATTGAGTTCAAACTCCAGAGCAGACGAGTCACTCTCAAGATCCGTTCCCAGGCAGAGAACAAAATCATGCTCGTTTTCCAGTTCCTTATACCGGTCGAGTACCCCCTCGAGCAACTTGTCGTGTTTTCCCTCAGAGACCAAAAGCTTAGCCTCATCCACCGTATAGGCGTACATCGATCTATAGGGTATTTCGAGATTGTAATGAGTTGAGATGAGATGGATGATTTTATCTTTTCCGTCGACCGTGTTTTCATCACTGATCAGCGGACGGAAGAATGCAACCTTGTCCAGATTACGTACCAGAAATTCCATGACCCCCAATGCAATCAAGGATTTTCCGCTTTTGTGTCCCAGGGCGGTTATATAGAGATTCTTAGACATACCGAAAAGCGCCTCGTTGCTGATTATTGATGGACTTGTCCATCCTGGTGAGACGGACTCAGACATATCCTGCGGGACAAACTCAGGGCCGCCGGTAAAATTCAGTTCTCTCCCGCCAAAGCCTCTTTTATGAGGTCAAGGATATGAACGGCCTTTACTTTAAGACCAGCATGATTGATGCTGTCCTGGAGTTGCATGATACATCCCGGGCAGGCTGTGGCTATCATTTCCGCACCGCTGTCCTTTAATCCCGGGATCTTTTTGGCGCCGATGACCTTGCTGCTCTCATAGTGGTGAACGGAAAAGGTGCCCCCCAGACCGCAGCAGAGCGCACTGTTTTCCATCTCAACAAAGTCGACATTAGGCAAGGCCCGGAGCAAGCTCCTTGGCTCTGCAGTAATGCCCTGGTTCTTGAGGTGACAGGGATCATGATAGGTCACCCTGCGACGCTTCTCCCACCGTTTTCTCGCGGCAAGTTCTTCAATCATGCCGTTTTCTTTGAGAAAAACGGTAAAGTCAACGACCTTGTCGGTAAACCCCTCGTCATTGTCCTCCATGGTGGCATAATATTCGCCGATGCCGCCGTAGCAAGAGGCACAGGCGGTAACGATATTCGCTTCGTCATATTTACCGAAAGCTGCTGTATTGGCGGCGGCAAGCTCTTCAACTACCCTACCGACACCAGAGGACAACGCCGGTATGCCGCAGCATTGCTGGGATCTTGGGGTATGAATGGAATATCCCATTTCTTTGAGTACGGTGATCATGGAGACCCCTATATCGGGATAGATATAGGTGATGGAGCAGCCTGCAAAAAACCCGATAACCGGCTTGTCGTCATCGCCCCGGATAAACTCGGGAATTCTGTCGAAAAGATTGCGAACGGGAAGATGCGGCAGGGTGCGCTCCTTCATTAAAGGAAAGGGAAAGCGAAGCCGCAGACCGCTTGAGCCCGGAACTTTTTTCAGCATCAAGGGGGACAGCAGGGCACCGCCCCGGGCAAGGGTCTTCATCAGGGCTTTCGAGCTGATCACCGTCGAGACCGATTTCCCGAGGCGCGAAAGCCCCTTATTATCGGTTATCTCCCGGCGCATAGCTCCGACAATCTCAGCCGTCGGCACCTTGTTCGGGCATTTCGCCGTACAGGAACCACACATCAGGCACATGCTGATATCCTGCTGAAGTCGCTCTTCCAGAGTTATTTTGCCATCCAGAAGAGATGCCGCCAGGGCTATCTTGCCCCGGGCCACATCGCCTTCCTTGCGGTTCTCTCTATATGCAGGACAATGGGCCTGGCAGACCCCGCACTTGACACACTGGTGAATCTGTTCCTCCAGGTCCTGAAGTTTCTTATTTGTGCTCATCCTGCCTTTCCTGGATCGGTAATAATAGGTCCGGTTCGATGAAGATTTTCCCCGGATTCAAAATATTGTTGGGATCAAAGGCATGTTTCACCGCCCGCATATACGCAATGGTTGACGGGTCAAGCTCCATGCCGAGATAGCGGGCCTTTGATGTTCCTATTCCATGTTCTCCGCTGAGCGAGCCTTTCAAGGCAACTGCCGCGGTAAAGATATGCTCCATCACCTGGTGAACTTTCTCTTCCATGCCCGTTTCACGTAAATCCACCATGACATTGACATGAATATTGCCGTCTCCGGCATGTCCGAAATTTACAATGGGGACAGCATAATCCTGTGAAATCTTCTCCAGTGCACGTATCATCTCGGGAACCTTGGAGCGCGGCACCACAATATCCTCATTGAATTTATCCGGATTGATCTTGCGCAGACTGGGGCTGACATTGCGGCGGACCTGCCATATCTCCTCCGCCTCTTCCCTGGTGGCAGCTACTCTGACGTCGACAACACCGAGAGGGCGTACTACCTCGAGGATCTTTGCGGCCTGCTTCTCAATCAGGTCTGGGTCTCCGTCAACCTCAATAATCAACAGAGCGCTGCATTGCGGCGGCAACGGTATGGGAGAAATATCGCGGATGCAACTGATAGTGGCGCCATCGAGAAACTCCAGGGTGGTGGGCACAATTTTTGCGCGTATTATTGCCGAAACCGCCTGTGCCGCTCCCTCAATGGTCTCGAACTGAACCAGCATGGTTTTATCAGCTTCAGGCTTCGGCAAAAGCTTCAGGGTTATTTCAGTGACGATACCCAGGGTGCCTTCGGAGCCGACCATGAGTTTGGTAAGATCATACCCTACTACATTTTTGAGGGTTTGCCCGCCGGTACGAATAACGTCGCCCTGTGCGGTGACGACCTCCAAACCTAAGACAAAATCCTTGGTAACCCCGTACTTAACGCATCTGGGTCCGCCTGCGCACTCGGCGATATTACCCCCCAGAGTGGAAAACTCTTTGGAAGCCGGATCGGGAGGATAGAACAGCCCCTGCTTTTCCACCGCTCTCTGCAGATCGGCGGTGACCACGCCGGGCTCCACCACGGCAATCAGGTTGTCGCTGTCAATCAGGCGGATTGTATTCATTCTGGTGAGTACCAGAACAATACCACCGCGAATGGGAAGGCTGCCCCCGGTAAATCCCGAGCCCGCACCCCGGGGCAGGATAGGCAATCTGTGAGTATTGGCCAGTAGGGCGATTTTCCTGACCTGTTCGGTGTTTTCTGCGTAGACGACCACGTCCGGCAGAAACTCCTCCATGGTAGCATCGTAGGAATGGGTTATCCTGTCGCTTTCCGCCTTGGATACATTTGAGCTGCCGACGATATTTTCCAGCTCTGCGACTATTGCCTCGGTAATCATTCTCTTTAATGCCCTTTAATTAATGTCTCGTAAGAAGCTTTTCTAACAAACTAACACTCACCCAGCCGGAATATTACAGACAAAGGTGAAACAGAACAAACAAATATATATCCGATTACGGTTTTTGCAACTGGTCACGCCCCGGCCCGTCACTATACCGTATGCTGTATATCGTTTTTACAAAACATACCATTTGACCATTCCCGCAATCTCCGGTACACTGATTTTGTGAGGTGTCGCCTCAACTCCGATGTCCCGATAATCGGAGTGCGACCTAAAAGGGAATTCCGTGCAAATCGGAAACGGGCCCGCCGCTGTGACCGGGGACAGACCCTGCATATGCCACTGACCTTAAGGTTGGGAAGGCGCAGGTAAAGGATGATCCGGAAGTCAGAAGACCTGCCGCACACTTACTGAAGGGCCTCCGAGGATATGGGGCCGCACTGTTGCATCTGTGGAGAAAAAGGGACCCCGGATCAATGTTCATTGGTTCGGGTTTTGTGCACTCCCGGACCTTCACTTTAAGCAACTGGAGGATGTGTATGCCGAAGAATGAAATCGCCTTTACCAAACAGGCACTTCTGGCCACCAGGGATTGGGATACTTTCCAAGCCCTTTTACGAAAATGCCTTACCACCCGCAAGATCCCCATAACCAAAAACCAATAAAACGCAGATTCGCTCCCGGTCACAGCTCGACCGGGAGCGTCTTATCCTGACGGATTTCCCGGTCGTGGATGCCGATGAGGTACAGCAGACCATCCAGCCCCACACTGGAAATCGTACTGCCGGCCTTTTCCCTGACCATCGGTTTGGCATGAAAGGCCACTCCCAGGCCAGCCAGACTGATCATCGGCAGATCATTTGCACCATCTCCCACCGCTATGGTCTGCTCAAGATTGATGTTTTCTTTTTCAGCTATCATTTTGAGGAGATCAGCCTTTTTCTCGCCATCAATAATTTCTCCGACTACCTCTCCGGTGACCCTGCCGTCGACAATGTCAAGGGTGTTGGCATAGACATAATCAAAGCCCAGGTTTTTCTTGAGATATTCTCCCACGAAAGTGAATCCACCGGATAAAATACCCAGCTTGTAACCAAGGCCCTTGAGGGTTTGAGTCACTATTTCAGCACCTTCAGCCAGGGGCAATGATTCGGTTATCGAGGCAAGCTTCTCCTGCTCCAGTCCCTTGAGAAGAGCTACTCTTTGCCTGAAGCTCTCTTTGAAGTCGATTTCGCCGCGCATAGCCGAAGCGGTAATAGCCGAGACTTCCCGGCCTTTTCCAGCAAGAGCGGCCAACTCATCTATGACTTCCACGGTGATCAGGGTAGAATCCATATCGAAAACCACCAATTTTCTGTTGCGCGTGTAGATATTGTCAACATGAAAAGAAATATCAATGCCTGTTTCCTGGGATATTTCCATAAACCTGCGCCGCATATCCTGGACATCTTTAGGGGTGCCGCTGGCGCTTAGCTGAATGCTCGCCCGGGGGTTTGCCTGGGGACACGCCAGAGAAATCCGACCGGTCAGGCGGTAAATGGAATCAATATTAAGGTCATTTTCATGGATAACGGAAGTCACCCCGGCTATCTGCTGGGCCGTCAGTTTCTTACCGAGCAGGGTTATCTTGCGTCTCTCCTGCCCCTGCGCCCCGACCCAGGATTCATAGCGGTCATGGTCGACGGACTGAATATCAACCGATAATCCGAGATTATGTCCTTCATAGAGCATATCCTTATAGAGTGCGGGGAAATCACCTGATTCAGGAATTTCAACAAGTATCCCCAGAGATATATGCTCGTGGATCACCGACTGACCGATGTCCAGGACATTCACATCATATTGCGCCAGAATCGAAGTGAATGTGGAATTGAGACCTTTCCGGTCTTTTCCGGTAATATTTATCAGTATTATTTCGCTCATATAACCACATCCTCAAACAGCTCTCTGCCGTGTCGGCAGACGTTGATAAAAGATCGCCATCTCATTCTCAGATGGCTATAGAAAGTTCAATGCACTATAAATACAGGAGATCGGGTTCTTTCGGTGCCAGCAAATGTTTATGGTTCTATCGAATGATCATTGCCAAGGAGCAATATTTGCTTACTTTTCTCTTTTTCGCAACATCCATCTGAGGTTATCCCAGGAAGACGTGTATGGCTGTCTGAATTTTTCTCAATCTTGCCCTATGCATGCACGAACCCGTTGATTACAGGGAAGGCGTGCATGCGAACCCATGACGCCGGCTTATACACCTACATCCTTTTTTAATCCTGGTTGGCTTACAGCTGACTTGAGCAGACCAAAATATTTTTTGCTCCCGCGAATATGACAGACCCCTTGGTGCCACAATGTAACATCTTGCAAACGCTGAGTTTTTCCGAAATATCGACCATGTGATCATTTTTCATTATCTATTTATTCAATATTTATGGAGTTTCCTTTTTGCATTTTCGCTGTAGAAAGATGTTATCACTTCAGGAATTTCATGGAAGTAGCAGAGTTTTAGCTCTTTTTCCAGTCCTGTTTAACCGAAAGTGATTATACTACAATGTAGAGTCTTCATCCGAGCCTGTTCAAGCTCCACATGTCTGTCATAAGCTCTGGGCAATGGAGGTAATGAAGGCTATACCAGGACATTCCAGGATGGGGTATGATCGATTGAGTGAGCCCACTACCTGAGTACATTAATTAAGGAGCGGATTGTGAAGCGCAATTTTAATGATGACATTTCGACACCTGACAAATTTGTCGTGACCCTCGAACTGGTGCCCGGTCGGGAGATAACCGGCAGCAAAATCGACAAAATCAAAAATATCGCCAGAGATGCCTGCTCCGATGATCGCATCACGGCTGTATCGATAACCGATAATCCCGGTGGCAACCCGGCCCTCAGTCCCGACGCGCTGGGCCACGAAATGCAAAGTTACGGCATGGACGTAATCGTCCACTTCACCTGCAGGGACAGCAACAGAGTGGGCATGGAAAGCCGGGCATTGCAGCTTGCTCACATGGGTATGAAAAATATCCTGGCGCTGACCGGAGATTATTCCGGCAAGGGCTTCGGCGGCAGGGGCACTCCGGTTTTTGATTTTGATTCCGTCATCCTGACTTCCATGCTGAACGATCTCAACAACAGACTGATCAAGACAGGTCATTCGGAAATCTTCAAAACCGGCTGCGCCGTCTCACCTTTCAAATTTACCGAAGGCGAGACCATGGTTCAGTACAGCAAACTCAAGAGAAAAATTGAAGCCGGGGCAACCTACGCCATCACTCAACTCGGCTACGATATCGATAAATACGAAGAGCTCCTGCTGTACAAACGGGAGCACAATTTGGATATTCCTGTCCTCGCTTCTCTCTATCTGCTCGGCAAAGGACCCGCCCGCCCCATGAATGCCGGCAGAATTCCCGGCGTTCATGTTTCCGACCAACTGCTGCAGAAGGTATTGCAGGAATACGAAAGCGGTGAAGGCAAAAAACACGCCATGGAAAGGATAGCCAGATTAGGCGTGGTACTCAAGGGAATCGGCTACAACGGCATCCATATCGGCGGCATTCATGACAGCTTTGACACCGTGGCGCAGGTTCTCGACCGCATGGACGAAATTGAACATAACTGGCAGGATTACAGAGAAGAATTTCAGGAAAATGATCCCAACTGCTTCTATCTTTACAAACAACAGGGACAGTCTGAAACGGTCAGGCCCTACAAGGAGAAGATCAAGCTCAACGTCGGCGACAACTGCCATTATCTGTTCCTGCGTACTGCCCATGACTGGTTTTTCGACAAAAATGCCACCCTGGCCCCGGTCTACAAGAAGATTTCCAACTCCCTGGATAAATCCAAGACATCCTGGGCTCTGAAGCTTTTCCTGGAAGATCCCTTCAAAAAGCTGATGCTCTCCTGCCAGAGCTGCGGAGACTGCGGCATTCAGCATGTAGGATTTCTCTGTCCGGAGTCGGGATGCCCGAAGCATACCAGAAACGGCCCTTGCGGGGGGAGCAATCGCGGCTACTGCGAAGTCAATGAAGACAAATTATGCGTCTGGGTAAGAGCGTTCTATCGCATGAAGAAATACGGTGAAACCGACGAGCTCACCGGAGCATTCGTACCACCGCGCCTCTGGGAGCTTAAAGATACCTCCTCCTGGATCAATTTTCACCTCGACCGCGACCATCAGTCCAACAAGGCCGCCTGACCCCTGCCTTCTTCGACAACGCCTGCTCCCCTGTTCCTGGGCCATATTTCCAGCTACCGGGGAGATACTTTTTCCCGGCCGATCTGCGCACATTCACCACTACACCCCGGTAAGCCCGACAAAAATCACAAAAAAAAACCCCGCCTGAAAAGGCGGGGCTTTCTATCAGAATAGATTCAGATATCAGCTTTTAACGACATTCTCCGCTGCCGGGCCTTTGGCGCCTTCGACAACATTGAAAGTTACTCGTTCACCTTCCTCGAGGGTTTTGAACCCCTGAGCCTGGATAGCTGTATGATGTACAAAGACATCGCTTCCGCCATCCTGTTCGATGAAACCAAAACCTTTAGCATCGTTAAACCACTTTACTGTACCTTCAACCATAATTTTTACTCCTTGTTCTTGTGCGTTTTTATTCGCACGGTAGTGTTGGCTCTGTTATAGAACCATTTGTAATTCGCTGATTATCAATTTAACCCAGCTGAGCTGGATAAGAACCTTAGACAGATTGTTTTCCACAAGAAAACAATTTTTAAGGTTCTAATAATTCAGCCATTCATATAAATGCATGACGCCTTATTTGCATCGTGCATTCAATCCAAAAACAGGTGCAGCCGCCGAGGATCTGCTGGTACGCTTTCCTCTGCCTGACCTGTTGTTATTTGCTTTTCCCGAAGACGGCTCCCGCCTTTTCTGCACATAGGCAGGTCTTTCGATATCCTGGTGCAATTCAGAGTGCGGAAGTGAAATCGACTGCTTTTGCAGCTTTTTATTCATGGATTTTTCGATCATACTGATGATCTTGCCATCCTCTGTAGTGGCAAAAAGAAAGGCCTCACCGCTGAGAGTGGCTCTGCCGGTCCGCCCGGTTCGATGAATATATGCTTCTGCCGTATCCGGGGCATCGAAATTGATGACATGAGAGATACCGGCTACATCGATGCCGCGAGCGGCTATATCGGTTGCCACCAGTATATTGAAGGTGCCGTCTTTAAAACCGGCAAGCGCCTCCTGTCTCCTGTTCTGCGAAAGATTACCCTGCAGCGAAGTAGCTTTAAATCCAGATTTTGCCAGTTTTGCAGCCAGATTTTTAGCTTTGTACTTCGTCCTGGTGAACACCAGCGCAGTACCGATACCACTTTCATTCTGTTTGAGCAAATGGAGGAGCAGTGCGGTTTTCTGGTTTTGCTGAACATTGTACATTGTGTGGGCAACTGTATCCGCAGGTTGTATTCTGCTGATCTGCACAGCCACAGGCTTATTTAAAATCTCTTCCGCCAGCTTGCGGATCTCGCCAGGCATCGTCGCGGAAAAAACCAGAGTCTGGCGCTTGCGCGGCAAAAATCCGAGTATTCTTCTGATGTCGGGCAGGAAGCCCTGGTCGAACATATGATCGGCTTCATCAAGAATAAGGTGTTCGACACGACCCAGATTCATAGCGGAGTCCCGCAGAATATCCAGCAGACGTCCTGGACAGGCCACCACGATATCGACACCCTCTCTCAATTTCCTGATCTGAGCAGGCTTGCTGACGCCGCCGTATATAGCCATACTCCGCAGATGTGTGTTTTCAATCACTTCCTCTGCATAATCATGTATCTGCTCCGCCAGTTCTCTGGTTGGAGCGATAATCAGGGTGCGTATATGTTTCTCTTTTTTTGCCAGCAGATGCTGCACCATCGGCAGAATAAATGCCGCGGTCTTGCCGGTACCTGTTTGTGCCAGTCCCAAAAGATCATGTCCTTCGAGAATTGGTCCCATTGCCTGTGCCTGAATAGGCGTCGGCTCAAGAAAGCCGCTCTTTTTTACTGCACCCAGAATATGCGGGCCAAATTGAAAATCGTTAAAACTCATTAAAACTCCTGGAGATCATGGCGGTTGAGGTTGACGCGGCCCTGATTATTATCTGTTGCTCACAAAGGGCACGGTGGAAAAACCGTCTGATCTCGTAAAATTCACATAACTGTCGTTATTTGACAGGAATCATATATCCCTCAAGCCCATCGACTGCAGGGCAGTACGGTGACTTGGTGAAGGGATTGTATATAATTCAGTATTTGAGAAAAACCGAAGGCTGCAACATGGCCTCGTCTTCCCCGGGTGTTCGTCGCACGACGGACACATAAAAAATAATTCAAAGCAAAAAAACTTCTAAGCCTGATATGGTTCCTGTATTGACGGGAAGTTTTAACAAGATTCAACAATTAAAGGTCTCACAGGTGTCATCATGAAATAATAGCGAGAGGTTTCCGGGGAAATCAAAGTGTCGAATAAAGTCAGAAGATGTGGTGAAAAAAGACACGATACCAATAAAAAGTTTCAATACAGTTCTTATAAGCAAGCAACAACTTTTTAGGTATCGGTTCTAATGAATGATCACAGAGGATATCATGAAAAGAATGCTTCAATTAATACAACGAGATTTTACTATAATCGATCTGCCATCGTATTGCAAGGTGTTATTTGCGTATTCTACAATTATTTATCGCAATGGCCGGGAAATGAATAGGGCCACTCGGATTTCCCCCGATCCCTTCTCTATTATGCTTGGGATCAGGGGGAAAAATTCAGGTATGTTCTTTCTCGACATTCACCGCACAGACCTTTGCCTCCATTATCTTGGAAATCGGATCGAGGGCATCACTTGTCAAAATATTTGCCGCCGCTTCCTTGTAGTGGAACGGAATAAAGACAACCTTTGGCGGAACAATATCGGATACCCTGGCCTTCAGCGATATTGATCCCCGGCGCGACGAGACGGTAAGCCTTTCTTTATCTTCGACGCCAAGCCGATGGGCATCCTCGGGATTGAGCTCGACGAAGGGTTCGGGGGCTACGGCATCAAGCCCGACGGAGCGTCTGGTCATGGTTCCCGTGTGATAATGGAAAAGCTGTCTTCCGGTGGTGAGAATGTAAGGGTACTGCTCGTCCGGCAGCTCATGGGAGAGCACATGCGGGACCTTGGTAAACAGGGCCCTTCCTCCTTTCCGGCTGAAACCATCCTTAAAGAGGTAGGGAGTTCCCGGATGATCCGCCGACGGGCAAGGCCACTGCAGGCTTTCCCGCTGCAGTCGCTCATAACTCATTCCCGCAAGTGCCGGCCAGAGCGAGGCCAATTCGGCAAAGACCTCATCGGCTTTCAGGCTTGGCCCGGGAACTGTGCTGATGCGCCGGTAGATTTCCTGAAATATATGGAGATCCTCCCGGGCCTGCCCCGGGGGATCGATGGCCTGGCGGATCGGCTGCACCCGGCGCTCGGAAGAGGTAAAGGTTCCGGTTTTCTCGGCAAAGGATGCGCTGGGCAACACCACATCGGCAAGCTCCGCCGTCTCGTTCATGAAAATATCCTGGACCACAAGAAAATCCAGACTTTCAAACCCCCTGATGGCATGAGTTGAATTGGGGTCAGAGGCTGCCGGATTCTCACCGAAGATATACATCCCCCGCAATTTTCCGGAGATCATGGCGCCTGCCATCTCCGAGGCCGCGAGTCCCGGCTTGTCGGAAAGCGGTACTCCCCAGGCCTGCTCAAACTTCTCCCTGACCTGTTTATCGTCAACCTTCTGGTAGCCTGGATACACATTGGGCAAACAGCCCATATCACAACAGCCCTGAACATTATTCTGCCCACGCAGCGGATTGACACCGGCTGAGGGCTTACCGAGATTGCCGGTGAGCATGGCCAGATTGCCGACGGCATGCACATTATGGGTGCCGAAAACATGCTGGGTTATGCCCATGGCATAATATATACCGGCGCTGCCGGCGCTCCCGTAAATACGTGCCGCCCTGACAATATCCTGCGCCGGTACTCCGGTGATCTTTTCTGCGAATTCGGGGGTAAACTCATCCAGAGTGGCGCTGAATTCTTCGAAGCCCTCCGTACGATTGCTGATAAATTCTTTATCCTCCAACCCCTCCTTGAGGATCACATGCATAATGGCATTAAGCAGGACGGAGTCAGTTCCCGGTTTATGCCGCAGCCAGAGGGTGGCGAACTTCACCAGGGGAATCCGGCGGGGATCGGCAACGATCAACTGTGCACCATTGCGGACAGCCTCTTTCATCTTCAAAGCGATTATCGGATGGTTTTCCGTGGTATTGGAGCCGATAACAAACAGTGCGTCAGCACCGGCTATCTCGTCAACGGAGTTACTCATTGCACCAGAACCGAATTTTGCGGCCAGCCCGGCCACGGTTGCACTGTGTCAGTAGCGGGCACAGTGATCGAGGTTATTGGTGCCGAAACCGGCCCGGAAGAGTTTCTGGAATATATAGTTCTCTTCATTGGTACACCTGGCCGAGGCCAGGCCGGCCAGTGCATCGGCCCCGTATTTTTCCTTGATTCCGCTGAATTTTGCAACTATCAGGTCAAGAGCCTCGTCCCAGGAGGCAGGCTGCAGTTCCCCGCCCTTCTCCCTGCGAATCAGCGGTGTCGTCAACCTGTCAGGACTGTTTATGAATTCATAGCCGAAGCGTCCTTTGACGCAAAGCCAGCCACGATTATGATTGTCTGGGCGCGAGGTTATCCGGGTCACCTCGTTGCCATGGGAATGAAGGGTAATATTGCAACCACAGCCACAATAGCCGCAGGTCGTTTCCGTCTTCTCTACACCCTCAAGGCGTGGACGACCAGCCCAGGCTTTACCGGAAAGCGCGCCCGTGGGACAGACGGAGATGCACTGGCCGCAAAATTCACAATCAAGATCGCGCTCGAAGGGAGAGCAGACTTTGGTGTCAAAACCTCGCCCGGCAAAACCGATAGCACCAACTCCCTGGATCTCGTCACAGACGCGGACACAGAGGCCGCACATCACACATTTATTCTGCTCGCGCATAACAAAAGGATTTTCGTCGATCCGGTCATGATCACGCATTTCTCCCTTATATTTGCTTTCACGAATGTTGTAGGTATAGGCGAGTTCCTGCAGCGTACAGTCCCCGGCACGGATACAGACCATGCAGTCGTTGGGATGATCGGAGAGCAGCAGTTCCACCACCCCTTTGCGCAGACGATAAAGCTTTTCACTCTCGGTGGAGACGTTCATGCCATCAACCGCCGGGGTGGTGCAGGAGGTCACCGGTTTGGGCATCCCCGCGATTTCAACGAGACAGAGTCTGCAGCCACCATGTGGTTTCAACCGGGGATCATAACACAGGGTCGGCACCTTAATCTTCAGTTTATGGGCGGCCTCGAGAATTGTCGTGCCCTCGGGTACTTCCACCGGATTATTGTTAATTGTCAGATTTACCATGGTTACTACTCCTTGAGCACCGCGTTGAACTTACACGCGTCAAAACACGACCCGCACTGGATGCACAGTTTATTATCTATCTTGTGCGCTTTCTTCTTTTCTCCGGTGATGGCATCAACCGGACAGGCCCGCAGGCACATACCGCAGCCGACGCAATGATCCTCCCGGATAAAAAAGGTTAACAGGGCACTGCACACCCCTGCCGGGCATTTTTTCTGGTTTATGTGCGCTTCATATTCATGGCGAAAATACTTCAAGGTACTGATTACCGGATTTGGCGCCGACATGCCAAGACCGCAGAGACTCGAATCCCTGACATCTTCGGCCAGAGTCTGGAGTAGTTCCAGATCCTCTTTTTTGCCCTCGCCCTCGGTAATCCGGGTGAGAATCTCGAGCAGTCTCTTGGTGCCGATCCGGCATGGAGTGCACTTGCCGCAGGATTCCTCCTTGGTGAATTGGAGAAAGAACTTGGCTATATTGACCATACAGTCGGTCTCATCGAGCACGACCATGCCGCCGGAACCCATCATCGACCCGACGGAATGCAGTCCTTCATAGTCCACCGGCAAATCGATATGCTGCTGCGGAATGCAGCCGCCGGAGGGCCCCCCGGTCTGTACCGCCTTAAAAAGCCTGTCTTCCTCAATGCCGCCGCCTATATCATAGACGATTTCCTTGAGAGTCATGCCCATGGGAATCTCGATCAAACCGGTGTTGCGGATCTTGCCGGTCAAGGCAATTACCTTGGTTCCCTTGCTGGTTTCGGTGCCGATCCCGGCAAACCACTCCGGGCCTTTGTTGATTATCGGCGCAATCGTTGCCAGGGTCTCGACGTTGTTGATAATGGTTGGTTTTCCCCACAGCCCCTTATTGGCTGGAAAGGGCGGTTTGGCTCGCGGCATGCCGCGCTCTCCCTCGATAGAGGCGATCAGCGCGGTTTCCTCGCCGCAGACAAAAGCTCCCGCGCCAAGCTTGATTTTGAGTTCGAAGTCAAAACCTGAACCGCAAATATTACTGCCCAGATAACCCTTCTCCTTGGCCTGGCTGATTGCTGTTTTCAAACGCTGTACCGCCAGGGGATATTCCGCCCGGATATATATATATCCGAGGGTTGCACCGATCGCATAGGCACCGATGATCATGCCTTCAATTACCGCATGCGGATTGCCTTCGATGATGGAGCGGTCCATAAAAGCCCCGGGATCACCTTCATCGGCATTGCAGATGATATATTTCTGTTCGCTCTGGTTTGCGGCACAGAAACCCCATTTCACCCCGGTAAGAAAGCCTGCCCCGCCTCTGCCCCGCAGGCCGGCATCCCTGATAGTGTCGATAACACTCTGGGGCTGCATGGAAGCAAATACCTTTTTCAGTGCCTCATAGCCGTCAACCTGGAGATAGTCCTCGATTGATTCGGGATCGATTTTGCCGAGATCTGCCAGGACAATCTTTTCCTGTTTCTCATGAAAGGTATGGTAATCTTCACCGACAAGCCACTCCTTTACAGGTTTACCAGCCAGGATATGCTCGGCCACCAGCCGCTTCACCATCTTTTCTTCGATATATTGGTAGGTGGAGGTCTGCTCACCGATGGTGATATCGACCAGCACATCCCTGGCGCAGAATCCGCGGCAGCCGACCTTATGGAGCTTGCAGTTTTTTTCTACCCTGGCATCGGCTATTCCCGCAGCCGAGAGCTCCTCCCGAAAGGCTTCCATTACCTGAACACCGCCGGCTGCGATACCGCCGGTGCCCATGCATACATTGACGGTAATATTGCTGCTCACTTTGTTATTCCTTATATTTTTTGATATTTTTTATCATTTTATCCGGAGACTGCTTACCGTAGACCTTCTCATTAACAAGCACCACCGGAGCAATACTGCAAGCGCCGACGCAGTTGACGTTTTCCACACTGAACAGCATATCCTTAGTGGTCTGGTCATCCCCCTTGAGCTTAAGTTCACTTTTCAGTTTTTCGATAATCCTCGGAGCTCCCTTGACATGACATACCGTACCGGAGCAGACAGTAACTATATTTTTACCGCGGGGGTTGAGGTGAAACTGCGAATAAAAGGTGATCACCCCGTAGAATTTTGCGGCCGGAATATTAGAGCGTTTGGCAAACCACTCGACAGATTCCTCCTGGACATAGCCGAACTCATGTTGAATATTCTGAAGTACCGTTATTATATTATCTCCGTCGACGACTGATTTTTGATAAATAGACTCCAGCTTTTCTTCCTGTTTCTTCTCCATTGAAAGATGTCTCCGTTCATGCGCTTGTCGTTACCTTAATTCATAGGGCGGTATATTCTCACCTCATTGGCAAAAAACACCAGAACCCATCAATTTTCGTTATTTCCAGAAAAAAAGATAACAACGTTGCTCTCTGGTGTCATTAAAAAAACCACCACAGAGTGGTGGTTCTAAACATCATCCCTTTTCCGCATCCCTGAAATTCTCCTCTGTCCCGGATGAACCCCAATTAGAGCGGAGGATTGCGCAATTTATTTTTTTTATTTTATATACTGGTTCCCCTAATCCTCAGCTCAAGGTCGGGACTGCTGTTTTCACGGGTCTCTGCAGCCCGGACGGCTGCAGCGAAGCCCCCAGGACGGGTTTATGGCGTGCCGATGAAAAGAGCAGTCCCGGCCTTGGGCGAAAAATGCTGAGTTTCAGGGGTAATCAGATTTTATATTGAAGTGCATCCCGAACTGCAGGCAGGCGCTGATCTGCCTGGCAACCTGCATCACCTCAGATAAGCAGACTGCACTTTTCCCCTGGGAATGGATAACACTGTAAGAAATACCTGGAAAAAATCGAATGTTCTCATTCTCCTGCAGAAATTTGATCCTTTTCTACCTTCAAAACTTGTGGACTGCGCCGCAAATCTCCGTTAGAAATTTCACTGTCTCCGGTGCCGCTGAAACGAACTCGACTCCATGAAAATTTTCATTGGAATTTTTCACCCTTACCTTCTCCTTCATGCTGAAATTTCTTCCCACCCGGCAACTAACAACCAGCAGATCATCGATGGCTATCTTCTGGTTTCCATATATTTTCAGACCTCCGCTAGCCAGATCGACAATAGTAACGATTCCGGTTTTCATGGTGTTGGCGTTATAGCAATGTCCAATGATATTTTCGTCGAGAACCCGGTCGTGGCGAATCCGCTTGTGCTGACGCCTGTCGATTTCAGTGCTGTCAAAATCTTCAAACCTGTCAATGGGAAAGCTGATCCCTTCCGATTTTTTCTTTTTCAGTGTAGGAATATCACACTCTTTGATATGTTTAAGCAGCCAGTTCTCCAGAAATTCTCCGGGATCCACCTCAACCGCTCGATTATTTCTAAAGTCAACTGAGTATTCATGAAGCTGCTTGAGAAGTTGATAATGGAAATAACAGTGAGTGGAAAAACTGCTCTCCTCCCGAATCAAGTTTTCTTCGGTCTCAAAATGTTTGAAGGCATAGCTCATGATTACAGCAAACAAAGTATCGATAACCTGTTTGCTCATGCCCATATTCAAGGCGTTGTTTAGATCATTGGCAAGATCGAATAAGATCTTATGCTGATCGTCGATAATTTCCACGTCAACATTCAGGTTTCGGTCCCATTTCATTGCTTTTTCCATCGTCTTTCCCAAGAAGTAAATGATATTTCATCCTTCGCATGGCTTTTTGTTATTAATAATCATTCACAACAAGAATACCACTCTTTTTCCAACCCAGCTTAGTCGGGCAATGAACTTCAACAGATGATTTCAACAACAGCAGGTATTCAGACTGTCAGCTATCCAATGCTCCGCGTACGGCTTTGATAAAGGCTTCTTTCCCAAACGGCTTCTGCAGAAGTTCATGAATGTTATTCGGCCCTTCATCCAAAGGTCTGCCCTCCTGAGCTAATCCGGAACATAAAATCACAGGAATACCAGGACAGAGATGCTCTGCTTCAGCGGCAAGTTCTTTTCCCGTCAAACCCGGCATCGCCAGATCAGTAACGATTGCATCGAACACACATGGAGATTGCCGCAACACGGCAAGTGCATCCCTTGGGTGCTCGTATGCGGATACCCGATAACCATAGTGCTCTAGATAGTGCTGCATCAGCTTGAGAACAGCAACTTCATCATCCACCACCATGATCCTTTCATTTCCCTCCAGAGAAGTAAGCTCTTCCAGGTCGTCCTGTTCCTGGAACTCCTCCTGGTATTCCGGAAAAAGGAGATCAAAGCGGGTGCCCTTGCCGGGCGTACTTTTTACCTTGATTTCTCCACCGACAGCCTTGACGATGCCATAGACCACCGAAAGCCCCAGCCCGGTTCCTCTATCCAATTCCTTGGTGGTAAAGTAGGGATCAAAGATTTTATCAATATGAGCAGAATTGATCCCGCTACCATTATCCGTGACGGTCAAGCGAAGATAGTCTCCCGGGGGCAGAGCAACATCGACATATTCCTGTTCTTTCTCTGTTATCTTATGTGCAGCAAGAATTACTCGTATTTCTCCACCGCTATCCAGCATGGACTGATAAGAATTTGCACATAGGTTCATTATGATGCGATGCATTTGACTGGGGTCGATTTCAATAAATTTATCAGTTTGGATATCCTGATATATCTCGATGTGCGGAGGAATGGAGGAACGCAGCATTTTCACGGCTTCCTTAGCCACAAAAGAGACCTGAATAGGCTGTTTTTTCTCGTCTTTCTTGCGGCTGAAGGTAAGTATCTGGTTTACCAGGTCATTGGCTCTTTCTCCCGCAGCGACCACCATCTTCAAATTTTCATATTCCCGGGATCCAGGCGGCAACTCTTCCATGGTCAGCTGGCTGTATCCCAGGATAGCAGAAAGCAGGTTATTGAAATCATGAGCGATACCACCAGCCAGCGTGCCGATGGACTCCATTCTCTGGGCCTGAAACACATGGGCTTCCATTTCCTTGTTGATCTGCTGTAATTTATTTTGTTCAGTTATATCCGTAACCAGTAGCATCACAGCAGGTTTGTCGTTCCAGTCAAGCATCACCGCATTTATCCGCAACCAGCGCACCTCCCTGTCCCGGTTCAGAATTCGCAGTTCCTTGTCCCTGGGGAATTCTTTCCCTACCGATAAAAGCGAAAAAAGAGACTTTATTGTGGCCTTGTCCTCTTCATACACATTATCGAGATATGGGGTACGACGAATTTCGTCTTCACCATAGCCGGTTATCGCCAAAAGCTGAGAATTGCCGTAAACTATGCGTTCGTCTTGTATGACGGCGACACCTTCATTGGCATTTTCCAAGAGGCTCCTATATTTTTCTTCTGATTTCTGAAGCTTGTTTTTGACCCGCTCCAGGTCAGTTACATCAAATGCTGAAATCAGTACCCTGTCACAGACATCTTGGTGATCGGATAGAACCAACCACCTGAGCACCAAAACCCCCTTCCGCTCACGGCCCTGGAAGAAACTCAGCTGCATTTCAAATTGAGCCTTACCTTTGATGATGGCAATGATTTCCTGTTTCATAAAGGCAAAGGGATCAACAAACAATTGGGACAAAGAGCCGTGTATTTGTTCCCGGTCCTGCAGCCCCAGGACATTGAGAGCTGCTATATTGATTTCCAGAGTAACCACTCTGGTGAGACATGCCTGAATACATTCGGGATGCATTTCCAAATATTCTTCTATATCATCGACATTAAACAGGCCTGATTTAAGCAAATACTCCTTAACACGAGTAAGGTCCTCTTCCCATAAAGGTCCGGGTGAGTTACGAAATGCGGTGCGATATCGTTTTTCACTCTCTTCTTTTCTGTCAACCGCATCCTGGATTTTCTGACAGTCGATTTTCAGAACGAAATAGAGCAATGTCGCGGTTACCACAACAAATATCAGTCCTTTAAGGGTTTGCGCATAATCAGGAGAGAGGCTAAAGACCACAAAAGAATCAATGGCCCGATCGGTGATTAGAATCCAGATACTCCCGAAAAGAAGGTATTCCACAACTACTTTTTTTGGATAATATCTTGTTATTTCAGACATAGTTCCTTAACCAGTGTTATAACATTCGCTGAAGTAGATAAATCGCTTCAGCAGACCAAATACATGTCCTGCCCTTCAAAGACGTACAGAATTAACTTTTGTGAATATATCGACACATTCTAGCACTTCCAAAAAGAAATATCTAACCGGCTTCTGGAGAGTGCATTTTATCTGTTAATTTTCTGTTTAGGCGGGATAATGCCGCCGGAGATCGGGATTTTCACAACACCTTCAATACTAAGGATCTCTTAAAAATCTCGAAGTCCCTAAGATGCACCTGCGATAAGCGCAGACGTCGAGAACGCTCGATGGGCGGCGAAGTGTCTGAGATGGCAGGCAGTACATGTGTGGTACGGCGGATCGCCGCTTTCAGACGCAGATCAATCTTTTTACAAGCCTATATATATAAAGCAGCGGTTTTGGATGTCCTATAAAGCAGCGGTTTTGGATGTCCTGCCTGAGAGGACCAAAGTCTTACACGACAGGACTATTGGACACTTTGTGGAAAGATTTCAATAGCGACGGCCCCATCGAGGATAAACCGGCTATTCTGTCTCTTCCTGAATATTGAGGCTTGTTTCCTTATTGGACAGCTCATATTTTTTGAGGAGATCATACAGCCTGGAGCGGGAAAGACCTGCCGTCTGACAACAGAGTTTGATATCGCCGTCGGTCAGTTCAAGCAACTGCTGAAGATACTTTCGTTCCTCAAGCTGAATCGCACGGTCCCTGGCTTCCTTTATTGTTGGAATATTGGAGATTTCGACGATCTCGTTTTCCGTCTCAGCGGTTTCTGTTAAGGCTTTTTTCCCTCTATTGAGTTTCTTTTTTGTAACCGCCAACCTGATGTTTAAGGGAAGATGGGTGGGATCAAGGATGGTACTGTCCTGGGCATCAGTTATGGAGCGCTCTACTGCCTGAAAAAGCTCCCGGACATTCCCGGGCCAGTCATACTGATTGAGAATCATTAAATAATCAGGGGAAAGCTTCTTATTTTTCAGCTTATTCCGCTTGCAAAAAAGGGTGCGGTAATGATAGGCGAGTTCGGTGATATCTGTTGTCCTGCGACGTAATGATGGAAGTTCAAGCTGAAAGGTTTTGAGCCGGAAGAAGAGATCTTCCCGGAATGTTCCCTCCTCCACCATAAATTCAAGGTTTCTATTTGTTGCCGCAATCAGTCGAAAATTGCTCTCGATTTCCGTATTGCTGCCGACGGGGAGAAACTTACGTTCCTGAATAACCCGCAGTAATTTTTTCTGTATTTCAAGAGGCATCTCCCCGATTTCGTCTAGAAAAAGGGTCCCGCCATCGGCCTGTTTTATCAATCCCGTCTGGCTTTTATCCGCTCCGGTAAAGGAACCCTTGGCATGACCGAACAGGATGCTTTCAACGAGCGTGGAAGGCAGGGCCGCACAATCCACAGTCGTCATATTCTTCCTTGCCCGGGGGCTGATATTGTGGATCGCTGAAGCAAAAAGCTCCTTCCCCGTGCCGGTTTCACCGGTGATGAGAACACTTGCGTCGGATTGAGCTACGCGCACCGTCAAATTCACACAGTTGCGGATTGCTTTGCTTCTCCCGATAATACCGGTATCCTCTAACTGCTGCTGGATCTCCCTTTGCTTATCGACCGCATTTTGTCCTTTGTTGCGGCGATACCGCAGCACCCTCTTTAATAGGTCCGGCAACTTTTTGTGCGGAGAAGGGTCTATGATATAGTCCCACACCCCGCCTTTGAGGGCATGCTCGGCATGTTCAGGATCACCTACTGCAGTGTAGATGAGAATTTCAGGAGAGGGGTGCAGCGACTGATAATCTTCAATGGCATAACAGGAAGCACCATCGGGGAGGATATCCCTCATCAGAACAACAGCAAATCCTTCATTGCCTTTTGCCTGTATACCTTCCTGGAGAGTGGAGGCATTCCGGACTACTATACCAAGCTGATCCGAGACCTTGCGCAAGGCTTCAGCTACTGTAGTTTCATTGTCGATTACAAGAACTTTCAGGTTTGTATCCGGCATAGTTATGAGTACCTTACAGACTGCTTTCTTGTTTTTTTTCGCTAGAAAACAGGCCATTTATAGCTCTTATACCCCTCAAGGAGGTACTGCAAAGAGTCCAGCTCAGCTGGGTTAGGATAATAACGATAGGTTTACTTAAATAGAAAGACAACTTTTCCTCCCAAACGTATTATGTAATATTTAATTAAAGAATATCAAGGCAGAAGAGTCGAAGGTGAAAGATATACGCACAGAGAGATTGTTATTTAAAGAAATCGATACGTTGCCGCCGAACGAAAGAAAGGGCGAAGAGCAAGCATAACAAATTATCAGATATTCTGTTTTACAGGAGCTTACTCTATATGTCGCTCATAGTTGGTGTCTACCCGGGAATAAGCAATTTCGATCTCCGCAATCTGCTCTGTACCCAGGCGCTCGATTGATTAAACCGCAAGCATGTGTTTGATATCGGTGACTTACGCCTGTCCCCGGGAATTTGGATTTTGAGGGCAACCGGTAAGCAAAATTATGGGACTCCGACGAGTTAGGCCAAAGTGCCATTTTATTTGAATAGATTATTTTATAGCACAATACAGAAAAATAGTACAGTTCAACAAAATCAGCCTGGAAATTTTCTTTACTTTATGTTTGAGTATGAATTTTGCAGATAGACAGTCAACTCCAAGAAATATCAAACTAACACTTATTCACATCGGCACGGCTTATGGGCAAGATTAACATTCTCATTGTGGAAGATAATCCGGCGGATATTCTCCTGATAAAAGAGTATCTGTCCGAAAACAAACACATTCGCCAGGATCTTGCAGAAGCTGAGACACTTGAGTCTGCGCTCGGTCTTCTATCTCATTATAATTTTGATGCAGTGTTGCTGGACCTGCGCCTTCCTGATTCCTCAGGTCTGGATACGGTCCGGAAAATAATTACACCGTATCCCGACACCGCTGTGATTGTTCTCTCAGGATTGCAGGATGAGGAACTGGCTCTTCAGGCGGTGCGCTTCGGAGCCCAGGATTTTCTTGAGAAACAGCACCTTTCCCCTGCCTCCCTGAGCAAATCGCTGCTCTATTCCATCGAGCGCAAAAAGGCGATGCAGGAAAAAGAGGATCTCCTTCATGACCTCACCCTGGCCTTAAAGAAAATAGAATCACTTGAAGGGATATTGCCGATTTGCCTGAGTTGCAAAAAAATTCTCACCGAAAACAATCAATGGCAGCGCATCGAAGAGTATATACGAGACCACTCCGAAGCAAAAACAATTAATATGATATGCCCAGACTGTAAAAACGATCTTGAAGAAAGCTACTGATACATCCCTGCCTTTTTCCATATCGCAAGCCTTTGTAGAAAAAAATCCTGTTTGATGATGTCATAACGTACTTTTTGTCCTGCCATATGAAAGTTTTGGAAAATCACCGAGAAGTTCCATTTATGAGCGCACCGACAGACAGCATCCCTTCTGACTATAAGAGATATACACGTTGAAAAGTCTGGAAAGAAAACTCAAAGTAAGCAGAGACAGACTCCATTTGATTACGGATTCGATGCCTGCCCTCATAGCTTATTTGAGCAATGAGGAAAAATTTGTCTTCTGCAATGCCGAACATTCTAAATGGTTCGGTATCTCACCTAAAGAAGCCATCGGCATGACCCCTGCCGACATATTCGACAATCATGTGCTCCAGGAAATCCAGCCTTATCTTGGCAGGGTCCTCGAAGGAGAGCAGGTTACTTTCGAAATCCAAATCCCCCATCGTCTCAAAGGTCCCCGCATCTGCAATATGACCCTTATCCCCCATGCCGTCGAAGACCGCACCATCGTCGGATTCTGTGTGCTGGCTACGGATGTCACAGAGTCAAAAAGGGCGGAAGCCATTGAAGAGGAAAAAAATCAGCAGTTGAGCAGGGCTTTGAAAAAAGTTGAGGCTTCCAACAGGGAACTGGAACAGTTTGCCTCGGTTTGTTCACACGACCTGCAGGAGCCGCTGCGCATGATCAAGGCATATGCCGATCTCCTCGAGAGGCGATATGGAGAAAACTTTGACGAGACGGCAACCACCTATTTCCAGTATATTGCCAAAGGCGCTCACCGCATGCAGCTCATGGTTGACAGCCTGCTCGATTATGCCAGGCTGGGGGCTGCCGACCATCCCCTAAGTAGAGTGGACATGGAACAAGTGCGGCAGCAGGCCCTGGACAATATCGACCCCTTCATCCGCAAGAGCGGTGCAGAGATCACCTCTGATCCTCTTCCCGAAATATACGGCCACCCTATCCATCTCCTCCGCCTGATGCAGAATCTTCTGAGCAATGCCATAAAATTTCGCAGCAGAGAAATTCCCATGATTCATATAAGTGCAGAATCCCGCAGTGGAGAGTGGGTCTTCAGTATTCGCGACAACGGGATCGGCATTGACCCCAGCCACGGTAATATGATTTTTGATCTTTTCCAGCGTATTGAACCTTCAGAAGATATTGCAGGTACTGGAATGGGACTCGCCCTGTGCCAGAAAATTGTCGAAAACCATGAAGGGAAACTCTGGTATGAAAGTGAAACCGGAAAAGGGACTACATTTTTTTTCACTCTTATGAAATATAATGATAGATAATGATAGTTAAAGGGAAAATAAGTGCTTCCAGGTCTCTCGAATTACTGTCTGGGCTGAGACTACTCAAAGAGGTCGGGCCGAGATGATCGGTCCGACAATTCCATCGTACACATTGAAATATTTCCGCCGCCTCCAATAAGCGGTCAAAACTGCTGTCCCTCTATGTTTTTTCTGAGCTGTGCTATTTCCAGCCCCAGGGAGGTGCACTTATTCCCCTCCATACAATCATCGGCATCAGGTATTTCAAGATGATGCTTGAGCTCCCGTGAATCTTTTACTAAATCGACAATCCACACGTTTTTATCAGCATCAAATTCAACATCTATATCAATGCCGCATTCACCTATTTCAGGATATAATTCAGTAATTTTTTTGCATAATTCTTCTCTGTTGTACATGTTTTCCCTCCTGTCAGCACTATTTTCCCATCCGACTGATCCGGAAAGACCGGACACGATACTTTTCAGTCTGATATTTCATCCTGCATATTTTACCATGGAATCTCCTCGCCATCGTAACTGAAAAATTTTCCCGTCTGCTCCATGGTAAATCCCTCGATAATCTGCCGCATTCCGCTCACACTTTCCCTGGTGGAAATACCTTTCAACGGCCCTATACGTGTCATCACCGCACCGGGATGCAGAAGCAATACTCCTATTCCCTGCTCCTTCATCTCTGCGGAGATCCCCTGCATGGCCACATTTAATGCCGATTTACTGGAACGATAATAGAAACTGTCGACTTCGTTGTTTTCGGCAATACGCCCCATATGACTACTGAGAACAACAATCAACCTGACGGTTGTGCTCTCTGCAATATTTCCAAGAAGCGCTTCGGTGATACGAACAGGACCCAGGGTATTTACTTCAAAGGTTCTCCGCCAATTGTCGTAATGGATGCAGTCAATTCCTACGCTTCGTTTTCTGAAGTAGACTCCGGCGTTATTTATCAAAATATTGATAGGAACTTCCCTGAGCTCCTGACATAAGCTATTGATATCCTCCTGCTGGGTGATGTCAAGCCTATGAATTGTGAGGCGGCTGTGGAGTTCGAGGAGCATGTGCAGTGATTGCGCTTCGGCCGGCCTGCGGCAGGTAGCATACACATGCCAGCCACTCTCTAGATATTGGCGGGTAAATTCCAACCCTATGCCGCGATTGCTACCGGTGATCAATACCCTCTTCACAGCAGCCACCGTTTGATTTTCCACCAGCCTGAGTCATGGGAATAGAGGGGCGCAACTGGTCGATGCAGCACCTCCAAGCTGCGCCTGCTTTCAGCTTGCCCAATATATCTGCTATTATTCGGCATTCCCATTTCAACAGTTCCTTTAGATCGCCTCTATTCCTGTAAAGGCTTTGGGCTTTCAGACCGGCTATTTCTCAGTGGATTTTTCGGGTATAATAAGTACAGGAACGGTAGATTGGCGAACAGTCTTCTCGGCAACCGATCCCAACATAAAATGACTGAGTCCGGTGCGGCCATGCGTGGCCATTACAATCATTCCGACGTCGTTTTCTTTTGCAAAATCAGCTATCACATCGGCAGGTATACCGATTTTCACATGGCTCTCAACTTCTACACCCTCGGCCACCTTTCCCTCTACCATCTGGTGAAGTTCCTTTTCAGCAGTCTTCAGTAGTTCCTGCTCATAAAGAGGAACATCAAAACCTTTCATGGCTACAGGCGCAAAACCAGAACCGGTAACGGTAGGCACCTGATGAACTACCTGGAGTGCATATAATTTTACCTGAAATTTCTGAGCAAGCTCTATTGCCGCATCCAGGGCATTCAAGGCAGGATTGCTTCCGTCAGTCGGCCAAAGTATCGATGTAATAGGTAGCATTACCTCCTCCGTTTGTACGTTAAAAATTCAGATGGTGGGTATATTTCAACGCTACCAAACTAAAAAAACATGCAACCTTCACTGGAAATAAGCTATTCATTTTGTTCATTATTTTCCTCACCTGCTATGCATTTCCAGGAATCATGCTGCTTCGAATTGCGTTCCCCGTCAAAAACATTGCCACCATTCCCTTCCTGATTTCGCCTTTCTTCACCTTTTTGACCCACCATTTCTTCGAGATGTTTAAAGGTTTTTTCTAATATCTGCTCTGCAGTCAGGTTTTTCATTTTTTCTATCCATTAATAAGTATGACTACTAAGGTTCTTACCAAGTCCCTCGAGAGCCACTACTCCATGGCCCCCACCTTTTCTTTTGCCCTGCTAAGAAACGGAAAAAGAAATAAGGCGTCGACAACGAGGAATACTCAGCAAAATCACCATGACCCCGATGGTTATACCCGATAGCAGAATGGCCATCACGCCAAAAAGCGTTGCCGGGATTCCACGAATCAGAAATGACCACCATTTTTCCATATAGACTATCAATTGCCTCATATCATTGAATACCGCAGTTCCGGCTACGAAATCCTTCCATTTCATATTAATTGGTGAATGCAATTCCTTTGCCTGTTTGTATTCTAAAATAATGCTTAGAGGAAAAGTGCATACGGAAGGCAGCTGAAAATGGTACAGGAAACGGGTGAAATACGATTTTCCGGATTACCGGCACTTAATTCAAAGGGAAAGAAGGTAGCCTTTTCCCCTGGTAATAGCGCTCATTATCCCATATATCGGGTTTCCCGTCCGACTGCGGAGGACCAAGTCCTATGCCATAAGATTTAGCACAGATCGATTGAACAACAGAAAATAATTCTTGATGAGCCCGTCCAAAGCCTGATCTACATCTTTGACGATACAGATATGTCAGAGGCCTGCCAGGAACCAGCGATGCGGGAACCCGTTGTTTTCGACGCCCATAATCAAGCGGAATTTGAACCCTGTACCACATAGCCCAGTGGCATACATTTTGCTTGCTTTTGATAGAACACGGGAGTCAAAAAGGTTGAAAAAATCAAAAGAGGTAGACGAATGGTACGCCAAAGCACTGTAGATATGAAACGTTTATGGGAGCTTGCCCAGGAAGGCAAAGATGCTCAGGAGATAATGAAAGAGTTGAATATTTCCGATATGGCCACACTCAAGAATGCTCTGCAGAACCTGGTCGACCAGAAAGGAAACTCGGTCAATGTACCAGGTTTGATCGACAAGGGTTCTGTAAATCAAAGCTATACAGATAGCGGGGTACGGGTTCCTCCGGGCATGTCCAGGGATAAATCGTAAACTAAGAACCTATCGATCGACCTGCCGTTATTATTGAGCAGCAATGAAACTTTTAATCACAACAGATGTGACATAGAGGATAATAATGACAACTAAACGAGAAGTCATGAGACGGCCGGCGAGTCTGCCCCAGCGAATGTATGAAATACATACCCTCTTCCATCAATTTCTGGACGAGTTGCAATCCAGATCCCCGGCGATAGAGCTCCCAGGTTATTGGATTCCGAATATTGATATTTACGAAACAAATGCTGCCGTAGTGCTTGAAATAGAGGTTCCGGGAATAACGCCTAAAGATTTTGATTTTACAATAGATGGCGACCTGATACGGATAAAGGGAGAAAAACGGCAGGAAATTCAGGAGGAAGGAAGATTCAGACGACTTGAAAGACGCTATGGTATGTTCGAAAGAATTTTGAGACTGCCGGCAGAGGTATCTGAACATAAAGTCGGGGCAATCTATCAGGACGGTATCCTGAAAATCACGCTGCCCAAAAAAGCAAGCGAGGTGCAGCTTTTCTGAAACAAAAAATCAAGATTACTAATAGACTGAAAATAAACATTTAATATGAGCATATCCGCCTGAATCCAGGATTTTCCTGAAAGGCAGGATGAGTCCGCCGGCATTGGACATCATGCTCCACTTCACTAATGGTGTGAGAAAATGCAGGGAGCAGGAGTTGACTCACTTTTTAGAAATCCTTTGATGGGGAGGAAAACATGAGTGATGATCATCGAATCGTGACCCTTACCATCAATCCCAGTCTCGATATTAGTGCCGACGTTGATGCCCTTGAGCCTACCACAAAGATGCGTTGCCGCAATGTCATGATTGATCCCGGGGGTGGCGGAATCAACGTCAGCAGGGCAATCACCCTGCTCGGCGGCACATCTACTGCCGTATTTCCGGTGGGAGGCAGCACCGGCAGAAGCATAGACTCCATGCTGAACGATGAAGGCGTCAGGAGCGAAGCTGTTTCGATGGAAGGCACCAACAGGCAAAATTTCGCCATCCGGGAGAAGGAAAGCGGGCGGCAATATCGGTTCGCTCTGCCCGGTCCGCAAATCCTTGAAGAGGAGTGGCGTCAATGTTTGCACAAGACAGGCAAACTGGGCAAGGGGGCGGATTTTGTAGTTGCCTCGGGAAGCCTGCCTCCGGGAGCACCGGATGATTTTTACGGAAGAGTCGTAAAGCTGTTCAATGGTAGCCCAACCAAGGTCATACTGGATACATCGGGAGATGCTCTCAAGCACGCTCTGCTGCAGGAAATTTATCTTATTAAACCGAACCGGCAGGAACTCGAATATATCTGCGGATGCTCTCTGGTCCAGGAGAAGGATCAGGAGAAAATGTGCCGCGACATGGTTGACCGTGGCAAGTGTGAAGTTCTGGTACTTACCCTGGGTAAGGATGGCGCATTGCTTACTTCTGCAGAAGAGCAGGTCCGCATCCCTGTGCTGAAGGTCAGGGAGGTCAGTTCTATTGGTGCCGGCGACAGCTTCGTCGGCGCCATGGTCCTGGCACTGCAGAGAGGAGAGAAATTGACTGATGCCCTGCTCTACGGCATGGCGGCCGGAACGGCAGCCTTGACCACCGAGGCGACACAACTGTGCCGCAAAGAAGATACCGATAGACTATACAAAGAATATCAGGAGATCCGCCGCACTCAGCGATGATACATTCTGCGGCATACCGAAATATTAGTGAGGTTTCCCAATGTGTAAATCGAGAAGATCTTCTATCTCTTTCGACGTAAGTGTCTCTTTTTGTACTAGTTCTTCAGCAAGCATGTCCAGCCTTTGGCGATTCTTCCGCAAAACACCCTGCACCTGCTCATAGCATTTGTGTAAAATTTCTTTAACTTCGGCATCGATTATCTCAGCGGTTGCTTCACTGTAATCTTTATCCTCCGTCAATTCCCGCCCTAAAAATGGATGCTGTTCGCCCTTTTTAAAAACCACAAGACCGACCTTCTCGCTCATACCCAATTGACATACCATCCGTCGTGCCATCTGAGAGGCGTTTTTCAAGTCATCGCCGGCCCCTGAAGTGATATCATTAAAAACCTCCTCCTCGGCTGCCCGTCCGGCAACCATTACTGAGATTCTGTTAAGCAGATATTTCTTGCTCAGGTTGTAGCGGTCTTCCTCGGGTACCTGTTCCGTGGCGCCCAGTGATCTGCCCCGGGGAATGATGGTCACCTTACTGAGTGGGTCTGCTCCAGGAAGCAGCAGAGCAGCAAGAGCATGACCGGCTTCATGATAGGCTACCATATTCTTCTCTTCATCTGAAAGCCTGTCCTCACGCTTAATTCCCATGATGATTTTGTCACGGCTTTCATGAAAGTCTTCCATCTCCACCTGTTTTTTTCCCTTGCGCGCAGCTAACAGCGCTGCCTCATTAACCAGATTTTTTATATCCGCTCCGGAAAAACCAACCGTCGCCCCGGCCAGCAGATCATAATCGACATCCTCGACCATCTTCACTTTACTTATATGAACCTGAAGAATCGCCTTCCGCGCAGCTTTCTGGGGCATCTCCAGTGTTATCTGCCGATCAAAACGTCCGGGTCGCACCAAAGCCGGGTCCAGCACATCTGGACGATTGGTTGCGGCCAGGACGATGACCGATTCACGCTTGCCGAAGCCGTCAATCTCGGAAAGGATCTGATTTAAAGTCTGTTCGCGCTCGTCATGACCGCCTCCGACCCCGGTTCCCCGTGACCTGCCGATGGAATCAAGCTCGTCTATAAATATCAGCGAGGGCGCACTTTTCTTGGCCGTCTCGAACATATCCCTGACCCGTGAAGCGCCTACCCCGACGAACATTTCTATAAACTCCGAACCGCTTATGGAATAAAACGGCACATTTGCCTCTCCCGCCATAGCCTTGGCCATCAGGGTCTTGCCGGTACCCGGAGGCCCCACCAGCAGTACACCCTTGGGCAGTTCCGCGCCAAGGTCGAGGTAGGTAGAGGGATCCTTGAGATAGTCGACCATTTCCTGCAGTTCCTTCTTGGCGTTTTCGAGGCCGGCAACATCTTCGAAAGTGACATCGACTTCCTCTTTGGTCGCCTTTTTGGCTTTGGATTTTGCAAAACCAAATGGCCCACCTCCTCCCATTCCCCCCATCTGATCTTTCATTCTTTTATTTATATAGACGAAAAAACCGATGATGAGCAACCAGGGCAGCAAGCTGATGAAAATTGCACCAAGCCAGTTTTCCTGATCCGGCTCGGCATGTATTACCACGTCGTTCGATTCAAGGAGCTCGACAAGCTTTGGATCCTCAAAAGAGGGCAGATTGGTTGAAAAATGAAGAGATTGCCGGTCCTCCCGTACCTCTGGCTTCCGCTCCTCCTCGTCTTCGTCTCCAGAGGATGCCGCCTCCTGGCTCGCAACATATGTACCGGTCACCTCCTGTCCTTTCACTGTAACCTCGGCTATTTCACCCGCCTTAACTTTCTCCTTGAATTCAGAATAGGCAATATTCTCAGTCGTGCCTGCCTCTCGGAAGCTTACATAGCCTATAGAAATGACGATCCAAAGTACAAAAAACAAAACCAGGCGGAGCCACAATGGAGATTTGTCGAAAATATTTTTCTTTACTGGTTGTGGATCTCCCATATTGTATCTCTCTCTGTTAAAATATTTTACCTGATTACCCCTAATCCCTAGCCTCAAGGCCAGAAAATGCCAAGTTTCAGGGGTAAGCAGAATATTTTATTTGAGCTGAACTGAAGCATCACTGAAATTGCAAAGGACTAATTTTTCGTCATACTTTCTGAGAAATGAGTAGAAGACCGACGAGTTATAAGATTCCGCTGGCACAGTCCTGATTTTCTATCACTGAAAATAATCGCCGATAAAATTTATTACGTCCCACATCGACATCAAATTTACAGTAGAACCTGATTTCCTTGAATTGTTGACAAATCATTTTCCATTAATTTTTTTCCATACAGGCAACAGGAGCAGGATGGTACTCCAGGCGGACCCCCCCGCATTTACTGCAACGGTTGTTATGATAACCGCCTATGATTCCATTCGGAGATAATACCACCTGCCAGACCTGCATGTTTCTGGCACGAAAGCCACCCGCGGTGGCGAGAAGATAATAGCACCACATCCGATAGAAACGTTGACTATACCTGTCGCGCAGGTTTTTCCAGTTTTTCCTGAAATTTCCATACCAGGCCAGCAGAGTCCTGTCATAATCGGCACCGATATTATGCCAGTCTTCCATGACGAATTTCTGCTCCAAAGCTGCTCCGAGCTGAGAAATAGAGGGCAGCATGCCATTGGGGAAGATATATTTGTCAAACCAGCTGTCGCAGTTGCGTTTCGATTCATTCGAGGCAATGGTGTGCAGGAGAAAGAGACCGTCCTCCTTGAGACAGCGGCGGACGGCTCTCATGAAAGAGTTGTAATTTTTATATCCCACATGTTCAAACATGCCGACAGAGACTATGGCGTCGAATGTTCCTTTGATATTCCGGTAATCTTCAATTTTGAATTCCACAGGCAGGTCGGCATATCGTTGCCGGGCAAACTCGAACTGTTCCTTGGAGATGGTCAGACCAACAGCAGAAACACCATATTTTTCAGCGGCATAACCGACAAGACCGCCCCAGCCGCAGCCGATATCGAGCAGCCTCATTCCAGGTTCAAGCTGAAGCTTGGTGCATATCATCTCCAGTTTATTCTGCTGAGCTGCCTCAAGATCCGCTGCCTTTTTCCAGTAGCCGCAGCTGTAATTCATCCGGGAATCGAGCATTTGAGCAAACAGATCGTTGCCGGCATCATAATGCTTTTCCCCTACTTCATAAGCCTTGCGCCTGTTCTGTCGGTTAAAGAGGGTAGCCTTGACGGCATTGGCAATGACAATGGGTGAAGTCCGCACCTTTTCATTGATTTTATGGTAGAGAAGCTTGAAGAAAAACTGATCAAGAGCTCGGCATTCCCACCAGCCATCCATGTAAGCTTCTCCCAATCCCAGAGATCCCTCTTTGGAAACACGATCAAAGAAAGTTCTGTTTTTGATCTGAATGTCCCATGGCCGGCTCCCATCCGTTCTGATATCGGCTTCCGCCAGAAGATTAGAAAGATACTGTTCAGTAGAATTCTGAATAAATCCGATCATGACAATCCTCCATTCTTTATTCCACGATATGCAACGACCTTCCTATTTACATAATACTGCAACACCTTGAATTGAAAGATTTCCTATATAAAAAACTATAGCCTCTTTTTGCTTTTAACGCGAATGGCGAAGAGCGAAAATATCCAACAGAAGAGGTGCTATTTTTCAGATCTCAATATGTAGCCAACGCTGACTTGAGAGTCGAGCCTCGCTATACAAGCAAGCGATCCGGCTTTTTCCTGGGATTCCATAAGGAACAGGCGCGGGGATCCTCTTTTCGGCCAAGGCTGTGGGATATGTGTTTTACGATAATATTCAGCCAGACCCGCCTGATCAGCCCGATCCCGGGGAAGAGAATTCTGTTGGAATTACTGATATCGACGGTTTTTCGGCTGACCGTATCTTCATAATTTTCCTTAAAATACCATGCTACCATTCAGCATATCATTTTTTCAATCTCTTCTCAACCCATTCACCTGACAATATATTTACCCCGGCTATTCCTCTTTCCCGGCGGAGTAAAATCGAATCCCCGGAAGAAATGCTCCGACAATAACAGGGAGCACACTCATTGCCAGAATGAGAGTCCATCCTTTCCAGCCTGGATTTACGACCTGGAGAACGGAAGCGAGTGGCTGCCAATAGACCGCAATAAGTAGAAGGCTAAGACAGATTCCCCATGCAGCCCATACCCATCTATTTTTTAATACGTCGTTTTTCCACGGGGAAGTACCCCGATCACGCAGATTGATGACAAACCAGAGCTTGGTGAAGGCCAGAGTCAGAAACGAGATGGTGACAGCGTGTTTTTCCTCAAAACCAAATTGCATCAGGGCAATGGTCAACGCTCCGAGAACTATCGCCCCTATGAACAGGCTCCAGCCACCGATCATGCGCCAATGGTGCCACGTCAAAACGGCCTCATCGGCAGCTCGGGGCGGACGTTTCATAACCTCGACGGCACCTGCCCCAACCCCTAGAGCCAAAGCGGGGAAAACATCGGTCAAGACATTGAGATAGAGAATCTGCAGGGGTTTCAGCGGCAGGGGAGCCTGTACCAGAGAAGCCAGGGCAACAGTCAAGACCTCGGCGATATTGGTACAAAGCATAAAGATGACGGATTTGCGAATGTTGGCAAAGATGATCCTGCCTTCGCGGATTGCCGTGACAATGGTGGAAAAATTATCGTCACGCAGCACCATGTCGGCTACCTGTTTGGCGGCATCGGTTCCCCGCTGCCCCATGGCAACACCAATATCCGCCTGCTTCAAGGCCGGGGTGTCGTTGACGCCGTCTCCGGTCATGGCGCAGATGTGACCGGCGGACTGGTAGTGTTTTACCAGATTAAATTTCTGTTCCGGCGTCACCCGGGCAAAGATGCCGGAATCTAGAATCTTTTGGTGCTCCTTACTGGAAAGCTCGTCAGGGTTGCTCAGATCACTGCCGTGGAAGGGTTCTTCTTCATCGGTTAGACCTACTTTTTTACCGATGGAAGCACCGGTGTCAGGCCTGTCTCCGGTCACCATCACTACCTTTATTCCGGCATTCTGACAATCTCGAATCGCCTCTCTGACATCGGATCGCGGCGGATCTTCCATACCGGCGATGCCGACCAGCCGAAGATTCCGGTATGGCTCCTCGGCGCTATCCCCGGCCTCCTTGTCGGCGAAGGCGAGAAGACGCAACCCCTTGCCGGCGAGCTCGTCGACACGCTCATGCCATTGCTGCTTTTGCTCCTTACTCAGTTCAACCTCCCCCTCCTCCCGCCACACCCTGTTGCATACCTCGAGGATTTTGCCCGGCGCACCCTTTACCGCCACATAACAGGCGCCGCCTTCTTTGTCCTTTTCAAGGCGGTGAAAAGTCGCCATCATCATAACTTCCGAATCAAAGGGAACTTCCCGCTCCTCAGGCATCTCTTCGAGCAAGCAGCTCCTGGTCAAACCCGCTTTGACGGCTGCTTCCAGCAGGGCGACTTCGGTGGGATCGCCGCTGAATCCTTCCCCGCCTTCTTTGGTCGGCTTGGCGTTTGAACAAAGTAACCCTATGCGAAGCAGGCGCTCGACCAGACTTTTTTCCGCCGCCGCTTCCAGATTACCTTCCCCAGAGATACCCTCGTCTTCCTGTTGGCCATAGGTATACGAAGCATCGGCAGTAATCACATTGACTACAGTCATCCTGTTTTCGGTGAGCGTGCCGGTTTTATCGGTAAAAATCACACTGGTGGCGCCCAGTGTTTCCACGGCGGTAAGGCGATTTATCAAGGCGTTGCGTTGCGCCATCAGCCACATGCCACGGGCCAGGGCAATAGTGGCCACAATCGGCAACCCTTCAGGAATGGCGGCGACCCCGAGCGCGATGGCGGTCTCAATCATAATGATGGTCTCACGACCTGCCGCCAGTCCCGCCGCACCGACAAGCACTGCGACAGCAATGGTTATCCAGGCAAGTTTTCGACCCAGGTTATCGAGACGCTCCTGGAGAGGGGCTGCTGTCTCCTCAGCTGCCGATACGAGTTTGGAAATACGGCCGAGCTCCGTTGCCGATCCCGTAGCGGCAACCACTCCTTCAGCAGTCCCTTCAACGACACTCGTCCCTTTATAGAGCATGCTGGTCCGGGCATGCAGGGGAGCATCCTGCTCGACACTGTCGATGGATTTATCGACCGGCATGGACTCTCCAGTAAGCGCCGCTTCATTGACCCTGATATATTCAGATGAAAGTATTCGCACATCCGCGGGAACAAGTTCCTCTTCATGGAGTAGAACAATATCCCCGGGGACAAGTTCCACGGCGGCCACCTCGCTTTCCCTGCCATCCCGCCGGACCCGCGCCACCTTCCTGCCGAGTTCACGAAGAGATTCCATTGATCGTATGGCTTTCCATTCCGTGAAGAAACCTATGGCGGTATTGACGGCTATAACGGTAACCAGGGCAATTCCTTCCGGTAGGCGGGCGGTGACAAAGGCCAGGACAGCTGCGATTGCCAAAATAATGATAACGATGCTTTTGAACTGGTCGAGCAGAATGGCCCAACCACTGCGCTGCTTTTCCTCCTCTAGCTGATTGAGGCCGTATTTTTCCTGCCTTGCAACGACCTCATCACTGGAAAGTCCGTCACGGCCGACATTCAGCTCACTGAGGATATCTTCGACACTTTTCGCATGATATTCTACACTTCCCTGATGTTGCTCATCATTTTCCTTCAAACAATTCTCCTTGCAACGAGTACCTGCCTCTCTAGCTCTGCCCGGGTGCCGCCTCTTTTCCTTCCGCTTCGGCCAGATACCGCATAACCCGGATTACCGAATCAGGATTCAGGGAGATCGAATCAATGCCGGCATTGACCAGGAATTCGGCAAAATCTGGGTAATCACTCGGTGCCTGACCGCAAATGCCGACCTTCTTGCCATTCTTGTGTGCCACTTCAATGAGATTCCCTATCACTATCTTTACTGCTTCATTGCGTTCATCAAAAAGTTCCGAGAGTTCGGCAAGATCACGATCCACACCAAGCATAAGTTGAGTCAGGTCATTGGAACCTATTGAAAACCCGTCAAACCTCAGGCCGAATTGTTCCGCCAGCACTATATTGGAGGGGATCTCACACATGACATAGATCTCTAGTCCGTCTCTCCCTCGTTCAAGCCCGTTTGCTTCCATAACCTCAAGCACCTTGTCCGCCTCTTCCGGAGTCCGGCAGAATGGAATCATCACGATAATATTCTCAAAGCCGAGTCTCCTGCGGGCACGATCGATGGCCGCACATTCCAAACCGAATCCGGCCCGATAGCGGTCGCTGTAATAGCGGGATGCACCACGAAAGCCCAGCATCGGGTTCTCCTCATGCGGTTCAAAAAAAGAGCCTCCTATGAGATTGGCATATTCATTGGTTTTGAAATCACTCATTCGTACAATTACCGGATCGGGATATTGCGAGGCGGCTATCCGGGCGATGCCCCGGGAAAGAAGATCGACAAAATACTCTTCCTTGTCGGGATACCCTTTAGTCAGCGTATCCATGGTTTTACGTACCTTATTATCTTCAACTTTCTCCGGATGGATAAGGGCCATCGGATGAATCTTGATGATGTTATTGATAATAAATTCCATCCTGGCCAGACCGATTCCGTGAACAGGGAGCCGCCACCAGCGCATAGCCGCTTCAGGGCTGGCGATATTTATCATTATCTGTGTTGATGTTTTGGGAAGGGCACCCAGATCAATTTCTTCCTCCTCGTATTCCAACTCTCCCGCATATACTTTTCCCGTATCCCCTTCCGCACAGGAAACGGTAACTATCTTTTCTCCATCGAGTGCCGCCATGGCCTTTTCCGCACCAACCACGGCCGGTATGCCCAACTCCCGGCTGACGATGGCAGCGTGGCTGGTCCGCCCGCCATGCTCGGTTACGATGGCCGCCGCCCGTTTCATTATAGGCCCCCAGTCCGGATCGGTCATTTCAGTGACCAGAATCCCGCCATCCTCAAATTGGTCGCTTTCATCAATATCGTGCAGTACTTTTGCTTTTCCCGAAGCTATGGCATCGCCAATAGCCAGTCCCTGCGCCAGAACTTCACCTCTGTCCCGGAGATGATAGCGCGTAAATGAACCGCTCTGCTTCTGCGACTGTACCGTTTCCGGACGGGCCTGAACGATATACAGTTCTCCGCTGTCACCGTCCTTGGCCCATTCCATATCCATGGGCGTGCCGTAATGGTCTTCGATAACACAGGCCCATCGAGCCAACTGCACAATCTCTTCATCGGTGAGAACAAACTGCTCTCTTTTTCTTCGCGGGGTATTCTTGTTTTTCACCGTTGCAGAGCCTCCTTTGGCATACACCATGGTCTTCTCCTTCTCGCCGAGCCGTTTCTCGATGATCGGGGAAGTATCCCGGTTCTGCAGCAAAGGCTTGAAAACCCTGTAACCATCGGGATTGACTGTTCCCTGTACAACATTCTCGCCCAATCCCCACACCGCATCGATCAGGACAACATCCGGAAAGCCCGATTCCGTATCGATCGAAAACATTACTCCCGATCCCGCCTTATCGGAGCGCACCATTTTCTGGACGCCCACCGACAGGGCAACCTTATCGTGACCGAACTGTCTCTCTTCCCGGTAGGAGATCGCCCGGTCGGTAAAGAGCGAGGCAAAACATTTGCGGCAGGCATCGAGAAGATCCTTGCCGCCCGATATATTGAGAAAGGTTTCCTGCTGCCCGGCAAAGCTGGCTTCGGGAAGATCTTCGGCAGTGGCGCTGCTGCGCACCGCTACATCGACATCGCCATGGCTGTCTCTGGCCGGCGAATCATAGCGCTGACTGAGTTCCCCATAGGCTTCCTTAATGGCCGAAGCGATATCATCGGGAAATTCACCGTCGAGAAAGAGCTTGCGCACGGCTTTGCCTGTCTGCTCTATCGACTGCTCCTCGTTACGCAACTTCGCTAAAAGTTCTTTAAGCGAATCATCGATATTATTGGCTTTGAGATAGCGGGTGTAGGCCTCGACGGTAGTGGCAAAGCCATCGGGAACGCGCACATCTTTCTCAGCCAGGGACTTGATCATCTCACCAAGTGAAGCATTTTTTCCGCCGACAATGGCGATATCTTCCCTATTTGTATCCTCAAACCACTGTATGTATTTATTTTTCATGATACCTCCAGTGTGGGGTTATGGAGAATTTTTCACAACTTCCTGCACATTCTTTTACAAATACCATGCCGGGTTTTCTCCTTTCTAACCCAGTTGAGCCGGACAAGAACTTTGAGAAAACAAGAAGTCAGCACGAGGAATCAAACTTCTTGTTTTTTTGCTTGTTTTCACAGAAGGATTGCAGTTGAAGAAATTAGAACGGGTCTTCAGGCAAACATTTTGCACTAATGATCTCAGGGAGGAACTGACTCCCGAAGCACTGATTGAAATTAAAATCTGAGGAGGAAACTATGTCTTCTATCGAATGGCTGAGCCGCGAGGGATATGTTCTTGATTCCGCCCAGCTCACACATAAACCAATCCTGCTTGATTTTTTCAATCCTGAATGAATCGGCTGTCAACAGATGGATACAGTTACGTATCCGACAAATGAAGTAGTTGATTTCGTACAGGAGTATCTGATTCCTTATAGGATAAATATCAGTACCACATCGATGCATGAAAAATACCACACCTTCTGGACACCGACCACGGCGGTGCTGGGCATCAAGGGCATGGAGGCCCATGGAAAACAGGAAGTCCAACGGAGGATCGGTTTTTTTGAGGCCGATGAATTCATCGCCACGTTGCATCTCGGCATTGCCAAGGTCCGCATCAACCAGGAAGAATTTGATACTGCCCTGGTCCATCTCGATCGTCTATTGAAGGTCTATCCGGAAAGCGAAGCGGTTCCTGAAGCACTATATTTCAGGGGGGTTAGTCTCTACAAGCAAAACGATGACCCCAGCCAGCTCAAAAAGGCCTATGAACATCTACTGAGCGACTATCCGAAAAGTCCATGGGTTAAACGCGCACACCCCTATCGCTTGCTCTAGGTCCGGATGACCAGACGAAGCTGGAGCGAGAAAAGAGGTGTCCGCCAGGCCCTCCGACAACAGGACGGGAGAAGTTGTCCGATAATATTGGACGATGTCCTGTAACGTAAGACGTATCCGATATTTAGAGGCATCTAAGATCTCATAATATGTCATCGAAGCTGCCGAGATGGCCCCCGGAAAAGCTGGCGATTCCACTGCGCAGTCTCTCCGCTTTTCCAATCTGGCACGAAGTGTGCTCTACAGAAGGTCAAGGAGGGTGAATTTACTGCAAGAAAATGGACTGCAGTATCGCTGATAGTCTTACAATTACAAGATCAAATATATCTTCGGGTGAAAAGATCAGGAGGAAAAACATGATCCCCAAAAGGACATATGTCGAAAAAATGAAAGATCAGCTCAATGACTGGCAACTGGATATTGATTCACTCAGGGCCAGGGCCGATAGCACGGCAGAACCTAAACGTGCCGACTATCATGAAAGAATTGCTTTTCTGGAAAAGCAAAAACAAGAAACGGAAAAAAAACTCCAGGGAATAGATAACGCAGACGAAGGAAGTTGGGAGGCACTCAAAGAAGGATATGAAAAATTGCGTGAAGATATGCAGAAATCCATCAAGAATGCTCAAAATACCTTTGAGTGATGGCCGATACGATCAGCCGGACACAGAGAAACAAGAGGTTGTATATGCGTATTATTAGTGTTCTATTTATGACAATGACTGCCATAATCTTTACAGCGCCGATAATGGCCCAAAATCCCTATACCGCAGTAAACAATACCTGGCTTACCTTAAATGGAACGGTTACCTCCGCGGGTCCTTCCGGCTTCGAACTCAATTATGGAAAAGGAAGCGTAAGAGTCGAAATGGATGGCTGGCAATGGTACCACGCCGATTACCCCATCATTGACGGCAGTAGAGTCAGAGTTCATGGAAAAATCGATGATGATCGCTGGGAGATCACATCCATTGAAGCGGATAGTGTCTACGTAAAGGATCTCAACACCTATTTTTACGCCAATGAAATGGATGAGGAAGATATTGACGTGCAGGCCGAAGATTCCGACAAGGTTTTTATACTCAGAGGCACAATAAAACAGATTAAAGGGCGGGAGTTTCTTTTAAATACCGGCGCCAAAGAAGTTAAGGTCGACACTCTGGAACTATCCTATAATCCACTGGATAACGAGGGATACCAAAAACTGAAACCCGGGGACTATGTTCAGGTTTCCGGAGAAATTGATGCTGATTTCTTTGAAAAAGCTGAAATAATGGCAGATTCGGTGACAACCCTGGTAAAGGATCCCTTAAAAAAAGTCGACAGATAACAATGTCGATATGCCGAAAATCCGCATCATCGTCTCACCCGGCGATCACCGCCGCCACCCCGTCTTTCTTTCTTCAATCCTGTACCGGTTTATTTTTACCGACTGATGTTATAGAATATTTGTTATGATTAATCGCTGGATTCCATGGAAATTCTTGATCAAGCGTGCAGCCAAGGCCTACGGGATACTTGACCCGCTTACCTTTCTCGCCCGTATCCGTCAATTCTCTCAGCCTTCTGAGGTTCAGGAGCCGATTGAGCTGGTAAGGGCCGGCATTATTTTTCACACCCGGGGGCTGATCAACACCAAGGCAATACAGCATAACCTGGATTGGATATGGCCCTACTGGGTGGAGAGACAATTCAATCCCAATGACAACTCTTTTATCCCCAGGGCATTTTCTTTCAGTCACGTCAACCTGACTCACCGCAACTGGACGGCGGTCGGCCACCCGGAAATTCCCCTCTATCCGATTATAGATCCCAGAGGATTGACAACACCGCTATATGACGGCTGGTCTCTTGATTTCTGGGTTCTTTCCCATAGTGGAGAGATGCTGCTGCCTTCAAAAATGGAGGATATAGAACAGGAATGGATTCTCTCCCCCAACCTCGCAGTAAAAACCTCATGCAGCTTCGCCGAAATGGCGCTTGAGGTGCATGCTTATCTCGAAATTGAGAACGATCTCCCTGTTCTGGTGATTGATGCGGCTGCCACCTGCGCCGAAGGAGGCTGGCTGGTGCTCGCCTTACGGCCCTACAATCCTGAAGGTATACAGTTTATCGAGACGATAGAGGCAACGGAGAAGCATCCGGGCTGGCTGGTTAATGAAAGCACTGCTATCCGTTTCAGCCGCACTCCGGAAAAGATTTCATTCTCCAACTATACGGAAGGTGATGTCATTCATAAACTGGACAACGACCAACACAATAGAACGGAGATATCCTGTTCCGTCGGCATGGCCACCGGCGCCGCTCTGTTTGAGATATCGGCGAATAAAGAGCAATCAGTGCAAACAACCATTCCGCTTGAAGAGGATCTTACGCCGCACAATTTCTTCCCTGCGAAAAAGCATCATCCACAACCTGTGGATGATTCCTGGGAAAGGGTGATCGCCAAGGTGGCCGACCTGCAGGTGAACGATAAAAAGATACAGTTCCTCTATGATGCCGCTATTCGCACGCTGGTGCTGCTCTCAGCAGAAGACGTCGTCCCGGGTCCTTACACCTACCGGCGTTTCTGGTTTAGGGATGCCTGTCTGATGTTGAACTCTCTGATGGCAGTGGGCCTCACAGATCGGGTCTTTGCCCTGCTGGATACCTTCCCGGCCCGCCAGAAACTGTCCGGGTATTTTCAGTCCCAGGAGGGAGAGTGGGACTCCAACGGCCAGGTTCTCTGGGCCATGGGTCGTTATCAGCAGATAACCAATCATACCTTCGACCAAAGCTGGAAAAATGCGATAATAAAAGGTGCAAACTGGATTCAGCGCAAACGTCTGCGGAAAAAAGGGGTTCCCCACTCGGGACTTCTGCCCGCGGGATTCAGCGCTGAACATCTCGGCCCCAATGACTACTATTATTGGGATGCTTTCTGGAGCCTGGCGGGACTTCGAAGCACCGCCAGACTGGCAGGTCTGTTTATTTCCCATGAGATGCAGGAGAAATATGAACGGGAAGCCCTTGATCTGGAAAAATGCATCCAGGCCAGTATCGATACCATCCCCAGGTTTCGTGCCAGAGGAGGAATTCCGGCCTCGCCTTACCGACGGATGGATGCGGGCGCGATCGGCTCTATGGTTGCCGATTATCCGCTGCAGATCACCCCGCCCGGAGATGAATGTATCGGCTGTACCCTTGAATTTCTGATGGAATACTGTTTTCATAAGGGAGCTTTCTTTCAGGATATGATTCATTCAGGGACCAACATCTACCTGACCCTCGACCTGGCCCAGACGCTGCTGCGCAGGGGCGATATGCGCTATCGCCAACTGCTCCAAACAGTGGCGAAGCTGGCCACCTCAACCGGTCAGTGGCCGGAGGCGATTCATCCCCTCACTCATGGGGGCTGCATGGGAGACGGCCAGCATGGCTGGGCGGCGGCGGAATGGGTAATGATGATTCGTAATCTCTTCGTGCGGGAAGAAGGGGATTCGCTCATTCTCGGATCGGGAATTTTTCCTGAGTGGATGACCAATAATCAACCCCTCCGCTTCGGGCCGACGCCCACACTCTTCGGCACCATTGAAATCAACTTTCGTAAGACAGCAGAGGAAGCTGTGCTTGAAGTGATCTCTGATTATTCTGAAGCAGCAACTCAGCCGGCATCCATCATCATTGATTTGCCCGGCTATCATAGAATTACCACAACGGATATCAGCAAGAGAGAATTTCTCCTGCGGGAGTTATGAGTATGAAAATCTGCATGTTTACCAATACCTATTTACCTCATGTCGGCGGTGTAGCCCGCTCCGTTCATTTCTTTGCCGAAGATTTGCGAAAACTTGGAAACGAGGTGCTGATAGTCGCTCCAACCTTTCCCGACCAGAAGGGTTTTCTCGAAGAGAAAAAGAACGTCCTGCGGGTGCCGGCCATACAGAATTTCAACGGCAGCGATTTTTCCGTCCGGATTCCAATGCCCTTTATCATCGATGAGCACATTGATGAATTCCAGCCCGATGTAATTCACAGCCACCACCCTTTCCTGCTCGGTGATGCCGCCATAAGGGCAGCCTATCGCCGGGATCTGCCCCTGGTCTTTACCCACCATACCCTATATGAGGAATACACCCATTACGTCTCTCCTGATTCACCGATGATGAGGCGGCTTGCCATCAGCCTTTCCACTGAATATGCCAATCTCTGTACCTGCATTATCTCCCCCAGCGAGAGCATAGCCTCCCTGATCACCGGACGGGGAGTAAATAAACCCATCGAGGTCATCCCCACAGGAGTTGACGTCGCTCAATTTCAAAAGGGAGACGGAGCTGCCTTCCGCCGCGCTCACGGGATCCCGGATCAGGCCGCCGTCATCGGGCATCTCGGCCGGCTGGCTCCGGAAAAGAACCTGGAGTATCTCTGCGATGCAGTGATTGATGCCATGCGGAAAATGGATGAAAAAACATTTTTTTTAGTGGTGGGGTCAGGCTCAAGTGAATCCCGAATCGTGGAGAAGTTCGGCAAGGCACATCTTGACAACAGGCTGATCATGGCCGGCAGGAAAAGCGGCTCCGACCTGATTGATGCATATGCCGCCATGGATCTTTTTGTGTTTTCATCAAAATCGGAAACCCAGGGAATGGTCCTGGTCGAGGCCATGGCAGCCGGGTTGCCGGTAATTGCCCTTAACGCTTCCGGCGTGCGGGAGGTGGTTGAAGATGCCTCTAACGGCAGACTCCTGCCTGGCGACGCTTCACCTCACGACTTTGCCGAAAGCATTACTGCCTTTTTTTCCCATGAGGACACAGCAGCAAGCTGGCGCCGGCAAGCATATCGCACAGCCAATCGCTTTTCTCGAGAAAAAACGGCTCAGAAAATGGCAGACCTTTATCTTTCCCTGCAGAAAGAAAAAGAGTCGGCGACGGATACTGAAATACTCGATCCCCTGGATGAACTGCTTAAGTCATTAAAAATAGAATGGGAAATATTGGCTGAAAAAACCCATGCACTGCTTAGTGCCGTTCGGGATGACAGCCCCGAAAAATGATATTCAAACCAGTATTCATTCCTGCCTCATATAAGAAGCTGCTCAAGTGAATGCCGAAAATAGAAATATCCTCACCATCTCATCTTTAGCTGTATTGGCGGCATCGCTAGCCGGTGGTGTATTTTTTGCTTACCAGCAGGGATACATACACGACATAATCGAGACTGTCAGGTCTGATATTTCACCGCTGCTGTTTATAATCCTGATGATCATATTGCCACTGGTGGGTTTTCCCATTAGTGCTTTTCTGATCATTGCAGGCATCAAGTTCGGTATTCTTCTCACCTTTGCACTCTTGGTCTGTGTTCTGCCTCTCCATACCACAATCACCTATACAGTTGCTAAATATTTACGCCCCCTCCTGTTGAAATTGCTTCACCACACCTTGGGTTACAAAATTCCCGCCATACCGAAAAAAAACCAGGCCATGTACAGTTTCCTGTTTCTGGCCATCCCTGGTATACCATATGCCGCCAAAAATTATCTTCTCCCCTTTGCCGGAGTCTCTTTTCGTTATTGTGTTGTAATGAACAGCATAATCCAGAGCATCCTGGGTCTGCCTTTTATTGTGCTGGGGAAATCCGGAGCGGATCAGGACCCGACGCTCTTTTATGCAGCCATCCTGTCTCTGGTTGCTCTTTTCGTTATTATTCGGTTGCTCAAACGGAAATATTCCAATTCGTAAATTCCTGAAAAAGAGGATTCTGCAGGAACGACCCGAATGCCCGATTATCCGTTTTCTAAGAAAGGCGCAACGTCATTTGAGATAACATGTTGGTAATCTGAATATTAACAGGATGCCTGCATCAATAAGTTGTTTGCCCAGGATGTGGTATGTTTTTTGAAACATCTGGAAAACAAAAGCTTCTTTTGCCAGGGGTTCCTTTCCGGACAGGCACAAATAAAAGGGGATGCCATGAATTCTTTATGGAAGAAACGGTTTTTCATCTTTTCCGCCCTGCTGGTGACAGGAATAATCATAGGACTTGGTCTCTCCGTCAATTTCGATACCCAGACACCATCACTCGCCGAAAAAAGTCCGATTCCTCTGAATACCAGGAATGAACTGGACAGAATAAGTACCGCGCTTTCCCAGGTAGCGGCCGCGGTGAGCCCTTCGGTTGTCAACATTTCCACAACCAAAAAAGTGCAGACCCTGCCCTTAAACGAGTTATATGACCATCCTCTTTTCAGAAAATTTTTCGGCGAACCTCCGGGGTCGGATCAGGAGGGTATGCAGACGTCGATGCTTGGCTCCGGCGTTATTGTCTCCAGCAACGGCCATATCCTCACCAACAATCATGTTATAGAAGGTGCTGAGGAGATTGTCATTACCCTGCATGACGAACGGGAGTTTGAAGCTGAACTGGTGGGAGCTGATCCCAGAAGTGAACTGGCTCTTGTAAAAATTGATGCTGAAAATCTTTCCCCATTGGTAATGAATGAGAATTATGAACTGAAGGTCGGTGAGCTCGTCATTGCCGTGGGAATACAGTTCGGATTGAGCAATACGGTAACGATGGGCATCATCAGCGCCTTGGGGCGATCTGATATAGGTATAGTCGATTATGAGAATTTCATCCAGACCGATGCGGCAATCAACCCCGGCAATTCCGGCGGAGCTCTGGTTAACAGCGGAGGAGAACTCATCGGCATTAATACTGCCATTTTTTCAACCAGCGGCGGCAACATGGGGGTTGGATTCGCCATACCGGTGAAAATGGCAAAACCCGTGATGGAAAGTCTGCTCGAGCACGGCAAAGTTATACGCGGCTGGCTGGGCGTCAACATCCAGCCGATAACACCGGAGCTGGCTGAATATTTTAATCTGAAAGGTACCTCCGGAGCACTTATAAGTGAGGTAATGCCCGAAGGTCCGGCTGCTCAAGCAGGGCTGCAGCAGGGTGATATCGTCCTCGAATTTGCGGGCACCACTATCAATGATGCCAACACCCTAAAAGACAAGGTGGCCCAAACCTCTCCCGGCAGCACGGCAACCATAACGGTGATTCGGGATGACAATACAAAAGAAGTCGAAGTAACTATTGAAGAATATCCGGAAATACAACAACAGTAGAATAACAACTCGAAATTTGCTTATATTTTCAAATAATTACCCCTAATCCTCAGCTCAAGGTCGGGACTGCTCTTTTCACGGGTCTCTACAGCCTGGACGGCTGCAGCGATGCCCCCATGGAGGGTTTATGGCGGCCCGATGAAAGAGCAGTCCTGGCCTGGGCCAGAAAATGCTGACCTTCAGGGCTAATCAAATATTTTTATGAAAGTGAGGTTATCGATGACGAGGTGATTTTGAGGAGTTCGCCAGGGCCCAGCACGTTCAAGAGATATTTCAGTGAAAGGTTTATTCAAAAAAATCCCGGCGCAGAAGCAGCTTTGCAACCTCACGGGTAAATTGCTCAGCATCGTCATAATTCAGATGGGAACCATCCATGCACTTGAAGTTAGAGAGCCGGGCATAATCTTCAAAATGTAGAAAATATGCTGAAACCCGTTCTGCGAATATATCCCAATAGTGCTCTCTTGGTACGGTCTTCTCCTCTATTTCACGAACGCTGCCGCAGGAGGGGAAACGGATAAAGGCGACCTTGCCGCCGCGGTCCTGGATTTTCCCGACATAGAGCCGGATCCGCTCTATTCTTCTTTTAAAGGCATCGGGTTGCAGGATCTGCAGTTTTCGATGCAACTCTCTGGTGCGTTGCACCCGTGAGGCTCTCAAAGAAGCGAGGTCTGTTCTGGAATAATCGGCTTTGCGGTACCTGTCCGCCCTCATTGGAGCGTATGGCGGCAGTATTGGCTCATTCTGATACCATTTTGACCATATCTGTTGAGGAGAAAGCCCGCTGGAACGAAAGACCAGATGGGATTGCACAAATGTTGACAACCGGGTTTCTATCCTGGAAGAAAGAGGCTGGGCACGGTATTTCCGTAGCCACTTCAATGTCCTATCCTCCCCTGTTGTACTGCTGCCCGCCAGCCAATAGGGAGGCAGTGAGCAGATCACCTTTCCTGTAAAATTTGGGTCTTCGGCTAGATGCTGCAGTACCGGCAGAGGATTGCTGCCGTCAATTGCCAGCATGAAAACATCCGTCTTCGTCATTTCCTCCAGCACTTCAGGTTCCATCCCCACCATGATTCGGGAAGATCCCACCAGAGCCACAGCAGTGCCGCTCTTATTGACCGCCCGTCTAATCTCGCTCCAGACAGGCCAGTCATCGGTTATATTCGGCTCAAAGCCGAATATACGCCAGGCAGCCTCCCAGGAGGCGACAAACACCATAAAAAACACGACAACGGCAAGCCAGAAGATTTTCCAGCGCTCATTAAGAAATTTGGCCGCCCTGTCATTAGAATTGGAAGTAGATAAAGGCACGGTCTCCTCCTGTATGCAGGCTTAAGGTAACCAGGGCTCCAGCTGTCAGCACCACCCGGACAGCTGGAGGAACAGCCGCGGCAAGAGCCTCCAGACTGCTGTCACGAAGCAGCCATTGCCCCATCAATAGCAGACCCAGGGTTACGGCAACCTGCAGTGACTGTGAAAACGAAAGAAGCTGCAGCTCACCAGTCGAAAACATTAGCGTGAGCAAATGAAAGGCATCGGAAAAATCCTGCGCTCTAAAGAACACATAGGTGATTGAAACCAGGATAAACGTCAGTAAACCCAGGATACCTTGAGCAATGCGCTTTCGAAAAAATTCAACATCCCCCAAATGCTTCACCAAATATCTCTCGGCGCTCAGATACAGCCCATGGAGTCCTCCCCAGGCCACAAACGTCCAGGCCGCACCATGCCATAAGCCGCCGAGCAGCATGGTGATCATCAGATTGATATACGTTCGCAATTCTCCTTTGCGGTTTCCACCCAGTGGAATATAAAGATAATCCCGCAACCAGCTGGACAAAGAGATATGCCACCTTCTCCAGAAATCGGAAAATCCCACGGCGGCATAGGGAAAACGAAAGTTGTCGGGCAGGACGAAGCCAAGAGACAAGGCAGCTCCGATCGCACACAATGAATACCCTGAGAAATCAAAGAACACCTGCCCGGAGAAGGCAAATACTCCAAGCCAGGCATCCGCTGTTCCCGATAAGTCGCTGTTGCTGAAGACCATATCTGCAACCGGTGCCATGATAGTATCGGCGAGAATCACCTTTTCAAACAATCCCAGGACCAGCAAAGTCAGTCCCCAACCCATCTGGTAGGAGGTGGCACGACGAGAAACGCGGCACTGAGGGAGGAAATCAGCAGCCCGGACGATCGGTCCGGCGACCAGTTGAGGAAAAAATGTCACAAAAAAGGCAAAATCGGTGAATTTTGACCATGGCTTCAGTTTTCCCCTGTAAATATCAAGAGAATAGGAAAGCGACTGGAAGGTATAGAAGGAGATTCCGACAGGAAGAACAATATTGGAGATTGCCGGCTGATAATGTATACCGACTGCCTCCAACAGCGACACAAAGGATTGAAGTAAAAAAGTTCCGTATTTGAAGTAGCCCAGCAAACCTAGATTTGTGGTAAGGCTGATGAGAAGAAGAATACGTTTTTTGTGTCTGCTGGAAGTTCGGGCAATATTCTTGCCGGCAAACCAGTCTATCAGGGTGGAAATCCAGAGGAGCAGTACAAAGGGAGGGTTCCAGGCGGCATAGAAGATATAGCTTGAAAGCCACAGGTGAATTTTTCGCTTTTCCCAGGAAAGAGGCAACGCATAAACAAGATGTACTACAATAAAAAAGCAGATAAAAGTCAGTGAATTAAAAATCATATATACGTTTCTCTGCTAATTTTCGAAGCTCACATTCTATCAGCTTATTGGCAACTCCCCACCTTCATTGATAATCTCGTAAAAAGTCATCGAAAGTCGCCGGGATGGCTCTGCGACAAGCACCCCTGCCGGCAGAAACTCCGACTTCGAAAAGCTCGATATACCCGGCGTACATCTGAAACGGTGATTTGTCAGGACATGCGGTTACGGCAAATAGCCGTTTCAGATCTACAACGACGCAGATCGAGCTTTTACAAGTCCATCTTTATGCAATTCTATCAACTACATCAAATCTTGCCAAATAAAAGTACGAGGTATTTTCCCTCTATCCGGTAACATCGGACAAACAGAACGGCCGGACCTCCCAATCTCTCGGCACTATTGGAAATTCCACCGGGAACACTACTTGCATCCAGTATGAATATAGAGAGAAGATTTGCCAATGCCTCTTGTAAAAGATGATAATCTCGTAAAAAAAAAGTATCACGGGACGTTCATATGGCTCGTTAAAAAGTCCGATCTCTTTTATCGCGAGGCCATCACAGGTCAGAAACCGGCAATGCACAGGATCACCGCGGCACCTGGTACCCGGAGGTAAATTTCAACATAATAAGAGGAGATCAACATGCAACGACAAAAAAAGATGGAAGAATCATTTCTCGGCGCACATCGGGATTTCATGAAGAATCTGGATTCTTCAATAAAAGTTCTTGAAAGTGATATCGATGAAGCTAATGAGATGCAGCAAATCTGCACAGATGAGTGGTGCAAAGCAACTGAAACCTATCTTGATGAACTCGCCAAGATGGTTTACTCGATCAGTGAGCCCAGATGGCAGTCTGATGAAGATTCCAAGAAGATAAGAGATCTTCGTCGAAGAATTCATGATCTGTACGCTCGTTACAAAGGGACGGCGAGTGCCTAGAAACTAATATATTTTTCACTTCAATTGCTGATCAAAAAAAAAACAGGAGGTCACCGCAGAGGCGACCTCCTTGCAACACTCTCAAGGAAAGAGAACCATCGAAGAAATGGTTCATGATTTTAAATTTTAGTCCGGTTCCGCAGGATTATTCTTCTTTTTCAGGACTGCTTATATAGCTCCAGGAGTGTGTCGGAGAATTGCAATTTTTCCTCAGATTAAGGCGTTTTTAGGAAAT
>JADQBJ010000040.1:0-6365 GCA_016278675.1 Desulfobulbaceae bacterium | reverse complement strand
AATGTTTTATAACAAGCAATTAGTAAAGGAAAAGACTTTTTGCGACCTTGTCAAGATTATTGAATCCACAATTGATTGATGCATATTGGTGACAGTTCAATATCCATACCTGCGATTTCTTGACAAAGACAACCCATTGATTGATTTCCTTTATGGTATCATCTTCTCGGAATGTGCGCATTTTCGTGCTATTCCATAAAACGGTACAATTGATTCCTGGGAATAAGCAGTAATTTTCCTGCTAAAACCATACCCTTTTCAGGGTAGTGCAAACAACGTTTTCTCAGCTCGTTAATTATCAGAGCAGCATGGGTCTCACCCCAGAACCAATCGGTAAGTACGGTACTATTGGTTGATTGACCGGGTTGAGCCATTCGTCCCTCGAAATAGCAGGCTTTGAGGTCTTCCGCCGCCAAGCGCAGGATGTCGGAGAGTTGTTCTCCAGCGATGCTTGTCCCTTCAATCCGTCCTGAGATGAAATTGCAGAACAAATCGAAGATCTTATCAGGAGTAAGACCACTGACCCCGACAGTTGAACGGTTTCTCTTCTCACAAAAGAGAGTGTACCATGTTTGCATTCCGCTGTATTCGTTTCGGAAATTCAAGAAAAGGTCTTCCTGATCCGTCAGTATACTTTTTGGTGCTGCAAAATTTACAGGACAGGCCATCTGGTTTTGCTCGTCTTTATCTTCCGCGGCATCACGAGGATAATCTACGAGAACCGGACCTGTTGGATACTCAAGCAGTGATAGTGCATGTTTGAGAACATCACGCTGAAATTCCGGATCCTGTGGATTACCAAGCGGCCTTCCCAATGGAAAGCTCACCCACAATGCCCGCGGGGGTTTGATGATTTCCGTATGCTCCCTTATCAAGCTGATCTGAGTTGTGGCAATCCCGGTGCCTTCTATAAAATGTCCAAGCCCGCCAACTGCGCGCGTACAATTGGGTCAGACCGGAACAAGGAAAACAGCATCAACCTGATCCTTTTTTAAAATGGCAGCGAGTTGACAGGCCTCCTGCTCCATGTGCTCCGGCGGAGTCGCCCCCATAAATGAATAATGGTACTCGGCAAGACTCCCTATAAAGCCTTGTTCTTCCAATTCCCTCAACCTGTCCAGGGGGAAAACCATGTTCATGTCCATCTGGAATCCGGTACGATCAAAATTCGTTGAAATATGGCTCATAACCAGATCCTGGGCTTCAATGTCTTTTGGAATCAGCCTATAGCCCGTTTCTCCAACCCCAAACGGCCTGTCGGAGCGTCGATGCAAACCTGCCGTGGAGATCAGCGCTATACGAGCTTGCGAGACCCTCAACCCCGTGACATAGGGCGACGATGTATAGGTCGGACAAGGGAGTTTGAGTAGATGCTCACGCTCGGATTCTTCATATTGAGAAAGACGTACCATGATTGCTCCTTAGTTTTAGGTGAAAAAACCAAATTTTTTACCAGAGATGATTCCACGGCGACAGAGATACCGCAGCTCTCGCAGAATTTGCAAATACCTTAAGGCTTTCCGGTCTGAGGTTACAGTTTTTTTTGGTCAGAGAACAATTCTTGATGATTTTATCATACTGTTTTTTTAAGGCTTCCGGAAATGCCCAAGATTTCAATACTCATAATTTTTTCCCTTTCAGGCAGAATGCGGGAGCTGATATCCCTGAGTATACCGGACCAGCAATATGTATGCTGTAGCAGTTGCTACAATCTGAATATTTTTTAAGGGCAAGGGCAAAGGGGGTGCAGCTAAGGATCTTGTATTTATTGACTGACCTGTGGGAAAAGAGCTTACATTTGCTGATCCCTGCTACTGCCAACTTTATCGGTACCAACGGTATTTTTCGATATGGCTGATTGTTCGGTAACGAGAAGGATTAATATAAGTTTTCTCGTCGTCCCCTTATATTATGTTGTATTTTTGCTGCTCCTAGTGTCAAGTAGGAATGAATTTGGGACTCAAAAGTTGAGTTGGTTCGAATATCATTCAATCTGGAATGATATTCGAATATGTATTCGTATAAATACTGGTTAGCATTCCTTAGCTGTGCTGAGCATTGAAATAGATATAGGATTTTGAATGAGTGAGACAGCCGACTGGTATCAGTTTCAAGAGGATATTTGCGAATACTTCGTATCAATCGGCGCCTCCGCGGAAACCAATGTAACAGTAAAAGGCGTCAGAACTTTTCATGATATAGATGTTCTTGTTAGAACAAAGTTTCTAGGTGAGGATTTAACTTGGATTATAGAAGCCAAGAAGTGGAAGAAAAGAGTTAATAAGCTTCAGGTTCTGGGTTTAAGAACAATAGCCGATGATATTGGCGCTGACAGAGCGTTCATAATTTCAGAGGCTGGGTTTCAAAGCGGAGCTTTTGAAGCTTCAGATAATACCAATGTTAAATTAAAAACGTTTGATGAGCTTAAATCTGATACTCGAGAGCTTGTCGAGGACGAAATCATCAAAACCTATATTAAGCGCCTAGAATTGCTGGAAATAAGGTACTGGTCACATAGTAAGCCAATTAGAAAAGAATATGGGCTGAGAGGTGAGATTTGGGATTTTCCTATCAATTTTTCGGGCTATACACTTTTACAAACAGCACAAAGTGCCTTGATCTCTGCAGAGAATAGAGAATATCCAATTAACTTGGAAACATTCCTTGCTGAGAAAGTAGGTGATCTTGTTGCACAGAATTTTCAACAATTAACAAATTGGTTAAATTTGAACTTCAATTTGTTAGACCAAAAGATTTTAGAGGCCGAATCTAAAATGATACAAAATGGTGATTTTAATCCTGATATTGACTTAAGGGATCAAGGCATAAAATCGCCGCTACAGATGTTGGGTGATATCATGAGGAATGACCCATAGAATGCTAACAAGTCAATTAACTACGCGCCTATGGCGCCGGACGCAGCAAAGCTGCGCCGGTTATTGAGGCGTTCATGGCGGCTGCGCCGCCATGAATCGCGGTGCTGACTTCGTCGAGCACCTTACCCTGTCGCCTTTGGCGCTAGAACAAGGTACTCGACCGGACACCGCACACCGAGCAACCAGACTGCGTCTGCTTGCTCGGCGCACGGCGCCGGTCAGCACCGCGATTAGGGCAGTAAAAGTCAGAGGTTAACGAGAGTTTAATGACGCCAATAGCAAAGACACTTCTTCATAAATATGGCCTCCTCTATATGTCCATATCGACTCTTTCGAAGGAAAGGCCAGGATCAAATTACAAGAGCATTGAGGAGTATGACGAAAGCCTAGGAGACGTAGCGGAGGACGAGCCCGTAGTTTTAGTTCGAATCAGTGAAACTGGAGAACATAAGCTGAGTAATGCCGAAGAGGCCGGATTATCATTCGCTAGCTCCGATGGCGTTCCCTTGAAAGATGTAAGCGTTCTTGAGATGCCTGAGGAAGAATTTTATTTTTTTGGTGCATTTCGAAAGGGCTACTTTGATCTGCAAAATGATCTTCCGCCATTTATTTATGGCTTGGGGCAAGTGCATGCATACTCTCTTTTCGAATCTTATATCACTGATTTTCTGCGGGATCGTCTAAAAAGACACCCCGAGAGTATTGGGTCGAAAAAGCAAGTGAGCTACTCGAAGGTTTTTGAAGCTGCCTCAAAAGAAGCCTTAGTTGATGTGCTGATCAATAAAGAGATTAGCGACATCATGTATCTTCCAGTAGTCGGGGTTTTGGATTGCTTGCGCACTAGATTCGGGTTGAGAGAACTATCGAATGATTGGGATAAAATTATTCAACGAATTGCTTTAGAGCGAAATAGCTTGATTCATAATGAAGGAAAGGCAAGTGATGTGTTAGCCGAAGCTTTCCCTGAAAGCTATGAATTAGGTCAAGCAATTGAGTTTACACAGTCATCTTTTGAGTTTTGTTTAAACAAGTTAAAAGGTATTTCTGTTGCAATCGATCGTGAGTGGGAACAATTAGCCTAGCAAAAAAGTTCAACTACGCTCGTTCCTCGCTCGGACGCGCTTTCGCGCCCCGGTTAACTTGGCGTTATGCGGAACGATGTTAGAACTGAAACAGGAAATAATTTATGACTTCAATAGCTGATTCAGATGCATACCTAAGCTCGGAAAGAATGTTGGCGCAGCACCAATCTGCGCTTACAATCTTACAAGGCATGGTAGCTAACCCTGCTATTTCAGTGATTAAATGGTTGGATTTAGCAAGTGGTCGAGGGCAAATCATTGCGCACTTAAGCAAAAATTTAAGCGACGATGAGAGAAAAAAGATCCACTTTTTAGGTTATGATGTTGATAATGCAAATACTCGAGACGCCGCTCGTATATCTCAAAATTTGAAATTATCCAAAGCATCATTTGAAATTGGTGATTTATCAACTTTTCACGAACATTCAACAACTGCAGGCCCTTGGGACTTCTTGACATTAACAAATACAATCCATGAAATTTCCCCGTCATCTTTATCTAAAATTATCATAAACTGTCTAACAAGGTTATCCGACAGAGGATGTCTTTTTATTTATGATATGGAGAGCTTACCCACTCCTGAGCTGGGGGCAGTATTGTGGACAGCACCTGAGGTTAGATCAATTCTTACAAAAATCTTTATAGATTTTGGCTGCGAAAAATACCGCCCTGCCATTGGAACTTGGTCTCATAGGACTTGTGATGGCTGGAACGCTCAGATACAAAGACAACACATTGATTTCCCCGATGGTTTTCTAGAAAGAGCTCACGATGTCATGGGGGCAACAGCGAACCACATAGAAGAACTCCTTAAGGTTAAATTTCACCAAGTCACGGGAGCATTAGAAAGCCTCACAAAATTTGGTTCTGAAACTGGAGAGGAAACCCAGGCAAAGGAAAAACTTCTTTTTGATTTTTGGGCAATCTCTCGTGCACTGGAGGGAACACGATGAAAAAAATATTTATATCATATGGGGAGTATGATTCGAATTTATATTACTTCCTCAAGGAAGAATTGATGTCCGAAGGGTTTGATGTTTTTCAGACAAATGAAATAAATATTGGCAGTGATATTAAAAACGAAATTTTTTCGGCAATTCGTCGTAGTGATATCGTTATCGCAATCATAAAGGAGGCAAGCTCAAACGTAATGTTTGAACTAGGCTATGCACTTGGTGCTTCCAAAAAAGTTATTTTGGTTGGAGATAAAAGCACAAGAATTCCATTTGATGTATCTGCGTTGCCAGTAATACATGTCGATCCATATGACCGCAGTGCTTTACATGATTTAATTTTCAAACTTAAGAAAGAACCTTCGCTTGAACAAGTTGAAACTATTTTTAGCCAAAATCCTAGAGATACATTAATTCGTCTGGCAGAAGAACCTGGCCTGATAGATCAAATTCAACCACGGGATTTCGAGGAAATTATCTGCTCATTCTTCCATGTCATTGGTTTCATGCCAGAAATGCTACCTCCAAGAAATGACGTAGGCTATGACATTCTCTTGAACGATGTCGGTGGCATTGGGAATGTTGTCGTAGAAGTTAAAAAACATAACCGCAATAGCCGAACTTCCGTTAGTGAGGTTCAACGAATCATAGGCGCATCAGTTATTGATAATGCTTCAGCGGCAATTCTCATAACATCAGGAGGTTTTACAAATTCTGCAGTTTATTTTGCAGAGAATGCTCCTGTCCCATTGTTACTTTTCACAATTGAAGAACTAGTTAATGAATCAAAAGAAAGCATAACAAAGCAATTCAGGCGACGGGAAGAAGCGCGGCGGCGCTGACGCGGCAAGTTTGTAGCCCGCGCCTGATTTCGGTCGTTGGATTAGAAATGGATAACTTCTTTCGCTGCCTCTATAAGGTAAAATATGATTGAATTTGAGGTGATTATTGACGACTCTTTGATGTCATTGGCAATTGGCGATGAGGAAACAAAAAAATCTTCAAACAATCTGGTTGGCATAGTAAATGACTTCGAGGATGGCCTCTGGAGACATGAAAAGTTCAGCAACTTTATATGGGATAATATCGCAGACACAGCGCTTTCCCTAAGAGAACGGGAAGCTCTTAAGTCAAAGCCTCGAAGTACCCTTATCGAATCAGCAAAAAAACTAAGATTAACTGATTCTCCCAAGGACATTAGCAAAGGTAGCGAGCTTGCCGAAGTTGTCCTGTACGGCATAATGAAGCATAAATTTAAGGCCATCCCTGTAGTCCCAAAAATATTTTACAAACAAAATTCTCAAGATAACGCAAAAGGAGCAGATAGTGTGCATATTGTCCTTAGCGATAACGGTCTGTTTACTCTTTGGTTCGGTGAAGCGAAATTCTACAGTAGTATCCTAAAAGTCGGCTAAAGCGTACACTATTTGCTGTCTACTCCTAGATACTTCAAG
>JADQBJ010000063.1:0-54478 GCA_016278675.1 Desulfobulbaceae bacterium | reverse complement strand
TTGCTGTCGAGTTCCAGGACCTTGGTGGGACAGAACTTGACGCAAATGCCGCAGCCTTTGCACCAGTCCCGATTGATAACAAGCTCTTTGAGTTTCTGTTTGGCCATGTATGTCCTCTTGGCGTTATTGTTCCCTAAAAATACCTTAATTCCATTTTACCGGTTTTTTCTATATTAACATTATTAATCCAGCTCAACCGGGATAGACTAGACATGACGTGAACCGCGATTTTATGTTCAGTCCTGTTCTAAAAGTGCTTAGCCCCGTTGATTCTTGATAATCAAGAAAAATAAAGCAATCTCCATGCCTGAAAATTGTATACAATAAAAATATACAATCCACAAGAGAAGAATAGATATATTTGCCGGATATAGAAATAGGAAAAAATTACAGCCTTGATGTTCCTATTTGTTCTTGGGGAAAGTCAACATCGAAAATTTGATTAAATCATCAAAAGGAAAAGATGAAGATCTTGATCATTAAGGAAATAAGCCTTAAAAACGGTGGGATATGATACAAATTGAGGATATGGTCAAGTTTTTGATCGCAGAAGGTTTTTTGAAAAAACAGCAGTTGCGGAATTCCACTTTTGCGTCCTGGGGATGCTTTAGATCTACCACAAAATGGCCAGCGTTAAACGCCCTCATTAAAAGGGGAGTTCGTTTAAAAGTCATTAGTCTGCAGATTTCAAATGTAATTCCTTCCTGAGCTTCTTCTCCAGTGCGTTGGCGATTTCTTTATCACGGTAGGAGACGATGGAGACAGGAGATTTACGGAACATCCTTTCGGCCACGGAACCAGTGAAGATACTGCGCAGGTCTTTAGCCTTAGTACCCATTACCACTAGGTCGACATGTTCTTTGAGGACAAGCCTGAGCAGCTCCGTACTGGGGTCTCCGGCAAGAAAGATAAAGTCATAGTCCTCATCAGCGATTTGGAGCTCTTCCAGCATCGTCTCGAGAATTTCGATCCTTTCCTTCTGGATTGTGGCGATATAGTGATCTCCGTCAACCTTGTAGCCGAAGCTGGAGATGCGCTCGACGGCTTCAATATCCCGCTCGTTGACCACATTGGTGATCAGCAGCCTGGCCCCGAGAGGTTTTGCCAGAGAAGAGGCAAAATTGAGGATTCCTTTGGAATATTTGGAAAAGGCGATAGGAACGAGTATCTTGGTAATCATGGTATTCTCCATATAGAGCTGGACTCTTTACAGTACCCCCTTAAGGGGTATAAGTGCGACCCTGTTCGGCGAGCAGGAGTAGTGGGAAATCATGTATTTTGACCTGCTGCTCTGTTTTTTTCGTAGACCTGTTCAAGGGCCTGTTCTTTTCTGCTCCTGCGGCGCTGCAGCCACCAGACGACGGCAAATAACATAACCGCGGGTATGAAAACCAGCTGTTTCGGCGGCCTGTCGGAAGGGACCTGGACACTGATGATTTCCTGCTCGAAATCCAGACCCGCCTTCTCAGCCTGGCTGGCAAAAGCAATGGTATCCACTATGGTTTTATTTCCCTCCGTTCTGGTCTGAAAACCGATGGCATCAAGACGCTGTTCTCCGGTCGGCTCGTCGCCTACGGGAAGCATGAGCGTTTTAATATAGTTATTGCCATGAAAATCCTCACCGGCGACCATGATCCTCAACCGCGATCCGGGTGACATTTCCTCGACGATATCCGCCATATTCACTGCGGCTTCGTCGATAAATTCCGGATAGGCCCTGTCCCAGAAGAATCCCGGGCGCAACAGCAGGAATGCGACAAAAAGCAAGGCCACCGTCTCCCAGATACGATTTTTTGTAAGCATGTATCTCTGGGTTGCCGCAGCGAAAACAAGCATGGCCATGACCGAGGCGGCGATGACGATTACCAGGTGCAATGGGGAACCGATGCCGATCATCAAAATCTCTGTGTTGAAGATAAAAATAAAAGGCAGAATAGCTGTGCGGATATCGTAGCCGAACCCCTGGATCCCGGTGCGAATAGGATCGCCACCCGAAATCCCTGCCGCGGCAAAAGCCGCCAGTCCCACCGGCGGGGTATCATCGGCGAGAATGCCAAAGTAGAAGACAAAGAGGTGTACGGCAATCAGCGGCACAATCAGGCCGTTTGCCGCTCCAAGATTGACAATCACTGGGGCCATCAGGGTGGAGACTACGATATAATTGGCGGTGGTGGGCAACCCCATGCCAAGCAGCAAGCTGATCACGGCGGTGAAAACCAGGATAAGGAAAAGATTGCCGCCGGAAATGAATTCGACAAATTCCGTCATCACCAATCCTATGCCGGTCAAGGTTACGGTACCGACTATTATACCGGCAGCTGCGGTGGCAACGCCGATTCCTATCATGTTTCTTGCCCCGGAAACCATACCTTCAATCAAATCTTCAAAGCCGCGTCTGGCCGCAAATTCAGGCCCTGTTGCTTTGCGCAGCCAGCCTTTGAGAGGGCGCTGGGTGACAACGATAAAGAGCAACAGCACCGTGGCCCAGAAGGCCGAAAGCGAGGGAGAGAGACGCTCCACGGTAAGACACCACATCAGCACGACAATGGGCAGGAGAAAATAAAGTCCCGCCTGGGCGGTAGCTCCCAGAGGGGGCAGTTCCGTAATTTCGGTGGTCACTACCAGTTCAGGCACTCGGGTGGCTACATAGATCAGCAGCAGGTAGGCAGCCAACAACAGAAAGACTACTATAGTCATAGTGGCATCGCCGGCAACAGTCTTGATCCAGCCAAGTCCGTAGTAGGTTGCTCCGCCGATTATAATTAGAGAAAGGATGGTAACCACGAAGCTCAGCAGACTCTGGGCCATGGTCTTGGTTCTTCTCTTCTCCAGCCCCTTAAGGCCCATTTTGCATGCTTCGAGGTGAACGATATAGACCAGGGCGATATAGGAAATGATGGCAGGCAAAAAGGCATGCTTGATTACCTCGACATAAGAGATACCGACATACTCCACCATAAGGAAGGCCGCAGCTCCCATTACCGGCGGAGTGAGCTGGCCGTTGGTGGATGATGCCACTTCAACCGCTCCGGCCTTCTCTGCAGAAAATCCGACCTTTTTCATCAGCGGGATAGTAAAGGTTCCGGTGGTGACCACATTGGCAATAGAGGAGCCTGAAACCAGTCCGGTCATGGCTGAGGAAACGACAGCTGCCTTGGCCGGTCCCCCTCGCAGATGGCCCAGCCCGGCAAAGGCGGTGCGAATAAAGTAATTGCCAGCACCGGCAGCCTCAAGCAGTGAGCCGAAGAGCACGAACATGAAAACCATTGAGGTGGAAACACCCAGGGCAACACCGTATACGCCTTCGGTAGTAAGCCAGTAATGAGACATCCCTTTGACCAGACTGGCGCCCTTATGTGCGATTACGGCAGGCATGTAGGCCCCGGCGAAGGTATAGAGAATAAATATTGAGGCCACGATCATCAGCGGCGGTCCCAGTGCCCGGCGGGTGGCCTCCAGCAGCAGGATAAGTCCGATTACCGCCACAACCAAATCAATGGTGGTCGGCAGACCCGGTCTGGTGGACAGCTGATCATAAAAAAGAAAGATATAGCCGGCGCAGAATGCAGCTATAAACCCGACAATCCAGTCCTGAATCGGAACGTAATCCTTTGGTGATGATTTAAGGGTGGGAAAGGCCGTATATGAGAGAAACATGGCAAAAGCCAGATGCACTGAACGAGCCTCAGTATTATTGAGGACGAAGAAGTCGAGCATAAACGGCAGCGGCGAGGCATACCAGAGCTGAAACAGCGTCCAGAGCAGCGGTATAAAGAACAGAACTTTTTTTGGAATTGTCCCGGTCGGATGCCGTGCTCCTGTATCCGCCATGGCAACTATTTCATGCAGTTGTTCTTCGGAAAGCTGCTTTTCGGTGGGCTTACTCATCGTGCTGTTCTCCCTTGAATGAGTACGTAATTTACTGGTCTATTGTGGTATTCTCTCAAACTGTGTATGGGGAGGACCTAGTGGTAAAAAGCAGTAGCTTGTTCAGATCGCCCCGGTACTACCTCATTCCAAAAGGAAGATAAATGCGGGATACGGAGCATGCCGTTCCGGTAGTGGTGTATACCATCCCGTTCCGGGAGAAGCTGCACTTCTCCCGGAAGTTGAAAAATGGAAAAATAGATCTACAGGAGACCGGCTTCTTTAAAATACTTCTTGGCGCCATCGTGCAATGGAGCGGAGAGGCCATCTTTTACCATTTCTTCTTTTTTCAAAATGGAAAAGGCCGGATGGAGTTTCTTGAACTGGTCGAAATCCTCGAAAACAGCCTTGACCACCTGATAAATGATATCCTCGGAAACTTTGGCCGAAGAAACGAAAGTGGCGCCGACGCCAAAGGTTGTTGTGTCTTCGTCGTTACCGCGGTACATGCCGGCGGGAATGGTGGCCATACGATAGTAATCGTTTTCCTTTACCAGCTCTTCGATTTCAGGACCGGTGACGTTTACCAGCACGGAATCACAAGAGGTGGTTGCTTCCTGGATTGAGCCGCTGGGATGACCGACGGTAAAAACGATGGCGTCGATCTTGTTGTCGCACAATGCACCGGACTGCTCTGAAGATTTCAACTCCGTGGCCAGTTTGAAGTCGTCTTTGGTCCAGCCCATTTTCGCCATGACCACTTCCATGGTACCGCGCTGCCCGGAACCTGGATTGCCGATATTGACTCTTTTACCCTTAAGATCCTGGAAATTCTTGATGCCGGAATCAGCCCGTGCCACTACGGTGAATGGTTCCGGATGAATAGAGAAGACGGCTCTCAGATCCTTGTTGGGGCCGGCATCGGAGAATTTGGAGGTGCCGTGATAAGCATGATACTGCCAGTCGGACTGGGCAACACCCATGTCGAGTTCGCCTTCGGCGATGGCATTGAGGTTGTATACCGAACCGCCGGTTGACTCGACGGAGCAGCGGATGCCATGTTCGCTCTTGCCCTTGTTGACCAAGCGGCAGATTGCTCCTCCAGTTGGATAATAAACTCCGGTAACTCCGCCGGTGCCGATGGTGACAAACTGCTGTGCACTGACTGAAGGTGCACTGCTGAAAGTGGCGGCGAAGCCGAACATCACTGCTGCTGCAAGCATCAAACCTTTTTTCATGTGATCTCTCCTTATGTTCTTTTTTTACGTTACTTCCCGAATGGAAAGACTTGCCGGAACCGACGGCTCCGAAACCGTTTGGTGATGTCATTCGGCGGTGTGGGCCGCCGAGAAAGGATAAGACAGTGCTCAATCATACAATGCAACGGTGTTTGAGAACTACCGCATATTTCCTTTTAGAAATCCCCGGATGGTGATGTATAGCTCACTGAGAGAATATTCAGCAAACTTTATGCCAAAGTATATAAAAAATGATAGAAAAAAGCAAGAGATAGGTTACAGGACAGTGTCTGATAGCTCCAGCGGAGCACAGTGGTCTTTCAAGTATACCAATTACAGTATATGTGCAGTTGAAGAATAATTGATCATTTACTCAAAAAATACCATATGCGCAATGGATTGCTTGTTCAATAGTATTGTAAAAATAGCCATATGTGGGATTCTTTGATCATTTCATCAACTTTAGTAAGCATGAAAACATATATTCGTCTATATTCAAAGGAAAAGAAAGTAGATGCCCCTCAGGTTAAGAATTATTCAAAACCAGCGTAACTAATCATAACACAATATGATACATATGGTATCGAACTAAGGTACAACGGCAACTGCGTAGAAAGAAAATTGAATTTCCGGTAATACGACACGTAATTTGCTAAGGTAGGCACCTTTTCGAAATTTCTGCAGCGGCCGTTATGAAGTAAGGCACTTCCAGTGCCATGAGGAGTGAGCACAATGATTACTTTTAAGATATGCCCGGTGTTGGGATGAGATTGTATGGCCATAGGATTGCCTGGATCGTCTTGCTTTCGATTCTTCTATCCTCATGCGATGAAACGCCTCCCCGTGTAACAACCTCGATCGCTGAACAATCCTTCATCGAGATCGCCGGCATCAGGGTACCTGTCTTTGTAACTGCGGCTGAACAATTTAATTATACCAGATCCTGGTTTGCGGATATCGGGGAAAAACGGGCGGCTCTGCAGGCTTTTTTGTCACTTTATCCTGAAAAAAAGCGGCTCTGCGGCATGGCGGCTCTCGATCTCGCGTACCTGGAACTTGGCTCCGATTATCGTTTTGCCGCTGAGCATAGCAGCCTTGCGGCAATAAAGGACTACAAGAACATCCTGCATGAATATGGTGATCTTCCGGAAATACAGGTAAAAGCCTATTGGTATATAGGCTGGATCTATGCAGGCCTGCTCAAGGATCCGCAAAAAGGGAATGAATATTTTTATAGGATCGTCAGTGAGTATGGCAATGAACAGATCTCTCTACTGTCTCCGCCGCCATGGGTCAGTATTATTCATCCGCGGGAGGGAATCCCGCAGGCTTCACTGAACTCCCCGCCTGAAAAGCATTGGGCGGCACTCGCACTACTGGAAATAGTCAGGCACAGCGAAAAAAGAGAAGAGGCGTGGTCAGCCTTTGCCAGACTGTGGAGGGAGTATCGCAATAACGCTGCCACGGGATTTGCTTTGCAGCTCATTCTGGAAGAACGACTTCATGTTGATGAAGCTTTGGTCATAGCTCAGGAATTTCTGGAGAAAAAATTTTCTAATGTCCATGTCCTCGGCGATATCCAGAGGCAGATACAAACTATTCGATCCGAGAGGGGCGACATTTGAAAATTCTGAGTCTCTTTCAGCGTTATATTCATTCTTTTCAAATACGTGTCTTTCTGGCACTGTCCCTGATCATTTTTATTTTCATTCCCGGAACCGGGTATATCGGTTTTCTTCAGGCCTATAAGGTTGTGGAAAATCAGATACAGCAATATACCATCAGCACCGCCGCACAGATTACCATGCGGATCAGTTCATTTCTGGATCAGCATAAATACAATGTTCGCTTGATTAAATCATTGCTGGAGGACAACCTTGTAGATGCCGAAAATCAAAATGAACTGCTTCATTATTTCAGTCTCTTCCAGAAGGACCATCCGGAATTCGTCAATATTTATTATGGAGACACCGGCGGCGGATTTTTTATGGTGCCTCCGCAGATTCCCGAGGTGCATTCCATTTTTGATCCGCGTATCCGCCCCTGGTACCAGGGTGCGGTAGAAACAGGAGATCTCCACTGGACGGACGTTTATATTTTTGCTTCCACGCAGAAGCCCGGCATCACGGTATCAATACCGATTTTTGCCGGGGACGGCGCACTCCAGGGTGTCTGTGGTATTGATATCGATCTGTCAGCCTTTTCCCGATTTCTGGAAGGTATCGAAATCGGCAAAGAGGGCTTCGCCTACATTTTCGAGAACAAGCAGGGTCATGTCATCGCCCATCCCGGTCTTGTACAGCTTCCCTGGAACGAACAGCATATTGGGCTTCTCCGGTACTGCCGTGAACGTCTGCAAAGCAACAGCAGCGATTTCGGGCTGATAACCTTTGAGGGTAAAGATTATTTTACCGCCTATGCCGATTATCCGGGAAAGGACTGGACCGTTGGAGTGACACTGCCGTTTTCAGAATATTATGAAACCATCCGCTTTATAAAAAAGTCAACATCCTCACTGATCATCATCGGTATCCTGCTTTCCAGCATTCTCAGTTACCTGCTCGCTCGAACGGTTATTCGTCCGCTGCATACTCTGCAGCAGGGCATTGACAGAATCAGCAGCGGAGACCTCGAGTACAAGGTCGAGATAACCGATCCAGATATCGCCAGTGATCTGGCAGCCTCCTTTAACGGCATGGCCTCGTCATTACGCAAGAGTCTGGCGGAACTTAAACAAACCTATGCCGAGTTGGCGGAGAAGGAGAAATTGGCCGCCGTTGGTGAGATGACGGCGGGTATTGCACATGAAATCAAAAACCCTCTGGGAGTGATCCAGGGTTCAGCCCAGGTGGTTCTGGACCGACGGCGGCCCTGGGAAATGAGAGAGCGCGCCGCCCGATTTATTATCGATGAAGTCGAACGGCTTGACAACACCCTGAAGGCCTTTCTCTCTTTTGCCAGACCGGCTCCACCGGTACTCGTCGAAACTGATGTGATTCGCCTTCTTGAGGAGACTCTGTCGGCCACAGAAGAGCGATATCGGGAAGAAGGGTATGTATTTATCAGGGAGTATGACGAAGGTATTCTTCCCATAGAAGCGGATCGATATCAGATCCGTCAGGTATTCTGGAATATCTGTCTCAACTCCATTCAGGCTATGCCTGAAGGAGGGATGATTACCATAAGAGTGGGGATGGTTGACCGCAAAGAGTATCCGGATGGTAAGGTGATCGAGAGGTCACTGGACAATCCTTTTGCCATTCCGCGCAACTGGCTCTCAATTTCTATTGAGGACGGCGGCTGCGGCATTCCGGAAGCAAAGATAGAAAAGGTAATGGACCCCTTTGTCAGCTTGCGGGATGACGGCATCGGCCTTGGTCTGTCAATTGTCTCTCAGATCGTCAAACTACACCGGGGGCAGGTAAAGGTGACCAGTATGGAAGGAGAGGGCACAGTGTTTACTCTTCTTTTTCCATGTGTGATGGTATGATGTTCGTGGTCTTCAGATCTGATACAGGTCGGGTCCTTGAACTTCAGGACCAGGCACACACTACTACCAGAACCGAAAAACAATCCGTAAGGTCCTGAAAGGAGATGCCCTTGCTCAGTAACGTACTGATAATCGAAGATGAAACCAGGATGCGTGAAGTTATAATCATGCTCCTCAATGATTTGGAAATTAAAATATTTGAAGCGGCTGACGGGGAAGAAGCCCTTGAAATTTTTGAAAATGAGGACATCCATCTGGTTATAACGGATCTCAAGCTCCCCAAAAAAAACGGCATGGAGGTGCTGATGCACATCAAAGGCCGCAGGTCCGAGGTTCCGGTCATCATTATCACCGCTTTCGGGTCCATCGATAATGCCGTCACAGCCATCCGGGAGGGGGCTTTCGATTATGTGACCAAACCTTTCAAAGAAGAGAGGCTGAGATCCTGCGTCAAGAAGGCCCTGCAGATCAGTATGCTCACCAGTGAAGTGAAGTATCTTCGCCAGGAGATAGAAGGCAAATACAACTTCAATAATATTATCGGTAATTCAGCGGAGATGTGCGATATTCTGCGAATGGCCGGCGAGGTGTCCCGGACCGACACTACGGTTCTGATAACCGGGGAAAGCGGGACCGGCAAGGAACTGCTCAGTAGAGCCACCCATATCAACAGCCCTCGCTCCAAGGGGCCGTTTCTACCGGTTAACTGTGCCGCTATTCCCTCCTCGCTTTTGGAAGCCGAACTTTTCGGTTATGAAAGAGGTGCTTTTACCGGGGCACAACAGCGTAAAAAGGGCAAGTTTGAACAGGCCTCCGGAGGAACACTCTTTCTCGACGAGATCGGCGATATGGAAGTTGAAGTTCAGGCTAAATTTCTCCGTGTGCTCGAGTCGCATGAATTTGAGCGTCTCGGAGGAGACAAGTCAATTCAGGCCGATGTCCGCATAATCGCAGCGACCAATAAGGATCTGGAGAAGATGGTAACCGATAAGCGTTTCCGTGAAGATCTCTACTACCGGGTTTCAGTGTTTCCGGTCCGAATTCCTCCCCTGCGCGAACGACGGGACGACATTCCTCTGCTGGTCCGCCATTTTATAGAACTGTTCAGCAAAACTTTTGGACGCAAGAGGCCTACCCTGTCGGAGAAGGTTATGGAGATGCTGTATAATCATCCCTGGAAGGGAAATATCCGCGAGTTGAAAAATGTGCTCGAACGAGCCATGATTCTCTGCAAAGGTGATCGAATCACCCGCAGGCATGTGGTGCTCAATGAAACGCACGAAAAACCTTTTTCCACCATGAATATCGAGCAGATTATCTCGTTGCTCGTCCAGGACTATCGGGTCGGCCTGGAGGAACTGGAGATGAAATGCATACGGTTTGCCCTGCAAAAATCCGGCAACAATGTCTCGAGAACAGCGAGAATGCTTGGGCTGTCCCGGGCCACCCTGCGCTACAGGCTGGAAAAGATGGGATTGTAGTGGCTGTATTTTTAAAAGCCTGTTTTGTCTCCGCCGTCCGCCGATGGTAGAATGAGTATAGAGATTGCGGTGGCAGTGTTCCTTTTACCTGACGGCCCACCTTTATAGGATAACTTAAGCGGAGGATGTCATGACCCTTCCCAACAGAGCAAATCCCTATACTTTTGACGAATTTTTACTGAAACGAAACGAATTTGACTATTATGCGGATGATACTTTTCTGCAGCAGATTGTCCATCATTTTGCCGGCGATTCCCGAGAGGCAGTGGACGAGGCGGTGCGAAAACTTTCAATGCGGGCGTCCTTCCGCTGGCGCGATTTCGCCGATACCGCGGCAAGACTGGAAAATCGGCCGTATCTTCTCAATTATGACGCCCATAATCACCGCATCGACCGGATTGTCCGGCCAATGGAGACAATGGCGATGGAAAAGGAGATTTTCAGCGAAGGTTTATTCTCCGCGAAGATGAATCCCTGGGAAAGCCTGATGAAAATGTTCCTGATCTATCAGAACGGGGAGGCATGCATCGCCTGTCCGCTGGTGTGCACGGAAGGTCTGGTGGCGCTCCTGGAGGGATTTGGGGAAAGCCCCGAGACTCAGCGGATTTTCATGCACTGCAAGGAAGGAAAAGACGGTGATTTCGGTATCGGAGCCCAATATCTCACCGAGATTCAGGGAGGTTCGGATATTCCCGCCAATGTGCTCGAAGCAGTTCAGGACGGGGTATCCTGGAGAATCTACGGTACAAAGTTTTTTTGTTCCGCCGTCCATGCCGATTATGCCGTGGTAACCGCAAAGCCGCAGGGCTCGGAGAAGGTAGGCCTGTTTGTGGTGCCCTCCTGGCTTCCGGGAGACAAGGATAAGGAGGTCCGCAATGGTTTTACCATTGATCGCCTGAAATGGAAAATGGGAACCGCTGAATTGCCCACCGCGGAAATCACCTTTAATGGTGCGCAGGCCTACCAGATTGGACCCCTTGGTCGCGGCCTGGCCAATGTTGTCGGTGTTGTCCTTACCCATTCCCGTCTGACTGTAGGGCTCTCAGGAGCTGCCAGTATGACCAGAGCTGCCCGCGAAGCCCGGCAATATAGTGAATTCAGAGAAGCGTTCGGTCAAAATATAGCACGGTTTCCCATGGTGGCCACACAGATAGACGAGCTGGATTTCTTTGCCAGACGGTCAACGGCAGGATCCTTCAAAATCTATGGTCAATTCCTCGAACTCGAAGGCAAAATCAAAGTCGGTATCAACAAGGGCGAGCCTCTCCCATTGCGGCAAAAGCGCCTTGAGGTTCGTGAACTGGTGATGCTCCAGAAGATTACCGCTTCATGGGATGCGGTGGACCAGTTGCGCCTGGCTATGTCAATCTTCGGCGGTCATGGTGTTATGGAAGATTTTTCCGCTTTGCCGAGGTTGTATCGGGATGCTGCGGTGAATGAACTCTGGGAAGGGCCGCGCAATGTGCTGCTTAGTCAGATTCACCGGGATTTGCAGCAGGTCAAAGCGTGGTATGAACCATCGAAATTTGTGCGAAGTCTGCTGATGGGTGCGGAGAATGTGGTGGTTAGGGAGCTTGAGGAAGAAATCGAGGAGCTGGTAGCCTATGCGGACTTGGCGATACCGAGTGAGGCGGCGGGAGAAATCTGCCGGCAATGGGATGATTTCTGTCACCGTCTCTTTCATGCCTATCAGGATCTGGCCTTGGCGGAGGTGGAGGACGTTCTTTAACCTGCTCATTATCCTACCGGTCCGCCGGCAGGCCGGGTGTACTGCAGCATGACCCAGCCGTAATGTCCAGAGTCGGTTTTGATATAAAGCCAGTCGGGAGCGGCGCCTATTACTTCCACAATAGTTCCCTGCTGAAGCTGCCCGGTAATATCGGCATCAAGATCGGGAGTGGCACGGATATTAAGGAGCTGAGGTGTCGCCTCCACTCGGCTGAGAATCAGCTCCTGCCGCCGGTAATTCTCCTGCGGAACAATGGTGGTTACCTGCGGAGGGGGAATCTGGACGATTGTTCGTGGTGGTGTTCGATAAACCACGGCTCTCCGGCGCGGCTCGTAGACGACGGTTTGCCATGGCTCTTCATAAATAACAGTTCTTTGCCGGGGGCTGGCATTAACGATGGTGCTGACCAGAACTCCTGAAAGTAACCCCGCCCCCAGATAAATCCAGAATTGGTCGGAGCCGGAGTAGTGGCTGCGGTAATTGTAATGATTATGACGAGGGCCGTAAGATGTATAGCCGTGACCGTAATATCGGCCCGCGGCACCGCTGTTCACTGCCGCAAAGAGAAATATGATAAAAATAAGCGTAATTTTTACCAGTAGTTTCATGGAATCCTCAGTGCCGTGCAATGCTGAAATTATCGTTCCAATCTAACACTAAATATATATCATATTGTATTATAAATATACCTTTTATGATAGTTTCGTAAAAAGTTACCACCAAGCTTTCAGGCTCTCAGATAGCTGGATAAAAGTTCGATATATGTTTATGGCAGGTCTTCGACTATACAGGCAATATATCACAGGCCTGCGAAGAACCGGCAACGTCGGAGATCGGGCGAAGTCGGAGTTTATGCGTACGAGTGCTTATCGCAACGCTTTTATCAATCCCGCTACTCTCCTGTAACCGCATCTCTCAAGGTCTGGATGCCTATCTCATCCAGCATGAAGCCGATACGGGCGCGTTTGGAATTTTTCTTGTAATAATCGATAGTTTTCTCGATGATCTCTTCCGCCTGCTCCGTTGTGACATCTTCAGCAAGAACTTCAGCAAGCCGGGGTTTAATGCCACCCATGCCGCCCACCAGCACAGTCCATCCCACAGCGGTTCCGTACAGGGATAAATCCTTAATGCAGTTTTCGCCGCATTGTATTTTGCAGCCACTGACAGCCATTTTCATTTTACTGGGCATGGGCATGCCATGATATTTACTGTCGATCTTCATGCCCATCTCTATGCTGTCCTGTTTGGCCAGGCGACAAAACGTTTTTCCCGGACACACTTTGACACTGCGGACGCAGAGGCCGACCGCATGTCCCGGTGCGGTATTCAAATCTTTCCAAATATTATCGACATCTTCCTCTTTAATCCCGACGATGGCTATGCGGGCCGCGCTGGTGATTTTCAGAGCAGCCGCATCATATTTCCTGGCGACCTCTGCGAATAGCTCGAGCATCTCCGGGGTTACAATCCCGCAAGGGATATGCGGAGCGATTGCATAGGTTTCTTTGTCTCTTTGGAGGATCACTCCTTTTTGTCCATCTTTCAGCATGGTCTCAATTCTCCTTTCATCTTAGGTAGTGTCTGTCCAGGAATGAACAATTTCGAAGTGTACGCTATCTGTCTAACCAGGCGCTCGATGAATTTAGCCACAGCGCAAACTCCGACCAGTTGGGACAGGTAAGCATGACTCAGAAAGTGCCATTATGGACGGGCACCAGGTAGTGGAATCGGCTATTTTACTTTATGTGAGGAAAAGGTAAATTGAAATATCTGCATGGCATCTTTGCCGAAGAGAACTCAGAAATAGATGCGGAAAGGACAGGAGCAGTGGCGATTCTTCAGGAGCATGGTATTAATCCTCAGGTTTGATTACATCTTCCAAGGCATCTTTATCAGTAGACTGAACCCGGGGGATTACTGTAATTTTGCCTGTTGTCTCTAAAACAATGATATCGATTTCCCGCAAAGTGGCAGCGCCGCTGCTCCGCGCCGCCAGATTGAGCTCTTCCAGGGTGACCCTCTCCTTCCTCATAGCATGATCAAGTATTTCTCCCCGGTAAAGCAGCATTCTGGGTTGGCTGGTAACCAGGTTTTTGATTGCTCTTTTTCGTACCGAAAGCCAGGTTATCAGGAACTGCATGCCGATGAGGAGAAAAATAGCCAAAGCCCCCTCGGCAATTGCCACCTTTTTGTTGAGCGCCATGGTGGCCAGGGTTGACCCCAGGGCAATGGTGATGACAAAATCAAAGGCATTCATTTTTGAAAGAGTCCTTTTTCCGGTGATTCGCAGGAAGACAATCATGCACAGGTAGGCCAGAAGTGTCTGGATAAAGACTCTGATCAAACTTTCCCAGTCGTAGAAAAAGAGATTGTTCATGGCGTCTGCTCTTGGTTGACTAAAGGATGCGAACTATCAACAGGTATGTTTATCAACGTGCAAGATTCCCGGTGAAAAAGAGCCGTTGAGAGAATGGTTGAAGAATGTAGGCACAGCAATAGTGACTGCATTGCCGCGTATACCTGTGATCCGACTATCCGTAGAAGTGACGGCAAATATCTATTACAGTCTTGTATGGAAGGATAATCCGGCTCGAATGGACAGCAAGCATAGAATAATACAGGCCGGTGCCTTAAAGCGGAAACGAAAACGTGAAATTTTCGCGGACTCTGGAAAAAGCTTAAAAACAGCAGAAATCTATACAACGATCATGTATGATGATTTTTGCAAAAGCTATCTCTTGCTGGCATTTCGGTGAACATTGAGCTTCCAATGACGATTGTATAATTTTCAGGTGGTACTTCCCAACTGAGCTGAATAAGTACCTGGTGTATTTAAGCTAGATCTTTTCGTACTTTTTTTTTGTTTTTTATGGCAGACTCTCACGAGTAAGGCTCTAAGTGCTTAATCATTTACCTTATGGAGGTTTCTCATGCGGGATGGACATTTTTTCAAAGGATGTTTGGTTCTTCTATTCATATCTCTTCTGTCACCTTCTCTGCTGTACGGCGGCTGGATTCTAAAAGATGGAGAGGGAACAACCACATTTATCTCCAAAGGTAAAATTAAACACATTGAGGGAGATGAAACGGATTCTTATCTGGTGATAGATTATAATGACGATCGGATTACCCTGGTTGACGGTTCGCAGCAGATATATGCCACCGGCACCTTGGCAGAGTATTGCGGATATATGCGCAAAATTACCAAGGCATTCAGCCAGATGGAAGGTGCGTTTGGCGATCCCGAAGAAAACGCTGCCGAGATGGTGGAAGTAGTTGCCGCGGGACAGGAAAACATTGCGGGAATGAAGGCTGAAAAATACCAGGTGATCGTCGATGGTGAGCTCTATGAGGAGGTTTGGCTGACCATGAGTTCCGGTTTAATGAGTGAACTGGGAAATTCCGCCAGCCATCAACAATTCATGGAATGCCTCGATGCCGGCGGAGATCCGGTGGAAAGTTCCAAACCCTACCGGGAACTGTCCCTGAAAGGGTGGGAGCTGCGCAGTATATCCTATGATTTCGGTGAGAAAGAATACAACAGCGATACCGTGTCCATAGAGGAAGAAAATATTGATGACTCGGAGTTTACCCCCCCTGCCGGCTATAAAAAGCTGGAGCTTGAAGAGATGTTTATGGCGGTTACGGAGTAAAATGAAAAAAAAACTGTTTTGTAAGTTATGAGAGCTATTTTTTCCTCGAGAAGGCTGGTTGCGGTTTGTATTGTCGTACTGTTGGCTGCCTCTATTGGCGCACTCTGGTGGTTGAGACAGCTCAACCTGGAGATCAGTGAGAAGTTCGACGGTAAACGGTGGTCTCTTCCGGCCGTGGTTTATGCCAGACCATTGGAACTTTATGCCGGACTGCCTCTTACTCCGGAAATGTTTGAAAAAGAGCTTGAACTCTCGGGATATCGACAGGAAGAGGATGTTCAATCATCCGGCGGTTATAATCGCGAGGGAGATGAGTTTGAGCTGGTTACCAGAGACTTTACCTTTCCCTCCGGCCTGGAAAAATCAAAATCGCTGGCGGTTTCTTTCCGGAACGATCAAGTCGTGCGGATCAGTGACCGCCGCACTCAGGAGGAGGTAAGTTTTGTCAGGTTGGATCCGGCTAAAATAGGCAGCTTTCATCCGCTGATCCATGAGGATCGGATCATCATCGAGGAAGAACATATCCCCGCTCTTCTCAAGGAGACCTTGATGGCGGTGGAAGATAAAAATTTTCTCAGTCACCATGGTATCTCCATCACCGGGATCGCCCGGGCTGTTCTGGCAAATTTCAAGGCGGGCCGCACCGTTCAGGGGGGCAGCACCCTGACCCAGCAGCTGGTCAAGAATTTTTTCCTTACCAGCGAACGGACATTCTCCCGTAAATTCCAGGAGGCCGTCATATCCTTTCTTCTGGAATCTCGCTATAGCAAGGATGAGATTTTAACAGCCTATGTCAATGAAGTTTTTCTGGGGCAGGATGGCAGCAGGGCCATTCATGGGTTCGGGCTGGCAAGCCGGTTTTATTTCAGACGTAACTTGTCCGACTTGACGGTTGCACAGACAGCGACACTTGTCGGCATGGTCAAAGGTCCTTCGCTCTATGATCCCCGTCGTAATCCGGAGAAGAGTCTTGCCCGCAGGAACAGTGTTCTGCAAAGTATGTTGCAGGAAAATATCATCGATACCTCCCTCTACACCCAGGCCATGGAGCAGCCACTCAGTAATGTGATGGTACAAAAAAGCGGTCTTAATCGGTTTCCTGCCTTTCTTGAACTGGTGCGGCGCCAGCTGGTTGAGGAGTACAGGGAGGAAGACCTGAGAGGCAGCGGCGTACAAATTCTGACAACATTAGATCCTGCGGTACAGATGACGGCGGAAGAGGAGTTGCAAAAAACTCTGGCCGATCTTGAGGGCAAAGCTGGAGGGGACACTATTGAGGCTGCGGTGGTGATAACGGCAAGAGAGACCGGCGAGGTCCATGCTGTGATCGGCGCTAAAACCCCACAGCTTCCAGGTTTCAATCGTGCTCTGGATGTGCGCAGGGCAATCGGTTCTCTGATCAAGCCGGCAGTCTATCTCGCTGCCTTGACAGAGGGCTACAGCCTTGCCTCTCCCGTCAATGATCTTGCCGTTACCCTGGAAAATAAGGGAAATAGGTGGAGACCACGAAATTACGACTATCTTGAACATGGGCGGGTAGCCCTTTATCAGGCTCTTGCCCAGTCATACAACCTGGCCACGGTTCACCTGGGAATGGAAGTGGGAATACCGCGTATACTTACGATCCTTAACCAACTGGGATATCCCGATGTGCTGGAACCATATCCCTCGATTCTGCTGGGATCAGTCTCCATGTCACCATTGCAGGTAACTCAAATCTACCAGACCATCGCCTCAGGTGGCTTTTATCTGCCGCTGCGCTCCATCCAGGCCGTCATAGCCGACGACGGCAAACTACTGAAACGATATGGTCTCGAAGTGGAACAGCGTTTTGACCCGGAAACCATGTTTATCCTCGGCCATGCCCTGCAGAGGGTTATGTCGGAAGGGACTGGAAAAAAACTGCACACCGTGGAAGGCCGGTCATTTGCCGGAAAAACCGGAACCACCGACGACCTGCGCGACAGCTGGTTTGCCGGCTATACCGCAGAGCGGCTGGCGGTTGTCTGGCTGGGGAACGATGATAATCGGACTATATCGCTCTCCGGCTCGAGCGGGGCATTGCCGGTCTGGGGCAGAATAATGAAGGCGATTCATGCCTCCAGTCTGGAACTTCCCGAGCCACCCGGAATCACCTGGCGCAGAATTGACACAAAGACACTGCGGCCGGCCAGCATATTCAACCGCAACAGCACGGTTCTTCCGTTTACCGAAAAATCATTCGGTAAACGGAGTTTAATTTCCCCGGAAGTCACAAAAACAGAAGGTAAAAGATGAATCAGGATAAAAACACAAATCGGATATCAGCCCGGCCGATCCCATCCTCTGCCGTCGGCACCAGGATTATTGCCATTATACTGCTGCTGCTTGTGCATGGCTGCGGCTTACAAAACCGTGCGCCTTTTCCCGATTCGAAATATCCACAGGACTCTGCTCCCGGGGAGCAGGTGCTTATCGAGCCCCCTGGCAAAGGACCTGGTCATACTTTGTATACCGAGGCACAGCAGTTACTGGCGCAGGGTAATAACCATCAGGCTGAACTGGCTCTCGAGCGGGCTCTTCGCATCGAACCAGGAAATCCGGCGTACTGGTATGCCATGGGAAAGACCAAATACAGGCAAAATCAATATGCCCAGGCTATACAGTTCTGTTTGAAGTCAAAAAGTCTGGCGGGGAATAATGCCCGGCTTATCAGGATGAATGATCAGCTGATTCTGGAGGCCAGGCGCGCCGGTGGAGTGTAATCAATGATGGTCTCGTAAAAAGTTATCTGAGTTTCCGGGATGAAACCGTAAAAAGCTTGATCTGCAGCGACGCAAATCAAGTTTTTTGCGAGTGTATCAATCTGTGGTTCTAATGGGAAGTTCGGTTTTCTTTATGACCGTTCTCAGGGCAAAGGAGGAGTTTATCCGCCTAACGCCGGGTAGGTTGGTGAGCCTGGAGTGAACATTTTTGTAATCATCATTATTTCTGCAAATCACCCTGAGAATATAATCGGCATCTCCCGACATCAGATAGCATTCCATTACTTCGCTGATATTGGCGACGTTCCGTTCAAATGCCTCCAGTTTTTCCTGCTGCTGCCCTTCCAGGGTGACACGCACAAAAACATTGCCGGGAATACCAACGGTAGCCTGATCGACCAGCAGAACATAGCGGTCAATGATGCCACTTTCCTCAAGCATTCGTACCCTTCGCAGACAGGCCGACTCCGACAACCCTACTTTTTGTGCCAGCTGGACGTTAGATAATTTACCATTATGCTGAAGTGCCGATAAAATCGATCTGTCGATTTCGTCTATGCGTGTTTTTTGTGGTTTCTGCAATTATCACCTCAAAAATCAGAATTATCTGTAGTTCATTAGCGAGAAATGTCGAAAAACGCAATTTAATTTCACATCTTCCTCTGTATTATGGCAGCGGAAAAAGAAGTTATCCGCATAACAATTTGAAGGAGTGAGCTATGATAGTCGGTATTTTGAAAGAGATTAAATCAGAGGAAAACAGGGTATGTATGACACCAGCTGGTGCTGAAGTCATGATCAATAACGGCCATCAGGTACTGGTTGAGACTGCAGCCGGTGTCGGCAGCAATTTTTCCGACGCCCAATATACAGGGAGCGGAGCTGAAGTTGTCAAGAGCGCTGCTGAGGTGTATGCTCGGGCCGACATGGTTATGCATGTGAAGGAGCCGCAACCCTCGGAATATGAGATGATTCGCGAAAATCAGATTGTGTTCACCTATTTCCATTTTGCCGCATCTGAAGAACTTACCCGGGCGATGATGAAGAGAAAGGCGGTCTGCATTGCTTATGAAACCATAAAAGATAGCGACGGTTCGCTGCCTCTGCTCACTCCAATGAGTGAAGTGGCGGGCAGAATGGCCATTCAGCAGGCGGCTAAATATATCGAAAGGGCGCAGGGAGGCCGAGGACTTCTCCTTGGCGGAGTGCCCGGAGTTGATCCGGCGACGGTTGTTGTGATCGGCGGTGGAGTCGTGGGAACTCATGCGGCTCAGATGGCCTGTGGACTTGGCGCCAAAGTGTATCTTCTTGATATGAACCTGCCCAGATTGCGTTATCTCTCCGAGGTCATGCCGAAGAACTGCTTTCCATTAATGTCCTCACCGGCAAAAATCCGCGAGCTGATTAAAGAGGCAGATGTGATCGTCGGTGCGGTGCTGCTCCATGGTGCCAAGGCGCCCAGACTTATTACCAGAGAGATGCTTGGTAGTATGAAAACCGGCGCTGTGGTTGTTGATGTTGCCATCGATCAGGGCGGTTGCTTTGAGACCTCGAAGCCCACAACTCATGGAAATCCGATATTTGAAGTGGACGGAATAATCCATTATTGCGTCGCCAATATGCCTGGCGCCGTGCCGCTCACCTCTACAATGGCATTGACCAATGCCACTTTGCCTTTCGCTGTGGCCATAGCCAACAAAGGATGGGAGCAGTGCGCCAGGGAAAGCAATGTCGTCCGTGAAGGAGTTAATATCGTCTCGGGTAAGATAACATATCGTGGTGTCGCTGAGGCTTTCGATATGGAGTACAGCCCCGTCGAAAGTCTTTTGAGCTGATCTCTCAGCCTTCAAGGCCCCGACTTAACTAAGTTTGGCGGTAATCCTTTTCGTGAGCTTCAGGAACTCTAACAGGGATTTTTTCAAAAAAGTGCAATAAACAAGATTTTTTTTATGTAAGGTGAAAAAATTCCTGAAATGATGTTATCATTGAGCCAGCATGCATTTTTCCGGTGCTCCCGGATCTTGATATACAAAAAATATGTTTCAGGCAGCTTCATTTATGGTATAAAGTCGGCATCATAACAATTTAAATTTTAGGAGGTAAGGAAGAGCATTCAAAAGAAGGTGGGAAATAATCATTAATAATCGGAGGAGGATGTATGGAAGCATTTGATGCGTTAGTTGGTAAAATAGGTGCCTTTGCGTGGGGACCGCCAATGTTGATTCTGCTCGTGGGTACAGGTTTCTGGTTGACTTTCGCCTTGCGAGGTCTGCAGTTTACAAAGTTATGGCATGCTCTTTATCTGGCTCTTATCAAGAGAAAGGAAGATACCGATCAGCCCGGCGATATTACCCATTTTCAGGCATTGATGACTGCTCTTTCGGCGACTGTCGGGACGGGTAATATCGCCGGTGTTGCTACGGCTATTGCCATCGGTGGTCCCGGTGCTCTCTTCTGGATGTGGATCACGGGGCTTGTCGGCATGGCGACCAAATATGCGGAAGCGGTGCTTGCCGTGAAGTACAGGGTTGTCGACGCCAACGGCGAAATGAGTGGCGGCCCGATGTATTACATTTCCAAAGGACTGAATCTTCCCTGGCTGGGTGCTATTTTTGCGGTCTTCGCCTCTATTGCCGCCTTCGGCATCGGCAATATGGTACAGTCCAACTCCGTGGCCGACGCCGTTCAGTCAACCTTCAGTATTCCTCACTGGATTACGGGTGTTGTCCTTATGGTCTGTACCGCCCTGGTCATTATCGGTGGTATCAAGTCCATCGGCCGGGTTACTTCGGTACTGGTACCGGTAATGATTGTTTTCTATATTGCCGCATCTTTGTTTATCATTCTGGCTAATATTGCCGAAGTACCCAGTGCTCTCGGCCTTATCGTCAAGCAGGCATTTTCACCAACCTCGGCTGTAGGAGGTTTTGCCGGTGCCGGTATCATGCTGGCCATCAGGATGGGTGTCGCACGTGGTGTCTTTTCCAACGAATCGGGACTCGGCAGTGCACCTATTGCCGCAGCCGCAGCCCAGACCAAATCGCCTGTCACTCAGGCGCTGGTTTCCATGACGCAAACCTTCATCGACACCTTGATTGTCTGCACTATGACCGGTCTGGTTCTCATCATTACCGGTGTCTGGTCAAACGGTGAAAACGGTGCCGCATTGACGACAACCGCTTTTGCCGCAGGAATGCCGGGCGGTGCCTATATTGTCACCCTCGGTCTGATTCTCTTTGCCTATTCAACGATCCTGGGCTGGAGTTACTATGGTGAAAAATCGATCGAGTACCTGTTCGGGGTGAAATCGGTCATGCCTTACAGGATAGTTTTCGTGCTTTTCGTGGGTGTCGGTGCCATCGCCAAACTGAGCATTGTCTGGAATATTTCCGATGCGCTTAACGGCCTGATGGCTCTGCCTAACCTTATCGGTCTGATAATGCTGACTCCGGTAATCGTTTCCGAAACCAAGAAATATTTCGGAAATAAATAGGGGGCAGCAGTACCTGAGAGATTATTTTCAAAGGAAGTGAGAAAATAATATTTCAAGAAACCAACGGATATGGAGCGCTTTTACCCAACGGGGCGTTCCATATCTTTTTTTCCTATCTTCTCATTTGACCTTCCCTACTAAAAATCTGCTGTTTCGCATAGCGGATTCCGATAAGCAGGAATGAAGCAGCTTTTTTGAAAATCCAATAGGGCGTAAATCAATGACAGCCGAATTTCTATCGCAATTTCTCACTATCGTTGTGGTTCATCTTCTCGCTGTGGCCAGTCCGGGACCAGATTTCGCCGTGGTGGTCAAACAAAGCGTGACCCATGGAAAAACCACAGCGTTGTGGACCAGCCTCGGAGTCGGCACCGGCATCCTTGTCCATGTGCTCTACTCCCTGCTTGGTATCGGGGTTATCATCTCCCAGTCAATTATCGCTTTTACCGTGATGAAGTTTGTAGGTGCCGCTTATCTTATATATATCGGCTGGAAGGCCTTATGGACCAGACCTGCATCGTCACGGTTCTATGCCGGGATTAAGAAAGAGGCCCCTACTGTCGGCAGGGCTTTCTGGACCGGTTTTCTTACCAATGGGCTCAATCCCAAGGCAACACTCTTTTTCCTCTCTCTCTTCACGGTGGTGATTGCCGCCGATACTCCGCTTGGCATTCAGGCCTTTTACGGTATCTATATGGCTTTTGCCACCGCGCTATGGTTTTCAGGGATTTCCGTGCTTTTCGGCAATAGCCGGGTACGTGCACTCTTCGGCAGGATAGGCCACTGGTTCGAGAGATTGATGGGCGGAGTTTTGCTGCTGCTCGGCATCAAGTTAATTATTACCTCGCAGAAATAGAAGGACTCATTGCCGGACCTGATTACCCCTGATCTTCAGCTCAAGGGGCCAGGAGATGCTGAGTTTAAGGGGGAATCAGATCGCCGGATTTATTCCTTTTGCAGAATATCCTCTGCGTAGGCAAAAAGGGCGGGGCTGCCCCCGGTATGCCAAAACAGCACCGTCTCGTCTTTGCAAAATCTGCCTGATCTGATCATCTCCAGCATCCCGCCCATTGCCCTGCCGGTGTATACCGGATCGAGGAGGATGCCTTCATGACAGGCCGTCAGTGATATCGCCTCTCTTTCCAGTCTGCCGACGACGCCGTAACCTTCCCCGAGATACTCTGCGTTAAGTTCAAGATCAGCTTTGCCGAGGGTAAAATCGATACCCAGGAGTCTGGAGGTGTTCTCTGCCAGTTGGATGATATACTCATCGAGGTCCATGCCGAAAACCTCATCCTTGTCGATGTTAATGCCGATCAGCTGATATTTCGCACCGACAAGTGCCTTGCCGACCACCATACCGCTATGGGTGCCGCCGGAACTGGAAGCAAAGATAATATGATCGACATTTTCACTCATTTCGGTGAGCTGGTTTTCCAGTTCATACATGGCTGCGACAAATCCCGTAGCGCCAATGGCATTTGAACCGCCGTAAGGAATGATGTAAGGAGTCTTGTTGTCCTTTTGCAGATCCGAGACGATATCGGGAATACTTTCTCCTTTCCGCAGCTCACCTGACCAGTGGATTGTGGCACCGAAGAGCATGTCGAGAAGAAGATTTCCCTGCCGGCTTTTCGGCGGCGTGCCGCCCAGGGCAAGATGGCATTCAAGACCGCAGGCAGCCGCGGCAGCAGCTGTCTGCCGGCAATGATTTGACTGCGCCGCTCCGGCGGTAATGATACAGTCGGCTCCCTGCTGCAGGGCATCGCCCAACAGATATTCGAGTTTACGGGTTTTATTGCCGCCGAATCCGAGACCGGTCTGGTCGTCTCTTTTTATCAATATTCGCGGACCCTTTAGACATTTTTCGAGATTGTGCAAACGGGTGAGTGGTGTAGGCAGAAAAGCGAGTGGTTTCCTGGCGATGTTTTGGATGGCGGATGCTGTCATATTTTTCTCCATGGGAAGATTATTTTTTATAATATAACCTTATTAAAAATCTCGTAAAAAGTCATCGAAGTTCCGAGATGGTCTCTGCGATAAGCACCCGTACGGGCATAAACTCCGACTTCGAGAAAGCTCAATATGGAGTAGTATGAAACGGCGTAGACCGAGCTTCTTTACGAGTCCATCCTTATTGAGAATTATATAAAATATCAAGTTTCGTGATCGCGACTATGTGCTAACAGCTGATCTATGATAGTATTACCTTTCTGGAAGACTATGATCCTGAGACAGAAGGGAGGAGCCCATGCAGAAGGAGAAAATCAAGGATATTGTTGCCATATTTTCCGAATCACCCGGGTATCTGTTGAAATCCGGCTGGCTCAGATCAATGGAAGAGAGTCAGGCAGTGGATGCCGACGGTCACCCCATCCCCTGGATTACCTATCCCGCTCTTGATTTTCTTGCCGGTCGAATAAGTCCATTCATGACCGTCTTTGAATACGGCAGCGGCAACTCTACCTTCTGGTGGAGTGAGCGGGTGAAACGGTTGATCAGTTGTGAGCACGACAAGGAGTGGTATGCCGAATTCCGTTCAAAGATGCCGGCAGATATCACCTACCTTCTGCGCCGGGCCAAAGGTGGCAGCAGGGAATATGCCATGGAAATTACGAAGTATGGCAGCATCTTCGATGTCGTGGTTATCGATGGCCGGGACCGGGTCGACTGTGCAAAAAACAGTGTGTCTGCTCTGCGGCCGAATGGGGTGATTGTCTGGGACAATAGTGACCGCGATGAATATCGGGATGGTTATGACTACCTCCACAAGGCGGCCTTCAAACGTCTGGATTTCTGGGGTATGGGCGCCCTTGCCACGCGCCGCTGGTGCACTTCGATCTTTTATCGGACCGAAAACTGTCTGGATATTTGAAAGAGGAGTATAAAAAACTGCAGGGAATCCGGTTCCGCCCAATTAAGCCGAAGTGCATTGTTCACTGCGGCATTTGCCTGCAGCCGGTCTCCCTGGTGAAGAGCAGCAAAAGGAGGGAAAGCAGGATCCAGGCGAGCATCAAGGTAAAGCCGGTGCGATAGGCAATCGCGCTATATATGCGGACACCGGCCAAAACCTCCCCTGTCCACAAACGGTCCAGAGCTAATCCCACCAAGGGCTGCAAGATCATCGGACCCATCATCACTCCCATATTGATTACCCCGGAAACAGTGCCTGCAAGATATGGAGGGACAGATTCCTTGGCGAAGGCAAAACTGATGATCATGGAGCCGGAGAAAAAACCGGTAATCAACAAGACAAAAAGAAGCTGCACAAGAGAGAGATTCGGAAGATAGACGATGGCAATCCATCCGGCAGCTGCAACAGCACAGCCGGTGAGGTAGAGTCGTTTTCTGTTTTTCAGTTTGTCGGAGAGCCAGCCGAAAACGGGTCCACCGACTGCCCAGGCCACCAGCAGTGCGGAGGTGAGAGATGCCGCTTTTGCAGGCGAAATACCGTGCATGGTGGTCAGGTAAGGAACCCCCCACAGGCCGGAAAAGGTAAGGAGGCACCCGACAATCCCTCCCGGGATGATGAATAACAGCAGGGTGTTGCGGTAGCTGAACACCTGGATTATATCAGCTATGTATCCGGGTTTTCTATGTGTTGCAGCAGGCTTGGCGGTGATGAGAAAGTCCTTGAAGCCTTTTTCATGGGGATAATCCCTGACAAATAACCAGGTACCCATTCCGGCAAGGACGGTTATAGCTGCGGAGAAGAGAACCACACTGCGCCAGCCGAATATATCAACGAAAAGGCGCAGGGGTGTGCCGGCAAAAACAGCTCCCATAATTCCACAGAACAGGGCAAGTCCCGAGACCAGGGCGAATCGCGACGGGGCAAACCAGTTGGCCGCAAGTTTCAACAGACAGACAAAGGCTACCGCCACCGAGCCGCCGATCAGCAGCCGCCCGATTCCTGCCCAGACGATCCCCGGTGCCAAGGCAAACATCAGGGTGCCAAGGGCTGCAACGCCGGTTCCCAGAGTAAGCAGGCGGCGTGGCCCCCAGCGGTCGGCAAGAATTCCCGTGGGGATTTGCATAGCCACATAGCTGTAGAAATACAAAGCCGAAAGATTGCCGAGAGCGGCTGCGCTGATGGCGAACTCCTGCATGAGTTCTCCGGTGATAACGGCCGGTGCCACTCTATGAAAAAAGCCAAGCAGATAAAAAACAGCGCCAAATCCCCAGACAAACAGACCCGCTTTCATGGGGGGGAGACTATTGATCGCGGGATTCGCGAGTGGAGGTATATTTTTCAAAATAATTCTGTCAATCAGAGGGGTATCTTTTTGATTATATCAGGTCTTGGCAAATGAACCGCAGGCCAGCATCCGGACGAGTCCATCAAGCATTGCCGGAATCTCTTTGTCGGTATCCAAGAGGTCGGGAAACATAATCCAGTTGTTGAGCAGGCCATCGATGAATGAAATTGTTGCAATACCTGCCAGCCGTACATCGAGATTTTCGGGCAACTGTCTCTTGTTGATGGCATTGCACAAAATATTTTCAATCTTGCGCTGCCCTTCAAGATGGCAAGTTACTCTGTGAAGGTCAAGGGTGCCGGTATCCTCCGCCGTTTCACATTTGGTCAGCAGGATCCGGAAAAGCTGCAGCATTCTGGGGTCTTCCTTGAGACTTTTGAAAAAAGCCACGTGAGAGGATTTTAATTTGCCTAGAGGGTCGGGTTCGTGGGAATCTTCACATGCCAGACTGATAGGCTCGAAGGGCAGGAGGAGCTGTTCCCAAAGGGCTCCCAGCAGATCCTCCTTATTCTTGAAATGCCAGTAAATGGCGCCTCTGGTTACCCCAGCGCCTTTGGCGATGGTGGCCAGAGTGGTACGCGATACCCCTTGAACGGAGAAAATCCGTACCGCGGCATCGAGAATAGCTTCGCGGGTTTTCAGGGCTTCTTCTTTTGTCTTTCTTGCCATTTCAGTCAAAGATTCTCATGCACATTCTTCTCTAATCAGCACTCCTGAGGCGAAGCAACGGTGATCTTTTCAGGGTGCCGTTTCCTGGAGAGCCGCATTACCACCACAAAAAAGAGAGGAATAAAGAAGATCGCCAGGACAGTAGCCGACAGCATGCCGCCAAAAACCCCGGTGCCGATGGCGTTTCTGCTGTTGGCTCCTGCGCCCGTGCTGATCGCCAGCGGTAAAACACCGAGCATAAAAGCCAGCGAGGTCATCAGGATCGGGCGGAGCCGCATCCGGCATGCCTTGATCGTAGCGGAAACAAGATCAGCTCCTTCATCATGCAGGGATTTGGCAAACTCAACGATCAGGATAGCATTTTTAGCGGATAATCCTATGGTTGTCAGTAGCCCCACCTGAAAGAAGACGTCATTTTCCATTCCGCGAAAATAGGCAGCAAGCAGTGCACCGAGAACGCCGAGAGGGACAGCCAGAATAACCGAAAAGGGCACCGACCAGCTTTCGTACAGGGCAGCAAGACAGAGAAAAACCACCAGAATGGAGATAGCGTAAAGAGCCGGAGCCTGGGATCCGGATTGCTTTTCCTGGAAGGAGGCGCCAGTCCACTCATATCCAATACCGCTGGGAAGCTGGGATACCAGCTGGTCGATGGTCGCCATCGCGTCACCGCTTGATTTTCCCGGTGCGGCTTCACCCATTATCTGAACCGCGGGATTGCCGTTAAAGCGTTCGAGTCGAGGCGATCCAAAACTCCAGTGACCGCTGGTAAAGGTAGAAAACGGCACCATGTCCCCTTTGTTATTGCGGACATACCATTGCCGGATGTCTTCAGGCTGCATGCGGAAGGGGGCCTCGGCCTGCAGATACACCTTCTTAATCCGGCCGTTATGAACGAAATCATTAACATAATTCGATCCCCAGGCAGTGGATAGGGTTCTGTTGATATCGCCGACCGAGACACCGAAAGCCATGGCCTTCTCGTAATCCACATCCAGGTTGTATTGAGGCGTATCTTCCATCCCGTTTGGACGAACCCTGGTAAGATCGGGATGTTGCGCGGCCATGCCAAGGAGTTGGTTTCTGGCCTCGATCAATTTGGCGTGGCCCAGTCCGGCGAGGTCCTGCAGGTAGAAATCAAAGCCGGTTGAGGTGCCCAGGCCATTGATGGCAGGAAGGTTGAAGGCATATATCTGGGCCTCTTTTATCTGAGAAAAAAAGCCCATGGCCCTGCCGATTATGGCGTTCACCGATTGATCTTCTCTTTCCCGCTCACCCCAGTCCTTCATTTGGGTAAAAACCAGGCCCATATTCTGCCCGCTGCCGGCAAAACTGAAACCGGCTATGGTAAAGACGGTGTTAATGTTTTCCTCCTCCTGGAGGAGATAGTAATCACGTACCTTTTCAAGCACCTGCTGAGTGCGCTCCAGGGTGGCTCCTGTGGGAAGCTGCACCATGGAGAGAAAAATGCCGCGATCCTCTTCAGGAAGAAAGGAAGTAGGCAGCTTATTAAACAGAAAAATCATCCCTCCGACAAGAAGTAGGAATATCACCCCGAATCGACCCGATCGTTTGACAATATAGCCGACGCTGCTGCCATACCCATCGACGCTGCGATTGAATAGACGGTTGAACCAGCCGAAAAAACCACGTTTCTGGTGATGTTCTTCGGCCTTTTTCGGTTTGAGCATTGTCGCGCAGAGGGCTGGGGTAAGGATCAGGGCAACGATAACCGAAAGCGCCATCGCTGAAACAATAGTAAGAGAGAACTGGCGGTAAATTGCCCCCGTGGAACCGCCGAAAAAGGCCATGGGTACGAAAACCGCGGAAAGCACCAGGGCAATGCCGATAAGAGCGCCCGTAATCTGTTTCATGGATTTTCTGGTGGCTTCCAGAGGAGATAATCCCTCCGTCTCCATGATCCGCTCCACGTTCTCAACCACGACGATGGCATCATCGACCAGCAGGCCGATAGCCAAAACCAGGCCGAACATTGTCAGGGTATTGATGGAAAAGCCAAAAGCCGCCATGACTCCAAAGGTTCCAAGCAAAACTACAGGCACGGCAATGGTGGGAATAAGTGTTGCCCGAAAATTCTGCAGAAAGAGAAACATTACCAGGAATACCAGAATAATGGCTTCAATCAGGGTATGCACCACCTCTTCGATGGAGATCTTAACAAAGGTTGTAGTGTCGTAGGGATAGACAATTTCAATACCGGCGGGGAAATAGGGTTGCAACTCACTGAGTTTAGCGCGGACCGCCCCTGCCGTCTCCAGGGCGTTGGCACCGGTTGCCAGCATTATCCCCATACCACTGGCAGCCTGGCCATTAAAGGTGGGAATCGCAGCATAGCTCTCCCCGCCGATTTCAACCCGGGCGACATCTCCTAAGCGGATCTGCGAGCCGTCGGTGTTCACCTTGAGCAGAATTTCGGCAAACTCCTCGGGAGAACTCATCATGGTCTGGGCCATCATGGTGGCGCTTACCTGCTGCCCGGCAACGGAAGGTGTTCCTCCGAGGTTGCCTACCGCCACCTGGTTGTTCTGCGCGGAGATGGCTGCACTGATATCACCGGGGGTCAACTGAAAGCTGTTGAGCTTGTGCGGGTCAAGCCAAATCCGCATGGCGTATTGACTACCGAATATTCGAACATTACCGACACCCTTGGTGCGGCTCAGCGGATCCTTGAGGGTTGTCACCATGAAATCGGCCAGATCGTTTTTATCAACAGAGTCATTTGTCGAGATCAGACCGACAACCATCAGGATGGTTGAATTGGATTTGGAAACCTGAAGTCCGAGCTGTTGTACTTCCTGTGGAATCTGGCTGGTGACCTGCTGCAGTTTGTTCTGGACCTGGACCTGGGCGATGTCCGGATCAGTCCCCGCCTGAAAGGTCAGGGTAATGGTCGCCGTGCCGGCGGAGGAACTCTGCGATCCCATATACAGCAGGTTGTCGAGCCCGTTCATGTTTTGCTCGATAACCTGGGTTACACTGTCTTCGACGGTTTCGGCTGAAGCACCCGGATAGTTCGCCGTAATAGTTACCGTAGGTGGTGCGATTTCAGGATATTGGGACACGGGTAGGCGCAGGATCGATAAGGCGCCGGCCAGCATGATGACGATAGCAATTACCCATGCAAAGATGGGGCGGTCTATGAAAAATGCAGCCATTGTTTACTCCGCCGGCGTAAGAGAATTTTCAGGTTGGTTTTTCAAGGCAATCTGGCCGCTTAAAGCGTCCTGCTGTTCAACGGCCTTGACGGTGACGCCCTGTTTGATTTTTTGGAGACCGGCTGTTATCAGTTGCTCGCCGGCTGCCAGGCCATCATTGACGAGAACCTTGCCTCCAATGTTCCTTCCTGCGTCGATGATGCGGCTCTCCACGGTAGACTGGGCATTCACCAGCATCACGACCGCCTGTCCCTTGCTGTTGCGGCTGAGACTTGCGGCCGGTATGAGAATGGCATCCTGCTTCAGGCCTTTTGACACCCTGGCACGAACAAACATGCCAGGCAGCAGATTTTCGTCGGGATTGGCGACAATGGCGCGCAGAGTGATGGTTCCTGTAGACTGGTCGACAGTCAGGTCGGAAAACTCAAGAGAACCCTTCTGCTCGTATTCGGAGCCGTCTTCAAGTAAAATAGTGACATCAGATTGTGTCTTTTCACCGTTATCCAGCAAACCTACCGACAAATCCTTTTTCAGGCGCAGCAGTTCGCTACTTGATTGAGTGACATCCACATAAAGAGGATTAAGCTGTTGGATAACGGCAAGGGGCGCACTCTGCTGAGCCGTGACCAGGGCTCCTTCGGTGATCATCGATTTGCCGATCCGTCCGGCGATAGGGGCTCTCACCTCGGTGTAGTCAAGGTTGATGCGGGCGCCATGCAAGGCGGCTTCGGCAGAGGCCACGTCGGCAATCGATTGTTTCCAGCCGGCGTCGATTTCGACCAGATCCATTTCGCTCACCGCGTTGGTGCGATCAAGCGTCTTGTACCTTTCGGCTTTCAGCCTGGCTGAGTACTCTATGGCCTTTGCCTTGGCAAGAGCCGCCTCTGCACTGTCCAGCCTGGCCTGGTAGGAGGCCGGATCAATCTGGTAGAGGAGTTCTCCGGCTGTGACTTCACTGCCTTCGGCAAAGAGCCGCTTTTTGACAATCCCATTAACCTGTGGCCTAACTTCGGCGACCCGATACGCTGCCGTTCGTCCCGGCAGTTCCACCTCGAGTTTAACCGGCTCTTCCTTGAGGGTTATGATATCGACTTCGACCGGCATTGGTGCCGCTGCCTTTTCGGGAGCTTTTTCCTGACATGCTCCAAGGAGAAATGCCGTAAGTACCATCAGAATAATGAATACCCTAAAGTGTAGTTTCAAAATATTCCCCAATTTTTATATATTTTATTTTAAAAAAGCGTGCAGATTGATGTTCTATTTTAGCAGGCGCAGATATATATACATTCATGAATGTATGCAACTATTTTTTGCTGGCTTTGACAAATATTCCGGAATTAGGATTATTGCGCTGTTGACCGGTCAGTCGATCTTGGAGAATTCAAGGCATATACCCCAATATCAAATCAATTTTCCTCGAATAAAGTGCCATGTCCAGGAGATCCCGCCCTGTCATTGTCTCGGTGTCGGCACCTGCGCTCAGTTGCAGCGTGAATATGATCTGGTGAAGTTGAAAGCCCAACACCTAATCGAAAAAAGCTGCAGTTCCTTCGTATCAGGGAATACCAGAATCCGTCAAAGCCGGAGACGGTTATTAAGGATTCCCGGCCTGTTCTTTTCTCACCCGGACATATGCCGGGCGGAAAAGAGAATGGTGATTTAAAGAAGCACCTATTGGACTGTAGTATCCAGCTCAGCTGGGTTAGCGATAATAGAGGCTCGGACTGCCCATGGTCTGCAGGGCCTTATGCAGATTTCTGCGGAAATCCCTGCGGTTCCAGATACCCTGGATATGTCCGCGTTTCAGGGCGTTTCGCGCCGAGTGGTAATCGGGAGGGATGTCGATTCCCGTTGTTTCCCGGATAACCCTGGGGCCGGCGAAGCCCACACGACTGGAGCGTATGGCAAACTGGTAGGGCGAGCAGCCCAGGAAGGAGGCCACCGGGCCGGCATAGGAGTTGTTGTCGTAGACGACAATATAAAGGCCGCCTGCATCAATATATTCCCGGACCGCCATGGTGCATTTCGGCATCTGGATCACTCCCAGGGTGCCCTCCTGAATGCGGATGCCACCGGTGGAATGAATGTAGGCGAGCAGTGGCCTTTTCTTCCTTTTGGCGAGCTTGCAGGCCTGCACAAATTTTTCTCCCTCAGCTGAACCGACGGTGCCGTTGCGAAAGTCGGAATAGAGCATTGAGGTGACAATTTGAATGCCATTGACCTCGGCGGTAAAGGTCATGTTTCCGGAATTCCTGCGGGTCTTCTTTTGGGCAAGCTCCAGTCGCTCCGTATAACCGGTGTAGCGCAGAGGGTTATGCGAGGTTATTTCCGAATTGAAAAAGCGGATCGAGTTAGGATCGAAAACATTTTCCAGATACCATTGGTGTTCCAGGGGAAAATGATGTCCGCAACTCTCGCAGACCCCGCAGAATTCGCCGTAAAGATCCGGTATCCAGAGGTCTTTGCAACCGAATTTCTCATGATTAGGGCAAGTGACGGTCCTGTCTTCGTTCGCCAAAGGACTGGTATAGGTGTCGGTCAGTTCCAGGGGGTCGACCCTGGAGCTTGCAGATTGCACGGGATCGCCCTGGGTTAACAGCCTCGGGGTACGCTTCTCGGTTTTTTTGTCCCAGAAATCAAGGACCGCATTGAGAGGTTCGACTATGCGTTTCAGCATCACCGAGCTTTCCCCGGAAACCTCCTTAAGGACGCGCCGCATCTGCTTTTTGTGATTCTTGAAGATATCGTAGCGGATGTTGTAATACACCTTTTCGGATTTAACCTTAAAGCGGTTATAGTAGTATTCCGACTCACTCAGTTGGCCACTGAAGCCAGTCATCGCCATGCGGCGGTATTTCAGGGAACGAAGGCGCAGAAGTTTTTTCACTTCCTCCCTGTTCAGATCCCAGGGCACCTCTACCTGGAGTTCCTCGGTTTCCGATTTTTTCCGCATTATCTCGTTGGTGCGAAAGGCACGGAAGCTTTTGGTCGCCAGAACCACCTTGTCGGTTGCGCTGATCATTTCGGTGCGCAGTTTGGAGAAGAAGGCGAAATCATCCTGCCTGGCGCCAAGAGGCGGCTCGTAGATGATCTTATCAATGGTTTTCAGCTTCAAATTGTCCTCAGCCGTCAGGCGCAGCCGGTCGGCGCAGACCTCGATAAGCTCTTTGGGTACCTTCTCTCCTTCCCTGACCCGGCCCTCAATGGCGGCAGCACCTTCGGGAGAGATAACCGAATAATAGCCGTGACTGGCCATCATCCGATAATCCGAGAGACCGATAGCCTCGGCACCGCCTGAACCGCCCTCGGAAATAAAGGAGATCATGGGAACCCGCAGTTTGGCCATGGCATAGATATTCCGGGCAATCTGCTGAGCGGCGCCGGGATATTCCTCTACCGGATAGGACCCCGGGGTGAAAACATAAAAATGAATGGGAACGCCCTCCGTTTCCGCCACCTTCATATATCTGAGGGCCTTGGCGTTGCCTTCCGGTTTACAGGAGCCGCCGTTGCGGAATTCATCGCCGTGACCGGTTTCCTGGCCGATAACCATTACCGAAGCGGTATAGGGTTTGTTCTTGATGCGTCTGACAATGGTGGCTTTGGCACACATCATCGCAGGATCTATGTTGGCATCGTCTTCTCCGCCGAGTTCGGTATAATCCTCGTAGACATTTTCTAAAATATCCTTAAGGCTGAATCTTTGCGGGGTTCTAACGATGCGCACCCTCTCCATGGGGGTCAATTGTTCTTCGGCCCGTTCTTCAAGAAAAATGATGGACTCATCCAGTTTGCGGATTTCGCGGGTCAGCTGTTCTTCGCTGAGCTCGTAGACGCTGTTTTTCAGCTGGTTACAACATTTTTTGAAGCCATCAAGGTTACCCCAGTTGGAAAAATCCTTGATCTGGATCAGGTAATTGATGCGCTCCTCTATTTTGAGGAGCCTTTTTTGTTGTTCATTCATTATAGCTATATCTCGATTTTTGGAAGCTTTTCAGAAAGTTAACAGTCGATCCAGGTTGTCTTTGAGGTAGGCAAGGTTAGTGACAATCTTTCCTCCGCTGGAATCCTTGCCGCGAATATCGGTCTCTTTGAGCAGTTTCGCCGCTCTCTTCTTGGCCTCATCGACACTGTCTCCCCAGACCAGGGCCAAAGCCAGGTTGGGATCGTAGTCACTTGGAATGGTATAGGGCCTGTCGAAGGGTACATGGGAGTAGACCGCCGACCACTCATACTGCGGAATTTTGAATCTGGAGATTGTACCGATCCAGGGAGCGAAACCGCGTCTGGTATCTTCGGCGACGATACGAAGCTCGATTGCCGCTCCGCTGAAAGCGACATCTTCCTGGGTGTAGCCCATTTTTTCGCCAAGGGCCAGGCGTATCTGTTCCCGTATCAGGTTGGGATGAGAGCCGTTCAGGTAGCTGATACGTGCCGATATGTCGTTTTCCACCTGAATCCGGGTGTTTACTTCAAGAAGATAGGGCTTCCCCGATCTGGAGACAATCCACTCCCAGGTACCGACATTGTCGTAGTTGACATATTCCGCCAGTTTGAGAGAGTATTCTTCAATCTGCCGGAGCACCGTTGCTTCATCAAAATCGTAATCGAAACAGGAGGAATGAAAGCCGGGAGCGGCCTCGACACGTTTCTGCCGCCCGGTGGATTGAATCGTACAGTTTCTTGAGCTGAAATGGATTCTTTCCCCGTGCCGGGAACAGAGAAGCTGTACCTCGAGGTGATTGTAGTCGCGCAGACACTGTTCGATCAGCACGCCGCCGTCGCCGAACTGCCTCTTGGCATAATTCTGCAGTTGCCTGTAGACTCTCCGGAACTGCTCAATCTCCGAGACCTCCTCGATGCCCATGCCGCCGCCGCCTGCTGCGGCCTTGATGAGGATGGAAGGGTTGGGAATGCCCTGCGCTGCCTGATCATCAAGGAGGTGCTGAGCAATTTCTTCAGCCTCCATTTCGTTGTAGATCGGCGCGTCGGTGCCGGGGATTGTCGGGATGTTGAGCTGATTGGCAACGCGTTTGGTGTTGATCTTGTCGCCAAGATCACGGATGACATTCCAGCTGGGCCCGATGAAGGTAAGGGCACGGTCGCGGATCGTCGCCCGGCGGGCAAAATGAAAATCCTCGGAAAAAAAGCCGTAGCCGGGATGAATAGCCGTACAGCCCGTATGATCAGCCACGGCAAAAATATCATTGGGTTCGGTGTAGCTCGTCACCCGCCAGGCATTTTGTCCGGCACCGCTGGTAATGTTTCGACAGACATGTTCCGAATCCTTGTCCGCATCCGTATATATAACAACATAATCAAGGCCGAGATCCTTACAGGCATTCATTATCCTGATGGCAATTTCACCCCGATTAGCTATAAGAACCTTATCTTCCAATTCCTTCCTCGTCTCTTCTATGTTTTCTAATATTTTGAATTGCAGGCGCATGCATGGGTTGCAGTAGGCTGTTACCGCCCAATAACAGTGATGCTGAAAACTCCACTACTATAGTCATACAGTGGCAATTATTAAAGGAAAAATATTGCTGTAGCTTTATGCTTCTGAAAATAGGTCATAATCGTGGATAATTAGGGAAAGGAGAAAGGCTCTTTCTGCTCCAACCCGGTGAACACCTGTCAGGAAAGAATAATGGTGCAAGGCTGATTTCTATCCCGGAATCCCTCCTCTCCTTGCAAAATATCGAAAATGATCTTAAAGTAGAAGGCTATATCAGACAATATTAGTATCTCGAACAATCTTATTCAAAGAAATAAAGTGATTAGACAATTCCTCAGCTCAATCACAGAGCTTGGGAGCATTGCACAAGAAGCCCCGGCTTGCCGGATCAGAACAAAAAATACAATAATTAACAAAGCAGTTTCCTACTGTAAAGGTGAGCGCAGTTACACAATGACTGAAAAAGAAACAGACCCTCCTCCCGAATCATCCGAACCCCCATCGAAAAAAAGTATTATAAAGCGGATCATCGAGCTTATTCCCTATGGCAGATCGCCGGATACCAAGGAGGCGCTTGAACTCGAAATCCAGGAGCTTCTCGAAGACGGAGAAGAACAGGGCTTGATCACCAGCCTGGAAGAGAAAATGATTTCCTCCATTTTTGATTTTCGCGACACCCTGGCCGTGGAAATCATGACTCCCGCAGCCGAGATGGTCAGTCTGGAGGTTTCCACCTCGATTGCCGACATGGCCGCAACCGTTATCGAAGAAGGTTTTACCCGGATACCGATCTATCAGGATAATACCGATAGAATCATCGGTATACTCCATGCCAAGGATCTCCTCAGAATCTGCACGAATCCGCGGAAAGATGACTTCAACATTACGGAATACCTTAAACCGGCTGAGTTTGTCGGAGAGAAAAAACATATTGTCGACCTCCTCAGGGAGTTTCAGAAGCGCAAGACCCACATGGCTCTGGTCACCGATGAGTTTGGCGCGGTCCGCGGTCTCATTACCCTTGAAGACGTTTTGGAAGAGATAGTCGGAGAAATTGACGATGAATATGATATCGAAGAGTTCGAACTCGAGGTAGTCGACGAAGACACGATCCGCGTTCAGGCAAAGATCGATATCGAAGAGGTTGAAGAGCAGTTTCAGACGGAGCTGCCCGAGGGGCCGTATGAATCGGTAGGCGGCCTGGTTATTCATAGCCTGGGGCGGATAGGACGTACAGGGGACTTCGTAGTGCTCGGCGATCTCAAGTTCACCATCAAAAGTGCCAGCCGCCGTAATGTGAAAATCGTGGAAGTCAGCCGGATGAAGGGAGAGCAGCAGGAATGAGAACCCTCCCGGCTCCGCTGGTTCTTTTAGCCTCATGCTGTTTTGCCATTCTCCTCTGGCTTGGGCTGCCCGGCGGCGGAGAATTCTGGCCGGTGTTGCCGGTAGCGCTGGTGCCGCTGTTTTTCCTGACGCTGGAGCGATCGCCCTGGAAACGCTTTTCCTTCGGTCTGCTGGCAGGGTTTCTTCATTTCATTCTCCAGCTCTATTGGATCGTCATCGTTCTTGAACGCTACGGCCATCTTCCCTGGTTCTTTTCCTATCCTGCTCTTATCCTGCTTGCCCTGTATATGGCCCTTTATGTTGCCGGTTTTGTCTCCATTTCCGGCAGCTTGCTGCAGCGCTGGGGCGGCGGAACGGCTTTGTGGCTGCTGCCTTTTGTCTGGGTCGGTCTGGACTGGCTGCGCTCCATACTGTTCAGCGGTTTTCCCTGGATGGACCTGGGTTATGGCATGTGGCAGGTTCCTCTGCTGGCTCAGACGGCCGATCTCTTCGGTCATCATTTCCTCACCTTTACCCTGGTGCTGTGCAGCGGTTTGCTCTTTTTCCTCCTGCGGAAAGGCAAGAGCAGGGGATGGCCGCTTCATATGGCCGCAGTGTTTCTGTTGTGTACGGCGGTCGTTCTCTATGGCCATTTTCGTATCGACCAGCTTGAGCAGAAGATTGCCGGAGGCGACAGTGCTGTAATCGGCGTGGTGCAGGGCAACATCGATCAGAGCAGAAAATGGGCTCCCGAAGAGCAGCAACGCACCATTGCCACCTATCTGAACCACACCGAAAAACTGCTGCGGCAGACCCCGCGGCCTCAGTTGGTGGTCTGGCCGGAGACGGCACTGCCGTTTTTCCCGATGCGCAGTCCATTGATTGAGGAGCTCCGACTTTTCACCGCGGAGGAAGAGGCGACACTGCTGGTCGGCTCTCCCTGGTTCGAGGTGGTCAATGTCGAGGAAAGGGACATTGATTTCTATAACAGTGCTTTCCTGATAACACCCGCCGGAGAGTTGAAGGACAGGTATTTCAAGTCACATCTGGTGCCCTTCGGTGAATATGTGCCCATGCGCAGGCTCCTGCCCTTTCTGGCGCCCCTGGTCGAGGCGGTCGGCGATTTCAGTGCCGGACAGGTGACGCGGCCGCTCTCCTCGGGCACCATCGAGGCCGGTGTCTTGATCTGTTTTGAGTCGATTTTTCCGGATATTGCCCGGCATTGGGCTAATGCCGGTGCCAATGTACTGGTGAATCTGACCAACGATGCCTGGTATGGCAGATCCAGTGCACCCTCGCAGAGTATGGCCATGAGCGTGCTGCGGGCTGTGGAGACGCGGCGCAGTCTGGTCCGCGCCGCTAATACCGGTATTTCCGGCTTTGTCGATCCCATTGGCCGTGTCCGGAGTTCTTCCGATATTTTCATCCCCTGGGCTCAAAACAGTGAAGTTGTCCTGTTGGAGGAACTCTCCTTTTTCAGCCGTTATGGGTATCTCTTTGCCCCTTTTTGCACAATCTTTACCGCAACTCTTGTAATTCAGTCGTTATTACGGCGAAAGGACAGATAGCTGCCCTGTCCGGGAATACCCTTTCTCTCATATCCGCGTTACTTTCAGAAAAATACAGTGATATATCGATGTCGGAGTTTGACGCTTACTGCGACCTGTCACCCTTGATAAGATTTATAAACATAACTTCAATTGTCTTGAGATCTAACCTGGATTCATGTAATTCTTTTTAGTGGATGTCTGGCATGGGTACCTCTTTTTATATGTCACTCGTGTTATTTGAAGTTTTTGCAAACAACACTATAGCGCAAGCAAGTTACCCCTTCAGAACCATACCCTGATCGGAAATTGGTAAATGACGGTCGAATCTTGTGGCAGTCAGGACGATCTTACAAGGTGATGTCTCATCACCTAAGAAAAAAAAGGTTAAGCAATGCTAGATCTGGATAAAGTCGCGAATGAGGATCTGCGAAGAAAAATAGATGATCTTGAGGAAACTATAGAGAAATATCGAGCCCTTGTGGATAATAGTCCGGACTTGCTCTATCGGACAGATCTTCAGGGTAGAATAACATTTCTGTCGCCTTCTGTTTACAGATTGTCGGGGTATACCACTGAAGAGGCAATAGGAATGAAGATGGCTGAGGATGTCTATCTTTTTCCGGAGGAGCGAGAGAGCTTTCTGACAAAGCTGCAGGAAAAGGGGAGAGTGGCCAATTTCGAGACCCAGCTGAAGCGAAAGGACGGCTCTATCTGGTGGGCTTCAACGAACGCTCAATTTTATAAAGACAAAGATGGAAGAATACTTGGCGTTGATGGTATTACTCGTGATATCAGCGAGAGAAAAACCGCAGAAAAAGCCTTACAGGAAAGTGAAGAACGATTTCGAAAGGCTTTTCACACAAGTCCGGACTCGATAAATCTGAACAGGGCGTCCGATGGCCTGTATATCGATATCAACCAGGGATTTACTAATTTATTGGGGTATACCAGAGAAGAGGTCACGGGGAAAACATCTCTTTCACTAAATATCTGGAAAAATCCCGAGGACAGGCAACGGCTGATTGATGGTTTAAACAAGCAGGGCTATGTTGAAAATCTTGAAGCTGAGTTTCGCGGCAAAGACGGCAAAGGCGGGATTGGCCTTATGTCAGCCTGTCTGCTGGAAATAAATGAAGAAAAAGTAATCCTGTCAATAACCAGGGAAATTTCCGAACGAAAGAAAGTGGAACGGCAGCTTCAGCAAGCCCAGAAATTTGAGGCAATAGGGACACTAGCTGGAGGTATTGCGCATGATTTCAATAACATCCTTATGGGTATTCAAGGACGGGCTTCTCTTATCTCGGTCAATCTCGATCCATTACATCCTCATGCAGAACACATTAATGCTATAGAGGAGAATATTCGAAGTGCAACGAATTTGACCAAGCAGTTGCTGGGTTTTGCCAGTGGAGGCAAGTATGAAGTGAAGCCTGTGGACTTGAATGAGCTGGTAGGAAACAGTGCGGAAATGTTCAGTCGAACCAAAAAAGAAATCCGCATGCACTCCATATTTCAAGATCCGCCGCCAGTGGCCGCTGTTGATCGAGGGCAAATCGAGCAGGTGCTGCTTAATCTTTATGTCAACGCCTGGCAGGCGATGGCCGAGGGAGGGGAGATCTATCTGATGACGCGGAGTGTCACTCTTGAGGAGGACTTTTGCCGACCTCATAATGTTAAGCCTGGCCAGTACGCGAAAATATCCGTTACGGACACGGGCGCCGGTATGAATGACGCAATCCGGCAGCAAGCTTTCGATCCGTTTTTTACAACCAAGTCAAAAGGTCGCGGAACAGGGCTGGGGTTAGCTTCGGCATACGGAATTATCAAAAACCATGCTGGTATTATCACGGTCTACAGTGAGGTGGGACACGGATCCACTTTCAATATTTATCTGCCCCTATCTAACGAAAAAGCATATCAGGATAGTCGAATGAAGGGGGCTCTCGCCAAAGGGTCAGAAACGGTTTTGCTTGTTGATGATGAAGAAGGTATACTCGATGTCGAGCAGGCTCTGCTGGAAGAATTGGGCTACACTGTAATTGTTGCTGATAATGGCAGAGAGGCCATTGATGTGATAAGGCAAAGAGGTGATGAGATAGATTTGATCATCCTCGATCTCATCATGCCAGGCATGGATGGCGGCAGGGTCTTTGATGAAATAAAGAAAATCCAACCACAGACAAAGGTTGTTCTTTCAAGCGGTTACTCTATTGATGGTCAGGCTGACCGGGTCATGAAAAAGGGCTGCGATGGGTTTATTCAGAAGCCTTTCAATATCCTGGAACTATCACAAAAAGTTCGCGGCGTATTGGATACATTATAGGTGGAACGGAACACAATATGCCGCCACCGATCGGCGGTTGATACAAATGCCACTTTCAGTAGCCTTTTGTCAGGCAGAATTGATCCAGAGAAATAATTTGTGCAGGATTACCATTAAATTCTTACTGTATGAAAGGTTGCAATAGTACCATTGAACATTTTGCGGCTGCTGAAAATCAAAAAAATATACTTTAATATCAGCCTGTGTGGTAAATAGGCGAACATCAAAAAATGTAACGGTCGGGCTTTTTCCAAAAAAGGCTGACAGCTAAGATAGAAGCATGAAAAAAGGATACTACTATGTCGACAGATACCGGAGCCGCCGTCTCGAAACAGCGAATTAACGAGTTGAAAGGAAGAATGCTTGCCCTGAAGGAGCATCTTTGACTTAGAAAACAGAAAAGAGGAACTGGAACGGCTTGAACAGCAGACTCTTGCCCCGGATTTCTGGAACGATGCGGATGTTGCGAAAAGGGTTCAGAAAGAACACGGAATGCTGCAGGATATTATCCGGACCTGGGAGAAAAAATGGTCGGAACTCGAGGAGACCGATATCCTGCTGGAAATGGCGGTCGAAGAGGATGACCGGGATACCGAAAATGAAGTTGCGGAAAACCTGGTGTTTCTGGAAGATACCATCGCGGTTGCCGAACTCGAGTGCATGTTCAGCGGAGAGCATGATCTCAATAATGCCATCATCGCCATTCATGCAGGTGCCGGCGGTACAGAGGCTCAGGACTGGGTAGGCATCCTGATGCGCATGTATCTGCGCTGGGCTGAAAACAAAGGTTTTAAAACTGATATACTTGATCTGCTGCCGGGTGATGAAGCCGGCACCAAGAGCGTGACCATCATGGTAAAAGGGCGCCACGCCTACGGCTATCTCCGTTCCGAGGTTGGGATCCATCGCCTGGTGCGCATCTCCCCCTTTGATGCCAGCGGACGCAGGCATACCTCCTTTGCCTCTGTCATGGTGATGCCCGAACTCGACGAGACCGTCAAGGTTGATATCTCAGACAAGGATCTGCGCATCGATACCTATCGCGCCAGTGGGGCAGGAGGGCAGCACGTCAACAAAACCGACTCCGCTATTCGCATTACCCATCTGCCCTCCGGTATCGTGGTACAGTGCCAGAACGAGCGCTCCCAGCACCGCAACAAAGACATGGCCATGAAAATGCTGGCGGCCAGATTGTATGAGCAGGAGAAACTGCGTCAGCGGGCGGAGCAGGATGGAATCCATGGCGATAAGATGGAGATCGGCTGGGGCAGCCAGATCCGCTCCTACGTCCTGCAGCCGTATCAACTGATAAAAGACCATCGCACCCAGTATGAGAGCGGCAACGTTGATGCCGTGCTGAACGGCGGTCTTGATGGCTTTATCAAGGCCTTTCTTCTCTGGGCACGGTAATCCCCTCTATTACAACTATAATTTGTCCCTGGCTCCACGCCGGGGACAAATTTCGGCTCTTCCGGATTTAGCGTGTTTTTGCTCTACTATTCGAGAACGATGCCTAAAATAGCAATTTATCCATGACGTTGCCAAGAAGCTTTATTGTTGGGGTTCGCCAGGCTCACCGCCAAGCTACCCTTTTAAAAATTCGATTGCGGCATCCAGTAGGTTGGAACTGACGTAAGGAAGCCCAACGGTTTTGCTAATGAACCCAAACTTCATTTCCGGTCTTCTGACCAATCAGTGCCCTTTCTTCCTGGAAAGAATTCATGCCTGATGCCTGGATGTAGCGCCTGGCATCCTGTTGCATGATGCATAATGTAAGAGATAAGAAAATTCAAGTTCTCGTCATTAATGCGAAGGAATGTATTCATGCCGATCCACAACAGTGAAATCGCAAATATCTTCTATGATGTGGCTGCTTTCCTGGAGATCGAGGGGGCCAATCCATTCAGGATTCGGGCCTATCGTGGCGCGGCCCGGACACTTTCAAGTCTTTCCGGCAGCGTGGTCGACAGGATTGCCCAGGGCCATGACCTTACCGAGATTCCCGGTATCGGTCGTGATCTTGCTCATAAAATCGAGATCATCGTGGAGACCGGAAGCCTGCCTATGCTGAAGGAGCTGGAATCCCGTCTGCCTCCCGGATTGAAGGATATAATGCGGCTTTCCGGCGTCGGTCCTAAAAAGGCTGCAGCTCTTTACAAGGAGCTGGGCATCAAGAATCTGGAGGGTTTGAAGAAGGCTGCCGAATCCGGCAGAATACGTGAGCTTCGTAATTTTGGCGCCAAGATCGAGGCGAACATCCTCGAGGAAGTCAGCCGGGGCAGGAAGGAAGGAGAAGGCCGCACCCTGCTTATTAAGGCCGAGGAATATGCCGAGCCCTTATGCAGGCATCTGCAGAAATCCAAGGGTGTTAAGAAGGTTGTTCCGGCGGGAAGCTACCGCCGGCGTCAGGAGACCGTGGGTGATCTGGACATTCTGGTGACCTGCAAAAAAGGTTCTAACGTCATGAACGATTTTACCGGCTATGATGATGTTCGTAAGGTTGTCTCTCAAGGCAAGACCCGCTCGACCGTGATTCTGCGCTCCGGCCTGCAGGTCGATTTGCGCGTAGTGCCCGAGGTCAGCTACGGCGCGGCTCTGCACTATTTCACCGGATCGAAACCGCACAGCATCGCAATTCGCAAAATAGGCCTGAACAAGAGCTACAAGATCAATGAATACGGAGTATTCAAGAAGGACAAGCGCATCGCGGGCCGCACGGAGGAGGAGGTCTATGAGACCGTCGGCCTGCCCTACATCGAGCCGGAGCTGCGCGAAGACCGGGGTGAGATCAAGGAAGCGCAGCAGGGTATATTGCCGGAATTGATCCGGCTTGAGGATTTGCAGGGTGATCTGCATACCCACACCGACGAGACGGATGGCCGCGACACTCTGGAAGAAATGGCTCAGGCAGCGCAGGAGCGCGGCTACTCCTATCTGGCTGTAACCGATCATTCCAGGCAGGTCAGTGTCGCCAAGGGTCTGGACGAAGACCGGTTGCTTGAACAGATCGATGCAATAGACAAGCTCAACGACAGCCTCAAAGGCCTGACTCTGCTGAAAGGCATCGAAGTGGACATCCTCAAAGACGGTTCCCTGGATCTGCCCGACCGCGTATTGAAGCGGCTCGATATTCGTGTCTGCTCCGTGCATTCATATTTCAAACTTTCGGCGAAGGAGCAGACCGAACGCATCCTGAGAGCCATGGATAATCCCCTTTTCAATGTGCTGGGCCATCCCAGCGGCCGTCTCATTCAGAGCCGCGAAGCCTATGATCTTGACATGGAGCGGATCATGGAAGGCGCTAAGGAACGGGGCTGCTTTCTGGAACTTAACTCCCAGCCTGACCGGATGGATCTCCGTGACGTGCACCTCAAAAGAGCCCGGGAGATCGGGGTGCTCATCTCTATCTCCACCGATGCCCACTGGTCGAAAAACCTGGACTGGATTCGTTTTGGTGTGGACCAGGCCCGGCGCGGCTGGCTCTCTTCCGCCGATGTGATCAATACCAGGGACCTTGCCGAATTGCGTAAGCTTTTAAAAAGGTAAGCCATGAGCGATAAACAGAACTACACACCCAAGGTGCGGCTGAAAAATATCGCAAGCAAAGAGGAAGCCGGCGAGGCGGTGGAGAAGTTGCGCGAAGCGATACGCTTTCATGATTACCGCTACTATGTGCTTAACGAACCGTTGATCCCGGACAGGAAATATGATGAGCTCTTTCAATCTCTCAACGATCTGGAGCAGCAATGGGACCTGGTTGTAACGGACTCCCCCACGCAGAAGGTGGCCGGGGAGCCCATGGAAGAACTCGGCACCGTGCGTCACACCACGCCGATGATGAGTCTGAAGGCTGTATATGATGAAGCAGGAGTACGCGATTTTGCCCGGACCTGCCGCAGGCAGCTTGGTCTGGACAAGGTGGAGTATGTTGTAGAACCCAAATATGACGGCCTGTCCATCGAGCTGGTCTACGAGGACGGTAGTCTGGTACTCGCAGCCACCCGTGGTGACGGCGAGAGAGGCGAGGATGTTACCGCAAATGTCAGGACCATCGGCGAGGTGCCGCTGTCCCTGCTGAAAACGCAGGATGAAAAGATGCCGCCCCGACTGGTGATCCGTGGTGAAATCTACATGCGCATTGATGAATTCAACACACTCAATCGCCGCCGCGAGCAGGAGGGCAGCCGACCCTTTGCCAACCCACGTAATGCCGCGGCCGGATCGGTACGGCAGCTCGATCCCAGAATAACCAAACAGCGGCCATTGCATCTGTTTCTCTATGAGCTGCCGGAGTGCGAAGGACGAAGCCTGAGGACGCACTGGGAGACCCTGCAGATCATGTTGGAATGGGGTTTGCCGGTCAATCGGCAAATGCAGTATCTGGTTGCCGGCGTCGATGAGGCTCTGGAGCATTACGGCCGGCTGGTCAGGGCACGGGACGATATGAATTTCGAGATCGACGGCATGGTGGTCAAAGTCAATAATCTGGAAGCCCGCAGCAAGCTGGGCGCGCGCTCCCGCGATCCACGCTGGGCAATAGCCTACAAATTCGAAGCCCGCCGCGACACCACCAGGGTCAGGGATATCATCGTCAATGTGGGACGAACCGGGGCGCTGACCCCGGTGGCCCTGCTCGATCCCGTAAATATCGGCGGCGTCGAGGTCTCCCGGGCTTCATTGCATAATCTGAGTCAGGTAGAGGAAAAAGATATCCGCATCGGCGATACTGTGGTGGTGGAGCGGGCAGGCGATGTTATCCCCTATGTGGTTAAATCCCTGAAAGAGCAGCGGGACAATTCGGAGAAGCAGTTTTTTATGCCTGAGCATTGCCCGGCCTGCGGCGGGGAAGTGTTCATTTCCAGGGACAGGAAAAATGTGCGCTGCACCAATGTCGACTGTCCAGCCCAGCTGAAGGAGCGTTTGCAGCATTTTGCTTCACGGCAAGCTCTCGATATCGAAGGGCTTGGCGGAAAGCGAGCCCGGCAACTGGTGGATATGGGTTTTGTGAAGACTCTTCCTGATCTTTACCGACTCTCCAAAGATGATCTTTTACAGTTGCCGGGATATGCGGATAAATCCGCGACCAATCTACTCGCGGAGATTAAAGAGGCCAAAAGCGTCACCCTGGAGAGATTTATCTACGCTTTGGGCATACCTCTGCTGGGCTCGCACATGACCCAGGTGCTGGCCTTCCATTTCAAGGATCTGGATGCTTTGAAAAATGCCGGCACGGAAGAACTGCAGCAGATAAACGAGGTGGGTCCCGAGGTGGCCCGCAGCGTAGCCTCCTTTTTCTCCGAGGAAAAGAATCAGCGAGCCCTTAACGCCATGTATGAGGCGGGGCTTCGGCTCGAAAACCCTCTCTACACCGGTGGAGGCGGAGAGCGGCCACTGCAGGGTCTTAAATTTGTCTTTACCGGTTCGCTGGAACGCTGGACGCGTGATCGGGCCCAAGAACTGGTCGAGAGTTATGGCGGCCGCGCTACCTCCAGTGTTTCGGGGGAGACCGATTATGTGGTGGCAGGACCGGGATCGGGCTCCAAGCTGGATCAGGCCCGGACACATCACGTTGCCATTCTCGATGAAAACGATTTCGTTTCACTTCTTCTGGATAGAGGCGTTCCTCTGTAAAAGAGGTGATAGAGTATCCGGCTTGTGATTTACTGCTCCGGACAGCAAGCTGGAATGAACACCTTCCAACATGCTTTGCACAGGTTGTTAACAGAGTTATTAACAGAGTTATCAACATTCATACTCTCATAAAAAAAACTATCGAGGTTGCCGAATAGGCTCCAAAGGCAACAGTAAAGCCATATGCCCTGCCAGAGATATTTGCAGCGCAGAGCGGTAGAATGATTACTGTATTGCTGGTTTTATCAAGACCACAGGTATACGTCTATTTTCAGGTTAATGTTCCAATCCGTTCTTAGGGGTGAAGGTATGTCCATTATTGTCGGGAGATTTAGGGTGAAGTTTCAGAGCAGGAAGATTCTCGTAGGAATGTATTCTTTCCTCTTTGCCGGATTGATGAGTGTCTGGGGATGCACGGACGGCGACTGGCGAACTGCAAGTCGTGAATCGGCCGGGTTTGCGCCGGATCCGGCAACTACCAGGGAAGCGGTCCTGCAGGTTTACGGGGCCAGCGCCTGGGGCTGGCGCGGTTTATTTGCAATCCACACATGGGTAGCCGCGAAGCCGAGCGGTGAAACCGCATATACAGTTTACGACGTTGTCGGCTGGCGCGGCAGACATGGCTCGCCGGTGATGAGGGTCAGGCAGGACATACCCGACCGGTATTGGTATGGGGAGAAGCCCCGTATCCTCAAGGAGCATGTCGGAGAAGGTGTAGATGACCTCATTGCCGCCGTTGAACAGGCAGCAGCAGCATATCCATGGAAAACAACCTACAAGGTTTTTCCCGGGCCAAACAGCAATACTTTCACTGCCTGGATAGGAAAAGAAGTGCCGGAACTGGAACTGGATCTGCCTTTTTCGGCGATCGGCAGCGGCTATGCCTACAGGAACACTTTGGAAGTGAATTAAACTGAAATCGGGCAACCAGCTGTGATTTCCCCAAAAATCCTGCCGAAATGATCCGGAAGCCGTTTGTCATTCTCGAGGGAAGAAAAAAAGACATCCGGAACCGTCGGGGAAATGAACATCTTCCCACATCCCTTGCACAGGCAGTTAACAGAGTTATTAACAAAGTTATCAACATTGCCTGGTGCTGCTCTTCTTCAGATATCACCTGCCACTTTTTCTCCCGCTTCCGGAAGGCACTCCGTCATGGTCAAGCCCCAAATCCTCCCGCCAGGGCCGCCATTTCTCCAGGAAAAATAGAATCACCGCAATCAGTACCGCCATAATGAGAGCCAGCAGCCAGAAAGGAACGCCAATGACATCCGCCAGGGTTATCTCTCCGGGACCGGAATTCAACGGCGCCAGGGTCGGCTCCAGATAGCCATAGGCCATGGCGCCCAGAATCCCACCGGTAAGGATGGCCCAGGCGTCTTTATATCCGGCACCCACCTGGGCGAGCACCGTTCCGGGGCAGGCACCAGTCAGAGCCATTCCCACTCCGAAGAGCAATCCACCCAAAATCGTTGCGGGAAATATCGCCGGCTTGACATGCAGAGAAATCAAGCCGCTGCCGTAGAGGACTGCAACAACCACCATAGTGGTGGCAATAGCACTCATGAACATCTTGATCAACAGCCAACTGCGCAACTGAAACTGCCCGATTATGATGCCCGGTTCGAAGACACGTCCCTTCTCAAGAGCGATTCCGAAAACAATACCCATTGCCAGACCTACAATTATATAGAGCATAATACTTTTCTCCCTAAATTTTTTTGTAGAACAGGGATACGACGATGCCGGCTATAAAGAAGGAGAGAGTAACCACGATTGAGCTGACGGCGAGTTGCCCCACTCCCGAGAGGCCATGTCCGCTGGTGCAGCCGCCCGCCCATCGCGCCCCGAAGAGCATGATAAAGCCTCCGGCAAAGCCCATGAGCATACGCGGCCATAAACTGGTAATGCCGCAGGCCTTTGTCCAGACCGGAGAAAAGGAATGGCGCGTCGCCCCGGAGAGCTTTCTCGAGAGATAGGCGCCAAGAGCAATAGCAAACACCATGCTGCCCTGCCAGAGATATTTCGTGGAGGTCATGTACTTGTTGAAGTAATCCATTGTCATGATATCGGAGTCAAATGCGCCCGCAAGATATCCTGACACCGCTGTATAGGACGAGGAGGCGCCGATGGGAGAAGATATAATGAGAAGTGCGGGGATTTGTAAAAGCCCAACTATGATTCCTGCCAGATATGGAGACCAGGCCTTGCTGCGCAGATTCATACTGTATCCTCCTTCAAAATGCTTACCGTAGCTTTTACCTATGCTATTGCTGGATCGAATGAAGATTGAAAAGTTGCTGCGACTACATGTTAAAACTATAAGAGAATTTCTTTCTAATTCAAGCTATTGGACTATAAAGTCTTGTGCTACAGTGTGGCAGCACAAGTACAGAACGGCTGTCTTATTCGATTTTTCCCGCACAGCCACTCAAAAAAAAAACTCAAAGTAATCAATAATTCTCAGCCAGTTTCATGCTGCCTGACGTGGAGATTTTTACAAAAGCCTGTTTTTACCGTCATTCCGGAACCCGATCCGGGATCCAGTAGCATCAAATATAGACGGATCCGGTACACATCCCTGATGTTCATATATATACAATCGAAAGTCATTCAGGCTAATACCGGCACCCGCTGCTCCCGGAAGCTCTTGGACTTCTTCACTCTGCAGTTTATTGTATCAACAGTCAAGACCCGTATGAAGGGCGGGTGAAGAGCCTTAAGACGTGAAGGTCCCATGGCCCATCAGCATGGCTCATGAAGAGGATATATGATCAAGAGGATCGGCAAATACCAGCTCCTGCAAAGACTTGGGCGCGGAGGAATGAGCGAAGTTCATAAAGCCAGAAATTCTCTCAATGGCAGCATTGTCGCGCTCAAGATTTTACTCCCCAGGGATGACCTTTTTGTCGAGCTTGTCGGGGAAGAGAGGCTGCGGGATATATTCTGTGACGAGGCGCGTATTATGGCAGGCATCCGGCACGAACATATCGCCGAAATCATCGAGTCCGGTGAGGATGACGGTTATCCATATATTGCCCTGGGATACTTTCCCCAATCCCTCGGCTCGCTCATCGGAGACTCCACCAGGGTCGATGTGACGCCGACTATCCATATCGACCGGGCGTGCCGCTATCTCCGTCAGACCCTGTGCTGCCTTGAAGTGTTGCACCGTGCAGGTATCGTTCATCGGGACATCAAACCGGACAATCTGATGATCGCGGAGAATGATCAAATCAAGATAATAGATTTCGGTCTATGCAAGGTTGCAGGAAAAGAGAGGATAGTCATACCGGGCATGCAGATTGGCTCACCTTTCTACACTGCTCCCGAACAGGAAAACAATCCCAATGAAGCCGACGAGCGTTCCGATCTTTTCAGCGTCGGCGTCATTGCCTATCGCCTGCTCACGGGCAGGCTCGTTAACCACCGGCAGGGAAAAATAGCACCTCCCGGCAGGTACAATGCCGATCTGACCAGCGATTGGGATCGTTTTTTACTCAAGAGCGTGCATCCGGATAGAAATCACCGCTTCCAGTCGGCAGGTGCGATGCGGATGCACATTGAACACTTATGCCGATAAGAGTGGCGAGAGGGAAAGCGAAATCCATTTCCAGAAACATACTTAACAGGGGAACTGATTTTCTCAGGTAGTTCAGACAAAATAAATCTGTCGCCTCAATTTTAAAAGTCTTTATCCAACCGGCAAAGGAAACGCAAAAGCTGTTCAAATCGGTTTTAATCCAGAGGGCTTTTCACCTCCTTTAAAGTCACACTTTTCACAGTATGCGTGTTGATTGTCGTTGTTCTGGCATCGGCTGTGGCCGAGCAGCTCTTGAATAGTTCTGAATCATAATTATTCTGGAGCAGATGACTTGCGAAGCTGTGGCGAATATGCCGAGCTCGGCATAGTTTGATCTGTTTGATCTTGAATTAATGAATGATAAGCTTAAAAGACAAGCATTCTGGAGTGAGTCAATAGCTGTAGGTGATGAAAGCTTTATACAGAATATTCAGCAGGAGCTTTCGGGTAGAATCCCCGGTCGGCCAATTGTATCTGAATATGGGATGACCTCTTACAGAACCTCAATCGCCTTATGGCACTCTTTGCCGGGCAAAGAGCATTTTTAAGCAATCAAAATGCCTATTTGTTACAGATAAGTGTTTAGCATTACCAGTGCTATCGTGGTCTGACCCCATTAGGGGCGACCCGCTGATAGATGACACTTTCATAACAATGATAATGAAGTGGCGGCACACCTCGGGCATCCGATGTTCATAATGAGGTACGGATTAAAAGAGGACGAAAAGGGATATGTCTGTCCAAAATTGGCTGAAAAAGGGCGGAAGAATCGACAGTTCGTTACGTATTTTTGCTCTGACTCTTTTAAGCGACATGCAAATCCGCTTGAAAGGACGGATGAAAAACAATAGGTTACAGGAAAATGATGGCTGATTGGGACGAATTTATAAGAAAGTTAGAGAGGTCTTACAAAGCGATGTCCTATCACCTCACCGACCGAGCCGTCCAGACTTCTATCCCCAATTTTATCCGCAATAAGGATTTAACCGCATGTTGAGTTATCTATCTCTTTATCAAAAAACTTACCATTTAGTCTCTTTAAAAAAAATTTCTGGGCTATTTACGGGGTTTTTTCTCGCACTGCTAATTCAAACAGCACATGCAGAAACACCTGCTAAAAATGGTAATGAAGAAAGTGATTTTTCACGTAATACAGTTGTTGAATTAGCCCGTCAACTTGCTGACAAACCTTTTAAAGCTCTGCCAAAAGCTCCTGATGAATTGGTACAACTTGATTACTCAACATATCGACAAATAAATTTTCAAGAAAATGCGGCCATCTGGGGACAAACACCTACCAAATTTTCCGTGCAATTATTTGCCCCGGGATTTTTATATAAGGATTTGATCGATATTGATGTGGTTGAAAGTGGCAAGGCTTTTCCACTCGAACTATCTGAAACATCTTTCAAGGTTCCCAATGAAGCAATTGGTAAAAAAATAGTTGAAGTTGGCAAATATGCTGGTCTTCGTCTGCACTATCCATTGAACAAACAGGATCATCAGGATGAATTTATCGTATTTCAGGGAGCCAGTTATTTTCGGGTAGTCTCCAAGGGTCAGCTGTATGGTATTTCAGCTCGTGGTTTAGTTATTGATGTCGCACAGCCAAAAGGTGAGGAATTTCCGATATTTAAACGTTTTTGGATTGAACAGCCCTCCTCCAGACAAGACACTATCGTAGTACATGCTTTGCTGGACAGCAAAAGTGTCGCCGGGGCCTATCGCTTTGGAATATATCCGGGTTCACCCAGCAAAATCGATGTCTATGCGATTTTATTCCCTCGAGAGGATATCAAACATGTTGGCCTTGCTCCATTAACCTCCATGTTTATGCATGGCGGCATGGACCGCGCTGATCAATTGGACTATCGACCTGCAGTACATGATTCTGAAGGTTTGCAGATGCAAAATGGTAAAGGTGAGCGTTTATGGCGGCCATTGAACAATCCACAGACACTCCAAATTAGTGCGTTTATGGATGAAAACCCTAAGGGATTTGGTTTAATTCAACGCCAGCGCGAGTTTGATTATTATCAGGATCTTGAAGCTAATTACCACAGACGCCCTTCTGCATGGGTGATACCTGCCGGGGATTGGGGCAAAGGCCAGGTCGAGCTTGTGGAAATCCCTTCAGCTTCTGAAGAAAATGACAATATCGTCGCCTATTGGAAACCGGCTCAAGGCTTGAAAAAAGGTGAACCTTATGAGTTTTCCTATAAATTAACCTCTCCAGATGATGTTCCAGCGGATAAAGATAGGCCCCGCATTGTCAACAGTAGCAGTGGTCTTAAACTATTGGATGATAATAAAGAAATATTGATTGATTATAGGAATATAGACAGTAAGGATATTGAGCAAATTGACGTTGTGGCCAGCATTAACAATGGTAAAATCCTTGAAAGCCGTATTCAAGAAAATCCTCATATCAATGGCGCAAGGGTATTTATTACTTTTGATACTGAAGATGCTGATGTCGCTGAATTTCGCGTTCAGTTAAACAAAGATGATCAATATGCCGCGCCAACCTGGCTTTATAGATGGCTTAGCAGGGACTGGAAGAATTCTTTATGAGTGTTGATTTACGGATCGATAATGCGGAAAAGAGCATCAAATATGAACGTGCTCTGCCCACCGAATCGCCTTTGGCAATGCCCCGACACGGCGTCTATGAACAGAGGCTTTCCATGCGACGCGGTCAGCGCACCTTCTTCTATATTCTACGTACACTGATTTCCCGGTTATTTGTGCTCGGCGTCGTGCTTGGTTTGTCTTATTACGGCATTACCGAAATCTATGGGGTATTAAGTAAAACTAACGTTGTGACCAACTTGCAGTGGCTGTTTTTAATTCTGTTCAGCATCAACTTCCTGTGGGTTTCGTTTGCATTTGCCCAGGCCCTGCTGGGATTTTTATTACATCTGAAACCACGGCTTATCAATCAACCCGAGCAGGATCCTGATTTTACCACGGCCATTTTGCTGCCTATCTATAATGAAGACCCCATTCGTATCAAGGCGGCACTCAAGGTGATGCGTGACGATTTATTAGCCAAGGCACCCGGTAAATATGCATTTTTTATCCTCAGTGATACTAACAAGGCAGATGCCTGGATTGCTGAAGAGCAGGCTTTTCTGGATTTGATCAATAAAGATGAATCAGGCTGTCCGGTATATTATCGTCGCCGTCAGCAAAATGCCGAACGTAAAGCCGGCAATATCGGTGACTGGGTACAACGATGGGGCGGTGCTTATGAAGCGATGATAGTGCTGGATGCTGATAGTGTTATGAGTGCCCAGTGCATGCTGACACTATCCCGTCGTTTAGCCGCGTCACCGGGTGTGGGATTAATACAGACCTTACCTACCATTGTGCGTGCCAACACCCTATATGGGCGTTTACAGCAATTTGCCAACCATTGTTTCGGTCCCATTTATGCCGAAGGTTTATCTGCCTGGCACGGCTTTTCGTCCAATTTTTGGGGCCACAATGCGATTATCCGCACCCGGGCGTTTGCCGAGTCCTCCCAACTGCCGATTTTGCCCGGTAAACCGCCGTTTGGTGGTCATGTATTAAGCCATGATTTTATTGAAGCTGCGCTACTGCGCCGTGCAGGTTGGGGAGTCCGTTTCGACACCGATATTCGGTCCACCTATGAAGAGTCGCCTCCTTCTCTGATTGATGTAATGATCCGGGATCGTCGATGGTGTCAGGGTAATCTGCAGCATACGCCATTTATGTTTGCCCAGGGTTTTGTATTACCCACCCGCTTACATATTTTTTCCGGACTTATGTCGTATTTAAGTGCGGTTTTCTGGCTTTCGTTAATCGTCGTTGGTTTGGCCATTGCCGTTCAGGCGAGATATGTCCGTCCTGAATATTTTGCCAATCCTTCGCTGTTTCCCACCTGGCCGGTATTTGACTCCGAGCGAGCATTGACTCTATTTATTGTATCGATGGCCATCGTTATTGCTCCCAAAGTGTTCGGCTGGTTCGCGGCATTGATAAATATTTCCCGCTGCATGCAATTTGGGGGGCCAATTCTGCTGACATTAAGTGTTGTTTTGGAAATGATTATGTCTGCCCTATACGCTCCGATATTAATGGTGCATCAGTTTGGTGTGGTGGTGGGGATTTTTCGCGGCAAAGACAGTGGCTGGATGCCACAATCACGTGATGATGGTGCGCTGAGTTGGGCTTCAGTAGCCCGAGCTCATGCTGGCCATACATTGTTCGGGATAATTCTCGCCGTCATTGCAGTATTGCTCAGTAAAGAACTGTTTTACTGGCTACTCCCCATTACTGGGGGATTGATGTTGTCCATACCTCTGTCATGGCTGAGTGGTGGGGCACGTCGCACCAAACTAATCAAATGGCTCGGTTTACTCCGTGCACCGGAAGAAAAGTTTCCTGCCCCCATTCTGGTTGCTTTGGAACAACAAGTTTCAGAACTTTCAGCTCAGCCGAAACAACATGGGTTCATTCGACTCTTAAACGACCCCAAACTCTGCAACTGGCATATCGCTCAATTACCTGAAAATGTCAGCCCACAACAGGTATTTCATCCCCCTCGAATATTGGCTGAATGGAAAGTTCGCCATGCTGACAGTATGCAGCAACTTGAGTTATGGCTTGAACCGCAAGAAGAACTGGCCTTTTTGAATCAACGCGATTGTTTGCAACAGTTGAAAAGTCTGGAAGATAATTTCACTAAACAAGCGGTTTAGATTTTAGGGTCTGTTGAATCTATTCTTTTCCTGATTACCCCTAATCCTCAGCTCAAGGTCGGGACTGCTCTTTTCACGGGT
>JADQBJ010000053.1:0-55540 GCA_016278675.1 Desulfobulbaceae bacterium | reverse complement strand
AATGTTTTATAACAAGCAATTAGTAAAGGAAAAGACTTTTTGCGACCTTGTCAAGCTTAACTATCGCCAAGAAGCATATACTCTTTGAGAAGCCGCGGTCGCGGCCCCTTCTCCTGCAGAAATTCCACGACCTCGCTCTGGGCATCAGCCATACCCTTATCAAAGGCGGTGCACTGTTTTGCCACTTCCTGATAATTCTCGTCATCCTCGGAAAATGTCGCTGCCTGCTTTCTCGTGGTAAGCTTGCCTTGGACAAATTTCATGCCGCTGCCGGGAAACATGGATTCGAATATCGCTTCAGCGCTCTGTTTTTTGGTTACATCTTCGCTGAAAAGTTCGGTGAGGTATTCATCAACATAGCCGATGAGGTACCCGGCGACAAACATGCTGTTCAGCCTGTCGTTGAAAACCTGCTCGTCCACAACGGCACCGCTTTTGGCCTCATCCCGAGCGTCGCTGATCTGCTGGAAAAGCTCTTTGGCAATCTTATCAACCTGGCTGTCCGGCTGATCCTTCTCACTTGACTTAAAAATTGTAGTAAACATGGTTTTTCTGAAAGGTTTTATTGTACCCCAAAGGGCGGCAATAGCTATTTAAAGCAGAAACTCCCAATAATTGTATATAGATATACCTATTGGGATCAATGTTCTGATAATGCTCTATGTTAATGGCTGGTCGAAAGGGGCGAATGCCGGTAATGGCATCCTGGTGAACAAGGTAGCACTTAATGCAACGGGGCGCAACGGCTTCCGGGCCTTTTATTGCCTCGGAGAGAGGTTTTTTCGTTTTTTTCAGGAAAACAAGCCGTAAAGCACTTCCGAGAATCGACGTGATCAATGGCGATATTAGAGGAAATGCTGGATTTTACAACCGCCTCACCCTCTGCCTGCAATAAGGTTTATACTGAAATAACCGGGCCGCTCTTCACTGGTAACACCAAAATTAAATAGACACAGGAGCGCTTCTTTTGATAGGCTATTGTCTACTAACATACCATTCTTCTTATCCCTCTTTTTACCATACCGTTGCAGAAAGATGACAACAATAATATGATATTATCCAATATTTTCAATCAGGAGAAAAGATGGACTATGTCACAAAAGATGAATTGGATTTGCTCGTAAAAAAGATGCACAAGACAGAAATCCAAGCACATATCAGCATCAATTTCGCCTTTATAGCATTAACCTTCTGCAAAAACACTGCTGAAGTCCTCAAGGCCCTGGAAAGAGGATATGAAGCGGGACTGACGGAATTAACCTTTTCCCATGCAAGCGACGAAGATATCGAGTTCTTCAAAAATCAGTATACCTCGTATATAGAACAGGTCAGGCTTCTTTCGCGATAAGCTGTGGTGAGCAATCCCATCTTCTTCAAAGACCCTCAGATAGTTCGTTAACGGATAACCGAAAAGATGCCAAAAACTTGCCGCAGGCCGCGAGTAATCAATACAAAGTCTCGTTTTTGATGGATGAAGAAAGGTGTGAACGGGATATCGCCCGTTGGGGCGACTCAATTTAAAGGAGAAACCCACTAAAATGGTCGGGAAGAGAGGATTTGAACCTCCGACCCCAGCGTCCCGAACGCGACCACAAGTCTAAATTAAACATTTAAAATTATTGATTATTTATCTACCTGCCCCAACATTGTCGATGTAGGGTCAACACTGTGCAATTTTGCCACGGCGGCACGTTTTTGCGCTACCGATGAGTGGGCATAAACCCGCAGTGTCATTTCCGGGCTGGCATGGCCTACTATCTCGGAGACGGTGCGCAGATCGGCCCCGGCTTCGAGCATATTCGATATGGCCATATGGCGGATGGCGTAGGGCCTAATCGGCCTGGTTATTCCGGCCCGGCGCTTGGCAGCTCCCCAGGCGGTCTTGATGGAGCTTATCGGCCTGCCTTTATAGTGGACTATATAGCCGGTTTTTTCGTCCTCTTCATACCATTTTTGCATGAGCGGGGCCAGGGTATCATTCAAGGGGACCAGGCGCAGGGGCAGACCGCCTTTTTTGGCGCTGATCACCTCGATGGTCTTTTCCTCCAGATCAACCGCCGCCCAGGTGAGGGTGAGCAGCTCCTCTCTGCCGGGGCGCAGGCCGGTATGGTAAGAGAGCAGCATGGCGCGCAGCAGGTGCGGTGAGGCATGCTGCATGATCCGGTTGAATTCCCGCTCGGTGGGCGGCAGGATAATGGAATCGTCACGGCTGGGCAGATCGTAGCCGATCATCGGGCTATGGGTGATCAGCCGGCGCTTTACTCCCCAGTTCAAAATAGCGCGAATGTCGGAGAGTTCGCGGTGGATCGTCGTTTTCTTGACCTTTTGCGCCCTGGCTGAGACATATTTATCCAGAATGGTATGCGATACCTCGATGGCCGTCTGGTTGCCCAGGTGCGGCAGAATGACGTTTTTGAGCTTGATTATGACGTTATCCATGCCGCTCTTTGACATACTGTGCAATTTGGCCTCCAGATAGGCCGTGGTGAGCTCGGCGAAGGTGATGCCGCCGGCAGACGCACGCGGACCCTTGCGCCGGTCTTTCAGCTCCTTATCCCTTTTCAGGGCCTTTTTCCGGCCCTCTTCACCCCTGCCGAAATATTCCTCTGTTCTGTCGGGATCGTCGGGATTACGGCCCTTGCGGTACCTGACCCGCCAGCGGCCATCTTTGCGTTGATCTACGCTCATTTTTCTGCGGGTTTACGCCTGCATTTCTTTAAGCAGATTTCGGCCTACCGGTGTGTCGGTCTTAATCATCGCCCCGCCGCATTGCTTACAGCCTTTGCTGCGTGAAAGATGCCTCCACATGGAATAGCCTATGGGAATCAGTATGGGGATGAAGAAAAAGAATAAGAAAGTTAGCAGCCCCATAACCCACAGGATCAATTCTACCAGAATACTGCCTTTGGTTATCGTTTTTGGTTTGCCTGGGGTACCGCACTGGGTGCAGATGAATTTTGCCTGGATAGGCTTATTCGGTGGAAGCCTCGATGGTGCCGTTTGAGCAGCAACCGCGTTTTCCGCCTCTCTTAGTTTTGCGGCCTCTTTCCGTTTCTGTACTTCCCCCATATCAATGCCCATTTCATCCCCTTTCTGTGGTGGTATTAAGTCGTAGCAACTTTTTTCTTAGCAATGGCTTTTTTTACTTTTTCCTGAAAAGCTTCGAGCTGCTGTTTCTTTTTTGGGCCAATGCCTTTTCTCTTTATAAACTCGTTTGGATCTATCTTTAGGCACTTAACAGGCGTTGTGTACCCTTCTGCATACAATTCGTAAGCCTGCGGTAGTCCATAATTGTGCAGTTTGCCCGCAAACCACTGCTCTCCAGGCTTCAAATGACCGTCTAAGTCAAAAAAATCTTTTGCATTTCTTTTATCAGCGGCAACGAGTTTATTTATGTTTTCAACCTTTTCCTGTTGTGGCTTATCAGATTCGATAACCGCCCTGAATTTTTTTAAGAAAGGTAAATCTTCGTCCACCTCTTCTTCTTCGTCCCATACAGTCAAGCCCAGCCAGTCACAGTACTTGTTTGAAATTGTCGTTCTTAACTGCTCATATTCTTCGTTTGAATAAAGCTTGTAGGCATGTTCCAAGACGCTTTGCGGCGTTTGGAGGTCAATAACTGGTATAAGCTGCCAGTTAAAAATTTTTGATTCAGCAATATCTATGGCAGCCTGGAGAATATTTGCTTTACTACAGGCATTGTCATAAGCCTTTTCGGTTTTTTGATCTCCTAATGTGCTCTCGTGTTTTTCTAATTTTTGTTCGAGAGCACGATATTGAGCCGCTGTTGTAATCTTAGCGGCAATGTTTTCAGCCTCTTCCGCTTCATCCCTTTCTGATTTTCCTTCTGAGACGACAGGAGCCCTTTTACTTATTTTCTTGGGCTTGAACTTGCTAAGTTTTTTCCATAGCCAAAAAACCAACACTACAGGTACTAGCCAACTCAGCCAATCCATAAAGTTCCCCTTTTATTTAACCTCATGCCCGACCCAGATAACCCGGCCGATTAAATGTACATCACCGCCTGCCTCATAATCCGGGTATAAGGTCTGGTCCTGGGAGCGGATCAGCAGCTTGCCGCCCTGCCGGACCAGCCGTTTTATTTTGACGGTGTTATCTTCGCGGATGGCGTAGGTCTTGCCGTCCACGATCATTTGCGGGTCGTTATCGGCCAGATCCACCATGACTATATCGCCTTCCTGGATGAATGGAGCCATGGAATCGCCGATCACCTCGAAGAGGGCCAGGCCGTTGGCTGATTTTCTGGAGATCCAGTCCTTGCGGAAGGCGAGATTAGCCTCTACCTGGTCGCTTACCTCGAAGCTGCCGTGACCTCCGGAAAGCCGGGCTTTGTATTTGGGAACCAGACAGAAAGCGTTTTCTTCCGCCGGCGGCAACTCTATGGCTCCGGCATCCGCGGGAATCTTCATTTCTGAAGAGTTTATCCTAATTTCTTGATGGACCGAAGATCGGCCCGCCTTCTCCAGGAGCATGATTTTTTCATACAGGGCATCAGGATTTTTGCCCTCTATAATCCATTGACCAAGATAGAGCATGTATTCATAGGAGATACCCATAGCGGAAGCTATGGCTTGCCCAACACTATGCCCCGCCCCTTTCTTCTCCTTTTCACTAAGAACACTCTGGATATGCCGTGATGAGCAACCACCAATTTCAGATAAATCAGCGATGGTAAGCTTATTTTTGGCTTTCAGATATGAGAGTGCCTTTCTGAATTGTGCAGTTTTTTGATTTTCCATGCCGCACCATACGAATAATTTGTTCCTGTGTCAAATCGTAAATATACGGTTTTGTGCTTTTCTTTCTTCTTAGGAAGTTTTAAGAAGCAAAAGGACTTGACAGTTCCTATTTGTTCGTTTACGTTTTACGCATGATTAAGAACATTATAGAAAAAGCGAACATTACAAGGCGGCATTTTAACTACCTAGTCAGAGGTGACAGGAATGCTACAGCCGACACGGCCAGAAATCTGGAGAAAGCGACAGGCATTCCAAAGGAAATTTGGGTGTTTGGTACCGGAGCTCAGCGCAAGCGTGCCGTGAAAGGTTATCTAAAAAAACAGGAGAGAGGTAAAAAATGAATGCCACCATCACGCCCGTAACCTCCCGGCAGCTGTTCAATACAGCTTTTCCCCCCACCAGAGATCCCCGCAGCGAGGAATATCAACTGGGGGTCCTGGCCTATCTGTCCTGGCGGCTGGGAGAGCAGGAGACCATACCGCAACCCTACGTTGCCGGGACCGCCCAGGCGGACGCCTATATCGCCGGGACTCGCGAGGGTAACGACATCTATCGCCAGTATAAAGCCAATCTGCCCCACTGAGGAAGATCATCATGAAACGCCCTGAATTCACCAAACAGATCATTATCGAAGCCGCCCACGTCACGGCCAACGATATCTGCAATATCCGCAACTGTGAAAAGGGAAAATACGCCCAGGCAATCATCAAGACCTTTTGGAGCCATATGGACGGCTACGAGCTGGCCAAGGTGGTGGAGGGCGAAGGCCTGCGGGTGACCAGGGACATGATAGATGATCTGGACATGATGCAGCACAACGTCCAGGACATTTATAAAAGAATATGCTGGCAGTGGGTGAAAGAAAACGACATCCAGCCGCCCTATCCGGTCGGCACCAAAGTCAAAGACACGCGTTTCGGCGACATCGGGACTATAGATTCCGTTTCTGAGCATCATCCGGCGGCCTATTGCGTGAAACCGGATGATGACGAGATCAATGATGACGAGATCAACGGGCATATGCGCTACGTCATCAATTTTGAAGATGTTGAGCCGGTGGCGGCAAGCTAGGTCCGGGCCATGGAAACGCCAAAATTCAAACAAGTAACAGAAACCGAGATAACCCTCGCCAATCTCATCAAGATGAGACAGCAGCTCGATCTGGAAATACAGCGGCTCCGCTCCACCCTGCCGCAACGCACGTCGAAGCGGGTCAGCACATTTATCGATCCGCGAACCAAAAAGAAAGTCCAAATACGCAAGGTAAGTCAATGAAGAACGTGAACGGCATAATCAGGAACCACTCAGGAAACATCCTCCCCACACTGGCTTTGGTTGTCGCAGCCGTCTGTATCATCGGTTTTTGCGGTATCCAACTGGTCTTGACAGTCGACCAGGTAGCCGCCACCTCACCGCAGCGGATCGCCCTCGAACAACTCGCAAACAACTAGGGCGGGCATGAGCGACATACGTCCGCCATATCGGGTTTCGCTGCACCGAATACCTGAAATCCAGGGCAAAAAATCACTCAAAATCGAGCAGTTTCACGCCCGATACTGGCGCAATCATTCCGGGCCGCTCACCAGGCTGTTTTCTCCACCGCTGCCTATGCGGCCGGATGATGTAAACCGCTACTTCACTGAGCGTTTCCGCCTGCGCATTGATGGCCGCTGGTATCGTGCCGGCGGGAAGAAATTCACCATGCTGACCCAGGGCGAAGTGGACGGCGTGGTTAACAGGATACTGGAAGATGGCCAAGAAAAAGGATGCTGACGCGCTGGCCGCATTGGGTCCGGTGTGCCCGATGCAGATGAGCAACCATATAATTGCGAGCTGGTGCGAGTATAACCAGTATGACGAGATCTGCACGGGCTGCAAGCGCAATCAGGGGCGGATCATGTCACATTATCAAATCTTTAAAAAGGGACAGGGAAATGGGAAAGGAAAAAATTGAAGAGCTGATCGCCGCCGTTGACGAGGTGGTGGAATCGGCCGAGCCGTTCTATGTGGGTGAAGATGATGTGGAATATGCGGTGGATGGTGACGCCTATAAGCGCATGCTTGCGGCACTTATTGACCTGGGACCAAGGGCCAAAAAATGAGCAAGCGGGGTAACTGGGTGGCTATAGACAAGAATGTCGTACAGGCGTTTAAAGAGATCAACCGACCTTATTCTCGGGTCGAGGCTCTGGTTTCTCATTCGATAAATATCGATTGCGGATGTGGCTGGACGATCTCCGGATATAGCAAATTGTGGCAGTGGAGTAGGGACAAAGTGAGGAAGTTTATCTCCGAGCTGCATTCTGATGAAGGACACCTGCTAAATAACAATCCGACACTCTTCCGACACCCTATTCGTATAGTGGCTGCGGGTTTGCGGCCTCTTTCCGACACTCTTCCGGCACCTGAGACTTCGACACCCTTCCGACACCCTTTCGACACTTTGCCGACAGGAAGCCGACAGGGAGCCGACACCCTCCCGACAGGTAAGCGACACCATGAAGTCAATAAAACTGCGGACTACAGCGAGCCTGTCGACACTCTTCCGACAGGCAAGCGACAGGAAGCCGACACCCTTCCGACACCCTTCCGACAGGCAGTCGACAGGAAGCCAGACACTATTAATAAGACTAAGACTAAGACTAATAAAAAGAATAGTGCGAAAAAGAATTCTGCAGCAAAAGAAGCTGCAGTTAGAGCAGATGAAAAATTCTATACCACCAAAACGGGGAAAAAGCTCAGCGGTGATAAGCTACTCTTCTTTGAAAAATTCTGGGCAACCTTCAGCGACAAGCGCGGCAAGGCAGCTGCCGCCGATGCCTGGCTGAAGATCCCCGGCTACTCCGCCGAACTGGCCGCCGAGATTATCCAGGCCGCCGAAATCTACGCCGGCCACCGTCCCGGACTTATCGCCGGAAACCACACCCCGAAAATGGCCGAAGGCTGGCTGACCGGCCGCCGCTATGAAGATGATCTGCAGCCCGCCGGGCAGACAGCCGCCAAGGTCGACAAGCCGCATTGCCCTTCCTGCGATTATTTCATCCGTAATTCTTGCCAGGGCGATAGGGAGCGGTGCGGCTCTTACAAACCTCATCCTACAAAGGCTTGAGAGATTTCAAAAATCAAATGGAGCAATTGGCAATGAACGAAAAAGACATGCAAGAACGCTTCCTCGGTGATGTGAAAGACCATAGGTGCGTGGTTTTGAGAGAAGACGGACCCGACAGACACATAAGGTGCAGGAAGCCGGGAACAATATCATACGGCTTTGATATTATCACATGGCCTGGCCACCTTTGCATATCGGGTGATTGCGGGACTTACGTTTTTCAGAGGATTTACGATATGTTTGAATTTTTTAAATGTAGCTCAACAAAACGATATCCTATCAACTCAGGATATTGGGCCGAAAAAGTTTTGGCCCAGGATAAAATTGGTGAGATTGTGAGATTTTCTGAGGAAAAATTCAACAAAGCTGTGCTCAGCGATTTTCAGGAGTTTGCCAAACACGGCCGCCATAATCCCGAGCAGATAAGAGAGATTTGGCGGGATATACGAGAAGACATTCTTAACCCTGAAAATGAACATACGGCGTACGAGAGGGTCTATTCATACCAGAAACACGGATTCAGTTTCCAGGACTTTTTCGACCACATCCTCATGGAATACACGTTTTCTTATCTGTGGTGCCTATATGCAATCGTATGGACAATCAGGGAGTATGAAAAACTGGCAACAGATGCCTTGCGAGAAATGAACCGTTGTTAGGCAGATGAATAACTCCACACCACCAGCAAATGTTTTTTGAGTGGGATTCTTACAGGCGGGAACAGCGGAAGAACTGAAACCTTTTAAAGCATTATCAACCGGAGGAAGTCATGAAATATTTGATTTTTTGTACAGTTTTAATCATTAGCGGATGCACTTCTCTTGAGGGCTGGCAGTTTGAAAGGGCATCCAATATTTGTAAAGATCGTGGCGGGGTAGACTACATTGAATATATCCCGCTAAACCCAAAAGTAGTTAACTGCAACGATGGTACTTGGTTTTCCTTAAAACAAGAGGCCGGTAAGCAGTGACTGACACCTCGACAAAAGCCAGCAAGCAGGAAGAACTAAGGAAAATATCATGAAACAACTGAATCTGCTACCCGGCACCACAAATCAGCCCGAACAGACAGAGCCGTCCAGGGCCGTAGTTGTAGAAGAAATCCGCAAGCGCTTGAAAGATGTCAACATTGTTTCTTTTTCCGGCGGAAAGGACAGCTCGGTAACTCTCGATCTGGTTTTTGAAGCGATAGCCGGCACCGATAAACAGCTCTTTGTCATCACCGCCGATACCTTGATGGAAATTCCGTATTTCCAGGAATATGTGGAGCAGATAAGCACCAAGCTCAAGCAGTATCTGGCAGCCATCAACCTCAACACCCAGGTGGTGACGGTAACCCCAAAACCACGCGATTCCTTCTGGGTCTCGGTTTTGGGTAAGGGCTATCCCGCTGCTCACATGGGTTTTAGGTGGTGTACCGGCAAGCTGAAGATTGACCCTATCTCACAATTCACCAAAAAAATTGTTGCCGGCCGCAGCTACACCGTCTTTGTGGGCGTCCGTTCCGCCGAAAGCGCCTTAAGAGCGAAGATTTACAAATCGAAAGATTACAAAGCTAACCATTACGCCCCCATTTTGGACTGGTCCTCCGCCGATGTGTGGGACCATCTCATGACCAGACCATCACCCTGGAGCGATCACAGTAAGCTGATCGAGGTCTACCGCTATTCTTCCGACGAATGTGTTTATGGAGAAAAGGAAGGTGTATGTGTCGGTAATGCCCGCTATGGCTGCTGGGCCTGTCCGCTGCAGCGCTCCGGCCAACTGACCATGATAGCTTATCATACCGACGATGAGCGTTACCATTTGCTGCGCGCCTTCAAAGAAACCCTGGTCGGAATGGCTAATACCCGTTCTTTGCGGTCTGTCATCCGCCGCAATGGCGAAACCGGTGCCGGACCATTCCTGGTTGATATCCGCAAGCGGCTTTTTGCCGACCTGCGGGAGGTTGAGAGCAAGACCGGGTGGCAGCTGATCACGCCGGAGGAAGTGGCGGAGATCAGAAAGCATTGGGTGCGTGATGAGAAGATCCACAATATCGGAGATGGCCAGCGGCCCATGTTGTGGGATCTGACCAAGCCTGTTTTTGAAAACTTCGGGGGGATCTTATGAAAGAAAAAGCCATCTCCATACGCCAACCCTGGGCCTCTTTAATCGTTGCCGGCATCAAGGATATTGAAAACCGCTCCGGATTAAAGAATTTTCGAGGTATTTGCTGGGTCCATGCCTCGAAAACCATCGATAAAGAGGGGTTTTCGTGGATGAAAGAGCAATTAGACCCGGCAATTTACAGCAACTTGGAATTCCCCACCGGCGGGATTATCGGCAAGGTCGATTTTTACGACTGCGTCACAGAGTCAGCTTCTATATGGTTTCGCGGGCCGTATGGCTTCCTTTTGCGGCATCCCATGCGAATTGACTTTTTCCCTTGCTCCGGCCAGCTTGGATTTTTTGACGTGGTGGTGCCTTTTTGACCGCTGAAAGCTACGAGAAGGCCGCATGAAAAGCGGAAATAGAAAAAATGAGAACTAATGCGGAAAGTTCGAAAAATCGAATCTAAGAGCATCTAAGTAACCCTGTAAGGCACATATTCAAAATGAAAGGATCACGCCCACTCACAGCGCAAGAACTTGCCACAGTCAAGCCGCTCTTCTCCGGAAGGATGGCCCGGCGCAATCTGGCCCTCTTTTGCCTGGGCATAAACACCGGGTACCGGATAATCGAGCTGCTCAGCCTGACCGTGGGCGATGTGATCGACAAGAACGGCGATTTCCAGGAATACGCCAGCGTGGCCAGGCGGAACATGAAGGGCAGCCACGAAGGCCGGGCGGTACCGCTCAATGCCTCCGCCAGAAATGCCCTGCGCCCCTGGCTGAAGCAGCTGGAGCAGCTGGGCTATGGCCACAAGGATGATTTTCTCTTCCAAAGCCAGAAGGCGGGCAACGCCGCCATTAATATCAAGACGGCATGGCGGGTGCTTGAGGATGCCTACCGAGCTGGAGGACTCACCGGCAGACTGGGCACCCATGCCATGCGCAAGACCTTTGCCAATACGATTTACAGCCATTTTCTAGCCAGGGTGGCCAGCGGGGAGATGATAGACGCTTTCCGCTGCACCTCCAAAGCCCTGGGCCATAACGACATCAAATCCACTGACCAGTACCTGTCCTTCCGCAACGAGGATGTGTACATGGCAATCCACGCACTGGAGAACTGAGAAGATGAGCGCAACCAGGAGGGCAATTGAGCAGGCGATTAACGCCGGAGAGAAGCGGCTGGCCAAGATAGACGAGATTTTACACGGTAATCATATCTCCAAAGTTATGGATATCCGCCGAAAGGCGAATGAGATTTTGAAGGGGAAAGAGGACCATGCCACTAAAGCCCGGCTTCTTGGTCCATTAGCAAAAGCTGAAAAAGCAGAAATGGCTGCATTTAGAAGGCAAAACAAGCATTTCCAACGCCTTTTCCAAGAGCAGATACGTATCGACAGCGATCTTAGGGACTTGCAGACCAACCTATCGCGTTTAAACCTGCGCCGGGAACTCAGCCAATGACAGAGCTAGGCGGCAACCTGGTGAAGGTCAAGCAACTGGCCGCCAGGTGGGGAAAAACCACCAAGCAGACCCGGCGGATCATCAAGAACCACCAGGCTGTTTTAGACCCGGTAAAGATCGGTCGCACCTGGCTGATCAAGCCGGAAAACATACTCAAATTCGAAAGAGAAATGAGGTTAGAAAATGTCAGCACTCAATAACCAGGTAGGCGGCGATCATTACAAGGATATGCCGATCGGCCCCACGGAATTCAGCCAGGTGAATAAGCTCAATGCCTGTGAATCACACATCATCCAGTATCTGTGCAGGCATCACCAGAAAGGCGGTGTCCAGGATCTGCGCAAGGCCCAGCACCTGATCGATATGATAATTGAGTTGGAATACCCGGAGGAAAAGCCGGAGATTGATCGGGATAGCCCGGCGAAGAAGGAAACATTTTCCGAATTCTGTTCAAGAATACTGGACGAAACGGCCCAGGCACTGGGTATTGATCCAGAGGAAATTACCTGTGCACCTGGGAAGGCGGACTGGGTCGCTCCGAGAATTGACCCGGTTGAAGGATTTACTACACGCTCTCAGATACTCAAAGAAAGTGACATGGAATGGATCGACAAGAAAAGGAAAGCCGAAAGGGAAACCGGCGAAGAAGATTTTGATATTGGAAAACCTTATAGTGACCTGGCGGAAAAGTACGATTCGGTTGAATACCAGAGCGTTTACCGCGCCACCCCAGACAGCCCCCTTGTACAAAATCTCGCTGCAGCTATGTGCCTGAATCCCGTAGAGGTGGCCACCGCCGTAAATAAAATCACCGCCTCTCCGACGCCAGCCCAGGACGCATTGGACGTACTGCGCCCGATGTTTATCTCCCAGGAGTCAGCAAAATTGGTATTGAATGCCATCATGGCAGGCGATGTCCCCGGCGTCAAATGGACCGGGGTTTAAAGGCAACTTCCACTAAAAGAGGTAGAAAAATGAATTTACATGACTTTGCCAATAAGGAGCACCCCGCGCTTGCAGGGCCATTCAGCGACGGGGAACACTCATATGCCACTGATGGAATATTGATCGTTCGAATACCCCTTGACCCGACGATTACTGCCCCGGTCCCAGAAATGGTGCAACCATATCTTCATGGTTCTGGTTCTCTTTTCACACCAGAAAAAACCTATATCGATCTACCTGATTACGCGCTACCGGATAAGGTTAAATGCAATAAATGCAAAGGCATCGGAAAGGTATCTCTTTGTGAAGAATGCGAGGGTGAAGGAACGGTTTTTTTAAATAATGCCTTCAATGAGTATGTCTGCGAGTGTGAGAGCTGCGCAGGATATGGGACAAATCCAAAGGTTATTCCCACAGTAATATGTGAGGACTGCAACGGTGAAGGCAGTTCTTATGAAGAAAGCTGGCCACATGTAGACCTGGGCGACGTCCGGCTTGGAATAATAGAATTAGAAAAAATGAAGAGATTACCGGGCTTGAAGATAAACGTTTCCCCGCTCTTTGAGCAAGCTCATGTCCATTTCATCTTTGACGGTGGCGATGGTGCGCTAATGACTGTGAACAAAGAGGATGACGAATGATATCAATAACCGGCAACCCAACGGCGAAGTTTAGGAGATCCATGGAAGGTATAGCCAGGAAGCAGATGCCCTTTGCTGCTTCCGTGGCGCTCAATCGTACCGCCTGGGATCTGAAGAAGAAAGGCTTAGATCCGGCCATAGACAAAGAGATCGACAACCCCACGCCCTTTACCAAAAAGGCTGTGCGGGTAAAGAACAGCACCAAGCACCGACTGGTTGCCTTTGTTTATCTCTCCCCGCTGCAGGCCAAGTACCTGGGCTTCATCGTCAGAGGTGGCATTCGCCGGCCAAACAAACGCGCTATTCTTTTCCCGGTGAAACAGAAGACGAACAAGTACGGGAACATGCCGCGCCGGGCAGTCGCCAACCTGATGAAGAATCCAAAAGTATTCTCGGGCATACCCCACGGCCGCACCACCCCAGGCATTTACAAAAGATTAGGACCCAAAGGCCGCAAGAAGTTGCACCTGATGGTGAGCTACCAGAAGCGTGCACGTTATGAAAAGCAGTTCCATTTCTACGAAATATCAGAGAGGCAGGCGAAGAAGTCTTTTAAAAAGAATATGTTAGAAGCGAAGCGGCTCGCGAATCGGTCGGCGAAATAAATCGCGGGTCCTTTCCACGCAGTGCAACGAGGGTAAATTCGCGATCGCGTGTTCTTCCTGCTTACGAAAATTTTGTAAGGGCAACAATAATACGGGCATAAATGGGCGTTAAAAAAACATACACGGAACTCGGGGAGGAAAACGGCGTCACCTTCCGGACGATCAAAAAACGGCTGCAGGAAGCTGGTGTAAAGCCCGTGGATACTAAAGGCCGGGCTATCTTCTTTGATTCCGCCGAGGCTAACAAGGCAATCTGGACCGGCGGAAAATCCGATGATGAGCTGGTCCTGGAAACCGAGCGCGCGAAATTGACAATCGAGAACCGCCGCAAGGCAGAGCGGGAGAATAATATTGCCGAGGGCAAGGTGGCCCCGGTTGAGATCCTCAGTGAGATACTTGGCAAGGCTTCCCGGCAGATCGCCAGCAAGCTGGATGCCATCCCGATCCAGTTGAAAAAAGGAAATGTGAATCTTACGGCGGCGGATATCGACTTTGTCCGCTCCGAAATCGCGAAATGCAGAAACATAGCAGCCCAGGCCGTCATCGATGCAAAGCCAACTAAGTGAAAATCAGCTAAGCAGTATCGCCGCCAGCCTGCAGACCGGCGTGGATCCGTTGACGATCCCCGAGCCGCTGCAGATGAATGAATGGGGCAACAGCTTTTTTTATCTCTCCGAGGGGACCAGCTCCATTACCGGTCCCTGGGAATCGCTGCCTTATCAGGTGGCCTGGTTGAATTGGTTCGGCAATGATGATATCGAGATCATCGACTGTATGAAGGGTGCCCGGCTCGGGTATACCAAGTGCGTAATGATTGCCTGCGGCTATTTCATCGAACATAAAAAACGCGATATCGTCATCTATCAGCCCACCGACGATGACGCCCAGGACTTCACCCTCTCAGAAATCAACACCATGCTGGTCGATGTGCCCACCCTCGGGGAGCAGCTGCGCTGCCCGGTGGAATCGCAATCGCCATTTAACACCAATTCGCGTAAGGAGTTTTACCACTCCGTGCTTCATATCCGGGGCGGCAAGTCGGCCAAGAATTACCGTAGGATAACGAAAGACGTGGTGATCTACGAAGAGCTGGACGGCTTCGACTGGGATATCGACGGCGAAGGATCCCCGCTCACCCTGGGGGACACCCGCGTGGAAACCTCCAGTTTCCCAAAATCGATACGCGGCACCACTCCCAAGATCAAGGGCATGTCCCACATCGAGGACAGTATCGAGAGTGCGGATATGGTTTTCCGCCGGTACCTGCCCTGCCCCCATTGCGGCAATATGGATTTTCTGCGCTGGGAAAACATGGTTTTCGATGCCGATAACCTGACCGAAGCCCGGATGACCTGCGAATATTGCTTTGAGTTTTACAGCTACGCCGATTACCCGGCCATGGATAAGGTTGGGCGCTGGCAGACCGACACCGGCGAATACTACGACGAGGAATTAAACCAGTTTTTTGACGCCGGCGGGCAGCCGATCCCGCCGCCGCGTCACCTGGGGATCCGGATCTGGTCGGCATATTCCTATTTTTACACCTGGACCCGCCTTGCCTCCGCCTTCCTGGCTGCCCGCAAGAAGCAAAAAGAGGGCGATCTCTCCAAACTGAAAACCTTTACCAACACAAAATTGGGCGAAACCTGGGTAGTCAAGGGCCAGGCCATTGAGGAAACCCTGTTTGATGAGCGGCTGGAGGACTGGAGCGGCGGCGTTATCTCTAATCAGATTCTCTGTATTACCATGATGGTGGATGTGCAGGGCGGCAAAAATTCCCGGCTGGAACTGGAGATTGTCGGCTGGGGCGAAGGTGAGGAAAGCTGGTCTCTGGCTTATGAGAAGATCGAGGGTGATCCGGAGTTTAGCGAAGTATGGAAAGAGCTGGAGCAATATCGCCAGATGCACTTCACCAGGGCGGACGGCGTGCCCCTGAAAGTGGCCTGCACCTGTGTGGACTCCGGTTTTAAATCCACCGCCGTCTACAAGTACACCACGCCCAGGCAGCGCAAGCCGCACCGGGTCTACGCCACCAAGGGCCATTCCACCCCCTGGAAACCGTTGATTGCCGCACCCTCCAAGGTGGGCCCGCGTAAAAAGACCTTGCTGTATATGGTGGGTACCGAGGTGGCCAAGGAAAGTTTGTTCACCCGGCTGCAGCTCGATGAGCCCGGCCCAGGTTATTGTCACTTTCCCCTGGGCCGGGAGGCCGATTATTTCAAGCAGCTGGCCGCCGAGGAACTGCAAACCACCTATAAAAAAGGCAAAAAGGTGATGACCTTCCAGAAAAAAAAGGAAGGCGAGGCCAACGAGGCACTTGATTTACGTGTGGGCAACATGGTGGCCCTGGCCATTCTCAACCCTGATTTCAGTTACCTTAAACGCAAATATGAACGCATGGCCGCGACCATCGAAGAGAATCGCAGCGAATTTGAAGAACATGCAGCACCGGAAGAGACGGCCGCCCGGCCGGTTAAACAGAAGGCGGTCCGCCGCACGCGAAAGAAAGGATGGATAAATGGCTGGAGATAGCACACTGCCCCCACTGGTCTACCGAGATCGGGCCGAGATCTGCCGCGCGGTCGGCATCCCGGTGAAGTCGATTAACTATTTTGTGGAAAATCATGGTCTGCCCGCCTTTAAAATCGATGGGCGCGGCGGCTGGAAGGCCCGGCCAGAGGATCTGCAGCGCTGGATTGCCGAGCAGGCCAAGAAGTATATCGGCATGGAGGTGGAAGAATGCGACTGAAACCCACCAGGATAGTGGCTCCGCCGAAACGCCGGGGCGGCATGGCCGGCGGCCGGGGCAACCATGCCCTGTATTATCTCTGCGATGACGGCAACTGGTACACCCAGCGCGAACTGGCCGCCATGATTCCTATGTCGCCGGGTGGTTTCGGCCTGCGGCTGCGCAGATACAAGTGGTGGCATCCGGATATCCTTAAGCCGCCCCAGCGCGGCAGCGCGTTAGATGTGATACAGGACAGCAAGGCCGATGGCAACTGGGCTGCGTTATCAACCAAGAGCCGTAGTTATAACCTGGCCAGGATACCGGTCGGAACATTTGAAAGGGAAATGGAGGGAGTATGACAGCAACAACAGCGGAATTATTGAAGACCATGGAGTTTCTAGGCAATCAGGCCAGGCAGGCCCCACCGGCGGAAAAGAAAATGCTGCTGGCCAGGGTGGATGAATGCGCGGCTATCGTGGCCCAGCGAGGCCGCGCTCATAACCTTATTTTTATGAATGAGATCTGTGTTTCTGCGGATCTCTCACTTACACAACAGATTGGAGATGAATCATGAAAGATGCAATTTTGATTGAATTGGCCAAAAGGTGGGACCAAGACAGACTTAAGAACGTGGTAGATGACGGTGCAGAAGAGGCAAAAATACAAAACGCCGTTGCAAAAGGCCGTCGAGAAGGCAAGCGAGAATGTGCCGACGCTCTGAGAAGCCTGGTAAAATTGTTGGGCGAAAAGGAATAATTACAAAGGACGGCGCGGTGATCCGCTCGCCGCCCTCAGCGAAAAAGGTGATTTTGCCATGAAGAAAGTATCAAATCCGCCGCCTCCAACAGAAAAAACAGGATGCAGGCCAGCGCCGCCTCCATGTCCGCCAAGGAAGAAACGAGAATATAAAGTGGTCAAAGACTCTGATCTGGATAGACTCGTCGAGTTTATAAATAAACTGATACAAATTGGGTGGAGCCCTTACGGAGGTGTCTCGTCGTGTGGAGGTAACGGCTGGGGAGAAGAAATTTATTTCCTCCAGGCGATGGTAAAAGAAAAATTTTGAAGGGCTATAATTACGCTCTAAGAAAAGGTGATTTTAGATGAATGAAGAAAACAAACCATGCTCACATTTTGAGGACATCATTTGTCCGGGCTGTCAGAGCGTGCAAAATGCCGAGGTAGAACATACCTGGCCCTGGTGGACCTATGTGCATACCTGCACCGGATGTGGCCATATCATCATGGAAAGTGAATGGGAGGTGCGTAAATGAGCGGGAAAATACCCTGCCCGAAGTGCGGGCTGATAGTCCCCTGCAGGTGTTATGTCGCACCCGCAGGGGATCAGGATAAAATTGATTATGAGCTGCAGTTCAAGGACGGCTTAAAGATGACTGTTCGCGAATATACTTTCTCCAGGGCTATAGCGCTCGGGGCATATCAGCGATTATTGGCCGGAGGTGAAACCCATCGACAGTTGACAGTGGAGAAAGGTGGGCTGGTCAAGAAAAACCGGCAGCTGTCCGACGATGACGAAGAAGCCCTGGTGAGTGAAGATGAGATCAGGGCACTTGCGGAGATGGCCTGTCAAAAATCCAATGGTTCCGGCTGGAATACTATGTGGTCTGGGGACCAGGAAGCACAGATAGAGTCATGGATTGAAGGGTATAAGGCTGGATCAGGACGGCCATATTTCACGGTCCCCCGTATGGGTTGGGGTGAAGGCTGGCAGGCTGGTGAAATGGTACCCGGCGAATTCGTGGTTGTACCTGATCCAGCACACGTGAGAATTTTTGATCTAATGGTCAAAGATCACGACTTCGAATACCCAGGGCTCTGTCCATTTTGTAAATATGATGCACTGGGTCCGAAGTCGGAAGAGCTTGAAAAGATATGGGAGGAATATTGCCGCACTCGTGGCAGGGGCGATAAATAAGAAAGTAGTATCAATCATTTTCGGAAGATCAAAAAAGGAGTAAAAATAATGTTTATAGAACGCATGGCAGGGCAGGACTACATAGACAAAACCAGGGATTATTTGAACTACGTTGAAGAGCATTTAGAGAACGTCAGAAAAGCCTTCTCGGAACTATCACTTGCCTGTGATGGGATGCAATGGGTCGGTGACGATTACGCATGGCACATGCTCCGAGAAGAGGTCATTTGGCATGATGTTTCAAAACTATCGCAGGCTGAGCTTGTACCGTATACCGACAAATTTTACCCGACAGAACACGAACCTATGGAGTGGTACAACAACGGGTTCGATAAGGCGTGGGAGCATCACAAAAGGCACAATCAGCACCATCACGAATCAGTCAAAACATATACAGATATTGTCCATATGGTGATTGATTGGACTGCTATGGGCTACAAGTTTGGTGACACGGCTCAAGAATACTACGAGAGAAACAAAGACAACATTAGCCTGTCTGACGACCACGAAAAGTTTCTGTATGAGTTATTTGATAAGCTCGAAAAATATCGTCAGGTGGTTGAATGATATCACGACAGATTCTAACACCATAAATTCTATCAAAAAGGAGAAACTGCCTATGGATAAATAAAAAAAAAAACAAAGAGAAAATCTGAGATTATTAGCAATAAGCCCGCTCCCCCTCTCAAGGAAAGCGGGCTTTTTTCTTTACTTATAAAATTGTTTCGTACGCTACAAAAAACATTGACTTTAAAATGTGGGCAGGGTAGTTTTCCTGTAAATGTATAGTACGAAACAAAATTAATAGATAAGAGGAAATATGAAACCGACCAAAGACACTTACTTTTTCTTTCAAGAAGCCTACGACTTTTACAACGAATTCCTTTTCAACAATGAGCTGCCAGGCTGCGTAATCACGCTTCAGCGGAAGAAAAATTGTGCCGGTTATTTCCACGGCGATACCTGGAAGTCTGATATTTCCGAAACCTTATCTGATGAAATAGCACTTAATCCCGACACCTTCGAGTCCAGATCGAACCATATCGTTTTATCTACTTTGGTTCATGAGATGCTGCATTTAAAACAACATCACTTCGGCAACCCATCCCGCACTGGTTATCACAACAAGCAATGGGCCAGATATATGGAGGACGTAGGTTTAATGCCTTCCTCCACCGGGGAAGAGGGAGGGAAAAAGACAGGGCAGAAAATGACCCATTACATCATTCCCGGCGGCAAATTTGAAGAGGTCACAAAAGTATTACTGGACAGAGGCTATACCATTCCGTGGAAATTCATTTTTGAGGATGCAGAAAAATCCAAAAAGAAACGGGCCAGCAAAACCAAATATACCTGCCCTGATTGCGGTTTGAATGCCTGGGGAAAACCCGATATAGACATTATCTGCGGCAGCTGTGAAGTTGCCCTGATCGCAGACTCATAAAAAGGATTGATCAAACCCGGCAAAAATCCCCATTTTTTACCATAAGGGCCGCGCGATCTCCGCCGGTCCTTTCGTTTTTTCCAGGTTTTGATCAATCCTTTTTATGGTTACCTCCCACCAGCATTAAACCACCTAACTTTTTGCCTCACATTTCACCCATTCACTACCCCTCAAAAAACCATGTCAAGAGGTTTATTTGTCCTTATTTGTCCTTTTTTGCCTATAGCGGGTCTTTTTGTCCGGGGTGGAAATGTCATGGTAGATTTGGGCCATGACAGAACTCGACCACATCCCTACCGCGATAACTGCCGGTGACGCCCTGAGCTGGCGGTTATCGCTCCCTGATTTTCCGGCCTCGGATGGCTGGAGTATTTCCTATGCCCTGGTGAAGGGTGATCGGCTGATCACTTTCGAGAGTGCTGCTGATGATGATGATCATCTGTTCAGCCTGAGCAGCGCTGATACCGTCGCCTATGATCCGGGTGAATATGTCTTCCAGCAGTATGCCAAGAAGGACGGTGACCGCTATACCCGCGCTATGGGCCGGGTGCAGATTGTCGCCGATTTTGCCGCAGCCAGCGAGGGCTATGACGGCCGGACCCCGGCAGAGCGGACCCTGGCCCTGCTCATGGAAACCTATGACAAAGTGGCCGCCAAGGCGCTGGCCTCTAAATCCGCCGGCGGCGTGGCTACCTCCGATAAGGAACTCACTGAGCTGCGCGAACAGATCGACAAGCAGCGGGCCTTGGTTGCCCGCGAACGCCGCCGGGCCGCGATCAAGGCCGGACGGCGACCGGGAACAAAAATTTTAACGAGGTTCGTCTGATGGGTGCGCGGCAACTGATTTATAACGCCCTGGGCGGCATGGCCACCAGGCTGGAGCAACGCGGCCGCATCAAGGCCGAAATACATTCTCAACACCAACGCTCCGCCAATCGGCCGCACCGGGCGCGCAAATCCTATTCCGCCGCCGTCAATTCCCGCTTGACCGCCGACTGGAACGCCCCCGACATCACCGCCGATGAGGCCATCCACCGGGCCCTGGTTCCCACGCGGTCCCGCTCCCGCGATCTGGCCCGTAACAACGATTATGCCAAGCGCTTTTTCAGCCTGATCCGTACCAATGTGATCGGCCACCAGGGCATCCGCCTGCAGGTCCGTGCTAAGAACAGCAGCGGTACCGGCTACGATAAGGGTGCCAATGATCTTTTGGAGGCCGGTTTCAAGGACTGGGGCAAGGTCGGCAGCTGCACCACCTGCGGCACCAAATCATGGCGCGATGTGCAGAACCTGGTGGTTGATTCCATGGCCCGCGACGGCGAGATCCTGATTAAGTTTGTGGCCCCCTGGGAGCACAATAAATACGGCTTTGCCCTGCAAATCCTCGAGGGCGACGGTCTCGATCACGACAAAAACGAGAAACTGAAGAACGGCTCTATCCGCCTGGGAGTGCAGCGCAACAACCTCAACCGCATCACCCATTACTGGATCAAAGGCACGGACGGTGTGTCCAAGCCCTACCCGGCGGCCGAATTCCTGCATCTGTTCCGTTCCGAGCGGGCCGATCAGTCGCGCGGCATGCCGGAGACGGCAACACCCGCCGTGCGGCTCAAGCAGATCGATGCCCACGAAGAGGCCCATGTGGTGGCCTCCCGGATCGGCGCTTCAAAGATGGGCTTTTTTACCTCCGGAGATGGCGAAAGCTACACCGGCGACGATGAAGACGGCGACGAAGGCGACAAGGACATTATCACCGAGGCCGAGCCCGGCACCTTTGAGCAGCTGCCCGAGGGCGTCAAGTTTGAAGCCTGGGACCCGCAATTCCCCGTTTCCACCTTCGCCGATTTTGAAAAGGCCGTCTTGCGCGGTATCGCCTCCGGTCTTGGTGTTTCCTATCACAGCCTGGCCAATGATCTGGAAGGGGTCAATTATTCTTCCATCCGCCAGGGTGAGCTGACGGACAGAAACACCTGGCAGGATATCCAGGCCTGGCTGGTCGAGCATCTCTGCCAGCCGGTTTATGAGATGTGGCTCTCCTGGGCCCTGCTCACCGCAGCGGTACCCCTGCCCTACGGCAAGATCGATAAATTTAATGCTGCCATCTGGCGGCCGCGCGGCTGGGCCTGGATCGATCCATTGAAAGAGAGCAGAGCCGCCGAAAACGATGTGAAAAACGGCTTCAAATCAATCTACGATGTCTGTGCCGAGCGCGGCGTCGATTTTGACGAAGTCATGGAACAAAATAAAAGAGCCCGCGAAAAGGCCGAGGCCGAGGGCTTCACTCTACCATTCTGGGAGGTTAAACCCGATGCAACGCAAGCTAACCCGGCAACAAATCCAGGGAATTAAGGCGGAGCGCTACCAGCGTTCCTTCACCCTGCAGCTGCACAAGGGTGGTGAAATCGACGAAGAAAACCGCACCGTCGAGGTGGCCTTTTCCTCCGAGGATCCCTATCTGCGCTGGTATGGCTGGGAGGTTCTGGGCCATGAGAAAGACGAGGTTAATCTCGATTGGCTCACCGGCGGCAGTGCCCCATTACTTGACCAACACGACCACTCCAAAATAATCGGCATCACCGTAAAAGCCTGGATTGACAAGGACCGCAAGGGGCGGGCCGTTGTGCGCTTTGGCAAAGGCGCGCATGCAACCGAGGTTTGGGACGATGTAGTCGACGGCATCCGCCGCAACATCTCCGTGGGCTATGAAGTCCACAACATGAAGCTGATCGAGGAAGACGAGGAAAAGGGCGATACCTACCGGATCACCTGGTCCCCGTTTGAAATCAGCTTTGTATCGGTCCCGGCGGATAAAACGGTGGGCGTGGGACGCAGCGCGGAAGAAAAATTACTTGATCAAATCAACGATAACAAAGGAAAAACCATGGAACTCACTCCTGAAGAAAAAGCAGCAAAAGCGGCAGAGGAAAAGGCCCAGCGCGAAGCCCTGCGCCGCCAGTTCGACAACGATAAAAAAGACATCATGGCCATTGGGGCCAAGCACGGTTTCGACAAGCAGGCCCTGGAGGCGATCTCCGAGGGGACCAGCCCGGATGCCTTCCGCGTCTGGGTGCTGGATGAGCTCGCCAAAAACGGCATGAAGCCCGCCGAGACCAGGGACGTGGAGATCGGCATGGATGACAAGGAAGCGGAGTCCTTTTCCTTCCTGCGTGCCATTAACGCCATGGCCAATCCCAACAACAAAAAGGCCCAGGACGCGGCGGGGTTCGAATTCGAAGCCAGCCGGGCGGTGGCCGAGAAGATGGGATCCTCCCCCAACGGCATCTATGTGCCCATGGACGTGCTCAAGCGTGAGCTTACCGTGGGCGCTCCCGGTACCGGCGCGCAACTGGTGGCTACCAACCTGCTCACCGGATCCTTTATTGATCTGATGCGCAACCGCATGATGGTGCAGCGCATGGGTGCGCGGGTGCTGGCCGGCCTGGTCGGTGATATCGCCATCCCCCGGCAGATCGGCGGCGCGGCCACCTTCTGGGTGGGTGAAAACATCGCCCCGAACGAGCTTGAACCGCTTTTCGACCAGGTGCCCCTGACCCCGAAAACCCAGGCCGGCCGCACCAATATCAGCCGGAAAATGCTGCTGCAGTCCAGCCTGGATATCGAGAGCTTTGTCCGTCTCGACCTGGCCACCAGTCAGGCCATGGGCGTGGACGGGGCCGCCATCGATGGTATCGGCGGTCTGAATACGCCGCTGGGCATCCTCAACACCAACGGCATCGGCGCGGTGATCGGCGGCGTGGACGGCGCTCTGCCCACCTGGGCGGATATCGTCGCCCTGTGGTCCGCCGTGGCCCAGAGTAACGCCGATATCGGCACCCTGGGCTATCTCACTAACTCCCGCGTGGCCGGGACCTTGATGACCACGGAGAAGGCTGCCAACACCGCGCAGTTCGTGGTCAAGGACTTTCCGGACTCCAACGGTTTCACCAACCTGGCCGGGGCCCGCTGCGGCGTCTCCAATCAGGTGCCCGCCACCCTGGATAAGGGCGCGGCCCTGGGCATCTGTTCAGCGATCATCTACGGCAACTGGTCAGATCTGATCATCGGCATGTGGGGTAGCCTGGATATCGTGGTGGATAACGTCAGCTCGAATGACGGCAGCGTCAATGTGAAGACTTATCAGGATGTTGATATCTCGGTCCGTCATCCGCAGTCCTTTGCGGCCATGGTCGACGCTCTGGTCAACTAAGCCGGAGTTATAAACGAACCAGCCCGGTGAAAAAGCCGGGCTTTATCAAACCTTACCAAATACAGGTGATCATATGTCTAAAAAGGAAGCTAGCACCAAGAAAATTAAAACTACGCAGCCTATGCTCTACGAGGGCAAGGCCGTACCCAAAAACACCGTTCTGACCGTTTCGGAAAAAGAGGCCAGACTGTTTATCAGCGCGGAGAAGGCTGTCATAGCCGGCCCGCAGACTAAGGAAGGCCCACCCCCTCAGGCAGAGGGATCAAAAGGCAAGGGCGGCAAGTAAATCATGTTTACCCCGGCCGAGGTGGCGGAGCTCTTTGACGAGGATATGAGCGAAGGCGTGGTGATCGAGGGCGTGCCCCTACGTATCATCCCCGGCAACGTCACCACCGGCCGCAGCGACTATGACGGCGAGATCCGCACCACCTGGGATTTCACCATTGCCACTGGAACCTATCCCGGCATTCTGCTGCCCGATATGGACCTCGATGTCGACGGCGTCCTCTGGACCATCGACCAGGTGGGCACGGCGGCGCGCGGCTTTATCGATCTGACTCTCTCACGGAAGGCGACATGATCCAACTCGACAAAACAGAAGAGCAGATAAAGGCCGCCCTGGCCGGTGTGCTCTTTGACGTGCCTGAAGGCGCAGCGCGGGAACTCCTGTTCTACCAAGGGGAGCTGCCCGAAAAGCGCAAAAACGGCAGCGAAGATGATGACGTGGCCTTTTGCCTGATCGAACCGGGCGGCTTTAAGCTGGGCCGCGTCAGTGTGGGCCAGGAGGTCCGCGCTACCTTTGTACTCTATGAGGCCCATAGCAAAGAGGATGGATTGCAGATGCTGGCCGAAACACTGGAGCTGCTGCAACCTCTTTCCGCCGCCATGTTCACCCCGTGCAGCCTGCAGGGCGATATAGCCGGCGATTATCAGGAAATCGAGCACCCCTATTACAGATTCACCCTGACCCTGACCCTTACCACCGCTGGAGGCGGAATGTAGATGTTAAAACTATGGAAATTAGTCGGCACCTTTTACGGTGCGCCCGTTGATACTTCCGGTCTGCTGACAGGCACCTGGCGGCGGGTGGGCAATATGTATCCTTTCAACCTCAAAATCACCACCAAAACCGCGACTCAGGAATCGGCGGAGCATGACCGGGCCGGGCAGATCATCGGCTCTACCTCGAAGATTGAGGAAATGCTGGCCGAAGGCACCCTGCGGCAGATGGAGTCCCGCTCCTTTGCCTGGGCGGTGGCCGGTGCCGTGGTGGAGATGGCCGGAGAGGCCGGCAACGCTCCGGCCGCCGACTCAACCGCTCTTGCTCCCGGTGACTATACCGATCTGCCCCATGAAGGTATTAGCAATTTTGTACTGACCGACCCGACGGCCACCACCACCTATGAAGAGGGCGTCGATTACATCCTGGATGCCGAGCTGGGCATGTGGACCCCTATAGTTACCGGCGAAATTCCCGCCGACGAGGTGTGCAAGGCCAGCTATGACTTTGCCGCCAAAACCGGGCAGCAGCAGGTGACCATTGCCACCACGCCCGAGGTGCGGCTGGCCCTGCGCGGCAACATGGTCAATACCGCTACCGGCGAGAAAATGCGGGTCTATCTGCGCATGGTGGTGATTACCAGCCCGGACGGCATCAACCTTATATCGGATATCGAGACCGATTATGAGGAACTGCCCCTGGAATTCTCCATCCAAACCCCGCCGGGCTTCACCAATCCTGGCACCATTGACGGAGTACCCCTGTAATTATGGCAAAATCAAAAGTAATCGATCTGGGCCGTGATAAGATCACGGTCCGGGAACTGACCCTGGAAGAGATCCATCAGCTGTTTGAAGCGGTGGAAGAAAACCCCACCGACGGCATTATTAACATGCTGGAATCCTGCACCACGGCCAAGAGGGCGCAACTGCTCAAGCAGGCACCCTCAGATATTCAGCCCCTGGTGGATGGCATGGTGGAGGTTAACAAAAATTTTTTAGATCAATGTCGCCAGACCAACAACGAGGGTATGGCGAAGAGTTTCGAGACCCTGCTGCGCCAGGTTTCCTTGATTGCGTTTTTGCCATCATCACCGCCGGTCACGGCGAAAGAGCCTGGAGCTACACCTACACCGAATTCTTGAACGCCCTGAAAGGAATAAGCAATGCAGGAAAATGAGAAGATAGAATTTGCCCTGGCCATGAATCTGTCCAACTTCCGCAAGTCGGCTAAGCTGGCGGTGGGTAATGTGCAGAATATGTCCAAAAATATCAAGTCTTCTTTGGCCTCAACCAAAGCCGATTTTGCCGGAATGAAAACGGCTGTGCTCGGAATAGGCATTGCCGCTACGGCAGTAGCTGCCGGTGGTTTGCTTTTACTCAAGAAGGGACTCACGGAAGCCATCAGCCTGTCCAACATTCAGGAAGACGCCGAAGTCCGGCTGGCAGCGGTGATCCAGGCGACCGGCGGCGCGGCCGGCTATACTGTTGGTGAATTGAAAAACTATGCAAGCGAGCTGCAGTTGCTGACCGGTGTCGGAGACGAAGTGACCCTGTCTGCTCAATCCATCCTGGCCACCTTTAAGGAAATCAAAGGCGATCAGTTCAAGGAAGCGACTTTAGCGGCCCTGGATATGGCCGCAGTTATGAAAAAAGATGTCAACGGCGTCATGATTCAGGTCGGTAAGTCGCTGAACGACCCCGCCAAGGGACTTACCGCACTATCAAAGGCAGGGGTTACTTTTACCGAAGCACAAAAGGATATGGTAACCCAGCTGCAGGAATCCGGCGATATCATCGGCGCGCAGGGCATCATTTTAAATGAGCTTAAATCACAGTTCGGCGGCGCTGCAGCCGCCTTGCGGGGAACCTTCGGCGGGGCTGTAGGCGCGGCCGGCGGAGCCCTTGCGGACATGAAAGAGGCCATCGGCCGGACAATAACCCAAAACGGCTTTTTGGTGGGCGCTTTCAACCTGGTTGAGCAGAAAATAATGTCCGTCACTCAATACATTGACGCCAACCAAGAGTCACTGCAGGAACTGACTAAAAAAGGCATTCTCTCCGTGGTTTCCGGTATTGGTTTTGCCGTTGAAGCCATCCGTTTCTTCTATAACGGCTGGCAGGGTCTCAAGCTTGTAGCTCAAGGGGCTGTGGTCCTGATTATCAAGGGTATCGAGAAAGTTATTCAAATTTTCCGAGCAGCTCTCTTCCCTCTCGATCTCTTCCTTAGTGGTCTGGCCAAAATCGGAATCATTGACTCCAACCCGTTGAAGGATTTCCAGAATACCATGAAGGGCTTCGGCGATTTCGCCGCCGGCGAGTTCACGAAGATGCTCGACAAGGTGGAGGACACCAACGCCAAATTTGATTCGGCAAAAGATAAAATTGCCGAGTTCAAGGCGGAGCTTGCCTCTATTCCCGTTACGAAAGTTGACGTTGCCGAGCAGACCCAGAAAACCACCGACCGTGCCATTGAAAAGGCCAAGAAGGAGGTGGCGGAGGCCGGTAAAGAGGCAGCCAAAAAGGGCAAAGAAGACTTACTCAAAACTGCCAAAACCGACAGAGACGGTAAGGAAAAGGAAGCTGAAAAAAAACGCAAGGAAGATTACGGCGCGAAAAGCTACCTCAACACCGATAAGTCATCTTCCGCTTTCGAACTGGTGGACGGCACCTGGCAGGCTCCCAAAGACGGCCCGGTGAAAAACACCATCAATAATTTCAAAGCACCTGTGGATACGCCGGCAGATGGGAAAATGACGCAAGTAGCGGAAAAGGTCTACAGGATGGAATGGAACGACGGCAAAAGCTTTGTGCAAGGCAGTAAAGATTCCGTTGAGGACTTTGTCGACCGCTTCAAAAAAGAACAGGCGACCGCGCAATGATAAATCCCATCACCCTCAATAACGGCAGCCAGACCATACAGCTGCCCGGCGACAGCAACTGGCCGGATCAGCTGTGGTCCCCGGTGGAAGCCGACAACGACGATTTTTCCCTGGACGGCAGCCTGCATATTGATCCATTCGTCAAGCTGGCCGGGCGGCCCATCACCCTCTCTGGCGGCCCGAACTTCGCCTGGGTGAAATTTGCGGTGGTGCAGATTCTCGATGTCTGGGCGGCAGATCCGGCCACCCAGATGACCCTAACCATGCCGGATGCCACCACCTACACCGTGCGCTTTCGCTATCCGGATCCGCTCAAGGCCACCCCCATTTTCATGTTCAACCCGCCGCGCCCGGATGACAACTATTTTATAACCCTGTCCCTGATAACCGTATAAGAGGCCCCTATGCCGATTACCGAACTAGACATTAAACTGATGGCCTCACAACGGCTCTCCGATACCTCGGACGGCGGCGGCAGAAAGACCGGCGTCGAGATCGTCGACGGCAATATCAATAATCTGTTTACCGATATTTCCCGGCTCGATCGCACCTATGGACGGGTGAGCCTGCGCAAGGTGTTTCCCTCTGTGCAGACCGATGACACCTCGATGTATTCCGGCTGCCATGTGGTGCTTACCAATCCGGCCACGGATCCATTGGTCAATGTCTGTTTGTTTTCCACCAACGACCCGCAGGACACCAGGGACGCGGCCCGCGACAGGATAGAAAGCTACGTCACCCAGGGGCCACGCTACCAGGGCTGGCTCTGGGGCAATCAACTGCAGGGGCAGCGCTCGCTGTTGATCTTCCAGCCCACCGGCACCGCAGCACCGGGCGTCGGCGACGTGCTTTTTCTGATCAAGGATGAAGGCACGGCGGCGGAAAAAAGCCAGTATGTGCGGATCACCCAGGTGGAATCGAGCGAGCAGGACTTTACCATCGACTCCGGAGGCACCACCGTCTCCACCACCCGGCAGATTGTCTCGCTGGAGATAGGCGACCCGCTGCGCGAAACCTACTATGGTATCGAGATCACCAACAACGACAGTGCGCCCAACACCGGTCTCTATACCACCAACGTGGCCGATGCCGCTAAATATTACGGGGTGATGAACCCGGCCCAGGCCATTACCGCCGGCGATATCTCCGTCAATGTGGAAAACATCTTCACCCACCTGGTTCCTTCCGCCCAGGGTGAGTCCCCGGCGCTGGATCTCTCCATCGGCGAGGCCGGACCGGTCAGGGAATCAGGGGCACCGCATTCCGTCACCTATAGTGGTTTTGCCGCCGTGGTCGATGCCCAGCTGCATTTCGGACGGGGAATCAAGCCAGGCTCCCTGGATCTCTCCTTCTCCGGCGGCCAGAGCTTTACCGACCCAGGCAACGGCCTGCTGATGCTCAACGGCCTGCAGGTGGGCACCATCGATTACAGCACCGGCACCATTACCCTGAAGGCCAACTATGGCACGGTAACGGTCTATATGACCGCGACCATCGGTACCGCGATCAGCCGGATATCAAATACCTCCTACACCGGCGTGGAACTGAACAACCGGGGGTATAATTATGTGAAGATCCTGGAGCCGCTGCCCTCTCCCCGCACCCTGGTGGTCGACTATATGAGCCAGGGCAAATGGTACCGGTTGCGCGACAAGGGCAATGGTGAGCTGATCCCGGATCTGGCGGGCACCGGTACCGGCACCATCAACTATGCCACCGGCCATGTCAGCCTGACCGTGGCCGCCCTGCCCGATGTCGGCAGCGGCATCCTCTATGCCTGGGGCAATCCCCTGGAGGTGGAAGAGGCCGTGGGCCAGGTAACGATTGATCTGCCGCAGATAGTCCATACCGTGGCCGAGCCGCCCCTGATGCCCGGCAGCGTGGTGATCAGCTGGCCCAGCGGCGAAGGCACCGCCACCGCCACCGATAACGGCGCGGGCTTTTTAAGCGGCGATGTCGAAGAAGGCAGCGTGGTCGACTACGCCGAGGGCGAAATCATCTTCCGGCCCACCGCCATACCGGCCGCTGGCTCCGAATATACCATTTCTTATGACAAATACCCCTTTATCGAGGCCCAGGTAAGCGGCAGCGAATCCGGTGGTATCGTCACCATCCAGTTGCCCGATGCCCCGATCAAGCCAGGCACGGTGTCGCTGCAGGCCATTGTCACCGCCTTCGGCCATAGCCAGCTCTATAAATTTCGCGACAACGGCAGCAGCGGCATCTCCGCCGGCGGCTTTAGCGTCGATGTCTCCCTTACCCATCCGGAATATGACGGCGCCGCCTCAATCAGCGGGCTTTCCGGCAGCATCGATTATACTACCGGCGCGATCTCCATCGCCCTGGGTGATATCAGCGGCAGCGATCACTACCGGGTGCCGATCTACGGTGATTTTATCATCGGCTCGGGCAACTGGGACAAGCCGATCATCGGTTATGACGAAATAACCGCAGCCCTCACTTTTAATGATGTCTCTTTCGGTTCGGCCTTCTGCCGCTATTCGCTCTCCGCCGCCGCCCAGGTGGCCGCCCAGGAGCTGCTAGCAAGCGCTGCCTTCAGCGTCGATCTGACCCCGGATCTGCCGGGGCGCACCATCGTGCCCGCCTCCATCTGCTTCAGCTGGGGCGCGGATCGCTATATCGACCGTGGCGGCAAGATCTACAAAAACCCGGCGGCCTCCAACGGCCTGGGTGTGGAGATCGGCACCATCAACTACGAGACCGGCATTGTCATCTTGGATTATTACGATAGCGGCAGCAACAGCCTGCACCTCCATAGCATGCTGCTGCGCGCCGGTAATCAGTTTCTCACCGGCGGGCTCTTCCGCACTCCCGGCGCACCGTTACGGCCGGGGTCTTTCTCGGTGCAGGGTACCTCCGCCGAAGGCACCATCATTGCCGCCACCGCCGCCTTTGATGGCCAGATCAGCGGCGACGAGGTGCGCGGCTATATCGATGTGGAAACCGGGATCGTCTCCCTGGAATTCGGCCAGCTGGTGGACCCTGCAGGCCACGAAAACGAGCCCTGGTATGACGAAGCCACCCTCGAAGGCGGGCTGATGTGGAAGCCCACCCGCATCTTTGCCGAAACCCTCAACTACGCCTGCGTGATCTACTCCTATATCCCGCTGGATGCCGACCTGATCGGTATCGACCCGGTGCGCCTGCCCACGGACGGCCGGGTGCCCATCGTCAAATCCGGCGACGTGGTGGTGATCCATAACACCGACACCGACCAGCTGCCGGATCCACTCTCCGCCGGCCAGGTGCTGACCCTCTCCCGCGTGGCGGACGTGGTCCGGCTCTATGACGCCACCGGCCTCTATGTGCCCACCACCCTCTATGACTTTGACCAGGACACCCAGGAACTGACCATGGCCGATCCCCTGGATCTGACCGGCTTCACCCAGCCGCTGATCGCCAATCACCGCATCGAGGATATGGCCCTGGTTTCCGATGCCCAGATCAACGGCACCCTGACCCTGGCGCGCGGCGTCTCACATGATTATCCGGTGGCCGGTACCTATGTTTCCTCCGCTCTGCTCTTTGGTGATCTGCAGGCCCGGTTATACGGCATGTTCGATCAGAAGACCTGGACCTCCGTGTGGAGTGATGACCAGATCGGCGATGCCTCCACCGCCAACTATAACGATATTGATTTCCCGCCGGTCATCACCAACAAGGGCGCGGTCAAGGAACGCTGGGCCATCGTCTTCGACTCCACCGAGCATTTCAATTTGGTCGGTGAAAAGTACGGCGTGGTGGCGGATGGCTATATCACCCAGGATTTCCAGCCGATCAACCAGGCCACCAACGAACCTTTCATGTTTATTGACTACCGGGGCTGGGGCTCCGGCTGGAGCAGCGGCAATGTGCTGCGCTTCAACACCGAGCCAGCGGACGGCGATATGTGGGTGGCCCGCACCACTTTAGCCGGACCGGTCACCGAGCCAAACGACGAATTCACCATTCAGATACGGGGAGACAGCGAATAATGGCGAAATTATACCTTTCTACAGATCCAAACGCGCCGGTGCTGAATGGACTATATGGCAGCTTTGTCGAGGTGCTGAAGGCCTGTCTTGTGGAGGGCTACGGCGAAAAAGCCGGAGCGGGATGGACCATGCCCTTTGCCAATCCCGAGGAAACAATTGGTGTCTTCAGAAGCTCCCCGGCGGAGGGAAACAGCTATTTCCTCCGGGTCGACCATCTCACCGGCTCACAACAGTATTATGTGGCTTTGGACTGTTACGAGGCCATGACAGATGAGCATACCGGGCTGAATCGCATCGGCACAACCGAAGGGCTATCATACTCTATATCTGGCTCAGCAGATCTCACAGCCAGGCCATGGGTATGCATAGCAACGGGCGGATATGTTTATTTCTTCACCTATCACGACGCAACGGAAATGCCCCTGCTGCCCAACACTATTTACTCCGCCCCATATTACTATATGGGGATGAATTTCTTTTTCGGCAATTTCGAAAAGCTGTATCTGGACGATGGCTTCGCCGTGGCTTTTCTGCGCTCAACCTGGGCCGGCGGTGGCAGGTATGGGTTTGGGGAGATCGCCTACCCCATCAATGTAAGAGAGGGGCATTACCTTGCCCGAAATCTGGCGGGCGATGTAGGAGCCATAAATTGTGCAGCGGCGATGTCGCCGCCTGGCCCGGTATCCGATGCCTGCTTTGGCAGTTCTGGCCTGGCATATGATGGGCAAACGCCATTGCTTGTCTCCAAAATTGCCCTTAATGACGGTGTTGTCGGCTCATTTCGTGGTTTTTTGCCTGGTATGCTGGCCCCCTGCCACCCCTTTCCATTCAACAATCTTGATACCGTGGAAATAAACGGTGAAACCTATATAGCGATCACCTGGAACTCTATGCCCACCACGGCAATATCAAACGCCGCCCAAGGCTTATTTAAAATCGATCTGTAGAAAAATGGCTAATCACACACCCGAAACCATTGATCGCTCCGCATTTTCCATTGCCGAACCATTTGCCGGCAGGCCCGGACGGCACCGCCTGGGCGGCATTGTCAAAGTCAACGGAATACCGGCACAAAGAAGGATAGCCGTCACGGATCGCCACACTCATTATGTCTATGCCCAGGTGCTGTCTCAGCCGGATGACGGCTCATGGCAAGTTTACGGCCTGCCGGAACGGCCTGAAAAGTCTTTGTTGATCGTAGCTTTTGACGATACCGGAGAATTCAACGCTGAGGCGGCGGACTTTGTCTCGCAAACCGAATCAGCCTATTAAGGAAAATTATGGCACTGAAAAGATGGGCGATACCGAATTTTGTCATCGACTCCGACACCGAACTCCTCGAGGCGCAGGCCAATGAGGAAACCGTGCTCTTCTCCATGCTGCTAAGCAATAACGAGGCAGTGGACGATGCCGTGATCGAGGTGAAACACACCGATGGTTTTAATGTGATCTTCCAGTGGAAAATCAACAAGACCAGCTCTGAATCACCAACGGCAATCGATTCGGTAATCGTGCTGGCACCTGGTGACAAGATCCTGGTCCGTTCGGATAAGAATAACGTTGCCGTCATGGTCAGTGGAGAGGCGAAGTAATGTCTATATATCTGTTTGAAAATCGACTGATCGATCCAAAAACATTTCCCTGGGGCTATAAGTTGCCGGACATGGCTGGCCGCCCCTGGACAGCCGCGCAATTAGTTACGCAAGCATGGATGGATGCAGCAGATGCCGACACTATAGCATTTTCGAGTGGCGCTACACTGGCACAACTCAATGATAAATCCGGCAACAATAGACACGCCGATGAAATCGGCACTGCGGCACCAACAATCGCGGCGGCCAGTTTAAACGGGCTCGATACTATTGCTTATAGCGGTAATGGGCAGGCTATAAAGCATGCCGAGATACCAGTCGTTTCGGTTTTTATAGTCTGCAAGTGGGCTGGTACATCCGGGACGTACAGGCATTTTTTAAACTCGTCATACCATTTTCACGGCCATTCCTCATCTTCTGATCTTTTTTCAAGTTCTTATGGGTCATGTTCCGGATATTACGGAAACGGGTATTTGGACGGCACAGCCAGGACTGGGATGAATATGGAGCGTTATACGTCGTGGAGAATCATCAATCTTGAGCCACGGCAATCTGATTCTCCGACTATTTATCTGATGGGTGACGGCGGACCGAGTTTCCCTGCCAGGTGTTTTTGGGGCAATTTAGCGGAATATATCGTTCTTGATTATATCCCGAGCACCGCTGAGAGGCAGAAGATTGAAGGATATCTCGCTCACAAATGGGGACTGGCGATGAATCTCCCGCCTGGTCATCCCTATGAAACCGAACCGCCAACTACATGATAGATGTCACCACAATACAACATAAATCCCTTTGCGCTTTCTCCAGTCAAATGGGCGCTTGCCAGAGCAGATTTTGTCTTAAGTCCCTTGCGGATGGTGGACACGGAGCCACTACCACCGTGGTATGTCATCCCTTCAGGCACTGCGCCCGGCATCGGTATTGCTTTTACCGCTGCCCGGCAGACCGACTGCAGCAAGCGCAATGGTTGGGCGGACAGCACCCATATCGAGCCGGAAACCCGGCTGCGGCATGCCCGACAGGTAGAAAAGGAAAAGCAGGTGCTTTCCGGCTGGACCGGCCTGGCGGCGCTATATACCGATAACCGCATAGCCTTTGATCGCCTGCTGCGCAATGATAACGAGGTCTCCGCTCTGTGGGTCAATATGCTGGGCAAGGATCCTGCCGCCCACCGGATCCGCTGGGATGAATCACAGGAAAAAGAGCAGGGCATCGAGTGCCCCTACAGCTACCCACCGGAAAAAGATGTGGCGAAGCGGGCAAAACATAACGAGGCCGATCATGAAAAAACCGATAGGGAACGGATCCGCTGCCCCTGGGGTAACCCTCCGGAAAAGGACCGGGACCATACCACCAGGTGGGGTAAGAAATATTATGATGAGATCTGCCTGCGCAAATATCAATATCCGCAGGGCGACAGCCTGGTCCTTGACCTCGGTCACACCATTAACCAGGTGGGTGACAAGGATCATATCGACTTCTGGTTTGATTCCCTCTCCTATGATCTGCGCTGCAGCCACCAGGAGCCATCCGGATGGCGGGACCCATACACCTACCGGCCGCCAATTATTTATCCTCATGCCCCGCAGCGGAGGTGCCATCTACATATGAACCATGCCTTGTTAAAGCGTGTCTCCGACAATATGCCCCTTGATCTGCGCGATTTTTCCGCCAAGATCAATTTCGGCTCCTGGTGCTGGGAGTTTTCCGCCACCCTGAACACCAGGGAAAGCTTCGAGGCCGTGGAGCCTTCCGAATCCGGCTACCATGAGGTGGAAGCCGATATCAACGGCTATCTGCTGCGCTTTTATGTGGAGCGGGCGGGCAGCGACGAATCCCGTACCAACTCCTTTTCCATTGCCGGACGCGGTATAGCCGCCGAGCTGGCCGAACCCTACGCCGCCGTGGCCAGCTATACCGAGGAACAACAGCGCACCATCCGCCAGATCATCGAGGATCGATTATTTGGTACCGGCTGGACGCTGGACTGGCAGATCACCGACTTTTTAGTCCCGGCGGATGCTTACAGCTTCCACAACCTCACGCCTATGGCGGCAATTACAGCGATCACCGGGCAGATCGGCGTGCGCATCCAGGCGCACGGCAAAGACAAGGTGCTGCAGATCCTGCCGCGTTACGGGATCAAGCCCTGGCAGTGGGCCACCGCCACCCCGGCCCTGGCCCTGGGCGAATCGGTGATCCTTAATACCGCCCGCGACTGGCAGCCCGGCCCGGACTACAACGGCGTGGTGGTCTCCGGCACCACTCAAGGGATAATCGCCAAGATCTTGCGCACCGGCTCCGGAGGCACCAACATGGGCCCCATGGTCACCGAGCCGCTGATCGTCACCACCGAGGCCGCCACCATGCGCGGCATCTACGAGCTGGCCAGATCCGGCAAGTGGCAGCCGGGCACCCTCAACCTGCCCTTGAAGGCCGCACCGGACTTGCCGCAGTTACTGCTGCCCGGCACCCTGCTGCAGGTGAATAGGGCGCATGAGAATTTCCGGGCCCAGGTCACCGGCGTGGGCATATCGGCCAGGCGGCAAAAGGGTTTAAAAGTGAGACAACTGGTGGAGGTGGAAAGATACCGTGGCGAACCTGTGGCGTAAATTCAAAACACTGATCGACGGCCCGCCCCTGGAAGTGGTGACGGTGCTGTCCATCTCCGGCGGGACATCCAAGTGCGCCACCTATAGCAATGGTGTGGTCATCGTCTCCGGTAGTAATGTGCCGGTGGGCAATAAGGCTTTTATTCAGGACGGCCGCATTGTCGGCGAGGCCCCGGATTTAACTTATTATGAGATCGAGGTGTAAGCATGAAAATTTTCTCCCTGCTGCTCTGTCTGCTGCTGGTTCTCTGTCTTTCCGGCTGCGGTTCCTGGAAGCTGATCACCGTGGATCTATCCCCGCGCATCGAGGACGGCGGCTGCCTGGTTCAATATATTACCGTCTGCGACAGCGAGCTGTCCACGGACTCTGAACAGTCGGCGACAACCGATACCCCTATCAGCGTGGTACCTGGTTTATGATCGGCCGATATATCCGCCTGCGCCTGGTCGGCGACGGCTACGAAACAACAGCGCAATACCGCTATTATTCACCGCGCTATAACCGCTATATCACTATTCCGATCAGGTTTTACAGCGACGGCGCCACCAGGGCCCGGGATCTGGAAAACACCGACGCCTGGGTAATACATGATCACATCTGCCGCTATGCAGTATGGGATGACGGAACGCCTATTGACAACTGGACGGCCTCCACGGTGCTGGCGGATATCCTCTGGCGCGATGGCTATAAGGTGGAATCGATCTGGTGGTGGTGGGGTACCTATCTATTCGGCGGCGGGGCTGCCAGAGAAAACGGAATGCGGAGGGTGAAGAATGCGTAAGGCTTTGGTGATGCTGCTGGCATTCACGGTGTCAATCTGTTGCGTTTCCTCCGCCTATGCCGACACCTTAAACGACGTGTTCATGAAATTCGTCTACGGCTCTCTGGGGCTGCTGTGTGTTGGATTTCTCGGTTGCGTGGCCTTTATCGTCAACAAGTTCAATACCAATGTCCACGATATCTTCGCGCTGATCAAAGATATGCAGAAAGATGTATCGGATATCAAAGTGAACTGCGCCGGCAATCATGGAAAAGTGAAAAACGATGCATGATACGGTGCCCGTAAACAAAAAAATAAAGGAGCTCCTTGCATGCCAAGTCTAGATCCAGTTCAGCTGCGCCAGATAATCCGCTGCACCCTGCAGCAGCTCGATATGTATACACCGGCCGCAGAAGAGCTGCTGATCGGCACCGCAGCGCACGAATCACACCTGGGCCACTGGCTGATGCAATACCCGCACGGCCCGGCCCGAGGGCTGTATCAGATGGAACCCGCAACCGAGGCGGATATCTGGAACAAATATCTGCACTACCGGCCGGAACGAGCCGAAAAAATAACCAGGCTCACCGGCGTAACCAAACCGTCTATTCTCAACCTGCAGTTCAACCCTATCTATTCAACCGCCATGGCCCGCTTGCATTATCGGAGGGTATCGGATCCCCTTCCTGCCGCCGATGATCTCACCGCCCTGGCCCACTACTGGGACCAGCATTATAACTGTAACCCGCACAAAGGCTTTCCTGATCAGTTTATAGCAGATTACCGCCGACTGGTTGTCGCGGATCCCCGAGTGGTTGAAGAAAAATCTTGATTGAAGATGGATGAAGAAATGATGTGAATGGCGAATGAATCACCTGTCCCGACATTGGCCCAACTGACCCAACTTTGGCCCAACATCGTTTTTACTGCCTACCTTGCATAAATGGTCGGGAAGAGAGGATTTGAACCTCCGACCCCAGCGTCCCGAACGCTGTGCTCTACCAGACTGAGCCACTTCCCGACCTATTATTCGCAAGTTGATTTTGAAAAGGTTCAAGCTGTGTGCTCGAATTGAGAGGGAACCTTTTCTCGGCCTCCTTGTTCAGCTTTCGATTTATGCTGAAAAAGGTATCAACCGTCTGCTGAACCTACTGCATCCAGCACGCATCAAAACATGCTTCAAAACTCTCCTGTTGTCAAGCAATTTTGTGATGAATGAGCGGCGTTGTTGAAATGCCCGGAGGTCGGTTTGATGCAGCAATCTTCCAGGCTCACAAGCAACGGCCTAATTGGTGTTCCATTGACATTGAAGACTGGGGCTTCAGGGGGATAGGATGTTATACTTAAACTCCCGGGCTTTTGCTTTTTAAGATTCTTTAAAATCATCGCCGAGCATATGAAAAACAAACCAGGCTGCTGCTCCGGAGAGGATCAAAAGAACGACGCCACTCGACTTTAAGGCAAAGGAGAGGCTGTAGCCCGCGGAGAGACTGCCGATAAAGGGGCCGAGCAGGGCAAAGCCGAAACGGATGATCATATTGCGGATCGATAGAACCGTTGCCCGGGTCTCAGAGCGGCAATGGCTGTTGGTCAGATCCTTCAAGAGCGGTGTTGCATAACCCCGGATGGCATAAAATATAAGCAGCACTATCACTGCCGGGATGAGCTGGACCATTCCCAGAGCGATATACGATGCCGGAATAAAGAGAACTATGCTAAGTATTGCCTGCCTTTTTCCCATTTTTTCAACAACCCTTGAGGCAAATGCCGCCACAACGGCCACGGTGAGATTCAAGGCAACCCATAACGGGGTGATCAGCTCCTCGGTTAGTCCCATATAGACGAAATAGACCTGGGCCGTCCAGGCCATGCAGAGCGTCGAGGTACCGATAATGGCGGAGAGCAGCAGGGTTGAGCTTAGCTCTAAGTTGACGAACAGGCTTTCCCTGCACACTCTTAAAATATGCCTGATTCCCGGAGTCGAGGTTATTTTCTCCCGGGGCGGTTCTATCAACATCAGGGAGGCGGGAATGGCAATTGCGGCAATTACCGCCTGGGAGGCATAGACAAAGCGGTAGCTGATCGCAGCGGCGAGCAGGCCGCCGCAGAGGGCCGCGGTGGTTTCCGCAAAATTTCCCAGCGAGGTGATCCTTCCCTCCAGCCGCAAATATCTATGTTCTTTTTTCATGGAGGCCAGGCTGTCGTAGAGCAGTGCCGAATCGGAGCCCGAAATAAAGCTGCCCCCAAGGCCAAGGATAATTTCGGCCAGCAGAAAACCGGTGAAGTCGTGAGAAAGAGAATAGATGACAAATCCCAGGGTTCCCAGGATGCTGCCCATTACCAGCGATTTTTTCCGCCCGATTATATCGGCCATATAACCCGAGGGTATCTCGAGAACCGCGACGCTGACCGAATAGATCGCCTGGAGGAGATAGATGTCATAGGCATCCAGGCCGTTTTCCGTGTAATACAGGGCCACGATCGGCATGATCAGCATAAACCATTTGGATAGCTTGATCAGGTAGAGTCCATAGATATTTGTCTGCAGTGTTCGTTGCATTTCTTCCTTCTTTAGTGGGCAGCAGTGAAATGACTATTTAAATTTTCGACACTGTGCTGTCAAGCTGTTATGCCGGGAGTTCGGAAAAAGTCGCAGGGGCTCCCGAATGGCTGGATGACTTTGAATATGTTGTTTTTGCCTCTTTCAGAACAAGGTCGGGTGTCAGCAAAGAGGTGGATTCGGGATCGGGACCGGAAAGACGGTAGTAAATGTTTTTTGCTGAATCTACATGTTCGGCTGCATAAAGCCGGAAGGGTTTTATTGGTTGTCTGGAACGGTGCAGAAATATGCAGCCTGCAGTGCCGCTTAGACCAGCTCGGAGAGGATCTGATTAGCCAAAGGTCTCCCCTTATCGGTCAGGCGAAAATGGGTATCGGTAAACTCTACATACCCTCCTTCAAGAAGCGGTGTGAGAATTTCGCCATAATACTTCGGCAAATGAATGCCGTAACGCTCGAAAAGAGCCCTATACGAAACTCCCTTGACCATCCGCAGGCCCATAACCACACTTTCCCGAAAAGACTCGTCAGGGGTCAATTTCTCGCTTTCCTCGGTGGTAGTCTCGCCGCTCTCCACCGCCTGGCAATAGCGCAGCGGCTCGGAAATATTTCTCGAGCGGCAGCCCTGCTGAAAACCCACGCTTCCCGCACCGACGGCAAGGTATTCGAGATTATTCCAATAATTGATATTGTGACCGCATTCGAAACCGGGCATGGCAAAATTGGAGATTTCATACTGTTCCAGCCCCGCCTCTTTACAGAGATCAAATGAAATTTCATCCATCAGCATCACCTCGTCTTCCTCCGGCAGGCTCAGAGTACCCCGGTCATAACGCACGGCAAAGGGAGTATCATCCTCAATGGTCAGTTGATAGAGTGAGAGGTGGGGTAGGTTCAACGACAGCGCGGTTTCTACGTTCCAGCGCCAGCGCTCCGGAGTCTGCCCGGGAACGCCGTACATCAGATCCAGGCTGATATTGGCAAAGCCGGCCCCGGTGGCATCCCGTATACAGTCCCAGCTGTCTTGAGCGCTATGCAGACGCCCCAGCAGATCCAGCTCGCTGTCGATAAATGACTGTACTCCAATGGAAATCCTGTTAATGCCGGCCTGACGCAGCTGGAGAAGCTTCATAAAATCCAGGGTCTTGGGATTGGCCTCCAGAGATATTTCCGCCCCGTCGCCTATACCCGGAAATTCCCGGCAGCAGGAAAGAATTTCGCCAATATGATCGACCGACAAAAGTGAAGGGGTGCCGCCGCCGAAAAAAATAGTATCGAGGATGCCGGCCTTTCCGGAAAAATAATGATCGACTATCTCCTTTTTCACGGCTTTGACATAGCGTGAGAAAAGATGCTCCATGCCGGTAAAGGAACTAAAGGAGCAATACTCGCATTTGGCCAGGCAGAAGGGTATATGGATATATAAAGAGGCCATGATCAGTTCCTCCCCGCCGCGAGAGCTTCTTTGATGGTTTGGTCGACGTCCTCCCGAATGGTGGTCATAAGCCCTTTATCGGCAAAACTGTAAGAACCGTCTCCGATAATGAAGTGATCAAGGAGAGTTATCTGCATCATCGAGCAAAGCAGGGAAAGCGTGCGGGTCAGATGCATGTCCTGGGGCGAGGGCTGCAGTGAGCCGGAAGGGTGATTGTGGGCGACGATAAGGGCGGCGGCGTTGACTTCCAGAGCCCGCTTGACTATCTCCCGCGGATAGATGGTATTGACGTTGACCGTCCCCTCTGCCATCACCTCTGTGGCGATAATGGCATGCGACGAGTCGAGGAAGATAGCGGTCAGCACCTCGCGGGGCAGCTCCCGCATGGAATGAAGCAGGTAGTCCCTGACCTCTCCGGAGGAGTGCAGATATTTGCGGCCCAGCAGGCGCTGCTGCAGATATCTTCTGGCGACCGCCTGGATGAAGCGGACGGCAAAGCTGTTTTTAGGACCGATACCGGGAATTTTAAGGAGATCCTCCCCCGGCGCCTCCAAAACGGCGGCAAGGGTGCCAAACTCTTTCAGGGCCTGCCTGGCCGGAGCTTTGCAGTCGGTTCGCGGGGTGCCGAAGGAGAGCAGCAGCTCCAGCACTTCGGCATCGCTGAAGCCCTCGGCGCCAATCTCCAGAAACTTTTCGCGCAGCCTGCCTCTGTGGCCGGCTCCCTTTTTCTGCCACTCTTCTTTCTTCAATGAAATTATTTCAGCCTTTCAATACCTTGTGAAAAAGCTCATTGGCCATTTTCGGATTGGCCTTCCCCTTGGTCTTTTTCATCAACTGCCCGACGAAAAAGCCCATCACCTTGTCTTTCCCCTCGCGGAACTGCTGGGCCTGATCCGGGTTGGCGTCAATAATTTCCTGCACTATGGCAAGCAGTTCTCCCTCATCGGAGACCTGCACCAGGTTTTTCTCCCTGACCACCACTTGCGGATCTTTGCCGGTTTCCATCATCTCGCTGAACACCGTTTTGGCAATTTTGCCGCTGATAGTGCCCTCTTCGACCATGCCGAGCAGTGCGCCCAGTTGTCCGGGGGCCACACGGCAGACGGCGATATCCTCCCCCTTCAACTCGCGCAGGAGTTCGGTCATGATCCAGTTTGAAACTTTCTTCGGGCTGTTGCAGACCTGCACGGCCGTCTCGAAATAGTCGGCCAGCTCGCGGGATCCGGTAAGGATGGCGGCATCATATTCCGGCAGCTCATAGACGCTGACAAATCGCTGCTTACGTTGATCGGGCAGCTCCGGCAAGGTGGCGCGTATCCTCTCGATCCAGGCCTCGTCGATTTCCACTGGGACCAGGTCGGGACAGGGAAAATATCTATAGTCGTGGGCCTCCTCCTTGCCCCGCATCGACTCCGTCCGGTTTTTGTCGGGGTTCCACAGCAGGGTCTCCTGGGCAACCTTTTCGCCGTCAAGAAGCAGATCGCGCTGGCGGCGGATCTCGTATTCCAGGGCACTTTCCACATTCCTGAAGGAGTTCATGTTCTTCAGTTCGGTCCGTGTGCCGAATTCCTTGCGCCCCAAGGGCCGCAGCGAAATGTTGGCATCGCAGCGGAAACTGCCTTCCTGCATATTGCCATCGCAGATATCCAGATAGCGCAGGATCGCCCGGATCTTTTTCAGGTAGGCGGCAGCCTCCTGCGGCGAGCGCAGATCAGGCTCGGAGACGATCTCCAGGAGCGGGGTGCCGGTGCGGTTCAAATCGACATAGGAGAGCGGCTCATGCTCGTCATGGATCAATTTGCCGGCATCCTCCTCCATATGCATCCGGGTGATGCCGATCCGTTTTTTTTCACCGTCCACCTCTATCTCGACCACGCCATGCTCTACTATCGGCAGGTCGAACTGGGTTGTCTGATATCCTTTGGGCAGGTCGGGATAAAAATAGTTTTTTCTGGCAAACTGGTTGTACCGGTTGATTTTCGAATCCGTGGCCAAACCCATCTTGATGGCGAAGTCGACGACCTTTTTATTGAGCACCGGGAGAACACCGGGCATTCCCAGGCAAACCGGACAGGTTTGGGTGTTCGGCGGCGCTCCATAGGCCGTGGAGCAGCCGCAGAAGATCTTTGAGTCCGTTTTGAGCTGGGCGTGTATCTCAAGCCCGATAACTGTTTCAAATTCCATGTTTCATCCTGTACTTTTTTCTCTGGCCCTGTTGATCCAACATCACATTCAATGGGCGGTTCTCACCGAATTGCTCACCCAGGTCCGAACTTTTTCCCGCTCTTCCAGCCAGTCTTCGCTCACCCGCACCTTGAGGAAGAGATGAAAAAGTTTGTTGACGAGCTGGACGAGCTCCTCAAAAAGATAAATCCTTTCCAGAATCATGCCCTCGGTTTCCTCCGGATTATTCGGAGCCCCCGCCTCCGTTCCTGCGGTCTTGGGGAGCTTGACGTTGCGAAATTCCATCATCGCCGCCGCCAGGGTAAAATTGTATTCCTGCTCCGCGGATACCAGCTGTATACGGGCCTGCTCCAGTTTCTTACCCATCTGCAGGCCGGTGCGCGCCTCCTGCAGCTCGGTCTGCAGTCCACTGCAAATAAGCTTCTCGTTGGTTTCGCCCTCCCCGTATTCGAGGAGCATATGCTTCTCGAAAGCCACGGTGATATCGCCATGCTCGGGCAGGAGGATGCTCCCTCCTCTTTCCTCGCTCTTCCACCACAACCAGGTGAGAAATTCCTGTCCAAGAAATCGTTTTTCCGCTATTAAATCTACTAAATCCATTATCTTTCACATTACCTTGATTAATGTTAAACCAGAATTTCCGGGCCAATGCCGGCAAGCCGATATCCCTCTTCTTCAGTAAGAAGATGTTCGGCGGTAATATACGGAATCTGCTGCATGATCAAAAGGCCGAAGGTTTCCTTAAAGAAATCCTCGAGCTGGGCATGCACTTTTTTGTTGGTGGAGAAAAAGAGCAAAGTCCCGTTGGAGAGATCCCAGCACAAATCAAATATTGAGGGAATCGGCACCGATCTGCGCATCAGTTCGGTGTTCATCCGCTCCTTGATCTCCATCTTCATGGCCTTGCCGATCTTGGGAAGCTGGCGTTCCTTCTTAATACGCTCCTCCTCCTTGGCACAAAATTTCTTCAGTATCGCCGGCGAAACCTTGCGCTCGTCCATTCTCAGGGTCAGCGTCACATAGTCACCATTGGCATAGGAGGCGTATTCGAAATCGGAATCAAACATATTCATCACCGAAACCCAGCCGATCGAAAACTCGTCATAGGTATCGTCTATATCCTGGAAGGAGAAGGCCGCTACCCTCTCCGCTATGAAGTCCCAGACATTTTCCGGAAGTTCACCTTCAACGCTGAAACGGACAAAACTTGCCGAACCGTTAATAAAACCCATCTCCGTCCCTCATGATCATCTGTTTATGAAAGACCACACTGCATAGTGGTCCGGGAAAATTGAAAACTGCATCCTATCATTAGAGAAACACTGCGACAACGTTTTTCCTTCTTTGAAAGACGCGTAAAAATTTCGATCTCCCGCAGTCCCCGGATACCCAAGCACCTTGATGAACAATATAATATTGAAAATACATAAAATTCAGCTCTCCAAAACGCTAAGGTGATGTCTGCCGAGGAGACCATTATCTATCTTCTTTCTTTTGGCATAACAGCTTGACTATGATTTGTGCGAGTGATAAAAATTATAAAGATGTTTTTTTTCGCTTGACAGTTTTTCGGCATATTTGTATATAGCATTCCCTCATGGGTCGTTAACTCAGTCGGTAGAGTATCTGCCTTTTAAGCAGAGAGTCGTTGGTTCGAGTCCAACACGACCCACCAGAAAAAGATCCCGGTCCCCATCGTCTAGTCAGGTCCAGGACACCGGCCTTTCACGCCGGCAACAGGGGTTCAAATCCCCTTGGGGACGCCAGTATATAACAGGCACTTAGCGATTTTCGTTAAGTGCCTGTTTTGCTTTGAGGGAGAGCCGGACCTTTTGTATTCTTCGGAAACGGGAAGTGAAACAATCTGCAACATCCTGAATATTTATGTTCTTTCCTCAATGCGATCTGTTTTGCAGCACAGCATTCTCCCACCCGACAACATCATAGCCACTCAACCTGTCATTGCACGGACAAACAATATCCTGTATGAATCATCAGAATGGATGTCCCATATATGCAGTCAGCGAAGGAGCGCTTCTTAAGATAAGATGTCGTTTGTTATGAATTTCCAACACATTAACAAAAAATGAAAATACAGTTTTTGGTCCAAGGATCAACCGAAATGCCTTACCTGGTCGAATTTATAAAAAATTCCGATTCAACTATTTCAACACATTGCACCTGTCCCACCAGCCAGAACGGACAATATTGCCACCATAGATTCAACATCATTGAGGGAAAGACAGCAGATATTGTCAGTGAAAACCTTGATGAGGTGGAAACCGTGCATTCATGGATACCCGGTTCTGAAATCGAAACGGCAATGGTAGAAGTACAAAGGCTGGACGATGAAATAGCAAAAGCCAAAGAACTGCTTGCAGCAGTGAAAAATGAAGCTACAAGGGCAATGATGAATTAAAATTCATACTCACGATTTGGTCGGTTTCGCGATAAGTTTCGTATGACCAAAGGGAAAAAATTATCTTCCCGTTTACCGGAATACACCCATAGTGACTGCAATGATCAAAAAACCCATTCTCTTACTGGCCCTGGCGATTACTTTTATTTACAGCGGCGTCAGCGAGGCCGCACTGCAGACAGTAACCCTGCCGATCACCATTGATTATCCATTGCTCCGCAAGCTCCTGGTAAATCATGCCTTTCAGGAAAATAACGAATCCGCCACCCTTATCAATGAAGGAAACGGCTGCGTTTATCTTGCTTTATCCGCCCCCCAGGTTTCCGAGGAAAACGGCAGAATCAAGCTGGATATACAGGTGAACGCCAGGGCAGGCACTCCTCTTGGAGGCAGATGCTTTACGCCGCTGGAATGGCAGGGTCATCTTGTTCTCTATGAGCAGCCTTTCCTTAGCCCGGACACCTGGCAATTGTCTTTTACCACAGTGGGATCACGGTTGCTTGGGGCAGACCGGCAGCCGGCCCGGATTACGGATGTGCTCTGGGATCTTATCAAACCCCATATCTGGTCCTATATCTCCGGGATACGCATAAATCTTATGCCGCCCGTTGCCGATGTGAAAAATTTTCTTCTGCCTCTCTTCCCGGAGGACAAGCAGAGACAGGCCGAGGGTATGCTGGCTTCGATGCGTCCGGGAAAGATCGAGGTACAGGCGGCTTCAATGCATCTGCCGATCCTGACGGATGTTGCCTCTGTTTACGATCCGGATGAGAAACAGGAACTGGCTCGTCTGGAAAATGAAGAACTCGAGAGAACGGTTGCTCTCTGGGAAAAATGGGATGGACTTCTGGTATACCTGATAACCACTCTTTCGCAAAACGTACTGACCCTGGAGGAAAAACGGATACTGACCAATGTTCTGCTGGACACCCGCTATCGTTTCGTCACTGAGCTGTCCGATAGAACCATTCCCCATGATATTGTCCGGCAGCAGTTTGTCAGTGTTTGGCAGCAGCTTTCGCCTCTGTTCAGAAAGCATGTTCTGGGCGACACCAAAGTATCGAAGGCCCTGGGTTATCTCGCCTTTGTTGCCTCCGCAGATGCCCTGCTGGTCTTCGACAGAATTGGGCCGACAATGGGCCTTGAAATCAGCACGCCCGGACTGGTCAGACTGGTTGGGATGCTGCACGCCGATCCGGCACTGCTCCACTACCAATCGGAAATAAATCCCGATCTTCAAAAGCTGTTTCAACTTGGACCGCAGGACACCTCACCAAATCCTCCTGAAGAAAAAAAAAGCAGTTCCATACTCCACCGGATTTTTGAGCCTTTTGGTATTTCTGCCGCTTATGCGGCTCAGCCTCTGCCGTCATTCAAGGATATCATGCAATGGAAGGTCCCTGAATCCGATGTCGGCGATTACCTCAAGCGTGTCGAAGAGGTGCTGGTTTCCTCCTCCGAATCCGTAATTGCACAGGGCAAGGTGCCCGAGGACAACCAGGCAATGTTCCGTAATCTTATACCCGCCATGGCCTGGCAGGAGAGCTGCTTTCGCCAGTTTGTGGTCAAGGGGGATCAGCTCACCTATCTGCTCTCCTATAACCAGAGTTCAGTCGGGGTGATGCAGATTAACGAACGGGTGTGGCGCGGCCTCTACGAGCAGAATCGGCTACGCTGGGATATCAGCTATAATGCCATTGCCGGAAGTGAAATCGCCGCGCATTATCTGACCAAATATGCCTTGCGGGACCCTGAGGCCAGCCGGACACTCGACGACAACACCCTGGCCCGGCTGGTCTACGCCATGTATAACGGCGGCCCTTCGCAACACGGCAAGTTCCTCAAGCGTCTGGAAACCGAGAAGCTGTATGACAGCGACCTCCTCTTCTGGGAAAAATACAGCTGGGTAATTGCGGGAGAAATCAACAAGGTAAGTAAATGTCTTATCGGCAGGTGAAGGTTCTATCCTGTGCTCACTCTCACATAAATGTCCTGCCCGATTCGTCGGCAACGCAAAAAATAAATCGGCCACTCACATTTTCTCACCCTGCCTGCAACCTTTTAGTGGATTTCGGTGAAAATGTGATGCATAATAAAGACAGGAGTCCTCGTCAGTGGCTTAGATCTGTGAGACACTCTTTCTATTTCACAACTGGTCCTTAAAACCATGAACCACCGAGAGGGCTCCTATTTTGATGCCGCCCTCTACTGTTCATTTGTTCAGTCCATTTCGTCTAAGCAACTCCCTCCCGCCCCGGCCAAAATTCACCGCTATTACTCATCTATAATCTTCACCAGCACCCTCTTTTTGCGGCGACCATCGAACTCTCCGTAAAAAATCCTTTCCCAGGTGCCGAAGTCAAGCTGCCCCTCGGTTACGGCAACGACAACCTCCCGGCCCATTATCTGCCACTTCATATGGGCATCGGCATTATCTTCGTAACCGTTATGGCGATATTGATCCACAGGGGCATGCGGCGCGAGTTTCTCCAGCCACATCTCATAGTCGTGATGCAGGCCGGATTCATCGTCATTTATGAAAACACTGGCGATGATGTGCATGGCGTTGCAGAGTAATAATCCTTGAGTAATGCTACTTTCTCTAAGGCAATCTTCTACTTGTCGCGTTATATTTATAAATCCTCTTCTGTTTGGCACTTCAACCAAAGCTCTTTTCGATAATGTTTCATAGCATTATCTCCTCTTGTTTTTATTGATTGGGTGTAACTGTAGAAATACAAAATGTACTTCTATTTACAGTTCAGAAAATCATATCTCGATCTATGGAAGAACACCGGTATAGTTTACACTTATCTTTCTCGAAAACAAATGATTCAAAGCCACCGGAATATGATGCGCAACAAAATATGTTTTCTCGTAAAAAAAGAGCTTTAAGGCATACCAGCAGCTTTATGAGACTAGCAAAAGCTAGATCAGCGCTTTCTTTTGCGTTTTCGGTAGTAGATTATGACAACAAGCCAGTAATGAAATATGCTGGAAAGATAACAATGGCCTCCAAAAATCTACTACTGAAATATTAAATACCGGGGAGGAGATTTTTGCCAAATTTGAATAAATTTATCCGAATAGGAGGCAATGATGCGCGCGAGCTCTTCGATCTTTCTGGCTAATGATCTTTTTTGGTAGGGCTATTTCAAAGCGCGTTTTTTCTCTCAAGGCGGCTGGATCGTCAATTTTTGTGAAAGACTTGGTATGTTGATGAGATAGTTTGTGTGACCATGTGAATGAAATGGTACACTTGCTGTCATTGCGCGGGCAACCATATCCTGTTAAACACAGCTATAGCAGCGGACATTAGCATCTCTCGCAAAAAAATATATAACTGCACATACACATGCAGTTATGCTTGAGAATAGCAGATCTGCACAATCTCAACATTTTTCTGTACTTGTTTATGTGCTATTATCATCGGGCATGCCTCATAGTAAATTTCCGACAGTACCATTCCTCCCTTCAAACTACCTTATTATATTGCTCTTGTCATAGGTTAGTATTTCATGTTAAGAGCTTTTCAGAAAAAAAAAGCCTAACATAAAAATAATTGAGTTGTTTATGTGCTAAATAAAAGTGGCTTTATTTAATATTTTTCAAGTGTGAACATGACATATGCAGTGGCGGTTCCCTTTTAATTGGTGAAGTTCCCCTAATTCTAAGCTCCTGTAACAAAAACGACTATTTTGTTTACAGCTCATAAGATATCGGAAATATATGCTTTTTTGCGTATTTCTGTGTAAATAATCTTGTAACGAAAACAAAGTTAAGTTATCGTTATTTATCAACATTTACTTTACACAGGAGACAATATGAAAATCGGATATGCGAGAATCAGCACAGCTGACCAAAACCTACAACTACAGACAGATGCCCTGAACGCTGCCGGATGCGAACGTATTTTTAGTGACATAGCTTCAGGGGCTCGGGATGACAGACTGGAACTAGGAATGGCTATTGATCATCTGAGGAATAGTGATGAGCTGATTGTGTGGAGGCTCGACCGACTTGGGCGAAGCCTTAAACACTTGATACAGGTCGTTAGTGACTTGCAAGAGAAGGGCATAGGATTTGTTTCGCTGCAGGAGGGATTTGATACGACAACTAGCGGCGGCAGATTAGTATTTCATATTTTTGGTGCCTTGGCTGATTTCGAGCGTCAATTAATACGGGAACGGACAATGGCTGGCTTGGCGTCGGCACGGGCAAGAGGGCGGAACGGTGGAAGACCGGTAAAACTCGATAATAGTCAGATCAGAACCCTGAAAAATATGTACAACAGCCGCGAACACAGCATCGCTGAAATTTCAAGGACGTTTGGAGTATCACGGCCCACTATATATAGATACTTGAACAATCATTAAAATACCTTCTTCGTCACCTGCTTCATTTAGGTCACTATCTCTGACATTCTCCTGATGACTGCTCAAGATATCAGGCTATCAGAAAGAATATCAAGTTCCGGACACGTTCTCCAACACAGCACTGCCAGTAGACATATTTTCTTCGTAGAAAATTTGATATGGTCCATGATCCATGACATCCAAAAATCATCTAGTGCCTTAAACCACCATGGGCCATTACTGAATGGTTTTTTCTTTTAAAGATTTGGGATACCCGCCACTTATCACATCGGGAAAAAACCGCTAACGCAAACAGCGGCAGCACTTTCATCAATTTTAGTGCTGCCGCAAAACGGCGACGATATTTCTGCATCATGCTTCAATTTTCAGGCCGCAAGTTTTCCTAGAGCAGCTACAGCCAAAAATATCATGCAACCTTAAAGCGTTTCATGAGTTCATCGAGCTTTTCTGCCAGACGAGAGAGTTCGGCTGCACTCTCATTGACATTCTGGCTGCCTTGATTTATCTCCTCCGTTCCTGTGCTTATTTCATTTATATCCTTGGTGATCTCTTCGCTGGCTACCGAACTCTGAGCTACATTTTCATTGACTTCTTCGATACCCGCGGAAGCTTGAGCAATATTTTCAGATATCTCGGCAGTGGCTGCTGACTGCTGCTCGACCGCCGTGGCGATTGTTGCTATCACCTCGTTAATCTCGTTTATCACCTCACCGACTTTCTCGATATCGGTAATGGTACCGCTTGTAGTTGACTGCATGCCGTTGATCTGGTTCTTGATATCCACAGTAGCCTCCGCTGTCTGTTTAGCGAGCTCTTTAATTTCATTGGCAACAACGGCAAACCCCTTACCAGCTTCACCTGCACGCGCCGCCTCTATTGTGGCGTTCAGGGCAAGGAGGTTGGTTTGCTCTGAAATCTCCGTTATGGCTTCTGTCACCTTACCTATCCTATTGGCTGCTTCGCCAAGTTCCTTCATTTTTGCCGATGTCTGAGTAGATTTCTCCACGGCTTCTTCGGAAATCTCCTTGGCCCGAGCAGCATTGCCGGCGATCTCGGTAACTGTTGAGGTCATCTCTTCAGTCGCTGTTGCCACCATGCCTACGTTACTTGAGGATTGTTCCATGGCCGCGGATACTGAGCTCATATTGGTGCTCATCTCCTCAGCGGCTGCAGCCACGGCAGATGCACGGTTTGAAGTGTTTTCTGCATTGCCAGTAAGCTGTTCGGAAACTGCAGATAACTCTGTTGACGAAGAAGAAAGAGTCTCCACTCCGCTACTGATATCTGTGAACATGTTACGCAGATTTTCGGCCATGACATTCAAGGCTTTTGCCAGCATACCGACCTCATCTTCCTGGTCAACGTCTACTGTCTGCGTTAAATCCCCTTCCGAAAGAGACTTAGCAAATGCCACGCCTTTGCGCATGGGCAGGGTGATCAGTCGAGTAATAATAAATGACACAGTTATACCTAGTCCTGCTCCCAGCAACAGGATAGCTATCATCATCATACGGGCGCTGCTGTAATTTCTGTCACTTGCCAATTTATCAGCGGCAAGCTGCTGCTCATTGATTTCAACAATTGCCCTCATTAGCTTTTCACTTTCACCAACCAGTTGCCTTGCTCTTCCAGAGGAAAGAGCAACTGCCCTTTCAGTGGCTCCGCTCTCGGCAAGTTCCCGCACCTTTTCATTGACCTGCAGATATTCATCCCATTTCGCTGCAAAACTGTCCAGCTTGACTCGGCCTTCATCATCTACAAGCTCCCGCAGTTTTGCTCTGCGCTCCTGCATATCCAAGCGGATCTCTCTTGCTTCGTCTACATTTTCGGTAATTTCTGTCGCTGACCGAGCAAGAATGATGTTTTTTTCCGTCCGGACGATCGCCAGCAGGTCCTGGTTGATGCGAGCCGCAAGTTTTATTTTCTCTGCGGAAACGTCAACTATTCTGTCAATACGTTCATTCATTCCTGAAAGTTTAACGAGTCCCACAGTGACTGCTATGGTCATTATCATCAATAGACATGCGCACAAAAGGGTGAGTTTGACTCCGATTTTAAGATTTTTCAGCATTCTTTTTCTTCTCCTTTTCCTGAAGTGACTTCAGATCCTTGTTTATATAAAAAATGGGCCAGCTCACTTGCAAGCGCATTTTCTGAATATGTCATTCTTCCAACTGATCTAATGGTTACGACTTATCGGCCGCGATGTTTGAAACTGCTATTGTCAAGCGCTCTCCTATTCTCTCAAATGTCTGGCGAGTCGCTGGCGGGAAATCTCCAGCCTTCGCGCTGCTTCAGATTTGTTATTCCCGCAGTGTCTTAGAGCATCCTCTATCAATATTCGGATTCCATCTTTCATTGTGGGTAAACCATATTCTTTTTTTTCGGATCTCTGCGCTTTGACCACTCTTGATGACCGTGCTTCGATCTGGTCCAGGATAAGTTTGCTGGCCAGTCGGCTTGTTGAACTTCTGCAGACCGCATCATGGATCATCAGCTTCATTTCGCGAACATTGCCGGGAAATGTATAGCGACTTAAGATCTCCACCAGGTCTTTACCGAAAGACATCTGTTTTTTACCGAGCAACTGAGTTGATCTGCTGAGAAAATGGTCCAGCAGCAAGGAGATATCCTCTGGCCTTTCCCTTAAGGGCGGTATGTGAATATGGTGAGCAGAAAGTCGATAATAGAGATCCCTTCTAAATTCCCGAGCTTCCATTGCTGCTCTCAGGTTATGATTTGTTGTTGCCACAACCCGGGTATCACTTCTGGTGATCCTGTCGGTTCCCAACTTGAAAAACTCACCCTCCTGCAGCAGTCGCAGAAGTTTTACCTGCGAATCGTTGCCAAGATCACCTATTTCATCGAGATGAAGAATGCCGCTGGAGGCCTTCTCAACCAGCCCTTGGCGCATCTCGGTTGCTCCGGTAAAAGCTCCCCTGACGTGGCCGAAGAGAGTGTCGCAGAAAACGGTGTCGTCAAGACCGGCTACATTAACCGATACAAGAGGGCAGCAATGGTCGTTAAAAGAATGAATAGCCTTAACGATGAGTTCCTTACCTACACCGGTTTCACCGGTAACCAGAATGGGCTCCTCACTTCGGGCAATTGATTCCAGGTATTGGAAAATTTTATGCATTCTTGAATTGTCAGTAATTATTGCTGAGAATACTTCCGGCTTCTGCAGCTTTCCAGCCAGCATACATTTCCTGAGCACTCTGGTCTGGCCGCGCAAATCCCTGATCTCGATCGCCCGTTTTACACCAGAGACCAAACGACTTCGTTCCACGGGTTTGACCATATAATCAAAAGCCCCCTTCTGCATACAGTCAACCGCGGTACCGACTTCATTCTTGCCAGTCACAATGATAACCGGCATTTCAGGATATTCTTCTCTGACAATATCGAGGATCTCTATTCCGGATATATGAGGCATGGACAAATCGAGCATGAGAGCCTCAAATGACCGCTGAGAAAGTATTGAAAGCACCTTTCGAGCATCAGCGCATTCCACGAGATTAGAAATACCCTGCATACGTAATGCCGTTGAAATAAATCGCAGGAAAGACTCTTCATCATCTACAATGAGAACAGGATTGCGGGGAAAGAGAGATTGTGATTTCACGAACTACACCTTTACTTTAATTATTGATAAAAACAGGGCAGAGCAAAGCAACAACCATGCCGACAGAAGCTATATGATTTAACTTGCTGCACTAACGGCAATAAATTAAAAAGAAAATGGCAGAATTAACTTATAATGCGTGCGTGAATTGTTCTGGTTTGCAACATAGACCAACGATAGGAAACTGATATAATGAGAAAAAAAACCATATGTTACAAAACAGACCGTTGTTGCATTTTGGCACAGGCAAGAAATGGGATGATTTCATCTTTGTCAATTTCAGAACGTTAAGATTTTCACCAGCAGATTATTATCTGATCCTTATCGGTCGTTCATGAATTAATTTATGGAAATAATCAACACGCTGATTAAATTTGGCACCTTCTTTTTTTTATAAATTATTCCGTGATCTAGGTCATGAGGTGAAGATTGTACCTGCTAAAAAAGAATAATTTTAAGCAAGTTGGCAACTCTGGGGATTGATCCAGGTTGCTTCCAGTAGCGGATTCGGAATCTTTACTCTTTTTCAGCCTTGATGATGTAGCTGGTATTATAAAACGTGTAGAGCAAGAACCATTACCATAGTCAATCTTATACATCTTGTAGGCATTGCGGTGGGGCCCTATCAATTCTAAAAACTTGAGGCTACCATAAAGATTACCACCCGTTTAACAATATCAGCTGTTATGCCCGCTCTGGTAGGTGCGGGATTTCCTATGGAGCAGGACGACAAGCTGTTTATGCCTTTTCAGCGGCTGCATAGCGAGAGCCAATTTACCGGGACGGGCGTAGGCCTCCCTATAGTCTAGAGAGTGATTAAAAAATCATGATGGAGAACTTTGGGCTGAGGGAGAGATCGGCAAGGGGGCTGTTTTTTATTTTACACTAAATTCATGAGGGTGGTACCTGACTGCGGTTGTCGGTTTTCCCGGAGGAGAAGTTTATTGAGATTGCCGATTCGATCTAACTTGTTACCGAATCAGCCAGAATATGATTTTGCTATTTACCTGAAGTTTGCGACAATACGGCCATCTCTGAAAACTATCAATTGCCCAGGCGTAAATGACCGCCACCGCTCATCCGTCAAATGGTCACTCGCCACAATATAACCGGTGTCACTGTCATTTTTGCTGAGATTCAAATCTATATCATAATCCTGATCCCTGAGCGAAATGCTGTTGAAAGGGCTTTGCCGCTTTAGATAAAACAGATCTCTCTCACCCTGATGATCGCGGTAGCAGAATAAATACCGTGAGTCACTGAAAACGATATTGAACGGGCCACTACCACTAATATTAATTTCATATAGCAATCTGTGGATCTCGCTCAGCTGGCCTCTGGTGAAGATACGAGTTTTTGCCTTTATCCGTGAATGGATTCTTCTACTTTTCATTTTGCTGAGCAGCTGGCAGAATGCATATTCACTATCTGTCGAGCCTACAGGGTAATAGGTTAGCCCTCTCTTCTTAGCAGGATACTCAGGCAATGTACCATTGTGTATGAAAGTCCACTCGGAGCCGTTAAAAAATCTTGTGAAGGGATGTGTATTAGCATGGATTTTACGCCCGACAGATGATCTCCGAATATGTCATATAAACGTTTTTGATCTCATCTGCCGATAAGATGCCAAAAAAGGAGCTAACTCGCTGTCGCACCCGGCCAGCGGTTCTTTGAAAACCGCAGCGCTCTTGCCATTGTCTGGATAATAAGCTAACCCCCATCCGTGGCAGTGGTAATCAGATTCGCTTAAAAGGCCGACAAACGAAAATACAGGATTTATTTCTTTGTTGAAGTTAAGGGCAAGCAGTTCACACATTCTGCACTCCTATTTACAGCTCAGATTGTCGTATCTCCGACCACGCTAACGGTGAAGTTGAGCATTTTCGTTGTTTCGCTGTCGATCTGATAGTGAAAGACTTTCACCGGTGATTTTTTCAACCTCATATCGCACAAGGCAATACCCTTGATGATGAACATAAATGATAGGGCGATATCGTGATGAAGGCATCATTCACCGTAAATACCTGAACCGATGAGCTGACCTCTTTTTTTTAAATGAAAGTACAACCAGGCGGTAATTTCCGGTGTCGCTGGATTATCAGTTATGATCCTGAAAATCGGATAAAGCACACACTTTAAGCCAGAGACACGACTCCATGAGCAC
>JADQBJ010000038.1:0-7326 GCA_016278675.1 Desulfobulbaceae bacterium | reverse complement strand
GTTTTATAACAAGCAATTAGTAAAGGAAAAGACTTTTTGCGACCTTGTCAACCTTTACAAATCTATTATCAGGTAACATAAGTAACATATTAAGAATTTATGTTTTCCTCTGTAAACCTGTCGTTCATCCGGAATTTTTCGGCCTGGTTCAGCACATCGTTACTGAACAGCACCAAAGGCATGTGATTCTTGACAGGTTCCTCTACATGATACAATTATTAACTTCAAAATCACAAGCGCTTATCCAGATTCACTTTGGTTAAAAGGAGTTTTCATGATTCTGCAGCAACTCTTCTCTTATAAAGACATGCATCCGCAAATCTTCCACGATGCCCTGCTGTCAATTCAGACTGAAGCGAAAAATTTGATTCTCGGCAGTGAACTGTGGGATGATTTTGTCGCCTTTTGTCACGAAAAGGAGCGGCGGGATGTCCTCTCTTCCCCCCTGGCCATTGCCCTGAAAAAAACGCAGGAGGCTTTGGCGACCGACACCTGGTTTTACCTTGTCATCAGACCACGGGTCGCCACCTGGCATTATCTGCGTTATCATCTGGAAGAGAGGACCTTGAAGGAAATTACCGTCAGTGAATTTCTTTCCGTCAAGGAAAAGCTGGTTACCGGGACAACGGAGAATTTCCTGCTCGAAATCGATTTCGCCCCTTTCGAGCGCGACTTCCCCAAAATGAGCCAGGTCCGTTCCATCGGTCACGGCGTCGAATTTCTTAACCGCCGCTTCTCCAGCCGGCTCTCCAATATGCTGGGCAGAGGAGATGAATTACTGTTTTCCTTCCTCCGCATGCACGGTCACCTGGGCATACCCTTCATGATCAATGACAAAATCCGCGACGCCAGGGAGTTGCGCAATGCTCTTTCCAGCGGTATGGAATATCTGGACTTCCAGCCGACAGGCCTGGAGTGGTCCGATTTGAAGGATGAGCTTAACCAAATAGGCTTTGAACCAGGATGGGGCAGAAAGATTGAAGATATCAACCAAAATTTCAGTATATTGGCAAATCTGCTCGAGGCCTCCGATCACCATAACCTGGAGATATTTCTCAGCAGCATTCCGATGATTTTCAACCTTGTCATTCTCTCGCCGCATGGCTTTTTCGGTCAGGAGAATGTCCTGGGTCTGCCGGACACCGGTGGGCAGGTCGTCTATATTCTCGATCAGGTCAGGGCTCTTGAACGGGAAATGAAGGAGCGTATTTATAACCAGGGCCTCGACATCGAGCCGCAGATTCTGATTCTGACCCGACTGATTCCCGAAGCAGGCGAAACAACCTGCGATCAGCCGGAAGAACTGGTTGAAGGAACAGAAAACGTGCGAATCCTCAGAATTCCGTTCCGGGACAAGAACGGCGCAGCAATCCCGCAGTGGATTTCGAGATTCGAAATCTGGCCCTATCTGGAGACATATGCCAAAGAAGCCGAAGCCACGATTCTTCAGCACCTCGGCAAACGTCCCGATCTTATCATAGGAAACTATTCCGACGGTAATCTGGTGGCCACCCTTCTCTCCAACAGTCTTGGGGTCACCCAATGCAATATCGCCCATGCACTTGAAAAGACAAAATATCTCTACTCCGGCCTGTTCTGGAAAAGCATGGAGGACCAGTACCACTTTGCCTGCCAGTTTACCGCGGATCTGATCGCCATGAACTCAGCCGACTTCATCATAACCTCCACCTTCCAGGAGATCGCCGGCTCAAGTGACGTGGTCGGCCAGTATGAAAGCTACGGTTCTTTCGCCATGCCCGAGTTGCAGAGGGTGATCCATGGCATAGATGTCTTTGACCCGAAATTCAACATTGTTTCTCCGGGTGCCGATGAGGACGTCTATTTCCCCTATTATGAAGAAGAGAGACGGCTGCACCATCTGCATGGTGAGATCGAGAGGTTGATTTACGGCGAAGAAGAAGACAGCAGAGGCAATTATGAGGTTGCCGGCAAGCCGATCCTCTTCTCCATGGCCCGGCTGGACCGCATCAAGAATCTTTCCGGACTGGTGGAATTTTATGCCAAAGATGATCGTTTGCGAGGTCTTTGCAATCTGCTTATCATCGGCGGCACCGTTAATCCCGAGCTGTCCGGCGACGAAGAGGAACGGTTGCAGATTCACAGAATACACCAGCTCTTTGACGAATTCGGCCTGGACGGCCAGGTCCGCTGGCTCGGCAAACGTCTCAACAAACAGCTCAGCGGTGAATTCTACAGATACGTTGCCGACAAACGCGGTGTCTTCGTGCAACCCGCTTTTTTTGAAGCCTTCGGACTGACGGTAATAGAAGCGATGGCGTCAGGACTGCCGACCTTTGCAACGCAATACGGCGGACCGCTCGAAATAATCGTCAATACCGTCTCCGGATTTCATATCAATCCAAATCATGGCGACAAGGCAGCCAAAAAGATCGCTGATTTCTTTGAACAGTGCAGCCTGACGCCGCAGCACTGGGAAAAGATCTCCAATGGGGCGATTGCACGGGTCGAAGAGAAGTACACCTGGAAACTCTATGCCAAAAGGTTGTTGTCACTGAGCTGCATCTATGGATTCTGGAAATACGCCACCAATCTTGAACGCCAGGAAACCGACAGGTACCTGGAAATGCTGTATCATCTTCAATATAAACCACTGGCCGCTTCGATTGTACGGGAATGAGCCATAAATTACAGATCAGGTGCAGCTGTGGCTTAGTCTAGATTGATTGTAAATCACTCAGCTATCTCTTGGGCAGGAGGATGACGATCGGCTTTCTCTCCTCGGTAAAGAGAAGATAAAAGGAGGAAGCCCCACAGTTGATGACGTTTCCGGAAGTATAAGTATAGGTGCCGGACGGCTCGACGGTCATTTTTCCCAGCTCCGCGAGGATGCCGCTCTGCAGCTGCAGCGAGCCGCCATCGTTGATCAGGATGTCCCGGCAATTCAGGGAGAGCGTCGATCCGTTGATTGTGAGTGTCGAACCGCTGCCTATGGTAAGAATCTGGGCATTGGACCTCACCGGTTGCAAAAGAGCCGCGAGGACACTCACCATGGTGATAAGCAAAAGCGAATTATTTCTCATCTCAAACTCCTCAGGCCACTGCCTGTGAGTGCAAAGGATCGAAGGCTCACCGGCCGATAGCGACCTGGCCGGCCACGGTCTGCGCTTCCAGCTGGGCACCTAACTGTAAAACCATGGCATTCAGCTCCTCGATGGCCTTCTGCTGTTCCTGAACGACCTTGGCCATTACCGCCACCACATCCATGGTGCTGATCGATTTATGACTGTTGGTGGCCACCAGCTCCGGCACTTCTTCGGCGATAAAGCCGATGGATTCCTCCTCCGGCGCGGCTTTGTAATTGAACCTAACAGGGCGCAGACCGGCAAAAGTCTGCAGGGCGTCCTCGGCTTCAAGCGATCTGATGTTCTCTTTGATTTCTCTGCTGCTGCCCAGCTCGAGATTGCCGCTGATGAAAGCATTGCCTTGCACATGCAAGGTTTGCACAGGGGTGGCGGTGCCCAGACCGACATTACCGGAAGAGCTTAGATAAAACGAATCATCAGGGGCGTTGGGCTTGATCTTGAAGGGTATTTTGGAGCCGTTGGTGACGTCGCGCACAAAGAAATTGGTCTCATTGCCGGCCACATCCCAGACCTGGGTGCCCCAGCCACCGGTACCGTCCTGATCCAGGCGAATCGCCGGGGTGTCGCCGTCAGCGATATGGAGTTCAAGCACCGGAACGGAAGTGCCCAAACCGATATTGCCGTTGTTTCTGAGGTAGATGGAGTTGGCCGGAGCACCGGCCTCAAGGATGAACAGTCTCCTTGCCGCATCGACATCCTGGATGGCAAAGATATTCTTGCCCCCGTTGTTAGAGTCATTGGCGGTCAATTCCCAGTCGTTGCTGGGGAAGGAACCGGAACTGGTATCCATAAACTTGATACGCGTATTGTTTTCCTTGATCCGGATGGTATCAAAGCCAAAATTCTCACCATTGACACAATCAAATCCTACACATTCGCTGCCCGTGACGATGAGGTCATCATTGATTGCCTGATCGGCCAGGGCAGGTGTTACCAGAAAGTCCAGGAAGGCCTGCAAGGCCTGGCTGCCTTTCTCCAGAACAGCATCCAGCAAGGTGGTCTCTTCTGCGCTTGGAGGGACGATGATGCCATTTTCGATGAGGAAACCGCCGGATTCAACCTCGGCCTTTGACGAACCACCCCCTGTTCTGGTGTCACCCTCCTCCTGCTCCTGCATTCTGGCATTCTGCAAAATTGCCCTGCCGATCCTGACCTCCCAGGAATACAGCCCATCCGGGGCGGTAGCGGGGATATGCCAATATAGAGGAGTGCCGTCGGAATTCCCGGTGAAGATGATCTCACCGGTGGGTGCCGATACCCGCAGCTCCATATAGGTAATTTGGGAGGAGGTAGCCGCGGCGGAAAGTCCGCTGTGATCAATGCCGACCTCAACAGATCCTTGAGCGGTCTTGCCCACGAAAGCAAACAGCATTACAGCCGCCAGTGCACCAGTCAGGCTGCATAGCATCTTTCTCCAGCCGGACCAACATCCATCTGCCATTCTCATGATCATCTCCCCTAAATCTTGCTTTTTTCAACAAAGTGCACAATAAACCAGCCCAGAATTCCTTTTATATAATCTACAAAAATATTCCATCAAATACTTTTTATATCTTTTTGAAAATAATACTCTTTTCTTTCCGAAAAACTCAAAAACCACAAAATTGTTTTGATCAATCCATAGCATTTGCATTATCCTGGCAATCACGCTCTGATTTTTGCTCGTTGCCGATTCTCCTGAAAGTAAATGTAGTTGTTTCGGCGGAACCATCGGTATGTAGAAAAGCACTGGGCTCCCGCCCTAGAGCTGCCTCATCTTAAGTAAATTTTTATGAAGGAGAAACTTTGATGTTTTCGGAAGTGTGGTATTGCCTGGCCCAAAGGACTCTTCAGCTGTCGATGTTTCTCCTTTTCCTTTCTCAGCCCTGTTGGGCCGATGTTTCCATAATCCAGAGCATAGCTCCCGATATTATTGGTCCGGGCAGCACGACAACGCTCAATTTCTCCATCTCCAGCACCGAGACAATGCCGGTCACCGATCTTGCCTTTACTCTCGTCCTTCCTGCCGCAACGACACTTGCCGCCCCTGCCCTTGCCGACAACAGCTGCAACGGCACATTGATCGCCGCCGATGGCGGGAGCACTATTGCCCTTACCGGAGGCTATCTGAGCGCCCAGTCATCCTGCACCATCTCGGTGGATATAGTCTCCAACACCCCAGGAATTCACACCCATTCAGCCAGCACCATGACCTCCAGTGCCGGAACCTGGGAAGCGAATACCGCCGATCTCACCGTCGACATCGGCCGGCCCGGATTCATGAAATGCTTCTCCCCCACGACCATATCATCAGGAGACAGAAGCACCCTGACCTTCACTATAGACAACAGTTCCAACGACAATCCTGCATACTACCTTGCTTTCAGCGACACCTTGCCGACAGGCATGGTGGTGGCCGATCCACCCAATGCGACAACAACATGCGGCGGCACCATTCTGGCTGCGGCGGGAACGAACCTCATCTCATTGGAGCCCTTCAATACCATAAGTTCAGTTGCAGGAGGAAGCAGTTGCACCGTGACCGTCGATGTCACGGCAAGCGGCAACGGGACTCTCTCAAATTCCAGCGGCAGCCTGTCTGCATACATGTCCGGCACACCTTTGACCTGCGGCAAGGCCAACGCCGTTCTCACCATCACCCGTAATGCCCTCCACCTGCAGAAATCGTTTGTCGACGACCCGATTCCAGCGGGCTCCCAGGGCATGCTCCGCTTCACCATCTCCAACTACGACAGGGAGAATGCCGCCACCGCCATCACCTTCACCGACGATCTCGATGCCGCACTTGCCGGACTTACCGCCTCGGATTTGCCCCAGAACGACGTCTGCGGCAACGGATCGCTGCTAAGTGGCAGCGGCACACTCACCCTGAGCGGGGCGAGCCTGGCTCCCCAGGCCTCCTGCACCTTTGCCGTTCCCGTGACCGTACCAGGGAGTGCGGCCATCGGCCAGTACGCCAGTACCACCAGCACCGTCACCGGGCAGGTGAATGACGGCACCGTTACCGGCTCCGCGGCCGTCGACACCCTCTTCGTACAACCGGTTCCCCTGCTCACCAAGGAGTTCAGCGACGATCCAATTGCCGCACCCGGTCAGGCTACTCTGCGATTTACTGTCACCAACACCAGCACCACCTCCGCTGCAACGGCGATTTCCTTCAACGATAACCTGGGGGCTATCATCCCCGGGGAAACTGTTATTCCGCTACCCGCAGACCCCTGCGGCAGCGGATCATCCCTTCAGAAATTCAACCAAATCAGCAACCCCATACTTACTCTCAATTCAGGATATCTGGGCGCCGGAGACTCCTGCAGCTTTGAGGTCGTTCTCGATATTCCCGAAGGCATGCCCAGCGGCGGGATCGTCAACACCACCAGCGAGATCACCGCCACGATCGATGGAGTGAATTATGCCGGCAAACCGGCGACGGACACCTTGGTCGTCCTCGGTGGCGCCCCGAATCTGGCCACGAGCTTCACCAACGACCCGGTTATGCCGGGCGGGACCGTCAACCTCCAGTTCACCCTCACTAACACTTCTGAAGATCGCACCGCCACCGGCATCTCCTTCACCGACGACCTCGAGACGGTTCTAACCGGCTTGCGCGCCACCGGGCTGCCCAGATCGGGGATCTGCGGCTCCGGCTCGCTGCTCAGCGGCTCCGATATCCTGAGCCTGAGCGGAGGGGCCTTGGCACCGGGGGCTTCCTGTACCTTCAACGTGACCCTGCAAGTTCCCGGGAGTGTCCTGCCGGGCAACTTTTACAACACCACCAGCAGCCTGTCGGCCATCGTCGGCGACGTTTCCGTTACCGGCCCTCCGGCTACGGACATCCTCACCGTCTCCAGCCTCAGCTTTAGCAAATCCTTCACCAATGATCCTGTCATCGCCGGGGAGACTGTTAATCTGGAATTCACCATCAGTAATAGCCACCCAACCGATAGCATCAGTAATCTTTCCTTTTCAGATTTCCTTCCCTCGGTTCTCTCGGGATTGAACTCCACCAGCGGGATTCAGAACGATATCTGCGGAGCGGGTTCCACACTCAGCGGGACCTCCACGCTTTTCTTCAGCGGCGGCTCACTGGAAGCAGGGAACTCCTGCACCTTCACCACAGATTTGCAGGTGCCTCAAAGCACGCCATCCGGCTCCTGATATGGTTACCATATGTCAACAATAAACACGAATCCCTCTCCTCTTT
>JADQBJ010000054.1:0-62975 GCA_016278675.1 Desulfobulbaceae bacterium | reverse complement strand
AAAACCAAGGTATGAATATAAAAAAAACTTGACGGACATACTCAGAAGTCTACTGTAACTTCACGCCTATCATCCCCGGCATCCCAGTACCAGGCTAAACCTGACATCACAAAAACCACCCAACTACCATAACCTGTAGGTTGGCGGTGAGCGCAGCGAACCCCAACAAAACCAAGCTTTTCAAAAACGTTGGGCTTCCTTTCACTCAGCACCAACCTACTGTAACTTCACGCCTATCACTCCCGGCACCCCCAATACCGGGCTGAACCTGACATCACAAAAACCACCCAACTACCATAACCTGTAGGTTGGCGGTGAGCGCAGCGAACCCCAACAAAACCAAGCTTTTCAAAAACGTTGGGCTTCCTTTCACTCAGCACCAACCTACTGTAACATCACGCCTGTCATTCCCGGCACCCCAGTACCAGGCTGAACCTGAACATCACAAAAACCACCAAAATCCCATAACCTGTATACTTCTGAGTATCTCCGTCAAGTTTTTTAATATTCAAAATACCATCCCACTTTTCCGGAACCTTTCCTTCCGTAGTGGATCCGTAGGAAGCCCGTTCGGGCAGACATCCAGTCATCACACTGCATTCCGCCAATACCGAAAAATCCGCTGTCTCTCCTTCTCAGATATTGCCGCAGAGGGAATATCCGTCTTTTTATGTTATACTTTCTGATATTTGCATGGTAAAATGACCCATAATCAGGTGATCAAAATATTGGCTATTCAACGCAATAAGACTTTCAGTGCAAACTTTGCATCTTGAAAATGTCCTTTACCAAATTAGCGCTCTATCCATCATTTGCTCTAGCTGGATGTTCTGCCCTGATTGATTAATTGCAATTCTATCCTTCCAATAAGGTTAAATAGCTTGTAAATTGTCCTATATGGAAAACCAATATCGTCAAATTATCCGACAAAAAATAGTGGATGCGCTCGCTGTGCCCATTCCTGAATTGACACGCCGTGATGTCTGGTTGCCCTCCGTGCCAAACAAGGCAATCGCCGTTATTGGGATGAGGCGGGCGGGTAAAACCAGCTTGCTCTGGAAAATTATAGCTGATCGTCTTGCCCAGGGAACTCCACGCGAAGGATTGCTCTATTTCAGCTTCGAGGACGAGCGGCTGGCAGGCCTACAGACAAAAGACCTCGATCTGCTGGTGGAGGAATATTATCGCCTCTATCCGGAATGGCGCGATCAGCGGCGGGCCACCTTATTTCTTGATGAAATTCAAATCGTCCCCGGCTGGGAATTGTTTGCTCGCCGGCTTCTGGACAGCGAAAAGGTCGATCTGTTTCTTTCCGGTTCTTCCGCACGGATGCTCTCGCGGGAAGTAGCCACCAGTATGCGGGGTCGCGCCATGGAGGCCGTCGTTCTGCCATTCAGCTTTCGTGAGTGCTTACGCCATACAAGTGAAGAGCCGGTCATCTCACCGGAATATCGTCCTAAAGCCGAGCGATCCTTGCTGGACAAGCGTCTTCTCATCTATCTGGAGCAAGGTGGTTTTCCTGAGGCGCAGGGCCTGGATGCACGCAATCGTATTGCTCTGCTCAGTGGATATGTGGATGTTGTGCTACTCCGTGATATCGTCGAACGTCATGGAATTTCCCAGCCGCTTGTGTTGCGCTGGATGGTGCGCTCGCTACTGGGCAATGCGGCTTGCACTTTTAGCGTCAATAAATTCCATGTTGATCTGAAATCGCAAGGCATGGCTGTAGGCAAAGACACCTTGCATATGTATCTTGGTTATCTTGAAGATGCGTTCCTGTTGTTCAGCATCACCATCGCCACCGACTCCGAACGACGTCGGAGAGTGAATCCCCGGAAGATCTACCCCATCGACACTGGTCTGATTCCGATTTTTGACCGGTCGGGAAAAGCAAACCTTGGCCATGCCCTTGAGACCGCCGTGTTCCTGGAACTAACCAGGCGCGGTGCCGAAGTTGCCTACGTACGCACCGCCAATGGGTTTGAGGTCGATTTTCACGCACGCTCTATCGGAGACCGGGAAAAATTGATCCAGGTCTGTGCCAGTATCGATCAGCCTGCCACTCTTGCCCGAGAAATCAGGGCGCTGCAAGATGCTAAATCAGACTTTCCAGGGGCCGATCTGCTCTTAATCACGCTGGATCAACCCACGGTATTCGATATTCCTGAAGACGTAACCGTTATTGCTGCCCGGGATTGGTTGCTCAGTGATTGATTAATCACCCAGATTAAAAGCGTTACCACGCGCATGCAACACCTTCCAAACCCGATCAAATATGCAGCACCAAACAAAGGACCACCCGGAAGTGCACCGTAGGGTAATCGTCTGTTGCGAAGCTAAGCCCAGAACGACTGAAGACGCTATAGAAATCACCCCGGCGCGATCATTCGCCGAGAAACCCCGGAACCAGGAATATTATTTCTGACAAGCGACCGACCAGCCACTCAATGGCACGATCACACATATCTTGCCATTAGCGCGAGTAAACCTTCGGACCTTTACTCCCCAAATAAACTTAACATCTTCTAAGCCTGACCCCGATTTTTTCGGAACCGGGAACCGTAGGTTGGCGCAAAGCCCAGCGTGCCCAACAGCAATATTAGTGGTAGTTGGTACAGCAAACATCTGTCATCTCCTAACCTTCTATCGGGGATTTAGCACCTCAACAAAGGTGCCCCCATACATACTGAACGTTTTCAGAACCCCAGAATACTAGTTTATCACCGTTCTCATTTGGCCGAGGCAGTCTCAAAAAAACATTGACAATGCCAAAGGTATAAAGATATAAAGGAACAAAGGTATGGTAGACCATATGACTAAACCAATATTTCAGCGAGAACAGATGAAAACTCAAAGCCTGCAACGTAGTTCGATTCCATTGTTTCTGCAAATGGCCAGCGCCATGCGCAGGAGAATCGAGGTTGGTCTCTGGATACCCGGAGCAAGAATTCCCTCATTGGAAGAATTGGCCAGCGAATTCTCCGTTGCCCGTACAACCGCAAGACAGGCTGTCTCCAAACTTGAAGAAGAGGGAATTATCTGGCGAAAACAGGGGAAGGGTACTTTTGTCAGCGATCACCTAGAAGATACCCGCTGGCTCAATCTGCAGACCAGGTGGAAAGATTTAATCGAATTCATACAAGGTACCACCACTGAGCTTCTAAACTCTGCAAGCAATGTCAGCCTCCCTTCTCTGCCGCCGGAGGAAGGCATCCCCGCGGAGAGTTATCAATATATGAAAAGGAAACACAGAAGAGAAAACAATGCGTATTGCGTCATCGACATCTATATAGACACCGAAGTATACAATCTACAACCGAAAGAATTTGATACTAAAACCGTATTGTCCGTTTTGGACGGAATGTCCGAGTTCGCCAATTGCCGGGCTCACCAGATATTGACCATAGGAACGGCCGATATAGAAAACGCTATTCTGCTCGATATCTCTCTGGAATCACCTGTTGCACATGTGCGCCGCGTAATAACCACAGAGGATAAAAAAATTCTGTATCTGGGTGATGTTGTCTACAGATCTGATCTGGTAAAGCTCGACATCTACCTTAAATGACACTAAAAGTGTTAAGAAAAAGCACAGGAGGCCAACGATGCCCTACAAGCTGTTATTATCCGCCATTACAACTGCCTTGATTGCTTTCAGCGCCAATGCATACGCTGAATATCCCAACAAACCTGTTACCCTGGTTGCTCCTTTCGGCGCAGGTGGCGCCTCCGACCTTGCCGCCCGGACATTGGCAGCTTCCGCACCGGGATATCTGGAAGAACCTGTAATTGTAGTAAATAAAACAGGTGCCGGAGGAGTTATCGGCTCCACCTCCGTCTACCAGAGCCGGCCCGATGGATATACTTTGCTGCTTGGCAGGGTGGGCTGCAACGGCCTTGTTCCTGCTCTCAATCAAACTATTCCTTACAGCTGGGACAGTTTTACATTTCTAGGCATGATAGAACTGAATCCCTTCGTCTATGTCGTGCAAGCCGATTCCCCTTATAAATCGCTGCAAGACCTGCTCGATGCAATTAAAGCCAAGCCGGGAACAATCAACTATAGCCACTCGGGCCCCCAGGGGCTTTTATCGATGGGATCACAAATGCTGCTTGACCAAGCAGGTTTGGACGCCGCAGCGGCCACCGGTATACCCTACAAGGGCGGCGGTGGCGCCAAAACGGCTCTTCTTGGAGGCCATGTCGATTTCCTGGGAATCAATCTGGCACCTGTTCTCGACCAGATAAAGGCAGGAAAACTTCGTGCACTGGCGGTCACCACACCGGAGCGATTCGAGGCTATCCCCGATGTGCCGACCATTCGCGAAAGTGGTTATCCTGAACTGGAAAAGGTCATTGGCTGGAGTGTCTTACTCGGACCACCGGAACTGCCGCAAGAGATTGTTGATAAATGGCAGGAGGTACTGGGGAAAGTAGCCACCGATGAAAAATGGATTAAACAGACAAAATCTCTCGGCTCCGTTCCGTATATCACCTCCGCCGGCCAAGCGGAAGAGTTTGTCGAGGAACAGTATGAGACCTACAAAGCTCTCGGCGAAAAACTCAATGTGATCATACAATAAACAGCTATTCTTTTACACAACAGGGGCAGAATCTCTGCCCCTATGGAGAGCGACATGGAGAAATTACCGAAAGATTTTTATCTGGGAGCCGGTCTTGCGGCTGTTTCCGCTATCTTTCTCTTTTTTGTTATCCCCAATGCGGTGGTGGTTCCCTCCAATATCAAAATCATCTCGCTGCGCCCCGATTTCTGGCCGGCGGTATTGTGTATTATCATAATAGTTTTATCGCTCCTCTTGCTGGTCACCTCTTATATTAAAAATCGTGCCTCCAGCGCAATCGGGAAGCAGGAACATCTAGAAGAAAAAACAGCACCACGAGCTATGGCAATACTTAAACCGCTCAGCGTTATAGGTATTTTGCTTCTCTACTATTTTGCAATCGATTTCCTGGGCATCATTCTCTCTTCAACTGCAGCCCTGCTCGGCCTGGCGCTGCTGTATGGGGAAAGGAACTATAAAATGCTGATACCGCTGGCTATTGTCGTGCCGATTGTATTGTATCTGTTCTTTTCCAAAGTTGCCAATGTGCCTCTGCCCATCGGGTATCTTTTCAGCTGATTAAGGGTGGTTAACATGATTGAAAACCTAGCGTATGCTTTTAGCCTGTTTTTATCCTGGGTCAACATTCTGGCAATAGGCGGCGGCATGCTTTGCGGTGTGATTGTCGGGGCCATACCGGGGATGACGGGAACAATGGCGGTAGCCCTGGCTCTTCCTTTCACTTTTTACCTGAATCCGATCACGGGAATTCTTCTTCTTGTCGGTATTTATAAAGGATCCATATATGGCGGCTCGATCTCGGCCATTCTCATAAAAACACCTGGAACACCGGCAGCATCATGCACCGTGCTCGATGGCTATCCTCTTGCGGAACAAGGCAATGCCGGCAAGGCCCTGAAGATGGCGCTTTTTGCATCATGTACGGCTGATTTCATCTCAAATCTTTCCCTTATTTTCTTTGCCGGAATCATCGCAGGTTTTGCTCTTCGCTTCGGCCCGCCCGAATTTTTTGCTCTGATTGTGTTTTCTCTTACCATAATTGCGGGTGTCAGCGGCGATAGCCTGCTGCGCGGACTCATTTCCGGATGCATCGGCTTACTTCTTGCCACTGTCGGCCTTGATCTTGTTTACGGCACGAACCGCCTCATTTTCGGATTTCCCGATCTTATGGCAGGATTGAATTTCATTCCGGTACTGATCGGTCTGTTCGCTCTGCCTGAAATAATAAAGACGGCTGTCAATGCATTTTCAGACGAAGCCAAGGTGCCTCAGCTTGGTTCTTCCACTCTCTCTCTGCAGGAGTACAAGAAAAGTTTCAAGAGTATTCTCCGGGGAAGCATGATTGGGGTGGTCTTGGGGGCAATACCTGGAATCGGCGGAGCTCCCGCTGCTTTTATGTCCTACAGCGAGGCCAAAAGAAATTCACCCAACTCCGATAACTTCGGCAAGGGCGAACTGGAAGGTGTCGCCGCCGCCGAAGCGGGCAACAGCGGCTGCTGCGGTTCGACCATGATTCCACTGCTGGCCCTTGGGGTGCCGGGCGATGTGATTACAGCGGTAATTCTCGGGGCCTTCATGATCCACAATCTCACCCCCGGGCCATTGCTTTTCGAGCAGAATATAGGTCTTGTCTACGCCATTTTCATGGGGATGATTCTCAGTTCGATCTTCATGCTTTTTGCAGGCCTGCTGAGCATACGGATTTTTTCTAAAATCGCCAATATCCCCAAGACCCTGCTTTTCCCTATCGTTTTAGTTCTCTGTTTTTTTGGTGCATATGCAGTTAACAGCAGCCTTTTTGACATCCTTATCATGGTTTTGATGGGCGTGCTGGGATACTTCATGTTGATGGTTGAATTACCGGTTGCTCCATTTTTGATCGCCTTCATTTTAGGGCCGATGTTTGAAGACAACCTGCGGCGATCCATGCTGCTTTCTCATGGTGATCCCACAATATTAATGAGATCTCCAATCTGCTGGTTCTTTGGGGCGCTGACACTGCTCTCCCTTTTTATGCTGGTCAGGAAAAACTTGCGAGCCAATAGAGCAGGGAGGTAAAACCTGCGCGAATCTATGATTGAAAGAGGCACAACGATAATGGTAAATCTGGAAATACCACCTATCAAAATTGTAAAAGCAAAGGTGTATGTTTTTCGTGCACCTATAGATATCCCCGTTAAGACATCTTTTGGAACAATGCGAGACAGGCCGGCTGTACTGGTGCGGCTGCAAGATATCGACGGTAATTTTGGCTGGGGGGAAGTATGGTGCAACTTCCCCAGTTGCGGAGCGGAGCATCGGGGCCGGCTGCTCATCGATGTATTGATACCTTTGCTTTCGGATCTACCCCCAATGACTCCCAGGGAGGTATTTTATGCCCTGAACGAAAACATCCATATATTAAAAATCCAGACCGGTGAGATAGGTCCGCTTGACCAGACCATAGCAGCAATCGATATCGCCTTGTGGGATCTGGCGGCGCGCAAGCTAAAAAAACCGCTCTATTCCTTATTGAGCGGCAGGTATGTTAAGAGCGTCAAGGCCTATGCCAGCGGCATTCATCCCGATGCCGCAATGAATATGATATCCACATGCAGAAGCAAGGGGTACAGCGCTTATAAAATTAAAGTCGGCTTCGATCATGACAGGGACGTTCAAACGGTGAGTCATATTGCCGAAAATTTAGCCCAAGACGAGATATTAATGCTCGATGCCAACCAAGGTTGGAATCTACAGCAGGCCAAAGAATTTTATAGTGAGATTTCTTCAGTGCCGATCAAGTGGATCGAAGAACCATTGGCGGCAGACCGCCCGCCGGCCGAATGGACGGAGCTTGCCAACACTAGCACCATTGGGGTTGCCGCCGGTGAAAACATCCGGGGCGCTCATGATTTTCTCGATGTAATCTCGAATGGATATCTGAGCTATGTTCAGCCTGATGCCTGCAAATGGGGCGGCGTTACCGGATGTTTCAATATAGCTCTAAAGGTGCTGGAATCAGGAAAGATCTATTGCCCTCATTATCTGGGCGGTGGCATCGGCCTGCTGGCATCGGCACATATACTGGCTGCAGCAGGCGGCCGGGGTTTACTTGAAATAGACGTCAATCCCAATCCCTTGCGAGAGATACTGGCGATGCCTCATCCCGAAATACGGCAGGGCTCCTTTCTCATCCCTCAAAAAGATGGACTCGGAGTTGAACCCGACTTAGGACTTGCTCAAAGATTTTTGATCGCGTCTCATAAATTCGAAGCCTGAGGGATGAAAATTTTTCTCAATATTTCCAAAACATCTTATCGCGACCGACATTGCGAAGAAGCAGCTTCTCTTCCGGGGTGACAATATCCCGTTCAAGCCTAAGATCCGGATATCCCCAGCCTACCGTCATTCCGGTACCGGATCAAGCCCGGCATGATGGATCCGGATTCCAGTAGTTTTCCACAAATACAAAGACACGCGAGTGAATCACCTCCATAGCAAATGCCCCAAACCACCATAACCTGTAGGTTGGCGGTGAGCGTAGCGAACCCCAACAAAACCATCTCCCCAAAAAAACACGACCTCCCATCCACCCAGCACTGAAGTGGAGATATTGCTGACAATGACATAGAAGTAACGGGTGCAAGTAAGGATCGGAAATCACAAGCAGCAAAAAGATCGAACAAGTTAACTCTTACAAGGAGAAAACGAGATTTTTCTTAGGCGGGGAAATTTATACTTTGGCAAGGTGCCTTTTAAGGGTGACCTCTTTTCACACGTGACTCTTTTTCACACGCAGTAATACCAGAGTTTGAAATAATCGGAGGAGCCGTTAGCAAGCTTCCGGATAGTTTGAAAAACGAACATGCGCAGATTAATTGGCAAGACATCAAAAACCTCCGCAAACCAACAGCCTACCGTCACTACGATTGAATCGGTATCCCCGCCCCTGCCGGGAAACTATCATGGCTCTGTTAACGATTGACTGATTTTCTCAACTACCAACCGTTTCTCTTCAAATTTGTAATAAATCGCATAGGGGAATCTCTTTGACAACAAGCGATGGTACTCATAAACCTTTTGATGTATCCCACCATAAAGAGCCAGGGAATCAATGTCAGAGAAAAGAGAATCGAAAAAATATTCCCCTAAACCTTCACCCTGTTTCTCATAGAATCGTCGAGCTTCAGAAAGATCCTCCAACGCAGTGGCAAGTATCTTTATTTTCACTTAAATCGGTTCCGAAGATCATTTTTTGCATCCTGCCAATCAAAAACCTTCTCTTGCCCTGTCTCCAATCGACGCTCGGTTTCCAGCAACTCTTTTTCATGCCAGCTGGGGGATTCCAAACTTTCATCATTTGTTGACAAATCTTCCCAAATGGCTTCCATCACCATCAATTTCTCCGCCCTGGATAGATGTTTTATTTCTATAGCACACTGCATACCGTCACTCCCTTCCGTTTCTCATTATGATTCAACAGCCTCGATCCACCCAACATCCAATAGATGATCTTTATAAATTTTACTATGAAATCTATGGAAAACTCAACGAAAAAGGCCGCCTTTCCTTCTCAAATACTTGTAGATTGGGCGCAATCCATGCCCGTACTTCCAAAAGAAATCCGCCTTGTTCACGGATAAGACGATACCCGCCTGAGCCTTGCTCAAGCACTGGGAGCCACCTAAAGATTAGCCTACCGTCATTCCGGACCCCGATCCGGAATCCAGTAGTTTTTCACAAATACAAAGTCACGCGAGTGAACGCAAACCCATAGCAAACACCCCAGACCACCATCACCTGTAGGTTGGCGGTGAGCGCAGCGAACCCCAACAAAACACCCTCTTCATTCACCAGAATAAACACCTCCAGCTATTACGCGGAACCCGTCGGGTAAGAGTATTTGGTCGGCGAACTCACGACAATGCCGGTCCAAAGAGCGACGTATCCTCGTCGATCTTAAAAATACCGCTCAGCCCCGGCAGTGGGGGACAACTTATAAACCTTCAGGATCTATCCTTCATCCCCAATTTCCAAAAATCTCCGCATATTTTACCTCAATTGCTTGAGCTTCGGAGTCCGACAATTTTTCAAACTCTCTTACTCGCGCACGTTTTGAAAGCTTTCCATCATTTTGAGATAAAAAGCGAAAGAGCAAATCAACGAGCCTATCGGGCATATCAATATAGTTTTGGATAAATTCGTTAAGAAGATCATACTTCTTCAAATATTCAACTTCGTTCGGAAGCGTTTTGTTGACTGTCTCCGCGACACATTCAAAGAAAAACTCCGCCTGCTCGGTTGCATCAAAAAATCGGTACAGGTCGATAGTCCTGTTTAAGACTTCGACATTGTTTTTTTCAGTCGGACGCCATTCAATCAGATCAAGGCGAGGTTTTGAAAAATGCTGCAATGCTTTTCTGTATTCTTCTATTCTTTCAAGAATAACAGCAGATACAGGGAATACCAGCCCTTTGGCAACAAAACCTTTTTCTGCCAGAACATGATGGAACAAATACCGATGTATACGGCCATTACCATCTTCAAACGGATGGATAAAAACAAAACCGAATGCAATCATCGTTGCCGTCAAAACGGCATTAAAATCACTGCCCCGCAAATGGCTATACGTTTCCATCAAGCCGGACATCAGGATACCCAGGTCGTCGGCACGTGCGGAAATATGCTCAGGCATAGGCATGCCGGTCGCACGGTCGTGCGAACCGACAAAACCGTCTTCCCTGCGCAATCCAGGTTCAATGAACCGGCTATCGGCTACAACCTGTATTTGTAAATATTCCAGCTCCTCAATACTGAGCATACGTTTTCCAGCTTCACCAATAATTCTTCCCCATCGCTCAATCCTGTTATGAGGTGGGCTTTCTCCCTCGATGGTGTAAGACGCTTTTGAGTCCTTAAGAAGCAAAAATGCAGCAGCCCGTCCAATAAGATCCGGATGAGTTTGCCCGATATGTTTTACTGCAATTTCCGACAGATTTTTGCCGATAAACTGCTCAAGCTTCTCTGTTTTGCGTATCAAAGGGCAGAAGTTACGTGTGCCCGGCAGGTTATTATTGACACGATGTCTTCGGGACTGACGTGATTTACCGGCAAACTGAAGTTTGCAGTTGATGAGTGGAACAAAGTTTCCTGTTTTTGCATCCTCCAGATCAAGATCTTCTTCTCGTAGCCACTCCCATAAAAACCACAGTCTGCGGCTATAGATTCCGGTTGGCTCAGAGCGAATGATAGTTTCAAGTTCGCCGGCTTCGACTCTTGCAAACAATGCGTTAAGAACTGCCAGGTCAATGCCTTCATACTTTAAAGCAAAAGTCAGGTGTCCATAAAGAGTGTCTTCCGGCTTATGACGAGGGGTAAACATACGCCAACGTCCATGAGCATATTTTTTGTGCTTCTTGCCTATGGCACAGAGGTAATCCGGGAGAGGTACTTGCAGATCCTGCGCTTCAATCAATGCGGAATAGCCGGCCAGACGGGCCCCCTCTTCCAAAGACGGGAAGACGTGAAAAACGGTTTTGATCCGTGAATTTTGATTATATATTGTCATTTTTATGATTTTCAATTTTTACAAGTGAATTCATCATGACATGAAAAACAGGTATTGTCCATGAAAAATGATTATTATTGGTGTTTTTCGTGAAATACAATTCTTTTTCGGGTTTCGGACCTGAATTCCAACAGTTTTCACAAGTACAAAGATATACGAGAAACTTACACATCACCATCATACCAAAACCATCATAACCTCCTGGTATCCTCTCGCATTCTATCCCCACCAACACCAGCACCAGGCTAAACCTAACCATCTAAAAAACCACCCAATTTCCATAACCTGTAGTTTGGCGGTGAGCGCAGCGAACCCCAACAAAACCGCTCACCCAAAAAACCCCAAACAATCATTATTGCATAAGACAATATCATCAAGCAGCAAAAACACCCCGAGCACTGATATATCACTTCCCCGTTAGTTTCAAAATCTTCAAAAAACCCGCCCCAATTACCCGAAACGGCCGAATAACAAAATACATCCACACAAGAGAGGAAGGAAACCGCACAGCCCGCCACTCAGCTTGAGAGGGGATAAACAAAAGACGCAGACAATAACGAACTACATCAACATGAGAATCACGAATACTCATGCGCAAAAAAGAAAACCTGGGATCAGATCCCTCGTCTTTTCGTTGTGTATTTTCATCATGGAAGGCATAAACGCTCTTATAAATCTTCTCACTCAAAGAAACGGCTTTCGCATCGGAAAGTAAAATTTCAGAAATTTCATCTGATATCACCGAACCATAAAGCCTCTCGGTTAACAGCAGCCCTACAAATACCATTCTCCGACAACCATACTCCTCAATCGTCCTGAAAATATACTCCCAGTCAATACTCTCTGTTTTCCAAAGCAACTCCGCCACACATGAAACAAGATCAAGCTGCTCCCAACAATGCTTGGTACCATGCAGGCAAGAATAGATAAGTAGATTCTCTGCAGAAAGATTATTTACTTCTCTGCCCAGCATTCTGATTGTCGTTAAATTCTTGCATGCAAAATCAAGATTCATCGGCTTTTTGAGATATCGTCCTGATAACTCCCAATGGATTTCAAAACACATACCCTGGGGGTCAATGAAAGAAAGATTATCTTCCAATCCGGCATAAAGGCTCAGTTGAGCCCTGTGTATATCTATTTCAGGCTTATAGCCGTTTTCGAGCAGAATATGATGAACTTTGGGGAAATCATTTGGGTCAATAAGGAGATCAAGATCACCATATGATCTCATGGAAATATCATCAAAAAGAAAGAAGGCCAGTACCGGCCCTTTGAAGGGTATAACAAAGATATTCTCCTGCCGGAATAACTCCAGAGTTCCGAGCAGGTGATTCGTCATTGACGCGCATACAATAAAATTGGATCGTGCCAATGCTAATAGCTTTTGATATGTGGGCGCAGGCATCCGCTTGGAGAAGTGTTTGAGCAAATGCCCGGATACCCGAGGGAAAACCTTATGCTTCTGTGAAAGCTCAATAATGGACTGCCAATCCTTGTCGTCCGGCAGCAATACACCTAATCTCTCTACATCCTTTTCCAGCAACCATGATTTTGATGCCTGCAGAACAACTTGCATCCCACCTGCCATTCCATTGGATGCGGTCATTTAATCACACAAATAATTAACTATGATTTTTAATCAGCCACTCCACAATTCGGCCCGCCGCCTGACCATCCCACTTTTCCGGAACCTTACCTTCAGATAACCGGCCATTTAATATCCCTCCGGCAGCCGCCAATATCTTCTCCGGATCATTACCGACAATAACATTGGTGCCCTCTTCACAGGTAACCGGCCTCTCGGTATTATGGCGCATGGTTATACACGGCACACCCAGAACCGTAGTCTCTTCCTGAATGCCGCCGCTGTCGGTCAAAACCATCTTGGCATGCATATTCAGATGAAGAAAATCAAGGTATCCCAGAGGCTCTGTCAACCAGATCCCTCTAGCTTCTCCACCTTCATTAAAATAGCTGCCGAGACCGAACTCCTCCACCATCTTCCTCGTCCGCGGATGAATTGGGAAAACAACCGGCAAAGCCTCGCCAATCTTTCGCAAAGCCCCGAGAATTCCCTCCAGAATCGCTTGATCGTCGACATTTGAAGGCCTGTGCATGGTAAGCATGGCATATTTCCCCGGTTCCAACCCCAACTTTTCTGTAACATCAAGATCCCCTGCCATCTCCCGATGTTTCATTAGCGTGTCTATCATAACATTGCCGACAAAGACTATCTTCTCCTCCGCGACTCCTTCTGCACGCAAGTTTTCGTTGGCAAAATGATCGGTAGTGAAAAGATAATCGCACAACACATCGGTACAAAGCCGATTAATCTCCTCCGGCATGTCCATATCGCGAGAGCGCAATCCCGCCTCAACATGCGCAACTTTAATACCGAGCTTCTTTGCCGTAATCGTGCAGGCCATGGTGGAGTTAACATCCCCCACCACAATAACAAGGTCCGGTTTCTCCTGCAGACATACCTTCTCAAACTCAACCATAATCTTGGCAGTTTGAACCGCATGGCTGCCGGAGCCCACACCCAAGTCGATATCGGGTTTGGGAATCCCCAGATCATCGAAAAAAGATTGGGACATCTTCTCATCATAATGCTGACCGGTATGAACCAGAAGCTGCTCAATCTCACCAGGAAATTTATTCATGGCCTCGATAATCGGTGCCATCTTCATAAAATTCGGACGTGCGCCGACGATGTTTAATATCTTCATATTTCCACTCCCGTCCTTCCGGGCTAGACCCGAGATACATTTCTTCTATTCTAAAGCCTTGCCACTATGGCTGATTTTCTGAAGGTAAATTTCTTTCTCAGCGGCGGCCATTCACAACCAATCTAACCTTCGCCATTAACACCAGCCAGGCAAAAACCGGCAAAACCAGCTGCCTACGCCATCGTTTCGGCTCGGCAAGAAGCCGATACAGCCACTCCAAACCCAATTTACAAAATACAACCGGAGCCCGTTTCACATTACCGGCAATAACATCAAGGGTGCCGCCAATCCCCTGGCAAACCCGAATGTTTTCAAGTTTTTCCCGATGCTCGGCAAACCATCTCTCCTGCTTAGGTGAGCCAAGGGCCAGAAAAAGTATCTCCGCTCCTGATCCATGAATTTTATCCACCAACTCATCCATCTTCTCTTCCGGCCAATAGCCATTGCAGCGCCCAACTATCTGCAGGCCCGGCAATCGCTGCCGCAATATATCAACTGCTGCCCTGCTGACTTCTTCTTTAGCGCCATAAATAAAAACCTTATACCCTCGCCTGGCCGACAGGGCGCAGATCTCCTGCATAAATTCGCAGCCCGGCACCCGCGCTAACTTTGCCCCATGAAGAATCCTGGCGCCAAGCACCATTCCAATCCCATCGGGTAAAAGAAGATCAGCCTGTTGAAAACACTTCAGCAAAAAGGGATCGGCAGGCACGGAAAAATTCTTTTCCGGATTGGTGGCGAAAATGGTGTGCGGCCTTTCACCTTGCTCGACAAATTCAGTAACCTTTGTCAAAGCTTCTTCCAGCGAGACCGCATCGGTCCAGATATTTAATATAGGATATCTCATATTGGATTATAAAAAATAGCTTTTTGTGACCTTCTGAAACGATCCCAAAACTCGAAAATCACCCTTACCGTCATTCCGGACTCGATCCGGAATCCATTCCCATTATAACCCCAATCCGAGTAGCAAAACGCACATCACCAGGCACCCCATGCTTCACTGCCCGAATGGTAGTAGTAGCAATCATCTTTCCATAAGCCGGCGAATACCACCCCGCCAAAGGCTTTCTCTGGCCATACAGTAAAGTGAATGCGGAATCAAATTCCATTTTCAAACAAATATCGCCGCTCTGCAGATACAGCCCACCATTCCTTCTTTCAACAACAACATCCGGATGAAGGTGGAAATGCAATGCATACTCATGCTCCCCCTTCCCTTCAAATCCATCTTCAATCAGCACCTCACCATCTGTTTTACACAATACCGTCCTATAATGCGTCACAGGAACATTCTGTTTCCTGTAACCATCGTGCCACCCCTCCATCCGACAACCACCTTCAATTCTTTCACAGGTGCCGTGACAGACATAGGAGCGTTCCCAGATAAAGCCGGTCAGCTGTTTTGCCTGATCCAGCCCATCAATACAGATGGTATTATGAGCACTGGTGCCTTTAAAATAACGGCGCAATTCAGGATCGCCATTATACTGAAATGTGCCCGGATCAATAAGAAAGTCTTTATCCCTGGCTGAGAGCAAAACAGAAAGTGCATCAGCATGGCCGTGGTTGTTCAATGGCTCCATGCCTAATGACCCATGGTCGAAAAGAATTCGCAAGCCATTGTTATTCCTGAAAAGAGTATAGCCGCTTTCGGGAAATGAAGCTAAACCCTCCACAGGAGATAAGTCTCCAATATCCTTCTGCGGACTCAAACCAGGTGCTATAGCAAAACCATCGTCACTGTCACCGACATTCGGCATCAGTTCATCATCAAGTTGGATAGAATGTAAAATTTTTTCACCCTCTTCCACTCGCTGGTTCATAGCCCGACAATCATACAACTTATTTTTCGTAAGGAAATCAATGGCCAGCCAATAAAGATCAAGGACGAATCGGTGATAGGAAAATGATTGTTCCGCAGGCCCGCCATCAGCCAAAATCTGGTGGCAACACTCCTGCTCCAATAGTCTAATACCGGTTAAAAGCCACTCCCTGCATAAATCGTATTCCCTAAACAAAGCACCAGCCATAATTAAACCGACACACTCAGCCACAGTATGGTTTCCCAGGGATGAGTACAGGGAAAGACGGTTTCTTATCAGCCAACCATGTTGGAAAATTGCCAAACAAACCTTTTCATCTTCAAATGGTTCCAGCACAAGCAAAGCCCGGAGAAAAACGGGGATCCGCAAACCACATTCCATCACCGACATATAATGAGGGCCGCAGGGAAACGGGTTGTCATCCAGCCACTCCAGCAACTTACTCCGCACATATTGCGCCACCGCATCATAATCTGCAGTAGTGCAACCATTATCCAAATACTGCATAAGCAGCATCAGATGCTGCAGCCGAGCAGGCTCCCAGACCGCACGAGTATCAGGATCTCCTTCACCCTGATTAACTTTAAAAAAAAATTGGCTTTTCCATTTCCTTTCAAAAGATCCTACGGCTTCACTCCCCTGATTGAGAGTTACAACATTTCCTTCAAGTAAGCGGGAAAGGGTATCAGGGCTAACGAACCCCGCTACTTCGGGAAATTTGATGAATTGAGGCAAAGCTCTTTGAAAAAAACCAGACGGAAGATCAGATCTATAAAGATCAGGATCTTTCTTCAACCGGTGAAGTAACTTCCTTTCCCTGGCTCTATGAACAATCTCAGCAAATGACGCTCGTCGAAACCTGTAGAATAAAAAACGTAATCGTCTAAGGTTAACAGAAGCAACCATTACAGGCTAAATATGCAATTATCATGCGGAGAATACTTCGTGATAGACTTAAACAATTTTGACAGGCCCCTTTTCCTGAACAGACTGGAGAACCGCAAAAGTAGCCTGAGCCACACTGAAAATCTCCTCTGCGCTGATAGGAGCAGCTCCACCCGTAATAATAGAGTCTAAAAAAGCAGAAAGCATGTTTTTCTGCCCCTTATCCTGGCCCACCAGTTTCTTTCTGAGTGGCTTTCCGTTTCCGTAAATTTCAAGCTCTTTAAAATCTTTAACTATCGCTGTTAAACCACTCTGATAAACCTCAATATATTCCTTACAAAGAGCCTTTGAACCATTGGCATAATAGGCAATGGTTCCGATTGAGCCATTCTCAAATTCTATATTTACGGAAACCGTATCATGGAGATGCAGGGGATCCGGCAAAGCAGAGGCATAAACTCTTTGCGGCACAGACCCTGAAATATACACCATAAAGTCTATAAAGTGGCATACTTCACCAACAATCCGTCCACCACCTATTTCCTTGTCCTGAATCCAGCTATCTGCTGCAATAGCACCAGCGTTTATCCTGTACACCATAGAGACAGGACTTTCGCTCAGTTTAGCCTTCAACACAGCAACCAGAGGAGCAAATCGCCTGTTGTATCCCACCATTAACAGAGGAACAAAACTGTTTTCTACTTTGGACCCATAGCTCTCCATTATCTCCGCCAATTCAGCCGGGTGCAGACATAAAGGTTTTTCGACAAATATGTTCTTATCGGTCTGCAGACCATCCAAAACATATTCCGCATGGGTATTATGCCGGGTCGAAATAAAAAGAGTGTTAATTTCATCATTGCTTATGATATCCACCTTCTCCGAAGTACAGAATTCAAAACCGAATTTCTCGGCGACGGATTTGGAGCTTGTACCCGAGGAGGTCATCACCCCTTTGGCCACAACATCCGCTTTATTCTTTGATAAATTAGGCAACAGACTCCCCTGAGCATAGCTGCCCGCACCGATAAAAGCATAATTGACTTTGCCCGTTGTTTTTCGTGTTCCAACCTCAACACGCTTCCGCTCCAGTACCTTTTCCACATCATATTTTATAAGAATACCGGCGAAAGGCTCACTGCGCTGAACAATCATATCATAAGCTTTCGGAGCATCATCCAGTTTAAATTCATGTGTCGTAAGATACTCGAGGTCGACACGGCCTGTCCGTATCAACTCCTGGAAGGCCTGCATATTACGATTTTCCGTCCAGCGAACATAAGCAGGAGGATAATCTATGCCTTTCTCTTCGTAATTGATGTCATACCTGCCCGGACCATAGGAACACGACATCCTCAGCTCTAGTTCTTTGCGGTAAAAATAAGGATCTCTATCGAACCCCGTCGGCACCGCACCGACAACCACGATACGCCCTCTTTTCCGTGCTATTTCTCCTGCGAAATTAATGGGGCCAAGACTGCTTGATCCTGCAGTAATTATTACACAGTCACACCCTAGGCCAGAGGTAAGATCATCAATATTGCCGGCAACCCCCGACTCCCCCATCAGATATGCGACATCGGCGCAATGCTCGCGAGAAGTGGTAACAGCGGAGTTATCGACATCTAGCCCCACAACTCTAATTCCTGAAGCTTGCAATAAAGAGCAGGTCAGCTGACCTAACAACCCGAGCCCGATAACAGCACAGCTCTCGCCCAAGCGCATATCTGCCTGACGTACCCCTTGCATGGCAATGGCGCCTAGGGTGTTGTAGGCCGCCATTTTCAGATGTCTGTCTTGCCCTATCTTTTCATTCGGGTCTATTTTTACACAAAGATTAACCGGCACTGCAACCACTTCTGCATGACAGGCTGATAAGCCACCACAGGCCACAAAATCCCCTACGTGAAGCTGAGTAACATCAGGGGCAACTTCGATCACTTCGCCGACACAGGAATACCCCAGTGGAGAAAGTGCATCCAGTTTTTTCATTACGGCTCGATATGTTTGCACAGGACCCTGGCTTTTCAAAACATCGATTACCTGTTTGACCTGTTGTGGCCGCTCCTTTGCCTTGCCGATCAATCCTTTTCTGGCTGTTCTAACTGTGCTTGATTCTGTTCCGGCGCTAATGAGTGAATAGTGGTTGCGCAACAGAATGGAGCCTTGGTTCAAGGAAGGCCAAGGGACTTCAATGCTTTGCATGATGCCGTTTTTTAGTCTTTGGGCTAGTTGTTGCATAGGCTTTGATTAACCAGGGCTATTTAAGATAGGGAATGGACCTTTTAGAATCCGTATGACTTTTGCAGGATTACCGGCAACAACAACACCTGTAGGAACATCCTTCACCACTACTGCACCAGCAGCAATAACACTATTGTCTCCAACAGTTACATCTTTAAGGATAATTGCATTTACTCCAACAAAGACGTTATTTCCTATGGCCACACTACCTCCGCGTTCTGCACCTGGGCTTATCAGTCTTAAAGCTCCATCGTGTGAGAGTATTTTAGCGCCATGGGTTATTAAGCAGTTGTCACCTATAACAATCTTTCCTTTGTGGGTGTCTATCTTTGCCCCAAGGCTGATCATCGTATTGTTTCCGACTTTTACTCCGCCAGTTTTTAAATGTAAAATCTTAAAATACCTGAGTGCATTTGCTATACCACACATTACTTTTCGGAAAAGGATAATCATATGGACTTTAGCTCATTAATAGATTTTGTATAAACTTCTATTAGCTTTTGATAATGCTCCTCTGGGTGGTATAATTTCAGATACTTTCGATAACCGTTCTCTCCAAGTTCCTTTGTTTTCAAAGGTCTTGTAATCATCTCATTAATTTTTTCCTTTAGGCTATTTAAATCCTCAGGAATAAAGTGGAGCCCTGTTACACCGTCATCAACAACAGAAGCCATTGCGCCATGCCCAGTTGCCACTATTGCTCGTCGCATGGCCATTGCTTCTAGTAACACAAGGGGAAGCCCCTCATACCAAATTGATGGCATTACAAGAAAAGCACAATCAGCCAAATATTCAGCAACCTTCTCTCTTGACTGCTTTCCTACAAAACTAACTTGCGAGGGAGCAATTCTTTGTAGTTCTGATAATAGAGCTCCAGTGCCAACGATCGTCAATGGGTAATCGATTTCCTTCCATGCCTCTACTAACTGGGTGACCCCTTTATCCCGAGACAATGTCCCTATAAATAACGCACCTTTACCTGCTCTGTCATTTTTCTTATTAGAAAACTCTGGAACAGAATTTGAGATTACCATAACCCTTTCCTTTGGCAAGCCACTTTGAATGAGTTTTGCTCTCCCGAAATCTGTCAACGCAATAAATACACTAATATATTTACCCCAGCCATAGCGTTTTCTTGAGAGGTAGTAGATCCTATATCGCAAAAATGAAGCCAAAAAACTATCCTTATAGCAACGATACAAAAGTAATCGCCATGGGTTCTTGCCAACACATTTTTCACATATCTTGTTATTACGCAGCAACTGTGAACATGGAGATGCCATTCGATAATTATGCAATGTCACAACCACCGGGACTTGCATGTCATAGGCTGCCTTAAAAACATAAGGAGAAAAAACAAGAAAGAAATTATGGACATGCACCACATCTGGTTTGAATTCTTCAATTGCCTTTGCCATTCGTCCATAGCCAATAGGTGACCATGGAGCATACCAAAAGTACTTGGCTTTTCCCCACAATGACGCTTCTGTAGCCTCGGAGTTTGAACAATAGAGCGTTGCGACATCATGTCCATGTTGCCTGAGCATTTGCACTTCATCCTCAAACACATGCCCTTCTCCGCCGGTAGCAAATCCTTTTGTATAGTTATGCGCTAGTAATATTCTCATGAAATACGTCAAAATACAGAATTAGTAGATACTTAACAAAAACATTAATGTGGGAATTTGTATCAGTTGTATGTTTCTTGGTTTCTTATAGGTGACCAAAGTGAGGCAAGGTCTTTTGCAAGGTTTTCAATCGAATATATTTTTGCTTTCTGCAAAGAATAAGCCTTAGCCTCAAATAACTTAAAGGCCTTACAAATTGCTTCTGAAAAACTTTGAGGATCTCTGTTTTTCACAACATAACCATTCATGCCATCGCATATCATATCACTTGCTCCGCTAACGTCTGTTGAAACAACTGGCTTCCCACAAGCAAGCATTTCACACATGGCTAATGACCATCCTTCACGGTGAGAGCCAACCAGGCAGACATCTGCCGCATTCATATATCGCATCACATCCGATTGAGAAACAAACCCTGTGATCAATACGTTTTTTGACAGGTCCATATTCTGCACACTTTGTTCAATCCCACCTCGATCTTCTCCATCACCTACGAAAACTAAAAGAACATCGGGATGATTTTCTTTTATGTGAACTAACGCTTTAAGCAAAAACGCCCACCCCTTTATCCAACACAAGCGCCCTGTTGCAACAAGAATCTTCCTGTCTAACGGAAGTCTCAAAAAATTTCGGGCTGTATTTCTTTCAATTGGATAAAAAATATGAGTGTTGACACGAGTAGGAAACATATGAAAACGCGTCCTATCAAGTACATTGCCAGTACGAGTAAGAAATTCTTCAATAGCTTTTTGATCTGCTGCTGCAATCATCGTATTGGGATTCATTCGACTCAGGATACGAATATGGTATTTTTCGAAAGGCTCGCCTAAAATCCTTGCCCATGGGTAGCGAGAATTAGCTACAGGGTTATTTACACCTGCAAATCTGTAGCATATACTTTCCCAATTGTAACTGGATGCCGCAAAGAGTATTTCAGGCGAGTCAATAAGAACACCACAGAAATCCATTTGCCTTATTTTTGGCATGTATTTCCTCGCTTTGTAGTAAGCTAAGACACGTGCTGGGATCAGTGATTTCCTGTCTTTTCTTCCCTTGATTGGTCCACGATTGAAAAACCAGATTTGAGTATCTGCACTCGTTCGATGAACCCATTTACACACAGGAATTGACTCATCATCGCAATGGCTGCACACAGCCAACCTAGGGCCAAATACAGTTAATAGATGTTTGGCAAATGTTGTCTGACCTCCGGTCGGATCACCCCAAGGGTCTCCTCCCGTAAGCAACAATACAGGCTTTGGTTTCAACACATTATCATTTTCCATCATTAATTACTCGGCACTTCGAGTGGCTTGGTTAGTCGTACATTATAATTTATCTTTTGCTTTCTTAGCTCATTCATTTGGGATATGCTCATTCTCAATATTCACCCGCGCTAAAAGGAAAGACCGTAATGCAAACGCTTGTGAACAAAGATCAAAAGATCTTTTTGCACATTCTTTTCCACACTTGCCAATATTATTAGACTCACCTGGATTTTGTATTATATATTCTACAGCTTGAACAATGTCGTCAGTAATGCCCGGCCTAACAAGCAAAGCATTATGTTTATCAATCAGATAATATTCAACGTCAGAAACACGAGATGCTATAACCGGCTTTCCCGTAGCTAAAAATTCTCCTAGCTTGAATGGAAAACCAGCATGAGCATAAGCTAGGTCAATACGTGTCATGCAGGGTATATCAACTTGCTGCAGAATTGAATAATAGGAAGCATCATCTAAATAGCCCTTATAAACTATCCTCGCAGAATAGGGAGAATCAGCAATCCTGTTCAGTATAGGCTTCATTACTTCTTTGCTCCCCCTGCCCGTCATAATCAGACGAAGAAAAGGGTAACGTGCCGCCAGTGTTTCGAAGGCATCAAGCAAATTATTCACACCATCCTTTACACCAAAACTTCCTGCATAGAATAAAGAAATTTCCCCATCACCGTCTATTTTAACAGGTGGTGTTTTAAAATTTGAAAAATCAATAGTTATGGGATGAAGGTGTATGGGGATGGGCCTAGTTCCTGCCACATTTGATAGCTTCTTTTTTAGGTGTGAACTAATTACAATCAAGCCATTAGCAAGCTTGGGAAGTTGACGAACCATCCTACGGGTATAGAAATTTTTTATTCGATGGTAGAATGACGAAGAAATTCTTGAGCCGGTCTCATCATCTTCTACAATATCAAAAATGATCTTAAAACCTAGCCTTTGTGCATATCGGATTACCATCACATTGTCAAATGTAGGTGGACCATAAACATATAAAATATTACTTGATTCGAGGGCTAGTGCTCTACGGATAGCAGATTTTGCTTTTAACAGGAAAAGAGGCGCGAGAAAGACAAATTTCAGCCGGATCAAATCAGTCATGGCTGTTTCATAGGGTGTTCCTCTAAAGACACCAATCGGTTTGTTTGATGCACTGGATTGCCGAAGAATAATTACTCGAATATTAAAGTCTTGATAATTATTCAACCCATCTATGACATGTTGCACACGCTTAGTGCTTGCCATCCCATAAGGAAAAGGGAAGGTTCCCACAACAACTAGATTGATACTATTCAAAATGATATTCTTTAGTTAAAATTTACCTATGATACTGCGGTATTTCTGCAACACTGCTTCTGGTCGAAAGCCTGCTAAGGAGTGTTCCAATTCCATTTGAGAAAATTCTTGATTACTCCAGTCAGTGTAAGCTTTAGTCAAACTTTGACATACTGATTCAGCCGAAGCATTATGTGCTATCCAGCCACAATGATTTTTTTGAATGAAGTCCTTTAAGGTGCCAATTTCAGGTGAAACAGCGAGAATAGGTAGACCAAGTTGGAGATAGTCCACTGTTTTTGATGGCAAAAAAACACCTTCTTCACAAGGTGCTTCAATGATCAAGGCAAGGTCATAACATGATAAAAACGAAAGGCTATCGTAGTAATTCTGCGACGGTACAAGGTTAATTACTCGCTCTAAACCAAATTGGCAAATCTTTTTTTCGATATAAGTAGTTCTTTCCCCAATAAAAGTGATAATGATATCTCTTCGCACCTGCAAAGAAGATAGAAATAATTTCAGGCCAGCGAAAAACACTGAAGGATCTCTATTTCTGTCTAAATGTCCTGAATGACATATCTTGAAAATGTTGGGATTATCCCTCTTGATTTTTGGCAATCGATTGTAAGCGGTATCACATAATGCTATATGAGGGACTACAGAACTTCTATTTTTCACATTATCTGGAAAGTAGCTATTGATGTAATCAAGTAAACGTTGGCACGGAAAAGTGTGCCAATGTGCATAACGGCATATATTCTTAAAAAAACGTGACATTTCCGCCGAAAGCCTTGCATCTTTTCCTTCTCCATAAGGAGGTGGGAACTTATTTCTCGGAAAAGGATCATTCCAATTAGCAATCCAAGGAACTTTATATTTAATTGAAAGTTTCATGGCCAATAAATGACTTTGAGGAACAGTCCTTGAAAGGATTGCATTATATGAGTTGTTTCTACACAATTTATCAGCAGTAGGATATGCATTGCCAGACCATGCGAGTCCTCTTACGGAATGAGATGTTCTAAAGCAGCCTCTCATGTGCTCGAGTAGATGTCTGAAATTCCAACCACTTTTTGCGCTTATAATTCTAGAGACCTGCTGAACTTCATTCCAGAAGGATGCTTCACCTGCAGGATAGCCGTAACCTGCTGAATCGGAAGTGATGACATCTACATGCCAATTCTTTTCTATCATCGCAAAAACTAGTTTTGCATTAACAATTGCTTCAGATCCTGTTGTGGGATAACAGGAAGGGGTTATTAGAAGTACCTTGTGAGCCATGATATATTTTTTTAACCTTTTTTCTTTTCCTGCATAATACCGACGAAAACAACAAGAAAGGGGCTAGTTCTCTTAATGTATGTGGCCCATTTGCCCCCGGAACTACCAGACCCCACATTATTAAAATGTAACAAAAACCAACTAACGCTAAAGCCTGATAGTGATCTACACGGCTAAATCGATTTATCCAGACCCTTGCTACAAAATTTCCGAAAAAGAAAAATAAAGGAATCCCACCGTGCACACCTATCATTAAATATCCATGAACATCTCCGCCAGTATTTGTCACATATTTTCGCAATGCTGGAAACCCATTTCCAAAGAAAGGACTTCTAACAATATTTTCAACTGCTGTTTTATTATCAGAGATCCTTGGGTTTAAATCACTGACGTTCAGAGTATCATCGATACGTGAAAACCTATCAAAATATCTTTCTTTTATATCAGGGATAAATATCGCTACTGAAGATAAAAATAATAAAATACCAAGGAAAAGAAAAAAAGATTTTACTAACATCTTCATATTCTTTTTTCTTAGATTTAAGATAGCCAGAAATGGCGCAATTACGGCTACTCCAATTAATGTAGATCTCGTTATATTTACAACCAGACCGAGTCCTAATACTGCAGCGATTGCTAAAGAATAATATTTAATTTTGTTACTTACCTTGATAAAAAATATCATGATTATTGAGGCGAACATGGCACCAGATAGTAACTGTCCACTTGGGGTCAATCTTATGTATGGACTATGGAAAAACTGATATCTTTGATAAGTGAAATCATCAGAACTAATAGAATAATACATAGCTGATATTAATTCTCTGTTTTGACCTAACTGCATGAATACATGGATTAGCATCGTGAATGTAGCCATAAAGAGAGCACTAATCATTAAATATTTACTGGTTTTTGCATCTAGTCTACGAATAGCTGGAAAACACAACCAGAATAGTGCCAATCTCAAAGGCTTCCGAAGAAAGAGGGCTATTGTTGTTTCGCCTGCTAAAAAATTAAATAAGAACGAAACAAATATCCATAAAGCCACCAGGACAATTGCCAGATCCAATTTATCAAGCAGTTTAATTCCACCACGGAAAAAATAATATGTTATTAATATATACAGAAGACAAAAATCAGAAGCTTCAATTGTGCCGGTACCCATTATCGGTATTTTCAAAAAATCCCAGATAGTGAACGTGGATTGCGTTAGCAAGATGAATGCGTAAGCTATCGCTATTCCCATTAGCTATCTCCACACATGCGGCAGTAAAAAATTAAATGCTATTAGATTCTTTAATAACATCATTCAACGACTAATAATGAATATGTCTTTAGCGTACTTTTGTTAGCAATACCTTATATACATAGACAGTCTGCCATATACTATGTGCAAAGTACGCAAGAAGATTTGCTAATGCTAAACCAGTAACACCGTACCCGTTGATTATAAAATAAAAACTCAAAATCAAGTAAACGATAGCCCACAATAGATTAAAGGAAAAACCAATCCACATCCGGCCCTTACTGGCAATTGCCTGTCCAACCACATTGTTCAATGCAACTAAGATAGTGCTTAATGCCAGCAAAATTAGAGCAGTAATACCTCCTTCAAAATTTTCACCGTAACTCCGCATAATAGGTTGTGCTAGTAAAATCACTGGTACTGCGACAGCGATGGCCCCACTGCAATTGATTACGGCATTATATTTAAGGGCCTTACGATACCTTAATATATTTCCCGCACCACCGAGATTAGCTAGTATGGGCAAAACAATTTTTCCAACAACACCAGGAAAAAACAGGATTGCCATTCTCCATTGATTAGCCGCATCAAATAACCCCATTTGGCTATAGCCATCTGGTTGATTGACTAACATGGCATTGCTTGTCCATAGAACCGGACTAACTAAAATGCCACTTAATGCTGCGGGAATACTGAACCGCCAAAGGACAGGCCATTCCTTTAAACATTCATTATAGGATAGCGGAACCTTCCAACGCTTGGCCTCGTGCCTTAACATCAAATGATTCAGCAATAGATTAAGCAACATATTTGCACTAAGCGCCCAAACAGCACCACGAAGCCCTCCCCAATAGGTTCCACAGACCAGCAGAGGAAAGGACAGTAGTCCAACTGCTACATTTATCTTAGCAATGGCCTTGAACGCTTCGAAACCGGCCAACGCACCTGTCTGGGCTCCATTCATTGCGCTTATCACTAAAATAAATGCTCCAATCCGGAGTTCTTCAGCCAGATGCGGTGCATTTATAGTGTAAGTGGCCACCCAGGGCGCGAAAATATATAGGCTCACGGCCACCAGCGTACCAGTGCCAACCGCAAATAGCTCAGAAAGTGAAATTATTCGCCCAGCGCGCAGTGGATCAACCACTCGATACTCTGCCACATGCTTCGTAGCAGTCATCCCAAGGCCAAATCCTGCAAAGACAAGGAACATGTTCACCGAACTGCGGATCATCCCGAACTCGCCGTATACCTGTATACCCAGCAGACGGGCAACCATAATTGAAGCGATCAACATCAGCCCACGAGAAATAATAGCTCCACCAATTGACCAAAGCACCCCATGGACCATACGTGTGCCAAGCCGAGAAGACTCTATCTTGTCCCAGTAAGGAAGAAGAGTACGAGACCATATACCATAGATAAAATATCGCAGATTGCTATTTAGCATTTAGTAAGAACACCTGGTACCATCAGTCAAGAAATCATAATTTCAGCACCTCTGTAATTCTCTCAGCCGCTTTGCCATCACCATACGGGTTATGAGCCAGGCTCATAGCCATATAGACAGCTTCATCATTAAGTAACTTTTCAGCCTCCGCCAATATGTTAGACGCATCAGTGCCCACTAGTTTGACTGTACCTGCATCAATTGCCTCTGGCCTTTCCGTAGTGTCTCGCATCAGAAGGACCGGCTTCCCTAAAGAAGGCGCTTCTTCTTGAACTCCACCAGAATCAGTAATAATCAGATATGATCGCTCCATGAGGTATATGAACGGCAGATAACCTAATGGTTCAATGAGGTGTATCTGTGACATACCTCTAAGAATTCTCTTCACCGGTTCCTGAACGTTTGGATTAAGATGCACTGGGTAGCAGACCTCAACATCTGGATATTCCTTGCAAATAGACGAAATGGCTTGGCAAATATTTTTAAAGCCTTCGCCAAAATTTTCCCTGCGGTGTCCTGTGACAAGTATAAGTTTCTTTTTTTCATCAAGATAAGAGAATTCCTTTTTCAATCGCTGTAAGAGAGTTGAATCAGTGCGAATGGTATTCACTACTTTCAAAAGGGAATCAATCACAGTATTTCCCGTGACGAAAATGGCATTCTCATTAACACCGCATTTGAGTAGATTTTGTCTTGAACGTTCAGTGGGGGCAAAGTGATATTTAGTAATAGAACCTGTTACTCGACGGTTCATTTCTTCTGGCCAAGGTGAATAAATGTTTCCCGTGCGTAGACCAGCTTCTACGTGGCCGACATCAATTTTTTGATAATAGGCAGCGAGACTCGCAGCCATAGTGGTTGTAGTATCACCATGCACAAGAACCACGTCTGGGCGAAAATCATAAAACACGTGTGCTAACCCTTGAAGAACTTTACAAGTCACGTCAGTGAGGTTCTGCCCTGGTCTCATAATATCGAGATCATAGTCGGGAACGATTTCGAATAGATTTAGCACTTGGTCGAGCATTTCCCGATGTTGAGCAGTAACGCAAACCCTGCTGTCGAATATCTCTGTTTGTTTAGTAAGGGTTTTGATAACAGGTGCCATTTTTATAGCTTCTGGACGAGTACCAAAGACAGAGAGCACTTTTTTCATTACTTTTACCCTTCTACTTATTGAAGATCTAGACAAGGACTTCGACAAGACACCGTTGTCAATAGGTAAAACTTTTATTGGCAGGGAGGTTTAAACCTCCCTGCCTAACTTCGCCATAATACTTGTTGGTTCGCCATATGGTTCCCTTTCCTTAACTGATTGTGAGAATCCAAATCTTAAATATCATTTTATAAATGTTACTTAAATATCAAATGCTTATCAATTCATTTTCTAATCTAAATCAGCGAAGACCTCTTTGCCACTCTACTAAGCCTTTTTTGCCTCCTGTTCACGAAATGTTATTTAAGTGCCTGTGTTTTTCCTACCGGGTTTCGAAAAGTTCGGATTGAATTTATGTCAGTCATCATAGTTTTACAATCGCCAAAAATTGCATTCATATTTTTTCATCTCTTTCAGATCAAGCATTGATTTTACATCGATGATGCAGCCATTAGGTTTTAGTGTCTGGAGGAAGTCTTTTATAGTCAACCCCGTAAACTGCTTATGAGGAACTGCGATAATAAGCGCTCCCAAATCATGGAAGTCCTGAAAATCTGAAAGCTCTATATTTGCATACGTAAATGCCTGTTGTGAAGAGACCAGCGGATCATGTACTATAGTCTGCACACCGTAAGAATTTAACTCATCTATAATATCAATGACTTTCGAGTTGCGCAGATCGGGGCAGTTTTCTTTAAAGGTGAGGCCCAAAATCCCCACTTTGGTGTTTTTTACTTCGACTCCCCCTTTAAGCATCATCTTCACTGTTTTCTCAGCGATGAATTTACCCATATTGTCATTGATTCTGCGGCCGGAGAGAATAACCTGGGGATTGTAGCCGACGGATTCCGCCTTCCAGGTGAGGTAGTATGGATCAACACCGATGCAATGGCCGCCGACCAGGCCGGGCCTGAAGGGCAGGAAGTTCCATTTTGAGCCTGCAGCATCGAGAACGTTTTTGGTATCTATGCCCAGTTTGTCGAAGATAATGGCGAGTTCGTTGACCAGGGCGATGTTGAGATCGCGCTGGGTGTTTTCGATAACTTTTGCGGCTTCCGCTTCTTTGATTGAAGCTGCTTCAAAGACACCTGCCCGAACTATGGAGTTGTAGAGGCGGGAGACTTTCTCCAGTGTTTCCTGGGTATCGCCGGAAACTACTTTGGTGATGGTGGTCAGAGTATGTTCTTTGTCACCGGGGTTGATACGTTCCGGAGAGTAACCGACGAAAAAGTCCTGTTTCCATTTGCGCCCTGACATTTCTTCGAGAATCGGGACACAGATATCTTCGGTGGCGCCTGGAAAGACGGTGGACTCATAGATGACGGTTGCACCTTTTTTCAGGATTGCTCCGGCAATTTTTGAGGCGCTGATCAGCGGGGTCAGATCAGGCTGGTTGGCGGCATCGATTGGGGTTGGGACAGCAATGATTATAAAATCCGCTTCCTGCAGATCTTTGGCTTCTGCGGTATAGGTGATGTGCCGAGCGGCCTTAAATCCCCCTGCATCCACTTCGTTGTTGTGGTCGATGCCCTGCCTGTAGTTCTCTATGGCCTCGGCTTTGATATCGAAGCCGATGGTTGTATATTTTTGGGCGAAGGTTACTGCAAGGGGGAGGCCTACATAGCCCAGGCCTACAATGCCTATAATTGGTTTTGACATTAGCGCGGATCTTAAAGATCTAATTTGTATTCCACATAGAAAGGTGGATTAATTCCACAGTAATGAGGTGGAAAAACCGGTATCTATTTAATTAAGAAAAAACATTGGTGAGAATAAAGAAGGAAGGTGGATTCATGAAATGAAATATCCTTCATTAAGTTCTGCAGACGTATCAAAGTGACATTACTGATACTGCGTAAACATCTTATTCACTAACCAATCCCTGAGCCTGGGGCATTAAACACTATCCTTATTATGGAGTAAATAGAAAAATTGGTTTTTTGTTTTAATTTTTGGTGGTTAGTTGTTAAGGAGTTGGTTGTGCGATTTTTTTGGTGGGATTCCGGATCCGTCATGCCGGACTTGATCCGGTACCGGAATGACGGTAGAGGGTTAACGTCACTGCCGATTGTGATATGAGCTGTAACAGCTCAATGCAATGAGTGAAGTTCAGCAGTGAAGAAAGCTTCAATAATCATAATTAAAACATAGTTAAAACATAGTAGCACCGTTAAAGTGTGGCCCTCTGCGTTGCACCTCAAGGAAAAAAGAGACTTAGCTTATTCCCTTCGAGTATATTGAAACTGTTATAGAGATGTCTATGTACTCCAAGCCAGCTTTTACAGAAAAAAAGAATTAAAAATTGCTGGCAAGATCCAAGCCAGCAGAATTAACTCGCAAATGCAACGATATTAAGATATTTTATAGACAATTTTTATTAAGGATCAGACTATTGACATACTCTATGATTTTAAGCCGTATTTCGCCGCAAAAGACGTTTGTCCTGGCTGCCAGACGATAGTTAGACCCAGAATGGTATGATCAGAACAATCAACTTATAATATGCTCTCCATAGAAAGAATGAGATGAATATACACTCAATTAAACATTTCAAAAAAAATCCTTCCTTTATTTCGCGAAAAATCGCCGATGAGTATATATTAGTGCCGATAAATCAAAAAGCCGATGAAGTAAGCAGCATCTATACTTTCAATGATACGGCCGCTCGTATTTGGGATTTGCTTGATACAGCTGCGACGCTTAGCGAGATAAGAGACTTGCTTGTCCAGGAATTTGAAGTTGACAAGTCCGACGCCGAATCTGACATTGTCGAATTTATTGAGGTGCTCAAGAATTTGGGTGCTGTCGAGGTGGCATGAGATGGAATGTCCTCATGTTCCCGTCATAAAATACGGTGATTTCGGCCAAAGAGTGGCTGAATCCATTGGGGACAAGAGGTTTCCATATAATGGCAGTATAGAAGTCACATCTCGCTGCAACCTGCACTGTTCCCATTGTTACATTAATCCAGTTTCAGGTGCCCCGAAAGAAAGTGAATTGAATCTTGCCGAAACGACCCGGATACTTGATGAGATAGCTGATGAAGGATGTTTATGGCTATTGCTGACGGGTGGCGAGCCATTCATCCGTCCGGACTTCCTTGATATTTACACATACGCAAAGAAAAAAGGTTTTATAATTACCCTCTTTTCAAACGGAACCCTTATCACTCCCAGGATAGCAGATTATCTTGCGGAATGGCCTCCTTTCGTAGTCGAAATTAGTCTTTATGGTTGCACACAGGAGACTTATGAAAAGTTCACGGGAGTCCCAGGTAGCTTTGCAAATTGTATTAGAGGAATCGAATTACTGCTGGAGCGTAAAATATCTTTAACTTTAAAAACGGTAGTGACCACAGTTAACCGGCATGAAATATCAGGGATTAAGGAATATGCTGAAAAACACCAGGTTGATTTCAGATTCGATCCAATCTTAAATCTCTGTCTTGATGGAAATCCCAAACCTGCTGATTACAGGATACCTGCCACTGACGTTGTGGCAATGGATCAGGCAGATAAAGAAAGAATGCAAAATTGGCATAGATTTTCCAAGAATTTCAAAGGAGCGCCGCAGGACCCCGATTACCTTTATCAATGCGGTGCAGGTGCCAGGACTTTTCATATCGATTCACATGGACATTTGAGTGTTTGTATGATGGCAAGAGTTCCTTATTACGATCTTCGCGTAGCTTCATTTCATCAAGGCTGGAATGATTTTATGACAAAAGTTAGAGCACAGAAGTGGATTCGCGAGACGCCCTGCAAGACCTGCGATCTGATTTCTATATGTGGTCAATGTCCGGGCATGGCGTATTTGGAAACCGGAGACCCCGAAAAAAAAGTCGAATATTTGTGTGAAATTGCGCATCTACGGAAAGAATCTTTATGCTTATAGGGAGGACAACATGGGTAATGGAAACATAGTCAGGAAATTTTATCGCAAGCCCGCAATCGAGAAAGTGGAACTGTTAGTAGAGGAAGCCGTATTCGTAACATGTAAGACGGGAAACCAGCCCGCTTCAGGGACGATAGGCAATCCTGTAAATAACTGCAACGCCCCACAACAGGGCTGCCAGAAAAACAACCCTTCCTAGCGCACAGAAGGCCTAGTTCAGGAGCATGAATATAAATATCGCCGAATTTATTTTCGGTATAGAAAGCGATATAGCGGAAGAAGATCTTCATACTGAAAAAGTATATTCGACATTCCTGTCTTCAGATTGTCCGGAGATATTTGTCAGGGGACACTACGAGGGACTACCAGATATTCAGCTTACCGATAGCAATCTGATTTTTGACTCGGGAATTTTCTGGAGAGTTTATTCTAGTAAGGGGAATATAATTTTCTCGCTTTATTCTTCCGCACTTGGAACCAATCCCTATTGTATTGCTGTATTTAAAGATGATTTCCGTACTGGCGATGTCTATCATCTGTCAAAAAATGACGAAATTGAAAACCGCATTTTTTTGCATCCGCTAGCTTTTCCTCTTTTCCACCTACTTATGGTTTCTATCTTGTCAAAAGGACATGGACTCCTGATTCATGCAAGTGGCATAAGTGATAACGGAAAAGGATACCTCTTCCCTGCCAGCTCGACTCATGGAAAAACAACCATGGCCCGACTATGGGGCGATCAGGCGACAATACTTAACGACGAGCGGATAATCCTCAGAGCACGAAATAATCGTCTCTGGATTTATGGAACTCCTTGGCACGGAGAACTAGAAACAATTTCGCCTAGCGGAGTTCCGCTAGAAGGTATTTTCTTTATTGAACATGCAAAGGAGAATGACATGAGGCGCGTAAAGGGATCTTACGCAGCTGCTGAGTTATTTAAACATTGCGTGCAACCCCAATGGGTTCCGGAAGGAATGTCTTTCATGCTTGATTTCTGTGTAGAAACAGTCCAGACGGTCCCCTGTTTCAACCTGGGTTTTAATCCAGATAAAAAAGTTATCGATGCTATAAGAGCCGCCACTATCGCTTGATTATTATAGTTTGAATATCTTAAATATCAGGGAAGTGAATAATCTCGTACTGTGAAACAACAGGCGCAACAATCCCATCCTACTTAAGAGTGCTACCAAAAACCGTTCAGGTCCAAAGCCGAATGAGACATCTTTTCCGTTTCTTTTTACATTCGATATTATTCCAATAATATTTTCTACAGGAAACAAACCATCCGGCCTGATATGATTGTCCCCCTTAATAATTGCCAACCCATCCTTCCTACCAACAAGCCTATGAATGATTAGTCTGCCTTGCTCATTTTCGCGGAATGCAACGACATCTCCTATTAGCAATTTGCGGGTTTTGACCGACGATATAGTAATTTTGTCTCCATCCTTCAAAAGTGGCCACATGCTGGAACCTTTTGCCCGGAAGGCCAGACAAGACCCCACACTTAATCTCAGAATCAGAAGTTCAAGCAGATTGTGATTATCAATTAGAAAAACATCCTCTGAATTATTGACTGACATAGATTGTAGGTATTGGATAAGATTAAGTTCCTGCCCAAGAAGGATAGTTCTCCTCTGGAAAACCATCCGGGGGCGCCAATATGCAAAGGTTCTAGGTCTGAAGGATTACCACGAGAAAAGGATTCTGCCAAAATAAATCTATGGCTGGCTGCATTGCTGCCAGGATTCCGTCACATCGGCACCTTTTTCAAAAGGTATGGTCATTACCTCCTTGACGATCAGATACGGGGCAGCAGGGTCAGGCCTTGAAACATAAGTGATTATGGTATTAAATGGTCATTCTTGTTCAGGTGATGTGCCAGAATTTCGTAGTATATTAATCATTGGGGTGGCTGGGAGGAAAACGCTGGGCTTCCTTCGTCAGCGCCAGCCTACTGGTTGGCAGCGGGCGGATTTGCAAAGGGTGTTTGATGCAAAAGTTAAATTTGGTTTCTTTTTTCTGTGTATTCCGTTTATTCCGTGGTACCAGTATCGCAGTGTCGTAAACGGGATTTGTGCGTAGAGTAGGCTGGTGCTGGGTGGAAAGAATTCCCGGTTTATGATGAGATGGTTTTGTTGGGTGTGGTGGTTGGGCCGTGGTGTCAATGGGAATTAGAGATCCTCTATTTTAAAATCTGCCTTCTAACAAATACAGAGATTATAGAAATCTTATTCTTTGGTTTTTGTAAAAGGAAGTTGTTGTAATTGGAAGCATATTCTTTTCGCATATGGAGGTTGGGCGGCTTAGGGGGTGTTGAAAAAATTTGGAGTTGGGGGTTGATGGATTCCGGATCGGGTCCGGAATGACGTAGCTGGGGAGTTGTGGAATAGGGGTAATACCTGGTTCCAGTTTCTGGATGACGCAGGTATCAGAAGTCAGAGGTCAGACGACAAAAGAGTTTGTCGAGCTGCTGCGACAGGGAAGCCAGCGGGAAATTTTCCTCTCCACCATGAACCACATATTTTTGCTTTGGCTGCACATCCTCGCAACCACTGTAAAAACCTTTAAACACGTCAGGAACTGTGGTGCGTTAGACCTATTGAAGTTCTAAGCGAAGTGTACGCCCTACTGCTTTTGCAGCTCGTGAAAGAGCCGCAAGGGTCACTTTGTCGTTTTCAGGGTCAAGTAAACGGTCGAGCTGAGAACGGCTTGTCTTAAGCTGTTTTGCCATTTCGATTTTATTGATCCCGCTTTCCTTCATGGCCGCAGCAAGCTGGTGGGCAATGACGCGCTTAACGGCTTGTTGGGTTGTTTCTTCATAGGTGCCCTGTTCTTTCAAAAAATCGCTGAAAGAACCCCCAACATGGCCTTTTTCAATTTCCTTATTCATTTTTTTAGTCCTTTCATTCTTTTTATGGCAACCGCAATTTCGTGATCCGGTGTTTTTCGGCTTTTCTTGATGAACCCGTGTAAAAGCACCATGTTTCCTTCGAGAGCACAGAAAAACACTCTCGCTATTCGTCCCCCGGGTAAGGTTTACGCGGATTTCCCACAACCCCTTGTGTCCCTTGATGGATCGGCACAGGGGCATGCCCACAGGCCAACCAAACTCGGCAGTTCGAATTTCATTCCCTACAATTCTCCGGTCTTCGGGTGGCAGTTCTAAAAGCCATTCCCTGACCGGCATACGCCCAGATGCTTCAGTCTCAAAGAATCTGGCGGGTAATATTTTACTGTTGTCCATGCCTCAATGTGTACCTCTTGTGGTACATTATGTCAAGCAATTTTCCTAAGTATATACATAAAAGCCGGCAGAGGAGTCGATTCCAGCAAAGGACTCGAGGTGCACCGCTTGGCCCAACCACGGAAGAAACTGAATACACGGAGGTTCCAGTTTCTGGATGACGCAGGTATCAGAAGTCAGATAGCAGAGGCCGGAAAAACCTCAGCGAACGAACCATATAGTAGAATTTGTAGAATATAACCAAATCATCGGGATGGCCGAGAACACAGCGTTGGGCTTCCTTCGTCAGCGCCAAACCTACTGGTTGGCGGCGGGCGGATTTGCAAGGGGTAGTTTATGTTCTGATAGACTGCGGTTTGAGCGGATGAAAATCTTTTGCACTGGATTCCGGATCGGGATCCGAAATGACAGTTGAGAGATGTTTCCGGGTTAATTGGGTGAATCGAGCCAGGCTGCCTGTTTGGTGTACATGTCGGCATAGATGCCCTTGAGGGCGATAAGTTCTTTATGGGTGCCTGTTTCCGCTATTTTGCCGCCATCGAGGACAATGATTCTATCAGCCATGCGGACCGTGGAAAAACGGTGGGGTTGATGGATTCCGGATCGGGTCCGGAATGACGTAGCTGGGAAGTTGTTGAATAGGGGTAATACCGTGGTTCCAGTTTCGGAATGACGCAGGTATCAGAAATCAGAGGTCAGACGACAGAGAGTTTGTCACCTGTGGCGATAGGGGAGGGAAAGAAAAATATTTTCAAAGTTCCCCTAATCAATAAGCTGGTCGAGCTCGATTCCCAAGGCTTCTGCTATTTTCTTCAAAGTTGATTTTCTCGGTTTGGAATTCCCATTTTCGAGTCGGGCAAGAGCTGATTGTTTCATTCCTGATTTTTCGCCCAATTCCTTTTGGGTAAGCTTAAAATATTCTCGCCAAGCTTTGACAAGAGTCTCTCCTCTGACATTGGCCTTAACAACCTCATTAGGAAACCAAACTTCCGATTCGTCAGCTTCTGTCTGATTGTGAATTAATTCTTGGTACTTATCCCAAGGAATAACAGCAAAGGCCGGTTTGCCGTTTTGAATAATAATTTGAGGATCATTCATATGGATTAGGTATTTTCTTCATCTGCTTACGTGCCCGTATATGCCAAACGATTTTATTCATAAACAACTATATAACATACTATAACATACGACAAGTCAGAAAATCACATATCATAACCATGTTTATGCTATATTTCATCAGGCTGAAGAACTGTTTTTGCTCAGGGTGTACCGGAACTTCTAGGGTATAATTAATTATTGGGGTGGCTGTGTGTAAAAACGTTGGGCTTCCTTCGTCAGCTCCAACCTACTGGTAGACTGCGGGCCGATTGGTAGGGGTATCCTCTGTGTTTTAATGGCTGTAGTATTTAAGAGAATAAAAAACCCCTTAGTACTGGATTCCGGATCGGGGTCCGGAATGATGGTAGCCTGTGGGTTGAGGGGATAGGCGGGGTTAATTGGGTGAAACGAGCCATGCTGCCGGTTTGGTGTACATGTCGGCATAAATACTCAGAGGGGTAGTCACAAATGGCACGAATCTGCACAGATGAGAAATCTGGTTGGTATTGTGTTCCCAGGTTTCTATTGTTGCATATCAACCAGCATCACTGTTACTGTCTTTATCAGTTCCGGAAGTTTTTCATCACATACATCAAAAATTGCTTCGACATTCACATCGAAATATTGGTGAGTGATGATATCACGAAGCCCCTTTACCTTTTTCCATTCAATTTCTGTGTACCCAGATAGAAGTTCGCCATTTGTTACTTTGTCGAGATTTTTCAGACTTTCGCCAATCGTAATCAACAGCATACAAATAGAATCAAACTTCTCCATGCCTGCGGGAGTGCTAGTAAAATCATCAACGGACTCTACAGGTTCAAAGCGCATCCTGATTGTTTTTGCACTTCTTAGAACCTGATTTAAAATGTGACATGCAAGCTCTTTGTCATACATAGACAGCATCCCTGTCTATACATTTTTTCAAGAAAAAATCCATTGATGGGCGGTAACTCACTACATCCACAGATAGATGCAAGATATCTTCTAGATCTTGCTTGATCCCTATTATGTTGAACAGGTCCTGCTTAGTTAATCTGACTACTACATCAACATCACTCCCCTGACGAGCCTCGTTTCTGGCATAAGAACCAAAAACGCCCAGAAGTTCTATACCGTACTCTTGCTGATGCATAGCTTTGAATTTTTTTAATTCCATTAAGAGTTGTGTTTCATTCATAGACCCACCACCTTTTTCAATCCAGACCATAGTTAGAGCACGTCCAGGAAACGGCCTTTTTACTCTCGGAATCTCATGCTTCGCTTACCGGTTGCTTCCAAAATTTTATCCTCGGAGGTAGGCGCAGCTCCGATACCAATATATGTAAGCCTATGGTAAAATTTATTGAGCGCCTCAATTTAGGAACTTACAATCTTTTGATAATTATAGCCATTTTCTTTACTTTTTCCAATGTGAAGTATGGGCTCATGAAGTGTGGGGTCAGGCTTATTTTCGGTATCCGTCATTCCGGACTCAACTCGATCAGGATCCATAACTATTTAAAAACAACTTGAATCCAGATCCGTCATGCCGGACTTGATCCGGTACCGGAATGACGACAGAGGTGAGTTTCCGGGTTAATTGGGTGAATCGAGCCAGGCTGCCTGTTTGGTGTACATGTCGGCATAGATGCCCTTGAGGGCGATAAGTTCTTTATGGGTGCCTGTTTCCGCTATTTTGCCGCCATCGAGGACAATGATTCTATCTGCCATGCGGACCGTGGAAAAACGGTGGCTGATGAGCAAGGCGGAATGGCCGGTAATCAGTTCCCTGAATTTCATGTAGAGATGGTATTCGGTATTGACGTCGAGTGAGCTTGTGGGTTCATCGAGGATGATCAGTTGAGAATCGCGGAGAAAGGCGCGGGCCAGCACTATCTTCTGCCATTCTCCTATGCTGAGTTCTTCGCCGGCATGAAACCAGCGGCCCAGGTTGGTGTCATAGCCATTGGGCAGTTTCTTGATGAAGGGATCGGCATTGGCCTTTATGGCCGCCTCCTGAATTTTGGCGGAATCTTCGGCAATGTCGGTATCTCCCAGCCGGATATTCTCTTTGACTGTGAGGAAATACTGGGCATAGTCCTGGAAGACCACGCTGATCTGCTTGCGCAGCTCCTTGATTTTAAACCTGGGAAGATCAACACCTTCCATCTTTATTGATCCCTGCTGCGGGTCATAGAGACGGCACAACAGTTTGACCAGGGTGCTTTTTCCCGCCCCGTTAGCGCCCACCAGAGCCACCACCTCCCCTGCCCCGATGGTAAAAGAGATATCCTTGAGCACTGCCTCCCGTTCACCTGGATAGCGAAAGGAGACACGATCAAATGATATTCCCCGGGCAAATTTTGCCGGGACATTTACCGGGTTTTGGGGATCGGTGATCTCGTTTTTGATATCGAGGAACTCAAAGAAATAGGCCACGAACATATTGTCTTCATATAATGCCGCTATATTGGCAAGGAGCCCTTTGAGATAGCCGATACCTCTCTGAAAGGCTTGATAGAACATCACCATATCACCAACGGTGATAACGCCCTTAATGGCGCGAATGGCGATCAGCATCAAACATCCCATAAAGATGACGGACGAAAAAAGCTGGACAAAAAACTGGGCTATGCTCTTTTTGCGGCTGAGCTCGAGCTTTTCCCGGCGCAGCAGAGTGCGGAGGGAGTTGAAGGAGCTGCTGAAGAAATCGCCGAGATCGAAGAGACGGATTTCTTTGGCGAATGAATTATACGACAAAATACTGCTGAAGTAGCCGGCGCGCCGTTCTTCTTCCGTGCGTTTTTTCTGCCATTCGAAGTGCTTGCGGGAGTGGATTATCTGAACGAATAAACCGGGCATGGTCGAGACGATCAACAAGATACCCACTCCCCAATGGAACATGAACAGCAGGCCCACCATGGCGATGAGGGAAACTCCGTTTTGCAGCGTCTGGGTAAGCCCGTTGACTATCTTTGTGGGACGGTACGGCCCCTCCCGCTGGGCCCGATGGAGGGTGTCGTAGTACTCGGGGTTTTCGTAATAGGCCAGATCGATGGCAATGGATTTTTCATGGAGTGTGGTGGCAACATAGTCGGTGACCACGGCACCTTGCGCCTCGGAAACATAGCCGTTGAGCAGGCTGAGGGCGGCCTGGAAAATGGCGACAAGAGCGGCGACGACAATAAGGAAGATGACTTGCTGGTAACCTGCTGAAGCATCGCCTGTTTTTACCGCCAGAGCGGTGGCGTCGATGATCAGCTTCATGATATAGAGGGTCAGAAGCGGAATGATGCCCTGGATAACGGTGAGGAAGATAGAGAGAAGGGTCCAGCGGGGGCTGGCCTTCCAGACCAGCAGAAAGGCGCGGTCGATGCGGAGGGCGGTTTTGATTTTCTGCTTGATGGTTGGGGTTGGCTGCACTTTTTCCTGTTTTTTGAATGGATTTTTGCTGATGCTATATTTTGGATTGATTGGGATTTTCTTTGTATGCACTTTTAACTGTTTTTTTAGTTTTGGGAAACGTAAAACCTCGCATAACCGTCATTCCGGTACCGGATCCGGAATCTACTCATTGAGAACGTCGATATAATGTTATTGAGTGGTAATGCGGAAGTTTCCGTCCATTGGCAAAAACGTTGGGCTTCCTTCGTCAGCGCCAACCTACTGGTTTGGCAACGTTTGAATTTTGTAGAGGGACATTATATGTCTGCATGGTTGTCGGTTTTAAGAGGATCAGTAAATGGGACTCAAAAATCTTCTACTCCACCTTTCCCTCATAAGTAAAGCCTCGCCTGACCTTCATTCCGGACCCCCGATCCGGAATCTACAAGTTGTGATCAACAGAAGAAGGACTGGAAAATTTGAACTCATTGAGAACGTCAATACAATTATTGAGTGGTAATGCGGAAGTTTCCGTCCATTGGCAAAAGCGTTGGGCTTCCTTCGTCAGCGCCAACCTACTGGTTTGGCAACGTTTGAATTTTGTAAGGGGGACATTATGTGTCTGCATGGTTGTCGGTTCTAAGAAGAAAAGTAAATGGGACGGATCTACTCCACCTTTCCCTCATAAGTAAAGCCTCGCCTGGCCGTCATTCCTGTACCGGATCCGGAATCTACTCATTGAGAACGTCAATACAATTATTGAGTTTGGTAATGCGGAAGTTTCCGTCCATTGGCAAAAACGTTGGGCTTCCTTCGTCAGCCCAACCTACTGGTTTGGCAACGTTTGAATTTTGTAGAGGGGGATGTGGCACAACTGGGTAGGGAGCCAACTTTTTCAACAGTCATGCATCATTTCAATGGTGGCGGGGATCAGGTATCAGGTTTATTGATTATATTGGAACCTCACTTCGCGACGACAGCGCAAGAAGGAATATTAGACCTCCCTGGCTCAACACCAGGGAGGTCTAAGTTTTCAAGGACCCGAAAATTTCTTTAATTGAATGACAGGGGCAGCAGAAAAAAGCTTTGTCCTAAGTATAGATTATTTTCGGCACCGGTTTTGGCCTCTGCCGCGTAGATCACAATATTCATGTGATTTGGCATATGAGTTTCATCATAGCCGACAATTTGTCCTATAGTTTCGGTACCACAGAAGAGATGATCGCCAACGCTGAGAATCCCTTCCTGAGTGATAACTGCAAAAGCCAGATAAGCGACTCTATTTATCCTGGCACCAGGTTTTGCATCTGCCTCATCTGTCATAACGAATTCATGAATCTCGCCCTTTTTTACGACACGTGTCAGCGGCTTGATCAGAGTCATATCTCTGTCATGCCGTCGTGCATCTAAAATTGCAATCATTTCAGCTTCGACCATACATCTTTGTGAAAAAGGATTCACTAATACAGATGACGGATCTTTACTCATAATTTCTCTCTCTTTGCATACTAGAGGCATGGCCTCCGGATCTCTCGGCAAAAGCTTGGGTGTACCCCTCTCCTTTTTTGCCACAATCGATGCTAATATATATTGGGAATGTTTTTCTTCCTGGCTCCCTTGATCCACTTTGGAACAAAAGGAGCAATAATGTCTTCTGAGACAACCGGCATCTCAATAAACGACGGTCCATCATGATCAAGGGCGTTCTTCAGTATCCTTTCAATATCTTTTTGATTCTCCAGTCTTTGGCAGTGCAGCCCGAAAGCCTCGGCTACCTTGAGATAATTAGTTTTTTTGCTGAAATCCGTGCAAAAGGGCATGCTGTCGTTGATCAGCACGGTTTCTCCCTTAATCCAGCCAAAATTATCATTGCGGTAGAGGACAATGGTGACGTTTTTATTTGTTCTGACGAATGTCTCGAGCTCACCGCAGTTGAAACCAAAGCTTCCGTCGCCGGTCAGGGCGATAACAGGTGCGCTTTCATCGGCATAGGCGGCACCAAGAGCCGCAGGGATGGCATATCCCAGAGCCCCCAGGGAATAATTGCTTAAATAGCGCCTTCCGGATTGTTTCATCTGAAAAAGCGGTGTGGTATATATACTGCAAACTCCGGCCTCCGTGGCGATGATGCCATTATCCGGGAGAATTGCATCAAGCACCTGGACAAAGTGTGGCGGGAAGATGCCTTGATTGATATCGGGAACCGGTGCCTCGAAGAGCTTTTTTCTGGCCTGCTCCCGCTCTTCAACGAAACCCTGCAGAGGACCTTTTTTGGCAAGATTATTATTTGCTATCAAGGTCAGCATAAATTCGACGGAGGCTCGCGCATCGCCACACATGCCGACAGAGGTTTTGTACATATTGCCAATGTTTTCCGGCGCCATGTCAAGATGCAGAATGGTTTTATCGTCGCTGAGTTTAGGAAGACTCCAGGCATCGGTGCCGGTGGAGTCTGTGTTTGATCCGATATAGAAGATGGTATCGGCTCTTTCGATAAAACCATTTGTATAGGCAGTACCCCCTCTGGCCCCTATCACTCCGAGGGATAGCGGATGAACTTCCGACACCGCCCCTTTTCCCGTTGTCGTTGTAGCAACGGGTATGTGCAATGCTTCGGCCAATTGCTCTATAACCAGGCTTGCCCCAGAACTTAAGGCTCCCTGCCCACAGATAATGAGCGCATTTTCCGCCTGAAGCAGTTTTTCCAGGGCTTTTTCCAGACTCGCAGGGTCGGCGATGTTGCGGAAAGAAGGATAGGTTGCACATTCCGGCTGGCCGTAGAGATCGGCTACATCAGCTGTCGCACTGAGGCAATTCCACATCATGCGCAGGTGGACAGGTCCGGGGCGTCCTGAAGTAGCTACCCGAAAGGCCCTGCGCATCAGGAAGGGGATTTCTTCCGGACGATCGAGGATAAAGCTTTCTTTGCATATAGTTGAATAAAAATCGGTTTGATCGATTCCAGTCAACATGGAGCGCTTGTTGTCGTTGGGATAAACATCGGAGGTAAAAAATATCAAAGGAATACTGCCGGCAAATGCTTCTGCAATACCTGGTGCCGGATGTGCAACGCCAGGGCTGGGAGACTCGACAACGCCGGGTTTTCCGGTAATCTTAGCGTATGCTTCTGCCATAAATGCTGAATTTTTTTCATCTCTGGTAAGTATATGTTTTATTTCCGGATAGTCATGCCAGTGATCATAAAGATCTATAGTGGTTTCTCCAGGTAAGCCAAAGACATGTTTGACTTCATAAAGCTTCAACATTTCTAAAATTATTTGTGCCCCGTTCATTGGCATCTCCTCAAATACAAATTCTGCCGGATTAACACATCACCGTAAGACAAGGCTGGATGTATATCCTTGCCTTGTCTTGCCTTGCGAAACAATCATAGCCGGATAGGCCTGGATCGGATGCCGGTGAAGCAGTTGCTCTGCTATATCAATCAGTGGTTATTTTGTGATGACTCCATCTGCAACGAGCTGATCGAGCTGGGTAAAGACTTTTTTCTGCAATGATTCTACATAATTTCTGGTACCTTCACCGTCAACAAAGGACCAGCCCCCACCGTTTTTCTCGAGCCATTTTTTCCATTCCGTGCTGTTGGCGGTTTTTTCGGCGGCCTCTGTAAGTTTTGCGGTAATTTGTGGATCAACACCGCGAGGCACCGCAATTGAGCGCAGAGATCCCCATACCGCGTCATAACCTTTTTCCTTGAGAGTTGGGGTATCTGGATATTCAGCAAGGCGATCATCAGACATGACGGCTATGATCCTGGCCTTGTCTGCTTTTATCAGCGGGAAAATGCCCCCAAGGCTCATGCAGGCGAGATCTGTTTCTCTTTTTAGCAGAGCCTCGCGCTGTTCGCCGGACCCTCCGGCAAAGGCGATATGATCAAACTTAACGCCTGCCTGTTGTTCCAGATCGACCATGGGTAAATGCCACACCCCGCCAAAACCGACGTTGGAAACTTTAACCTGACCGGGAGCTTTTTTCGCTTCATTGATCAGATCTTCGACCGTTTTATATTTGGAATCGACATGCGCCGCAATGACTGTAGGATGTATGGTTACCGTGGCAATAAACTCCAGTTTATCCAGAGAGTAATTTTCCAGAAGACCGAAATAGGGTACCGTAACAATACTGTCATAGGTCAAGCTTCCGATGGTATAACCGTCTGCCGGAGAACTCATCAACTCGTTGACGCCAAGACCGCTTTTGGCCCCGTCGATATTGACGGTATAAATTTTCCGGCCCAATTCCTTTTCCATGTTTTTCATGAAACTGCGCATCACGGTATCGGTGCCCCCACCGGCTCCCCAGGGCATGATATGCTTGATGTCTTTTTCCGGATAATCTCCGGCGAAAACCGCGGGGCTGCTTACGGCCATGAAAAGAGTACAAATGGAAATAAACGATAATCTGAAATTCATGCTAACCTCCCTGTTTTTTGGCTTTTAAATAGGCGAGAGCATTATCTGCATTGCCTGTTTGTCACTTCTTTTTTAAGGTCTCGGGCAGACGAATGCCGAGAAAGTAAATCATTGCCACACTCAATATCAAAAAGAACAGACTGAAGGAGGATCGGAAAAATATTGTTACATCCCCTCCGGAAAGAGCCATACTGGTCCTGAAGCTTTTTTCAAAATACGGTCCCAGAATGAAACCTAAAAGAAAAGGGACGGCAGGATAATCCCTGGCACTGAGCAGAAATATGACAAAACCTATTATTACGGCATGAACTAACTGGACAATTGAATAGGTGGCAGCATACAAGCCGACCATTGCGGTAAAGGCGATGAAAGGATAGAGGAACTGTCTGTTGACCAGCGGTATTTTTATATAGTACCTGCCAAAAATAAACAGGGAAATGAATATCAGTGCCGGAGTAATGAGAAAGGCCAGTAGCATCGGCCCCATGGTATCAGCTTGCTCCACCATCAACATTGGGCCGGGTATGAGGCCATGAAGAGTAAACACTCCGAGAATTAAAGCAGTTACAGCATCTCCGGGAATGCCGAAGGTCAGCAGCGGGATTATTGCCCCGGGGCACATGGCATTATTGGCGGTCTCGGCCGCAGATATACCTTCCAGGCTGCCTTTGCCATATTGATCTTTTTTACGCGAAAATGCTTTTGCCACAGCATATGATATCAGGGAGGCCATGGCCGCGCCGGCTCCGGGAAGGATTCCCGTAAGAAAGCCTATTATCGAACTGCGCAGATAACACCACAAGCCAATTTCTTTAATGTCTTTATATTTCGGTTTAAAATTATAACTGTCTTTAGTCAGTTTCAGTCTACTGAGAACCTCTTTAGCACGAAGAGGCGTGGTGGCCAGCTGAGTGAATATCTCGGAGATGGCGAATGTTCCGACAACAACCGTCAATAACTGGACACCTTCACGGATGTTTTCTATACCAAAACTCATTCTCGGACGGGCCTCGAATGTATCGATGCCGATGGCCGCAACCATTAAACCCAACAGGGTGGAGATTATCCCTTTGCCCAGGTCATTGGAATTGATGAGCATAGAGACAACGATTGCCATGAGAATCAGAGAAAATTTATCCGGTGTTTTAAAATGGAGGGAAAGATCGGCAATATATTGAATAAAAAAGATTGTGAATAATGCACCGACCATACCACCTACCATAGAGGAAAATGCTCCATGCGAGAGCGCCAGGCCGGCTTTACCCTGCTGGGTCAGTTTATATCCTTCGGTAACTGTGATGGCGGCAGCAGGAGCGCCGGGGATATTAATCAGGATGCCGGTCACCCCGCCGCCGTAAATACCACCGACAAAAATACCGACACAGGTTACCAGGGCATTAATGACTTCCATGCCGAAAGTGATCGGCAGAAGAAGGGATATCGCCAATGTTGAGGTAAGTCCGGGGACTGCTCCAAAGAAGAAACCGATGAAATATCCGACGAGTAAATAGAGGATGAGCCACGAGTCGAAATATATGGGGAGGTATTCAAAAGCCATCTCAACTCCATACAAAGTTAGGGAAGGTTGAAATCAAAAGCCAGTTCAAAAAGAGCATAATCAAGCAGAGTTACTGCTACAGCAGCAGCTAATGGGTATAGAATTAAAACGTACTTCTTCTGCTCATCCTTGTAGCTCTCTAATAATTGCCAGCCAAGAAGCATCGAAAAAGAGAGAATGAACACAACCGCAGTGCCAAAATAGCCAACTTTTTCGAGCATGACGATGAGGCCGCCGAACAAAACGATGAATATAAGCTGAAATTTATTGACTTTAAGCTTCGGCAGCGTAGCTTTTTTCTTCTCTCTGAAAATTTGAATAACCAGGACAACCAGCATGCAAAAAGAGATAAAAACAGGGTAAAATCCCGGACCGATATTTCTTAAAGTACCCATGGGAAGGTTTATTGCCTGAAAGAGATATCCTACCGTGAACACCAACAGCATGATAACGACCGGCATGTTCAACTCTCCTTTTCCGGCAGATCACCGGTAAAGATGCGGGCATAAGCCTCTCTTGTACTGAGTACGATATCTTCCATACGCTTGTTAATATGCTTCTGCATGACTTCAGCGGCTTCCCTTCCTTTCCGTTCTAAAAGAAATTCGACGATTTTCTCATGCTCATGCTGGGTTTTGGGCGCTCTGTCTGTCATGTCGATCCAGCGAACAAAATAAATTCGATCGTTTATGTTGTGCAGAAGCTCGACAATCTGCTGATTATTGCTCATGTCGGCTATATACATATGAAAATCCCGGTCTCTTTTATGTAATACCTCTGTTGAAGCTGTTTTAGGTAATTTAGAGCCCTCCTTCCACAATTCATAGAGACCATTTAATTCTTCGTCACTGGCACGTTTTGCCGCAAGTTCGACAGCCTTCATCTCAACGCATTCGCGGAGCTCGTAAAGGTCGAAAATTTCATTCTTTTCAATTTTTCTGGAATAGAACCCCTTACTCGGCCTTTTAATCAGCAATTTCCGTGTCGCCAGTTCCTGCAGAGCCTGACGCACTGGTGTTCTGCTGACTCCCAGTGATTCAGCTACGCTGACTTCACTGATTTTGCTGCCTGGGGGAAACTGAAAAGAGATGACCATGTCATGCAGAATTTTATAGATCTCGTTTACAGAAGTATTTTTTATTGTATCCATGGTTGTATTTTGTGCTGTTTATTTTGCTGTATTATATGCTGTATACAATCTTCCTATCAGAAAAATATTTTCTCGTCAAGCATTTAAAAATTGTTCTTTTTTTCATATGTATATTTGCCATTTCCTTGATCACTTAACTGTGTCGGATACCTTCGTCAGCCCAACCTACTGGTTTGGCAACGTTTGAATTTTGTAGAGGGGACATTATGTGTCTGCATGGTTGTCGGTTCTAAGAGGATCAGTAAATGGGACGGATCTACTCCACCTTTCCCTCATAAGTAAAGCCTCGCCTGGCCGTCATTCCGGTGCCGGATCAAGCCCGGCATGACGGATTCGGAATCTATAAGTTGGATCAGCAGAAGAAGGACTGGAAAATTTTGAACCCATTGAGAACGTCAATACAACTATTGAGTAGTAATGCGGAAGTTTCCGTCCATTGGCAAAAACGTTGGGCTTCCTTCGTCAGCGCCAACCTACTGGTTTGGCAACGTTTGAATTTTGTAAGGGGGACATTATGTGTTTGCATGGTTGTCGGTTCTAAGAAGATCAGTAAATGGGACGGAAAAATCTTCTACTCCATCTTTCCCTCATAAGTAAAGCCTCGCCTGGCCGTCATTCCGGTACCGGATCAAGCCCGGCATGACGGATTCGGAATCTATAAGTTGGATCAGCAGAAGAAGGACTGGAAAATTTTGAACCCATTGAGAACGTCAATACAACTATTGAGTAGTAATGCGGAAGTTTCCGTCCATTGGCAAAAACGTTGGGCTTCCTTCGTCAGCGCCAACCTACTGGTTTGGCAACGTTTGAATTTTGTAGGGGATCATTTTGTGTCTGCATGGTTGTCGGTTCTAAGAGGATAAGTAAATGGGACGGATCTACTCCACTTTTCCCTCATAAGTAAAGCCTCGCCTGGCCGTCATTCCGGTACCGGATCAAGCCCGGCATGACGGATTCGGAATCTATAAGTTGGATCAGCAGAAGAAGGACTGGAAAATTTTGAACTCATTGAGAACGTCAATACAATTATTGAGTGGTAATGCGGAAGTTTCCGTACATCAGGGTGTGGGATCATCGTCACCCGGGTGGCAAAACTGGTAGGCTGCGGGTGGATTTTGTAGGGGAATATTTTGTGTCTGCATAGTTGTCGGTTCTAAAGGATAAACCTCAAAAACTTTCCAGAACCTGTTGCAAGTCATTAAGATGCAATTGTACGGTATCCCAGATCATGACCATGTCGACCCCCAGATATTCATGTGCCAAGACATTCCGCATCCCGGTAATTTGGCCCCAAGGGGTGTCAGGCCTCTTTTTAATCAAAGTATCAATGCCATAATCTTTGAGGGCTTGTCCGATGATTTCAAGATTCCGGACCACGGCATCCTGGGTTTTGCGATCCGCAAGAAAGGTCTCCAGTGTGAACCCTGAGGTATAATCCTTTATCAAATCTATACATTCCAGCGCCGTGGCAATGTAAACAGATCTGTCTTTCATAGGGTAACAGCCTCTTTCAGGATGTTCTGCGACAAATGCCTGTTTAGTGCCCGGGAACTGACCACATCCACCTTACGTCCGAGTTTACTTGAAAGTGCATCAATAAGACCGACTTGATCGAACAGAGTGGAACCAGGTTGAAAGTCGACCAGGAAATCGATATCGCTATCTGGTTGATTGTCACCGCGTGCCACGGAACCAAACAACCGAACGTTTCTTGCATGATAAAGCGCTGCAATCTCTAGAATTGATTCTCTTTCCTGGCGGATTGTTTCGATTAAACATGCCATTCTTTACCTCCATCTGCCAACATACACCCTTTTTCCCTTACTTCTCATGAGCATTGGGTGGATTTCGCTTCAACATGTATACATACAATGTACCTCATAAACAATTGTGGCACAACTGGGAATCGGAGGCAACTTTTAGCGATCATGTATCATTTCAATTCACTGTAACTGCTCCTTTGCTTGCGGCCTGCCTGGATTTTGGATCGGACGTTGGGGCATTTCCTTAAAAGGATTGTAGCGATTTTTGGCGGATGATCACTTCGGTATACGGGGATAGAGGAGTGGTTTGGTCAATGATTTCTAAGCCATCAAATTCTTATACCTGTTTTTTTTATCGTCTCAAAAAAGCCACTATCATCGTGAGCTTTGTCGATAAGAACAGGTTCAATGCGATCATCAACTTCTCTTCTGATTTTCCAGAGTAGCGGTCTCGTAGAAAAATAGTCTCCTTTCAAATCATTAACGATTATTGCAACGTCTACATCGCTCTCTTCGGTTGAAGTACCCCTGGCATAGGACCCATAGAGGATCATTTCTTCAAAGTTTAGCTGTTGCGATAGCAATTGCTTATATTTCAGGAGTTTAGCTATAACTTCCCGCTTATCCATTCCTTTAGCTCCTGTGCATTTTTGATTATATCGGAACAACGCTCTTCAGTGAGACTTTTCAGAAGTTGTTCTTTGTGGGTAGGACGCAACATTGCTTGGGCGGTTTCGATATCGTACTCAGACAATTCCACCCAGTACTTTATTCTGTTATCTGTGTTTGCCATTATATGACCAGCCGATAAAGTCGATCTTCAAATTATTTTCTGCCTGTACCTTTAATTTACTTTAAGTTGTTTTTTTTTCATATGAATATTTATATTTTCCTTGATCACTGAATTGTGTCGGTCAGCACAAACGTTGGGCTTCCTTCGTCAGCGCCAACCTACTGGTTTGCCACGTGTGGGTTTTGTAGGGGATCGTGTGTGTGCGGAGGGTTGTCGGTTTTGAGGTATAAAAAGTTGACTTTTGTTGTATTCTGTTGACTTGGCGGGATATCGAATTTACTATTGAGGCATACAGGGGCTTTTTGTGGCAGAATGCATCAGCTGGGAGGGATTTATGGCTACAGTTTCATTTAGAATCGATGCGAATTTGGCGAAACAGGCGGAGCGTGAAGCGAGAGTGGAAAACAGGTCGAAGGCCAAGCAGCTTGAATACTGGGCAAAACTAGGCAAGGCAATATCATCGAAGCTGCACATTGCCGATGCTATTGCCGTTACCCAGGGATTGAAAGAAATCAGGCTGGAATATAGCAGGCCGCTGCAATCGGATGGTATAGATGCGGATGTTATTTTCAATGATCTTGAAGATGATCGAAAGAAAAATATCCTAACTCAGAAGGTAACTTCCGCCAGGATTTATTATGAAGCGAGTTTAACCAGGGAAGGCTTCCTTGATAAAGTTGATTCACTGACAGGGAAAAGAGAGACCGGACAGTTCGAAAATGGTGAATTCAGGCCTCTTTGATGAATAACTCGAAACTGTGGATATTGGCCGGGGGTAATGGTGCGGGAAAGTCCACTTTTTATAATCTCTATTTGGCCAGACGCGGCATCAAATTCGTCAATGCAGATTTGATTGCGAAGGAAATAAGTTCGGAAAGTGCAGAAGATGTGAGCTATCAAGCGGCTACAATAGCCGCAAAAATCAGGGAAGATCTGATCGCCAAGGGAGTATCTTTTTGTTTTGAGACTGTTTTCTCACATGAATCGAAAATAGATTTTATCGCCCAGGCAAAAGCTCAGGGGTACAAGGTCATATTGATCTATATTCATCTAACTACCTCGGCGCTCAATGAAGCCCGAGTACAACAGCGGGTGGCGGAGGGAGGTCACAGTGTGCCGCCGGAAAAGATACATTCCCGCATTCCCAGGACGATGAAACACATCAGGACTGCGCTTACTTTGGTAGACGAAGCATGGTTGTTGAACAATTCATTACGGGATGATCCCTTTCGGCAGACAGTCGTGTATAAATCCGGAGAATTTAATGAGCTGGTGTCTCCTTTGCCGGATTGGGTGAAGGAGATATTGCCATATACCATTCAGTAGCCCTGTCCAGCCCTTTTATTACCGAAAACTGCGGCTCATAGCCGATCAATGCTTTTGCCTTGGTGATTTCGGCAAGAGAATGGCGCACATCTCCTGCCCGAAAATCGCGATAGTGGGGTTCGGCATTTACGGCTGCCGGATTGCTGGCGGCAACGCGCCCCTTGATATGGGAGTAGAGTTGGTTGAGGGTCGTTCTCTCGCCAAAGGCAATATTATAGACTTGATTGGTTGCCGCCTCATCCCGGACCGTGGCTGCCAGGAGATTGGCCTGGACGCAGTTGTCGATATAGCAGAAATCACGGCTTGTTTCGCCGTCTCCGTTGATAAAGACCGTTTCATTGTTGATCAACCCGGCAAACCATTTGGGGATGACTGCGGCATAGGCCCCGTTGGGATCCTGACGTCTGCCGAATATGTTGAAGTAGCGCAAACCGATGGCTTTGAAGTTGTAGGTTTTGGCAAAGACGTCGGCGTAGAGCTCGTTGACCACCTTGGTTACGGCATAGGGAGATAGCGGCTTGCCAATGGTGTCTTCCACCTTGGGCAAACCGGGATGATCGCCGTAGGTGGAGCTGGAGGCGGCATAGACGAATCTTTTGACTCTGGCGTCTCTTGCGGCAACCAGCATATTGAGGTAGCCGCTGATATTGTTGAGGTTGGTGGTGATGGGATCTTCAATGGATCTGGGGACGGAGCCGAGGGCGGCCTGATGGAGGACGTAATCAACTCCGTTGCAGGCGTCTTTGCAGGTTTCCAGGTTGCTGATGTCCCCTTCCATGAAGCTGAAGTTTTGCCACTGTGCCTGGCTGACCAGGGATTGGACCTCATCGAGGTTGTGCTGGAAGCCGGTGGAGAAGTTATCGAGGCCTATTACTCTCTGGTTGAGTTTAAGGAGAGTTTCGAGAAGGTTTGATCCTATGAAACCGGCTGCACCGGTGATGAGCCAGGTGTAGGGGGTGGTTGTTAGTTTGGTTTGGAGATTCTGATAGATGGTGGGCATTTTATCTTTTATTTATACAGAAAGTTGTGTTTTACCGGATGAGCCGGAACAATTAAACTACCTACATTCCCTATCGTTCATTAGGCTTCAGCAGCAATAGCTGGAATGGCAGTATATTCCTGACAGGGGATTGCTGTATCGCCAAGTCCACATTGATTCGGGGGATGGCTGTTGCTCCCGGACACAATCCCCTTAAGCTTTTGCCGGTTTTTTTCAGTGTCTGTTCGATAGTTGTCACCCCGGCAGCGGGAAAAGCTCCACGAAACAGAGCGAAGGCTCCGGCAACGTGAGGTGTCGCCATTGAGGTTCCACTCCACGAGGCATAGCTTGAATTGTTTATTGCCGTGGCTGACAAAATGGCGCTTCCCGGGGCAAAGAACTCCTGCAGGGTTGGGTGGTAGTTGTTGTATAATGCTTCAATGTCGTTATAATCCGAGGCTCCGACTGACACGGCAGAGGAGATGCAGGATGGTGAGCTGACATAGCCGCAGAAGCCATTATTTCCGGTGGCGATGACGGTGGCGATTTTTGCAGACCGTAATTGGCCGATTATCGTATTGAGAAGAGCATCGTCATAATCGCAATATGTATTGTGTTCCCCGCTGCCGAGGCTCATATTCACAGCTCCGATGGTGAAACTGTTGCGAAGTGAATATACATAATCGAGGCCTGAGATTTGGTCACTATCGAAGGTAAGATGACACGGCACCGTTTCTCCTATTTCAGCGCAGATTGGTCCATTAAATTCCGAGAACACCTGTACGGCGATGATATCGGCGTCGGGTGCGACGCCTCTGTAAGCTTCGCCTGGGGAATATCCTGCATTTTTTCCTGCTGCAATTCCTGCAACATGAGTACCGTGGCTGCCGGCTCTGGGTGCAGCCGCACCTGGGCCGATTTGTGCTTCCAGGCCATTGGGACATACCGTTGTGGAAGGATAAAAAGGATTGTTACTGCTATAGCAGGCCTCGACAAAGTTCTTCCCAACAAACATTTCATGTGAAGCACGCACACCGGTATCCAATATCGCTACATAGGTACCTTTACCGGTATAGCCCATCGACCAGGCAGCGGTGGCGCCGATCAGAGGAGTGCTTTGATTCAATTGCGGTGAAGAAATTTCCGATGAGGTTGCAGGGGTTATTGGAGGAAGTTTGGTCAACTTGTCTTCATAAATTTTTTCGACTCTTGGGTTGGCCGCCAGAGCCTGTAAGGCCTTTTGGTTGACGGATAGAGCCATCGCGGGGAGGAATTGGAAACTTCTTTTGAATTTATAGCTGTTGGCCGGCAGCATGGTGTGAATGTTTTCTGCTGTTTTTTTAATGCTGGAAGTTAACAGAGCATCGGGGTTGGGGTGTGCTTTATCTATTGCCGGGTTGTCGGGCTTGTAATTGGCCGAGGCATTTGCCAGATCGCTATATTTATCGACTCTCATGGTTACTATAACCGGGACCTTACCGCCCTTCTTAATCAGCGCCTGAAGACGGGATTCGTTGACTATTTCAGCATCACGGGCAATTGCGGGGGCACATATGACAACGAGCACAAGGCAACTAGAGATGAGCAGGGCAAATCGCTTCTTCATCGGACACTTCCTCTGGTAGTGATTGTTAAAGTGGCTCTTTAAGGATCGGGCGGTAAAATGCATTCCGTTCCCGGATCGTGTCCGGGATTAGGGTAAAAGAAAGATTTGGAGTTACCGTTTCAGGTATGATGAGTATGTTTTCTCCAATCCCTGTTGAAGATCGAATTCCGGCTTCCACCCTGATTTATTGATTTTATCCGTATCCAGCAGCTTTTGGGGAGTGCCGTCTGGCTGGTTGGCATTGTATAGCGTTTCTCCGCTGAAGCCTGTAATTTCGGCTATCAATTCTGCGGTTTCCCTAATGGTAATGTCCTTGCCGGTACCGATGTTGAGGAAAGACGGAACATCGTCTGAAAAATATTCCTCGCCGATTTCCATAACATGAAGGCAAGCGGCGGCCATGTCGTCGACATGAAGAAACTCACGACGTGGAGAACCCGTTCCCCAGAGGATGACCTTTGGCTCATGCTGCGGGTCAAGTGTTTCTGTTTCAGAGGAATATCCTATGGCTTTACAGATATCATCCGGGATAGGTCCATACTGTTGCTCGTCTTCGAGGATTCCGGCGATATTGCCTTGTGCGGCCAGACAAGCAAGATGATATTTGCGCAGCATGGCAGGAATGACATGGCTGTTTTCAAGATGGTAATTATCACCCGGACCATAAAGATTGGTGGGCATAACCGAAAAATAGCTTGTTCCATACTGGCGGTTATAGGCCTCGCACATCTTTATCCCCGCTATTTTGGCAACCGCATAGGGCTCGTTGGTTGGTTCTAAAGGACCGGTCAGCAGGTACTCTTCCTTCATCGGCTGCGGACAGAATTTAGGATAGATACAGGAGCTGCCCAGAAACAGCAGGTTTTTGACACCGGCCCGATAGGCTTCATGGATTATGTTGTTTTGAATCGACAGGTTGATGTAGATAAAATCGGCAGGATAGGTGTTGTTGGCATGAATCCCCCCTACTTTCGCGGCTGCTAAAAAGATTCTGTCAATTTTCTCGGTCCTGAAGAACTCCCGGACCTCTGTCTGCCGGGTAAGATCGAGTTCGGCATGAGTACGGGTAACTATGTTTTTAAAGCCACGGTTTTCCAACTGCCGGACAATGGCCGAGCCCACCATGCCGCGATGCCCGGCCACGAATATTGTTTCCTTGGGATTCATGGTGTCTTAGCTATTCATTGTGATTGAGAATTTTAAAACCCTGATTTTTACAGAGTTCGTCTCTTCGTGCCTCCTCCAGATCGGAGCGCATCATTTCGGCGACCAGCTCTTCGAAGGATGTTTTCGGCTGCCAGCCTAGCTTTTCTTTGGCTTTGCTCGGATCGCCCAGAAGAGATTCAACCTCCGTCGGCCGGTAATAGCGTGGATCTACGCGAACAATTACATCACCTGCCTTTATACCTTCTCCAAGGGCTCCGGCCCCTATGCTGTCGACAATTCCTACTTCTTCGACGCCTTCGCCCTGCCATTGCAGGACAACGCCCAGCTCTGCCGCCGCGGCGATGATGAAATCCCGTACCGAGTGCTGCTTTCCTGTTGCGATAACGTAATCTTCAGGTTTCTCCTGCTGCAGCATCAGCCACTGCATCTCCACATAGTCGCGGGCATGGCCCCAGTCCCTTTTGGCATTGAGGTTGCCCAGATACACACAATCCTGCAGACCCAGAATCATCCGAGCCAGAGCCCGGGTAATCTTTCTGGTAACAAAGGTTTCTCCCCGCAGCGGTGATTCATGATTGAAGAGGATACCGTTGCAGGCGAAGATATTGTAGGCCTCACGGTAGTTAACCACAATCCAGTAGGCATACATTTTGGCGACGGCATAGGGAGAGCGGGGATAAAACGGTGTCTTTTCGGTCTGCGGAACCTCCTGCACCTTGCCGAACAGTTCGGAGGTGGAGGCCTGGTAGAATTTTGTTTTTTCCGTCAGCCCGAGGATGCGTATTGCCTCCAGGACCCTCAAGGTCCCCAGAGCATCGGAGTTGGCGGTGTATTCGGGCTCCTCGAAGGAGACAGCGACGTGTGACTGGGCTGCGAGGTTGTAAATCTCGGTTGGCTTTACCTTTTCTATAATATGGATGAGGCTGGAGGAGTCGGTCAGGTCGCCATGGTGAAGAACGAAATTACGCCGTCCTTCATGGGGGTCCTGATAGAGATGATCGATACGATCGGTGTTGAAAAGAGATGTTCTTCTTTTTATGCCGTGGACCTCATAGCCTTTTTTGAGGAGAAATTCGGCGAGATATGCTCCGTCTTGCCCTGTTATGCCTGTTATTAATGCTTTTTTCATAATTTTTATTATCTTTGTGATTTAAAGTTCGGGATGAGGATAGGATGACACCTTTGAACAATTTAAATTGAAAGTTCATACGAGGAAGGGTGTGTTTTCGCTGATCCCCTGAGACAGGGGCATTAGACACTATCTCTGAAAAGGAGTAAATAAAAAAAATTGAGAATATTCGGGGTTAAGAGAAGCAGATTAAGGCTTTGTCATACTTTTGAACCTGTAGGTGGGTGGTGAGCGGTGCTAACTCCAGCGAAAACCGTTGCTCAAAAACGTTGGGCTTCTCTTCGTTCAGCTCCAACCTACTGGATCGTCTCGTGTTGTGTCTTTGGCAGGTACTGTAACCAGGCTGAACCTGAACTTCATAAAAACCAACCAAAATTGCCACGGCCTGACGTTGGGCTCCTCTGCGTTCAGCTCCAACCTACTGGATCGTCACGTATTGTGTCTTTGGCAGGCACTGTACCAGGCTGAAACTGAACTTCAAAAAAACCAACCAGATTGCCATGGCCTGTAGGTTGGCGGTGAGCGAAGCGAACCCCAACGAAACCAGTTTCATAACAACGTTGGGCTTCTTTTCGTTCAGCACCAATTTACTGGATCGTCATGTGTTGTGCCCTTGGCAGACACTGTACCAGGCTGAAACTGGACTTCATAAAAACCGACGAAATTGCCACAGCCTGTTGGTTGGCTGTGAGCGAAGCGAACCCCAACAAAACCAGTTGCTCAAAAACGTTGGGCTTCTCTTCGTTCAGCTCCAACCTACTGGATCGTCATGTGTTGTGTCTTTGGCAGGCACTGTACCAGGCTGAAACTGAACATCATAAAAACCAACCAGATTGCCATGGCCTGTAGGTTGGCGGTGAGCGAAGCGAACCCCAACGAAAACAGTTTCATAACAACGTTGGGCTTCTCTTCGTTCAGCTCCAACCTACTGGATCGTCATGTGTTGTGTCTTTGGCAGGTACTGTACCAGGCTGAAACTGGACATCATTAAAACCAACCAGATTGCCACGGCCTGTAGGTTGGCGGTGAGCGAAGCGAACCCCAACAAAACCAGTTGCTCAAAAACGTTGGGCTTCTCTTCGTTCAGCACCAATTTACTGGATCGTCATGTGTTGTGTCTTTGGCAGGCACTGTACCAGGCTGAAACTGGACATTATAAAAACCAACCAGATTGCCGCGGCCTGTAGGTTGGCTGTGAGCGCAGCGAACCCCAACAAAACCAGTTTTTATAAAAACGTTGGGCTTCTCTGCGTTCAGCTCCAACCTACTCGTCATGTGTTATGTCTTTGGCAGCCTCGGTACCTGGCTGAAGCTTGGCAGCTTCGATTACTTTTTAGGAGATCATCGTTTCTATAATCAGGAGTTCCCGATTTTATCCAGCTGCTGCGCTGAGAGGATTTCCTTTTTGGCGGATCTGTTGAGACTGCTCAGCACTGCCTTGATAGAGGAGACGATGATATCGGTATCGATGCCGGCGCCCCAGTAGCGATCTCCGTCGGGCAGCTCTATTTCAATATAGGTCACCGCCTTGGCGCTGGAGCCGGAATTAAGCGCATGCTCATGATAGCTGCACAGGGTAAACGGGCCGGTCGCGCCTTCCTTGATAGCGTTGCAGAAGGCATCCAGCGGACCATTTCCGGTGGCAGAGAGAATCTTCTGCTGGTCGTGAACCTTCAAAGTTGCCTCGATATCCGCAGAAGACTGCGATTCTCCGGAATCGAGATGCCGTTTGACCACATTGAAGCCCTTGAGATCATATGGAGTTTTGCAGGTAAGATACTCACGGGTGAAGGCATCCTTTATTTCTTCGCTGAGCAATTCCCTGCCCAGTTTATCCGTCAGTTTCTGGATAACTGTGCCGAAGCCCGGCTGCATCTCCTTGGGCATCCTGAAGCCGAATTCCTTGTCCATGATATAGGCGATACCGCCCTTGCCGGACTGGCTGTTGATGCGAATGATGGATTCATAGGTGCGGCCGACATCGCTCGGGTCGATGGGGAGGTAGGGAACCGCCCAGAACGGCGAATCTTCCTGTTCCGTCCGGTCCATGCCTTTTTTGATGGCATCCTGGTGGGACCCGGAAAAGGCGGTATAGACCAGCTCACCGGCATAGGGGTGGCGGATCGGCACGGGAATGCGGGTGACCCGCTCGTAGACATCGATGAGATCGTTGATACTGCTGAAATCCAGGTTGGGATTAACTCCCTGGGTAAACATATTAAGCGCCAGTGTGACGATATCGACATTGCCGGTCCTTTCGCCATTGCCGAAGAGCGTACCCTCCACCCGCTGACCACCGGCCATCAGGCCCAGTTCGGTGGCGGCAACGGCGCAGCCCCTGTCGTTATGGGTGTGCAGTGAAATGACGGCGCAGTCCCTGTTTTTCATCTTCCGGCAAAACCATTCGATCTGATCGGCATAGATATTGGGGGTGGACATTTCGACGGTTGCCGGCAGGTTGATGATTACCGGGTTCTCGGGAGTCGGCTCCAGCACGTCCATTACCGCTTCGCAGATCTCCAGGGCAAAGTCGAGCTCGGTGCCGGTGAAACTCTCCGGCGAATACTGGTAGTGAAAGCGGGTCCCGGGATATTTTTTTTCTTCCTCCTTGAGAATTTTCGCACCACGCACACCGAGTTCAATGATTTCTTTCTTCTTCATCTTAAAGACAATATTTCTCTGCAGGATCGAGGTGGAGTTGTAGAGATGAATAATCGCCTGTTTGGCGCCCTCAACCGAGGCAAAGGTCTTTTTGATCAGGCTCTCCCGGGCCTGGGTGAGCACCTGGATCGCCACATCGTCGGGGATCATGTTTTCTGTGATGAGTTTGCGGGTAAACTCATATTCCACCTGCGAGGCGGAGGGAAAACCTACCTCGATCTCCTTAAAGCCGATCTTGAGGAGAAGCCGGAACATCTCGACCTTTTTATCCAGGCTCATGGGCTGGATGAGCGCCTGATTGCCGTCCCTGAGATCGACGCTGCACCAGCTTGGTGCGGTCTCGATTCGTTTCGAGGGCCAAGTCCTGTCAGGCAGGTCCACCTGTGGATAAGGTCTGTATCTGGTTACTGATTCCGGGTTCATGGTGTTGCTCTCCTCATTGTTTTGTCTGAAAGGTTGTGATCCGCCTGGTGCGTAATTGTGAAAAAACCAAAAAAAAAGGCCCCGGTTCTTGCGAACCGCGGCCTCATTGGGTGTCTGTAATGGATGATTATATCATCACAATTCCCCCGTATCTGCCGTAGTTCGCGATGGCATCGGTAGTAGTAGCAGTAGAGCGAGGGTTGTGGTTCTCATTATATTAATTCTGGTCCTTAATTGTTTGATCTAAATTGACTGCGGCTGTTTATTTATTAGTGCCTTACCCCTTTTAATCCAGCATGAAAAACAAGAAAACGAAAAATATATTTAAATCCGTGAATCTTCCTCTTTAGCCAAGGCACTTATCCAGCTCAGCTGGGCTAGATGTTCTTAAATTACACACGATGGTTGCCGGTTGTCAAGTTTGTTTTGATGGCTATTGGCTAATTCTGTCCCCGTTCCGCAATCCAATCGAAATAGCAGCCGGAAAACAGGCAGGCCTATGTAGGATTACGGATCTGACGAGAGTGTTTTAATCATTCGTAATATCCCCCTGGAGTCTATAAGTACATCAAGTATTGACTTCTTTCAGCTTCGCTTCTATATTTTACTGTTCGCAAAATTGGATGGTGTGGCGATAAGCACCCTTACGGGCATAAACTCCGAATTCGAGAAAGCCCGGTTTCCGTGCATATCGAACTTTTTATCCAGCCATCTCAATCTCCGCACTAACTTATACGAGATTTTCTTAAATCCAGTACATAACTTTTCCTCTATATTTTTATCAAGGACCAAGCGTTTATGAGTAAGATCATCGGCTCCCAAGCAATAGTTAAATGTCTTCAGGAAGAAGGGACAAGAACCATCTTCGGGTTTCCGGGTGGTGCCGTTTTAGATCTCTACGATGCACTTTTTGAAGCTGATATTCAGCATATACTGGTGCGCCATGAGCAGGGTGCCGTTCATGCGGCCGATGCCTACAGCAGAGTGACGGGCGAAGTAGGCGTTGCCCTGCTGACCTCGGGACCCGGCGCTACAAATGGTGTGACAGGTATCGCCACCGCCTATATGGATTCTATTCCTCTGGTGGTTCTCACCGGCCAGGTGCCCACCAAACTTATCGGCAACGACGCCTTTCAGGAAGTTGATATCGTCGGTATCACCAGGCCCTGTACCAAACATAATTATCTGGTGAAAAGCACTGAGGACCTGGTTCCCACATTGCGGGAAGCGTTTCACATCGCCAAGACCGGTCGTCCCGGTCCGGTGCTGGTCGATCTGCCCAAGGATGTCGTTGCCGGGATGTGCAAGTATCCCGAGAAAAAAGAAATCCGGATGCAGAGCTACCAGCCGAATTATGAACCTCACCACCGACAGGTGGAAAAGGCCTGTAAGTTGATCATGCAGGCCAAGCGGCCGGTGCTCTACGTCGGCGGCGGTGTTATCCTTTCGGGAGCACATAAGGAGTTGACCGAACTGGCCATTAAACTCAACATACCGGTAACCATGACCCTGATGGGACTGGGTGCTTTCCCGGGGACTCATGAGCTTTCCATGGGCATGCTCGGCATGCATGGAACCTACACCGCCAATATGGCCGTCGCCGAATGCGATCTGCTTATCGCCGTCGGTTCGCGTTTTGACGACAGGGTCACCGGCAAGCTGGATGAGTTTGCCGACAAGGCCAAGGTCATACATATTGACATCGATCCAACCTCGATCAGCAAGAATGTCAAAGTCGATGTTCCCATTGTTGCCGACTGCAAGTCTGCCCTGACCGCAATGAACACGCTCTTCGATGATGAAAAGAACTTCTCGCTCTCCGCCGAGGCCGCGAAACATTTGCCCTGGCTGGAAATCATTAACGATTGGTCGACAAAGCATCCCCTCTCCTACAATACGGACTGCGATATCATCAAACCGCAATATGTCGTTGAAATGCTGGATAAGCTCACCGGCGGCGATGCTATTATCACCACCGAAGTCGGGCAGAACCAGATGTGGGCAGCTCAGTTTTATCGTTTTAACAAACCGAGACGGTTCATCACTTCAGGCGGCCTCGGCACCATGGGATATGGATTGCCGGCAGCTATCGGAGCCCAGATAGCCTTCCCTGATAAATGTGTGATAGATATCGCCGGGGACGGCTCAATCCAGATGAATATCCAGGAATTGGCCACCGCCAAACAATATAACTGTCCGGTCAAGGTGGCCATACTCAACAACGGCTTTCTGGGAATGGTGCGCCAGTGGCAGGAACTTTTCTATGACAAGAGATACTCCTCCACGGTGATGGATGTCTGCCCCGACTTTGTTGAACTTGCCAAGGCATATGGAGCCGTGGGCCTGCGGGCCACCAAGGTGAGCGAGGTTGAGCCGGTGATAAGAGAGGCTCTCTCGACCAAGGCCACCGTGTTGATGGATTTTGTAGTTTCCAGGGAAGAAAGCGTTTATCCAATGGTACCGGCGGGGAAAGCTAATACGGAGATGCTCCTGGTTTAAAAGTTGATGGCGTCGTAAAAACTCTCCATCTGCGTCGTTGCTACAAAATTTCTATCATTACGACGTACCCTAGTACGCCGAAATAATAGAAATTTTGCGCGCCTAGCATATGAAGTTTTTTACTTAGCCATCCGAAAATTCAAGTTTTTACGAGTTTATCAAAAGTTAAATAGATCACCAAAACAACTCAGCCTTGAATTCTTGCCTTTCAAGCAAATACGGAGCCATCCAGAGGATTTGAGAATGAAACATACAATTTCCGTTCTTCTAACCAACAAACCCGGAGTTCTCTCCAGGGTTACCGGTCTTTTCAGCGGCCGCGGCTTCAATATCGAAAGCCTCTGTGTCGCAGAAACCCTGGATCCGGGTGTCTCCTGCCTGACTCTGGTGACCAGAGGAGATGAAACGATCGTCGAACAGATAACCAAACAACTGCATAAGCTCATTGACGTTATCAAGGTATCCGACATCAGCGACAAAGAGTATGTGGAACGGGAGATGGTTCTTCTACGGGTAAAGGCCGAATCTCACACCAGAGCCGAAGTACTGAGGATAATCGATATTTTTCGCGGCAAGGTGGTTGATGTCAGCCCGAAAAGCTATGCGATTGAAGTTACCGGTGCAGCCTCCAAGATTAATGCCTTCATAGATATACTGAGACCCATCGGCATCAAAGAGATTGTAAGGACGGGAATTATTGCCATGGCAAGGACCAAGACCAAATAACCAGGTAGCTTGTTTCAGATAAACCAATTATTAATATATTTAATTAGATTCTGATTACCCCTGAGACTCAGCATCTCCTGGCCCAGGCCGGGACTGCTCTTTTCATCGGGACGCCATAAACCCGTCCTGGGGCTCCGCTGCAGCCGTCCGGGCTGCAGAGACCCGTGAAAAGAGCAGTCCCGACCTTGAGCTGAAGATTAGGGTAATCAGGAATCAGATTATTGCGATGGACTCCTAAGAAGCTTGTGCTACCATGTTTTTTTTACGAGATCATCATTTGTTAATTCACGATAAAATTCATGTAGGTAGTCACTGATGAAATCGCCCCAAGTACCGGTAACCCGGGAAGGTTATCCCTTTATATTCTTTTTTGCTTTCGCCACCCTGATATTTGCGCTGGTCGGCTGTTCCTGGGTAGCCTATACAGGATTAGCCGTTACCACATTCGTACTCTGCTTTTTTAGAGATCCCGAGCGGTTTATCCCTGCAAAGGAGCATGCCGTGCTTGCACCCGCGGACGGCAAGGTGATTTATGTGGAGAAGATCACAGATGATGAATACCTGCAGCAGGAAGTCTATAAGATATCGATCTTCATGAACGTATTTAATGTTCATGTAAACCGCCTGCCCCTCTCCGGCACCATCAAAAAAATTATCTACAAACCCGGGAAATTCCATTCAGCTGACAGCGATAAGGCGGTTCTATATAATGAGAATTGCACCACGATCCTGGAGAGTGAAACCGGCATAAAGATAGCCTTCGTCCAGGTTGCCGGTCTTATTGCCAGAAGAATCGTCAACTGGCTCGAATTGGAAGACAAAGCCGTAAGAGGCGAGCGCTTTGGCCTTATCCGCTTCGGCTCGCGTGTTGATATATATCTTCCCGCCGATACCGAAATCGCTATTGAAAAAGGCCAGAAGGTTCGCGGAGGGGAGACGATTATAGGATACCTCAATATATGATGGACTCGTAAAAAGCCCGATCTACGTCGTTGTAGATCTGAAACGGCGATTT
>JADQBJ010000004.1:0-64807 GCA_016278675.1 Desulfobulbaceae bacterium | reverse complement strand
ACCTTGGTTTTCCATTTCTTCTTTCAGCCCTTTCGCCGAAGGCGGTAAACTATTCAGTCTTCTGTCCTCTGACTTCCGTTTGCTGATTCGCCAAATTCTTATTAAAAAAACCCCTTAACGTCTTATCGTTAAGGGGTTTTTTTTGTGCTCTGTAAACACCACTATCCCCTGCTCTTTCAGGATGACTTGCAGAGACAGGTTCCCCCGAATCCTTTCGAGGAGTTCGCCTTACTTACATCAACTCGGAAAAGAAATCATTACCCTTGTCATCCACTAGAATAAAAGCCGGAAAATCTACAACCTCGATCTTCCACACCGCTTCCATACCCAGCTCTGGATAATCAATGCATTCTACTTTTTTAATATTTTCTTCGGCAAGAATAGCAGCAGGTCCACCAATGGAGCCAAGGTAAAACCCGCCATGCTTTTTACAGGCCGCCGTCACCTGCGGGGATCTATTGCCTTTGGCGATCATAACCATAGACCCACTATGTGACTGGAGCAAATCCACGTAACTGTCCATACGACCTGCTGTTGTCGGTCCGAACGACCCCGATGGCTTCCCAGGCGGTGTTTTCGCGGGACCTGCATAATAAATCGGATGTTTTTTCAAGTACTCCGGGAGAGGCTTTCCTGCATCGAGCAACTCCTTGAATTTGGCATGGGCGATATCCCGTCCCACCACTATCGTACCTGTCAGCATGAGTGATGTTCCGACGGGGTGCCTGTTCAACTCTGCCAGAATCTCCTGCATAGGCTGGTTTAAATCTACTTTAATCCCATGATCATGCTTGCCGCGATATTTCTCAGGAATCAAGCGAGCCGGGTCGTCATCCATAACCTCGACCCATAAACCATCCTTATTGATCTTCGCTTTTATATTCCGATCAGCAGAGCACGAAACTCCCATGCCAACAGGACAGGAAGCACCGTGACGCGGCAACCGGACAACACGAACATCGTGAGTGAAATATTTACCACCAAACTGAGCGCCTATGCCTGAGTCCTGCGCGGCCTTTTGCAATTCAGCCTCAAGTTCTACATCACGAAACGCCCTGCCATGTTCATTCCCTGTGGTTGGCAGTCCATCAAGATATTTGGCAGAAGCCAGTTTAACCGTTTTCAAGTTAGTCTCCGCACTGGTACCCCCAATGACGAACGCCAGATGATAAGGAGGACAGGCTGCGGTACCCAGAGTTTTCATCTTTTCCACCAGAAAGCTCAGCAGCTTTTCAGGATTCAGGAGGGCCTTTGTCTCCTGAAAAAGATAGGTTTTGTTTGCACTGCCGCCGCCTTTAGCGACGAAAAGAAATTTGTATTCGTTTCCTTCGGTTGCATAGAGATCTATCTGAGCCGGCAGGTTTGTGCCGGTGTTGGTCTCGGTGTACATATCAAGAGGTACTGTCTGGGAATAGCGTAGATTTTCTTCCGTATAGGTTTTAAATACTCCGCGGGAAAGCGCTTCAGCATCATTGCCGCCTGTCCAGATATTCTCCCCTTTTTTCCCCATGATTATCGCAGTCCCTGTATCCTGGCAGATGGGAAGCTCTAATTTGGAGGCAACTTCAGCATTTCTGAGAAACGCCAGAGCAACTCCTTTTTCATTCATTGATGATTCCGGATCATGCAAAACCTTAGCTACCTGATCATTATGACCCGGCCGCAGCATAAATGAAACATCCTTCATTGCCTGGTTGGCAAGAACCGTCAGCCCTTCAGGATCAATAGTTACAACTTCAATGCCCTTGAAGGTATCCACGCCAACATATCTTTCCGAACCATCAATCTTACGATACTGCGTTTCATCACTGTCTAGAGGAAAAGGGTCCTGGTAAATAAATCCTGCCATTTCATACTCCTTGTCTCAAACTTTTTGCAAATAAAAGCTACCTGGTTACTATAAAGGGAATTCTCTTTTTAAATCGGAATTGTTTTCTGTGAAGGCTATGGATATCAATCAATTTACCACATTTATTTAACTCGCAGCCTGAATTTTGGCCAGATCTTTTTACCGTATTTTCTTTTCATGTGCTGATAGTTTCGTAAAATGTCCGATCATTCTTCAAAAAGTACGAGAAGTTTTAGTTTACTCTTCCAACGTTGATGAGATTAATATCGCTCTAATGGCTTTTCGCACTGCAACGAACATTATTCCAAATAGAAAGAACATTGGCACGCAGGATATTGGTGCCTTTCAGAAAACTTGATTTTTTTCGCTCATACATGGTATATCGGTACATTCCAATGTGCCTTTGGCTTTATGGTGCGGAAGAGCGGTCTCTAGCAGGCTAATTCACGGATTCAAAAATATTTTTCGTTTTCCTATTTTTTGGGCGGTTTTAGAAACATCACTAATTCAGCCGAGTTGAATAAGAACCTTTAAGTCAGATAGTTTTCTTGCAAAAAAAAAAACCAGAAAAGAATCTGTAAGCTAACACCTAGGAAGGGGGAATCATGTACGAAAAGATTGCATTCCATATAAGCTGTGTGTCCATGCTGCTGCTTTTTGCAATAAATGCAGCTGCACAAACCACTATCCCGGAAGCACCCTCCGGTAACCTGAAATATTCCATTACTGTCGCCAAGTTTAAAAACGAATCCAGTTGGTCCGGACAATGGGATGTAGGAGATGGCTTTACAACCGCCATGACCGATCTTCTTCAGCAGTCTGGCTGGTTTATTGTTTTAGGTGATTCAGAGATGCGTGAAGAGGCTATGGTTGAGCAGGATTTCGGTGCCAGCGGCCGCACTGCCGGCGGTAAAAAAACCCCTCAAGCTGGACGAATGACCCCAGCACAACTGCTGGTCCGCGGCTCTATTACCAATGTTCAGGAAACCGGAGGTCAGGGAGGTGGAGTAAACCTCTTTGGGGTACGAGTCGGCGGCGATATGGGCCATTCGGAAATGGACATAACCATTTACCTTGTTGATTCTGAAACAGGTCAGGTTAAGGCTTCAAAGAAGGTTACCGGCAGGTCCACGAACAAAGGCTTTTCCATCGGCGGCAGAATTTTGGACGATATCGGTGCCAATTATGGGGCCGACAAAAAGGACAATGTTCAAAAAGCCGCGGAGGACGCCATCGCTCAGGGAATAGCATTTCTCATAGACCAGTTGGAAAATATTCGCTGGGAAGGAACCATTATTCTTGCCAACAACGGTAAAATAATAGTCAATCGCGGTTCCCGCGAAGGAGTCCAGGTAGGTACAAAATTCTCAGTAGGGAGTGTTGAGGAATTAATTGATCCCGATACCGGGGAAGTGCTTGATTCCGAGATGACCCAGACGGGAACCCTGGTGGTCACCAATGTGAAAGAGAAAATATCCTATTGCTCGGCGGAGACCGGCGGCAATGCCATTCTAAAAGGAATGACTGTTTTTGCCATGAATTAAATCCCCTGTTCCGGCACGGCCCTTCAGGAGTGATTCTGCAGCGGCTGTGCCGTAATGCCCATCTGTCTTTTATCAGGGCTCCAAGAGATATTCTTCCATTTTTACCCTCAACTGCTTGAAGTGCTGTTCGATTATCTTCCCATGATGATCAAGATCGCCGCCTTTATCATTTTGGGCCAGGTAATTTTCAATTTCGATAATTGCCTCCCTCATCCTGGAGGCACCCACATTGCCTACGGCACCTTTCATTTTATGAATCTGCTTTTTGATCAGCTCAAAATCCTTTTCGGCAATGGAAGAAAACAGGTATTCAAGCTGGACCTGCATATCTTTAACAAATTCTTTGACAATGGTTTTGGCAAGGGACTTATCATTGAGAACTCTTCTTTCCAGTTCCTGTGCATAAAAAACGGATGATCCATTTATATTGTTGAACTGGGTGGCGCGAACACTATCCGGAGCTTCCGAACCCGATTCCTGTTTATCTCCGCCATCCTGCTTGATATAAAGTTCCAGGATATGGCTGAGCGCATCAGGCGATACCGGTTTGGTGATATAATCATTCATTCCCGCGGCAATACATCTCTCTTTATCTCCTTCCATGGCATGCGCGGTCAGGGCAATGATAGGAACATTTCGATTCCTCATACTGGAATGCGCCTGACGAAATCTTCTCGTTGCCTCTAGCCCGTCCATTTCCGGCATCTGGACATCCATTAATACCAGACTGTAAGGGAATGCCTCCAGAGCCTGAATCGCCTCCATGCCATTACCGACGGCATCAACATGAGTATACCCTATCTTATTCAGGATACCGATAACCACCTGCTGATTAATGTTGTTATCTTCGGCAAGAAGAATCCGGCCCTTTTTTTCTTTACATAATGAGAGTGTATTACACCTGGGGCGCTGAACCACCGGCCTCTTCCCGGTCAAAAGCATGCTCATACAGGCGATCAGGCCATAATAACGGACAGGCTTGGCTAAAAATGCCGTGAACCTCATTCCGATAAGTCCGCGCAGCTTGTTGCGATAGCTTGAATCATGCATGAGAACCATTCGCAGAGCCGGTATGTTTGGGTCGGCCACAATACAGTTTCCATAAACAACACCATTCTTATCCGGCAGGTCCATACTTATAAAAGCAAAATCAAAGGGCTTTCCATTACCCCCGGCTTGCTGCAGAATGGAAACCGCCTCCATGCCCCCTTCTGCCTCGCCTATCTCTGCTCCCCAATGCTGAAGTTGCTTCCGCAACATATTGCGGACATTGCTATTATGATCGACGATAAGAACTCGACGACCGACAATATGCGTTAGCCAGTCGGGAGATTCTTCACTGCTTTTCTGCTTTTTAAAACGTGCGGTAAAGAAAAACTCAGATCCAGTTTTCTCCTGCGAATGAAATCCAATCTCTCCTTCCATCAGTGAACAGAGTTCTCTGGAAATCGCCAGGCCAAGACCAGTTCCACCGAATCTTCTGGTAATAGAGCTATCGGCCTGAGTAAAGGTTTTAAATAAATCAGCCTTTCGTGAATCAGGGATACCTATGCCCGTATCCTGAATTGAAAAACGCAGCCTGCAGTCTTCCTCACCCTGCTCAAGAACGGTGACATGGACAACAACCTGTCCCTGATGAGTGAATTTTATCGCATTCCCGGTCAGGTTAAGAAGAATCTGACGCAACCTTCCCGAGTCTCCAATCAGCAAAGAAGGAACAATAGGCTCGACACAACATAAATATGCCAATCCTTTGGCTTCAGCCTTTAGTGAGGTTATATCAATGAAATCATCCAGTAGTTGCCGCAGGTTGAAATTGAATTCCTCCAGTTTCATTTTTCCTGCTTCTATTTTTGAGAAATCCAGGATGTCATTGATAATTCTCAACAATGACTCACTGCTCGACTGCAGGGTCTGAACATAGTGCATTTGAGATTCATCGAGTGGAGTATCCAGCAGCAGTGTTGTTAATCCCATGACCCCATTCATCGGCGTACGTATCTCGTGACTCATGCTTGCCAGAAATTCGCCTTTGGCCTTGCTTGACTGTTCCGCAATATCCTTGACGACTCTCAGTTCTTTCATATTTTCACGGCACCTTGCTAACTCTTTCTTGTGCAGGGATAGCTTAAGAGACATATTATTACAAGCTGCAGCTATCTCGTCAACTACACCGGCGGAGGAGTGAGTAACGGTTGCTTGCGATTCATTCGCTTCAATCTTTCTCATGTCGTTTCTGAGAATGATCAGGGGCTTGACCAGCAATTTGTTGAGAAAAGCGCTCAAGATTACCATAAACAGGGTAAGAGAGACAAAGAGCAGCATAACGATCGTAAAAAAAGATCTGCTTTTCTCCTTGAGGATATTCTCCATCGAGTAATAAATGGAAAGAAAGCCTACTTTTTCACCGTCTGCATAGAGATTATTACGATACAGTAAAATATCACTTAATCCTGTTTTCACCTGCCCAAAGAAATATGGCGCTGCACTAGAAGAAATATTCTCCGGTTTAACACTATGATGAATAGCATTTCCGGAACACGAAAATAGATTTCCGTTTGCAGCATACATACAAATTCTTTCAATCTCCGGCGCTATTTCTCTGATTTCATCGAGAGACTCTCGATATTCCAGATCATTGCCGTCAAGAAATCCATCGGCCAAGACGGGAGCTTTTTCTCTGAACAAAGTGTCCAGAAGACGTTCAATTTTATTCAAATGGTCGTCAAATCTTCGATTTTCAAGAGGATACACAGAGGATAAAAAGAGGATTGCAACAAGAACAGCCGTTGACAAGAGGGCCGCATTTATTTTAAAAGACAAGCTCGCGGTGCTCATAAATGTTGAAGCCGTACTTTTAAATGATAAGTACACGATATTATGTAATAAGAGATTTCACAAAAAATAGACGATAATAGTTTTATTTAGGAAGATATAGTACTTTTTCTGATAAAGCAGGATAGAAACCAGCTCCTTCTGACTATATAATAGATCATTAAGAAAAAGAAGAGCAACGCGTAAAATAAAAATCGTTCTTCTGAGAGGGTTTTGCTTCTCCGAATCACGAATTGAGTGTATACAGGATACTTAATCAATCCTATTAAATAGTTACCTTGCTATTATTCGATTCTGCTGGTGGTCCGAATTCATACTTCAGCATAATAAAAATCAATACGAAAGCTTTTGAGACGGTTTTTCAGGAGAAATTCGCCAAATTACCTTATAGCGTGCATGTATATTATTTATACTTCGGCGACCATTTCTCGGTAAAACTCAGCTTGGCTACCTATTAAGTAATGATCTCCTACCTTTTCCTCTTTATATCATCATTCCTGGCAGCGACCGTTCTACCCTTTTCTTCAGAAGTAATCCTCTTTGCCCTTGTTCGTCAGGGAGAACCGGAGGGCTTGTTGATTCTCACAGCATCGTTCGGCAACACTCTTGGCGCTGCAGTAAACTGGTATCTCGGCCGCTTTCTTCTTCATTACCAGGATCGCAACTGGTTCTATTTCAAACAGGACCAAATCGAAAAAATGCAGCATTGGTTTCAACGTTATGGCATCTGGTCACTCCTTTTCTCCTGGCTCCCCCTTGGTGGAGATGTGCTCACCTTTATAGCCGGGGTGATGAAGGTGAAGTTCCTATTGTTCATTATCCTGGTAGGAGTTGGGAAAACTTTGCGTTATATAGCTGTGTTCTATCTCGCCGCGTGGCCGATTCTTTCCCTTAATTAGACTCTACACCGGAAGTATGAAAAAATGATATCCAGTCAACAAAAACGTGCTTTCTTAAAATGGTTGCTTATTTTTATAGTTGATCCCCCTGAAACTCAGACATTTTCTGACTCAGACCGTAACTGCTTTTTCATTGGGGCGCCATAAACCGGGCTTCGCTGTAGCCGGCCGGGCTGCAGAGACCCGGGAAAAGAGCAGCCCCTATCTTGAGATGAGGATTAGGGGTAATAAAAATAGGATTATTAAGAAGCTCAATCTCGACATTACAGGCTTTACTCAACATCTTAGAGCTTAGGGGATTTTTTTGACGAAATTATTTTGATGACCGGATACTAAGATCAATTCTTTCGTCTTTCATAAAAAATCGACGGGACGCCTGGATAGCTCGCTCTCTGGAAGAACGCCTTGACCTCCTGCAAAATGCACTTCTTTCCAAGGAGCAGCCTGTAACATCAAACCTACTGCTAAAATAACCGGAGGAGGCTGTCTTCATGTTGTATATTTATGGCATCGACGGTCTGCATTTTAAAAGCAGCTATAAAGCACTTCAACACCAAGGAAAAAAGATAGAGCCTTGTGAACAATCTGCTCGGATTCCCGGCGGCGCGAGTAACCAGGCAATAAAAACATACACAGATACAATGCAAGGAACGGCTGTTGGCCGGCCACTGGTACCTGTCTCTCAAATTATGTCTTCACCTGTTTTAACCATCAGCAGGTATCAATCCCTCTACACTGCCTGGCGTCTCCTGAAAGAAGCAAATATCCGTCAATTGATTGTTATTTCCGATAAGAATGAGGTAATTGGTGTTCTGGCGGACCGGGATATCCTTCGACAGCTGAATGTGAAAGACGGTGAAGTTGAAACGAACAGGATTCTTCCTGTAGCCGATGTGCTACAGACTGAAATATATACCACTGACAGCACCAGCGATATCCGCCAAGTTGCCGGAGTGATGGCTGATCACCATGTCGATGTCATTGCAATTGTGGAAAAGCACCGCGCAACAGGCATCGTAACCCGGGGTGATATACTCAGATATTTTGCCGCGAACCAAAAACTTAACCTCTGGGCCTGACTGTAAATATCCTGCTCAAGCAGGATATTTACATTATTGAGACTGCTGACCCTTCGCTTTTCGCTGCAGAACACTTTCCACCTTATCGCTCATTGTCTGCTCTCTGTCGGTCCGTGTTGCCAGCTTGATAGTAGTTAATATTCGCGGAACGCCCATTTCATGTACTTTTTCATGACATCTTTTTACCGCTGACATGACTTCATCCCACTCACCTTCGATATTCGTTCCAAAAGCATGCAGCTTTATCTCAAGTCCTGTTTCGTCGAGAATCTCATGACAGGCAATGATATATTTTGATACAGAAACGCCTGTGCCAATGGGTACAATACCAAGGTCTATATTCACCTTCATATTTTTCCTCCTGTGATTTTTTCGTGTGTAGGCGAAATGCCTGCTGCTTTTACTTTAATAATGTTCTTGGTGAGGGTAAACAGTGGATCCTACCCCATTCACAAAATACGTGTGTTGTTTGAGCTTACCTCTTTCAAGATCAGGTTAATGCTCGTCTCAAATCCTGATTCATATTCTTTCTCACTCTTACCTTTTGATCCTGTATTTTTCAATTCTTAGTTTCACCTGGTATTTCAACTTAAACATAACATATGCACATTTTATTTTTTCATTTCATCAATAAAAGTGGAGGTTAAATAAATTGATATTTCATCAGATTAACTACTAATGCTAAAAGCCTCGAAGATACTTTTCTTTACTCGAAATTGTTATTTTTAAACTGTATTTACAAATGTTTAATCGTTTAAAAATTTATTTTCCCGTAGGCTTTTTGGTGTTATTTTGCCATTACGCTTTTTCCCTAATATGTTGTTTTATTCTTGCATTTTTTACCATCATCGGATATTCACAAAGTAGGAGTGTAAGACACACACCGTAGGAGTACCACAACGTAGTAACGTGCATATGTAATTTATACGACATTGTAGTACTTGCGCACGGGTGAATTTTTTTTGATTTTTTTATGTGCATATGCATCTTATGTCACAATGTGGTGATTGATCATTTGAAACACTCTGTAACTCAAATTTTGTACATATGAAATCTATACCACAGCGTAGCAATGAAGCACCTTGGACTGGGAGACTGATGACACCTGGACAGCAGCTTGAAACTATAATTCCCCTTCTGCACGAGCTCCAATATTTCGAGCAGAGGTAACTTGTAATCCTTTTTTGGAGGGTAGAAACATGGTCAATCCCGAGGCATTGAATGAATTCAAAAAGATGTGGTCCTGGTTGTACAGGCATCCGGCACATGACAGGAAGTATTATGTAAAACATGTCGCCAAACCAGATCCACCCTGGAGAAACGACTGTCCGTTATGCAACCTCTCAGAGGGAGAGTGCACAGCATGTCTTTTCCTATGGGACCATGGTCACGGCAATCTCTGCAGCGACCCCGACTCCCCCCTGTCAAAATGGCGACTCACGCAACTGAGTGACCCCAACTTCAGGACCTGGTATGCGGGAAAGATTGTAGACATTGTCCAGAAAGCGGATACATGACAAACCAGGAGGTGGCAGGAGACCATACTCCTGCCACACAAAAAACGATCTGGAGAAATCTCTTCCTCTGCATTTGGGGGATGAATAAAGCTATGTGAAATCGCAACGAAAAGCACATTACGCACAGTAAGAACAAATTCAATTGGTGCGGGGAAAGACAGGGCTCAATCCGCTCCTTTTACCCTTGCAATTTTTATCTACGTAATATAATCATGCTGACGGACCTTAATATGCATATGTCAAATATACTACATTGTAGGAATGCCCTTTCCGGTAGAAAACCCACCATAGGCGTATTGTGCATATGCAAATATTATTTTTTACCCGCATCATACTCTATCAAAGTGATATGGAACGTCCTTGAGGCGGTCTCAAACCGACGTCCTTTCATTAACCCACCTACTGGTACAGAAGGGAGAATGTTTTGAAGAATTATGGTATCAGTCAAAATCTTTATGGCGAGATCAAGAGGTTGGGTGCCAAGGATATGGAAATCTGCATGCAGTGTGGCAACTGTGCTGCGGCATGTCCTCTGTCTACAGGTGAAAACACCTTTCCTCGGAAAATCTACCGCTATCTTCAGCTCGGCCTGAGAGATAAGGTTCTGGAATCTCCGGAACCCTGGCTTTGCTACTATTGCGGCGATTGCAACACCGATTGCCCGCGTGGTGCAGAACCGGCGGAAACAATGATGGCAACCCGCCGCTGGCTGACAACCCAATATGACTGGACAGGTCTTGCCAGGCTCTTTTACGCCTCTCCGAGATTGGAAGTTGCAGCCTTTGCCGGCATCGCACTCTTTGTCATGTCATTGTTTTTACTTTTTCATGGTCCTGTCATTACCGACTATGTTGCCCTGAACACCTTTGCCCCGGCGCATTACGTGCATATCGGCGATGAAATAATGATCCTGATTGTCCTCGGGCTGCTCGGCTCCAATGCAATAAACATGTATCTCAAGATCATGCAGGGCACCAAAGTTCCGCTGAAGCTTTATTTTACCCAGGCGCCTGTCTTTATCCTGAACTACTTCACTCAGAAAAAGTGGAGAAAGTGCGGTACCGGGCCTTCAAGTGCCTGGGCTAGACACTTCTTTCTCTTCTCCGGTTGGGTAGCTATGGAAGTATTGGTCATGATTTTCCTCACATCCTTCCAAACGGATATAGTCCATCCTTTCTGGCATCCGACCCGAATCGTCGGGTATTACGCCACAGTTGCACTCTTGGTGGGCTCAACAAGCATGCTCTATGGCCGATGGTTTAAAAAGGATGAAAATCTGCATCGTTATTCGGATTTTACCGATATGTTTTTCCTGGTTCTCATTTTTGCTATCGCTTTCACCGGAATTCTGGTCCACTTTGCCAGACTCGGCGGGCTGCCCTTGACCACCTACACCATCTATGTCATTCATGTGGGAATCTGCGTGGGCATGCTGATGATCATGCTGCCGTTCGGCAAACTGTCCCACCTGATGTACAGACCTCTGGCCATCTTTCTCACCTCTATAAAAGCGAAAGCACAACATGACTCACAGGTCGATCCCGTCGATATGGAACACGAGATCGGCGAAGCCTTCAAGACCTGCATGCAGTGCGGAACCTGTACCAGTGTGTGTACGTCGACCCATGCCAACAACTACAGCCCTCGACTGGTCCTTAGAAATCTGGCCCTTAACCGCGCTACAGATACCAATGTCGATGATGTCTCCTGGAACTGTGTGACCTGCAACAGCTGTGTGGCAAGTTGCCCGCGAGGAATCGACATTATCGGTCTTATCAAGTCGGTGCGAAGGCAGATAGCGGAAGGAAAATTTATGCCCAAATATCTACAGGCACCTCTCAAGAGTCTGGAGAAGGATGGTAATCCCTGGGGCGGCAAACGCTCCAAAAGAACAGATTGGATAAGCACCCCCAAAATTCCCGTCTTCAGCCAAGATAAAGAATACTGTCTATTCACATGCTGTACCACCGCTTATGATGATACAGCGGCAAAAGGGAGTCTGAGCGGTGGAACCGCCCTGGTCAAACTTCTTGAAATAAGCGATGTCTCCTATGGGACACTCGGCACAGCAGAATCGTGCTGCGGTGATCAGGCCGAGAAAATAGGTGCGGCGACCGTCAATGAAAGCCTCATCAAGGCGAATACCGATCTTTTCCTGAAAAACAATGTGAAAAAGATTCTGACATCCTCACCTCATTGCCTGAATGCCTTCAAAAAGAATTATCCGGAGTTGGAGGAAAACACCGAAACAGTTCATTACACTGAGCTGCTCGATGCTCTGATTACCAAAGGCAGTCTGACCCCGCTCACTGAGGTGAACAGCAGGGTAACCTACCATGATCCGTGTTATCTCGGCAGACACAATGGAATATATGAACAACCGCGCAGAATCCTGCAGAGTATTCCGGGGCTTGAGATCATAGAGATGCAGAACTCCAGGAAGAGAAGCCAATGCTGCGGAGGCGGAGGCGGAGGAGCCTGGCATATTCTGCCGATGGACGAAAGCCATGGTGTCCAGAGAGTGCGTGAAGCCATGGATACCGGGGCTGAGATCATCGCGACCGCCTGCCCCTATTGTATTCGTATGCTGAACGATGCCATTGCAACACTTGGTGTCCAAAATAAAATTGCTGTACGCGATGTGGCAGAGCTTCTTCTCCAATCCGTAGAAGCATCATATATATCGGGTCAAACCACAAGCGCTAATCAGGAGGAGTATCATGTCTGAACGTATTGGATTTTTCATCTGCCACTGCGGTATCAATATTGCCTACAGGGTAAGAGTTGAGGAGGTGGCCAAATATGCAAGCACCTTCCCCGGGGTAGTAGTGGCAAAAGACTATCTCTTTATGTGTTCTGATCCCGGCCAGGAACTGATCGAGAAGGAAATAAAGGAGCACGATCTCACACGTGTCGTGGTTGCAGCGTGCTCTCCCAGGATGCATGAAAAAACCTTCAGAGCAGCCTGTGAAAGGGCCGGCTTGAATCCCTATCACGCTTTCCATCAGGTCTGTGTCCGCGAGCATGGCTCGTGGGTCACGGAGAATGAGGACGAGGCAACCGCCAAGGCCATCACCATAGCCAAGGCAGGGCTGTCCCGGGTAGCTTATCAAGACAAACTGGTACCGAAAACTTTTCCGGTAAATCCCAATTCTCTGGTAGTCGGCGGCGGCATCGCAGGAATGGAGGCTTCACTCACTATCGCCTCCTCAGGCAACAAGGCCTATCTGGTGGAGACTCAGCCTACCGTAGGCGGCCATATGCTGCAATATGATAAAACCTTTCCTACGCTTGACTGTGCCGCCTGTATCGGTACGCCGAAAATGGTTGCTGTGGGTCAGGAGAAGAACGTTGAGTTGAGGACCTACAGTGAGGTCGTCGATGTTGAAGGATTTGTCGGCAACTTCAAGGTGACCCTCAACCAGAAGGCACGCTACATTAAGCCGAACTGCACGGGGTGCGGCGACTGCGCCAAGGTATGCCCTGTCGAGACCACGAATGAATGGGATAATCACACTAAATCTAGAAAAGCCATCTACATCGCCTTCCCGCAGGCGGTCCCGGTCCGCTACGTTATCGACAAGAAAGATCGTGGACCATGCGTACAGAGATGTCCGGCCAACATCAACATCCAAGGTTTTGTCGCTCTTATTAAACTGGGCAAGCACCAAGAAGCGCTCAAGCTGATAATGGAGAAAATGCCTCTTCCTGGATCGCTTGGCCGAATCTGTCCGGCTCCCTGCGAATCCGAATGCCGCAGGCAGGAAGTCGATAAACCACTGGCCATCTGCTCTCTTAAGCGTTTTGCAGCTGACCAGGCAGACTGGGCAAGCTTGCCTGTTCCCGAGATCGCCAAAAAAGATCCCAGCGAAAAAGTGGCGATTATCGGTGCCGGACCCGCCGGGCTTACCGCCGCTTATTTTCTTGCCCAGGAAGGCTACCACCCCACCATCTTCGAGAAAGCTCCACAGAGTGGAGGCATGCTGCGCTACGGCATACCCGATTATAGACTGCCGCCCGAGATTTTGGACCGGGAAGTGGATTATATCAAACGACTCGGTGTTGCCATCGAGCTTGAAGCTGATATAGGACGTGAGCGTACCATCGAAAGCCTTCTGGCTGAGGACTATAAAGCCGTATATATAGCCGCCGGCGCCCACAAGAGCCGCAAGATGAATATCAAGAACGAAGATGCCGAAGGAGTAATGCACGGCATCGATTATCTTGGTCTTCTCAACCGCAAAAAGCCGGTGACCACCGGAGAGAAGGTGGTTGTAGTCGGCGGAGGCGATGTTGCCATAGATGCGGCCCGTGAAGCTGTTCGTCAAGGTGCCAAAAACGTCACCATGGTTTATCGCCGCAGCAGAAAAGAAATGCCTGCGGTAACTGCGGAAATCAAGGCCGCCGAAGAAGAGGGCATCAAAATTGAGATCCTGCAGAATCCCATCGAAGTTTTGACGGATAATGGCAAGGTAGTCGGGGTCAAATGCATCAAAATGGAACTCGGTGAGCCGGACGAGTCCGGCAGAAGAAGACCGGTTCCGATTGAAGGATCGGAATATGATATCGAATGCGACATGGTCATTCCTGCAATAGGCCAGCAGGTCAACAGTGAATTTATCAGCGGTACGGAAGGCATTGAGCTGACCCGCTGGGGAACCATTGACGCCGACCCGATCACCTTTCATACCGGCAGACCAGGGGTATTCGCGGGTGGTGATGTTTATACGGGACCATCCATTGCCGTTGAAGCTGTAGGTGCCGGCCAGGAGGCTGCGGTCTCAATCGCCAGATACCTCGAGGGTGAAGAACTCTTCGAGGACAGGCAGAAGCGCCCCACAGGAACCAACTGGCAGAAGATTCCCGAGAAGACCGTCAAAGTGGAAAGAGCCAAGATGCCGGAACTCCCGGTTGCCGAACGTATCAGCAATTACAAGGAAATAGAACTAGGTCTTTCTGAAGAACAGGCGATGCAGGAAGCGGCCCGATGTGTCGACTGCGGCGGTTGCTGTGAATGCAAACTGTGCATGGATCAATGCAAGGCGCAAGCCATCGATCATGACGATACCGACAAAAAGGAAGTAATTGACGTCGGCTCAATCATCATTGCCACCGGGTTTGATCCCATGGATCCAACACCGATGACGCAGTATGGCTACGGCAAGTACGCCAACGTCTTCACCAATCTCGAATTCGAACGTCTTTCCAATGCAACCGGACCGACTTCCGGCAAACTGCTGAAAAGAGATTTGAACGACAAAATGAAGTTTACCTCTCCGCCCAAAAGTGTCGCCATACTGCACTGCATCGGCAGCCGTGACAAGAATCATCACGAATATTGTTCCCGGACCTGCTGTATGTATGCCTTGAAATATGCCCATCTTCTCAAGGACAAATGCGGTCATGATACCGAAATTTACAACTTCTACATCGACATGCGCTGCTTCGGCAAGGGCTATGAAGAGTTCTACAAAAAGGTGCAGGAAGAAGGCGTACGCATGATCCGCGGCAAGGCCGGCTCAATCACCGAAAAGGAGAATGGCATCCTGACGGTCAAGGCGGAAGATACCCTCTCCGGCAGAATAGTCGAAGTCGATGTTGAAATGGCCATTCTCTGTACAGCCATGGAGGCCAGACCAAACGCCGAAGAGGTGATGAGAAAATTCGGCATCGGTATCGGGCAGGACGGCTTCTTCCAGGAAGAGCATCCCAAACTTGCTCCTGTCTCCACACCTTCAAGCGGTGTTTTTCTGGCGGGCGCATGCCAGGGACCCAAGGATATCCCGGACACCGTGGCCCAGGCGAAAGGTGCGGCCGCTGAATGTCTTGCCCTTTCCTCTGCCGGACAAGTCCAGGTTCCGCCAATGATTTCAGGGATCGATCCAGACATCTGTGTAGGCTGTAAGCTCTGCATCAGTCTCTGTCCTTACGGTGCAATCGAGTTCAATGACTTTGCCGGTATTAGTGAAGTCAATTCTGCTGTCTGCAAGGGATGCGGCAGCTGTTCCGGCGGGTGCCCAAGCGGCGCACCGAAGGTTCGACATTTCACTGACAAACAAATATTTGCTGAAATTGATGGAATATTAACATATTAAATGAGGAGCCTGAACATGAGTGAGTTTGAACCTAAAATAGTAGCCTTTTTCTGTAACTGGTGCACATTCACAGCTGCTGATCTGGCAGGTACTTCGCGTCTTTCGTACCCGCCCAACCTAAAGATCATTCGCGTTATGTGCAGTGGTATGGTCGATCCTAAGTATGTCCTCAAGTCATTTCTCAACGGCGCCGACGGAGTTCTGATCGGCGGCTGCTGGCCGGGCGACTGTCATTATATAAACGGCAATCTTAAGGCCAGACGCCGGGTTGCCCTCGTTACTGAATTGCTCAGTCAGTACGGCATTGGACCTGACCGTCTCTGGCTTCGCTGGATTGCGGCCAGTGAGGGAACGATGCTCAAGGAAGTAGCCGATCAAATGACGGAGAGGCTCAAAGAACTCGGCCCAAGCCCCCTGAACAGGAAGCAGCAGGAACTTAAACCCAGCCTGAACACGACCAAAGAAATGGTCGCTTGAGAAATGGAGATGCAATAATGGCTAAATTTATAAAATTGTCTTTCAATAAAGGCGAACTCAATACACGTGTATCCGAGCTTTTTTCGGATATGTTGGAAAATAACGCAGTGGATGCCGTACTTGCTCCCATGGCTCAGCCACGAAAAGGGGTCATGCAGACTCTGGTAACCTCAAAAGAACATATTCAAAACATAGATCCTTTTGCACCAGTGGTGCCGGTGAATGGTGCTAAAATTGCTTCCTCGCTGACAGCCAGCCCTTCGGGCAAGAGGATTGCCATGGTGCTTCGCTCCTGTGAAGTACGGGCTCTTGTCGAACTGGTCAAACTGAAGCAGGCCAATCTCGACGATGTGCTCCTGGTGGGCATGGACTGTCTCGGCCGATACGAGAACACTGATTTTCTCAAATATCAAGCCGACGGCGGCACCGCAGAGGCCTTTATTGAAAATGGTCTCAACGGAAAAACGGAAGCAGCCGGCAATGATATAGCGGGAGCCTGCAAGATCTGCGAATATCCTTCCCCTGTGAATGTAGATGTACGCCTTCGCATAATAGGTGCCGGTTCAGGCACACTTTATGTCGAAGCACTTAGTGAAAAGGGAGAGGAAGCGCTTAGTAAGGCAGGTGCCAAATTTGGCGACGCCCCCGGTGGTCTTGATGAAGCGGTGAAGAAGGTTGCCGCCGGACGCACTGAAGCACGTGATGCACTTTTTGCGGCCTATCGTGAAGAGACTGCCACATTTGATGCACTGGAGGATAAACTTGCCGCCTGCATCAACTGCTATAACTGCAGAGTTGCCTGTCCGGTCTGCTACTGTAAAGAATGCGTTTTCGTGACTGACACCTTTCGTCATAAAGGCGAACAGTTCATCGGCTGGGCGAACAGCAACGGCGCTTTGAAAATGCCCACTGACACAAGTTTTTATCACCTGACCCGCATGACGCACATTGCCGCTTTCTGTGTCGGTTGCGGACAGTGCACTTCAGCCTGTCCCAATGACATCGAGCTCATGCCGATCTTCAGAACCGCGGCAGAAAAGGCCCAGGGACGCTTTGAGTATGAGGCGGGCAGATCTGTGGATGAACCGCAGCCGCTGTCCGTTTTCGACAGCGATGAACTCATGGAAGTAACAGGTCAGGTTAAATAGGAGAGATATTATGGCAGAAAAGAAGCCGACAGGCACAGTCCTCGTGGCCGGAGCCGGCATCTCTGGAATAAAAGCAGCTATCGAACTGGCGGAAACAGGCTATAAGGTTCTGCTCACGGATGCCTCCACCCAGGTGGGCGGAATCCTGGCAAAGCTGGACTATCAGTTTCCCACCGACCATTGCGGAATGTGTCGGATGCTGCCCATGGTAGGACGTGAGTATTCTTCGGAATACTGTATGCGAAAGAGCCTCTATCATGAGAATATTGAGATCCTCCCGTTTACCGAGGTCGTCAATGTTTCCGGTGATGCAGGAAAATATACAGTGGAACTGAAAAAAAAGGCGCGGTATGTCAATGCCGAGGTCTGTAATGAGATGGGAAAATGTATTGATGTCTGTCCGGTTGAGGTTGAAGATGAGTTCAATCACGGTCTGACCATGCGCAAGGCCATTTACAAATCGATTCCCCATAACGTTCCCCAATTGCTTCTCATAGACAAAGATGCATGTACCGAATGCGGCCAGTGTGTTGAGGTCTGTTCAACAAATGCCATCGACCTGAACGCTGAGGATGTTATGGAGACCCATGAGGTTCACTCCATAATTCTGGCTTCCGGCGTCAAGCTATACAATACCAAAGAATTTGAGGATGCTAAATCATATGCCGTGTCCCCGGATGTTGTCACCTCCCTGGCTTTTGAGCGGATGTTGAGCAGCACCGGCACCTACAATAACGGCACCATAACCCGGCCATCCGACGGTAAGCCCGCCAGAAAAATTGCCTGGATCCAGTGCATGGGATCACGCAACAGAAGGCAGAACAGAGATTACTGCTCCTCGGTGTGCTGCATGTTCGCTCTCAAGGAGGCTGTCCTGGCCAAGGAAAAAGGCGGAACAGATATAGAGACCACCATTTTTTATATGGATATGCGCACCTTTGGCAAAGGTTTTCAACAGTATCGAGAAAATGCTGTTGATGAGCATGGAGTCAAGCTAATCCGCTGCCGCGTCCAGGAAGTTGTCCGTGAACCCGACGGTAGTCTGCGGATACGCTATTTCGATCCGGACACCAACGAATTTTTTATCGAACATTACGATATCGTGGTCCTCTCCACCGGTCAGATTCCTTTTGCCGACCATAAAAAGTGGGCTGATCTGATCAGCGCTGACCTCAATCCGCTGGGACTTCTGGCGACGGAGCCCTACAGTAAAGTAAAAATCGCCAATAAACAGGGGATCTACATGTGCGGTTCACTGATGGGCCTCACAGATATCAGTGAAGCCATGTCCAGCGGAATTGCCGCAGCCGGAGAGGCTACAAACTTTCTCACTACAATAGACGTTGAGACGACACTGAGAGAAAATGTCGCAGAACCTAAAACCGACGATCGCGGCCTGCCGAGTGTTGCTGTACTCATTTGCAAATGCGGTGAGTTTGCCGGGGCTGAAGGTTTCGATGCCAAACTCCTGGAATCTCAACTGACAAAGGTCCATCAAGTCGGTGCCGTCCATGTTATCGAGTCGATCTGCTCGGAAGCAGGTCGGGAAGAGGCCTTGGACATTCTTACCGAATCCGGCTGCAACCGTCTTCTCATCGGGGCCTGCCAGCCCTATATGTATCGCCGTAAAATCAAAGACCTCGCGAAAAAGGCCGGGTTCAACTCTTCGCTTGTACAGATTTTCGATTTCCTGGGGATTTCCCGCAGAGGTATACATGAAGATGACAAAGCCGCATGGACACTGAGGGCCATCAAAGCGATCGCCTCCGACATCTCCTCGATGAAAGAAAAGCCCGCCTTGCACGTACACTCGATCCCGATAAACCATACTGCGTTGGTGGTAGGTGGCGGTATAGGCGGCATGCAGTCGGCATTGTCACTGGCTAATCGTGGAGTTCCCGTTCATTTGGTTGAAAAATCTGGTGAACTGGGCGGATTTGCAGGTAATTTCATCGCCTCTACAGTTGATGGCCTGGCCCCGATGGAAATGGCCAAGGACATGAAGCTGAAGGTTTACGAAAACAAGAAAATTACTGTCCATCTCAATGCTCAGGTAGAAAAAACGGAAGGATCGTTAGGCTCTTTTGAATCGAAACTTGTCCTTAGCGAGAATGGTGAGAGTGAATATTTGCATCATGGCGCCGTTATAATGGCGACCGGTGGAAAGGAGGGCGCTACCCAGGAGTACGGTTACGGCCAATCGGACAACATTATGACCCAGTTCGAATTCAAGCAGGGACTGGAAAACGGCAAGATCGATCTCAGCGAGGCCGAAGATGTTGTAATGATTCAATGTGCCGGCTCACGCGAAAAAGGCAAACGCGAATACTGCAGTCGTATCTGCTGCATGTGGGCCGTTGCCAATGCTCTGAAAATAAAGGAGAAGAATCCGGAAACCAGAGTTTTTGTGCTCTATCGTGATATGATGACATATGGTTTTCTGGAGCAGTATTACACCAAGGCTCGTCTGGCAGGCGTCATATTCGTCAGCTATAGTCCCGATTCCAAACCGCAGGTGGAAATAGTCGAAGGCAAGCCGGTGATAACCTTTAATGAGAGTGTCCTCAATTCTCCGATAGAGCTTTCTCCTGACTATCTCGTCCTTTCAACCGGGGTGGATCCGGAACCCAGCAACAAAGATCTGGCAAAAGCGTTCAGCCTGGAGTTGAACCATGACGGCTTCTTCAACGAAGCCGACTCCAAATGGAGACCGATCGAACTCAAGCAGATCGGGACTTTTCTGGCCGGCGCAGCACACTCCCCCATGCCACTTCCCGATGTCATTATGCAGGCGGAAGCGGCCGCACAGAAGGCGTATACCTATCTTTCCGGAGGCGATCTGCAAACAGCACGGATTACTTCGACAGTGAAAGATGCCCTATGTATTCGCTGTCAGCGCTGCGTGAGTGTTTGTCCCTTTGGGGCACGATCATACAATGAAATGGAAAATCGTATTGAGGTCGATCCTGCCGGGTGTCAAGGTTGCGGAATGTGCGCCGTAGCCTGCCGCAACAATGCTACAGAGGTCTCCGGCTGGAGTGACAGGCAGCTCATGTCGGTCATTGACTCCAAACTTTCGGATGACCTGGAATTTTCCACGGTAAAATAGAGGTAAACAATGGACATCAAAACAGAATCAATAAAAGATTTGTGGAAGGATATTTACAATACCGGTGATCTGCAGCACTGTTTTAACTGCAGTACCTGCCTTTCCGGCTGTCCTGCCTCTTACGGAGATCCGCCTCTGCTTGTCCGCAACCTGGCCCGCAAGGTGCTGTTTGGCCTTGAAGAAGAGTTGTTTGAAGAAGACACTCCCTGGGCCTGTGTCAGTTGTTCTCGATGTGAGGAAATGTGCCCTATGGACGTCAAGCCCTTTGAGCTTATTCTTCATATCCGGCAATGGCAGTCGGCCAATGATGAAACACGGGTACCGCCTTCAATAGTGGAAATTTACAAGAGAGGATATACCCAGGCCGTCGGGACCAACGTCGAGACCAGGGAAGCCTTGGGTTTGCCTCCACTGCCGATTATCACCAACAACGAGGAACAGCTGAAAATGTTCCGGGAAATGCTCATGAAAACACCGGTGGTGGCAGCCAACGACTATATGTTCGGTGGTTAAACAGCAACTACCTTAAGTTAAAAGGAAAATAAAATGGAATTTTGTCTATTTTTAGGGTGTAACACCCCGGCTGTTCGCCCCGATGTCGAACGCGCCATCAGGGCTTCCATGGAAGAGTTCGATGTCGACCTGGTGGATGCAGACAACTATGTCTGCTGCCCGGCATTCGGCGCCTTTCCATCAACCGACGAGGACTCCTGGCTGGCAACAAGCGGCTGGAATCTTTCCATCGCCGAACAGAAAAAACGCGACATCCTCGTTCAATGCGGTTCCTGCTACAGTTCCCTGAGAATGGGGCGTGAGCATATCATGCATGACGAAGAAAAGAAAAAACGGGTTAACGAACTGCTCGAACCAACGGGGCGGAGCGTCACGGGCAGTACCAAAATCCGCCATGTGTCTGAAGTTCTCTACCGCGAAATCACACCGGAGAAGATATCCGAGAAGATTACCCTCAGTCTGAAAGGATTGCACGGCATTGTTCAATACCCATGCCACACCCTATATCCCAGCGAGGTGGTCGGCTTTGAGGACTCCCCCCGTAAGCCAAAGGGAATGCGACAATTAGTGGAAGCACTTGGTGCAACAGTTGATTCCTATAGTCGGGAGATGCAATGCTGCGGCGGCGCCGGTGGTTTTATGAAATCTACCCCGGAGCAGGCAATTGAATTTGCCAAGAGCAAGTTCGATGCCATTCTCGAGGAGACCAAGGCTGATTTTATCGCCGTCTCCTGCATAACCTGCCTGATGCATATGGAAAATGTACAGAATACGATAAATAAGCAGATTGGCGAAGAGAAGTATAAGATACCGGTTTTCGATTATAACCAACTGCTCGCCCTCTGTCTCGGCAAGGATCCCAAGCAGGTTTCCTCGATCTGCAATGTCCCCCGTGACGCCATCCATAATCATCTGACCAAGGTTGCCGCATAAAGCTGCATCTTTAACTATTCAGTAATACCGTCCCGTCGGGGATTTCTCTGCGGGACGGGTAACCACCATATTCGGAGGAGCTATGCAATTTGGATCCGTTGACGAAATTTTAAAGTTTGCCATCGGCAAGGAGAAGGAGGCGGTTGCCTTTTATACCGATCTCAGCAAAAAAGAATCGATCTCCTCCTTACAACAGACCTTCAGGGAACTGGCGCAGGAAGAGGCCAAGCATGTAAAGCTCCTCACGTCTCTGAGCAAAAACACGGCTGCCATTGCATCCTATCAGCCCAAGGTTATAGCAGACCTGAAGATCAGCGACTACCTGACTGAAAAAGAATATGAAGAAGGCATGCCTATGGAAGATATTATCGCCCTGGCGATGAAGCGGGAGGAAATGGCCGTCAAACTCTATAAAGATCTGGCGGATAAAACCGACGATCAGGAACCCCTTGCACTCTTCAGACTACTGGTCCAGGAAGAATCAGAGCACAAACTCACTTTTGAGAAAATGTACGATGATTATCTCCAGGGTCAGGGAAACTAGCACACCTTCATATTGCATATTTTCTATTGCAGAACTGGAGAAAGCCGGCTCTCGGCTTACTCCAGTTCATCCAGGCCAGCTTGTCAATAATTCAGCTCACCTATAGATCAGCCCGATCGACTTTTCTTGGAATTTGTAGTTCCCGGCTTTTTTCAACACCATCCTGAATCGACTAACCACTGTTTCAGATCTCAACGATGTAGATCGAGCTTTTTACCAGCCCATCCTAAACTATTTATTACTAATTGACGAAGTATTATCATACAGATAATATACGCCAAATTTTCAGTTTTACCCTTTTCCTCAACTCAATGGAGTTATCTGCTTTATGAAAATGTTGAATCTGGTGCAGAAAATAGGTGGCGGTTTCGGCCTCGTTCTGGTGCTGCTCTTCATCGTATCACTCCTTTCCTGGAGCGGCCTTAGCGGAGTTTCTACCGGATTGAATACATATAATCATTACGTAGATAACGCCAATCTCAACTTTCAACTTCAGGCTGACATGCTTGGAGTGCAGATGCATGTGAAGGATTTTATCATAGGTGGTGATGCGGCTTCCGTCGCCGGTTACAATGAATATCTAGCCAAAGTCGAAAAAGGTATGCAGACGGCTCTACAACAGGCAACGGACCCTCAACAGAAAAAGAATCTCCGCAAAATAGCCGAAAAAATAGAAGATTTCAAAACGGCTTTCCAACATATTGTTTCATTAAAAGAGAGCCGTAACCAATTGTTCGACAATAATCTGGCAGTCAGTGGACAAAAAATCGCATCTGACCTTGCTGAGATTATGGATACCGCCCACAATGATCAGGATGAGGTTGCCTCCTACCTTGCCGGCATGGCTCTTCACAACCTCCTGCTTACCAGGATTAATGTTTTCAATTTTCTTGATTCCAGCGACTTGTCTTCTGCCGAAAAAGCAGAAAAAGAATTAATCGAGTTCGATGAGTTCGCCAAAAAAATGACGGTCTTGCTCTTCGATGACGTCAGTCGTGAAAAAGCGGTGCAGTCCAGAGAGGCAGCGAAGGTGTATCTATCCAATTTCAAAGAACTGGTGAACATCATCCAGCAACGGGACGAGACAGCCAGGGTGGCACTTGAAGAAATTGGTCCGTCCATCGCCGCAAGCTTTTCAGCCCTGACGGAAACCGTACAGCAGGAACAGAATAAACTCGGCCAGGCACTCCAGAAGCGAGCCGATAACTCCAAAACAGCTATTCTTCTGATAGCGGCCGCGGCCCTGGTAATCGGCGGTCTGCTGGCCTGGCTGCTCACCAGAATTATTACCCGCCCTATTCTAAAAACCGCTTCCTACGCAGATATTATGGCCCAGGGTGATTTTTCCGGTTCACTTGATATAGACCAGCGGGATGAGATCGGCGAAATGTCACACTCGCTCAATACCATGACCCAGAAACTTGGAGCGATGCTGAAGGATATCATTCAGGGAATTTCCACCCTCTCCGGCAGTTCGGAGGAATTGAAAGAAATTGCCATGGAAATGTCCAGCGGATCAAGAGATACTTCCCGGAAATCCACCACTGTTGCCAGTGCCGCGGAAGAAATGACCACAAATATGAATTCCGTTGCGGCTGCCATGGAAGAAGCCTCCGGCAATATCAGCCTGGTAGCTTCAGCAACTGAAGAGATGTCTTCCACAGTCACGAAAATTTCCGAAGGAGCCGACAGAGCCCGGGAGATCAGCGGTCAGGCCGTCAAACAGTCCGCACTTACTTCTGAAAAAATGGAGGCTCTGGGTACGGCAGCTACAAAAATAGGCCAAATCACGGAAACAATAACAGAAATATCCGAACAGACCAATCTTCTCGCTCTGAATGCTACCATTGAAGCGGCGCGCGCCGGTGAGGCTGGGAAAGGTTTTGCCGTAGTGGCCAATGAAATCAAGGAACTTGCCGGACAGACAGCCAAGGCTACCATTGACATCAGGAATCAGATCGAAAGTGTACAGGGAACCACATCCTCGACCCTTGAGGATATCATGAAGATTTCAAAGATAATCGATGAAATAAATCAAGTCATCAATATCATTGGCACTTCCGTTGACGAGCAGGCTTCGGTAACCGATGAGATTGTCGCGAATATCAGTCAATCATCAGCCGGCATTGCAGAAGTGAATGAAAATGTTGCTCAATCTTCAGTCATGGTAAACAACATCAGCAAGGACATCTCCGAAGTGAATGATGCAGCTTCGGGTTTAACCCGCAGAAGTTCACAGGTTCAGGACAGCGCCAACAACCTCTCCTCCCTGGCCCACCAACTTGAGGAGATGATCTCCAGATTTAAAGTCTAGGCTCAAAAAGGGACTGCAACGCTGTGAATATCTTCACCCGCTCCGTCTTCCAGGAATATTGGCTCCCGGAATACTTTACCGTATGCCATTTAAATAACATACATGTCGAATTGTCATTCCGTTAATTCTGTCGCTTTAAAAACTTCACCAGCAGGCAAGACGTGAATTACGTGTACGAACGAATTACCTACATATTTGATCCCCTTCACCATGTCTGGGAAAATGCCGGAATGCACAGGAAGATATCGGTTGGACTTGTTCTTTTCTTTCTTGCCGGGGTTATCCTCATCGAGTTGAGAAGACAAGGTGTGCTGCCCCAGGAAATGGCAAACATCGTTCCACAAAACCATTTTTATGCGGTGCATTATGCTTTTACAGTGGTTCTCATACTCGAAGTAATCAGCCTGATTTTTACTTTGCCTTGTTCGTTTTCCCGCTCGGTAGGGAAACAATTTGAAATACTGTCACTTATTTTACTGCGAAATGCCTTTAAAGAGTTGTCGCAACTCCAGGAACCGGTGACTTTCGAAGGCAGCGAAACGGCAATACTCTACATTATTTCGGATGGATTCGGAGCTCTGCTTATTTTCGCCCTACTCGGATATTATTATTACATTCAGCCAAAGGCTGCTGAAGACGGCATGAAGTCTACGGATCTATTCAAGTTCGTAGCCGCCAAGAAAGGTATTGCCCTCATTCTGCTGGGGCTTTTCATCTATATGGGCATAAACAGTGTCGTCTTAACATTATCTGGCAGGGAACATACCGACTTTCTTTATGATTTCTATACACTGCTTATCTTGACGGACATTTTGGTGGTCCTCATTTCGCAATGTTTCCAGCCCTCCTTTTTTACCGTCTTTCGCAACTCCGGCTATGCTCTTTCCACACTGCTGATCAGACTGGCTTTGGCAGCCCCACCATTCTTTAATGTGTTATTGGGAGTAGCAGCGGCAGTATTTGCGATTCTGCTGACTATGGTCAGTGGACGTTCTTTTATTTTGAAAAAGAGCAGGGAAGAGATAAAAGATCGCCCAGGCAGTGAGAGAGTATCTTGATACCTGCGTCTGCTGTCAGACTGACGTGGTTTCAATAGCTTATCTGCTTGATTTTCCGACAGAACGATGTCCCGCTTCATCTTCTTCAATTATTTCTTTCTCTTTTTTGGCCTGCTCCCGCCAAAGCTGAACTTTTGGCTGCGCCAGTACATGCTCCATATATTTCCTGGAAACGCCGGAAACTTCTGTATTGTAGGCGTTAAAGCGAAAGACAACCGGAGCGAACATGCAGTCGACAATTGAGAACTCACCGAATAACCAGGACCCTTGGGCTGAATATCTTTGGCGCAGCCACGACCACAGACTGTCTACACGGGATATATCTTTTTGCAGTTCTGCCGATATTTCTACTTCTCTATTTATCGCCCGGCAATTCATCGGCATCTGCTCACGAAGAGCAAAAAAGCCGGAGTGCATTTCGGCACTGCATGATCGAGCGACAGCCCTGGCCTCTGCAGAGGCGGGCCAGCCCCTGCCGTCGAGATACCGTTCGGATATATATTCACAAATGGCAAGGGAATCCCAGATGACCAGATCATTGTCGTGTAGGACCGGGACTTTCCCGGCATCAGTGTATATGGCAATTTCGGCAGCCGTATTTTGCTGTGACAGGGCGACTCGGACTTCTTCAAAGGATAGGTCATGTACCGCGGGCAGAAGCCAAGCGCGCAGAGACCAGGATGAGTAATTTTTATTGCCGATTATGAGTTTCATAACTCCTCCGAAAAGTCCAATAAGACGGTATACAAAGGTATCTGTAATTGCAGCAATAAGAGTAGCACTAATGCCATAAAAGGCATATACATTTCTTGCTGATGTTCTCTCTCTGGAATTGCCTCCTCACCTGAAAACTCTATATCGTTCGATAACTCTCCTGGAATACATTTGCCAAATAGTAGGATATTAGCAAAAGGCAACTCTTTTCTGCCATTCCATTATTACGACCGCGTGGTATTTACTTTCACTGCATCAATAAGCTATACTTCAAATAGCTCCAAAACACTTTCCAAATTAAGCCAGGAGGTGGACCATGTTGAATGACCCGTTAAGGAATGTTATGACGCAGGGATATCTGTACGTCGAAGAACATCAAAGCGCCGGCAAGGCCCTTGGAGTTATGCGAGATATGCGCATAAGCTGCGTATTCGTTCTACAGGATGATAAGCCTTCTGGAATCATCACGGAAAGAAAGATCATGAAGATTGCAGTCAGCGGCTCTGATGTCTGCACCGCGGCTGTTAAAGATGTGATGTCCTCGCCATTGATCTCATTGACACCCGAGCATACCATCGGAGATGCCTGCGCACTGATAGCTGAAAAGGAAATTCGACATCTGGGCATCGTCGATACCGCCGGCAGGCTCAAGGGAACTGTAACCTCGAGCAATATAGTCAATCTCATGGGTTCTGAAAGCTTCTCTTCCACTGCTCTGGTAAGAGATGTGATGTTTTCAAATCTTGTTTTACTTGAGGAAAAATCGAATCTTAAAGAAGCCGGCAGTGCCATTCTCGAGGCACGGAGCTGCTGTGCGATTGTCATGAGCGAAGGATATCCTGTTGGTATTGTCAGTGAAAAAGATGTGGTCCGCTGCCTGGGATTTGGACAAAACATCGCCTCCGTCACCCTTGACAGGGTGATGAGTAAACCCGTAATAGGCGTAGAGGAAAAAGATACCATCGCTCAGGCTATCATAACCCTGCGCAGACACCGAATCCACAGGCTTGTTGTCTACAACGATCAAGGCAGGGTATCAGGCATCCTGGCCCTTAACGGTCTGGTACGAAATATTCATAAAATCCTTCATTAAGACCTGGTAGCCTCACGATAACCACCCGCACGGGCATAAACTCCAATTTCGAGAAAGCCCGATCTCCCGCGTTGCAGGTTTTTTGGCAGGCCTTCGACACTACCCATTTAAATCAAAGGTCTGCCAAAAAACCTGCGCTTTATATATCGAACATGGTAATGGGAAAATAATTCTTTCTGATTACCCCTGAAACTCAGCACCATATGGCCCAGGCCGGGACTGCTCTTTTCATCGGGACGCCATAAATCCTTCCATGGGGGCTTCGCTGCAGCCGTCCGGGCTGCAGAGACCCGTGAAAAGAGCAGTCCCAACCTTGAGCTGAGGATTAGGGGTAATCAGGTAATTCTTTAGAACACCTGCTTTACCCCCGGCTAAAAACTCTGCAAACACCCAGAATTATCATATTTCACTTGTATTTTTTTCTATTTGGCCCTATGAAATGACCTTTGTAACTACACCCTGTTTTCTATGATGACGGGTATAAAGCCCGATCTCCCGCGCCTTGTATTCAGATTTTTATCCAGCCATCTGGGAAATGTAAGGGCAACGGATTCAGTACATTTACAGGCATACCATAGGGAACATCAATGCCATTTACAGGTGTTATAATAGCCATATCAACTGTATTCTGCTGGACCATCAGTGTACAGTTTTTTGAAGCAGCATCAAAAAAAGTAGGCCCAACTCCTGTGAATATTATCAGGATTGGTGTTGCGCTTCTGTTGTTCAGCGTCTTTCTTCTGATACGGGACGGAGCTCCCATCCCTTTCGATTTTCCACTTCGGGCCTGGCTTTTGCTCAGCCTCTCCGGAATCATAGGCTTTTTTATCGGCGATATTTTTCTTTTCAAGGCCTTGGTTGAACTGGGTCCTCGGCTGGCCATGCTGCTCCATAGTCTTGCAGCCCCGACTGCGGCGGTCATAGGCTGGATTTTTCTCGACGAGAAATATCTCCTGCATCAATGGCTGGGTATAGCGGTGACCCTCAGCGGTGTTGCCCTGGTTATTCTCGAAAAAAACGGCAAACCCTCTGCCGTGGTCAAGAGAATGCGGCGCAATATTACCATGGCTGGAGTACTCTTTGGTTTACTGGCGATGTTGGGACAGGCGTGCGGGATGGTCTTGAGCAAGGCGGGTATGCAAAGCGAGTCCGGATATCTCGATGCCTTCGCAGCCACACAAATACGGGCAATTGCGGCATTTGTCTGCTTCTTTCTCTTTTTTACGATTACTCATCGGTGGGTGAGTGTCAAAGATGCCTTATCAAACAGAAAGGCACTGCTATATACCTCGTTGGGTGCCGTCTTGGGACCATTCCTCGGTGTTTCTCTGGCGCTTTTGGCTCTCCATCATTTGTCGACGGGAATCGCATCAACAATCTTCTCTCTGGTGCCGATATGCATACTCCCCTTTTCTATTTTTCTCCATAAAGAGCATGTCTCCATTCGAGCGGTGGCAGGTGCCTTTATAGCTGTATTTGGTATCTTTCTCCTCACCTCCTGAGCATGAAATATTGAAAAAAAATGCAATCTTCTCTGCAGAATAAACCTGCCAGACAAGGCGTTCCATCCCTATCACTTACAAGATGTTTCTCGCCCAGGAATGGAGAGTTCCATTTTTTTTCTTGTGTTCCCCTTGTTTTTGCAGTAATCTGACTTACTTTTTTATCTAAATCAGATACAGCACGGTGTTTTCGACACCCTTTTTTGCAGTGTACCCTGCTTCTTAGTTGCCGACGAGGATTGTTGCTGATCATAGTCTTAAGGAGCCCTTTAGTTTGAAACTCTTCATAGGTAATCTTCCCTACGATATTACGGAGCCTGAAGTATCAGATCTCTTCAGCGAATATGGCGAAGTCATTAATACCAATCTAATAACCGACCAATTCTCAGGGAGGTCTAAAGGCTTTGCCTTCGTTGAAATGTCCTCTCGTGGTGAAGGCCACAAAGCAATGGAGACGCTCAACCGGAGACAGTTCAAACACCGCGAGCTTGTCTGCAAAGAAGCTATTCCACAGAAAAAAGGGAAAAAACGACGTTAGCCTAAAGTTAAAGATATTTTAATGCCTGTACTGATCCAGCTCAGCTGGATCGGACACATATTGTCATATCAAAGGATATGACTACATTGTACGTGACATCACGTGCGACCATGCCGCAACCATCTTCAGCGATCTTTTTAAGAAGTCAGAGGGAAACGGCAGTAATAAAATGCCGGTATATTATTATCCGGCAATTGAACAACGGGGTATCCCCGACAACACAGGAGTACCAGAAATGGCAGAAGGAACAGTAAAGTGGTTTAATGATGCAAAAGGTTTTGGTTTTATTGAGCAGGATGGAGGCCAGGATGTTTTTGTACATCATTCCGCTATTCAGGCAGATGGTTTCAAGTCCCTCGCAGAAGGCGAACGCGTTACCTTTGACGTCGTACAGGGCCAAAAAGGTCCGGCTGCTGAGAATGTAGTCAAAAAGTAAGACAATAAGAGACGGCGGCCGATAGAGTAATCGGTCGCCGTCTCTTTTTGAGTAGTGAATTTTCACTGCCGGATTGATTGGCAATATTTTCCGTCAATCTATTACCCATTGTTTTATCATCCATTAATCGAAAATATAAAGTTTAATATCTGCGGACTATAGGGATCAGCGTTTCAGACAAGTTCAATCGTGATGAACAGATCTTGCAAATTCCTCAAAAACCGGTTAGATATTCCTTTCTTTTTGTATTTGCCTCCAGAGTACCCGTCTTCCACTTGATCGCGCATACTTAGCAGAACATGAAAGATCGGCTCGGACACATTTGCGTGATTCCTATCATTCATGATATCTGGATATCCAACAATTCGCTAGAGAAGTGGTCTTTTCTTCCCTCGTGGTAAATCACCCTCAATTCAGTACACATTTATAATGATCAACGAAAACAACTCTAATTCGATACAGGGCTTTGATTGCCTCGGGCTTGACAAACTCCTCTTGCAGGCTCTTGATAAAAGCGGCTATACAACACCTACCCCTATTCAGTCTGAATTAATACCACACCTTCTCGCGGGTAGTGATGTGATTGGACAGGCTCAGACGGGAACCGGAAAAACAGCCGCCTTTGCCCTGCCTTTGCTCAACAATCTCATACTCGGCAAGAAAGCGAAAGCCCAGGTCCTTGTCCTGGCTCCGACCCGTGAACTGGCTATACAGGTGAGCCAATCATTTGAAAAATACGGCAAGGCATTGCCCGGTCTTAAGGTAGTGCCTCTCTATGGTGGACAGGAATACTCCAGCCAGCTGCGTCACCTCAAAAATGGTGTGCATGTCATTGTCGGCACTCCCGGCCGGGTCATGGATCACATTCGACGCGGCAGCCTTGTACTCAGCACTATTACCAGTTTTGTTCTCGACGAAGCTGACGAAATGTTGAAAATGGGTTTTCTCGAAGATGTGGAGTGGATTCTTGAACAATTGCCTGTCGAGAAGAATATAGCTCTTTTCTCAGCAACAATGCCCGGCAGCATACGCCGCATTGCCAAAACCCATCTCCGTAACCCCGTTGAAATTACCGCACGGAAAAACACCGTCTCCGCTCCCCGGATTCGCCAGCAGTATGTAATCACCAATGGTCAGAGAGCAAAAAACATAGCTATTGAGAGGATCCTCGAAGCGGAACAGTTTGACGGCATGCTGATTTTTGTACGCACTAAAGTGAACACTGTCGAACTGGCCGAACGTCTCGCCTCTCTTGGATACAGTTGTGGTCCACTTAATGGTGACATTCCCCAGAACCAGCGTCTGCGCATGGTGGATCAGCTCAAATCAGGCAAACTCGATATTGTCGTAGCCACCGATGTTGCCGCGCGCGGGCTCGATGTCGAAAGGATCAGCCACGTCATCAATTACGATGTTCCTTTTGACAGCGAAGCATACACCCATCGCATCGGCCGTACCGGGCGGGCGGGCAGAAGCGGTAATGCCATACTTTTCCTGCACCCCAGAGAGAAAAGAATGCTGCCTTCAATGGAGAGAGAAACCGGAGGCAAGATTTCGCAGATGACTCTGCCGACAATCTCCGATATCAATGCCCGCAGAATCGAATCATTCAAGGATTCACTAACGGCTTCGCTGAAGGAAGATTGTTCATTTTTCAATGAATTGATCGAAAAATATTGCCTGGACACTGATATTTCCCCGCATCAGGTAGCCGCTGCCCTTGCCAAGATGATGCATGAGAAGACACCATTATTATTGCAGGAACAGCCTGATCCGAAACCCTCAAAAATGAGCATGAAGCAGGGCAAGGAAGGACCCACACGAAAAAAAGAAATCCGCCGCAACCCCAAAGATACACCACCCGAATCCGGTATGGAAAGATATCGTATAGAGATCGGTGAAACCCATGGCGTCAAGCCTGGAAATATTGTAGGTGCCATCGCTAATGAGGCGGATATCAGCAGCCGGCATATCGGTCGCATCTCGATTTTTGACAACTACAGCACTGTCGATTTACCCTATGGCATGCCGCTGGATATACTCAGGATGTTGCAAAAAACGCGCATCTTTGACAAAACGATGCATATCCACAAGGAAACTATCACTCTGCCGGATCAGGACCAGGGAGAAAACAGAAATAAAAAGAAAAAACCCAAAAAAGTATCTGCCGCCGGCAAACGTAATAAGGGTGGCACTATTCATCGCTCTCCGCAAAAATCCATGGCTGGATGAGCAGATCCTATGTTCTTCTGATGTCTTAGAATAACACCTCTGACACATTTTTTTATTCTCCCCAAAGCAGAGCTGCCCTGGAGCTGCCCCGTCCGGTTTATCAGGAGAAGCTGAAATTCCTTCCGCTTCTCTTGATCTTGTCACGATGATGCATAACTATTGTAATAGTTTAGTTTGCTCCGAAATATTTTTTTTCAATCAGCAGACAGTCAATTCGAGATAACTCTTTTGAACGGCATTACCCAAAATTGATCCATATCATCCTCAAAGCAGTCGCAATCAGCACAGAATCTTCACGAGTGTAGATCGGCCGTCTCCATCATCACTCGCGGATTCGTAGAAACATTTAGGGATTTCAGTATCGATATTTTCAACTAACTTAAAATTGCCGCTGATGATCTCAAGGAGAAGTGACTATGACGTTGACACCATCTACCATGTTAGAGCTTGGAAAAACAGCTCCTGATTTTAGTCTGCCTTCAGCGGACGGATTACAGTTCATTCTTGCGGAACGGCATCTGGACAAAGGCCTTCTTGTCATTTTCATGTGTAACCATTGTCCCTATGTTATCCATATCCGCGAAGAACTGGTTTTTAAAATCAGGCAATACCAGGTGCAGGGAATAGAAGTTGTAGCCATCAACAGCAATGATTTCACTCAATTTCCTGACGATAATCCTGAAAGGATGTTGCAAACGGCGCAAGCTTTCGAATTTTCATTTCCTTATCTTGTAGATGAAGATCAGCAGGTTGCCAAAGCATATCGTGCTGCCTGCACTCCCGATTTTTTTCTTTTTGATGCCGACAGAAGACTTGTCTATCGTGGCCAGTTTGATGGAGCCAGACCTGGAAACAACATCCCTGTTACCGGAGAGGACCTTACCAACGCCGTTTCCTCACTGATAGCAGATGAACCTGTCAGCGCCGAACAAAAGCCCAGCATGGGATGCAACATCAAATGGAAAGAAGGAAATGCCCCGGATTATTTTGCCTAGCAGGTATGGTTTTCCAAATTAAAATAGAGGGAGAATCTCAACGGAAGTTGCAGCCCTTTCGACCATCAACGATGGATAATCTTGTAATAAGCCCGTCGAAAGTGTCGAGATGGACCCAGGAAGAAGCATCTGAAACGGTGCGGGATACATGTATGCGAGTAGCCGTTTCAGATCTGCAGCAACCTGGATGGGATTTTTTACGAGTCTATCAACGATAGTGAATGGTGAGAAAGCACAAAAACAGTTCAACGCATGCATGATCTGCGCACCCCGGATTGACAATTCAGATTGAAACAAAACAGAGGATCATAAGACCTTTAACAGGAGGGAAATCCATTTGCGCAGCAATACCACCAGAATATTTTCCTTATTGAGCAGGAACCCGTCCCGGAATGGCGATCCCGGCAAATATTGCGATTGGGGCAAGACTAATTTTGTTTTCCCGGTGTCATTGAGATAAAGAATCTGTTCAACCTGCCATCTTTTCATAAACCCCCCTTTTCGATGATTTTGTGAGAGGCTATAACTTAAGCAGCCTGCATTTTTCTTAACATAATAACACATTAAAAGATTACAAGTCAAACCGCACAACACCACATATAAAAATTCATTAACGTCATCATACCATATGAAGCATATCTTCCCTTATACACGAAAATTTTGTACAGGACCAGAAGATAAGGACGAGTAGACAGGTATCAACAGGAATTCAGCCCCGCCGGATCAGTTGTGCTCGACCCAGCGAGTATTGTGATAGAGAAAATGTGGACGAAATCTCGTTTTGTAATTCATTGATGATATCTGATCGATATTATAGCCGAGATATAAATAGTCGATACCCTTGTTGAGACAGAAGTTGATCATGGTGAGTATGTTGAAAATACCGGGACTGCGACCTGCTTCCGATTCATCGAAGAAGAAATAGACGGCATTGAGCCAGTTGCTGCCGATGTCAACAATCCCGTTGCCTATCAGCTTGCCTTCAACCCTATACCTGATTTCAAAGGTTGAGGTTATTTTGTTCAGAAAAAACCCGGAGTAGTAAGCTTCTGCAGTGTTTCCTTCGTGAGGATAGCGGCGGGAGAGGAAATCTTCGCAGAGTTCCAGTTTTTCCGCGGTTGGACGAATCATTGCTATACTTATATCCACATCCTTATTCCTGCGCCAGATCCGTTTTTGATTTCTGTTGGGTTTAAACAATTTTGGATGGAGCCGTATTGGAACACATGCGTTGCAGTTTTTGCAGTGCATCGCATAAAGAGAATTGCCGTTTCTTCTGTATCCGGCGGCGAGGAACAGTTCCATCATTCTGTCGGAAAGGGGACCGAACAAACCCTGATAAAAGGTTGCCGGATACGGCAAATAATATGGACAACTCACCGTTACGTCGAGAAAATACTTATCAACCTTTTTTTGTAGGGCGGAAAATTCCCGATTACATTCTTGATCATATTTTGCCATTTTTGCTACCGATAGGAGACTACAACTAGTGCTGGGTTCTGTTTTATGTTTATAGTAAATACAATATTTCTAGACCAGCCCCTGGTCAAGCATCGCATTTACCACATGAACAAATCCGGCAATATTTGCTCCGGCTACATAATTTCCCTTGACACCGTAATTATCTCCTGCCTGCAAACAGGTTGTGTGAATAGCTTTCATTATAATCTTCAGCCGGTTGTCAACCTCGTCCCTGGGCCAGGACAACCGCATCGAATTCTGCGACATTTCAAGACCGGATACCGCTACACCGCCGGCATTTGCAGCCTTCCCAGGACCATAAAGCAGTCTGTTGTCAAGGAAGATATCCACAGCATCTGAAGTGGATGGCATATTCGCTCCCTCACTGATCAGGCGGACACCATTAGCCACCAGGTGGGAGGCGTCTTTGCCATTAATTTCATTTTCGGTCGCACAGGGGAAGGCGCAGTCCGCCTTGTGATTCCATAGCGGGTTGTAGCTTCGATCGGATTCGACCGGCACGTACACAGCATCTTTGTATTTTTCGGCATACTCACTTATTCTGCCGCGCCTGATGTTTTTTAATAATTTGACAAAGTCAAGCTTCTCACTGTCCAGTCCGGCCTCATCATAAATATACCCCGAGGAATCGGAAAGAGTAACGACCTTACCGCCAAGCTCGAGTATTTTCTCAGTGGTAAACTGCGCGACATTACCGGAACCGGAGACGAGGCAGACTTTTCCATAAAAGGTTTCACCATTCTCGGCAAGCATTTCCGCAGCAAAATAGACATTGCCGTAACCAGTCGCTTCAGGTCTGATAAGACTCCCTCCCCAGGCCAGGCTTTTACCGGTGAGCACACCGGTGAATTCATTTCTCAACCTTTTGTACATCCCGAAAAGATACCCTATTTCCCTGGCTCCCACACCGATATCGCCGGCAGGCACATCGGTGTTAGGACCGATATGCCTGAACAATTCCGCCATAAACGACTGACAGAAACGCATCACTTCATTATCAGACTTACCCTTAGGATCGAAGTCGGATCCGCCCTTGCCGCCTCCCATGTTTAATGTTGTCAGGGAGTTTTTAAAAACCTGCTCGAAGGCGAGAAATTTCATGATCCCCAAATTGACAGAGGGATGAAATCGCAGCCCACCCTTGTAGGGTCCAAGAGCGCTGTTCATTTCGATACGAAAGCCCCGATTAATATGAACCTGGCCCTGATCATCCATCCACGGAACCCGGAAAAGAATAACTCTCTCCGGTTCGGTGATGCGCTGCAATATCGCCTGCTGTCTATATTCAATATTTCTATCCAGAACAGGCTTTACTGAATCAATAACCTCTTCAACAGCCTGATGAAACTCACGCTGTTCAGGATCTTTTTCAACAATTCGGCTCATGACCTGATCGTCCATTGCTCACTCCTTTTATCTTTACTAAACATGCTGCAGCATCTACTGTCTGAGTAACTGGGGTTTGCTATTACGATTTTCACTTCATTGTCGTTCTTGAATCGCTCGCTCAGCTTTGATTTTCTCGTCAGAGCAAAGTATACAGCAGATCCAGGTGAGTACACAAATAATCCATCCCTATGAAGACGCCCCCTCTCTTTCCTGAATATAAATAGTTGATACATCCATGTCACTTTGTGGTATAATAATTCAACTTTGATGCCCTTTAAAGGCGTTTACTGAAGATGGACTTGTAAAAAAGCTCGATCTACGTCGTTGTAGGCCGCCTGAAACGGCAATTCACCGTCCTAGTTTATCGAGCTTTGTCGAAGTCTGCGCTTCGTGAAATCCATCTCTGCAACATTCAATAATATTTACAGGCTCGGCAAGCAGGATAAGGCAGAAAAATTTTATCTCACCCCATTTAACTTTTTGAGCATTCAATTTTATGGATAGCAATCAATTTACCCAAATACGAAAGAAACTTCACAAGACCCAGAAAGAACTGGCACAGCTGATGGGGACCTCCCTGAAAGCCGTCTGCTCCTATGAGCAAGGCTGGCGCTCAATTCCTACACATGTTGAGAGACAACTCTACTTTCTGCTCTTCAGAAAAGCAGATGCAGAAAATATTCAGAAAAATTGTTGGGATATACTTAATTGTCCGGAAGAGAGAAAGATCCGCTGTCCAGCCTGGGAATTCAGGTCGGGAAAATTCTGCTGGTTCATAAATGGTACAATCTGCGCCTGCCGATCTCAGCAGAACTGGAAGAAAAAAATTGAGATATGTCGTGAATGTGAAGTTATGAAACATGTGCTGTCAGAATGTTTCGGCAAAGATGGATGATCCACGGGTGCAATCTGACTTGAAAGAGCAACAATTCTCTTCAGCTTTGTTGCTCTTTAGCCTTCCGGATCCAATTGAGCTTATTTTGTACAATCTCAAACCTGATACTTTGTAGAGTGCAATACCGGCAATTGCGTGATCGGAAAACATCATTTCAGCTGACTAGAGCATTTACCAACTTGCAATCACTCGTAGCATAAACAATAGAGGTTGTATCCCAAGCTGATCCTGTTTGCATCCATACAAGAATTACATGGTTCAATGATATTTTACGAGATCGTCATTTTTGAAGGTTCTGAAGAACAATTTTTAGCATTCGTCGAATAGGTTCGGCGGCACCCCAAAGCAACTGGTCGCCGACTGAGAAGGCGGTCAGGTATCGAGGACCGATATTCATCTTGCGGATTCTGCCAATGGGTACGCTCAGTGTTCCGGAGGTCTTGGCCGGGGTAAGAGCCTCTTCAGATTGCCGGCGTTCGTTCGGAACTACCTTAACCCATTCGTTATGAGCAGCGATGATCTCCTCTATCTCCCTGAGATTAACATCTTTTTTTAATTTTATGGTAAAAGCCTGTGAGTGGCAGCGCATGGTGCCGATACGGACGCACTGACCATCCACCGGAATTATCGCATCGCCGGACCTGCCAAGAATCTTGTTGGTTTCGCTGATGCCCTTCCATTCTTCTCGAGTCTGGCCGTTTTCCATCGGCGAATCTATCCAGGGGACCAGACTGGCGGCAAGAGGTACCCTCCAGTTGTCACAGGTCAGCGAACCATCGTTGAGTTTTTCCGTCACCCGGGTATCTATATCGAGTATGGCAGATGCGGGATTATTCAAGAGTGGTGCAACGTCGGCATGCAATTCCCCCATCTGAGTGAGCAGTTCCCGCATGTTCTTGGCTCCGGCTCCGCTGGCAGCTTGGTATGTCATGGAACTGACCCATTCTATCAGATCATTTTCAAAAAGACCGCCAAGTGCCATCATCATCAGGGAGACCGTGCAATTGCCGCCGATGAAGTTTTTCACCCCTTTGTGCAAGCCGGCATCAATCACCCTCCGATTAACCGGGTCAAGGACGATAATGCTGTCATCCTTCATCCTCAGGGTTGAAGCGGCATCAATCCAGTAGCCGTCCCAGCGGGAGCGCAATTCTTCATAGATGCTGCCGGTATAACCGCCCCCCTGACATGATAGAATGATATCCATTTCTGCAAGCAGATTTATATTACCGGCATCCTGCAGTGGTTTCCAGCCGGAGCCGACATCAGGGCCTTTTTCTCCAACCTGAGAGGTTGTAAAGAAATGAGGCTCAAACCCTTGGAAGTCATTCTCCTTCATCATCCGTTCCATAAGAACGGAGCCAACCATGCCTCTCCAACCTACAAACCCTACATTGAGCATATCAAAACTCCGCTATTGAATGTTATCTTGAAAAAAATTAAGTAACTTTATCTCTGGCAACCCGTTGAACACTTGTATTCGCAAGCATCTTCAAAAGAAGAACCGTCACCCGAAATAGAAGATAAACAGTATACACAAAAATTAATATTATTTCATTGACGATAATTTCCTGGACGCGCAGACTTCCTGAAAGCGCTATATCCCAAATGAGATATCGGGCTTTCACGAGTCGTCATTAATGACATCATATTGCTACTACGCTCTCGAATGGCTGGAAAAAAAAAGGCCTGCCCTAAAATCTGCAACGGGGCAGATATTGTTGAAGAGATGAGCCGAAGCCTCTAGCAGCTGATTTCAGGTGCCCATGAAAATATGGTGGCGACAAAGCAAAAATATAATTAAATTTTAACAAGCACTTATTAGGTATATCCACATTCAGCAGACCCTGGCCAATGTTCACTCGGTGAAACAGCATGTCTAAATGTCACCTGGTTAAAAAGATACTCTAACAACAGGACAGGAGAAGATATGGAATACAATCACGGCAGGCAGTTCAACAATTATAACCGATCCTTTGCCATAGGTGTTCTTCTCAATATTATATTTGTGTTTATTGAAGCAGGTTATGGTTTTGCCGTCGATTCACTCGTCCTCATAGCGGATGCCGGACACAACCTCAGTGACGTAGCCAGCCTGCTGCTGGCCTGGGGAGCCGGGCTACTGGCTCGAAAAACAGCTACCGACAGAAGGACCTATGGTTTCCGCAAGGTAACGATCATGGCCTCCCTGATCAGTGCAATACTCCTGCTGACTGCCCTTGGAGGTATTGCCTGGGAGGCCATCCTCCGTTTCTTCGATCCTCAGCCCGCAGCAGGTTCAACCATAATCATTGTCGCTGCAATCGGTGTCATCATCAACACCGTTACGGCCCTGCTCTTTATAAAAGGCCAGAAACATGATCTCAATATCCGTGGAGCATTTCTTCATATGACTGCAGATGCTGGAGTTTCCCTGGGAGTGGTGATCGCCGGCGTTATCATCATGCTCAAGGGCTGGCAATGGATCGATCCGCTAGTCAGCCTTGGCATCGTCGCTGTTATCCTGATCGGCACCTGGGGATTACTGCGTGATTCAATCAACTATGCTATAGACGCCGTTCCCAGAAACATCGACATCCCGGCAGTACGAGAATATCTTCTCAGCTTCGATCGCGTCCTTCATATTCACGACCTGCATGTCTGGCCGCTGAGCACCACCGAAATAGCATTGACAGTTCATCTGGTAGTGGATGATAATAGACTGGATAATCATTTTCTGTGGAATCTGCAGCAAAACCTGCATGATAACTTCGGTATTGAGCACACTACAATCCAGATCGAGGCCTCGGATGGCATCATGCTCCAAGGCTGGCCGGCATTAAATACGGATAATTACAGCAGTGGAATAAGTCAGAGTTCAGCTTAAACAAAGGCTGTTAACAACATCAAGGAAAAAAATGGATACCGAAGAAGCCAGAAAAATTTTTAGTAACGATCGATTTGCCGCACTGGCAGGCATTGAAATAGTTGAGTCGGCAAAGGGCTATTGCAAAACCAGCCTGACTATCGAGGAAAAACATCTCAATGCAGCGAATGTCATTCAGGGAGGTGCCATCTTTACGCTCGCCGACCTTGCCTTTGCCGTGGCCTCCAACAGTCACGGCCAATTGGCTTTGGCAATCAATGTCAATATCTCCTTTCTTCGGGGGAAATCATCAGGCATTCTCTATGCCACCGCCTCGGAAGTCGGAGAACCGAAGCGACTCGGGGCCTACGATGTTTTGGTTACCGATGAAGGAGGGGAAATAATCGCGAGATTCAATGGTATGGTATACCGAATGAAAAAAAATGTTTTGAGGTAAATCTTCTGAGGTTTATTGCTGCGGAACATTAGCCGGTCTTTTCAACTTGGGCATTTCCGGATACCGGTAACTTTTTCTATTAACTCGCTAAGTTCTTCAAAGCTAAAAGGTTTTTTAAGAATACCCGCGGGTTGAAGCGGTTCGAGCAACTCCCGGTTTGCACTGCCTAAATGACCGGATGCAATGATCACTTTGACGTCTTTATATGTCTTTTTCAACTGATAAAATGCCTCGATTCCATTCATTCGCGGCATCTGGATGTCCATTATAACACAGGCAATCTGCGGATCATGCAAACGATATTGTTCCAACGCCTCCACTCCGTCACCGGCGGTTATGACTGAAAGGCCAATATGATTTACCATTGTTTCGGCAATGGTCAGGCAAATATCTTCATCATCAACAATAAGAACAACAGGACGTTCGACCATAAATCTACTTATATAAAAAAAACATTGACCATAGCAACAGGATGATGTTCAGCAAAACCTAACACACAACCTGCCGAAACTTATAAGAAGGGAATATACAGCCATCTTCGATGGTTGTCAAAATTTTTAGCATTGAATGATATGCTACCGGGAATATGGCAAAAAAGGAAACAGGATGAAAGCCTGTCAATTTACAGGCTGAAGGATTGGGTACAAATATTCTTCTACTCATCTTCGTTAAAAATGTCCGGATAATATTTTTTGGCGCAATCCGGACAGATACTATGGCTGAATTCCGCTTCCGAACGGCTGGTGATATAATGCTCAATGCTGCTCCAGTATCCTTCATCATCGCGGATATTCTTGCAGTGTGCGCAGATAGGCAGCAGCCCCTGTAACTGCCGGACATGGACCAGGGCCTGCTGTAACTCGGTGATCAACCGTTGTCGCTCAATGGCAAAGCGAATGGTGCGCACTATCGCGGTCTGCGAGGGCTCTCCTTTAAACAGATAATCCTGGGCACCCTTCTTGACCGCCTGGTAGGCCAGCTCATGGTCCTTGCGGCCACTCAGAATTATAGTCGGTATGGAAGGACATTTTTCATGAAATGAGGTAAACGTCTCAAGACCAAAACTGTCCGGTAGTGAAAGATCGGTGATCACTACGTCGAGGTCATTTCCTTCTGCGATGCAAATAGCTTCAGTGAGTCTATCCGTATGGAAAATTGTCGCATTGAATTCATCAGAAGATGATATTACTTCCTTTAAGAGCAGGTAATCATCCAGATTATCTTCAATGATTAAGATGGAAATGTCCTGTTTCAATTTTCCCCTCACTACCGTGGAAGTTTTACAAGTTGAAGCCAAAATTCCTCAACTTGCCTGATGATTTCGGTGAATTTAAAGAAATCTATATTTTTAGTAATATAGCAGTTTGCATGCAATTTATACGCTTTCCGGATATCCTCTTCATCTTCGGAGGTCGTTAATATAATCACAGGAAGATCGGTGAGATTCTCATCATTTCTGATTTCCTCCAAAACTTCATGCCCACTCATCAACGGCAGGTTCAAATCCAGAAAAACCAGATCAGGTCTGGGCTTTCCACGATATTTGCCCTCCTTGCGTAAAAAGGCCAAAGCGGCGATACCATCGGTGACTATATGCGTTCCAACAGGAAGATTCGAACTTTGTAAAGCTTCCAGAGTGAGCAGAGCATCGTCACTATTATCCTCCACGAGCAGGATCTGTGGAAAATGCGTATCAGCAGTATTCATCATATGGTGCGACAGGGTGTTTTTTTCAATTCATAATTGGAAAGCGATATTGGAATGAGTACATTGCAAAACGAAACGGACTTTAGCGTATTTATTTGTTTTCCGCAACCCGCAGTAACAGATCGTGAATCAATTACCACTCCCCTCTTTGTCGCTCAATACACTAAAATAGGCCACGCTATGCGTCAATATGCCTCTGCCTCGGGGTTCTGCACTTCTGTATGTTTTCGAAGTCTTTCACAATTTTGTCGAAAGTTAGAATTTGTCATAATGTAACTATTCAAAATCCCTTTTCAACCGCCTACCGGTAAGATTCCTCAGGGCCTGCTGCATCCATTTGTAAAATGATGCATTAAAGTTCATTGAATAAGTTTGTATCCCTGCTTTTTTCAATGATATATAAGAGTCAGAAATGCTCTGGTAAATACATGTAGAAAATGAGATCATGGGACATGTTATCCGTGATCATTTTCTAATTGTAGAAAGGTTTATAAGCAATTTTTGTGCATACATTCAAATCGAAAAGTCTCTGGTTGATTTTATCCGGCCCCTTCTAACCACCATTATCACCTTCCAGTTGCGGGGATCATGCATTCAGCACATATCTTAATTGTCGAGGACGTGGCCATTGTTGCCAGTGAACCTGAGCCATAAACTCAAACGACTGGGATACACCGTTTGTGCCATCGCCTCCACAGGTGAAGAGGCCATTGCCAAGGCAAAACAGCTCAAGCCGCAGCTGGTACTGATGGACATCCAGCTGACAGGCCCGATAGACGGCATTGAGGCAGCACGGGTGATTAGAAATTGCTGCGATTCCCCGGTAATCTTCCTTACCGCCCACTCTGATTCGGCCCTGGCCAGGGCCAAACTATATCCTTAAACCGTTCGAGGAGCGTGATCTGGCCAGGCAGATCGAATTGGCTGTTAATAAACATCAAGCCGATCGTAAGCTCCGGGAACAAAGGGAGTGGCTGCATGTCACGCTGAGCAGTATTGGTGATGCGGTGATCGCCACCGACGAGCAGGAAAAAGTTACCTCCATCAATCCCGTAGCCGGGAGTAAGGCACCAGCTCAGCGGAGCTGTATAAGTGCCTTGGTGGTGAAGGCTAATTCACTGTTTTAACTCAATTTGCGTTTTGCTATTGTTTATGGCAGAATCTTGGGAGAAAGGCACTAATATGTTTTCGGGTGATAGCAAGCTACTTCGCAGTTGTCCAGTTCGCTGATTGCCGGCGGCTTTCCGGTACATATTTCCGTCATATAGGGGCAGCGCGGATGAAAGGTACAACCAGGCGGAGGAGCTATCGGAGACGGCAATTCACCTTGAAGGGCTATCCGCTCTTTGGTCCGGAATGGGTCGGCTACCGGAGTTGCAGAAAGCAGAGCCCGGGTATAGGGATGATGGGGTTTATTGAAAATCATCTCCCTGCTGCCAAACTCGATAGGCCTTCCCAGATACATCACCATCACGTCATCGGCTATATGTTTAACCACTGAGAGATCATGGCTGATGAAAAGATAGGCAAGATTAAAGGTATCCTGCAGATCGGTGATCAAATTGAGAATCTGGGCCTGGATAGACACATCGAGTGCGGAAACAGGTTCATCAAGCACCAGTATCTCCGGATTGAGCATCAAAGCACGGGCAACGGCGATGCGCTGACGCTGTCCGCCCGAGAACATATGGGGATAGCGGTCATAGTGTTCCGGTCGCAGACCAACAAGATCAAGCATTTCCCTGGCCTTTTTCCCTCTTTCCTTTTTCCCCATCGAGGTATTGACCAGCAGCGGCTCCTCCAGACATAAACCTATTTTCTGCCGCGGGTTAAGTGAACCGTAGGGATCCTGAAAAACAATCTGAACCTTGGAATGGAGTGCCCTTTTGGCGCTGCTGCTTGCCGTGATAATATCAACACCTTGAATTTTCAGCTCACCGGCGGTCGGTTCCTCGATTAGGGTTACCAGCCGGGCCAGCGTGGACTTGCCACAGCCTGATTCACCGACAACCGCCAACGTCCTCCCTGTTTCAAGAGTAAATGTAGCTCCATCAAGCGCTTTTAGTATGGCAGGCTTGCGAAAAGTGCCGCGCTTGATCTCATAGTGCCGCTGCAGATTTAAAGCCTGCAAAACGATTTTCCTCTCCATTATGCCACCTCCACTTTTTCAGGATAGTTAGTCGGCATCCCATCCTTCAGGGGATAATGGCACAGGGCTCTGCCGAATTCCTCATCCGCAGGCGGCGGCGGGGTACTGCGGCACAAGGGTGTGGCGTATTTGCAGCGCGGCGAGAAAACACAGCCGCTAGGCTTGTCGAACTGGCCAGGCACCACGCCCTTTATCGACGGCAACTTCTTTGTTCTTGCTCTCTCCGGCAGGGAGTCGAGCAGCGCAGCGGTATAGGGGTGATGAGGATCGGAAAACAAACCTTTAATGAGCTGTTTTTCCACCTGCTGCCCGGCATACTGCACCACCACCCTTTCGGCAGTTTCGGCAACAACACCCATATCATGAGTAATAAGAACAAGTGACATCTGCTTTTCTTTCTGCAGATTAACAAGAAGATCAAGTATTTGAGCCTGAATGGTAACATCCAGCGCCGTGGTCGGCTCATCGGCGATGAGCAGGCGCGGATTGCAGGAAATGGCAATGGCAATCATGACGCGCTGGTTCATGCCACCGGAGAGCTGGTGAGGAAAGGCAGATAATCTTTTCTGCGGCTCAGGAATGCCTACTTGTTCAAGCAATTCGATTGCTCTTTTCTTGCGATCCCGGCGGCTCATACCGAAATGTATTTTCAGCGCTTCCGAAAGCTGAAATCCTACGGTAAAGCAGGGGTTCAGACTGGTCATGGGCTCCTGGAAAATCATGGCCATTTCTTTGCCGATGATTTTTCTCAACTGATATCCGGAAATGGTGGTGAGATCCTTGCCGTCAAATTTGAGAACATCGGCAGTCACTTTGGCCGTCCAGGGGAGAAGCCCCATCAGGGCCAGCATCGCCACAGATTTTCCCGATCCCGATTCACCGACAACGGAGACCACCTCGCCGGGGTTGACATTCAAGGTGACTTTATCAACGGCGGTGAACATTCCACCCGCTGTTTGAAAAGCAACCGATAGATTTTTAATTTCAAGCAGTGAAGACATGATAATACTTTAGGACCGTTTAAGTTTCGGATCGAGGGCATCGCGCAGACCATCGCCCATCAGGTTAATCGCCAGCACCGTGATCAATATGGCTATTCCGGGAAAGGTGACGACCCACCAGGCACGCAGAATAAATTCTCTGGCCTCGGCCAGCATCGTCCCCCACTCAGGAGCAGGCGGCTGAGCTCCCATGCCGAGAAAACCAAGGGCTGCGGCATCGAGAATAGCCGTGGAAAAACTGAGAGCGGCCTGGACAATCAGCGGCGCCATACAGTTGGGCAGCACCGTCACAAACATCAACCTGAGGGTCTTCACCCCGACTATGCGGGAGGCAGTGACATAATCCTTGGTCATTTCCGACATCACCGCTGCCCGCGTCAAGCGCACATAATGGGGCTGCTGAACGATGGCGATAGCAATCATTGCATTGAGCAGACTGGGGCCGAGAATGGCGACCAGCACCAGAGCCAGAAGGAGACTGGGAAAGGCCAGAACCACATCCATGATGCGCATGATGAAGGTATCGACCTTCCCTCTGAAATATCCGGCGGAAAGCCCCAGAATAACTCCTATGACCAGCGAAAGAGAAACAACGACACATCCTATGAACAAGGAAAACCTGGCTCCGAAAATAAGGCGGGACAGCATATCCCGACCAACGGCATCTGTTCCCAGGGGAAAGCGTAAATCGCCCCCTTGCCAGAAGGGAGGCTGCAGCAGTGCATCTCGGAATTGTTGATTGGGCGCATGCGGTGCGACGAAATCTGCAAAAATCGCCACCAGAACGACAGTGACAAAAATAAACAGACCGGCAACGGCACCCTTGTTCTCACTGAAATATGACCAGAATTCGCGCAGTAGAGCAATTCTGCCGGTTGGCCGTGTATCTACTACCTGCTGCGCCGCTAATACTTCTTCCATGCTTAATCCGTATGTCTGATTTGTGGGTTGATGAGGCCGTAGAGCAAATCGACCACCAGATTGACGATCATGACAATGGCGGCGATAAGCAACAGTCCTCCCTGCACCGAAGGATAATCGCGTCTAAAGATGGAATCGACCATCCATTTACCGATACCGGGCCAGGAAAAAATAGTTTCAGTAAGAATGGCCCCGGCAAAAAGCACCCCTACCTGCAATCCGATTACGGTAATTACCGGGATCATGGCGTTGCGTAATGCATGCAATCCGATTACCCGTCCGGGCCCCAGACCTTTGGCTCTGGCCGTACGGACATAGTCTTCGCTGAGCACCTCGAGCATTGCCGATCTGGTCTGCCGTGCTATCACGGCCAGAGGGATAGTTGCCAGGACAATGGAAGGCAGGATCAAGTGGGACAGCGCCGAGATAAATGCTCCCTCCTGACCGGAAAGCAGAGAGTCAATAAGCATGAACCCGGTCACCGCTTCAACATAGTAAAAAAGCGAAATTCTGCCGGAGACGGGAGTCCATCCTAAAATTCCGGAGAAAAAAATGATAAGCAGCAGTCCCCACCAGAATATGGGCATCGAATATCCGGTCAGAGCACCGGTCATCACCGTGTGATCAAAGAACGATCCCCTTTTGGTCGCAGCAATCATGCCGGCAGGCAACCCCAGAAAGACCGCCAGAAAAATGGCGCAGAAGGAAAGTTCCATTGTGGCGGGAAATAATGTAAAAAATTCCTTTAAAACCGGCTGCCGGGTAATTATGGACGTGCCGAAATCCCCGGAAAACAGATCAACAAGATAGTTGCCGTACTGGATAATAACCGGTTTGTCATAACCGAATTCCGCCATCAGCATGGCATGGCGCTCTTCCGACATGCCGCGCTCCCCCGCCATCAACAGCACGGGATCGCCGGGCAGCAGTCGTATAAAAATAAAAGCGACCAGCGTTACGCCGAAAAAGGTCGGTATAATTACGCCTAATTTTCTGATTATATAAGAGAACATAACTTGCTTGGGCTGAAAATAAAATTCATATCGCCAAAGCCCGGGCAGCGTTTGCCGCCCGGGCAGGGACTCTTACTTCAGATCTACACCATAGAAAATATGTCCGCCAAAAGGATCGATTTTAAAATCGACAACCTCGTTACGAACAGGTTTAAAAACAACGGAGTGGGCAATTGTAGCCCATGGAGCCTGCTCCTTGAAAACAACCTGCGCTTTTTCATACAGCTTAGTCCGTTCATCGATATCGGAAACCACTTTAGCCTTCTGGATCAGGTCTTCGAAAGGCTGGTAGCACCACTGGGCGCGGTTAGCTGCACCGACACCGTCACAACCGAGCAGCACGGCCAAAAAGTTGTCCGGGTCGCCATTGTCGCCGGTCCAGCCCAAAAGCACCGCACCGTCACGATCCAAGTCTTTGGAGCGTTTGAGGTATTCACCCCATTCATAGGAAACGATCTCGACATCGACACCAATTTGCGCCATGTCGGACTGAATCAATTCCGCCATCCGACGGGCATTGGGGTTGTATGGACGTTGCACCGGCATAGCCCATACTTTCAGATTCAAATCGGTGACGCCTTCCTCTTCCAGCATCTTCTTCGCTACTTCCGGTTCGTAGGTATCATCCTCGACCGCGTCATTATAGGACCAGATGGTCGGCGGAATAGGATTTTTGGCTATCTTGCCGGCGCCCTGAAAGATGACGTCTATTATCGCCTGCTTATTGATCGCCTTGTTCAGAGCTTTGCGCACCTTGACATTATCAAAAGGTGCCATTTTAGTATTGTAGGCGAGATAACCGACATTGAGGCCTTCCTGCTCAAGGACCTTGATATCCGGATCCTTTTGCATGGCTGCGACATCACCCGGATTGGGATACGGCATTACATGACATTCCCCGGCTTTAAGTTTCTGGTAACGTACCGAGGCGTCGGGGGTGATAGCAAAGACAAGGTCATCGATAGCAGCCTTTCCGGCCCAGTACTCAGGATGAGCCTTGTAACGGATAACCGCGTCTTTCTGATAAACTACCAGTTGGAAAGGACCGGTACCGACTGGTTTATTATCGATTACTTCGGGCGTTCCGGCTGCCATCATGGCATCCGCATATTCCTTGGAATGGATGGAGGCAAAATCCATGCCCAGATTGGCAATCATCGGGGCTTCCGGTCTGCTGAGAATGAACTCAACTGTATAATCATCTACCTTATTGACTTCCTGGAGAAGATCCTGCATCGACATACTGTTAAAGTATTCGTAGCTGCCGGCTGACACCTTATGAAATGGGTGCTCGGGATCAAGCTGCCGCATGAAGCTGAAGACGACATCGTCGGCATTGAAATCACGGCTGGGAGTAAATTCTTTGGTGGTATGAAACTTCACGCCTTTGCGCAGATGAAAGGTATATTTTGTTCCATCATCGGAAATCTCCCAACTCTCGGCGAGACCTGGACCGATCTTGGTTGTTCCTCTTTCAAATTCCACCAGCTTGTTGAAAATTTGCCTGGAGGTTGCATCAAAGGTAGTTCCGGCAGTATAAAAAGCCGGATTAAATCCTTCCGGGCTGCCCTCGGAACAATAGACCAGGGTCTTGCCCTGCGCTCCGACGGCCCCCAAGGTCATCAGTGAGGCTCCGCATAGCGCGGCTAACAGCTTTTTCGTTTTTCTCATATTGTCATCTCCATTTTTGTTGAACAGTTCAGCCCTTTTTCAAGGCCACATTTGTCCTACACAACAACTCTTGCATAAGTATCCTTTACGCAAAGGTAAGCAGAAAAGATGATCCGATACCTCTGCGGAGGAAACTCTTCCAGCCGGTCGCTCTCCCTCTTCAGCGTACTTTCCTGCTTGAGGTTATTCCCATAATACAGGTGAGTTAGGAAAATAGTAAATGGTATTTTTTTTACTCTGTTGTCAATTCAATGTTTGGTCACATCAAATGTCTTGAAATTCAGGACGTTATCGACAAATTACGGAAGAACAGAAAAACATCGACTTCTGCTCGGCACTGTGATCAAAGAGATTCTTCATCGCAGCGATTTTGCTTGAGACACAAGCTCATGATTTGGTGGAAAATCATCATGCACCAAACGCCACTACATATACAGGGAAAGAACGGTATAGGTCAAGTGCAATTTTATGCAGGTGGAATACTCTTTTTTATATTACGGAACTTCGACACGGACTCACCTGTCGATTACCAACAAAGCCGGTCGATCAAATCTTGAAATTAAAATTGAGAAATAGCAAGATGTTAACATCATTATATTTCTCAAAACCTGTTTTCCTCGGCATACTTCCATCCAGGTCTGATCCTCGCTTATTTGGTATGAACAAACTCTTCTTCAGGACTACACCTTGAAGCTCGGGGATTCTGGAAACTGCGGCATCGACGAACGGATACCGTTAATGGTCCAGAGTGTGGTTTTCTCTCTGGCATTGCATACTTTCCCGACTATACAACAGAAGAGCACGTATAAAAAGAATCGGAATAAACAACTCCAGGCACTCCTCCACCGTACGGGCAAAAGTTGCCGGATTCTCCAGCATCGGCAAAAGGGACTTGAATATTATGGAATTGCCATCGAGCACTTTGCTAAGAAGGGTGCAACCTATCGCACAGGCTACTGAAACGGCATAAGGGCGTGCCCGAAATACATCTTTTTTGAATCCCGGCAATGATCTGCGAAGGTAGATTATTCCGTAGGCGAGCAGACTAATGATGAAAAGTATAACCAGAAATTTCTCAACCACGGGAACCTCCGGGCTGACAAAGAACCTGCTCTTGAACATACCCATGGTGGTAAAACGCGCATGAAAATCCAGCTCACGCAGACCGAGAAGAAAGATGAAGAATCCCGGTGCAAAGCTTGTCCTTACAGCACCTATATAATTGAAGTAAAATAGAAAGAGACAGAACAGGAAATACCCGGCCGCTGAAAGGACCTCAACCGGACCGTTCTCCCTGACCATTTCCTGCGAGATCTTTTCAGGCATCAAGGTTATACCGATGACCAGCAGGACATAGACTGCTGCTATCTTCAGCAGAGGAATCAGGTTTCTTTGAGTATGCGCATCAATCTTTTCCATTTCAGTCTTCTTGTCCCCTGAAATTGTGCAAATAGTGTTTTTTTATTGATCGGCAGCCAGTCGGACCAAATCCTCCGGCGTGTTGCAGTTACGCCAGGAACCAGCCAGATTCCGTGGCAGCTCAGGGGTTGAAATTTTAGCATGATCGCAAATTTCGCTGATCCGGGATTTGCCCTGTTGCAGCATCATCTCAAAAAGGTATCTGCTACGAAAATCATAATGAGCCAGTAACGGTTCGAAACGATCCGACCGCCAACGACGCGGCACGGCTCCCCACACTCCCGGTTTTCGAGTCTGCAGCAGCCATTGCAAACCTTCCGTCTCGACCAGCGGCATATCGCAGGCGGAGACAATCCAGGAAACTCGTGGATTCCAACGCATAGCTGCAAGAATGCCGGCAAGTGGTCCTTTGGCCTCAGGAATGTCCACCAGTCTTGGTACATGCACAAGTGACGGGGGGATCTCTCCCCTGCCCGCCAGAACAACCTCTTCTGTATGCTCCGCCAGCCGGGTATACAGTATCTCCGCCCAGGTAATCCCTTCACTATTGGTAATTAAGTGCTTCGGCTGTCCCATTCTTGAGCTGTGTCCTCCAATGAGGACACAGCCCCATACCGGAGTTGACGCTGTCCATTGATCGAGCAGGGTTTGAATATCATCGGCAAGCACAGCGCACTCATCTCCAAGGCGGTGACTTAGCATCAGATGTTCCTGCCCAGTCGGGCCCGTCAGCACCTCGGTTTTATCTGAACCGGGTTGTTCCTTTCTTGAAAGCAAAATGAGATCGTAGTCACCATAGCGCGTCGTAACCATGGAGAGAACGGCATGATCTCCGGTACTGCTCGGTATACCGCACTCCGCTAAAAAAAGAATATCTGCACAGCTTGCGGCAGGTACTCTACGTAGTATACCTGCCGTTCTCTCATCTGTGGAAACGAGCAGAGTCCTGATGAGTCTTTTTTCAAGGTTCTTCAGCAGATCATGCAGGAGCGTAGCTTTTCTCTCCGGATCCCCCCCCGACAGAGTCACGACAGGCGTCATACTTCTTTTTTCAGCATGCCGTGTACGCATATTATTCACTCATTGTTAACGGCATCTTATTCTGCGGCAGAATCCCCGCCTGTCGTCCCCGCTCCAAAAAGATCTCTACAGCTTCCAGACCCTCATCACCCAGATCCAGCGAATATGTATTTACATATAACCTAATATGCTCCTGCACTACCTTTTCATCGATTTCCTGGGAATGCTGACGGATATAGGGGAGAGATTTGCCGGGATGTTCATAGGCCTGCACCAGACTTTGTTTGATTGCCTGGTTTATCTTTTCAATCTTCTTCATACCAAGACTCCGTTTGGCGGCAATACAGCCCAGAGGAATGGCACGCCCTGAAATTTCCTCCCACCATTGGCCGAGATCCTGCAGACACATCAATCCCTTTTGCATATAGGTGAATCTGCTCTCATGGATTATCACTCCGGCATCTACGCTGCCCGCGGCAACCTCTTCCATAATCTGCTCAAACCTCATTTCAACCAGCGTAGTGCATTGCGGAGCAAACATCCGGAAAAGCAGCGAAGCAGTGGTATACTTACCCGGTATTGCAATTTTCAGCGCAGCTCCTTTAGAGAGGTCAACCGGGCCGGAAGAGATAAGAAGGGGTCCACAGCCTCTACCCAGGGCGCTACCCGCCTGAAGCAGGCAATAATCATCCAGGACATAGCCCAGCGCATGAAAGGAGAGTTTGGTGACATCGAGTTCTCCATTCATGGCACGGCTGTTCAGGGTTTCCACATCTTCAAGAAGAGGGGGATGAAAGAGTATATCGGTATCAACAAGTCCGTGCACCAGCGCATGAAAGATGAAGGTGTCATTGGGACATGGGGAAAACCCCAGGCTGACTGCATCCATATTTTAACGTAACTCCCTTACTAATAACGCCGCGGTCTTGCCGCTATTTTCACAAGCCTGTCGAAGACGCCATCGCGTTATATCTCTGTCTTCGACATAATTGGAAATACACCTTACCTGCAGCAGGGGTATCTCAAAATCGACACATACGCGGGCAATGGCCGCACCCTCCATATTTTCACAGAGACCATGGTATTTGCGGCGCAGCATCTCCCCCCGCTGGGATGTGCCACTGGCACAGCTTACGGTAATAAAATTACCTGCAAAAGGATTTATTCCATTTTCCACTAATAGTGCAGATGAACGTTCCCGAATGCTCCGATCGAGCTGAAAATGTGTATTACCGGTCAACTCCCGCGGCAAGTCATCGATCCTGCGGGGAAAACATATGCCCAGATCCCCGAAAACCTCCGTTGTGGCGAGACAAATATCAAGAAGGGCAGGTCCATGCCGGCCGTCCCTGTAGGCGCCAGCCACCCCAAAGTTGAAGACCAGGGAGACAGCATCTCCGTTTTTCTCCAGAAATCGGGTAAGCTGCAGGCAGCTTTCCACAGGCCCTGCCCCGCAGACCAGACTGGCACAGAGAGCCTCATCCCGGGCAGCGAGGAAAGGCGCCATTTCAAAATCAGTTGCAGCAACGGCAAGTATCATGGTAATACGGTCGGTCCCTGGCTTTCGCCTCTTTTTTTCTGCTTAGCTGGGATTTAATTATCAGCTTCAGCCTTTTCCTGATTACTGTAACCGGATAAAGGGAAGAAATAAACTTATTACATACAGCATTATTGATCCGCCATGCAAGATGATTTCCTACTCGAATCCTATGATTATTCCCTGCCTGCGCAGAACATCGCCCAGCAGCCATCCCCACAAAGAGACGGATCCAGGCTCCTGGTTCTCGACAGGAAGACCGGACACATTGACCACAAACAGTTTTCAGAAATCACCGCCTTTTTCAACAAAGGCGACATTTTGGTGGTAAACGACACCAAGGTCTTTCCTGCCCGTCTGCAGGGCAGAAAGGCAAGCGGAGGCAAGGCGGAAGTCTTTCTTCTTGAACTGCCGCAGGAAAGGACATCGACACCGCTCTCTTCAACCTGCCGCTGCGCCGAGGCTGATGCCCTTATAAAAAGCTCGAAGCGGCCGGCCAGGGGATCAAAAATCCTTATCGATGACATGCTGAGCTGCACCATTATTGATCATCTGGAAAACGGCAGGATGCGCATTTCCCTGAATTTTCCGGCACAATCGGAACTGATGGATGTCCTCCTGCAGTACGGCTCCGTTCCTTTGCCGCCATATATTGAACGGCCCTCAGGTATTACAAAAGATGACCGTAACCGATACCAGACGGTGTATGCCGATTCCGTCGGAGCCGTAGCCGCACCAACTGCAGGTTTGCATTTCACAATGCCGATTCTTGCCGAACTTAAGGAGAAAGGCGTAGAGATAGCTTCCCTGACTCTGCACGTCGGATACGGTACTTTTGCCCCCGTGCGCACGGAATCCATCAGAGACCACCTCATACACAGTGAATATGTCTCCATAACGGAGGAGACAGCCGGGCGAATAAATAAGGCAAAAGAAAACGGCGGCAAAGTGTGGGCGGTGGGAACGACAACCGTGAGGGCTCTTGAGTTTTCCAGCGGCGGTAGGGGTATAGTGCAAAAGACCTCCGACTGGTGCGATCTTTACATTACCCCGGGCTTTGAGTTCACGATGATAGACAATCTTATCACCAACTTCCATCTCCCCAAGTCATCGCTTCTTTTCCTGGTTTCCGCATTATGCGGCAGAGAGAAGCTTCTGGAATCCTATGGGGAGGCCATTGCCCGCGACTACAGGTTTTATTCCTATGGCGACGCAATGGCCATTCTTTCCTGAACGGCTTTATTAGGGCTCTTACCTCCTCCTCTTCCCGGCAACCCGGAGAAGTGATGGATCTCAGAAGGGGGCAGGGATTCTGATCAGCTGGACGTGGCGGCAGCGGGACAGCCTTTGCATCCTCCTCCAGTCTCACATGCAGCAGGCGCTTTTTCAGTTGTTTTGCTGCTGTTGGCTGTGGCTGATGCATATCCGTCGGCATACCATCCGCCACCTTTCAACTGGAACGAACTCATGGACACGAGTTTTTTAACTTCTCCCTGACAGTCGGGACAGGTTTTTATCGGATCATCTGCGATTCTCTGTTGCACTTCGAAAACTTTTTCACATTTGCTGCATTCATATTCATATACCGGCATTACTCTACTCCATTGCAACTATTATATTTTTTTTCAAAATAACTATTATGGGATCAGCCACTGCCTGATGATACATGATTTTATCCTTAGTTGAATCAAGGAGACGAGGTTTTTTCACTAGTATTCATTTGAAATTACTTGCATAAAACTTCCTCGCCCGGTACGGATATCGGTAAAAAATCATCCAGACCAGCTACTGAGCTACACCAGTTCAACCATATGGCTGTGACTTGGTTTCCTGTACCCAATCTGAGGGAAAGTGTCTGTTCTCGCATACACTCCTAGTGGTTGACCAGGGAAAATCCTTTTCCAAAATAATACCATAGCGGCCTTCTGTCAATAAGCTAAATCGCAGTGGTATTCTCTTTCAGAACATCTCTGTTTACCGCCCGGGGAAGGATATTACAAGATTCAGGCACGACTCAGCGGAGCAGGATAAAACCTATGGCGGTATTGCAAAAACGGCAATGCCGGAGATCGGGCTTTCCCGAAGTCGGAGTTTATGCCCGTACGGGGGCTTATCGCTACTCAATCAAGCTCTTGGCTTTTAGAAACTTACAGATTTTTTTTCTTTTTTTGTGCAAGAAAATAATCTGTCTAAAGGTTCTTATCCAGCTCAGCCGGTGTTAGAAATCGTTCTTGTCGTTCCTGTCCGGTTCTGGTATATCCCTGTGTGGTTGAGAAGAGTGATAGTCGCCTCGTTGCTGGTCAATCTTCTACCGAATAGTTTTAATTAAATACCATAATTCAACTACATTGATATTTCAGACGTAACACCTATGATAGGAATATTCGACTCCGGCATAGGAGGGTTGACGGTAGCACGGGCAATAGAATCATTATTGCCGAACCGTTCGCTTCTCTACTTCGGTGACACCGCCAGAACACCCTACGGAACAAAAAGCGCGGAAGTCATCATTGACTATTCCCTGCGCAATGCTGAATTTCTTCTTGAAAACGGGGCAAAGCTCATTGTCATCGGTTGCAACTCCGCTTCAAGTGTCGCCACGAATAGCCTGCGAGCTGAATTTGATGTTCCTGTGCTCGAGGTAATCGGACCGGCAGCGGCAAAAGCCGTGGCTGTCTCCGTTTCCGGCAGGATTGGCATCATAGGTACGCGGGCTACTATCAACAGCGGTATATACGAGCGAAGCATCGGCAGTTTGAATCCCGATTACAAAGTATTTTCAGTCCCCTGCCCTCTGCTTGTGCCCCTCGTTGAAGAAGGATGGACCACCAGACAGGAGACCAAGATGATCATTCGCCGTTATCTCCATCCACTCAAGGATAAACGAATTGACACTCTTATTCTGGGATGCACGCATTATCCGATGCTCAAGCCCCTGATTCAGGCACGCTCAGGTAAAAGGGTCACCCTTATTGACTCCTCTGTCGAGGTTGCTCATTCCCTGCGGGATCAGCTGTTGTCCTTACCGGAGGCTCCGGAAGAGAAAGATACCGTGGAACACCGCATATATCTCTCGGATATTACCGAATCCGCCCGTGTAATCGCCTCAACAATATTCGGCCGTCCCGTGGAACTGTTATCACCATGAAAAATATTTCGCTCAGCATACTTAGTACCTTACAGATTGTATCCTTGTTTTTTTGCAGGAAAATAATCGGTCCAAAGGGACTTATCCAGCTCAGCTGGGTCTGTTTCTTCTTCTCTTGCATGTCACTCGTCTGGATGCCTTCCGCTCTTTCCGCAACAGAGGATGAGAAACCGCTGCAAATCGCGCAGCAATTGGCTGACCACCTCAGTTCCCTCGACAGCCTGAGCTTCACCTTCACTCAGCGAACCATGGGACAAATGAGCGGTCGCCCCCGCCAGGCCAGTGGACAGGCTTACTTTGCCAAGACCGATGAAGGTGCAAAAGTGCGCTGGAATTATCAGACCCCCGATAGCCAGGTAATACTGAGCGACGGTACCACTCTGATCATGTATTTTTCAAACCTTAACCAGATGATTGTTGCCCCCGCAGATACCCTGCAGCAGGATATAACCTATTCCTTTTTCACCGGACAAAGCGATCTGCACCATGACTTTATCGTCAAGGAGGGTCCCGAGCCTGAGGAGACCTCGGAGATGAATGATTATGCGTCAATACTGCTCGTTCCCCGGGAAACCAGATCGCAGATCAAGGATATTCGCCTGTGGATTTTGGATACTACTCAGATTAAGCGGATCGAAATCAGGGACACTTTCGATACCGTCACCCTGCTGAATCTCAGCAATATCAAAGAAAACAGTCTCACCGCAAGCGGTAAGCTGATTGATGAGGATTTCTTTCAGTTCACCCCACCGGAAGGCACCGAAATCATTCACCAGTAAAGATGGCCGTCCGCGACACATCCTCCACTATAGCCCTGATCTCCATGCCCTGGTCCTTATTTAATCGACCATCCGTGCAACTGGGGGCGCTGAAGGCCTATATTGAAAATAACAGCGATATTGCTGTTGACTGTTTTCACCCCTATCTCTCCGCTGCCAAACATATTGGAACTGATATCTATACCTATCTTTCTAAAAACAGCTGGGCAGGCGAAGCCATCTATGCCGCCATTCTCTTTCCGGAAAGGCGCGAGCAGGCCGCCCGGCTTTTCCGCAGGAGCTGTGCAGACAATCCCGAAATCGCCGGGAAATTCGATACCATTTACAATTCACTGGAGAACCAGCTGAATGAATGGACCAGATCAACCGAATTCAAGGGTTACCGGCTTCTTGGCTTCAGTGTCTGCTTCAGTCAGCTCTTCGCTTCCCTGGCGGCGGCAGTCAGGATCAAAGAGATAACACCTGCTACTCCTGTGGTCTTCGGAGGTTCCTCCTGCGTCGGCAATATGGGAGATTCGATGAGCCGTGCATTTTCCCAGATAGACTATGTCATCACAGGAGAAGGCGAAAAGAAACTTCTGAATCTTTGTCGTGCCCTGGAAAAAGGCAATGCACAGCCTTCGCAGACGAGTGTTGCGGCAGCCGACGGTAAAACCAATGCCATCGCTGATTTGAACACCTTGCCGACACCTGATTACCATCCCTATTTTAATGAACTTGAACATGTCTTTCCCGGCAAACCCTTCAGTCCGGTGCTGCCGATTGAATTCTCCAGAGGGTGCTGGTGGCGGCACTGCACTTTCTGCAATCTCAACCTGCAATGGCATGGCTATCGTCGTAAATCTGCAGCTAAAATGAGCTCTGAAGTGAAGCAGCTGCATGACCGGCTCCACTCTCTTGATTTTACTTTCTGCGACAATGCCCTGCCTGTTTCGGAAACTGATATATTTTTTTCCACCATTCGGAAATGGGATATCGATCTGCATTTTTTTGCCGAGATTCGAGCGATCAAGGATCCGCAAAAACTTTCACTGTATCGCAGCGGCGGACTTACCACGGTCCAGGTGGGAATCGAATCTTTTTCCAACTCCCTGCTGGCGAAAATGAACAAAGGTACCACGGTTATCGAGAATCTGGCAGTGATGAAGTACTGTGCAGAAAACTCTATAACCCTGGATGGTAATCTGATCGTTGAATTTCCAGGTTCATCAGAGGAAGAAGCAGCTGAGACCCTTGCTAATCTTGAGTACGCCCTCCCCTTTCACCCACTTTCCGCAGCGACGTTTTTTCTGGGCTCGGGCTCTGCTATAGACATAAATCCCTCGGAATTCTCCATCCGTGCCGTAACTGCACATGCCCATTACAACGAGCTCTTTCCCGCAGCGATAATGGAGAAAATGGATCTGCTTATTAAAGATTTTCGTGGTGATAAATCAATTCAGCGCATGCGGTGGCAACCGGTGCGGGAGATGATCCGGAAATGGCAGGATGTCCACAAAAAACGCTGTAAAGATTCCCCCCTCTTAAGTTACCGGGATGGCGGCTCGTTTCTTGTCATCAGGCAGGCTCGCTCCGAGGAAGCGCCACTGCTCCACCGACTGCGGGGAAAGTCCCGCAAAATCTATCTTTTCTGCCGAGTGATACGAAATTTAGATGAAATTGCCCGGCAGTTTCCGGAACTGCCGCGGAAAACCCTCTTGAATTTTTTCGATGACCTCAGTAAAAAGCAGCTTCTTTATCAGGAAAACAAACAATTTCTGGCTCTTGCGATTCGCTCGCGTTAGCTTCAATAGAAAAAATCTACGGGTAGAAAACAATGGAAAATTTTAGTGACAGCTTTGAAGAGCTCTTTAAATCAGAGGAAAGCAGGAATCTGAAAAAGCTCTCCCCCGGAGAAAAAGTCAAAGCCGTTGTTGCCGGAGTGAGCGGAGAGAATATTTTTCTTGATGTAGGCGGAAAAAGCGAAGGAATTCTCGAAGCTGCCGAGCTGACCGATGAAGAAGGCAACATCACTGTGCAGCCCGGCGATACCGTCGAAGTTTACTTTCTTCAGGCCAAAAAATCGGAGCAGATCTTCACCACCAGGCTCGGCTCAGGCGCCAGCCTGGCCCATCTTGAAGAGGCCTGGCGAAACCATATCCCCGTTGAAGGATATGTTAAGGCGGAGATAAAAGGTGGTTTTGAAATCACTCTATCCGGCAATGCCCGAGCTTTCTGTCCTTATTCCCAGATGGGACTGCGCCGGGTTGAAGATGCGGCCGCTACTTACCTCGATACCCGCATGACTTTTCTTATCACGCGTTTTGAAGAGAATGGACGCAATCTGGTAGCTTCTGCCCGCGCCGTTCAGGAAGAAGAGAGGGAGCGGCAGAAAGAAGCACTCCGGGAAACCCTTGAGGAGGGACAGATCGTCCAGGCCACTATCACCTCGATCAGAGATTTCGGTGCTTTTGCCGATATCGGCGGGGTCGACGGCCTCATTCCCATCTCCGAGGTCGGCTGGAGCAGAGTGGAGAACATCGACGATCATTTTTCAGTTGGTCAGCAAGTCAATGTCATGATCAAAAGCATCGACTGGGAAAAAGATCGTATTTCCTTGAGCCTGAAAGAGACCCTGGAGGACCCGTGGGACAATTTCATCGAGAATTTCCCGGTCGGCTCAAAAATCCAGGCAAAGGTTTCCCGCCTCGCCCAGTTTGGCGCTTTTGTTACCTTGGTTGAGGGAGTAGATGGCCTGCTCCACATCTCCAAACTTGGCGGCGGCCGCAGAATAAACCATCCCCGGGAGGTTCTTGAGGAAGGACAAGATATCGAGGTGATCATTGAGGGAATTGACGAGGACGAAAAACGAATAAGCCTTACCCCTTCGGATTACCAGGCGTCGGAGGACGAGGCGGAGATCGAAAGGCAGGAATACACGAAATATAAAGCGGGCAGCAAGAAGAATGATGAGGATACAGGTAGCCTGGGAGCTCTTCTCAAGGCGAAACTCGAGGAAAAGAAGAAATAAGCAAATAAGCGGTTCTTGCCGGCTTTCGAACCGCGTTACTTCTTGGCCATATTCTGACGCATCGCTTCAAACATGATAACAGCGGCGGCAACGGATGAGTTGAGTGAGTCAAGCCGGCCGATCATGGGGATGGCGATCAGGAGATCACATTGTTTTCGCACCAGCGGCCGGATACCTTTGCCCTCGCCACCTACGACAATACAGGCGGGCAGGCACAGATCCGTTTGATAAAGCGACTGCGACTCGCTCTCCTTAACTGCCCCAAATACCCAGGCACCGGCGTCTTTCAGCTGCTGCAGTGCTGTGGCCAGATTCGTCACCTGACAGATATCGATATGCGATATGGCCCCGGCCGACGATTTTGCCGCTATGCCGCCGAGTGGCGCGGATTTCTCCCGGGTTATCACGACACCGGCAACACCCGATGCATGGGCTGAGCGGATGATGGCTCCCAGATTATGAGGATCCTGCAGAGTGTCACAGGCCAGCAGTCTGGGCCGCTCGCCCCGACTGACCATTTTCCTGAATTTTTCCACCAGCCCTGCAAAGGGCAGTAATGGTGTATGGCTCATCCGGGCAACAATTCCCTGATGACGTATCTGCGAGCTGTTTTCACCGGCTAGCTTGAGTGTTGCAACGAAGGAAAGCTTAATTCCATGGTTTCGCGCACTTTCAATTATCTCTTCCCATTTGGTTCCCCGCTTCTCCTTGACCAGTATTAATTCGGCAATCCGCTCCGGTTCCTCCTGAAGCGCCTCAAAGACCGGATGAATTCCCCAGATAAGATCATCGCTGAGCGTTAGCCGCCTCTCTCTGTCGCCTGCGCTTGCATGCCGGGATCGTGTATTTTTCATGAGCACCACATCGTATCGGGTAGAGGTGATCCGGTGATATGCCGGCGGTCTCTCGACCTCTGAGCAAGAATAACAGCTTCAAACATCCGCGCGGCCTCGTCTATTTTTTCATTGATGATGACATACTCAAATTCATTAATGGCCTGCATTTCGCGGCGAGCATTCTTAAGGCGCGTGATAATAGTCCCATCATCATCAAGCCCCCTTCCACGAAGGCGTCTTTCCAGCTCCTCAAGACTCGGCGGAGCGAGAAAGATATACACCGCTTCGCTTTCCCCGGATTCGCGAATGATCCCCGCACCCTGAACGTCAATATCAAGGATCACATCCAGACCTGCCGCCCTCTGCTCCTCGATCCCTCGCCTGCTTGTGCCATAGAGGTTTCCATGGACATTGGCGTTTTCGAGAAAATCACCCTTCTCCTTCATGGAGATGAAAACGCTGCAATCAATAAAATGGTAGTCCACTCCATCTTTTTCCCCCTTGCGCGGCTCCCGCGTAGTATGGGAAATGGAAAAAGCTACGCCCTCCAGATCACTCATCACTTTTTTCAGGATGGTGGATTTTCCGGTCCCTGAAGGAGCGGACAATATAAAAAGTTTTCCAATGTTCATGACTAAGCTGATACCTTTTGTTTATGAACAGCAACAAGGTCCTCGAGGTGATAACGGGTTTGCAGCGCCAGCATGCGCTGACCGATAGTTTCCGTCTGCACGGAAGAGAGAACGATGTGATCGGAATCCATGATGATGATTGAGCGCGTACGTCTCCCTTCGGTCACATCCAGCAATTTTCCGTTTTTCTTGGCGAGCTCCTTGAGCTTACGGGCAGGGGAAGAACCTGTGTTGATAACCGCAACGATTCTGTCGGCCATGACCGTGTTTCCATATCCCACATTCAGCAATTGCATATCTTTCTCTCTCACAGTCCTTATTCTATATTCTGGACCTGTTCACGTATCTTTTCAAGTTCGCTTTTCAGGTCGACGGTGAGGTGCGCCGTTTCAGCATCGTTGATTTTCGATCCCAGGGTATTGACCTCACGCAAAAATTCCTGGATAAGAAAATCCAGCTTTCTCCCGACGCTGCCGTTTTCTTTAAGAAATCTTTCGAACTGATCAATATGGCTGCGCAGTCTGACCAACTCCTCAGTGACGTCTGTCTTATCCGCCATTATCGCTACTTCCTGACTTAAACGCAGAGGATCAAGGTCAACATTTGCCAGTAGTTTTTCCAGCCGTTGAAGCAGACTCTGTTCCCTTTTCTCAACCAGTGTCGGTACTATTATCTCGATTCTGGCGATGTCGGCAACAAAAGCTCCAATCCTTTTCTGTAAATCGGCGCGAAGACTTTCCCCTTCCTGCTTTCGCATCTCCTCACATCCCTGAAGTGCTTCCATCACGGCCTGCTCAATGACTTCCCAGACACTCTCCAGGTCCTCGCTCTGCTGTTCCCTGACCAGAACATCGGGATATGAGGCAAGCTGAGAAAGGGTTGTATCATCCTTAATCTTGAGTTCTTTGGCCATTTGCGCCAGAGTCTCCCTATAGGATGCAGCAAGTGCGGCATTGACGGAAAGTTTCTGCAGATCGGAAAAATCTCCCTGAACATTGAGGACGAAATCTACTCTGCCGCGCTGGTGATATTCAGCAACCTTTTTGCGTATTCTCTCTTCCAGGGCAGTATACCCGCGCGGCAGCTTGATTTTAACGTCAAGAAAGCGGTTGTTGACACAGCGGATTTCAGCAGTCCAGACCCTTCCGCTTTTCTCAGACTCTCCCCGGCCGAAGCCGGTCATGCTTTTCACTGTCATCAGTTATACCTGCAGTTATTTATAATATCGTTAAGTGGCACTATTAAATACCCGGTGGATAGTACGGTATATGCCTCGGAGGGCAGGCCATCATAATCTGATCCCCAAAATGAGATAAGTACCCTGGCGATAGAAAACAATTCACAGTTATCAAATACATTATTCGTTTTCTTTTTTTTCTGAAAGTCTTCCTAGAGGAAGAAACTAAAACAGGGATTTTCCCCGCTCGAAACGTAACTATCAGCAAAGAGCTAAAAACCAGCAGTTTATTCTGAACTGTAACTGTTCAGATGGGGTTCTGCTGAATAATTACCTCGAAACAACAAAACGATGCCGGAGAAATTCTCCGGCATCGTTTTCTGTTCGCGATTCTCTGAGCAGACCTCTGTTAGAGGTCATCTACTATTTCATAGCCTTATTCAGCTCTTCAATAAGAGCGTCACTGATATCCAGGTCCTTATTATAAAAAATAACGCCATTTTTGGAATCCAGGATCATTGAATAGCCATTCTTTTCACCGAATGTATCGACAACACCCTCAAGCACTTTAATAATAGGTTCAAGCTCTTTATCCTGCAGTCTTTTCATTTCCATGCCGGCATCTTCAGTTTTGGTCTGCAGGTCGCGGCGCTTTCTGTTAAACTCAAGAATTTGTTCTTCCTTCTTTTCCTTACTCCAGACAGAACTCTTCTTCTCTATCTCTTCCTGAAGTTTCTCCAGCTCTTGCTGGTCCCCTCTGAAGGCAGCCTCCAACTCGCTTTTTTTCTTCTCAAAAACCGCTTTCGCCTTTAAACCGGGGTCTGATTGAACCAGGACTTTCTGGACATTCATTATCCCTACTTTTAAAGCATCACCTTGGGCAGCAAGAGCACCCAGGCTGGTACAGAGGCTTAGGGAAAGACAAACAACGAGAATTTTCAGGTGCTTAAGGTACATATTTATCTCCGGCTTTGCTCTACTTTTTTTAACTTCATCAAGCTATTTTCTTCGCCAGATCCAATAAAATTATACGCTTCCAGGGAGCGTTCCGTTATTTTTTTTAAATAAGAATATCGTGTTGCAGCTCACTCCCTGGCATATCTGCCTGTTCAGCAGCTCATATGTTATTGGACCTAAAGAACTATAATTTACTCGATTATAACAAAATCATCTCTTCTGTTCTGGGCATAGGAAAGTTCATCATGACCATGAAGAAGAATTCTTTCCTCGCCGTAACTAATGGTGGTCAATCTGTTCTCATCAATACCGAGGTTTTGCAGATAATTTTTGGCACTGAGGGCACGGCGTTCACCCAAGGCCATATTATACTCATTGGTACCACGGGGATCGGTGTTACCTTCTATGCGAACGCTGACTTCATTGTTTTCCTTCATGAAATCACCATTGGTCACTATTCTGTCCACCTGATCGTCCCGGATGCTGGAATCATCAAAATCGAAATAGACCGGCAGCATAGGAGCGGAAGTACGTCCTTCGGAAATGGTAGGATTCTCCGGGGAATCCAGCGATTCCGGTTGGCCCATGACCTGGCTTTCCGGATCTGTTGGAGCAAGCTCTTCGCCGGTACGGCTATCCGATCCACAACCTGAAAGAGTAAGAAAAGAAAAAACCACACCAGCGAGCAGCAACACCTGAATCCTGTTTGTCATAGTTAAAACCTCCGTTTGCTTAGTAATATATGAACAAAATCAACCAAGCCGATTAACTTGCTGTAGCATTATTTTTTAGATCAGTCAGCAGATTAGTGAGCGGCCTTCAGCCCACTAAATATAAAGGAAAACATACTAATTTCAAGTACTATTTTCCGTTTGGACATTTCTAAATATAATACCGTCTACCTCGATCATTCTAAATAAAAGATCATATTAGGAATTTCAAAAAAACAGAATCGTCCACGATGGACAACTTACCGCTTCATTCAACCCGAAATACCGCCATTCCCTTGTAATTTGAGCATATTAAGTTTTAAACAGGCTATATTGTACTCATACCTTAAAAAATTACAATGGCTCACCTAAGGATTTTTTTTTTGAGCAGCAGATCAAGCGTGTTGGACATTGCCGTAACTCATTTTTTAAAAAAGCACAGTCCCCGGCATATTGAGTACCTGTTACGTAAAATTGCCTGTCAAGACAGCTTACCTTTACCGAGAAACATTTTGCAATATCACTTCCTGGTTTTTCTGGACAAAGGTATCTGATTTCTGTTAGTGAACGTACCAATTTTGACAAGGTCGCAAAAAGTCTTTTCCTTTACTAATTGCTTGTTATAAAA
>JADQBJ010000035.1:0-67004 GCA_016278675.1 Desulfobulbaceae bacterium | reverse complement strand
TCTGAAAACAACGCCAAGATGGGGGAAAAGTGCTTTCTCCGACAGGCTCCTAGCTGAGTTTCATTAGTAATCAGCGTCCAACCGGCAGGTGCCGGGTCAAATTCAAGCACTAAAAATGCACAAAAATACAATGAGTTATGGTTTTGTTATTTGAGAGAATGTAAAAAGCAGGTATTTAAACGGCAAATCCGATTGAGCTGACTTTCTGGGTTTGCTCAATAAGGAGGCGGTAATGGCTCGTCTTTTCTTTCTTCTCGGTTCGCTGCTGGCCGGCATCTCTGTGGCTGTGGGATCCTGGGGAGCCCATTCCGGGTTATTTAATGAGATGCAGTCCCTGTGGATAGAAAAAGGGGTGCGTTATCAGATGTTTCACTCGCTGGCCCTTCTCTGTACATCGCTGTTGATCGCTTCTCAGAAGCAGCCGGCGAAGCCGGCAGTTCTGGGAGGCTTCTGTTTCCTGGGCGGGATTGTGTTTTTCTCTGGAAGCCTCTATTTGATGGCGTTTAGTTCCGTTGATGCCGGATATATCACCCCGGCAGGCGGAATACTTTTTTTGGCCGGCTGGCTCTGCCTTGCTGCTTGCACGCCTGGCAGGAAATAGAGATTGATTTCTCCCGGACGACGCAACCCTGTCTGGAAACTTGATGCTATTTTACCATGCCGTCAAAAGATAAAAGCTAACCTGAAATTATGAGCAGAAAACCTTCCTACATGGATCTGGCCCGGCAGATCGAAACGCTCAATCTGGAGTTTAAACGCCTCAAGGCCGCTGAGGAGGTATTTCATCGGCATAATGAGTCCCTGAAGGCCCTACACGAGACTTCCCTGGGCTTGATCGATAAGCTGGACAAGGAGGAGTTGCTGGAAAATATTCTCGAACGGGCGGCATCGCTCAGCGACACCGCGCACGGCTATATTTATCTGCCATTTGTCGGGGGAGAGCAGATGCAGATGCAGATGAAGATGGGAATGGGTTTTTTCAAGGGCCAGCTGGGCCGTAGGGTTTCTCTCGGAGAAGGTATGGGAGGTCGGGTCTGGCAGGCCGAAGCACCAGTCCTTGTAGAGGATTATTTGACCTGGCCCGGCCGCATTGCCGATAAGGTTCTCGACGGACTGCGCTCCATAGTGGGAATACCGCTCAAATCAGAAAACCAGGTGCTGGGGGTCATCGGTCTTGCCCATGTCGACGCTGACAAACGTTTCAGCAGGGAGGATATTGCCACTCTCGAACAGTTCGCCGCACTGGCAATTATCGCCCTTGAAAAAGCGCGGCTATATGCGGATGTGCGGCGTGAACTGGCCCAGAAAAAAATGACTGAAGCTTTCTGGCGGGAGAGCGAAAGTCGTTACCGTACCTTCCTTGAGTCTTCCCCCGATCCTATTGTGGTTTATGACATGCAGGGAGTGGCAACCTACGTCAATCCAGCCTTTGAGCAGACTTTTCAATTGTCGAGGGACGAGCTCCTCGGCAAGCAGATTGACTTCGTTCCCCCGGAAAATTTGGCGGAAACAAAAGAGGCTATTCGGCGGATGCTCAGTGGTCAGAAGATTCATCTTTTTGAAACCAGGCGATACACCAAGGACGGCAAAATCCTGGATGTTCAGTTGAGTTCGACTCTTTATCAGGGAGATGATGGCCGGCCGCAGGGCAATATTGTGACCTTGCGCGATATCAGCGCCCAGAAGCAAGTGGAAGATGAGTTGAGAAAATATAGGGACCACTTGGAAATTTTGGTGGCGGAGCGAACAGCAGAGCTTGAGCAGACAAACATACAGCTCGAGCAGGAAATAGAAGACCGCAGGCGGGCCGAAAAAGCCCTGCGAAAACGTGAAAAAGAGCTTCAGGCCCAATCGGATCATCTTGAAGAAGTCAATACCGCTCTCAGGGTGCTTCTCAAGCAACGGGAAGAAGATAAAAAGGAGCTCGGTGAGATTGTTTTGCGCAACGTGCAGGAACTGGTCAATCCCTACCTGCAGGGGATTATCAACGGACGATTGAACGATCGGCAGAAAACTCTTGCCCGGATTCTGGAAACGAATCTGAATAATATAATCTCACCTTTTGTCGATAAGCTGGCCTCGGGCCTGGTTCACCTTACTCCTGTGGAGATCAAAGTAGCAAGCCTGGTTAAGGAGGGTATGACCAACAAGGAAATCGCCGAAATTCTGTTGGTTTCCAAAAATACCGTTCTTTTTCACCGTCACCATATCCGTGATAAATTAGGTTTAAAAAACAAGAAGATAAACCTTCGTTCTCATCTGCTGGCCATGGAATAATAGTGGTTATATACCACTATTTTCCCACTATTATATAAACTTGCGAAATATGTGGTATCCAGTATTCTATCGTTAGATCCGGAAGAGACGACTCATCATGCCGTCTCCGGAAAACCTCTCACATGAACGCAGTCCGCATGAAACGCTGTGCCTCATGCACAGCTCAATATAGAGTGTATGTGTTGTCGAACCCAGCGAACTGGACTCTTTACAGTACCCCCTTGAGGGTAAGTGCCTTGGATACAGAGGACAGTTCACAGTTACCAAATACATTACTCGTTTTCTTGTTTTTTCTGACAGTTTTGCAGGAGTAAGACACTAATTACCCTGCACATACATGTCCTGGCTCGAGTATTGATTTCTCGCCCGATCCAGCTGAGCCGGATCAGTGCCCCGGCCATAGATACCGACGTTTTGGATAGAAACCGAACTCTGTTGAAACTGTTGAAATTAGCGACTCTATGACGAAATTAATTGTATCCGATGTTACTCTCACATTTGGCGGTCTAAACGCGCTCACCGAGGTCAACATAACTATTGAACCCGGAATCATCACCTCGATTATCGGACCGAACGGTGCCGGCAAAACAAGTATTCTCAACTGCATCTCAGGTTTTTACCATCCTACCAAAGGCGATATACACTATGGTGAGCGCAATCTGACCAATGCATCTCCCCATCAGGTCTCCAGTATGGGTATTGCCAGAGCCTTTCAGAACCTTGAATTGTTCAGAGGACTCTCCGTTCTCGACAATCTCCTTCTCGCTCGCCATCAGAACCTGCGCTATTCTCTCTTTCACGCGCTTGTTTATTTTGGCAAGACGTCAAGGATCGAAGCCGAGAACCGGGCCTATGTCGAAAAGGTTATCGACTTTATGGAGCTTGAGCTCTATCGAAAAAGTATGGTCGGCAATCTGAGTTACGGCGTCCAGAAACGTGTCGAAGTAGCGCGGGCGCTGACTTTGGCTCCCCAGCTGCTGCTTTTGGATGAACCCATGGCGGGGATGAATATTGAGGAAAAGGAAGATATTGTCCGCTTTATCCTTGATCTGAAGAAAGAGTGGGACATTACCATAGTTCTGGTAGAGCACGATCTGGGTGTTGTCATGGATATCTCGGATCAGATTTACGTTCTTGATTTCGGCGAACTGATCGGCTCCGGCAAACCGGAAGAGGTTGCAGCTGATCCTACAGTTATTGAAGCCTATATTGGAGAAGAGTAAGTTTTATAATGGACGAGAGAAGCCACTTACTGCAGTACAGTATTCCTCAGCTCCTGCGCTGGCGGGTCAAGGAAACCGGAGAGAAAGTCGCCTTGCGGGAAAAGGATTTCGGCTGCTGGAATAGTATTACCTGGAATGAATATTATGATGCCGTGCGCAAGACCGGGCTTGGATTACGAAAAATCGGTTTTGACAAGGAAGATAAGATTGCCATTATCAGTGATAATATTCCGGAAGCACTTTATATGGCCATCGGTGCCCAGGCTGTGGGGGGGATTTCGGCGGCAATATACCAGACAAGCCTTCCCGAAGAGATTAGCGGTATTCTCAATTACCTCAACGTCAGCATCGTCTTCTGTAACGATCAGGAACAGGTGGATAAGGTCGCGGAGATTCGGGATGCGATTCCTCAGGTAAAAAAGGTCATCTACGAAGATCCCCGGGGAATGCGGAACTATAAGAGCGATAGCTGGTTCATGTCCGTCAAGGATCTCTACAGGCTCGGGGATGAATACCATCAGGAGCATCCGCAGAACTTTGATGATCTGGTCGATAAGGGGGACCCCGACGATGTCTGCCATTTTTGCCTGACCTCCGGCACCACAGGGTTGCCCAAAGGAGCAATGCTGACCCATCGCAACTATATAAATATGGGGCTCCAGCTCACCGAAGTCGATCCGCTGGAGGACACCGATGAATATGTTTCTTTTCTGCCTTTTGCCTGGATAGGGGAGCAGATGAATTCCTTCGGCGTGGCGATGGCCACCGGAATTGCCATCAACTTTCCGGAGTCCGTCGAGACCAGCATGGAGGATCTCAAAGAAATCGGGCCGCATTTCATGTTCGGCGCTCCTCGTATTTATGAAACAATCCGCTCTCAGATCTGGTTGAAAATGGACGAGTCATACTGGTTGAATCGCACCATTTACACCTTTTTCATGAAGATAGGAGAAGAGGCCGCCCGCTATCGCATGACGGGCCGGCCGATGCCCGGCAAACTTCGGGTTTTGGCCTGGCTCGGCAAGCAGATGATCTTCCGGCCTCTGGTCAACCAGATCGGTTTCCTCCGGTTGCGCCGGGCCTATACCGGTGGCGCCGCTTTGGGACCGGAGCTCTTTACCTTTTATCAGGCCCTCGGGGTCAATCTCAAGCAGATTTACGGCCAGACCGAAATTGTCGGCATTGCCTATATGCATCGCGATGGGGACGTGCGCCCCGATACCGTCGGCAAGCCTCTGCCGGGAACGGAATGCAGGATTTCCGATGCGGGTGAAATATTGTCGCGTTCCGCCTCGGTTACTCCGGGATATTACAACCTGCCGGAAAAGACGGCAGAGCTGCTCGAGGGCGGCTGGCTGCATTCCGGAGATGCCGGCTATATCGATGAAAACGGCCATTTGGTGGTTATTGATCGTATTTCCGATGTAATGCACACCCAGAAAGGGGAGATGTTCAGCCCGATGTTTCTGGAGAACCGCCTGAAGTTCAGCCCCTACATCAAAGAGGCGGTGATCTTCGGGGATAAACGGGAATATGTCGCAGCGCTTATCAATGTAGATCCTATTGTGGTCGGCAAATGGGCCGAGGACAGAGGGATATCGTTCAGCACCTATATGGAGCTTTCGACGCGGCCGGAAGTAGCCGAGCTTATCCAGGATGCGGTGGCGAAGATTAACCAGAATGCCGAACAGAGCCATTTTCGGATTCACCGTCTCGCGCTGTTATACAAGCTGCTCGATATGGATGACGGCGAACTCACCAAGACGGGCAAAATCAGGAGAAAGTTTGTTCGCGAAAAATATGCCGATTTGTACGAAGCCCTCTACGACAAAGAGGTAACCGAGAAAAAGGTCGAGGCCTTCTATCAGTATCAGGACGGCCAGACAACCACGGTGAACACAACCATCCACTTTTACACAATGGAAGATCGATGAGCTATTTTTTTCAGCTGGTGGTCAGCGGCATTGTGGTCGGATCGATTTACGCCCTCTCGGCTCTCGGATTCGTCCTGATCTACAAATCAAGCAGGGTACTCAACATAGCCCATGGTCAGATCATTGCCGCCGGGGCCTTTATTACCTATGCCTTGACGGTATGGGTGGGTATTCCTATTTACCTCTCCTTTCCGATGAGCATGATCGCTACATTCTTTCTGGCCATGAGCGTGGAGAGGGTTTTTTTACGCCGTCTGATCGGTGAACCGATCATCTCCGTGATCATGGTGACCATCGGCCTGATGTCCATTCTTGACGGGCTCATTTACCTTACTCCCTTTGGCTCGGAAAACTTTTCTTTCCCGAGTTTTCTGCCGGCCGCCCCTCTTGCCTTTGGAGGCGTGTCCATTTCATGGACACAAGTGGTGGGTGTGGGAGTCACCATTGTACTGATCGCCGGATTTTCCTGGTTTTTTAAAAAGTCAACGGTAGGCATCTCCATGAGAGCAGTGTCGGATGATCAGCTGGCCTCCATGTCGATCGGTATCTCGGTGCCGCGGGTCTTTGGACTGGCCTGGGCCATGGCAGGGCTGAGCGCTGCTGCGGCAGGCGGAATCATCGGTAATATAACCGGGTTGAATTTTGAAACACTGCACGCCTTCGGCATCGTCGTTTTTCCCGTGGTTATCCTGGGCGGACTGGACTCAATCCTCGGAGCAGTGGTAGCCGGCATAATCATGGGTTTGATTCAGCAGTTCGCCGGTGGGTATCTCGACGGTAATTGGGGATTGAACGGGACTGGACAGGTTTTACCATACATAATTCTTCTCATTATCCTGCTTTTTAAGCCCCACGGTTTGTTTGGGATCCATGAAATAGAACGGGTATAATTATGTCATCAAATCGCTGGCTGGCTACTGGAAATTATTTTACCTCCTACCGGGAGGAGCAGAGGATCTTTTTCTCCAATCTGGACAGGTCGGTGATGTGCCTTTTTATCTTTCTTCTTTTTGCCTGGCCTCTTCTCTTTGAGGTAAGCAACAAATATATGCTGGTTATAGATAATATTCTCGTAGCCATCATCGCCGTCATGGGCCTGAACCTGGTAACAGGGTTCGCCGGTTTGATCTCAATCGGGCATGCCGCCTTTGTGGGAGTCGGCGCCTATACCATCGCTTCCTTCGCCAGGGTTCTGGGAGACACCCATGTTCTCGTCACCCACGGCTGGCCGCTGATGATTCTGCTCTCCGGCTGTATGGGTGCGCTGTTTGGAGCGCTTGTCGGCCTGCCGGCATTGCGGCTCAAGCATCTTTATCTGGCCATTGCCACACTCTCTTTCCAGATGATCTTCGAGTGGGTCATCAAGTTTATGAATTTTTTCAACCAGGGCCAGACCATACCGATTGGCCGGGTTTTCTGGTTGAACGGCAAGGTTATGCGCGACGACCATTACCTCTTTTGGTACTATGCCATTCTCTTTGTGATCGTCATTCTTGGGTTTGGGGTGCGCAACCTGCTGCGCACCCGCTACGGCCGCTGTCTTGTTGCGGTGCGCGACAACGACCGGGCCGCCGATGCCATGGGCATGCACCCGGGCTTCACCAAGGTATACGCCTTTGCTCTTGCGGGTTTTCTGGCTGGAGTGGCCGGTGCGCTGCATGCCTATCTCTATCGGGGAGCCGGCATCGATTCTTTTACCCTGCATCATTCGATCAACTACCTCGCCATGGCCATTGTCGGCGGGCTGGGGACGCTGCATGGATCGTTCTGGGGGCCGGTGGCTATAAAAGTACTCGATCTCCAGGTCGAGCGTCTTTCCGAGTGGGCCGGCAGTTATCTGACTACGTCAACCAATCTTACCACTGCTCTCAAGCCCTTGAGCTTTGGTTTGATCATTGTTCTTTTTCTCATGTTTGAACCCAGGGGGATTGCCAACTGGTGGCGGATTGCACGCTCATATGTGAAGCTGTGGCCTTTCCGCTATTGAATGCCGACTTCGCCGCTGCCGCAGGGCGTTTTTTAATATGGAGAGTTGAAGCTCCAGCACGTGTCTGAATGAAAAGCAGTTGAAGATGATTCTTTTGCCCAAGGGGCGGTGATCAGCTTTCATAAATTGCCCAATCCGTGAGTTGATGAGGTCTTCGTATCTGTTTTTCAACACCGCAACCTAATGTTAAGGAGGAGATATGAAAAAGAACACAATAAACAGATGGGTTTTATTGACGGCGGCATCCTGCCTGATGGCTCTTCCTGCTCAGGCCTTTGGAGAAGTCTATAAACTTGGTTTGTCTCTTGCCATTACCGGACCGACTTCGGATGCCGGTAATCCTTACGCTAAAGGGGTGGAGGATTATTTCAACTTTGTCAACGATACCAAGATCCTGGGCGAGGACAGGATCGATTGCACCATTCGGGACGATCAGTACAATAATGATGTGACCAAGCGCAATTTTGAAGATTTTCTCGACCAGGGGATCGTTTTTTATCTGAATTATTCCACCGGTAGCACGCTCTCGTTGAAAAGAGATTTTGAAGAAGAAGAAATGCCTACTATTCCTGCCTCCTTTCATGCCGGAAACCTTGAAGATTCCAATTATATTTTTCTGCCTATCGCCTCTTATTCCGCTCAAGCGATTGGTCTTGCCGAGTATATTGTCAAGAATCATAAGGGAGAGGGTGCTCCGAAAGTGGCGATGTTCATTCATCCCTCCGCCTTTGGCCGGGGACCGGTCGAGGATGTGGAGAAAGCTGTTGCCGCCGGACTCAACATGGAAATCGTTGAAGTTGTCGAACATGGCAAGGATCTGGACAATACCGCAATGCTGAAGCGTCTCAAAAGTAAGGATGTGCAGTATATAATCAGTCATACCGTCCAATCTCCGGTGGCAACAATGTTAAAAGATGCCAGTGGTCTTGGACTCGTAGCCGGATCCTTTGGAGAAGAAGGAAAATTCACCTTTCTGGGTGCGCATTATACCGGAGGCAACGATCTGGTTGCTCTGGCGGGGCCTTCAGCGGAGAACTTCTATTGGACGACCTCCTATATCGTTACGAGTGAGCCCGGCAAGGGTGCGGAAATGCAGTTGGAACTGGCCAAGAAATATAACCGCGATGAAAAGACCGCCAACTCTCATAACTATGCCAACGGCATGATGGTGGCGCAGGTGGCAACGGAGGTCATCAGGCGGGCCAAGGAGAAAGGCAAGGAAATTAACAAAGAGACGCTGTATGAAGAACTCCAGAACATGAATGGCGATAATGCCTTTAATCCGCACACCACGGTGGGACCGGTCACATATTCGGAGACCGATCATGCCGGTGTTGACACTCTGCAGCTCTACGTTGTCAAAGACGGCAGTTTTAAGTCGGTAGGGGAGCCTTTCGTACCTGAATATACAGCGAAGATCGAGTAGACAAAAAAAGAGAAACCGGACCAGCAATGTCTCTTCACTTAATGCTTCTCCCGTATCACCATGGGCCGTGGTACGGGAGAAGAGTATGCCCGGCACCGGTCCTCGGCATAAAGAAGAATCAGCCTGAAATCAGCATATGTCATGAGAGAAACTGAAAAACAGCTGGAAGTGAATAATATTGAAGTTGTTTACAATGATATTATTCAGGTTTTGCGCGGCGTCAGCCTGAGTGTTCCCACCGGCAGTATTGTCGCCCTGCTGGGTACCAACGGAGCCGGGAAGACCACGACACTGCGGGCCGTCAGCGGGCTGTTGAAGCCGGAAAATGGATTTATCCGCGAAGGATATATCAAATTCCAGGGTAAAGATATTACCAACCTGCTCGGCACTCATGTGGTCAAGCTTGGAGCCGTCATGGTGCCGGAAGGACGGCGGGTTTTCAAGCATCTGAGCGTCGATGAGAATATCAAGGTCGGCTCTATAACACGGCAGGACGGGGCGCAGCGGATCAAGGAAGATCATGCCCGGATGTACAGCCATTTCCCCCGTCTTTCGAATATTACCCATCGTATGGCCGGCTATTGCTCCGGCGGTGAACAGCAGATGATCGCTATTGCCAGAGCGCTGATGGCGGCACCGCAAATGCTGATGCTCGATGAACCCTCTCTGGGACTCGCTCCCTTGCTGGTCAAGGAGATTTTCGAGAATATCAAGCTGATAAACCGTGAATTGAACACTACTATTCTAGTAGTGGAGCAAAATGCCAAGATCGCCCTGGATATCTCGGATTATGCCTACATCATGGAATCGGGCAGGATCGTACTGGAAGGGTCTTCCAAAGAGCTCCAGGAAAATCCAGATGTTAAAGAGTTCTATATGGGTATAACCAGAGGTGGTGGAAGAAAGTCGTTTAAAGAAGTCAAATCCTATAAGAGGCGGAAACGCTGGATGTAATTTCCCTGGAAAGTTCAGAGGAGAAGGAGAGAGAAGAATGAAATTCCTGGTAGGGTATAATGGCTCGGAGGTGTCCAGGGCCGCGCTATCTCTGGCGAGAACCTACGCCGATCTTTTTGGAGCAGAGGTGCTGGTGGTAACCTCCATGGTAGGTGGTGCCAGTGAAAAACCGGATAAAATAGGTAAGGCCGCCGAGGATCTGAAATTTGCCGAAAATTTTTTCAAAGAAAAAAATATACCCTGTGAAACCCATCAGCTGGCGCGAGGAATGGCCCCTGGCGAAGATATGGTCAGATTCGCGGAAGAAAACGATGTCGATCAAATTTTCGTGGGAATTGAGAAAAAATCGAGAACCCAGAAAATTATATTAGGATCGAATGCTCAGTACATAATCCTCAAGGCTCCATGTCCCGTTGTGAGTGTCAACAGTCCGTAGCTGTTGTGCCGGCTTCCTTCAGGTAAAATTGTCAGGTATTCGCCTAAAATTAGTAAATGAAGCTGATCGGAATAGATATACAGATCTTCGGTGCTGCAATATTATCTAGTGTCTGCCCCTAAATGGCACTTTTGAAGCCTGCGCTATCTGCTCTAACTAGTCGGAGTCTGCGCTTACCGGTTGCTCTCAAAATTTAATCCTCGGAGGTAAGCGAAGACTCCGATATCATTTATATGCCTGTGGTTAAATTCATCGAGCACCTAGATTTAGAACAGGTAAGCGGAGACTCCGAAATTGCTCATTCCTGGACAGACACTAAAAAATTGTTAACCCGGGAAATTCGGAGGACGGTTATATGGGACTATACGATCTATCTTTCTATGATGTGATACAACGGAATGCGCTTGCTTTCGGCCCACAGCTTTGCTGGCATGAAGTCGACGACGGCAGGATGTTGACATTCGCTGAATACAAGATGCAGGTTGACTCCCTGGCCGCCGGACTGGCCCGGGCCGGAATCCGAAAGGGTGACCGCATCGGTGTTATAGGCAAAAACAGCCTGGAGTTTTTTCTGATATATGGGGCTGCAGCGTATTTAGGCGCCATTGTTCTGCCGGTTAACTGGCGGCTTTCAGCCGATGAAGTCCGCTTTAATCTTGATGATTGTCAGCCCAGGATCATCTTTGCCGATGCGGAATTCCAACCGCTTCTACAGAGCGGAAGTATCGAATCAAATGTTCAGGGATCGTATAATCTGAAAAATGACAGCGGTTCATTAGTACCGTTTATTGAGCTGATGCAGGAAGCTGAAAATGTGGCGCCTGCCGAAGTGGAAAGTACGGACGGATTTGTCATTATCCACACGGCTGCGGTGGCCGGACGCCCGCGCGGCGCCCTGCTCAGTCATGGCAACCTGCTCTTTGCGGACATGCATTTTCAGTATTACCTGCAGCTTGATGCGGAGGATGTCCACCTGAATCTGCTGCCGCTTTTTCATGTGGGCGGACTTTTCCTGGCCACAAGTGCATTTCACGCCGGAAGTGCCAACCTCAATATCAGCAAATTCGAGGCCACTGCCGCGGCCAATCTGATCCAGGAGCACAAGGCCACCCTGTTTTTTGATTTTCCTCCGATTCTTGACTCTATTCTCAAGGCCGCCGAAGAGAATCAAATCGATATCAGTTCGCTCAAGTCCGTTGTCGGCCTCGGGACTCCCGAGGTTATAGAAAAATTCCAAACGGTCACCGGCGGGTATTATTACGTCATGTATGGCCAGACGGAGACATCCTGTCTCGCCTCCATGGGCAGATATAACGACTGTCCCGGTTCGGCAGGCAAGGCTATCCTGCTGGGCGATGTGCAGCTGGTGAACGATCACGATGAACCTGTTGCTCACGGGGAAGTGGGAGAGATCACCCTCAAGGGCCCCATGGTGTTCAAGGGATACTGGGGACTGCCCGAGGACAATGCCTACACTTTCCGTGAAAGTCGGCATCACACTGGTGATCTCGGCCGTTTTGATGAGGACGGTTTTCTTTTCTATGCCGGGCGAAAGGCTGAAAAGGAGTTGATAAAACCTGGGGGTGAAAACGTCTATCCTGCAGAGGTCGAAAAGATCATCCTGCAGCATCCCGCGGTGGAGCAGGTAGTTGTTATCGGTGTGCCTGATCCCAAGTGGAAGGAGGGCATCAAGGCGGTCTGTCTGCTTAAGGCAAATGCCACCCTGGAAGCTGCCGAGCTAATAGAATTCGTCGGTGCACGAATCGCCAGATTCAAGAAGCCGCAATATGTCGAGTTTGTCGCTGAGCTGCCCCTGAATAAAGACGGTTCCATAGACCGGGTAAAGGTAAAGAGCCTTTATGGCCAGAGCTGAGAGCGGCGGAATGGTAACTATTCAGCAGCACCCGGAGTCGGAGTTTATGCTCGTCAGGGTGCTTACCTCAAACGCCGTAACGGCAAGTAAGTACCTTGGCAGTATGTGCAAGTTGGCGGCTTTCTTGAATTCGGTATTCACAAAAAACCTGGAATCACGAATTTCGGACCGCCCTGAAACAGCAGATGATGCTCCGGTTTTATTTACGACATTCCTCAATATGACGCTCTATTCCTGAAGAGCTCCCTCTTGTCACCGCTATTCGGCTGGATGAAAATTCTGAGTCGATTGGCATCAACATACATTTCTGATCAAACAATATCCTGATCCCATGGCGAAAAACTGTGTATCCCTGGATTATTTTATTTTTTTTCTGACCCTTACCTGATATCTTACCTGCTTTTGCGCCAGAGTCTGGGTGGACGAGATTAAAACTGCTCAGAAATGTCTGGTTTTAGACAAAATTCATCAGCGAGTTGGTGTAGTGAAAGGTACTATTTCAGTTAATTGCCCATCCTATCCTGCAGATGATGAAGCTTATGATCAGCTATGAGTAAATATGCCGGGTGGATTATTTTCGGTACCCTTGTTTTTTTTCTTTTAAGTGTAAAGCTGCCTTTTCTGCTGATACTGCCGACAATTTCTGCCTGGCTGGTACCCGTGGTGATGTGGCAATTTCTCGGCAAAAGTTCCCGTAAACAAACCCTGTGGCTGCTGCTAATCGGTTTGGCAGCCATTTTTTTTTCAGCCGGCCAGGGTATTTATCTGGGCTGGAAGCAAATTTTTGCTGCCAATCTGCCTCTGCTGGCAATGTTCGTCGCTGTCTCCTTCCTTACTTTAACCAGTTCCGTTATTGAAGACCCTGCTTTGCCGAAAGGGAAAAAGGCTGTAATAACCACGGCTGTCGGCACCCATCTGCTTGGAGCTGTAATTAATTTGTCGGCAGTATTTCTTTTTGGTGACAGACTGCAAAGGAATGGGAGCCTTAGCAAGGTACAGATGATCATCCTGGCACGTTCATTCTGCGCAGCTGCATGGTGGTCACCCTTTTTTATCGCCACGGGTGTTGCCCTGATTTATGCTCCTGATATGTCATGGAAAGAGACGCTGATTCCCGGTGCTGTGATGAGCATTATTGCAATAGTTTACTCAACTGTTGAAGTATGTTTTTTCAGCAAAGCGGAATTTTCCGGATACCCTCTGAAAACTGAAAGTCTGGCAATACCGCTTTTTCTCGCCGCTGTTGTCATCGGCGTGCATCACTACCGGCATGACATAAACGTTCTGGTCCTCATCTGTCTGCTGGCCCCTGCGGGAGCCCTCCTGTTTATGAAAGGCAGGCCCAGGATGCCGACATTGCGTGATTTTATAGATAACAGGATATCAACGGTGAGCAGCCAGTTTGCCTTGTTCCTCGCTACTGGAGTTTTTTCTACCGGCATTAAATCAATAACTCATGTTTATCCCGCGGTATTTACTCTCGAAGGTTCGTTTACACCGTTGATGTTTGCAATTATATTGGGAGCAATGATACTCATCGGGATCGTGGGGGTGCATCCGGTGGTCAGCATAGCGGTCGTCAGCCCGTTGCTGTTGCCCCTTGATCCCGATCATTCCCAGCTTGGTTTTCTGTTTCTCACCAGCTGGGCTGTGTCCACGGCAAGCAGCCCGTTATCGGGAGTGGGACTGGCTCTTGTCAGTCGATTCAAGGCTTCTCCCAAGGTGATAATTCAGAGCAATTGGCGTTATGCCCTAGTGATGTGGGCAATTGCCTCCATGATGAACATATTATTTTTTGTGGGCTCGCGATAAGCGCAGAGTTCATTCTCGGTAATTTGATAATTTTTTACGCGATCATCATTCTTTACCTGTTATAAAATTAAGAATGATTCTGCACTTGCTGGAAGAAATGCTGTGATAGAATCTGCATAGAGTGTATTCTGTGAACGGCAGGTGGAAGCCGGATTCAGCTTGGAATGACGATATTAAAATGGTTATGGGAATTGAAATGAAAACCGGAACACAAAGAGGCGATATCAAGGCCGGCATAAAAGTATCCATCGTATTGAAGCAGGATCAACGTTCTGGAAAGCTCACCGAGGGCATTGTTCGGGATATTTTGACGAAATCGCCGAGTCACCCACATGGCATCAAGGTCCGGTTGGATAACGGTCTGGTGGGGAGAGTAAAGTCCATTGACTGATGGCGTCATTAAAAGCCCGATCTTCCGCGTTGCAGATCTACAACAACGTAGATCGAGCTTTTTACGAGCCCATCTTGACTGAAAATATCACATAACGGCAGGCGGGAAAGCATCGAACCCAGCTGAGCTGGATAAGTACCTTGGATATAGAGGGCAATTCACGGTTATCAAATACATTATTCGTTTTCTTGTTTTTTATCTCGGTTGGGGAGTAAGGTACTCAATAGAGGCGTAGCGCCCTGAGGAGGAGGTTGCATGGTCAAAATTATTGCAATTTACGGCAGTCCCCGACGTGACGGCAACAGTGCCGCCCTGCTCAGGCAGGCAGTGGCCGGCGCCCGGCAGCAAGGCGCTGAGGTAGAGGAAGTGATCCTTCGGGATTACAACATGTCCCCTTGCCTGGAAATATATCAATGCATCAAAACCGGTGAATGCGCTATCCGTGATGACTTCCCCAAGGTTCTGGAAAAACTTGAAGCCAGCGACGGCATCATTCTCGCCTCTCCGATCTTTTTTTATACGGTGAGTGCGCATACAAAAATATTAATGGATCGCTGTCAGTCCCTCTGGGTGCGGAAGTACTGGATTGAAAAACAGGATTTTAAAAATGCCCCTCAGACCCGCAAAGGAGTGTTTATTTCGGTGGGAGCCACAACTGGAAAAAAACTCTTTGATGGAGCCCTGCTTACGGTCAAATATTTCTTTGATGTTCTCAATGCCGGACTCTGGAAAACCGTGCTTTGCAGAGGGGTAGATCGCAAGGGCGAGATCGACAAACGGGATGATTGCCTTCAGGAAGCATTTGAGGCAGGCAGGGATCTGGCAAATGTTCTGAAAGATGATAAAAAGATTGCTGAGTGATGAGAGGGATGCAATGAGGACGGGTTTTATAGGTACGGGTGCTATCACTGAGGCTTTGGTTACCGGGCTATGTACCTCAAAAGGGGGCATCGGCTCTATTACGGTCTCTCCACGCAACGAGGAAAAATCAAAACTACTGCAAAAGCGGTTTTCTCAGGTGAAGGTTGGCCGCTCCAATCAGGATGTTGTCGATAAGAGTGATATTGTGGTCCTGGCATTTTTGCCCAGGGATCGGGAGTCGGTCCTGGATTCCCTGAAATTCAAGAATGATCAGATACTTGTGAACCTGTTGAGCGGCACGCAGAATTCTCAGATCGCTGCGCATACAAACAGCTCATGTGTTATCAGCAGAGCAGTTCCATTGCCGTGCGCAGCCGAGCACATCGGTCCGATTGTGGTGTTTCCCGACAATGATAAAGTCAACCAGCTGTTCAAAAACGTGGGGACCGTGATTCCGGTTGAAAACGAAGAGCAGCTTGAATGTCTGTCGGTGATCACTTCCCTTATGGCGCCATATTTCCAGATGCTGGCCTCCATAACAGACTGGGCGATCCAAACCGGAGTTGAGCCGAAGCAGGCCGGCGACTATACTGCCGCCATGTTTGAGGCATTGTCCGCACTCGCCCGGAAAAGTCCGGGCGGCAGGTTGCACCAGCTTGCCGATGAATCCATGACACCTGGAGGTCTGAATGAACTTGCAAGAAAAACCATCAATGAAATGGGAGGCTTTGATTTCCTGAAACCTGCTCTGCAGGCCGTTGCCGACCGGGTGAGAGGGGGAAAATCCGGTGATGGTTGGAGAAAAAAAGAATGAATTCTGAAAATCCTGTTTTTACGTATGTCGCTCTGGGGTTGGCCGTTATATTCTGGGGGCTCTCTTTTGTTGCCACCAAGGTGGCCCTGCAGAGCTTTACCCCGTTTTGCCTGATGTTTCTGCGCTTTTTCGGCGCTTCGCTTTTTTTTGCAATACTATTTCGACGAACCGGATTTCCGCCGATTTCCAGAAAATCCGTAAAATCCCTGATGTTCCTGGCCCTGATGCAGCCCGGGCTTTACTTTACCTGTGAAACCATCGGCCTGCAGTATACCTCCGCAACCAAGACAGCTTTGATCATCGCCACAATTCCGGTGTTTGTCCTGGCGCTCTCGGCTATTCTGCTGAAGGAACGTATGCGGCCTGTTAATCTGTTGGGGATCCTCCTCTCTCTTATCGGTGTCTCCCTGCTGGTGTTTGGAGATCAGGGGAAGACTGCGCTTCAGGGCAGCCTGATCGGCGATCTTCTGATTTTCGGCGCCGTTCTTTCAGCTGCGGCGTACATGATCATGGCCCGACAGCTCGGCAGTACCATTCCCTCCTTTCAGATCACCGGTATGCAGATTATTTTCGGTGCCATACTCTTTTTCCCCGCTTTTCTGTGGGATCTGCCGAAGTTCAACTGGGAAGCGGTAACGGCGGATTCGGTCATCGCCCTGATTGGCCTGACACTCTTCGCCACGATTGGCGCATTCCTCTGTTACAACTATGCGCTGACCAAGATCCCTGCCGCCCGTGCCTCAGTATGCATCAACGGTATTCCAATGGTAACCGCCCTGGGAGCCTGGGTATTGCTTGGAGAGTCGCTGACAACCGTGCAGCTTTTCGGAGGGGTAGTGGTCCTTGTGGCAGTCTTTCTCGCCAACCATGCACCGCGTTCCCAAGCAATAGCCAAAATCGTGGCCGAGGTGTGATTGCCGGATGTCCCATTTTCAGCACTCTGCAGAATAGATTCGGCAGATTGACCACAAAACAATTTATTTTCTGATTACCACTGAAACTCAGAGTGTTCTGGCCCAGGCCGGAACTGCTCATTTCATCGGGACGCCATAAACCCGCCCATGGAGGCTTCGCTGCAGCGGTCCGGGCTGCACAGATCCGCGAAAAGAGCAGTCCTTGCAGTCCTTGAGCTGAGGATACAGATTGTTTTCTTGTTTTTTTTTGCAAGAAAATACTCTGTCTAAAGTTCTTGAACCTCAAGGGAGTACTGTAAAGAGTCCAGTTTCAGCTGGGTCAGGGGTAATCAGGATTTATTTTATCAATAGCAACATAGATACTACTCCACTGCATTGACTGATGGTCCTGGTATTTGATATACATGATATACAAGCAAACTTGGGAGTCCCCTCAACGTCATTTTTCATGCCCTCGGGCAGAAGGAGATGCCTTGTGATTCATCAATTCGATACGGTTATTGTTGGTTCCGGCGGTTCCGGCCTCTATGCGGCGCTGGAGGCGAGTCAGCGGTCCCGAACGGCGGTTTTGTCAAAACTTTATCCGGTTCGCAGTCATACCGGAGCTGCTCAGGGCGGCATCAGTGCTGCACTGGGGAATGTAGAGGAAGATAAGGCGGAATGGCACGCTTTTGATACGGTAAAAGGCGGTGACTATCTGGTCGACCAGAAGGCCGCTGAGATCCTGACCCGGGAAGCGATCCAGGCGGTATATGATCTGGAAAACCGGGGCCTGCCCTTTAATCGGACCGCAGAGGGGCGGATTGATCAGCGCCGTTTCGGCGGCCACACCAGAAATTTTGGAGAGGCAGCAGTGAAACGGGCCTGCTATGCAGCAGACCGAACCGGTCATATGATTCTGCAGACCCTCTATCAGCAATGCATCAAAAACGAGGTTGCCTTTTACGATGAATTCCAGGTTATCGATCTGATCAGGGAGGGCAACACCTGCCGGGGCGTGGTGGCCGTGGAATTGGCCAGCGGAGAGCTGCATATCTTCGCCGCTAAGGCAGTGCTTTTTGCCACCGGCGGCTTTGGCCGCATGTTCAAGGTCACCTCCAACGCCTATGCCAATACCGGGGACGGACCGGCCGTCTGTGCCCGGCGCGGCATTCCTCTGCAGGACATGGAATTTTTCCAGTTTCACCCTACAGGCATCATGGGCCTGGGAATCCTGATTTCCGAAGCGGTGCGCGGTGAAGGAGGGATACTGCGCAACCGCAACGGCGAGCGCTTTATGGAACGCTACTCACCGGTCCTGCTCGACCTGGCGCCACGGGATATTGTCGCCCGTGCCCTGCTGACTGAGATCCGGGCCGGCAAGGGAATCCGCGGAGACGGCAGGATCGACGACTATGTCAATCTCGATGCAACTCAGATAGGCAAGGAGACGCTGCTGGCCAAGCTGCCGGACATTACCGGATTTTGCAAAACCTACCTCGGCATAGATCCCGCGGATTCGCCGATCCCGGTTTTGCCGACGGCGCATTATGCCATGGGCGGCATTCCCACCGATGTCCATGGATGTGTAATGGCCGACGGCAGAGGGAGTTTGATTGATGGGCTTTATGCGGTCGGAGAATGCGCCTGTGTCTCCGTGCATGGCGCCAATCGTCTGGGTACCAACAGCCTGCTCGATCTGGTTGTTTTCGGCCGGCGGGCCGGACGGCATATAGGAGACTATGTCAAGCATGCCGAGATTCCGCAGCTCAGTGAGGCCGCGGCAGACCCTGCCCGCGAGTGGCTCTCCGGATTGACTGAGGGAAAATCAGAACATCACGGCGGTCATATAGCGGATGAGATGCAGACGGTCATGATGGAAAAGGTCGGCATCTACCGCAACGATGCGCAAATGCAGGCGGCGGTAACAGAGATACGGCAGTTGAGGGAACGCTATCGGGAGGTTCGTGTGCAGGACACCAGCGCACGGTTCAACACCGATCTGCTTGAGCTTATCGAGTTGGGCAACCTGCTGGATCTCTCCCTGATCACCGCAACATCGGCGCTCAACCGGACAGAGAGCCGCGGTGCCCACAGCCGTGAAGATTATCCGCTGCGCGACGATGATAACTGGCTGCAGCACACTCTCGCTTATCTGGAAGAGGATTCGGTGCGTATCGATTACCGGCCGGTGGATACCTCGATCTGGGAACCAAAACCGCGCACCTACTGATGCCAACAGGAGTTGAACCATGAAAATCAATCTCAAGATCCAACGGTATAATCCTGACAGTGATGAACAGCCCTACTTCCAGGAATATCAGGTTGAGGCGCAGCCCAATGAACGGCTGCTGGATGCTTTGATGCGGGTAAAGCGATTTCAGGACGGCAGCCTGGGTTTTCGCAAAAGCTGTGCTCACGGGGTATGCGGCTCGGATGCCATGCGCATCAACGGTAAAGACGGGCTGGCCTGTAAGATGCTGATCAAGGATATCGTGGCGGAGTTCGGAGAGACCATCACCGTCGAACCGCTGCGGTATCTGCCGGTGCAGCGGGACTTGATTGTGGATCAGGCTGATTTCTTTGTCAAATATCGGGCTATCAAGCCCTACCTCATCAATGACGAGCCGGTTGAGGAGAAGGAGCGTCTCCAGTCTCAGGAGGACCGCCTGGTCTTTGACGACACGACAAACTGTATCTTGTGTGCATCGTGTTATTCGGCGTGTCCGGTGTTAACGGAGAATCGAAAATTTTTAGGCCCGGCAGCGATCAGCCAGGCTTATCGCTTCCTGGCGGATACCCGCGACCGCGGTTTTGAGGAGCGGCTTCCTGTTCTGGACGACCCTGATGGGGTATGGCCCTGTGAAAATCACTTCGAGTGCACCAGAGTCTGTCCACGTTCGATACTGATCACTAAACGCATTAACCAGACCAAGCAGATGATCAAGGCGCACCGCCATCGGGATGATGAAAAAAGCTGATCATGCGGTTTACGAGGTTTACGGCGGATCAGTGCGGTTCGTCGTAGGCATCAAGAAGCATTTCGGGCGCGCTTTTCTCTTCAGACCTGACCTCGGGATTGCTGTTGATGATTCGCGCACAGGAGTTCCAGCGCAGCACCGCATCCTGATTTGAGGGATCGCAGGTTTTGATCGCTTCGTCATACGATTTCATCGCTTTGGCGAACCACTGATATGCTGCAGCGCCGCCTCCGGGCTCTTCCTGCTTGAGGTAGTTTTTGGCTCGACGTTCATAGAGTATACCTCTGTAGTAAGATTTACAGTATGGAACGGGGAGTCTGTCCACAATTGTCTTGGCTTTTTCAAAGGACGGACTCAGGCCGCTGCTGGAAAACTTGTCAGTCAGCGCCAGAAGCAGAGTAATCAAGGTATCCTGATGGTCGGGGTCAACCTCCAGTATATCAAGACAGATGCTCTCCGCCTCATCCGGTTCATTAAGCAATCGATACTGTTTTGCCAGCTCAAGTGCTGATGGGATATTCTCCCGCTTGATCTTCCTGAGTTCTATCATGTTGCCTCCCTTTCTCGAGTTCTGTTGTCAGCCAATTGCACGTGATGGGTAATCTTCCCGGAGATCATCTTCCGGAATGGCGGCAAGGTATTTTAAGACCATAGGATTCCAGGATCCAAAACAGATCGATAATAATTGAATTCCGAAAATCATTGACGGCCCCGGCGTATTTGAGATGAATGGCTGAAAGATATTCCCACCGCTTCGGGGGGTAAGATCAGGGTTTTCTGGAAACGACTCTGGTTTTCCCCGTAAGCGGAGTTCCGGTATCCGGAAGAGTATATAAGTTTTTGTTGCAGTACTTCTCCGGATGCGTCAAGGAACCAGGTATATACATTCAGGGAGTCGGCTGAATAATCATAAGAAGCCTCTTCCGACAAATGTAATTGACTGTCGGCGAGATCAAAGCTGTAATCTATGATTAATCCGCCCTGCTGGAAACTTCCCTGTCCCGCTTCCTGCATGGAAAAAAGGATTCGATCGTCGGCCGGGACTGTACGTCCCACATTCGTACAGCCGGTCAAGCCAAGAGAGATACAGAGAAGAAGGAACAGAGCCGACTTTCGGGGAGAGGTAATGCTCTTTCCATCCATGATCTCACCTTATCGCGTTATTAGTACGTCTGTTAATTATAAGCAAGACAGGGAAAAACTCAAGAATCCGACTGATAATTTCGTTCTTTGATGATTCCCGGAATTGACATCTCTGTCATCGTTTGACATTAGTTACTAACGTTCATCATATTCGATAGATCATCAGTTTCATTGTTCCGATGTCTGCCGGAAAGCAGGTGAGATTTATTTTTAGGCAATAAAAATTAATTATGTTATGATCTTAACAATATACGTTGGACAGAGGTCGGGACCATGATCATTGGAGCCGGGGAAGATGTGATCGTCGTCGTGACTTAACCAGAGGAACATATGGAAATGAGAAAATTTTTCAGACTAAAATACCTGCTTATCGGTGCTGTACTTCTGATTGGGGCCGGGTTTTTTCTGGCCTTCGGTCCGCCGCAAATGTTGGCCAAGACCGAGACTCCACAGTACTGTGCCTCGTGCCACGTCATGGAGGATCAATATCAAGCCTGGCAGCACCAGGGAGCTCATCGCCGTCAGGCCTGCGTGTCCTGTCATCTACCGCATGACAATCTGGTATCATATTATCTATGGAAGGGCATTGATGGTATGAAGGACCTGATTGTATTTCATTCGGGGACGGTGCCGGAGCGTATAGAGATTTCGAATCATGGCCGGGAATTCATTCAGGATAACTGCATCCGCTGCCATTCTGCAACTGTGGAAAAGATGCTGGATACGGAGCGTCAATGCTGGGACTGCCATCGTAATGTGCAGCACAGGCTTGCCGGCTCCAGATTGGCACTGTAGCGAATATTCCACCGGAAACTGTAGATTTGGAAGCAAGCACCGAGATTTCAGGAACATTTGATAATATCAGATATTAGAGCAAAAGTGGTTTATCTGCAGACGCTGGTTACATGTTGATAAAACCAGCTATTTAAGGAGAGACAAAATGATCATGAAAAAGAAGAGTGTGGCCGGGCTTGGAATATTGCTCATTTTTGGCTTGCTGGCATGTTCGCCGGAAGAGCCGCAGCTGGTGCAGCCGGTAAAAATTCCTGATAATACCATAGACCCGGCAGTCTGGGGGAAGGCCTATCCGGTGGAATACGATCTCTGGCTGCAGACCGAGGAACCTACTCCTGCCGGTAAAAGCAAATATAAGGTTGGTTTCGATGCCGATAATATCACCTATGATAAGCTGTCCATGTATCCTTATATGGCGTTGCTGTTCAACGGCTGGGGGTTCGGCATCGAGTACAATGAGCCACGAGGGCATGCAAATATGCTCAAGGATCAGCTTGAGATTGATGCCAAGCGCGTGGGCGCCGGTGGTGTATGCCTGACCTGTAAAACACCGTACGCCCCTGAGCTGGAAGAGAATATGGGAGAGGATTATTATAAGCTTCCATTTAAGGAAGTGGTTGACAAAATTCCCGAGGAACATCGAGAACTTGGCGTGGCCTGCATAGACTGCCATGACAATAAGGGTATGACCCTTCGACTCTCACGCAGCTTCACTCTGGGTACGGCCCTTGATGCCATGGGTGTTCAAGCCGAAGAGCTTAATCATCAAGAGATGCGCTCTGCAGTCTGCGCCCAGTGCCATGTAACTTACAATATTACCAAGACGGCAGAGGGCAAATCCGACGGTATTTATTTTCCCTGGCAAACGAGTACATGGGGAAATATCAGCGTTGAAAACATCATCGAGAAGATTCGTAGTGATCCGAATAACAAGGAATGGACACAAAGCGTTACCGGTTTCAAACTGGCTTTCATGCGTCATCCAGAATTCGAGCTCTACTCCTATCAGAGCACACATTGGCAGGCAGGGGCCTCCTGCTCCGATTGCCATATGCCTTATACCAAAATCGGCGTCCATAAAGTTTCGGATCACCGTGTCATGAGCCCGCTCAAGGCCGATCTGCGTGCCTGCGCCCAATGCCATGCAGAAGACACCGAATGGCTCAAGCAGCGCGTCATAGGAATTCAGGACCGTACCGTTTCGCTGATGCTGCGGGCCGGTTACGCCACGGCAACTACAGCCAAGCTCTTTGAAACTCTGCACAATGCCCAGGAAGAGGGTGCTGAGTTTGATCCCAGGTTTTATGCACAGGCCAAGGATTTTTATCTTGAGGCCTTCTATCGTCAGCTGTTCATTGGTGCCGAGAATTCCGTTGGTTTTCATAACCCTCCCGAGGCGTTGCGTGTTCTTGGCGATTCTGTGGCTTTCGCCGGTAAATCTGAAGCCTTGCTGCGCCAGATGTTGGCAGAGGCGGATGTGCAGGTGCCAATGGATATCGACCTGGAATTGACTAAGTATGTGGATGAACGAGGCGAGAACAAGCTCATGGGCAAGCCGGAGCAGGAGATTGAGGATCCCTTTGGATTACAAAAGCGATTTCTGCAGAATCGATAGCAATGTTGAGGTGGACTCCTGGATTTCGCCAAAATTGGCCGATGTAAAATTAAGGGACATAATATTGTTTCTAATATTGTGTCCCGACAGAACAAAAAATGACTTTTAAAAACAAGCCATTAAAAGCAGTAATAATAGTTTTCAACTAATGAGGGATCTACAAACACTTGCGCATTCCTGGAAAAGGGCATTGTGGGGGTGCTGCAGAAGTAATACTTTGACGGGGAATCCGATCCCATGTGATTCTGACTTCAATGTATTACGGATGATTACGATGAAAATCTCAGATTGGGCCTGAGTCATTGAGCAGATGGCGGCCGGAATGGCCAATCTGGCCTGGAGAATTTTTCACTTCCGTAAGCGCTGAGTCTGCTCCGGATACGTTCCGCCGGATCGAAATCTCGGAAACGAGATGTCTGCCGGCGGACATCATTGTTCAACCCACCTGATTGTTGTTTTTTTCTGCAAAGAGATAATCACCTTTCCGGCAGCAGCCTTTTTGCCATCCACCAGCCAATGGCCCGCCTGACTGTCATGTTTCGGTGGCAATTCGACAACCACTTCCATTCCACCAGGATAGTGCCCGGTGTAAGGCAGCGTTTCAGGATAACTATCCACTAATATCTCTGGAATTATATCGCTTTCGACACGAAGTTCCTGAAACTCAGGCAACCCAAAGAAATGACGTAATTCATAACGGATGTGGCCATGACGATTCTGAAAGAAGCGCAGCAGTTCGGGATTACTCTCCCTGTCATACTTTTCCAGAATTATCTCATATTTTCGATAGAGAGCAGCAAGTTGTTTCGGGCTCAAGTCATGATTGAGAATTTGTACATAACGCCTGATGAAATAATCCTCAAAAGAAGGATCTTCAATGAATAATCGTCTGAAGAGCCGCAGCCGCGAGTTCCCCAGCCTGTGCAGCTTCTCTTTAAAGATGAGTCCGAGCCCTTCCTGCTGCCAGACCTTTCTCTCGGGATTCCTGCTCCTGGAGGCGTACCAGTCGGTAAAACAATGATCAAGGTCCCAGGCGACCCATTGCCAGGTCGAAGAGTCGTCTTTGGCATCTTTGAAAGCCACTCCCTGGCTCCAGTCGGTATTGCCGCTGAAGGTAACCGCTATAAAATAATTCATCAAACCTTCAATATCTATCACTCCGCGAACCTTTTCATAGGTCAAGGTTGCATCAGTTGATAGTTTATCCATATCTTCCCGGAATACGGTATTTTTTTTATCCCCTCGATAACGGTGAAAGTGCATCGATTCGAGATTGTACTTCTGCCGGAGATATTTTTTGCTGAGATGCGGCGAGAGCCAGACAAGACCCTGGTCGACGCCATTGAGGATAAATTCGGCCTGGGAATATTCGGTGGTGTTGACCCCGGCCATTGCATAAAGTTCATTGGCGATAACGTTGCTCAGCGGCCAGCCATAGGGAATATCATCATGCACTACCAGAGTTCTGAGAGCCTCCAGTTTGGGAAAAATTTCTGCAACATCCAACCATTGAGACCCGTAGATCTTCCTGAAATAGAGCCTGTAACTGTGCTTTGGCAAAGACGGATCCCGGCTGGTGCCGCCATGCAGCCTGAAGCCGACAGCACTTTGCTGCAGCAGGGTGTCACCTTTCTGAATTGCAGCGTAAGCCAGACGTTCCGATTTTTTACCGCGTTGCTGATAATTGGTCAGAATACCGTGTTCGCCGTCAATGTTTTCCGCTTCGGTGACCACCGAGATCGTGATGTTGTTTTCGTTTACTGCTTTTTTCAGATTTGCTGCTGCAACTCGCATCAACTCATGCTCTTCTCCTATACCGATTAAGGTGCCGCTGATCTGTCGTCTCTTTTGGAAGGGACCGATATCCTCAATTTCCGGTTGATCAAACTGCTGTTTATACCGGGAACTGTGATTAGGAATAATTGTGGTAGCGCCCATTTTATGGAATAGCTCTCCAAGCTTATTATAGGAGAGCAGCTCAGAGGGAACATGGCGAACCTGCAGGCCCTTTAGTTTCTCCGCCACAGGTGCATGATCCTGCAGGAAAAGCAGCAGCGCGGCAAACAGCGACAGGAGAAGAGCCAGCAACCAATGGGTAAGTATGGGAGGTCTGGGTAAACGCATTTAGCACCTTGCGCCTGAAATTCTGCCACTCAGTTCAGTACTCCCTTGAGGGGTGTAAAAAACAAGAAAACGAATAATGTATTTGATAACTGTGAATTGCCCTCGGTACTTATCCCCTTTTGGGGTTAACCGAAACTTAAAATTACCAGAGTGCTCACAGCTACAGTATTTCTCCACTGCGGGTTGCATCGCAGCGCACACTCCGCAGATGGTTTTTTACAGCAGCATCCTGCAGCAATGTGCGAAGCAGCTCAGCAGATTGAATATCGATTTGAAATAGGACCTGCATTGTATCACCGGCGAGGCTCGATTGCAGTATTCTGTATGATATGCGTTTTCTTTGCAGAACTTCGAGAAATGCATTCAGAACCTTTTGGTAATCACCACCTATAACCATATCAAGAAAATACCTCCCCTTTTTTCCCTTGAGAAGATAGCGGGACAGGAGAAAATGCATGCTCAGAAAGAAGCAAATCGGCAGGAAGAACTGATAGGCGATGGGCCGTATCTTCAAATCAAACTCAAGTTGAGGATCGGCATCTGTAAAGATCATCTTCTCGGCATTATCTCCGATCTTTGCTGCGGCAGTTCCCTTCACTGCATCCAAGTCGTCAATGTTCCCGGCAAAGTGCCTGCCTCTGAACAGCCATTTGAAAGAATATCCTATTGCATGGACTTCCACCGGCGCTGGAGGTATGTCCCCTTTGCCTTGCTGAAGATCAACCCGCACTTTTTTGATAAGAAGAGCATCGTGCAAAGGAAAGGAGTAACCATTATGTCCTTTCTCACTTACCAGCGTCGAGGTCCTTTGGGTCGAATACTGACCGTCTTCTCCGGCCCAGAAGATCTGAATGAAATTTTGTTCCCGGCTGGTCATTTCTATGGTCAGATATGCGGTATCCGAAGCAGCAACGGACAGGCCAACCAGAATCACGGAAAGAAGCAGGACGGGCAGATGCTTTTTAAGTAACAGAACCACTTTTAAGATGTTTGGTTGTGGTAAAAGACATCGATCTTGACTCGCTCATCAAGGGCTGCCAGGGCAGATTTGAGCTGGACAAGTTCGGCACCGGGAAGCTTATGGAAACTTGTGCTAACCACGGCATACTCTCCTGATTCACTGATTGAATCGATGCGCGCTCCGGCAACACGGGAGATAATTGTTTCCATGATACCGTCAAGAGATGCTGAGGAATCGCCGGGCAGAGTACAGGTGATCATACCGCTGCTCAAATAACTATCCATCAGGACCCCGCCGAACCTGGCCAGAAAAAGCCCCAGGGTGGCGGTCAACAGGATAATGGCTAAAAATGCCAGATTAAAGGTGGCGCAGCTGATGGAGGTGGCAACGAGCAACATGAGAAAGCCGATTTCTTCAGGTTCTTTTATCGGAGTCCTGAAACGAACGATGGAAAGAGCTCCCAAAAGACCAAGCGACAACGGCAGGGAAAACTGAATGCAGATAAAGATAGCAGTAATGGATATGCCCAGAAGAGGAAAGGCACGGTGGATCTGACTTCCGGTGGAGCGCTGTTTAAAGAAATGAACATAGAGATAGGAGACGATGAAGGCGCTGATCAGTGAAATGAGCAGCAGACCCGAGAGAGGCCACAAACCTATGTCGGTAATTTCCTTATTGCCGAATCCGCCAATAAAATCCAATAATCCACTTTCCATTTTTTCACCTGATAAATGTGCAGTACAGATTCTGCAACCTGCTGATAAACGTTTTTATGTTGAAGGAAAATACGAAAATCATTTCCTAGCTATCTTCTTTTCCCAAAGCTGCGCACCGCCTAAGCAGTCAGGCCGGTAATATGCTCGAAGCAGTTGCTGTATTTGGAAAACGAGCCCTTCCGGCAGCCAAACAGTGTGATTCCGTGGAGCCGATCCGGTAAATCCATTGAGCTTGATTTAAATTCAAATACTCCGACATTTAAGGGTGCCTTCCAGCTCCGTTTCACCATCATCGGATTTATGCGCGGGACATGGATTTCGCTATCCACGGCAAGCCTGGCACCGGACAGAGGCTCCACAAAGCGGTGCCGCACATAACTTATCTGAAAAGCCGGAAGAATCGAGCGTTCAGGAGGAAGCGACTGAGAATAAACCTTACCGGGTAATTCGATAAAATAGGGATCGTTAAGATACCTGGCCTTTTTGACCGCATCGTCAAGCGGAACTTCAACCCTCATTTTTTCTCTCGAGCTGCCGATCTTCCGTTTCTTTTCAAAATAGGCCATGGCGGAATAATTTGAATAACCGGTATCCTGGTACCAGCGCAAACGAAACTTCGTCTTGAGAAAATCGCTGTTATTTTTCTCTGCGAGAAAATTCCAAGCCAGCGTATCATAATACACCGAGGAAATGACTCCCCTCGGATAATCGCCATCTTCAACACAGCGGCTCAGCAACCAGTTGATCAGGGGCATTGACTGTACTGCGGGAAAGACAAATTTTGTCTCGTGTTCGGCCATTCTCTCTACTATCTCCAATCTCTATCCGTGGAGCAGGTGCGACATTATCTCCGGTGATTCAATTTTACCAGCGACTACACTAGTCGATTTTGGATGCTGTCACAATTTTTTTTGTGATGCCCGATTCAAACGGGATGAAGCTACTTCAGCTAATATGAAACGAGCGAAAGAGAGTTGCTAAGCCGTAATGGTAAGCTCAGCTATGCAGAACAGGCACAGCTGTGAAAACCATTTGCTGGAGGGAGGAAGCGAGCAGAACAATCCAGGAATTGCTCGGTTATGCGGATGTCTTTACGACAATGATTGATACCATCCTCAGTAGAACATCGTCGGTGTCGTCAGACCGCTGGATTCTCTTGGGAGGGGAGAAGTTTTGCAGTCCGTGTCCGTGTCGGTTCTGACAAGCAGGACCCGGCAGTCGTTGTACTGATCTGTAATATCTAATCCGTAACAGCTGTTTTTATTCAGCGGTTTCGCGAAACAGTTCACGGCCAATCAGCATTCTGCGTATCTCGGAGGTGCCGGCGCCGATCTCATAGAGCTTGGCATCCCGTAGGAATCTGCCGGTGGGGAATTCGTTGATATAGCCGTTGCCGCCGAGACACTGGATGGCCTCGAGTGCCATCCAGGTTGCCTTTTCGGCGGCAAAGAGGATTACGGCGGCGGCATCTTTACGGATTTTATAGCCGGCGTCGGCTGCCTTGGCCACCGTATAGACGTAGGATCTGCAGGCATTCCAGGTGGAATACATATCGGCGAGCTTGCCCTGCATCAACTCGAACTCGCCAATCGCCCGGCCGAACTGCCTGCGCTCATGGATATAGGGGAGTACTACATCCATGCAGGAGGCCATAATTCCCAGCGGCCCGCCTGACAAAACCAGGCGTTCATAATCAAGTCCGCTCATCAGGACCTCGACACCTCTGTCCACCCGCCCCAGGACATTCTCTGCGGGGACCACGCAGTTTTCAAAGACAAGCTCACAGGTTGGAGAGCCCCGCATGCCTAGTTTGTCCAGTTTGGGAGAGGTGGAAAAACCCTTCATTCCCTTCTCCACCAGAAAGGCGGTGATGCCTTTGTGTACCATTTTGGGCGAGGTCTTGCCGTAGACCACCAGGACATCGGCATGGGGGCCGTTGGTAATCCACATCTTGGTTCCATTGAGGATATAGGAATCTCCCTCCTTGTCGGCGGACAGGCGCATGCTGACCACATCGGAGCCGGAGCCTGCCTCGCTCATGGCCAGGGCCCCGATGTATTCCCCGCTGATAAGTCCGGGCAAATAGCGCTCTTTCTGGGCTTCGCTGCCGTTGAGCTTGATCTGGTTGACGCAGAGATTGGAATGCGCGCCGTAGGCCAGGCCGACCGAACCGGAGCCGCGGCTGATCTCTTCCATGGCGATAGTATGTTCAAGATAACCCATTTCCGCACCGCCGTATTTGTCGTCCACGGTGATGCCCAGAAGTCCCATGGCGCCCATCTTGCGCCACAGCTCAAGTGGGAATTCATCGTTTCTGTCAATGTCGTCCGCCAGTGGAGCGATTTCCGTCCCGACAAAGCCCTGCACTGATTCGCGCAGCAGATTTGCTGTTTCTCCCAGATCAAAATTCAATTGAGGGTAAGTCTTCATGGGTGTCTCCTGAGTTTGGGAAAATTGCCACCATTTGAATCAAATACAACGATCCATTGCCGTGGTGGCTTTTATGACTCCAGCTCCCTGACTTTGCTGAAAAAATCGAGGGCTTCTGGATTTTTCAGGGCGTCTTTGTTTTTTACTTCTAGTCCGTGGATCATTTTCTGTACGGCAAGCTCCACTTTTTTCATATTAAGGGTGTAGGGGATATCAGGCGCTGCTATGATTTTTGCTGGAACATGGCGTGGCGAGGCTAAGGAGCGGATCAAGTTCCTGATTGTCTTGATTAAGTCATCGGAGAGCTCATAACCGTTTTTCATTTTGACAAAGAGAAGCACTCTGACATCGTTCTGCCATTTCTGTCCGACGACGACACTGTCCTCGATATCTTCAATCTGTTCGATTATCCGGTAGATCTCCGCCGTACCTATCCTTACCCCGCCGGGGTTGAGGGTGGCATCGGATCTGCCGTACATGATCAGGCCGCCTCGTGGCGTCACCTCGATGAAGTCACCATGGGTCCAGGCGTTGGGAAAGCCTTCAAAGTAGGCGGAGCGGTATTTACTGCCGTCTTCGTCATCCCAGAAATAGATGGGCATCGAAGGGAAGGGGGCCGTGCATACCAGCTCACCCTGTTTGCCGACCACGGGTTTGCCGTTCTCGTCATAGGCAAAGACTTTCATGCCCAGCCCGCGGCACTGGAGTTCGCCTTCATAGACCGGGCCCATGGGATTGCCCAGAGCGAAACAGCCGTTAAGGTCGGAGCCGCCGGAGATGGAGGCCAGCTGAAGATCCGCCTTTATTTCCCTGTAGATGAAGTGAAAATCCTCTTTGGAGAGGGGGGAGCCGGTGGAGAGCAGGGCCTTGAGTGGGCTCAGATCAAATTGTCTGCCCGGCTTGACGCCGGCGTTTTTCAGGGCTGCTATATAGCCGGCGCTGGTGCCGAAAATGGTGATCTGCTCATCCTGAGCCATGCGCCACAGGGCATCGGGTTCGGGATGAAAGGGATTGCCGTCGAAGAGAACCAGCGTTGCCCCGACAGCAAGCGAGGTGGTCAACCAGTTCCACATCATCCAGCCGCAGGTCGTGTAGTAGAAGATGGTGTCCTTCCGTTTAAGATCGGTATGCAGGACCAGTTCCTTCAACTGGTGGATGAGCACACCGCCGCTGCTCTGTACCATGCATTTGGGCAGGCCGGTGGTACCCGAGGAATACATGATGTAGAGGGGATGTTCAAAAGGCAGCTGGACGAAGTCGATCTCCTCCGCTTCATGGTCGCAGAAATCCTTGAAATGCAAGGCCTTGGGCAGATTCTCGATATCGGGCTCTTTGGAGATATAGGGCACCACCACTATTTTTTCCAGTGAGGGTATCTGCTCGGCAATGCCGGCGATCTTTGCCAGGCTGTCAATTTTCTTGCCCTTAAAAAAATAGCCATCGGCGGTAAAGAGCACTCTGGGTCTGGTCTGGCCGAATCGGTCGAGCACACCTTTGACGCCGAAATCGGGAGAGCAGGAAGACCAGACCGCGCCAAGGCTGGTGGCGGCAAGCATGGCGATAATCGATTCCGGCATATTGGGCATGAAGCCCACCACCCTGTCGCCCGGGATAATGCCCATATCCTTGAGAGAAGCAGCAGTCCCGGCCACAGCGGCATAGAGTTCGCGGTAGGTAAGGGATCGGCGGACACGGTTCTCCCCCCGAAATACCAATGCCGTCTCTTCATCCCTGAAGCGCAGCAGGTTTTCGGCAAAATTGAGCCTGCTTCCGGAAAACCATTGCGCGCCCATCATTTTTTGCGGATCGTCGATCACCCGGTCGTAACTTCGCGAGGCCTTGATGCCGACAAAATCCCACAACTCCGCCCAAAAGTCCTCCAGGTTTTCTATGGACCACTGATAGAGAGCATCGTAATCGGAAAAATCCATTCCGTACTTGCGGTTGACACGCTCCATGAACCTGTACATATTGGAAGCTTTAATGCGTTGTTCCGATGGAGTCCATAATGGTTTCGACATGGTATACCTCTTTTGTGTGCCCTGGCCGCAATGGACAAGAGCAGGCCGGCCTATCTGTTATTTCTCCAGTGAAGCCTCAGGGTGCTCTCCTTCCGGTAATCAGCTCCGGTGTCAACCTCCCGCTTAAGAGAAAAAGCGGGAGAGTCTCTTTTAGTGTATTGAAATAAGTGGGGTAATGACAATTTTTTCAATTTCGTAAAAAGTTATTGAAATTGCCGAGATGGACTTTGGAAAAAGCTTGATATCCCAGGCGTAGTATCTGATACGGCGGTTCGGCAGTACATGTGGTACGGCGAATCGCCGTTTCAGATCTACAACGACGTGGATCGAGCTTTTTTCGAGTCCATCAATTTTTAAAAACTAAATCCTTGGGGAAGATCCTCTTCCCCGGTCCCTTCGACCACCCAGGAAAGATCGAGGATGGTGAATGTCGGATCGGACGTCTTGAATATCGGGACCACTTTCAAGCCTAATTCGGGATCGCCGCAACTGAGATAGCTCATTAGGATGGTGGCCACGCCGTCAAATTCTATGTTGATGAACTTGATGGGCTTGTCGAGCATGTTGAAGGCGCCTGAGCGTTCACAGACCATGAAAGTATGGATTTTAGCGGTTTTCTTTGCCGTATCGGTGAGATCGATGACGGTATTTTTACTTAGGCAATCCGGGCAGTGGATGCGAAACGGCATGTAAATGGTGCCTTTCTGGCCACAGCCGGCGCTGTCGCAGCGGGTAGCCATAAGTTTTCCCTGGCTGAGCGATTCGAAAAATATGGCCTCTCCGCCATACGAGTGCATGTAGGTCATGTCACGCGGGTTGGTGATGCCGAGGAGCTTCCAGTCATCATCGGCATTACGGATAGGGGTGTTGGGGGTAAGGTGATGGAAATCGCCTTTGGGCTTGTATTTATTGTTTTTGACGTAAACCTGTCCGAACATACTCATAGCAAGTCTCCTTTAGTATCTTACAGATTGTTTCTTGCTTTTTTCTGCAAGAAAATAATCTGTCGAAAGATCCTTTATACCCCTCAAGGGGGAACTGTAAAAAGTCCAGCTTAGCTGGGTTTAGTACCCAGGAGAAGAATTTTCTCGTGAGGGTTCATCGTATTTATTTTATCAGATGATCGGGATCCATCAAAATGGTAGAGGTGACGTGTGAGCCGACACCAGCATGACTGATCGCCATTCCTCTTTTGGCTCCCTTGACCTGGAGGTTTGTCCAGTCCGCAGGCTTCTCCCGGTTGAATTTGTTCCAGAGATTTTCATCGCCGTGGTATTCTTCCCACCTGTTCCAGATATGTACGGCCACTTCGAAAGCCTGCATGATGCCGGTGGCACCCACCGAGTGCATACAGCCGATCAGGCCGCCGGAGAGGTTGGAGGGAAGTTTTCCCGGTTCTCCGGTGTGCGGATTGGTGTGGTAGCAATCGCCCGATTCCACATAATCACGCCCGTAGCCATAGGGGCGAATGCCTACATCCTCGTAGGTCTGCACATCGCTGATGGTAAAGGCGTCGTGGAGTTCCACCAGATCGAGATCTTCGCTCGGATCGGTGATGCCGGCCATGCCGTAAGCATAGTAAGCAGCCATTCTTGCCGCCAGGAATCCGGTAAAACCTGGGTATCTGTCTCCACCGGGAAAGCGTTCGCCCAGATCTTTGTACTGATCTGCGGTCTCATTGGGGAGCAGGGGGATGGCCATGTCCAGTCTGTCGGCAGGGCGGAGGGTATGCGAGCCCGCGGAAACATAAACACGCAGCGGCTTATTCCTGGTATTTTGGGTGAGCTTGTCGGCGGTATCTTCATCGCAGAGAATAGTGCAGGCCGCGCCAACGCTCATCAAACAGCAGTCCAAGGCCCGCAGCGGGTAGGCGACAACCGGTGAATTCAGGACATCGTCAACGGTTATTTTCATCGGCGCCTGGGCAAAGGGGTTGAATCTGGCATAGCCGTGGTGTTTCACGGAGATCTCCGCCAGCGTTCTTCTGAATGATTCCTCCGATTTCCCGAAAATCTGCCAGTAGCGCTGGGCCATAACCGCATAATATCCGGTGTAGATATGGCCTAATGGAGACTCCCAGTCTTTGTCGGCGGCACAGGAAATCAGGAAGTTGCCTTCATCGGTGGGGACCTCGTCCATTCTTTCCCAGCCCATGACCAGAACGCAGTCCGAATAGCCGGAAGCCACCGCTTTCATGCCTTCCCAGAGAGTCGAGCCTCCCGTGGCTCCGCCGGTTTTTACCCCGACATTACCGAGCGGATCCAGGCCCAATCGATCATGAATTACAGATTCTCCCAGGAGTTGGTCGCCGAAATGGTCGGCAAAGTGACCGTAGTAACAGCTGTGAATATACTGTTTCAGCTCAGCCGGTGACATGTCCAGCATTGCCGCCGCCATGGTAAAGGCGTCGATACACAATTCTTCGGTGCGTTTATCGGGAAAGGCCCGGTCGAACTTTGACTGTCCTGCCGTCACCATATACACGGGTCTCTGCAGCTTGGGAATTTTCAACTGTTGCTTGCTGAATGTTATCATACCATTGGTCTCCTTGCGTTAAGTTGACTATCTTGACAACTCTCTTTCCTGATGGCGTCGCGATAAGCACCGTACGGGCATAAACTCCGACTTCAAGAAAATCAGATCTCCCGCGTGGCAGGTTTGCAGACCTCTCTCTTACGGGGCCGGTTGATTCTGCGTTAAAGGGTTCCTACCCAGAGCACAAAACTTTTGTTGGCACTGTTGTTGGTGATTTTCTGATGTTCCGGGTTCGACCAGAAATGAACCGAATCACCTTCGACCATCTGGTAGGTTGTATCACTCAGGGTAAGCTCCACGGATCCTTTCAGAATGCAGAGAACCTCCTGGCCGTTTTTAATGTTTTTGCGAACCGGAATTGATTTGCCCGGCTCGATCACCAGGACGGAAGAGTCTATGACGGTTCGATCATCCGGAGAGAAAAAGCGCCGGGTCACAAAGCCGGTATGGGAAAGATCAATGTCATCCCAGTCCGCCTTCCTGATCAGTATTATCTTTTCCTTATTGCTTACCTGGGTGAGAAGGTTTCCCGCATCGACATCGAGGGCATTGCAAATGCGGATAAGGGTATCCACAGAAGGTGAATTGACGTCATTTTCCACCTGACTGAGAAAACCTTCTGAAATCGAGGCCTGTTCCGCCACTATTTTAAGAGTCAATTTTTTTTCCTTGCGGCGTTTTCTGATCAAAGTCCCTATATTCATGAAGCACCGTGCAAAACAAAATTGGAGAGAGTACTTGGATTTATGATTGACATAGGTTAACATTTCATATTAGTTAATATTAACCTATATAAAATATTCATATTCTGTCAATAACTATTATTGATGGACCTGTAAAAAGCTCGATCATGTCGTTATAGATCTGAAAAACATCTGTGTGTTCGGTGTATTCAGTGGTAAAATTGGATTTTACAAGATTTATTGAAGAGACTGAAACAGGTTGACCCAGCTAAGCTGGATATACTGCAGACGGCTTTCTCAAATGGAGCAGGATCCTTGATAAGGAGTTTAAACGATGCCTGAAAATACAAACAGCGTTGCTGAAAAAATCAAAAGCTTGCGAGAGGCTCAAGGGATGTCATTAGAGGAGCTTTCCCGTCAGTCCGGAATTTCCGAAACATTGCTGAGGGAAATGGAAAGCGATAAAATATCTCCGCCTTTAGGGAATATTATAAATCTGGCAAAGGTATTTGAGGTGCCGGTGGGGGATTTTTTCGGAGACAGTGGCGACTCACCCTTTTGTATTACCCGGAGCGGTGACAGGGCCACGGTTACCAGATTCGGTTCCACCTCCGGTGAATCAAACGGCTATAGCTATCAGGGGCTCGGCCAACAAAAAAGAAATCGACAGATGGAGCCTTTCCTTGTAACCTTGAATCCTGCAGATCCCCAAAAGGTCGAACCGAATCAGCATATCGGTGAAGAATTTATCTTTGTGCTGCAGGGAAAGGTTGAAGTAAGCATTCTTGATCATAAAGATGTGCTTAATCCGGGAGATTCAATGTATTACGATTCAAATGTGCCGCACAAAATTTCCGCGCATGGAGATGAGCCGGCAACCATCCTTGCCGTGATTTACGCCAAAGAGGAGATGATAATCCTGTAAGTTGAAAAGCGTGGGCAGCCTTTCCAAAATATCGGATGACGTGAATTTTGACACCATAAAGGAGCCGAATGTTACTTTTAATAATTGGCCTGCATCTGGTTCTCGGCAGTATCTGGCTGATGAATAACAGCCATCCGGGGCCGGCATTGCTCTGTTTTGTCGCCGGTATGGCGGCGACTCATTTCGGTTGGAAAAAGTTTTCGAGCAGGAAAAGTCAGGAGACGAAGAAAACCGACAATCAAAATTAATGGCGTCATAATATCTCTCAGTAAAATTCATAAGCCTGCCGATTTCTTCCGTAGTCGTTCTCTTCATTCTCAGGGATAGATCTTCTCTTGTCCATTGATCCGGTATACTCAGCGGCCTGGATATTAACCAATTCTCACCTGCAGGAAATTCTGTCACATAAATTGCATTCATTTTTCAACAGTCCCTGACGTCTGTCCCTATTCCAGCAGAGGAGGTTCGCTCATGCCTTTATTCATTATGTTGACGCGTTTAACACCAACGGCTTTGAAATCACCGGCAACGCTCGAGGAAGCCGAAAAATCCATCAAGACAAAAATTCGAGAAAATTGCCCCGAGGTTAAGTGGGTGAACAATTATGCAGTCATGGGGCCATACGACTACGTCGATATTTTTAAGGCTCCCGATGTCGAGACGGCATTTAAGGTTTCCACCATCATTCGGACATTCGGGCATGCGCAGACCGAGATATGGTCCGCCACGGAATGGAGCGACTATAAGGAATCGGTGCGTAATTTGGCGCAGAGTTAGGAAGTCCTGGAGATTGCGGATACTATTTTCATTCCGTTATACTTTTGAGGGCCCTGCCGTCCGGCGGCATTAGACTCTGTCCGGCACCGCAGGACTGTGAATTCCTGACCGGCACCATCTTCGGCTTGATCAAGTTGTTGGATCAACAGGGTATTAAGATTCCCGGGTGGCGTCGCTCCGTCCAATTCTACTATGGCATGATATTTGCTCTCTTTTTATTGGTAGTGTTTGTTCTTTTGCTTAAAGGTCTGTGGTAGGCTTTTTAGCACCTCTACAGAAAAAACTTTCCAGATAAGCCAGACTAGCAGAGAGGGAAGAGGACCTTTCCAGGAATCTTGCATATTTGGCAGTTTTGAAAGACGGTACAGTCTCAAGTCAAAAGGAGGTAATGGCAAATGGAATTACCGATGTATGAATGCGGCAATTGTCAAAAAATAATCTACTTGATGGAGCCCGGTCATGGCAAGGAGTTGAAATGCTGCGATCAGAAAATGAAAGAGATGGACAAGGAGAAAAAGGAAAAATATCTCAAAGAAAAAGCACCTTTTCATCCCTGGTTTACGGAACCGGGTTCACCCTGAATACTTCAGAGACCGCGCTCGGTTTAACTAACCCAGCTGAGCTGGACTCTTTACAGTACCCCCTTGAGGGGTATTAGAACCTTTTGACAGATTATTTTCTTGCAAAAAAAAAAACAAGAAAACAATCTGTAAGGTACTAAAGAGAGCTGCTCTTTTCAGATCCGGTCCGGCCACAGAGTTTCCGACATTTCGGTGAGTTTGTATTTCTGTATCTTGCCGCTGGCCGTCATAGGATAATCGTCAAGAAAATGTACATATTTCGGAATCTTGTGTCGCGAAATCTTGCCTCTGCAGTAGTCGATGACATCGCTCTCATCGATGTCGGCATTGTCTCTGCGGATAATAAACGCTCCAACTTCCTCACCATATTTCTTGCTGGGCACCGCTGCGATCTGAATATCCCTGATAGCGTCCATGCGGTAGAGAAATTCCTCAACTTCCCGCGGATAGATATTTTCACCGCCGCGAATAATCATATCTTTATACCTTCCGGTAATCGAGAGGTTGCCTGCTTCATCCATAACGCCCAGATCTCCGGTATGGAGCCAGCCGTCTGCGGTGATGGTTTCGGCGGTGGCCTCCGGGTTGTTGTAATACCCCTTCATTATGTTGTATCCACGGCAGCACACTTCCCCCTGAGTGCCGCTGGGCAGGGTTTCATGGGTTTTGGGATCGACGATCTTCAATTCCATGTGAGGTAGAGCCCGGCCCACGGTTTCCACCCTGAGCCTGAATTCGTCTCCAATCCGGGTGTAGGCAATAACGGGAGAAGCTTCAGTCAAACCATAACAGATAGTTATGTCGCTCATGTTCATCTGCTCGATCACCTGTTCCATGACATGCACCGGACAGTTGGAGCCTGCCATGATGCCGGTTCTGAGTGAGGAGTAGTCAAATTTTGAGAACATGGGGTGGTCCAGAAGGGCGATAAACATGGTGGGAACCCCATAGAGTGCGGTGCATTTCTCCTGCTCCACGGAAGCCATGATCAGCAGCGGATCGAATTTTTCCAGAATAACCATGGTGGTGCCGTGATTCACTGCCGCCAGCACCCCGAGAACGCAGCCGAAGCAGTGGAACAGGGGAACGGGCAGGCACATCCTGTCCTTTTCGCTGAGTCTCTGGTTCTGGCCGATAAAAAAGCCGTTGTTGCCGATGTTGTAGTGGCTGAGCATTACCCCTTTTGGAAATCCGGTAGTTCCGGAGGTATACTGCATGTTGACGACATCGTGGGGCGACAATGACTGCTGTCGGGCAAGATATTCTTCGTCCGTTACCATCACGCTCAAAGAAGAGATTTCCGGCATGGAATACATGCCTCTGTGCTTTTCCTGACCGAGAAATCCTACCCGCTTAAGGTGGGGGAATTTCGGGCTTGTAAGTCGCCCGCGTTCCACAGTCCTGAGCTCCGGTACAAGATCATAGATTGTGTTGATATAATCAGTATCCAGATAGCCGTCAATTAAGAAGAGATTTTCGCTTTCCGACTGGGTGAGCAGATATTCCAGTTCCGCACTCTTGTAGTTTGTATTGACGGTGAGAAGGATTGCCCCCATTTTCGCGGTAGCAAACTGCAAGATCACCCAATTGGGAATATTAGTCGCCCATACCGCCACCTTCTCTCCTTTTTGGATGCCAAGGGCCATGAGGCCTTTGGCCATTTCATCGACAGCTTGCGCAAATTGCCGGTAAGTCAGGCGGAAATCCCTGTCGACGTAGACGATGGCGTCATTATCTGGAAATTTCTCAACGGTCTGATCAAGGATTTGGCCAAGGGTAAGTTCTTGCAGCGGGCTGATATTCTCCATAACTCTCCCTCACTCCGGTATGTAGACCACTGCGTGGATCTGTGCTTTCACAGCACCCTTGCAGCTGACGTAATGAGGCACTATGGAATTATAGTAGACGCTGTCGCCTTCTTCGAGGATATAGGTCTCCTTGCCGTAAATGACCTCGATGCTCCCCTGAACCACCGCTATCCATTCCTCGCCCTCATGGGAGGAAAGAGTTTTCCGGGTAGCCGATTCCGGGAGAATTTCAATAAAAAAGGGTTCCATGTGACGATCTGTTTTGCCCATCCCCAATGAGAAAAAATTTAACGAAGCCGGCTTGTTTTTCTCCGCAAGCACGCTGAAGTTAGCTGTCCTGTCGGCCTCCCGCACGATATACGGGTCGGTGGTTTGCTGGTCGTCGAGAAAGGTTCCCAGGCGTACCCCAAGGGTACGTGCAATTTTGATTAGAGGACCCAGCGGCGGATAGATATTTGCGGAGAGCATGGTCTCGATAAATTTCGTATCCAGACCTGTTGCTTCGGCAAGTTCGCGGGTGTCTATCTCTCTTTTTTCCATAAAATACTGAATGCGCTGACTGATCTTTCCTGTACTCATGATCTCTCCAACTATGAAAATATGGTAACTATTCAGCAGCACCCCATTTGCACGCTGCTCGGAGTCGAAGTTTATGCCCTTCAGGGTGCATACCTGCGCACATCCGGAGTTTACGCTTACCTGGAGCGCTGCTGAATAGTTACAGTTCAGGCTAAACTGCTGACTTTAGCTCTTTGCTGAATAGTTACAAAATATGTTTAAACCGGACCTTCCGGAAGCTAGATCACTTGCCGTGCCGGATTCTCCTTCCTCACGGAAGTATCCGGTGAGCAGTCATCGGAGGCGGTTTACTGTCTGAACACCTATTTCACCGGCATGGTCCAACCGAAGGGGTCATCGGCCTTGCCGTACTGGATGTCCATCAGTTCTTTAAAAAGCTTTGCCGCCAGAGGTCCAACCTGTCCGGCGCCAATAAGGATTTCTCTGCCGTTGTACTTGATGTTGCCGACAGGTGAGATGACGGCGGCGGTACCGGAACCGAAAACCTCTTTAAGTTCACCACGGTCATGAGCGGCATAAATCTCATCGATGCTGATTTTTCTTTCCACTACATTTATCCCCCATGACCGGGCGAGCCTGATCACGGAATCCCGTGTAACCCCGGCCAGGATACTGCCGTTCAGCGCCGGAGAAATGAGTTCATCGCCGATCATGAAAAAGATGTTCATCGAGCCGACTTCCTCGACATATTTGAGTTCAACACCGTCGAGCCACATCACCTGGGTGTAGCCGTCTTTGTTGGCCAGATCGGTGGCATAGAGGCTGGCAGCATAATTCCCTGCCGTTTTGGCCTGGCCGACTCCGCCGCGTACGGCACGGACATAATCGGTTGTCACCCAGATTTTTACAGGGTCGAATCCTTCGGGGTAATATGCACCAACCGGTGAGAGAATCATGAAAAAACGGTAGGTGTGCGAGGAGCGCAGACCGATATAGGGGTCCGTGGCAATTATGGCCGGGCGGATATACAGAGATGTTCCGGGGGCCCCGGGGACCCAGTCTTTTTCAATTTTCAAAAGCTCGAGCAGGGCCTCGAGGATAAAATCTTCGTCCAGTGCGGGCATACAGAGTCTGTTGCCGGAGAGGTTTAAACGGTGAAAATTGTCTTTCGGCCGGAAGAGCCGGATATTCCCGGATTCTGTTCTGTAGGCCTTTAAGCCTTCGAAGATGGCTTGACCGTAATGGAGCACCATGGTGGAAGGATCCATCTGCATGGGACCATAGGGTTCAATGCGGGGATTATGCCAGCCCTTTTCGGGGGTGTAATCCATGTTAAACATGTAGTCGGTAAAAACGGTACCGAATCCCAGGTCGGAATCCTGCGGATGATCTTTGAGTTTGTCTGCTTTTTTAAATTGTATTTCCATAATGACCTCGTCTATTTAGCAACTATGAGTAGGTATTTTAAATATTTTTTTATGCCTTTTAAAAGCCAAACACAGTATTCTGACTACTCTGCACCAGCAACGGCAGTCATCTTATCGCCTGCCCGTAAAGATCTGGCATAGTAGTGCAAAAAGAATCTGCTTTTGGCTTATAACATTGATATTAGCATCTTATTTCTCCTGAATCGGGATAGTGGCGGACAGGGAGAACTATTTTTTTTGACAGTAAGCCATGTTGGTAGTAAAAAATCAAGGATATTACTGTAAAATCAACAGTATGAGTGTTTGTTAAAGCAAACAGATGTTTGTTTATGCTAAACAGCTATGGACTAAAGCTTTCCAAAAAGCAGAGATTATTTGATATTTCACGAAAATTAATTATCGGTGAAAAATGAGAAAAGACATAATTGAAATACGATGGCATGGCCGGGGCGGCCAGGGAGCGATTACCGCTGCCAAAATCGTTGCCAATGCCGCCTTTGTTTCAGGGTATAGAGGAGTAGTCATGGCTCCCACCTTTGGAACCGAACGACGGGGAGCACCGGTGTTCACTTCCCTGAAGATTTCTAAAGAAAAAATCTACGATCTTTCCCCTATTACTACCCCTGATATGGTGATCGTTCTTGATCATACCCTGCTTGAAGAAGTCAATGTTGTGGCCGGCCTCAAGGAAAACGGCCTGGTTATCCTCAATAGCCCCAAACCGGCTTCAGAGTATACTTTCGAAGGTGCCGGAGTAGCTGTTTCTGATGTCACGGCTCACGCTGTTCGAGCGGGGCTGCCGCCGGGTGTTGTCAACACCGGAATTATCGGTGCGTTCTCAAAGGCCAGCGGTCTGGTGGATATTGATGTTCTGGTGCAGGCAATCAAAAATGAATTTGTTGGGAAAAAGCCGGAATTAAATGCAGATGCAGCAAGAATTGCATATGAAAATACTTCTGTTGGAGGCGTGTGAATGGCAACCAGAGATTATTGCAAAATGATATCACGGAGCAAACCCGGCCCTGGAGACGGCGGTAACACTGGCTCATGGCGGGTGCTCCGCCCTATAATAGACAATGAAAAATGTATCCCGGTGAAAACTGGAAAGAAGGCCTGCTTCAACTGCTGGTTGTATTGTCCGGACTGTGTAGTCTCCAAGACAATTCCCCCGACCATTGATCTGACATACTGCAAGGGATGCGGTATCTGTGCTGAAGAATGTCCGGCTGATGCCATCGAGATGGTTGATGAGTCACGTTTAATTGTGGAGGAGAAATAGTACCATGCATATTATTGAATCGGGTAACGTCGCTGCGGCAACGGGTGTAAAGCTATCACGAGCCCAGGTTATTGCCGCATATCCAATCACTCCGCAGACACCATTGACTGAAAAATTATCGGAATTTGTGGAATCGGAAGAGCTCGATGCCCAGTATATACCTGTCGAGAGCGAACACAGCGCCATGGCGGTCTGCATTGCCGCCTCAACCGCAGGGACACGGGCGTTTACCGCCACCAGCGCCAACGGTCTTCTTTATATGAACGAGCAGCTGCACTGGGCTGTCGGAGCGCGCCTTCCCATAGTCATGTGTGTCGCCAACCGCGGCATCGGTGCTCCCTGGACCGTGTGGAACGATCACCAGGACAGCATGTCGCAGAGAGATGTCGGCTGGATCCAGATTTACGCCAACGACCATCAACAGATAATTGATTCCGTCATCAAGGCCTTTCGACTGGCCCAGACCGTCAGTATTCCGGTAATGGTGTGCTATGACGGTTATCTCCTGTCGCATACCTATATGCCCTTTGAACAGCCCGAGCAGAGCATGGTCGATAACTTTCTCCCTCCTTTTGCTCCCAAGCATTTTCTTGACCCTGAAGATCCCGGCAACTTCAATACCGTCACCCTTCCCGATGTCCGCCCGGGAGTGGATGGTACTGTTGAACCGGGTTATATAGAGATACGTCATAATTTACACGAAGATCTGCGCGCGGCCCTCGATACCTACGCTGAGATCGACAGCGAGTTTGAGAAGGAGTTCGGCCGGGGTGGAAATCCGTTTATAGAGGAGTATCTATGTGATGATGCCGAATTCGCTGCTGTCTGTATCGGCTCGCTGTCCTATCAGCTCCGGGACGTTGTCGATGCCATGAGGGAGGAAGGCGTAAAGATCGGGGTTATGGGTGTGCAGCTGTACAGGCCCTTTCCGGATGCCGTCATCGCCCGGGCGCTGGCGGGTAAAAAATGTGTGATTGTTTTTGAGAAGGCCTTAAGCTACGGCAATCAGGGCCCTTTATATGGTGATATCAAGTCGGCACTCTACCGCAGCCAGGACAAGCCGCCCGTCCATAATTATATCGTTGGTCTGGGTGGAAGAGAAATCCAGACACAACAGCTGCTTGATGCCTTAAGGGAATCATGTTTGTCTCCTGAAGCAATTGAAGATACTCCACGCTGGATCGGTTTAAAACTATAGGAAGAATGAAATGGCAGAGAAAACAACTATACTCAACCTGACGGAAGAAGAATTTGTCCATCCCGGTAACCGAGCCTGCTCGGGTTGCGGGCTTTCGATCGTCTACAGGATAGGGCTTAAGGCCCTTGGTAAAAATACCATTCTGGTAGTGCCGCCCAGCTGCCTTACCGTTCTTCAAGGACTGTATCCAGTAGCTTCGGCAAAACTGCCTTGTGTCAATGTTACCTTCGCCTCAACGGGAGCTGCGGCTACCGGTGTGCGCGGCGCCATGAAGGCACTGAAAAAGGATAACGTCAATGTTGTCGCCTGGGCCGGTGACGGTGGCACCGGTGATATAGGTATCCAGGCGCTATCCGGGGCCTGCGAGAGGGGCGAAGAGATAATCTACATATGTTACGATAATGAAGCCTATATGAATACCGGGGTGCAGCGCTCAGGGACCACCCCTCAGGGAGTACTGACCACTACAACGCCGATTAAGGGCAAGCTGCAGGCCAAAAAAAACGTCCCCGCGATTATCGCGGCCCATGGTATCGGTTATGTCGCCACAGCATCCGCGGCCTACCCGCTTGACCTGTATGACAAAGTAAAAAAGGCCACGACGATTTCCGGGCCTAAATACATCCATGTGCATACACCGTGCCCGCCTGGATGGGGATTTGACAGCAGATTTACCATAAAGACAGGAAAACTTGCCGTGGAAACCGGTCTTTTCGATCTCTATGAAATAGAAAACGGAGAATTCAGACTTACCGGCGCATCCAAAAGACTCCTGGGAAAAGAGAGAAGGCCGGTGACCGAGTATTTTGACACTCAGGGAAGGTTCAAAACTCTATCTGCAGAATTGTTAATAGACCTACAGCGGCAGGTTGATGTCAAGTGGTCGGGGTATCAGAAGAAAATGGAATAGATTTACTGATATTAAAGTAAACTAAGCTATTACCGTATCAGCAGACAGGAATCCCAGAATGAATTCTGTCTGCTTTTCAATATATTGTTCAATTGTATAATGCTTGGCAAAATACCACCGCCGAAAAGCCCAGGTATGGCCCAGCACTGAGATGGTATGCCCGATAAAGTTGATGGTATCGGTGTCGAGATCGAGCTTTCCTTCTTTTTCAAGCCGTTGTATAGCATCCAGAAAGAGCTTGGTTATTTCCAGTTCTGCAGCCAATATCCTCTGCTGAAAATTTGTCGGTAAAAAGTGGGTGACCTGGTAGAGCAGAAGATAATGATCGCTCAAACGGTCGCAGACAAGAAAATATTCCCGGACAATCTCCTTAAGTACCTTCCTGCCGTCCTCTGAAGTAAAGTGGACATTTTTCATACTAGCTTCGACATCGGTATAAATGGCTCTGCAGACCAGATAAAGAACATCCACTTTGGTGGAAATATATTCGTAGAGAGTTCCTGTCGAAATGCCGATTTCTTTGGTAAGCTGACGGGTCGAAGTCTTGTGATAGCCCTGTTTGATGAATAATTTGACTGCACAGTCCACTATCTGCCGGCGGCGTTGCTTTACAAGTTCCTGGTCCTTGATCTGGGTGGATATTTCATATTCATGGCTGTCTCTGATGTTCATACCGGAAATCTCCTGTCGAATAGCCCTGATTTCTCATGGACAGTGATTTTTAAACCATACATTCCGTGATAATGTTACGGGATACTTACGCACCCCGCGGAGAACGTAAAGAGTCCAGCTCCGCTGGCTTGGCTTTTGGGGTGCAGCTGAATTCGATTATATCGAAATTGCGCCTACCAAGGCTGGCATAGATTCTTAGGCGATTTTTTCTGGGTCAGGGTACTCCATCCTCTCATGTCCCAGGGGGAAATACCGAACGATGTTGCGCAATCAGTGTCACGTTTCAGAGTATCAGCATGATCCTGTAAATGTAGCAATTTTTTTTATAAATAGCTTGAAAAAAAATGATCTATGTTTTCTGGTTGAAAAATGAGTATATCGGAAGTGAAGGCCTGACAAACGCATCCCCATGAGATAGTATTGAAAGAGGGTTCTGGTCATAATGCGCAGCGAAAAAAGGTCGGAAGGAAGAGCGGAGCAGATACAATGGCGAAAGCGGATATCGGCGATATGCAGATAGAGTTGACCAGCAGGTGCAACATGACCTGCAGGACCTGCGTGCGTGCACATTTTTTTGAAAAATGGCAGAGCCGGGATTTATCTGCAGGTGCAATCAGCAGCATACTTGAACAGAGTGCTGATTACTCTTCTGTTCACTTGCAGGGATGGGGAGAAAGTCTGCTGCGTTCCGACTGTCCTGAGCTGATTAATAGATTTAAACAAGCCGGAGTACGGGTGAGTCTGAGTAGTAATGGCTCCATAATGTCCATTGACCTGGCGCAAAATTTACTTGCAGCAGGCCTTGATTCCATGGCCTTCAGCCTGGCCGGTGCATCGCCGCAGAAGCATGATGCCCTGAGGGGCAGAGGAAGTTTTAACAAGTGCCTGCAGAGCATCCGCATCTTCAATAGAGAGCGTCAGTCATCACAGCCGCCCTTAGTCATCAACTATCTTCTCACTCCTGCAAGCATACAGGATCTGAACGCCATGATCAGGCTGTCCGCGGAACTTGGTGTCGATTATCTTGTCTGCACCAACATGGTGCATATATGCAGCGAAGAACAGTTGAGAATGGCAGTTTATCTCGGCAGGAAAAAATACCGAATCAGGGTGTTTTTCGGTAATCTTTCCGCACTGTTGAATTGTATAGAGTTGTTTCTGCCACCTCTGCTGGAAATCGAGCAACCGGTATGCGCCAAGGATCCAGCCCATAACCTCTTTATCGGTGCGGACGGTTCCCTATCTCCGTGCGTTAATCTTTGTCCGCCGCTGCTGAGCGAATATCCCCGATATCATTGTGGTAATATATATCCCGAGACCAGGACCGTCTTTGGCAATATCAACCGGGAAAGCCTGGTCGATATCTGGCAAAAGGCGGAATATCGGACTTTCAGGAAAATGCTGCAAAAGCGGCGTGACATATACAACGAACTGGTTCAGCCGGTTTCCGCAGATTTTGATGGAATGGAAAAGCTGATGCTGGTACAAGATGCCGTTTCTGCAATGCTGGCATCAAATCCTCCACCCGGACCGTGCCGAATATGTCCGAAATTGTATGGAATGTAGAAAACAGGCTGAAAGAAGAGTTTTTAGTTTTACTTTTCACCGGTTCGTTAAAATAATTTGGTAAAAAGTCATCAAAGTTGCGGAGATAGGCTCTGTGATAAGCACCCATACGGGCATAAAACTCCGACTTCGAGAAAGTTCGATATACCAGGGCTGGAATATGAAACAGCGGACTGGCAGTACATGTGGTACGGCGAATCGCCTTTTCAGCTCTGCAACGACGTAGATTGGGCGATACGAGGCCATCAAAATATCAGGAGCAGATACGAAAGAGGTGTTGAATTAATACTCAAAATCGAGTATCCGCTAACGCAGGCAGCTGCTGTTCTCATGGACTGCAGAGCACCTCTAATCCTTTAATGCACCCTCAATACGATGGCGTTGCGATAAGCACCCGTACGGGCATAAAATCCGACTTCGAGAAAGCCCGATTCTCGCGTTGCTGGTTTTCAGCAGGTTTTCGACATACTACCTGAATAGTAGCCGAAGACCTGCAATAAACTCTGCCTTTGTATATCGAACTTTTTATCTGGTCAGCTGACATCGTAACGTTTTACGATATTATCAATACTTATTGGTACAGTACTATGCTTCATTTTAAAAATAGTCCCTTTCAGGGTGTTCCCTTTTTTGATATGAATGACCGGGTATCTTCCAACCAGATGGCCATTTTGGGGCAATGCCAATGTATATCATCGCTTACCGGGTACTATGTCCACTGAAAAGAGCCGAAAGTCATTGAAGGGATTCCTGCTCCGGGTTAGGCCGGTGCTGCGCTTCATCAAAGGATTCCGCGGTTCACCGCATGCCATAGCCGGTGGATTTAGTCTGGGTATTTTTATCGCCCTTACCCCGACAATCGGATTGCAGCTAGTAATTGCCGTATTCCTCGCCACGCTTTTAAAAGTGAGCAGACCTGCCGCTCTTCTTTCGGTAATGGTCACCAATCCACTGACAATTCCGCCGATCTTTACCTTCAATTATTGGGTGGGGAAATTCTTTTTTGACGGCCCTTCCATACGGACGGTATATCATCATTTCATTCAAATAGCCGCTGAGATGGCAAAACTGAATGCCTTTGAACTGCTGGTCCGGATAAAATCATTTGCAGAGACCAGCCAGGATATGCTGATCCCTCTCATTGCCGGGTGTATGCTGGTCGCTACTTTGGCGGGGATAGTTTCCTATATAGTTCTGGTACGTTTTCTCTGGTTTCTGGTATTGCGTCAGGATCGAAAAACCATGCTGCGGGAACAGAGAAAGAAAAGAGCCTTAAAAACACAAGAGCAAGAGCAAGAGCCGAAAGAAGAGGCTTGATCCCCTTAAAACTTTAAATTTGCGATGGCGTCGAGCTCGATCTCCGGCGTTGCAGGTTTTTTGGCAGGCTTCGACATATAATCTATACAGTCGAAGACCTGCGAAAAACATATCGAACTTTTCTCCAGCCATCTAAGGGCTTCGTGGCAGCTTTCTACAAGTCAGTTGTCATAAAGATAAAATCCTTCACCGGATTTTCTACCGAGCTTGCCGGCCTTGACCATAGTACGCAGCAGGGGGCATGGTCTGTACTTGGAATGGTCGAATTCACGATGCAGGATTTCCATGATTGAGAGACAGGCATCAAGTCCGATCATGTCGGCAAGGCGCAGGGGGCCCAGAGGATGCCGCAGTCCAAGCTGCATGATCCTGTCAACCGATTCGACATCGGCAACACCGTCGAAGACACAGATGATGGCTTCGTTGATCATCGGCATGAGCAATCTGTTGGAGACAAATCCGGGATAATCGTTGACCTCGATGGCTTCCTTGCCGAGCGTCTCGGCCAGTTCCTTAATGACCTTGCAGGCGTGATCACTGGTTTTCAAACCGCGTATTATCTCCACCACCATCATTGAAGAAACCGGGTTCATGAAATGCATACCGACTACTTTTTCCGGACAGTCAGAAGCTGAGGCAATGTCGGTAATGGAAAGTGAAGACGTATTTGTTGCCAGAATGGTATGTTGGGTTATATAATTTGAAAGAGTGGCAAATATCTGTTTTTTTATGGTCACATTTTCCGTGGCCGCTTCTATAATATAGTCGGAATGGACGGCTTCCTGGAGGCTGGCGGCCGGCTTGATTTTTTCCAGTATCTGCTGCCTGCCTTCAGCATCGAGATCTTTCCGGCCGGCCAGTTCCATTTCAATTTCCATGAAGCTTTTTTCCAGGATACCGGGTAGATCATTGAGAAGGACAGTGTATCCTGAGCGTGCCGCGAGTTGGGCCAGCCCCTTTCCCATTTGTCCTGCGCCGACAATCATGATTATACCAGTCTGCACCATTGTGAATTCCTTTGCTTCCTGCAGTTTCCGATAGTTGTCGAAAACCCCGAATCGGAGGTTTATATAAATGCCTCTTCAGGGAGGCGGCTCATCTCCACCAGATCCTCTTTAACTACAGTGTTAATATTGGGTCTCATGCAATTATAGCATATTCAACCCGGATGATATCATAACGTTAAAGATAAATCTCCTATTATTTGTTATGCATGGACTGTCTCAGGTAGATCGGCATGGGGTTGAAGGGGGATGGAATTTTTCTGATCCCATCAAAACAGAGCATATAAGATACCTGAAAATGTCTTTGTCTTTTTTGGTATATTGAATAGTATCGAAAGAGAAGAATTTTTTCAAAGGAAAGGGCCATTGCTTCGAAAAAGATAAAGGTGACACGATGATTATCGGAATTGATGTTGGCGGTACCCATGCTGATGGCGTCCTTCTGTTGAAAAACACCATTGCCGCAAAGAAAAAGGTCTGGGTAGATCATGACAACCTCGGAGATTCCATAATTACACTGCTGGAATCCCTCCTGCCCCCGGATAGAGAGGCTCTGAAAAGAATCCATCTGAGTACCACCCTCTGTACCAATGCCTTGATCAATGAAAAGCTTGATGAGGTCGGCATGTTCGTTCAGGCCGGTCCCGGCATGAACCCCGATTTCCTCAAGTGCGGGGATCATCTCCATTTTTTCTCCGGGGCCGTGGATCATCGCGGACAAATCCTTCGTGGCCCGGGTGTAGCCGAAATTCAGGCCGCCGCCTCTGAATTACAAAGAAACAATATCTCCTCCATCGGCATAGTCACTAAATTTTCACACAGAAACAATGAGCATGAATTATGGGTCAGGGATCAGCTGCAGGATAATTTTACCCACATCAGCATGGGGCACCGTATATCGGGCATGCCGAATTTCCCCAGGCGGGTCTATACCACCTGGGTCAATAGTGCCCTGAAGTCGCAGTTTTATCAGTTTAAGGAGGCGATGGAGGAAGGTTTTTCAAAGCTGGGCCTTACCTGCCCCTGCTATATACTTAAGGCGGACGGGGGCACCATTCCCTTTGACGTCGGCTGTGAATTTCCCTGCCAGTCCATTCATTCCGGACCTTCGGCCAGTATTATGGGGGCGCTGGCTCTGGTGGATAATATTGGTGATGCCATTCTTCTCGATATTGGTGGAACGACAACCGATATTGGCATATTTGCCGATGGAGTGCCGCTGCTTGAACCGTATGGTGCCACGGTGGGCGGCAGACCCACTCTGATACGCGCCCAACTCACCAAAAGCATTGGTCTCGGCGGAGACAGCAGTGTGATCCGGCAGGGTAATGGTTTTCAGATCGGTCCGGAAAGAAGAGGGCCGCCCATGGCCTTTGGTGGTATTTCACCGACCCCCACCGATGCCATGGTAGTGCTGGGCAGGATCGAAGCGGGCTCGCAGACGGAAGCAAGAGCGGCGATGGAGCGGCTGTGCCCCGAAAAGCCGGCGGAGGAGACGGCGGTCGAGTTGCTGCATTGTTTTGTCCGGACAGTGCATAGAGCGGTGATGGACATGATTGAAGAAATCTTCAGTCGGCCGGTCTATACGGTCTCCGCCTTTCTTGAGCGGGAAAAGATCACCCCGGAAAGGCTGATATCCATAGGGGGTCCCGCCCTGGCACTGCAGAGTTTTCTGCAGGATACCTTCGGGATGGAATGTGTGGTTCCTCCGGACTACGAGGTAGCCAACGCCATAGGGGCGGCCAGGGCACGCTTAACCGTGCAGGCGAGCCTGTATTGCGATACCTCCCTGGGCAGACTGAGCATTCCGGAAATATCCTGCATGGAAAGCATCGGCAAGCGGTTTAATATGGAAGATGCTGAATTGCTTGTCATTGAGGCTGTCCGGAAAATGGCGCTGGAGATGGGCGCTGAAACCATTCCCGAGATTGATTTTATCGAACGGCTCGAGATGAATACGGTCAAGGGATTTGCCACAACTGGAAAAATCATCTCGCTGAAAGCACAGATACGACCCGGTCTGGTGAAGGTGGAGGAGTAAATCATGATAAAATATATGCCGACAGCGGCACGAAAAACCGGACTCGTTCTCTTTCCGGCCTTTGACTGGTGCATAAGCCCCTCACATCCCGAGCGCGAGGAAAGGCTGCTGTATACCAAGGACCAGCTGATTGAAGAAGGATTGGAAGATGTCGAAAACATTTACTTCTACAATCCTGAAATGGCTCTGGAGCAGGATATTGACAGGGTGCATCTTTGTGTTCCTTCCGCGGCTAAATTGATGACCGCTTCTCATTTTATTTCCACAGGTGGGGCCATCAGGGCAGCACGGGCGGTAATGGACAAGGAAGTGGAGCGCTCCTTCGCCATTGTCAGACCGCCTGGGCACCATGCCATGCAGACGGTTTTCGGGGACAGGGGATTCTGTATCGTCAATATAGAGGCGATCATGGTCGAATATATCCGCCGTCATTACGGCATCGGCAAAATCGCCATCATCGATACCGATTGTCATCATGGCGACGGTACACAGGATATTTTCTACAATGATCCGGACACCCTCTTTATTTCGATGCATCAGGACGGCCGTACTATTTTCCCGGGCAGCGGATTTGTTCATGAATCGGGCGGACCTTCGGCGCCGGGCTACAACATCAATATTCCACTCCCTCAGCAAACCTCGGAGGAGGGTTTCGATATGGTCATGGAGCGTGTGGTGTTGCCTATCCTGGATGAATTTAAGCCGGAGCTGGTGATCAACTCCGCAGGTCAGGACAACCACTATTCCGATCCGATAACCAATATGAATTTCACCGCGCAGGGATATGCCCGGTTGAATAAAAACCTAAATCCCGATATCTGTGTGCTGGAGGGGGGATATGCCATCGAGGGAGCTCTGCCCTATACGAATTTGGGAATTATACTGGCCATGGCCGGCATGGATACCTCCCATGTCCGGGAACCGGGGTATGATCCGGCACGCTTTATCCAGTCGCGGGATATGAACAGCTATATCGAGACCATCTGCAATCAGGCAGTTGAGGTGTTTCATAATCGGCATAAGCTGAAGAAGCAGTATGAAGGACAGCAGACCGTCGTTGCACGCAAGCGTATTTTTTACGATACCACCGGTTTTCAGGTGGGAGAAACCAGGGTATACAACCTCTGCCCCGACTGTCCGGGCTATTCCGAGGTCGTCGCCGAAGGTCTGCACCAGCATCTCCACGGGTTCTGTATACCTTTTTCCTGCTGCAGGAAGTGCAGCATCAAGGCACGGGACGGCTTTGTCCGCGCTCCCCGGGAAAGCGATACCTTGACTGTTCTGCAGGACAGGGTGGAGGATATCTTCGAAAGGAGATAGTGGCCTGACCCAGCTGAGTTGGACAAGCAGGATCAGGTTCGCAACGCTGAGGAAGCAACAGACAAATACATAAAGACTATCAACATCATGCTCTACCAATACCTTGATATATCAAAGCTGAAGGTTGGTGATTCGGCCAGCCTTTCAAAAACCGTAAGTGAATCGGATGTCTATCAATATGCCGGCATCACCGGTGACATGAACCCGGTTCATATTGATGAGGAATATGCCGCCCGCACCGCCTTTGGCGGCAGAATCGCCCATGGCATGCTGGCAGCAGGCTTTATCAGTGCGGTCATGGCTATGAAGCTGCCCGGCCCCGGAGCCATATATCAGGAGCAGTCCCTGAAATTCACCGCGCCGATCCGTATTGGAGACACCATTACCGCCACGGCTGAAATACTCGAAATCGGGCCCAAAAGAAAATCAGCCAGGCTCAAAACCACCTGCATCAATCAAAGAGGGGTTGTGGTTTGCGAAGGCATAGCCTCCGTTCTTCTGCCCAGGAAGAAAAGAGAATAGGAGAACAATTTCAGAGATTCACTCCAGTGCCGAACGCCATGCCAGGAGCTTTTGCTGGAAATTCATGCGGGCATTGGCGGGACTAGTCGAAGGCAGCCGCAGGTAGCTGAAATCGTGGGTGCAGAGAAGATGACCGACATAGCGCTTGAAGCTCTGTTCCGCTTTGGCGCCATTAAAAAAAATCCGGGTCAACAGAGGGTGATCTATCAGAAAATTCTCAAAATCATTGACCGCGATCGACTCCTCCTCAATGGCTGAATCAAGACTCGTTTTTCTCCGGCAACTCTTAATTACGTCCCAGACGCTGATCCCGTTTTCCACCAGGGTTTGCCTCCTTTGGTCATAGGAGAGCCACGGCGTAGCGCCATAGATCTCCCCCATGATGGGCCAGAAGGCATTTCGATTATGGGCATAGTATTGGCTGGCATCAAGCGAATCCCGGCCAGGCATGGAACCGAGAATGAGTGTATGGCAGGCAGGGCCTGATATGGGTGGAAAACCATGAAGCATTATTTCGTCGGGATAAAAATTAAGACTGTTGCCTATGGGCGGAATCAAAAGTGATGGACTCGAGCTTTCTCCAAGTCTGCGCTTATCGCGAACCATTAAAAGTATTAAAGAGCAGTTAAAGTATAGTGATTGCCAAAGCCTTGTCCAGAAGTGTTATTCAGAAAAAAGCCAGTCTCAGTCCGCCGTTCTATTAAAAAAGACTTCTCAAGTAAATACAAATTCTTGTCTTCCCGAGGACCTCCATGCCTAAAAGTCGATTATGAAGCTGTAGGCGTTCTTCTCAAGGGTGTGGGAAACCTTATGTCCGGCATGGATAAAAATGGTCTGCATGCGGTTATTGCTGCGCAGCACCTCCGCCGTGAAACCGGCGATACCATTGCGTTTCGCAATCTCGGCCATATGTCTGTACAAATAGGTCCCAAGACCTTTATTCTGCCAGTCATCACGAATGATAAAGGCAACTTCCGCCCTGTTGGTTTCCTCATCGAGGTAGTATCTGCCGACACAGATGATATCATCTCCATGGGCCTCCGGCACCGTTCCGACGATAGCCACATCCTTGCGGTGATCGATATAGACGAAATCCTGGATCTGCTTATGAGTAAATCTGTTCTGCTGGCTCATGAAACGGTAATATACGGTTTCCCTGGAGAGATCGTAGAGAAGATCTTTCATCCGTGGTTCATCGGTAGGCTGAACAGAGCGGAAATAGACCTGGGTGCCATCCTTGAGCAGCATGGTGGAGCGCATTAAGTCATCCCGTGGGACCATGAATCCGGTGGTGACATCCGCCATTTCCGGACGGATATAATGAGCAGCAACCGCCGCCTTGAAGAGCTGTTCGCGAAAATTCGGATGAGCGATGGAGATTAGCGCCATAACCCGTTCCTGTACCGACTTGCCATGCAGATAGGCGATGCCGTACTCGGTAACCACATAGTGAATGGTGCCGCGGGTGATAGAGACACCGGCGCCGGGGCTGAGGCGTACGACTATCCTGGATCGTTTGGCATCGAGACTGGCGGAGGGGATCACGATAATGGTCTTGCCGTTTCTCGAGCGTGCCGCCCCGCGATTGAAATCAACCAGCCCGCCTATCCCCGAGTAGAACTTGCCGTCCACAGCGTCCGTGCAGACCTGTCCGGTAAGATCGATCTCCTGACCGACGTTGATGGCCACCATCTTCGATTGTTCGCTGATGACATGAAAGTCGTTGACATATTCCGTTGGTCGAAAGCAGAACAGAGGATTGTTGTCGACATAATTGTAGAGCCGTTTTGTTCCCATGCAGAAGCTGGTGACGATCCTGCCCCTGTCCGTACTTTTTCTGCTGCCGTTGGCAACGCCGGCTTCAATGAGCTCTATTATGGCGTCGGTGATCATCTCGCAATGAATGCCGAGATTTTTCTTTTCCAAAAGGTAGGGAATAGCCGCGTGGGGAATACGGCCAAAACCGGGAGTACGGCCGAGACCGAACTGGATGGTGGCATTGTCCGGAATCAGGGTAGCGACGTTTTTGCCGATGGCATGGCTGATCTCCCCCAGTTCCTCTTCTTCTCTTTCAATAAGCGGTACATCAGCCGGCACCAGGATATCGAGATCATACACATCGACCATACTGTCGCCCATGGTCCATACCATCTGCGGGTTGACCTGGGCGATGATGAGTGAGCCGTTTTCCACCGCGCTTTTGACGATGTCCACGGAAATGCCGAGACTGACCTTGCCGTTGACATTAGGTGGAGTGACCTGGATCAGAACGACATCAAGAGGGAGTTGGCCGGAATAGAAAAGTTGCGGAATATTGGAGAGGAGGATCGGGGTGTAGCTGCCCAGCCCCTCCTGGATCATGGCCCGGACGTTCTGCCCGATAAAAAAGGAGTTGACCGTGAAGCTCTGCGCATGACTCTTCTGGGCATAGAGCGCATCGCCCTTGGTAAAGAGCTGAACAATTTCGACATCGGCCAGTTCAGATGACCTGGCCGTCAGCGCCTTGACCAGTTCGGTGGGCTCACCGCAGCCGGTCCCGATAAAAACCCTGTTGCCGGAACGCACCTGCTTCAGCGCCTTTTTGGCCGAACTCACCATTTCCCTGTAGCGGTCCTGCCAGTTAGTATCGTAATCCATTGCCATTTATTCTTTCCCGTAGATGCTCGTGATTTCTTCAGATAATAATTTTTTTATCGGCCGATAAAAGGGTCATCCTGCCGTCGGCGACCACCGGATCGGTTCCTGTTTCTCCGACGATAAAAGGATTGATGTCGAGTTCGATGATCTGGGGGAAGTCGGTGGTCAACTGGCTTATACGCTGGAGGCCGTTGGCGATGCCGACGATATCGACGCCTTTCTGGCCCCGCTTGCCCTTGAGAATGTTATAGGACCTGGTGGATTTGAGCATATGAATGGCTTCATCCTGAGTGATGGGGGCCAGGTGAAAGGTGACATCCTTCATCACCTCGACAAAAATGCCGCCGAGACCGAACATCAGCATGGGACCGAACTGCGGGTCTCTGCTGACGCCGATAATTACCTCCAGTCCGGGATCCACCATCTTTTCGACATAGATACCTTCGATGATGGCACTGGGAACCTGCTGCAGAATACGAATCATCATCAGGTCAAATCCGTCCCTGACCTGCTGTGCGGTGGTAAGGTTCAGCTTAACCCCGCCCATGTCGCTTTTGTGAACGATATCCGGTGAGACAATCTTCATGGCTACCGGAAAGCCGGTGCGGCGCGCCTGTTCAACCGCTTCTTCGGCATCGGTTACCAGCCTGCCGTCGGGTACGTTGAAACCGTAAGACTGCAGGATTTTTTTGGACTTCACCTCATTGAGCTGCAGAATATTGAAGCGCCTGCTGCGGGTAATGATGCGCTCCACCCGCCTTCTGTTGACCCGAAAACGGGTAACCATTCGCGGTGGCCGGTGCAGCCAGGTTTCATATTCGTGCATTACTTTGAGGGCGCCGACGGCTCGCTCGGGAGACTCGTAATCGGGCAGCCCCGCCGCGGTCAGCTCGAGTCTGCCGGGCATGACGTCCTTGCCCCCCATAAAGGAGGCGAGAACCGGTTTGCTGCCGTCGATTTCCATGGCGATGGCCCTTGCCGTTTCCTTGGGATTGGACATCACCTGAGGAGTGAGGATGATGATAATGGCGTCCACGCTGTCGTCATTCTGGGCGGTGCGCAGGACCTCCCGGTAACGCTCCGGCGGCGCATCGCCCAGGACATCGACCGGGTTGCCGATGCTGACGCCCTCGGGAAGCTTGTCGCGCAGCGCTGTTGCGGTATTGGATGCAAGATCGGCCACCCTCATGCCGCAGTGTTCAACGGCATCGGCAGCCATGGTTCCCGGCCCGCCGGCATTGGTGATGATCAATACCCTGTCTCCCTTGGGCAGAGGCTGCATGGAAAGCGCCGTGGCGTAATCAAAGAGGGCTTCAAAGGTATCGGCCCGGATTACCCCGGAACGCTTGAAGGCCGCGCCATAGGCGGTATCGGTGCCGGCCAGGACTCCGGTGTGGCTGGCTGCAGCCTTTTGTCCTGCCGCAGTGGTCCCTGATTTGAGCAGCACCACCGGCTTTTTCATACAGGCCTCTTCGGCGGTTTTGATAAAGGTATCGCCCGAGATGATATTCTCCAGATATCCGGTGACAACCGTTGTCTGCTTGTCATCGGCGAGATAGGAGAGCAGGTCGTTCTCGTTGATATCCGCCTTGTTGCCGATACTGATCAACTTGGAGATTCCCAGGCGGCGGCCTTCAGCCAGGTCAAGCATGGAGGTGCAGAGTGCGCCCGATTGAGAAAAGATGGCGATCTTGCCGCGGGCAGGCATGCTGCCGGCGAAGGAGGCGTTCAGATTGTTCTGGGTGTTGAGCAGACCCAGGCAGTTAGGACCCAGAAGTCGGGCGCCGTGGCTTTTGCAGATTTTGGCGACTTCCTCTTCAAGGCGCCGTCCGGCCTTGCCGGTTTCCTTGAATCCGGAGGAAATGAGCACGACCGCTCCGGCTTTTTTGGCCATGGCATCCTTGACTGCTTCGAGCACACGGTCTTTAGGCACCACCACAATGACCTGTTCTATTTCGCCGTCAAACTCTCTGAGGCTGCGCAGGACCGGCAGATCGAACATTGTTCCTCCGGCCGGATTGACGGGCAGAATTGTGCCTTTGAATCCTCCTTTGACCAGGTTGGCAAGAATATCGTGGCCAACCTTTCCCGGAGTCCTCGATGCCCCTATAATGGCGACGCTTTGCGGTAAAAAAAGACTTTCCAGCATGGAATTGTCAACAAAAAAAGAAGGTTAATTGAAATGGTGATGGATCTCATCGTGCTATTATAACTTTTGGCGGGCTGAAATCAATTGCTTTTGGACGATCCGTACTTGCTGCAGTATCACGAATGCTTTTATGTGTTCATCTTTATGGCAGATTATCTGAACCCAAATACTCTTCAATCCAAATTTAATAGTTGAAGGAGAGCCCCCTGTATTCACTTGTGAGCAGACTATACTGTAAAGGAAAAGAAATTTATGATAAATTTATAAGCAGAGCAGCAGTGATTCCAGGAGAAATGGTGAAGGAGTTTAACCATCCAATGAAAGGAGCGTATGAATATTTCCGAAGCAATCAGGCAGCGTAAATCTATTCGGGCCTACCAAAAAAAAGAGGTGAGCAGGGAGAGTATCAATGCTATTCTCGAGACGGCACGCTATTCCCCGTCGGGGGCAAACGCCCAGCCCTGGCAGGTGGCCGTGGTTGTAGGAGAGACAAGGGACAGAATCATCGATGCACTACTGTCGGCCTTTCGCGCCGGAGAGCCGGAGGACCGCGATTATGACTATTATCCGGTAAAATGGCAGCAACCTTTTAAGGCACGCCGCATTGCCTGCGGCATGCAGCTCTACGAAACCCTGGGTATCGAACGACAGGACCGTCAGGGAAGACTCAGGCAGTGGGAGGCCAATTATCGCGGCTTCGACGCCCCGGTGATGCTCTTCTTTTTTCTCGATCCCTCTCTTGCCATCGGCTCGTATATGGACTGCGGCATGTTTATTCAATCGGTCATGCTGGCAGCACTGGAAGAAGGACTGGCCACTTGCCCTCAGGCCGCCCTCAGCGGCTATGCGACACTGGTGAAGGAAATTCTGGGCTATCCGCAGGATACCATCCTGCTCTGCGGTATGGCATTGGGCTATGAGGAAAAGCATGCCCTGGTAAACAGCTACCGCACTCCCCGGGAAGAGGTGGGCGGTTTTACCAGGTATTTTGATTAGTGATGGATTCTATTCCCACTTGGGTCCGGTGACTTCATCCACGAGATACAGGATCGAGCGGTACGGGATGCCACTGTGCAGCGCCAGGCCGATCTCGCAGGTTTTGCTGGTCGAGTAACCGGCATCACAGGTGCAGACATGCTCATCCAGCCCGTGCAGGGCGGTTTCGTTAAGCTCGGGGACATTAAACCCCCGGTCGCCGGCGAAGCCGCAACAGTAGATGTCCTCCGGCCAGACGACCTCGGTGGCGCAGGCGTGAGCGAGTTCAAGAAGCCTGTTTTCGAGCCCCATTTTCCTGGTGCTGCAGGTGGGGTGGATGGCAATCCTGATGTCTTTACGTGAAAATGAGAGTTTGTCCATCAAAAAGCGCAGGACGAACTCAATCGGTTCATAGAGTTCGAGGCGTTCATCCAGTGTGGCTTGCATACGCTGCAGGCAGGGGCTGGTGTCGCAGAGGATCGGAAGGGCGCCATTCCTGGACACATCGAGCAGTCGGTCCGAGAGTTCACGGGATTTCCGGTCAGCCTCTGTGAGGAAACCCTTGCTTTCGAAGGCCTGCCCGCAGCAGAGATTATCAAGATTTTCCGGATAGATGATTTCGTAGCCGGCTTTTTTCAGAAGGGATGCCGTCTTTTTCGGCAGATCGTCGAGCCCGGTTTCCGCTCGCGACGGACCGCTCATTGCCCGGCTGGCACAGCTCGGAAAATAGACGACCTGGAGCGGATTGGTACAATCAACCGGTTTTGTTTCAATTTTTGCGACGCCGGAAGGCATTTCCCGGTTCCACAGAGGCAGGCGGTTGAAAGTGGCCTTTCTGGCAAGTACCGAGGCCTGTTCCATGAACGTGGTACCGGTATATTTATGTGCGATATTAACGGCATCGAGCGTGTGGCTGATCGTCTTCGCCACTATATCAAAATGGGATCCGACGGTACCTGCAATTGATTCTGCCGGCCAGCCGTGCGCTTCCTCGCGCAGAGCCTTGACCATTTTTCCGGTATCGATGCCGACCGGGCAGCGGGTGGCGCACAGACCATCCGCCGCGCAGGTATCCAGACCGGGATATTGATAACGGTGCGAAAAACGTTTGAGCTCTCTGCTGCTTCCTTCCGCCGCCAGTCTTCTGCTGATCTCCCGCCGCCCGGCGATGCGCTGTCTCGGGGTGAAGCTCAAATCCCGTGATGGGCAGACCGGCTCGCAGAAACCGCATTCGATGCACTTGTCGGCGACTTCGTGGGTTGCGGGCAACGGCTTGAGATTCCTGATATGGATCTCGGCATCCTCGTTGATGATAACACCGGGGTTGAGCAGAGTGTCCGGATCGAAAAGCTCCTTGATCTCTTTCATCAGCTCGAAGGCCGCCGTGCCCCATTCTTTTTCGACAAAAGGAGCCATATTCCGGCCGGTGCCGTGTTCCGCCTTCAATGAGCCGTCGTAGGTGGTAACCACCATTTCCACAACTTCGGCCATGAAATCACGGTATCGGATCACCTCGGTTTCTATCGAAAAATCCTGGGTGAAAACGAAATGCAGGTTGCCCTCGAAAGCGTGACCGAAAATAATGGCTTCATTGTAATGGTATTTTCTAAATAATGCCTGCAGTTCCAAAGCCGCCCGGGCCAGGTTTTCTATTGGAAAAGCGACGTCTTCTATGATAACTGTTGTCCCGGTTTTGCGGACCGCGCCAACAGCTGGGAACAAGCCCTTTCTGATCTTCCACAAGTTCTGGTATTCCTCAACCACAGTGGTAAAAGAGATAGGCATGACGGTTTTGAAGTCGGCGAGGCAGGAGGTGATCTGCTCGATCTGCCCGGCTAGTTTTTGCGGATCATCGGCCCGGCTCTCGACAAGTAGAGCGGTTATGCTCTGGTCGAGTGTTTTCAAAAATTCCGGCATGCCGGGTTTGTTCTCGACCGAGGCCAGGCCGGCACGATCCATCAGTTCGGCAGCGGCCACCGGCTGCCGGCGCAGGAGTGGGATGGCCCGACAGGCCTCCTTCATATCGGCGAAGAGAATCAACGCGCTCGCCTTGTGCCGATGCTCGATGACCGTACGATAGACCGCATCGGCAATAAAGGCCAGGGTACCTTCGGAACCGATCATCAGGTGCGCCATGATGTCTAGGGGATCTTCAAAATCGATGAGTGCGTTCAGGCTGTAACCGGTCGTATTCTTGATCTTGAATTTATGTCTGATACGACCTGTGAGCTCACTGTTTTCCAGAACCCGCTGCCTGATGCGCGTCAGGCCGTAGAGCAGTGATGCATGGCTTTTTCTGAAATCATCGACACTCTTGTTGTCTCCGGTGTCGATCACGGTGCCGTCCACGAGGATCAGACGAATGCTTTCCAGGGTCTGATAGCTGTTCTGCTCGACGCCACAGCACATGCCACTTGCATTGTTGGCAAGAATTCCACCGATCTTGGCGCTGTCGATGGACGCCGGGTCCGGGCCGATCTTGCGGTCGAATACCGCAAGTTGGTGATTGGCAAGACCGCCAACGAGACCAGGCTGAACCTGGATGAGGCGGGCCTCGTCGTATATTCGGCAGCGGTCCCAGCCCCTGCCCAAACGCACGAGAATACTGTCGGTGATCGACTGACCCGAGAGGCTTGTGCCGGCAGCCCTGAAAGTCACGGGCAGACTACGCCTGCGGGCTTCCTGCAGAATGATCCGGACCTGCTTCTCATTTTCAACGTCAACTATCATTTGGGGAACCAGACGGTAAAAGCTGGCGTCGACTCCGATGGCGACTCTCTTGAGCGGATCTGTGATAATATTCTTTTCCGGGATCTTGCGGGCAATAGCTCTCCGGAAATCACTATATTTTTTTGGCAGCATAATACTCTTAGACATGTTTTTAATAATGGGTATCAATATTTACCACTATATCATATTCAGGCAGTTTTCTAAAAATCATTCTGATAACCCCTGAAACTCAGCATTTTCTGGACCCGGGCGGGACTGCTCTTTGGATCGGGACGCCATAAACCCGTCCATGGGGGCTTCACTGCAGCCATCCGGGCTGTAGAGACCCGTGAAAAGAGCAACCGACCTTGAGCTGAAGATCAACTGATTTACACGGGCCAAATCTTAGGACCAGGCCACGGGACGGTTCAAGCCTGCTGGACCAGTACAATATCTTCTTGACTATTTAGTGGAATAAAAATAAAAGGCTCTTTCTGTAATCTGAAAAATATTTTGGTATCAGCAAACATTAGAACGGCAAATCCGGTGGTAATATGGATCATCTGCAGCGAAAATATGGTTTTTGGACGGCGACCGCCATGGTTGTCGGAATCGTGATAGGATCAGGTGTCTTTTTCAAGGCAGATGATGTTCTCAAGGCTTCGGGCGGCAGCCTTCCCACTGCCCTTTTGGCTTGGGCGATCGGCGGGTCAATCATGATAGTCACCGCCTACGTCTTTGCCAATATCGGGGCGCGAATTGAAAAGATCAACGGGGTCGTCGATTATTTTGAAGAGGCCTACGGCGAGAAAGGCGGTTATCTGGTCGCCTGGTTTATGACCTTCATCTACTATCCCACTTTGGTGGCCGTGCTTGCCTGGGTATCCGCCAATTACAGTATAGGTCTGCTGGGACTTGAGAAGGGAGTCTGGCTGTTGGCATCTCTCTATCTGATATTTTTTTTCCTGGTTAATCTTCTTTCACCAGTTCTGGCCGGAATGTGGCAGGTTTCGGCAACGATCATCAAGTTGGTGCCCCTGGGGCTGGTAGCGGTTATCGGTGGAATCTCCGGTATTCTCAGTGGGCAGACCGTCCACAGCTTCGTCCGCAGCGCCGAGGGCGTTTCAGAGGGCGGCGGACTGGCGGTGGCTACTCTGGCAACTGCCTTTGCCTACGAAGGCTGGATTATTGCCACTTCCATCAATGCCGAGATTAAAAATGCCAAAAAGACCCTGCCAAAGGCGCTGGTGACAGGGACCATGATCGTGGCCGCCGTCTATATGCTCTACTACCTCGGGATCTCGGGAGTGCTTTCCAACGAGCAGGTCATTGCTGCCGGAGATAATGCTCCAGTACAGGTCATATCACTGATATTCGGTAGAATAGGGGGAACGCTTTTGACGGTCTTCGTGGTAATTTCCTGTCTTGGCACCCTCAATGGTCTGATAATGGGCTCGGTCAGGGGCATGTTCGCCATCGCTATGCGAGGACTTGGGCCTCGGCCGGAATTTTTCAGAGCCGTCAACATCCGCACCAACAGCACACTCAATTCGGGCATCCTCGGCTTCCTGCTGTCTTCCTTCTGGCTGATGATCTGGTACGGCAACTTTGCCGGATGGTGGGGAAGCTTCATGGATATTTCCGAGCTTCCCATCGCCTTTCTTTATGTGATTTATATCGCCATCTATATCTGGGTGATAAGAAGTTTCACCGACCTTGGGCCCTTTGCCCGCTATGGCGCCCCGTTTTTTGCGGGATGCGGCTCGCTCTACATCATCTGGGGAGCCATTCAGAAGGATATGTTCACGCATTTTTTTGTCATTACTCTTGCCATCGCTTCCATCGGCTATGTACTCATGCGGCAATCTTCAGACCGACAGGTCGTTAACGGCGGCAAAAAGAAACCTGATTACCCTTAATCCTCAGCTCAAGGTCGGGACTGCTCTTTCACGGGTCTCTGCAGCCCGGACGGCTGCAGCGAAGCCCCCATGGACGGGTTTATGGCGTCCCGATGAAAAGAGTAGTCCCGGCCTGGGCCAGAAAATGCTGAGTTTCAGGGGTAATCAGAAAAAGAAAAGCCGTTTTTAGGAGAGAACTCTCATAAACAGGGAGACCAGCTTATTCCGCAAGTTTTGCCAGGATCTTCTGCAAATCGACCCGGTGATTGAATAAGGAGCCCCAGACATCCCCTTTGCTGTCCAGACGCCGGCGCATGGTGCGCAAGGTGAATCTGCCGGGATCGAAATTGCTGTTGAGCTCTTCCCATTCAACCGGAGCGGATACCGGTGCTCCCGGACGAGGCCGGATGCTGTAAACGGAGGCCATTGTCTTGCCCCTGGCATTCTGCAGGTAATCGAGGTAAATCCTGCCCTGGCGGGCTGCCGGGGAGCGCGCCAGGCTGGTCAGTTCCTTGTTTTGGCGATGTATATGGGTCTCGATGAGCTTGACGAAATCCTGGACCTGGGCGTAGGAATACTCCTGCTGAACAGGCACATAGAGATGAAGGCCTCTGGAACCGGAAGTTTTACAGTAGGCGGGCAGGCCGAGCTGATCGAACAGCTTTTTGAACTCAAGTGCCAGTTCGACTATCTTGTTCATTTCAACCTCAACCGGGTCGAGGTCGAAAATCATGAAATCGGGGTTATCCAGTTGCGGCAGCGATGAGCTCCATGGATTGATTTCGATGCATCCCAGATTGGCCATATAGAGCAGGGTATCCTCGTCCTGGCAGAGCAGGTATTCCACTTTCTTGCCTTTGCTGCTCGTCAGTTCAATGGTATCAGCCCAGTCAGGGGCAATTTCCCTGACGTTTTTCTGAAAGAAGCCTTTTTCCAGAATGCCGTTGGGCGTTCGGTAGAGCGACTGCGGACGATCTTTCAGGTAAGGCAGGATCACCGGCGCCACATCACGGTAGTAGGTGATGACGTCCTCTTTGGTATAGCCCTCCTCGGGCCAGAATATTTTTGAGAGGTTGGTCAGTTTTACTTTCGAGGTAGACTGGACGGGTTCAACTGTTTGTTCAAACTGAATTTCTTCCGGTTTCTTATCGGTTCGCAGCCCAAGAAAGCTGGCATGACGCATTATCCCTTCGTTGGTCCAGCCGGCGAACTCTATTTCCGCAATCAGTCGGGGCTGAACCCAGCGTATTTTTCCGGTTGAGGGCGCATTTTCAATTTCTATCTTTTCCGTTTCCAGTGCATGCAGCTCCGCATTGATATTCTGCTGCACCTTTTCGCTGAAACCGGTGCCTACCCGGCCGGTATACACCAGAGAGCCGCCGTCATAGACCCCGCAAACCAGGGAACTGAAGGCCCTGCTCTGTTTTTCGGAGGGAATGAAGCCGCAGATAATCATCTCCTGCCGATAGCCGGTTTTTATCTTGAGCCAGTCCTTTGAACGGCTTCCCGAAGCATAAGGTCCATCGGCACGTTTGGCGATGATGCCTTCGAGCTGGTTCTCCTGGATTTCTGCAAAAAAAGCTTCTCCATTCTCTTCGACATGGTCGAGGTAGTGAATATGGGCGGGAGGATCGGCGAGAAGGACGCTCAGTATTTTTTTCCGTTCACGCAGGGGCACCATCTGCAGATCATGACCGTTGAGCCAGAGGATATCAAAGACATAATAATGAAGATGGTCCTGCTCATGGTCGTAATTCTGCAGTTTCTGGAAATTTGCTTTTTGCCGGCTGTCGATATAACACACCTCGCCGTCGATGATAAAATCGGCATTCAGGGAGGAGAGCTCATCTGCAATGACCGGATAGATGTGGGTATATTGATTTTGATTGCGGGAGAGGAGTCTGGCTTCATCACCCTTTTTGGAGCCGATCATCCTGTAGCCGTCGAGCTTTAATTCGTAGAGCCAGTCTTCCTTTGAAAAAGGGGTCTTGGTGAGAGTTGCCAGCATCGGTTGAATGTATCCCGGAAAATCAGTCTTGGCTGCCGAAGCAGAATGTTCGCTGCTTGCCCTCTTTTTCTTCGGGCGGGTTTTTTTACTGTCCCACTGCATGTCCGAACCCGCGATTTCTTCCATGCTGCGTCCGGTCAGGGCGCTTCTGTTCTCAAAATCATTCTCCCCGGCGGCAGACCCGGCTTTCATAAAAAACCATTCATTGTTTGTGCTGCTTTTCTGCTCGACCAGATTAAAAAACCCCCTGAGCTTGACTCCCTGCAGATAGAGCTTCAGCGCTCCCTTCTGCAGTTTATGCTGCATCGCTTCGACAGTGGGGAAATCCCGGCCATCATTGATATAGTAATAGCCGAGATCCCAGACCATTACCGTACCGGCGCCGTAATTGCCTTTGGGTATGGTGCCCTCGAAGTGGATGTAATCGAGGGGATGATCTTCGACCTTGATGGCCAGGCGCTTTATTTCGGGATCGCTGACCGGTTGTTTGGGAACGGCCCAGCTCACCAGCACATCCCCAATCTGCAGGCGCAGATCGAAATGTTGCCTCCGTGCCATATGCTTCTGAATGACGAAACGGTTCTTTTCCTGCGGCTCCAGGGTGGTCCCCTGTGGTTCGGGAGTTTCGGCAAAGTTTCTTTTCTGGGCGTAGTCGTGTAGTTTCTCCATTTTTCAAACCGTTCGAACCTTGCACCGATCAATCACGAAAGTGTCGCAGGGCAGATCAGCCTGGTATCAGCCGGTCTTCTCCAGACTCTTTTTCAGTTGTTCCATTAAATCCTGTACCGCAGATTCCTGAGCCTCGACCTGCTCGGTACTGATCTCCCTGTTTTCACTTTTGGCTTTGATAATCTCCCTGAGGGTGTGCTGATAGGAGTCCTTGAATTTTTCAGGCTGGAAGGACGTGCTCATGCTTTCTATGATCTTTATGGCCATGTCCTGTTCCTCCCTGGAGGGTGCGGCGTCGGGAATTTTCAGATCGTCAGGCTGACGCAGCTCGTCATGAAAACGCATCTGGATGAGATACAGCACTTTTTCGTCCGCCATGAGCAGGGCGAGATGCTCACGGTTGCGCATCACAAACTTCGCCAGGCCGGCCATTTTCGATTCGCGGATTGCCTTTCGCAGCAGGTTGTAGGTCTTTCCCGCCCCTTTCTCCGGTTCCAGCAGATAGGGTTTTTCAAAATAACGCGGGTTGATTTCCTCGGTTTTGACAAACTCCTGAATATCGATGCTGTCGCTTTTTCCCAGACTGGCCTTTTTAAAATCCTCGTCCGTCAGAGTTACATAGTAATCATCGATTTTATGGCCCTTGATGATATCGCTCCAGGACACTTCTTTGCCGTCTTCCTGACAGACTCGGGTGTATTTGATGGGACACTGATCGCCCTTGCGCAGCATTTTCAGATCGACATCGTGCCGCGAAGCTCCGCTGTAAAGTTTTACCGGAATATATACCAGCCCGAAACTGATTCCACCTTTCCAGATTGCTCGTGGCATACTCTGCTCTATAATTTGAGATTTATGAGGACAGGCTTATCCATTTTTTATCCAGGCAAGAATTTCTTTTACAGAAACGATAATGTCGGATCGCTGAAAAACAATTAAACTCTCATGACTGGTTCCGGCGCTGAATGTAACGAATCACCACAGAGAGAGGATACAATGAACGGGACCTGTATTAATATGAAAAGGTATAATGATTATTTTACAGGGCGAAAAGATCTTGCTCCCCTGGTGCAACCAGAGTAGAAAATTGGTAATCGGGTTCAGGAAATATCAGTGCCTTATCCCTGGAAACCGGCATAAAACTTAATAAATCTCTAGGAGTCTGTCGGATTTAGACCTGTTGAACGGCCGTAAAAAAGGCACCTAAT
>JADQBJ010000049.1:0-68005 GCA_016278675.1 Desulfobulbaceae bacterium | reverse complement strand
TTCTGTGAGAGGGATGAGGTGAGAATTATGAACTCACCTCACCCTACTCGATATCTGCTTACCCGGGGTTTTTTTACCATATAATAGAGAACAGGAACCGCCATCCTGCTTACCAGAAGTGAGGCGATTTCGCCGAACATGAGGGAGATGGCGAGCCCCTGAAAAATCGGGTCTGCAAGAATGACCGAGGCCCCTACAACAACGGCGAGAGCGGTCAACAGCATTGGACGAAAACGCACCGCACCGGCCTCGGTGACCGCATGGGCCAGCTCCTGTCCCTGTGCTCTGCGCAGTTCGATAAAATCCACCAGGATTATGGAGTTGCGCACCACTATGCCGGCCCCGGCCATGAAGCCGATCATTGAAGTCGCCGTGAAGAAAGCGTCCAGTCCCCAATGCGCAGGCAGAATCCCGATGAGTGAAAAGGGAATTGCCGCCATGACCACAAAGGGTGTGATGTAATCCTTGAACCAGCCCACCATCAGCATATAAATAAGGATCATGACTACGCAGAAGGCAAGACCGAGATCACGAAAAACCTCCAGGGTGATGTGCCACTCCCCGTCCCACTTCAGTGCTACTTCATGCTCCATAAAGGGCTGGTTGAGATTATATATGGCAACATTTCCCGCCCTGCCGCCAAACTGCTCCGCCTCTAACTGCTTTATCCGTTTATTCATTGCGAAGATGGCATATACCGGGCTTTCAACGCTGCCGGCCACATCTCCGGTAACATAGATCACCGGTTTGAGATTTTTCCGGTAGATGGTCTGATCCACTTTTTCTTCTTCAACCCGGACAAGTTCCCGCAGCGGAACCAGGGCTGATTCGGGAGACATGTCCGGGCGTACCGAGATATTGAGCAGAGAGTCGATTCGGGCGCGAAGATACTCTGGCAGCTCGAAAATGATGTTGATTTCTTCTTTGTCGCTGGCCTTGTGATACAGGGCAATGGAAGCGCCCCGGACGGCGATATCAATGGTTTCGGCAACGAGTTCTTCAGATACCCCATTCAGAGCCGCCTTTTCCTTGTCGATGGTGATGATCTTTCTGTGTCTTTCCTCTTCCCTGAACCAGTCGATATCGACCACTCCCTCGGTTTCGGCAAATATCCGCTTTACTTCTTCTGCCAGGTCTATGCGGGCTTCTTCCGTCGGGCCGTAGATTTCGGCAACGAGAGTCTGCAGTACCGGGGGGCCGGGAGGCACCTCGGCCACGGCCACGGCCGCTCCATACTGCTCTGCTATTAGAGCCAGGGCAGGACGAATACGCTGAGCGATATCATGGCTCTGGTCGCTGCGTTCATCTTTTGGCAGAAGATTTACCTGAATATCGGCAACCTCCGGTCCCTTGCGCATGAAATAATGACGAACCAGGCCGTTGAAGTTATAGGGTGAAGCGATTCCGGTGTAGATCTGATAGTTGTCCACCGCAGGATCCTTGGCAACGGCCTCGGACATCTGCAAAGCAACCCGTGAGGTCTGTTCGAGCGTAGTCCCTTCGGGCATATTGAGAATGACTTGAAATTCGCTCTTGTTGTCAAAGGGCAGCATCTTGACTTTTACCAGACCGAAGTAGACCATCGACATGCTCAACAGCAGCAGAATGATAATTATGGCGAAGAAAAGAATACGCCACCAACCATGTGAAAGCAGCGGATCCATCACCGCATGATAGAGTCTGGTGAAGAAATCGTCGGGAACGTCATGATCGCTGCCCTCATGATTGCCGGACACTTTACCCTTGAGAATGTGGACGGCCGCCCAGGGCGTGATGGAAAAGGCGATGAGCAGAGAAAAGATCATCGCCGCCGTGGCTCCGATGGGAATTGGTCGCATATAAGGCCCCATCAAACCGCCGACAAAGGCCATGGGGAGAATCGCCGCTATTACCGCCCAGGTCGCAAGAATTGTGGGATTGCCCACTTCGTCGACGGCTTCGATGGCGATTGTGGAAAAGGATTTGTCGTTATTGGCAGGCAGACGCCGGTGGCGCACGATATTTTCAACTACGACAATGGCATCGTCGACCAGAATGCCTATGGAGAAGATGAGGGCAAAAAGCGTTATTCGATTGAGAGTATAGCCGTAGAGGTAAAAGACCAGCAGGGTCAGGGCCAGGGTCGAGGGGATGGCCAGCATGACCACGATTGATTCGCGCCAGCCGAGAAAGAATAGTATTAAAAGGGCGACGCCGAAGACCGCGATACCCATGTGGAGAAGCAGCTCGTTCGATTTTTCCGCAGCAGTCTGACCATAATCCCTGGTTACCGTAATATCTATTTCCGAAGGTATCAGACTGCCCTTGAGGCCTTCAATTTTTTTGAGTACATCGTCGACGACACTAACGGCATTGGCCCCGGGTCTCTTGGCAATGGACAGGGTTACGGCTGCCTCTCTCGATGGGGTGTTTCGGCCGCCATGAATAACATAACTCTCGGGATCGGCGGGACCGTCCATAACGGTGGCAACATCCTTGAGATATACCGGTTTTCCGCCAAATACTCCGACTACTACCCTTTCCACATCCTCCACATCGGCGAAAAAACGGCCGGTCTGCAGCAATATTTCAGTATTCAGGGTCTTGAGACTTCCGGAAAAGGACTGTTGGTTGGCCTGCTGAATTTTGGTAATGATTTCGGTAGCAGTCAAGTTCCGGGAATTAAGGAGTAATGGATCGAAAAGCACCCGCAGTTGACGCTGGGTCCCTCCGATTATCGTGGTTTCGGCAACATCCCGGATGCTCTTTATAGAATCATCGAGCTGTACCGCCACCCGGCGCAGCATAAAGGAGTCATATTCATTACTGTGCAGGGTGACGGCAAGGATGGGGACATCGTCTATGGTATGTGGTTTGATCAGCGGTTGCGATACCGTATGCGGAATGCGGTCAAAGTTAGTCTCCAGTTTCTGATTGAGCCGAACTATGGATTCCTCGAGATCGGCACCCACGTAAAATCTTACCACTATGAGGCTCTTGCCGTGCATTGAGGTGGAATAGATGTATTCAACTCCGGGAAGCTCATACAGCAGCTTTTCCATAGGGATGGAGAGCCGCTCTTCAACCTCCTTTGGAGTTGCGCCGGGCATTTCAACCAGGACATCGATCATAGGCACCTTGATCTGCGGCTCCTCTTCACGCGGAAGCAGTATCACAGCCAGCACCCCCAGCAGAAGCGAGGCGACTATGGCCAGTGGGGTCAGCTTGGAGTGCAGGAAGGCTCCGGCAAAAATGCCGGCAAAGCCCGTTTTCTGGGGATTTGCGTTCTTCATCATTGACCTTGCGGATCTAATGTATTGACGGGCTGAGAATCTCTCAAGCCCTTGTCATCACTGATTATCAGTTTATCTCCGGCGCTGAGCCCCGAGAGTATTTCAACTTCCTGTCCGTAATGTTTCCCGGTTCTGACCAGCCGCAGTCTGGCTCTGCCATCCACCAGAAGAAAAACCTTTTCCATCTGTCCGAACGATTCGATACTCTGCGGTGGTACCAGAATTGTTTCCACGGTGTTTCCCGGAAGAATCACCCTGGCAAACTGGCCCGAACGAAGAGCGGGCTGTTCGTTGATGTCAAGCTTGATCGGTACCGTTCTGCTGCGCGGATCTGCAATTGGAGTGATTTCGACAACAGTACCCTTCAGCTTGAGCTGCGCTGCGGGGATGCTTGTCTCCATTTCCATGCCGAGAGTGATATTTGCGACAAGACTTTCGGGGATATCGGCCACTATCTGCAGGTTGCTTTCATCGGCAATATGCAGCAGGGGTTTTCCCGGAGTTGCCAGATCGCCGATATCCACCAATTTTTGGGTAATGAGACCATCGAAAGGTGCCGTCACGGTGGTGTAATCCAGCATGGTCCGAGCCTCCCGGTAGGAGGCTTCGGCGATCTTCAGGGAATCTTCCAGGAGCTTTACCGCTTCCGGCGTGGCGGCGTTCTGTGCGAGCAGTTTCCGTTCCCGGCTAAGATTGCGGGAGGCTTGATCAAGCTGAGCCCGGGCCTGCTGCAGCTGTGCCGATATTTCCTCGGCACTGATCTGCAGCAATGTCTGACCCTTGGTTACATGGGAGCCGGAGGTAACCTCCAGAGCGATAATATTACCGCTGACTCTTGAGGAAATGACTGCCTGTCTGGCTGCCTGAACGGTGGCCATTACTTCGACTTGATCGGCCACTTCCGTGGTGACGACGGTAAGGGTTTCCACCGTGACCGCACCGCCGGGAAAGGATTGACTGTCCTTCTCCTGCTCACTGCTGCAGCCGGCAAGGAGTAAAAAAAGCAGCAGGAAGAAGACTGTGCCATGACTATTGGGGTATCGGACCATTTTCTGCTCCATGTTATCTAAGTATGAAAATCAATGGTAGAATAAGCTTTCAAAATTGAGGCAGGCCAACGACCTTGCGCAGATTGGCAATGGCTATCTTATGCAGGGCATTAGCCCGGGAAGCCCGCACCAGGGCGTCGGTGAGTCGTGTTTCGGAATCTATGAGATCGGAAGAGAGTATCACGCCTTCTTTGAAACGAGCCCGGCTCAGCCGTGCACTTTCCCTGGCAAAGTTGATCATCTTTTTAGTAACTTCAACTCGTTCTCTGGCCTGCTGCAATTCCTGTTTTGCCTGCTGCAATTCATAGTTGAGTTGGAGCTCCGTCTTTCTTTGCAATTCCTCCAGTTCGGCAAGCAGCATTTTTTTCTCGGCCAGCTCGCCATCCCTTCGTCCTCCGTCAAAAAGGAAATATTTCAGTCTGACCCCGGCAATCAATGAGTTGCCGTGATCGCCGCTGACAAACCCCGTGTCGTGCTGGTAGCCGGCAAATCCATCGATTTCGGGGAGGTATTGGGCCCGGCTCATCTGTATGGCAGCGCCGGCCGCTGCGATATCACTTTCTATGGACTTGAGTTCCGGCCGGGCGGAATAATCAGCAATTTCGGGGATACTCTGCTGAAAAGAGCTTTCTCTGTCTATCTGTACCGGTCCATCGGCAATTCCCAGCAGATTGTTGAAGGCATGATGAGTGAGATTCAGAGTGTGCCGGGCCAGAATCAGGTCTTCTCCTGCTCGAGCTTCCTGGACCTCGAGATCAAGAAGTTGCCGGCGCAGCAGATCACCTGCATCATAACGTGCCCTGGCAACATGTAGTGAGGCTTTGATGGCATCTTGTGCCGATTTGCGAGCTTCCACCATTTCCTCGGCAAGAACGATCTGTTCAAATGCCCGGACAACTTCGAAGGCAAGCTGATTTAAAAGACTTTCCCGATCGGCGATGACTTTCTGGCGATCATGTTCAGAAAGGGCGATGGCGGCACGGACTTTTCCTCCACTATAGAGGCGATACTGCAGTTCGGCCTGGATGCGGAGATTATCTGTTCTACCTGGATCGTTAAAATCGATGGAGTTGTCGAAAGAGCCCTGATTGAGAATATTGCCAAAAGAATAAAGAGCATTATCGGTCTGAGCATATTCCGAATTGAGGAGCAGCCGGGGATAAAGTGCGCTGTCGGCCTGATCGATTGCCGCTTGGGCTCTGGCGATTCGTATCAGGGCGATACGGCTGTCGGCATTGTTTTGCAGAGCATAGTCGACGGCGCTCTCCGCATCCCAGACCCATTCCTCATCTCCCTGGCCTGCGAACACAAGGGGGGGTGTGACTGCGGCAATACAGACCAGAAGGATGATAGATATCCGATAAAATAGTGTCATGAGGAAAAAGAATGAAAGAGGTTATTAAAGATTTTAATTAAATTCTACATCAATATATTTTTAGAAAATGATTTGTCAAGAGAAACTAACGTGGTGGTGCAGAAGAATAGCACAATTAACTGGTTAATACAATCATATACCCGTTTTAGCGGCTCTCGGGTTTGATGAGCACGGAAAAAATCTTCGAGGTTGCCGAGATGTAGTCTGTATAAGCGAATACTTTGAGAAAGCTGGACATACTAGTCGTAGCACCTCAAGCGTGATTTGGGGATACATGAGGTAGGCGAATCGCCATTGCTTCATCTACAACGATGTCGATCGAGCTTTTACGACTCCATCAGGCCTGGCAATGGGCAGTTGACAACCCACATAACATCGGCAATAATTCGCCAGGGTTTAGGCTTTATAATTCAGTAATTTATTTTCTTGATGATATCTATAATATGAGATGATACATTATAGGTACTGGACTAAATCCTCCACCGGGGGATTCTGAGAGTTTGAGGAGATTTCCATGCTGGAATTACGAAAGTTTGTAGCCCCTGAGTTTATATTCGGATTGGGTGCACTTGATTTGGTGGGACGGTATGCCGGAAATTTCGGCGCCAGAAAGGCTTTTATCGTCACCGATGCAGGTGTTGTCAAAAGCGGAATAACCCAACAGGTTATTGATAATCTCAAGGTTCTTGGTCTCGACTTTTCCCTGTTCACCGCCATATCGCCAAATCCCCGGGCCCAAGAGGTTATGGCCGGCGCGGAGCAATATCTCAGCGATTCATGTGATGTGATAATTTCGGTGGGTGGGGGCAGTCCCATGGACTGCGCCAAGGGGATCGGTATTGTCACCACAAATCGCAGACATATCCTGGAATTTGAAGGCATTGACAATGTGGAGATCCCCGGACCACCATTGATCTGCCTGCCGACCACGGCTGGAACCGCAGCGGATGTTTCTCAATTTGCCATAATCAGCAACCGCGAAGAGTTGATCAAAATTGCCATTGTCAGCAAAACCATGGTGCCCGATGTCGCCCTGATCGATCCCGCGGCAACAGCCTCCATGGATGGTTATCTGACGGCCTGCACCGGTATAGATGCACTGGTACATGCTTTCGAGGCTTATGTCTCCACGGCCCATGCTCCAATTCTCGATCTGCACGCCCTCAACGCCATAACACTTATTTTTGAAAACCTGGTGCCGGTATTGCAGGAACCCGGCAATATGGAGCTTCGCGGCAGAATTGCTCTTGCCAGCCTGGAGGCAGGCCTGGCCTTTTCCAATGCAAGCCTGGGCGCGGTGCATGCTATGGCGCACAGTTGCGGAGGTCTTCTTGATATGCCCCATGGTGAATGTAATGCCCTCCTTCTTGATCATGTGGTTGCCTATAACTATCCCAAAGCTCCCGAGCGTTATCGCAACATTGCCCGGGCCATAGGTGTTCCTGTCGATTCCATGGACTCCCCGGCGATAAAAAATGAAATACTGCAGCGGATCCGACAGCTCAAGCAGGAAGTCGGCATAATCGGCGGATTAAAGGAAAGGGGTACGGTTTCTGCCGATATTCCGGCGCTGGCCCGCAATGCCATGAAAGATCCATGCATGGTTACCAATCCCCGAGTGGCGGATGTGAGGGATATCGAGGTCATCTATGAAGAAGCCCTCTGAGCAGGAAACCAGAGACCTGCTGAGAAGCAAGATAATCGGATTAGGGGAAAAATCGATTCGCAAAAGCTATTACCCCGAACTGCAGCAGAGAATAGAGGAGCTGGAAAAGACCAACAGGGAACTTCTTGAAGAAGTGGCGGAGCGGAGAAAAGCCGAAAAGATAAACGACAAGCTTGAGGAACAGCTTCGCCAGGCCATAAAGATGGAGGCAATCGGTACACTTGCCGGAGGAATTGCCCACGACTTCAACAATATCCTGACTGCGATAATCGGCTACACCGATCTTGCCCAACTGCACATCGCCGAGGGCTGCAAGCAGGAACATTGTCCTGTTCATGATGATCTGGCCAGACTCCTGGAGGCCGGGCATAGGGCACGGGACCTGATCAGGCAGATACTCACATTCAGCCGTCAGCAGAAACATGAAAACGTGCCGGTACAGCTCAGCGTGATCGTCAGGGAAGCCATGAATATGTTGAGTTCGACCATCCCTGCATCCATCGAGATCCGGGAGAATATTCTCACCGATGACGACTATATTATGGCCGATCCCACCCAGATGCACCAGATCATCATGAATCTCTGCACAAATGGCTATCATGCCATGCGGGAGAAGGGCGGAACACTCGGTGTCAATTTAATCCAAACGGAGATTGATAAAGATGATATACGGGTGGGGCGCCTTCATCTGCAGCCCGGTCCCTATGTCGTCCTCGAGATCAGCGATACCGGCGTAGGCATGGACCGGAATGTTCTTGAACGAATTTTTGATCCCTATTTCACCACCAGGGGTGAGAGCGGCGGCACAGGTATGGGGCTGGCCGTCGTTCATGGTATTGTCAGGGAGCATAGCGGGCATATCAGTGCCTACAGCGAACCGGGGGAGGGAACCACTTTCAGGGTTTATTTCCCACAGATAATCGGGAGTGTCAGCAGACATGTTACCACCCGGAACAAGCCTCTGCCTGGCGGCAGGGAAAGGATTCTGCTTGTCGATGATGAAGAGATTGTTCTCAACCTCGAGAAATCACTTTTGGAAAAGCTTGGCTACAGCATCACGGCCTTTCTGAGTCCCATAGAGGCATTGGAAGTTTTTAAGAGACACGGCAGTTCCTTTGATCTGGTGATGACGGATATGACCATGCCGAAGATGAACGGCGCTGAGTTCACAAAAGAAATTTTAAAATACCGGCCCAATATGCCGGTGGTAATCTGTACAGGATTCAGTGAACTGATTAACGAGGAGAAAGCCAGGACCATAGGTGCCTGCAAGTATGTAATGAAGCCCTTTATCCTCCGGGAAATAGCAGCGGCTCTGCGTGCCGTCCTTGATGGAGGAGATGCTGATGAAAGCCCGGAATAAAGTAGTGTCCGCCAACTGGTTTCAGTTGTTCTTTTCGGCAACCAATCGCAACTCGATGCTGATATGATCAAATACCAGGTGCATTCCCAGGTGCTTGAAAAATTTCGTCGATCCGTAGATTACCCCCCATCGTGTCCGATCAATATCAAAATGAGCCTCCAGGGTCAGACTTCCATCATCTAATCTGTTGATGGTGGCAGGAAAAATCAAATCTGCCCATTTCCCTTTGAGGTTCAGGCGGCCTTGGATTCCGAAGTTGGGAGAGGTGCGATAGTTTTCCTCAAGAGGAGTCGAGCCGCTGATTTCAAACTGAGCCGAGGGATAGAGATCGGTATCGAAAAAGTCATCGGATTTGAGGTGGGCAATAAGAACGGGCTGCAGTTCATTGCCCTCCAGGTTTATGTTGGTTATGGAGTTCATGTCTATGTTCAGATCGCCCGAGACCTCGTTCTTCTTCACCCGCAGCTCCCCGGTGGAAATTACAATGTTGCCGTAATGGCGTGAGGCAGGATTCCTGCCTGTCCAGACAATGCTGCTTTTTGTCGGATCGATCGAATATCTGCCGTCCTGCAGTGGTTGCAGGTGCTGTGTTTCCTCATCAAGAGCCGCCGCATCCCCCTGCAGTGGTAATCCGGCATCCCGCCACCCCTCTATGCCGCCGGCTAGAATATATATATTTTCATATCCTGCCCTGTGCAGTTTTTCCGCGGCACTCTGCGCGTCCATGGTGCCGGCGTTTGCACCATAGAGAACTATGGGGGTATGTTTGTCGGTTGTGATTTCTTCGATTCGATTCGGGAAAGTTACCTGAAAAACGCAACAATTTTGTGCCTGTGGAATGTGAACCCGTTCGTAGTATTCAGGGGCCAGAGTGTCTATCAGAAGAAAATTGATATCTTCCTCTATCCAGCTTTGTATTTTTTCGGGGAATATTTCGGTTATTAAGTTCACTTGCGGCATAGCCAGCCTCCCGCTGATTAAGGTGCACTTTCTGATTAAAACCTTTCGGAGCCGAGATCATGGATGCAGCATTAAAGATATTAACTATAATTATGTTTGTCGGTGAAATCAGCGGAAGCTGGAAAAAATCATCAAACATTAATCTGAATAACAAGGAGGCTGGTGTCTTGGATGATAGATGATAGTATATCTTTGGCCATGATATTACCGCACCCCGCAGCGGGAATTGGACTCCATCCCGGCGGCCCAGTTAAATGAGCTGCACTGAGCCGCACGAGATTTAGAAACCTGATACTTACCTGCTATTCGATATTAAAATCCTTACCGCCGAACTGGATATTTTCGGCAGTGGGGTTCATCGGAGCCACGGCATGGACTCCCCCGCACTGCGGACATTTCCCCAGATAGGTCTGAAGCTCGAAAGGTTCACCGCATCCCTGACATTGTGTCTGCAGGGGCCCCTGGCGTATCGGTTGATCCCTGACGGTTCCGCCATGAGCGTTATAGACAAATTCCACCAACTCTCTTCCTTTTGAAAAAGGGCCGCCCGCGCCGTTGGCGCTGCCGCATCCGCATCCTGACATGATAGTCCTCTTATATTTAAATGGTTAACGTTCTCTTTTTCTCTAGTCCTCTACACAAAAGTTTGATCTGTGGGCAGTATAAAATGGATTCAATGTAGAAAAAATGATGTAAGTCAAGAAATGACAGCTTGTTTACAAGGTGAACGGATTTGGTTAAAATTGATGGCGTCTTGTAAATCGAACTTTTTTATCTAGCCATCTCAGAGCTTAGTGGCAACTTTTTACGAGTCCATCACAATTATTCAGCCATGATAATGAAACAGAAAATCTCAAACGAGTTAAACATCAAGGAGGGGAGTATGCATCGTGTCATGATTCACCCGGCAACATATGAAAATTGCAGGAAAGCCGTTGACAGGGCCTTTGAGCTTTTCCCTCAGGATATCGCCGGAAAAAAAGTCGTCATCAAGCCTAATGTGCTGCGGGTTTCCACCGCAGAAGAGCATATTGTCACCAACCCGGCACTATTGCGTGCGGTGATTGAGAAAGTCGAGGACATGTCGCCAAAGGAGATTATAGTTGGAGACAATCCCGGTTTGTTTAATTATGGCGACAACGAAAAGAGTTTTACAAAGACCGGGTTGATGGCTGCTGCCAAAGGATATTACAAAAATCTAGGCGATACCTCGCAAAATCTTGCCTTTAATCCCGAATACATGCCTGAAATCGGGGTTTCAAAAGAGATCATGGATGCGGATATCCTGATCAGCCTGCCCAAGTTTAAAACGCATGGTCTGACGGTCATGACCGGAGCCATAAAAAACAGCTACGGCATCCTGCCTGGTGCTCAGAAGGCCAGGTTGCATAAACTGGCCGGATCGCCGGAGCGTTTTCATGAAGTTGTGGTCGAGGTTTTCCGGTTGCGGGTGCCCGATCTCTTTATCATGGATGCCGTGGTCGGCATGGAAGGCAATGGTCCGGCTTCTCCCGATCTGCGGGAGATCGGCCTGGTTCTTGCCGCGGACAACGCTGTGGCCATGGATGCTGTCGTTGCCAGAATGATGGGCCTGGATCCGGACCGTCTGCGTTTCCTGCAGAAGGCAAAGGCTTTCGGGCTTGGTGATTATGATTCCGGGAAGATCCAGATCGATGGGGATTTTTATGTCCTGCCTGATTTCAAGCTGCCTCCGTTAGGCGGTGAGGCCATCGCCGGTAACTGTGAGATGCAGAAATTAATGAATGCCAGGGCCGAGGTTAAACCAAAAGCTGATCCCGAGCTATGCACAGCCTGCGGTGCCTGTGTCGAGCAGTGCCCCGTTGTCGCCCTTACCATGAAAGACAGCCTTCCTGAAGTGGATGAAGCTGCATGTATTGCCTGTTTCTGCTGCCAGGAAATCTGTCCTGAAAAAGCGATGAACCTGGCTTAAAGTAATTGCGGAGGAAATAATCATGAACAAAAGGTTCTTTTTTTCTTTTACCCTTGCTCCCATATTCCTGGTGCTTCTGTTGACCTGGGGATGTGTCGATAAATCCTTAGCCATCCAGGTTCGTTTTGATGAAATATCAGGACTGCAACAGGATGACGGCGTGTATTTCGAGGGAAATAACATCGGTAAGGTAGGGGAAATTTCATATACCAAGCAAGGAGATTACCTGGTCGAATTAACCATAAAACCGGAGTTCAGAAACGCGGCTACGGAAGATTCGAAATTTTTTGTCGGCAACGATCCAACAACGCAACAGGATATGGCCGTTATCGTTTTGCAGGAAAAATCAGGCGGCAGGGTTCTGGAAGATGGCAGCATCGCGCAGGGTTCCCCAGGATCCGGCTATCTTGACAAAATCATAAGTGATTTGAGCAAAACCACCGGAGTAGCCGAAAAAGAAATGCGTCAGGCCCTGGAGCGGCTGCGAGAATCTCTGGGTGCGGCATCACAACAGCTCGACTCGGAGCTGGAATACAGACTAGGAGAACTTTCCGAACAACTGCGGGAATTTAAAAACGAAGTTCAGAAAGTGCCGGAGTCTCCGAAGGTAAAGGAATTTGAAGAGTCCGTTAAGGAATTTGCCGATGAATTCGAAAAAGCCCGTAAAGATGTTCGCGATCACCTACGCGATGAAGTGATTCCGCAGCTGCGCATGGAACTGGAGGAGCTCCGTAAAAAATTAAAAAAAGAAGGACGGCAGGATGAGCTGGAAGAGATAGATAGACGGGTCGAGGAGATGATCACGGTGTAGAAACCCCGGCTTCCTCTGCAGTCCCTCTATTTTTCCGAAGATTGAATGAGATGGTTCACCTTCTGGAAGATGTAACTCAACTTTCGTTTTTCAAAAATTGTGGCGTTGCCGGTATCTATCTCTACCGGCATTATTATGAGTTTCTCTCCCGCGGTTTTCACATAACTTTCCAGAACCAGGTCTTTTCTCAAACTTTTCACATAAGGGAGAAGGGCGGAGTCTTTCACATTGATCGATGCAATTCTCCACAACCCGTTTATCTTTTTTACCGTAAATAAACCGCTGATTACCTCAACGGCATCATCTTCTATGAATGACCGGAATGAGTTCCTGGAGGGATGAAGAGAAACGCTGACATTTACCGAGGAATTACCGGAAAAAGGAATCCAGAAGATATCCTTTTCCAGGACGATATCGTAGGCCTGAGATTCGATTAACCCGTATTTCTCCAAGAGAGCAAATTCGAGCAGAAAACAATTTTCGCTAAATTCGCCCTCAATATCAAAAACATCAAGGTCGGCAACGGTTTTGAGGTTGTCTTCCTCGGAAAAATACTCCTGTGCCTGAACATTCTTGAAATAGTTATGGACAGTGGCATCAATTTTATTGTTCTCTCCCAGAAGTGACACGAAGACAAGCGTGGAGAGGAAGAAAAAGCCCAGTATTGAGACGAAGATATATATAGTTTTGTTACCGACGGTTTTCACATTACTCCTTGTTAAAGTTCATGGGCTCATAAAAAGCTGCCGGAGATTGGGCCATTTGCGACGCTGGCAAAGTTCATGTTTAAGATATTTCGATTGTTCACACAGAAACCGAATATATTGGAAGAGCTGTTAATACGCAACTGTTTTAGGCAGGTTAGACGTTAACGCTTTAATCAGTAATCTGTAGTGATGTAATCAAGCCTGCTTGCTCTGACTCTCCTCTATTTTGCCGAATTCTCTTTCCAGAAAAAAACAGGCCAAGGCCAGCAACAGTTATCATAACCGGATTGTCTGACCACTATGTATGGCAGCCACCGCACCCGGAGGTGGTGAGCCGGTTTTTGACTTTTATAAAGATCAAAAACCGTAGTTAGATATCTCTGTTCGATATTGACTGCAATAGGGGCGGGTATATAGCTTTTTATCCTCTTGATCTGTTACGTAACACGTTGAAACAGCTAAAATAGCTTGAAGGGACAGCCAAAAGAGGATAGGTTGTTGAGAATTGGTGGTTGATTGGAAGGAATGTGCTTGCGCCAGTATTTGGCACAAAGGAGCACAGACTGTTCATCTGCACGAATCTCAAGCCTAGGTGCGATGAAAAGAGCCGTAAGACAGGCAAAATTAACCAAGCGCTCTAAATTGCATGCGCCACATTTTTGTTACACATTTTTTACAGGCAAATTATCATATTCGTACGATCTAGACACGCTTGGCTAGGGCGATATAAGAAGACGATGATTTATACTCACTGCTTACCGAGCAAACAGCGAAAGAAGCAAATAGTCCGCTGGATTTTTGAACTTATTAAAAGATGAGAATGCAAATTGGCGCGTTTATTGCCTTTATTGATAATAACGCAAATAGGAGTATTAGCTGGACGATACCGTACAGTTAATAACTTGTTAGAGAACAATACGGGAACGTGGTGGATACTGAAACGCTGACTCTCTTTCTGCCCAGTGCTGGCCGAAGCATCTCCGACGAACACTGGCAGGAGATTGATTCCGAAAATATTAAGTGCTGGAGCAGCGCCTGCTCCGAGCTGCGGATCCGTTCGGTCGAGTACGCTGGCGCACAGGTGAGTGTCGAGTTTGATTGGACGGTAATGCTGGCTGCGCAGCGAAGTCACTTTGAGACCATGGAAGCACTACATGCTGCTGCTGGTACGCCGGAAGCCTACAGAGTATCGGAAAGATTTTCATTTGAGCCGATCAAGGTGCCGGTCGGACTAGCCATTGAGACAGACCAAGATAAAACGTCAACTCTTAGGGCCGTGGATAGCGTGGTTGAGAGTTTCGTATATGATGCTTTCCTCATCATGAATATTTCCGCTCCTGGCTGTTTCAATCTCTACACAGCCTCATTGCATTCGGCAGACAAGCGTATACCAGGTAAGATCGATGCCTCCGAGTTTTACTTCGACCTATCTCGAATCGATGGCCGTGACGAAAGGTGGCCCCTACCAAAGGTACTACCATTAGAGTCAGTTAAGGAGTGGTTTTTCCGCGTGCGTGACGATGTAGCGCAGGTCCCTAGAAATCCAACGGAGAAAGTGCTATTTGCAATGCTCCATATTAGCCGAATGGACCTCTCACCGATGGTTGTGATATGGATTTTTTATGCACTTGAAACTTTGTTCGATACGCGAGCTGGCGAGAATTTGCGCGTTCTCACGGAGCGGATTCGACTTCTCTTGAAGCCGAACTCACACGAAGCGAAGCTGCTCAAGAAGGAACTGCGGAAATTGTACGATCTTCGAAGCAGTTTGGTCCACGGTGGCCTTGAGGTGACGCACCCGATGCATAATGAAGCTTTGGATTCCGAGGTGGAGGAAAAGTACGCGCGCTTGAGCTCGTCTGCGGAATTCGGGTTTAGAGTGCTCCTGTGCGTGGTGCAGTCGTTGGTCGAGCGCGGCTCAGGGTGGCCGCGTTTTGAGGAGGTGCTCCGAGATTCGTAATCTGCTCTCTATCTTGTCACTCAACCGGACCCTCGTGCCTCGCGCCGGTTAGCTAAGCGTTGGGTGCGCCAAGCACAGCTTGGTGCTTCTTATAGTATTTTAAGGGGTCACCCATTAAAAGGCTCCTTGTCAAAAAAATAAAAAAGGGGTCAAATCTTTGCTTGACTCATCCTGCGGATTGCAATCAAATGGGGAGCGGTATGGAATACAGCAGCGGGGTGGGCGCCATGAGAGACCAGTGAGCGGGCGGTTTCAAGCCCGATGCCCGATGACGCACTCGTAATGAGAAATTGCTTTCCCTTAAGATCAACGCCGGACCAACACCTCATCGGCCGTCGACTTTGCACTAAACTTCTTGTTCATTTCATTTCCCGTCGTTAATGATGAGTTAAAGACGCCTCACAGACAGGTCGGTAAGTTGCCGTTCTATTCAAACCGCAGGTGTTACCAGGGGATGACGCCGCCAGTGGTCAGAAACAGGCCGGTTGGTCCGTCGGGGCCTGCAAGTGCGCACTTCACGGCGATTGCTGCGCCTTCCTCGGGTGTGCCGGGCGCACTGGCCCCACCGAGGTCAGTGGCGATCCAGCCGGGGTTGACGGCATTCACCCTGAAACCTTCATCTCTCAGTTCTTTCGCGAGCAGCACCGTAAACATGTTCAGGGCCGCTTTCGATGAGTTGTAGGCCAGCGGTGTGGTGCTGTGAAATGGCCATGACGGATCACCATGCATGGTCATGGAACCAAGACCGCTTGAGACATTGACGATCACCTTGCTACTGCCGGCGCGCAGCAGTGGCAGCATGTGTTGTGTCACCATGATGGTGCCGAAATAGTTGGTTTCGAAGGTTTTTCTCAGGTCGTCCAAGTGCACATTTGACGCCGTGGCATGGTCGGTAATGATGCCGGCGTTGTTGATCAGGCCATCCAGGTATCCACTTTGTGATCGTATCTGCTCCGCCGCTGCTGCTTGTGAGCGCAGGTCGGTCAGGTCGATCTGCACAAAGCGTACGTCTCCGATCGCTTTGAGATCTTCCGCTGCCTTCATACCCTCGTCAATCTTGCGCGCACCGAGGTAAACAGTGTGATCGGCGCGCGCCAGCTGGGTGGTGATTGCTTTGCCGATGCCTTTGTTACCACCAGTCACCAGAAATACCTTGTTGCTCATAAATTCCCTCCTCTCTTGATAATGTGGAGTCGTTATGTGGTTTCATCTGCATTTCGAGTATGGGTGTCACGCCTCCCATGCTGCCGGCGCTGCCGCAGTCTTTGAAAAGACGTTCACTTCGTGGGGTATCTTGCCATCAACGACTTCAATACCGGTTATTTAATTATGAGATTGTGGAGTTCGTCGGTGTCGTCTTTTTTATACGGAAAATGCTGCTGCAGGATTTGACCAATCTCGGATATGGTTTGACAAAGGGCGGTGCAGCGCTCACCATCTTTTATTTTTGCGGTCAATTCATTGACAAGTGTGACCCAGGTCTGCGGGTCGATCTTTCTGTCAATACCATGATCGGCCAGAATCCATGCCTTCTTTTCGAAGACCGAAATAAATACTAGGATGCCATTGGCGTCGCGGGTGGCATAAAGCTTTTCCTCGAAAAAACATTTGACAGCTTCTTCCTGAACCTCACGTTCCATCTCCTCATTGGAGAGGAACAATTTTGCAAGACGGGGATAGAAGATGATCACCTGGTTGAAAACTAAAAAGAGCGGTACCATCAGAGAAAGAAACAGATAAACGTTATCAGGTTCAAACCAGAGATACGTTGAGAGAAAATGGGGAATGATCAAGGCTGCCGGAAGACTGAAGAGCAGGGCCGTTAGAAACCTGGCCTTTGCATAGTCGTTGCATGCCGAGACAATCATTGGTACAATTTCACCTGAGGTGGTTAATTCTGCTTTCTTTACCGATCTGGTAACTTTGTCCTGTTGTTCCTCCGTGAGGAAGTGTTGTGCCGAAGTTTTCATCTCACCAGCCTCCCGAAGCACCGCCGCCGCCAAAACCGCCACCGCCACCGCTGAATCCGCCAAAACCACCGGAGGAAGAACCAAATCCACCGGAACCAATATACATACCACCGGATCGCCCCGATCTTCCTGAACGCATGGGCAAGGCCGAAACGATTAATCCGCCGATAAGACCCACGGGGATGAGCAGGAGAAAAAGTGGCAGAGAAAACCCCTGGAAAATACTTCCAAGGAGGGGGGCACCGATACCGCCGACAATAGCGCTTGCCACTTTTTTTCGGCGTAGGATGTTACCTAAGAAAAAGAAGAAAAACATCATCATGGCTAAAAGCCCCATAAGGTCGTTCTGGTTACTATCGGACCCTATCTGATCCGCATCGCTATATTCCCCACGTACCGTTGCAATCATTGCATTTACGCCGTTGATGACGCCCTGATCAAAATCTTTCTCTTTGAATTGGGGCAGGATGACATTACGTATGATTCTACCGGCCATAAGATCGGTGAGTTTGCCCTCCAGACCGTAGCCGACCTCGATCCGCACTTTCCTGTCTTCCACGGCAATGAGCAGCAGCGCACCGTTATCCAGCCCGGACTGACCTATTTTCCAGCTTTCGACGACCTTGAGTGAGAATTGCTCAAGATTATCTCCCTGCAAGGATTCGATAGTCAAGACGACAACCTGGGTTGAGTCGCTGTTTTCGAGTTCGACCAGCAGCTGCTCGATGTGGTTTTTTGTCGAAGCAGATAGAATTTCAGCATAATCGTTGACCCGACCCTTGAGCGCAGGTACTTCACGGCCCAAGGCCGATCCGATCAGAGGGCTCAACAATAAAGCCAGGCAAAGTAGTATGACTGTTATTTTTCTCATCCGCCTAACCGTGATTTTATATGCTACTCAAAGGAAATTTGCGGGACCTGCCTGGCCCCTTCTTCAGCTTCAAAATACTCTTTCCGATCCAGGTGAAGCAGAAAATTGTTGGTCAGGTTATAGGGAAATTTACGGATGGCGCCATTGAACTCACCCACCGCCTGATTGTAGCGCTGTCTGGCCACATTGATTCTGTTTTCAGTCCCTTCAAGCTGATTCTGCAGATCGAGAAAATTCTGGTTGGCCTTGAGGTCCGGATAGCGCTCTACCACCACCATGAGCCGTGAAAGGGCTGACGACAGTCCGCCCTGCGCCTCCTGCAGCCTGTTCATAGCCTCGGCATTACTCAAATCTCCAGGTGAGAGATTGACGGAGGTTGCTTTAGCCCGTGCGTTGACCACGGCCTCCAGGGTCTCCCGCTCATGTGAGGCATAGCCCTTGACCGTCTCGACGATATTGGGAATAAGATCGGCACGTCTCTGCAGGGTGGCTTCAATATCCGCCCAGGCCCGCAAAACGTGTTCTTCCTTCATTTGCAGACTGTTGTAGCCACAGCCGCTGAGCAGAAAAAGCGGCAGGAGAATAAAGAGAAGAATACGTTTTGACATTGGCTCCTCCATGAGAGAGTAAATCATTCCATGATTACGGTTTTATCTACTGTTTTTTAGGTGATAACATTGCTTAGCAAATTTGTCCCGACTTTTTAAGGATTCCTTCTCATCAGCGCTCAACTCGCGGCAACCTATCCTTTTTACCCGTCCTTTCTGGTCGAACTGAACAGTTTTCTTGTTATGGCATGATGGGCAGAACCAGCGACCCCGGCAGCTGAACGACAAAATATAACCCGGTTCCTGGTAGAGAGTGAAACCGGGTAAAAGAAATAACGAAGAGTTGACTATTTGATCTCAACCGGATTGCAAAGCCTGGTTTCATCCGGTGCCATTTTCCCGCAGGAGTCGCAGGAGAATTTCATGGCGGTCAGTTTTTCCTTGCAGACATGGTTGACGCCGACGTCTTTTCCTCCGCAGTATTCGCAGGATAGTCCTTCAACCGTCGGATCACAGAGATGTCCGGGATCATCGGCCACGGCACCGCAGCTTTTACATGTATGTGCCATTGTAACCTCCTTTGTGGTCTAGAAAGCAGGTTGTCAGAGCGGCAACCCATGGTATCCTCACCGCCGGCTGTGGCTGTTATGATTTGATATGATTGTATTGCGGTAAAGATAAAGGAAAAATTAAACAGACTGTAGTTAATGTCAATGCATGACCCCCTCCATTTCACTCATTCTGGAGTGAGTCAGTTACTGTCTCAAATCACGTTCAATCTTCTGCTGAGGCCAAGAAAACCTCATAAATGGTAATCAGTGTGGTTTTCTTGAATGTGAACCGTCTCAGTATTACATATATAAAGACAGGCAAAGATAGAATGAAACTGCCGGTTTGTTCAGGTTTTTCGGGAAGAACTCGAAGCAAGTCAGATAAGGAATCAAATGAACATTTGCATCGTAGAATTACCATTAAATCTGGGATTAAAAGTCCCGGCAACAACAGTAGAACCAGGAGTTAGGAAATTGCCGAAATGGTTACGCCATCATGATTTTCATAAAAGAATAAATGCAGGATGATATACTATCACTTAATCCTCCTGATTATCGCCTGGAATTAGATCCAATATCAAATGTTTTAAATGCCGGGACGGCATAGCAGCTTATGCAAAAGAACAGGTTAGTCTGATGAATAAGGTGCTTTCAGAAAATCGATTCCCGCTTGTTATCGGAAAAGAACATTAGCCTGAAATCCACTCCCCCCTCTCCTTGTCAATTGATTTCACCCTTATTGTCCTGGCAAAGTCTTCTTGTTTTTCAATAATTCATTCCTATAGTTCTGGAATCGCCAGAGCAACATACAACCGGCCTGCATCAGCGGCAGTGAGAAGTACAATTGAATTCAACCATTCACTTCATCCGGGAGGACGTTATGCACAGACAGTTCATTTCCTTTTCGCTGGTTTTCACCCTTCTCCTGATCCCCGCAGTCTCAGCATTTTCACATTGCGAAATTCCCTGCGGCATTTACGACGACAAGATGCGAATCACCATGCTGGAAGAGCATATCACCACCATCGAAAAGGCCATGGGACAGATCATGGATCTCCAGGACGGCGACAATAAGAACCAACTCATACGCTGGGTGGTGAACAAGGAAGACCATGCCAATCAGTTCCAGGAAATCGTCTCCCAATATTTCCTCACTCAACGTATCAAGAAGGAAGATAAGCAGTATGGCCAAACGCTGGAAGTTCTCCACCAGATGCTGGTATATGCGATGAAATGCAAGCAGACCGTCGATCTGGACAATGTCGCCAAACTGAAAGAACTGGTCAAGGAATTCGATAAACTTTACTTCGCATCCCACACTGAGTGATGCTTATTTGTTAGCGGCAGCCTGGTGTAAACCGGCCGCTGCCGCTCCTGATATTCACATCCCAGAAACACCGGCTCATTTTTCTCTCATCTAAGAGAGGCCGCCTCTCATGTGCAGTATTGCAACAGGGATAAGACATCGCCTTGTAAACCCGATCTAAACGTATCCGCAGCAGATTACCTCCAATCAATCACCAATTCCCGCAACCTGATGAAACCGGGAGGCGCCTTTTAGAATAGGGGACACATATCATTCAGTTTGGGAATAATCGCCAAGCCCGTTGGTTTGCAGACGAAGCTAGGGCCTTTTTCTGCCATATTTGTTATATTACAGGGAAAATTTTACACGGCAAGGAATTGTGCCCGTGTTCGGAAAAACAGCTGGTCGCAAGCCCTGGTTTGGGGTTGGTCTTTGACTGCTGCGGACCTCAGTAGAAAGTTGACAGGGAAACCATGTTCAAGAAAGAAATTGCCACTGGTGTGGTGCATAGTGTTCCAGATGATTTGCGGAAAGCCCTTATTGCCGATAGAGGTGCACTGTCAAATTGGGAGGCTATTACACCGCTCGCACGAAATGAGTGGATTTGTTGGATTGACGACGCAAAGAAACCAAACACAAGGCGCAGCCGAATAGAGAGATTGCGTACTGAACTCAAAGAGGGAGTGCGCAGGCCTTGTTGTTGGGCTGGCTGCCCCCACCGAGGTGCGAAAGAGAGCGGAAATAAACCTGAGTCCAGGTGAGGCAATACGGGAATAATTGCCGTTGAACAGTAAGGCCCTTCGGGCGGAGGAAATAATGGAAGAAATATTGGCTATAACTTTTTTCAAAAACGGTAATAACTGTGCACAATCTGTATTTGCTCATTTCGCAAATCGTTTAGGATTAACTCAAGAGTCTGCTGTAAAAATAGCAACTGGATTCGGGGCTGGAATGGGCAGAACACAGCAAACATGTGGGGCAATCACCGGTGGAATTCTAGTTTTAAATAGCAGGTATGGTGAAACTGAAACTACAACAGAAGAAGAACAGGAAGAATTAATTGAAAAAATACAGATACTGTGTGATGTTTTCAAGAACGAGCATCAGAGCACTCAATGTCTTAAAATACTAAATGGTTGTAATCTGCGAACAGAGGAAGGTCAGAATTTGTTCAAGAATAAGAATATGATAAATATTTGTTATGGGTGTGTTCAAACAGTTGTAGGACACTTGGAGAACGTGCTCTCGGAGTAGAAATATTAAATGACAGAGATATTTAATCTCAATACCGTTTTAAATCACTACGACCATAGTTGTTTGCTGATGAATATGGCCTCTGGAAATGGCTGCTTATGAGGGGCATGCGGACCGCTAATGTCACTTGACCGTTCGGGGATCCGCTGACAAGCTCCGATGCTTAGACTGGCGATTCGACGGACTAGACGAACTGTTTACCGTGCTTTTGGCGAGGTAAAACAGGCCGATTGGCACTCCGCGCGCCAGTATGATGAGTCCGGGCCGAATAGTAGAATTGGGGGGACATCCATGATAAGCATTGTTCAATACCGTTCAGCTGAAATGCCACTCCGGTACTCTCACAGGAAGATCAATCTTCGGGCAAGCGAACAACCAACACCGGCACGGGAGAGCGCTTGAGCACCTGCTCGGTAATGCTTCCCATGACCACGTCTATCAGCGAGGAGTTCCCCCTGCTGCCCATTACCACAAGATCGCATCGGCACTCTTCAATCTGGCGGATGATTTCCCGCGCCGGCCTGTTGCCATGTTTAATGACGATTTCGTCGGCGGGCTCGGCGCCGACTTCATCGGCGGCGAATTGATCCCGCACCGTGCGGGTCTTGGCGTGCTGTCTGATCTTGCCGGTCAGGGAAGTCCTGACCTGTTGGTAGTGCGAGTTCTTGATCTCCTCCCACTTTTCCTTTTTGATATAACTGGTGATGTGGCCTTCCACTTCCATCTGGTCCTCGGGCAGTATATGAAGCAGGGTTATTTTCGACCTGTACTGATCGGCCAGGCTCACGGCATAGGCAAAGGCGTAGCGAGCGTTGTCGGAGAGGTCCGTGGGGAAGAGTATGTTGCGTATCTTCACATTGGGGATCTGCATATTTCCCTCGTCGGCTAGAAAAATTTGTCTGATCAATTTGTATCCAATACACCTTACTTAGGAAAAGTATCACGCCGCCCATTTCCAGACAAGCTGTTTTTTTGATAGTAAATCCGAGCGAGACCACTTCCCACTGGGAAGAAGGCAGGGGAGCCGACATATGAACTCTCCCGCCGGACAATGATCAGAGGCAATGCCGCCACAACGAACATCCGCTATGATCTTTGTGTCTATTGATGGTCTTTTTTCTCTGGAGGAATTAATCGCCGCAATAAAGCAGTATACAGGCCGCGCCAAGCTTCTGGCTTAGTGATATTACCCCTTGATAATAAGCAATATTTACGGTTAATATCGCAGCATTGAATGGAGGGTCATTCCAGCCGCTATGAGCTGCCGGGAGAGTTAGCGAAGCCGGTTTTTAAGGAGTTTTTTAACTGACCATGCAGATAATGATAGCGGTTACGGCATGTCCGTTACTTCAATAGGGCAATAAACACCTCAAGAGTGAGTTCATGGAAAGTTTCGACATAGTCACCATGCGCGTATTCCTGGCTGTTGGCCGCCTGGGCAGTATCGGTGCGGCTGCCAGGAATGAACACATCGCGGCATCTGCTGCATCGCGGCGCATAAGCGATCTTGAACGTGAACTTGGTATCGTGCTGATTTCAAGAACGCCTTCAGGTACTAATCTGACGCCGGCGGGTCAGGCTTTTGCGGAACACTGCGAGCAGCTGTTGCACAAATATGCCGAGGTAAGAGCAGATCTGAAGCGTTTTGCCGAAGGTGAGGCGGGCGAGTTACGGCTTGCTGCAATTCCCCGAGCCCTGGCGGGTGTCTTACCGTTTCTCATTGCCCAGTTCAAAAGAGATAACCCCGAAGTCCATGTGACAGTGCAGGAGATATTCTCCAGGCAGGGCGTGAGATTTTTGCGGGAAGATGTTTCGGACATGGCCATAATATATGACTCCGTCGATACGACGGGGTTTGAGCTCAAGCCTTTCAAGGAGGATCATGTCTGGGTCGTGGGGCATAAAGACCATCCGCTGTTTCTTGAGAAAAATGATTCCGACGCGGTGTTTTTTAAAGAAACCCTTGAATACGAACACATCTCTTTCCATGAAGGAGGTGTTCTGGACGAACTTGTTTCCGAGGCCAGAAAAGGGCACAGGAAATTATTGACTACGGTCAGGGTGCAGCGGATCAACTCCCTGATCAGGTGCGTCGAAGCCGGCCTGGGGCTGGGAATAATCGGTGAACGAGACCTTCAGCCCCATTTGACGAATGTGAATCTGGCAATGTTACGACTGGCAGACAAGTGGGCGTCCCGGAATCTTGTATGCGCCTACCCGCAGGGGCAAGCCGCCTCTCCGCCGCTGAAAAGATTCCTGCAGTATCTTGATGGCGATGTGCTATAGCATGACGTACTGCTTGTGCGCCTACCCGCAAAAAAAATCGGCCACCTCCAATAGAGGTGACCGATTGAAACTTTATGCAGCAATATCGAATTGTTGTGTAGAACCTGGCGGAACCTGTCGCTTAGAATTTCTTCGCGGATCGGAGGATTCGTCCTCCCCACTGCAGCAGGGCGGATACTCCTTTCCATGAGGAAGTGGCCAGTTCTGCGGCGATACTTTTGAGATGAGGCCATACTGAAACGGAAGCCATTTCTTTTGCATAATTGCCTGGGACGAGATTGTATTGTTGTTGTAGTGACATGAGCGTTTGTTCCCTATGAAATGATTGTCATATTCTTTTGTATGCCAGCGTGGCTGGCATCTTGTTTTTCCGATTGCTTCGGTGAGAAATCTGATCTTCGGTAAAAGGTGCTCACCAGGATCGATTTCCTTTTGACATATAATAGATCATTTTCAGCGGGATAGGTAATGCTCACTCGGCAACAGGTCCTTCTTGTTCCGGCATGTCATGGACAAGCGACTTGGGGAAATTGAATCTTTGAGTCGGACTTTGTGTTAGCCTCTTTCCTCCTGAAGTGCTTCAAAAATACTCCGGCTCAATGTCGAGATGAGATAAGGTTTGCGAATAAACCCTTTAAGTCCGGACCTTCTCATCTCCTGGAGATCATCTTCAGTGGAAAAGCCAGATGAGAGCATCACGCGCGCTTGTGGATCGTATTTTCTCAATTTTTTAAAACACACTTTGCCGTTCATCACCGGCATAATCATGTCCAGAAGAACAAGATCAATCCTGCCTTTTTCTCGCTTGTATATTTCCAGTGCTTTTTCACCATCTTCGGCCATGAGGACTTCATACCCCAAAGATTCCAGAATTGCCTTGGCTGTGCTCCTCATTATTACTTCATCATCGACCACCAGAATACACCCTGAGCCCTTTTTAATATCGACAAAATTGGTGAGCACTTTCTCGGCATCTTCGCAGATAGGCAGCAATATTAAAAAAGATGTTCCTTTGCCAAGTTCAGAGTATACATTTATGGCACCACTGTGCTGTTGAACAGTTCCATAGACTGAGGATAACCCCAGCCCCGTTCCCTTCCCTTGCTCCTTTGTCGTAAAAAACGGTTCGAATATATATCCCAGATGTTCCTGAGCTATGCCGCATCCATTATCTTGAACTTCCACCTCAATGTATTGTCCAGGTTGCAGCTTAAAAGAGGAGGTGCCGTAATCTTCATCGACCCAGGTATTCTGAGTGTTCAATCGCAGGATTCCTCCTTCCGGCATGGCTTGGGAGGCGTTTATACAAAGATTGAGCAAAGCGTTATGCAAAAGAGAAGGATCGCCCATTACACAGCTTGTTTTTGCTCTGAGGTTTGCCTCGATGATGATTTGTTTATTCAAGGTTCTTTTGGTGAGCGCGACAATCTCCTGAATAACTCCATGAAGGTTGACCGTTGTGGTTGCTTTGACGGATTGACGTGAAAAGGCCAGCAGCTGTTTCGTCAAGTCGGCTGCCCGAGTTGTGGAGTCCAGGATGGTCTGGTGCAGCTGCTTCGCCTTGGCATCATTAGGCAAATGATAGCCTAATAGTTCGGCTGCACCCATTATCCCTCCGAGCATGTTGTTGAAATCGTGAGCAATGCCTCCCGCAAGAATCCCGATCGCTTCCATTTTTTGCGTCTGCTGAAGTTGAGATTCAAGCTTGTTTTTCTGCTCCATCATTTCAATGCGCTCGATCAGCATTTTTTTGTTTTTCAGGGAATTTTTTTCGCTTTCCTCATAGAGTCGGGCATTTTTCAAAGATAAGGAAGACAAGCCTGCCCAGATACGGGATAACTCAATTCGTCTGTTTGATAGAGCCGAAGGTTTCCCGACTGAACCTACAATGAATACACCTACCGGCTTTTCATGCATCACGAGAGGGACAAAGAGCACTGTTTGTAAATTTCTTTTTTCAGCAATAGCCCGCTCGGCTGGAGTCAGGTCGACTTGTGAAAAATCTAGTATAAATAAAGGCTTGTGAGAATGAAAAGCTTTTTGAATATGAGGGTGATCTACAAGAGGGGCAGAGCGCATCTCTTCTGGAAAATCAGAGGGAAGGGGAGGAGTAGTTGCCTGAAGATAGAGTATGTTTTCTTCAAGGAGATAAATGGCTGCGGTATCTAATCCAACTAACTTCGTAATACTATCGACAGATATCTGAAGGACTTTTTGTAACTCCAGTGATTCTGCAAGAGTCTTGCACATTTCCAGAAGCATGGTGTAGTCACGATTAATGACGCGTAACTTTTCTTCCAGCTCTGCCCGCTCGTTCAGGTGATAAGTAATTGCTTTGTCGCCCCATCCTGACTTTTCCACATAATCCCCCTCAGATACGCTATTAATTTTCAACAACCTAGCCGTTTTTACCCGCTTTTTCCAGCATTATTTTGCCGCTGACAGCAACCCGGTTCAGATCGGCATCTTTGCAAAATCAAACCAAGTTTTTCCTGTGAGATATTCAATCGTTGCATTTCATCTATGCCGAGAAGATCCGAAATAAAAAACGGGCTATGGAGTTATTGGACTCTCTGTGATTAGAGATGTTGTCTCCTCTCTCTGTTGTTGTCCGTATTCGGCTGAAAAAATTTGCCACGATCCCTCTTTATCAGTAGGATTAATAGAGGCATTAATGCTAACAAACACTCCCGAAGTCAAGGGGAGCGATAAATCTTCGGAAGAGGACCACCATGAGACAAAGACAGTTCCATTCGATACTTACATGGATGCCGAGGATGTTTTCCGGCACCGCTTCGTTTTATCCTGCTCTTCTGCTGCCGATCATGATCTGCCTGACCATGACGGCCTGCCAGACTATTGATGCTACCGGACAACGGCAGTTGAGTTTCATAGGAGAACAGCAGGAAGTTCAGATGGGGCAGAGTTCCAACGAGGAAATTGTCAAGACAATGGGCCTGTATGAGGATGAGGATCTGCAGAATTATGTACAGGAAATCGGATCGAGAATGGCCCGAACCACTGAACGGCCGGAGCTGCCCTGGACCTTTCAGGTCATAGATGATGACGTAGTAAACGCCTTCGCCCTGCCCGGCGGGTATGTCTATCTCACTCGAGGCATATTGGCCCATTTCGAAAATGAAGCTCAGATGGCCGGTGTGCTGGGTCATGAGATCGCGCATGTTACCGCAAAACATTCGGTGGTCCGCCTAAGCAAGGCCATGATAACCCAACTGGGGCTCGGCGTGGCAACCATTGCCGTTCCCGAGCTGCAGGAGTTTTCTTCCATGCTGGGTCAGGGAATGCAGCTTCTTTTCCTGAAGTTCAGCAGGGATGATGAGACCGAGGCTGACAGACTCGGTATACGCTATATGATCAACGTCAATGAAGATCCCAGGGAACTCATCGATGTCATGGAAATGCTGGGCAGCATGACCGGGGAAGGAGGAAAGTTGCCTCAATGGGCCTCTACCCATCCTTACCCGGAAAACCGCGTAGAGTTCATCTCCGCTCATCTCGCCGGATTGGATCGCCGGAATTTCAATCCGGTAAAAAGAGAATCATATCTGCAGAGACTGGACGGCATGGTTTACGGTGCCAACCCTCGGGAGGGAATTATCAAAGGCAGCATGTTCTACCATCCGGGAATGGCGTTCCAGCTTCGTTTCCCTGAAGGATGGGGGGTTGTCAACCAACCCAGCGTTGTTCTGGGAATAAGTCCCGGCAAGGATGCGGCAGTTCAGCTTTCTCTTGGAAAAGGGGAAGAGCCGCTACAGGCTTTGTCCTTATTTCTTCGGCAGAACGGCATCAGGGCGCTGTCTTCAGCAAGGGCGCAAGTGAATGGCCTTCCGGCTGCAGGCGGTGAATTTCTCGCTCAGACTGATAAGGGGCAGGTTCACGGACGAGCTGTCTTTATCCTCTACAATGAACGCCTCTACCGGATCATTGGCTACAGTCCTCAGCAGGTCTGGAGTAAATATGACCGTGAAATCAGCAGTTCCGCCAACAGTTTCAGCAGATTGACAGATGACCGATACCTCAAGGCCGAACCTTTGCGCCTGAAGATCATCAGAACCCAGTCTTCCATTTCTCTGAAAGAGCTCCATGCCCGGCACAATGTCGCGATTCCGTTGGAGGAGCTGGCTCGCTTGAATCAGATCGGCGTCGGTGAAATTCTGGAGTCCGGACAATATCTGAAGATAGTTGCCGGAGAGCTGCCGTAATTCCCCTAAAAAATTCGATCATGGTCGAGATTCTAGATGAGAAGGGTGTAGTCTTTGAAACCAACGAGGTTTGACCGGTATCTGGGATAAAAACAATCAATATTATTTCAGGTATCAAGAAATTGGTGGGGTGGCTTGTGCAGACTGCAAAAAAAGGGGCCCTCTATTAGTGAACCGAGAGCCCCGCCAATTATTACCAGCGTTCTGTGCCGACCAGTTGATTTACATTTTCACAATGCTTTTTTTCTTCTTCAGTCAGCTCATCGAATGATTTTTTGTTACCCTTAATGTCATCGAGATAACAAACAAATTCTCCACCTTTTTTATCATTTAACCACACTAGTGATTCGTATCCGCCTCTCATAATATCACCTCTATGTGTTATCGTTATTAGTACCTTGCAGATTGTTTTCTTGTTCTTTTGCAAGAAATAATCTGTCTTAAAGGTTCTTATCCAGCTCAGCTGGGGTAGTTTTGAGTGATGCTTTATGCATCTGGTCAATACATTAAGAAGAAAGCGGAGAAGAACAATAGAATTAAAAAGGTAGATTACCGATAGTAAAAACTACTATTTTTTTTAGTCATCCCATAAATTCGTCTCCAGGAACCAGCCAAAGCACTGCGGTTCTAAGCAATAGGTCGAAAAACTGTTGCTGCCTTTTTCCAAGCTGATTAGGATCGATGTTTTTCATCTGCGTGCTGTCTTCAACTGCTATTCTTCACAGCGCGCAGGTGTCAACGTATCATGTCGAGATAACTGTAAGGTACTTGCCAGCTGCGCTGGACTCTTTACATTACCCCTTGAGGGGTATAAGAGACTTGGCGGGCTAATATTTTGAGATGGACCACCTACGATAATGGAAACTGAAAATATTACCAAAAGCTTTAATTCGCAGGGAACGGAGCTTGCCAAAAACCTATCCCCGGTCATGTTCCTGACCTTTATTTTTTTCCTCAGCTTTGTGGGGAGGCAGCTTGCCGGTCCCTTGTTGCCCGCTATCGAGGAGGAACTCGGCTTGAGCCATACTCAAAGCGGCATGTTTATTCTGCTGATAGGTTCGGGCTTTTGCCTAAGCCAACTCGGGGCTGCGTTTCTGGCTGCCAAATGGGGTTACCGGCACTGCATCCTGCTGTCCCTGTGGGGGAGCGCCATAGCAGCACTCTTAATAGGGTATATGCAATCAGTATGGCTGCTTTATCCGGGCTTTTTCTTCCTGGGTATGGCCGGAGGACTCTATGTTCCCTCCGGCATCTCCCTGATAACGGTCCTGGTCCATCCTAAAGATTGGGGCAAGGCTATCAGCATTCATGAACTTGCGCCCAACCTGGCTCTTATATTGGTTCCATTCCTGGCGACAATCGCTGTAATTCTCGGGTCGTGGCGCTGGGGATTTATTTTTTGTGCTGCCGCCCTGGCGGCACTGGGTGCTGTCTATCTGCGGGCGGGTGTGGATGCCGACAAACGCCCATCGCCGCCCAGCTTGAAACTGGTGGGCGAGGTTGTGGCCAAACCCTCCTTCTGGCAGTTGAGTATTTTGCTGAGTCTGGCGGTGGGGGTGGAAACCGGCGTATATACGATGACCCCTCTCTTTCTGGTGAGTGAAAGAGGATATGATCTGGCCCAGGCCAACCTGTTGCTTGGACTGTCACGGATTCCAAGTGTGATTCTGGTGCTGCTTTCCGGTTGGCTGACGGATCGGCTGAGCCCGTCGACAGCCATTTCCATCGCCCTTGGCGTGACTGGAGTAGCCATTGTCTGTCTTGGCATGGGCCCGGGAACACTGCTGGTGCCTGCCATTTTCATTCAGGCGGCAGCCTCAGCCTGTCTGTTTCCTCCTATTCTGTCAATGGCCTCGGGCAATTCTTCGACAGAAAGCCGGGCGCTCACGTTTTCTTTGAGTCTTGCCGTTGCGCCGATAGTCGGCGGCGGACTGCTTCCCGCCGGCATTGCCATAGCCGGGGACCTGCTTTCCTTCGGAGCCGGGATGGTCGGGTTCGGCATTCTCACTATCGCCGGTGTTTTTCTTGTGAAGCACTGAAAAACAAAGCAGGGCATTGAATTTACACTACAAAACGAGTTGATTGCTCAACCTCGCGCTTTGTTCTTTTTCTCTGATAATAGCTATCATTTTCTTTGCCAAACTGTTAAATAATGAACATAATGTTTTAACAGTGTTTAAACAGTTTTGTCTTAAAAGGAAGGCAATATGAAAGATGAGAAGCTTGCTCGCTATTGGAAAACGGTTGTCGATATAATTCATGACGGAGTCATGATTGTCGATGTGGGCGGATATATTGTCTCTGTAAATCAAGCGCTTGTGGATATAACCGGTTATAGTCAGGAAGAGCTGGTGGGCCAGCCATGCTCGATACTAGGATGCAGCAGCTGCAAGAAAATCTATGATCCGACTGGCAAGCATTGGTGTAGACTCTTCAGCATTGGCGATGTTAACATGCAGAAGGCATCCATGGTCAGAAGAGATGGTACTTCTGTTGATGTTATGAAAAATGCCTCCGTGCTCAAAGAAGATGGAAAAATTATCGGCGCCGTGGAAACCCTTACGGATATCACCGAGTTGTTGGAGAAGGAGAACCAGATCGAGGCCTATCGCCGTGAACTGCAGGCCGAATATTCATTTGAGGGAATGGTCGGAGTGTCGATGACTATGCGGCGCACCTTCGATATGATAGCCAATGTCGCCGAATCAGACGCTCCCGCGTTGATTATCGGGGAGAGCGGAACAGGCAAGGAACTGGCGGCCAGGGCAATTCATCAAAATTCAGCCCGCAAGGACCGGCCCTATGTTCAGGTAAACTGCGCGGCATTGAATGAATCTGTTTTGGAAAGCGAGCTTTTCGGGCACGTTAAGGGGGCTTTTACCGGGGCGTATCAAAACCGTGAAGGCCGATTTGAGGCAGCCAACGGGGGAGATATATTTCTCGATGAAATCGGTGACTTGCCGCAATCAATTCAGATTAAACTGCTTAGAGTCCTTGAAGAGAAAGTGATTGAGCGGGTTGGCGACAACCGCTCGATTCCGGTGGATGTAAGGATAATTACTGCAACTAACCGCGATCTCAAACAGCTTGTGGATTCCGGTTCCTTCAGGGGTGATTTCTACTACCGTATCAATGTTCTCCCCATCGAAATCCCACCACTCAGAAACCGTACCGAAGATATCCCCGTGCTGGCTGAAATGTTTTTCAAACATGTTAAGCTGAAAAGTAATAAACCTATCCAGGGTATTTCCCCGGAGGCTATGGAGGCGCTGGTCCGCTACTCCTGGCCGGGAAATGTGCGGGAACTGAAAAGCGCGTTTGAATATGCCTTTGTTACCTGTATGGAAAGCAGTATTAAGGCGGAACACCTGCCTCCGGATGTACTACGCATGGAAGACAGTAAGCGCTCAAAGCTGGCGTTGCCGGCGGTGAGCCTGGACGGGCGCAAAAAAAAAGCGCTCCTGCATGCCCTTGAACAGGCCGGGGGCAATAAATCACAGGCTGCCCGTATCCTTGGAGTATCACGTGTAACCGTCTGGAATCAGATGCATAGATATAATCTGATCTAGATCCTCACCAACATGTAGTAGTAATAATCTTTATCAAATCTCTCTAGCACCCAAAACCTGGCACGCTACTTGCTGAATCTTGCATCAAGATATCTTGGAATGATATCTGGCGTGTCGGATGATGGACTGCTTCTTTCAGCACTCTCAAGCCAAAACGATTCCGCTAAATATATGTTCAGCCTCCGTCTGCGGATTCGCTGAACAAACGCGATGTAATGATAATTCGAGTGGTTTGGTATTGCCTGAAGATTCATTATTCTGCGTAATAGTAAAATACAATGACGAACTATGAAGCCGATGCCGATGTCACCATGCATGTTGTCTGCATATCAAAGATTTGTCGAACCATGGCCCCCGCATGGAATTACCCTGTTGGATTCGGCACGGCAACATCGATACGCGTATTTTCAGGGAGAAATATTATGAAAGTTGAGGTCTCGCGCAGGAGATTTCTGCAGGGAAGTGTAGCGCTTACCATTTTAGGCGGAACTTCTCTGACCGGAGCCGATCTTTTTGCAAAAGCCGAGAGTGAAAAGAGGGCGTCCATCAATAAAAAGGTGCCGACAGTCTGTGAAATGTGCGTTAACAAATGTGCGGCCATAGCGCATGTCCGTGACGGCGTCGTAAAAAAGCTTGATCCGAACCCGTATCTGCCCAAGTCCAGAAATATGTTGTGTGCCCGGGGTGCGGCAGGAATACATGCCCTGTACGATCCCGACCGGCTGAAATACCCGCTCATCAGGGTAGGCAAACGAGGCGACGGCAGGTATAGGAAAGTTACCTGGAGCGAAGCCTATGAGCACATAAAAGAGAAGCTGGTCACGATTCTCGATGAAGAAGAGGATAATCGCTCCTCTATCGGCTATTGTGCCGGAGAGGGACTGGCCGAGCATACCTTCAAATCCTTTATGGCCCAGAAATTCGGCAGTTCGAATTTCCTCAACCACAGCACCATCTGTCTCCAGACAGCCGTATCAGGCTTCGCCTTAACCCTCGGCGGCTACGGTCAGGCCGATCTCGAAAATGCCAAGTATGTGATCATGGCGGGAGCCAACAGGGCTGAGGCCATAATGACCCCTGACACCATGGACATCTTCAAGCGCACCCGCGGCAGGGGAGCGAAGCTTGTAGTGGTTGATCCGCGATATACCAAAACCGCGATGCACGCCGATACCTATGTGCCGATAAAGCCTGGAACCGACCTGGCCTTTGTCCTTGCCCTGACCTATGTGGCATTGAAGGGACAGTTATATAACAAGATCTACGTGGAAAACAACTTCAACGAATTTGAGACATACAGAAAGCACATTTTAGAACATGAGTACACTCCGGAATGGGCTGAAAAGATAACCGGTGTGCCGGCAGATACAATATGCTCCATCGCCCATGACTTTATGGCTGCGGCGCCACAGGCCATATATTATCAGGGGCGGCGTTCCACCTGGGCGAAAAATGATTTCCAGCTGCGCCGGGCCATGGCTCTTTTCAGCGCCCTGGGAGGAGGAGTCGATGTCAAGGGCGGTATCGTCTTCGGCAAGACCTTGCCGCTGGGCGATCATCCCATCAACGCTCCGCTCTATTTCAACGCCCAGGGTAGAATTGAAAAGGATTCCGCCGCAATTATCGGCGCAACCGGCTCCTGGGTGGCATGGCGGGATATGGTGGTTGAAGAAAAGACTCCCTATCCCATCCGGGGAATGTTCGTCTACAAGCAAAATCCCATGCTCTCGGTGCCTGACTCGAACAAGACCCGAAAGATGTTCGAGAAGATGGATTTGGTCGTGGTCATCGACACGATGCCCAGTGACACGGCAATGCTCGCCGATGTGATTCTGCCGGAATGCTCCTATCTCGAAAGAGAAGACCCCCTGAAGTCCTTTACCGGCATAGAGCCGGCGATTGTGTTGAGGCAGAAGGTCATTGAGCCGATGTATGAAAGCAAGCCCGTTATTGAAATTATGCGGGGCCTGGCCAAAAGACTCACCAGGCCGCTCTGGGAGATCACCAAAAAACATGACATGGACGTTCAGTCGGAGCTGGAGACCTCCCCGGAAGAGGAATATTTCAAAGATTGGGGCTTTGATCTGACAGAGCCTTACATGCAGTCTCAGGAAGAAATTAACAAACACATGTTCGTCAGCGAATATGGCGAAAAGGCCTGGTCGGTATTGCGTGAGAAAGGGGTCTTTTATCCCGGGATGCTCGATCAGTTTAAGAAAATCAACAATAATACCTTTGAATGCTATCCCAGTGAAGGAAAGACCTATTCCGTTCTTGAACTCGAAGAAGAGGTTGATCGGGGCGCGTCGATATCCGATTTCTGTAAATCATGCGACCCCTGCGTCAATCCCGCCGATATTGCACCGTGGAAACGGTTTTTCAACACTCCCAGCAGAAAAATTGAATGTAATCTGGAAAGTATGACCGCCAGAGGTGTAGATGCCATGCCGATGTGGCATGATAAGGATTATGTCAAAATCCCTCCGGGAAAATTCAAATTTATTACCGGACGTTATGCCCAGCACACTCAGAGTGCGACGCAGAACAATATCATGCTTCTCGAGCTGATGCCCACCAATTATGCCTGGATAAATGACCAAGAAGCCCGGGAAAGAGGAATCGGCCTTGGTGATCTCATAGAGGTGACCAGCAGTGTCGGAACCATTCGCATACAAGCCTATCCCACGCCGAAGATCCTACCGGAAACGCTGTTTTACATTCACGGTTTCGGGGCTCAGTCGGACGGTCAGACATTTGCCCAGAGAAACGGGGCAAGCGACAATGAAATAATAGAAGGTACCATCGAGCCGGTCTTCGGCAGCGCGGTCATGCATGACACGCTGGTATCCGTCAGGAAGGTGTGATTATGAATTATGCAATAGCACTGGATTATCAGAACTGTATCAACTGCCAGGCCTGCGAGGTTGCGTGCAAAGAGGAAAACGGGGTGCAGCTGGGTGCGGGCAAACAGCGCATATGGGTAGGTCTCGTCGAAGGTACGACATTCGGCAAACCTTTTGCCAATACCTATCCGTCACAATGCAACCAGTGCATCGACGCGCCCTGCGTCAGTGTCTGCCCGACAAATGCAAGTCATTATGAACCCGGCGGCATTGTCAAGGTGGAGCGGAAACAGTGCATCCTCTGCAAGGGCTGCATGGAGGCATGTCCCTATGATGCCAGATTTGTAGACGATATCAGGGTATCGGTCGATAAATGCACATTCTGCGACCACCGTATAGCCGAAGAGGGGACTACGGCCTGTCAGGCCACCTGCCCCACCAAGGTCCGCACCTTCGGAGATCTGGATGATGACGACAGCGATATTGTCAAGCTTTTGAAGACCAGACGGTTTTTCTTTCAGAAAGAATATACCGGCACCCTGCCCAAACTCTTCTACCTCCTGCCGGAAGACGAGTCCTACGCCAGGCAGAGTGTTTCCCATGAGACAAAGATCTACACCTGGAAAGAGATCGAGCCGCTTTATCGACAGGCAAATATCAGAAGGAGCAAAGAATGGAGAAGGTAAATTTTGCAGGTGTAGAGATCAACAAAATCTCTATGAAACGGTTGTTTTTCAGCAAAACAATGCTTTCCGGCTATGTTCTTCTGGTAATTGCTCTGATTGGTGTGTACGAGCTTTTCGACTTGCGTTATTTCACCACTGTAGTCAGTGCCCATGATGCCGGATTGAATCCAGCCGAGCCCGGCATGAGAGAGGCGATGCGACAGGCGGTTTTCGGGACGGTAGGTGAAATCGACAGGACTTTGCCCTGGACTGTACTGATCGCTAACTACATGTATATGGTCTACACCGGCAGCGGCATCATTTTCTTAGTCGCCCTGGCTGAATTCATGAACTTCAGGATTGTGGCCAAGGCGGCTGCCGGCTTTATGGTGGCGGGAATTGCCATGATATTTGCAGGTCTTTTCACCATTGCCACCGATCTGCATATGCTCAATATGCACTGGATGATGCTGACCCCCAACTTCAAGGCGGGAATGTGGCTGATGCTGCCCCTTTACTGCACCTACATTCCTTTTGTTCTGTTCGAGATTTACCTGATACTGACCAACAAGCGGGACTGGGCACGGCGTCTGGCTCTTCCCATACTCATCCTCAGCCTCGGTATCGACCTTATCGAGTACTATATACAGGCAAAGCTGTTTGCCATGAACACGGCACGCCATCTGTGGACCGAGTTTCCTGCTCTCACCTTTTATTTCATCATTTCGGCATTCGTCTCCTCACTCGGCATAATGGGTATTAATGCCTATCTGGTTCACAGGAAAAAACCGGAATATCAGTCGTTGATGGAGCTGATCAGAAAGGCCATGCTCTTTTTTATCTGCACCCTCGCGCTGTATGAAATCTTCGCCTATATGACCGTAGACAAGGACTGGGCTTTCCTGATTCTTTTCGGCCCCTTTAGTTATGTGTACTTTTTAGGATACATCCTGCTGACTCTGGCCTTGCCTCTTGTCTTCGTCATCAAACCCGGAAAACCGATTTTCACAGTGTTCGCCTCGATCTTCGTGATCATCGGCGGCTTTATCGGGCGGTATCTGTTTGTTTATGGCGGCAATGCCAATCCGATGTCCAACAGATTCGGCACCGGGTATGAAACGTATGACCAGTATGCCCCTACAGTATCTTTTATCTACAATTCTCCTCATTTGGGGGAGATCATGATAGTTGTCGGCTCCGTCGGTGTCGCCATGATTATTTACAAGCTCTTTGACGGTCTTTTTTCGGTCGGAAATTTACGTGAACACTACTAACACTAAAGAAGGAGAAGTTATGCGAGTAAAATTGATAGGAATACTGCTTCTGGCAACCGGTTTTTTGTTTGGCGGCTGCGCCGCTTTCAATGAATCCGGTACAGCTGGCGATCCAGCAAAAAAAACCCTTAATGCACCGGCACCTCATGTCCAGGAGTTGATAGAAGAGGCACAACTTGAGGTTGTGGATTATGCCTATACCCGTCAGGCTATCGGAAACGGCACGAGAAACGGTGCGAATGCGCTGCTGATCGATGCCCGGCCGCATCTGAAGTATCAGAAGGGCACCATCCCTTCGAGTATTAATATACCTGATACGCAAATTGAAGACTATATCGGTCAGCTTGACCAGGTTGCAAAGGATAAGGAGATCATCGTCTTCTGCGGCGGCTGGAAGTGCGAGAAAAGTCCGATTGTGGCAGCACATCTTCAGAAAATGGGATTTACCGATGTCAAGCTCTACCAGGCGGGCGAGCCGGAATGGGCTGCCAAAAGCTATGTGGAAATAGGCACTTCGGTAATTAAGTCAGCATTGGAGAAAGACAGCGCGCTGCTGATGGATGCACGGCCCCGCCTCAAGTACCTCGCGGAAACCATTCCCGGGGCCTTATTCATGTACGACAAGGAACTGGAAAGACTGGCGGGCCGCTTTCCTGCTGACAAAACCACTCCGATAATCGCCTTTTGCGGCGGCTACAACTGTGACAAATCTCATATTGTTGCCAATATGCTTCTTGATCAGGGATACCGGAATGTGAGTGTTTTTGCCGCCGGTCTTCCTGAATGGAAAAAATCAGGCCTGCCGACAACCGCCGGTTCCGGCAAGGTTGCTTCAGCTGCAGCTCCGCTGGAGGATATCTTTGTCGATGGTGTAAAGGTTGGTGCCGATGAAGGAACAGTCGACGGCGAATGGTACGCTGCCCGTATCAGGGAAGGCAATGTGCCTGTCAATATTGCTCTTGTCGACGTAAGAAGCCCAGCAGATTTTAATGCCGGCCATATGAGCGGATCGATAAACATCGAAGTTGGAAATCTGAGCGCAGCTGACTTTATATCCAGGCTTCCCAAAGACAAAGTCTCCATTTTTGCCTGCGGCAGCGGTGCCAGGGCAATGGAAGCCTATTATAAACTGAAGGAAGCCGGGCAGGATGTTTCAAAAATCATGTATTTCGATGCAAATATAAGTTGCGATGCCAACAATACCTGTACCATCGAGGTCAACGAACCATTGGGCTGATGCCTTGGTGGTCCAGTACCTTAAAAAATATCTTTTAGAATAAGGAGAAAAAAATGAAAAAATTATTCAGTATCCTTTTTGCTCTTATCATTACCGTGGGATTCATCAGCACACCGGTCTTTGCCGATGCTGGCAAAGGTCAGAAAATCTATATCAAGCTTATGAAAGGCCCCTGTGGTTTTGATGGCGGCACGATGGCAAAAAAACGTACCCAGGAAGAGTGGAAATCCATTAATGATGCAGGAAAACTCAATGAGGAATTGCTTAATGAGTGTCCGCAGGCAAAACCTCTTAAAGACGCTTATCTGCCTCATGTCTATGATTTTCTGTATAACTATGCTAGTGACAGCGGTAATGTACCGGCTTGTTGATCCCTGGTAGTAAATACTACTTCCCCTAATGTAAATCAGGGGAAAACGGTGAAGACCATGGTTGTATTGATTTAAAGTACGACCATGGTCTGTGTGTGGGCGACTAAACATATAGAGCAAGTCGGAATTGTGAAGGTAGCGTAAACCGTTGCAGGAATGAACCAATGGACAATAGCATGACGGACGAACAGATTAAGGCTATCACAAAATTGATGAAATCAATATCTCATCCAATTCGATTTAAAATCTTATACCTGCTTCAGGATCAGGAAATATCGGTCGGAGACCTTCGTGATCAGCTTGATACCACCAGTTCCAATATTACCCAGCATCTTAATATTCTTCGTAATCAGGGAATTATCGATATTCGGAAAGATTCCAATTATATATATAATAAAATTACCGACCCGAGAATAATTGAGCTGATGAGAAAAATGAACCAGCTTTATTTTTCCGGATCCGACGGCTTTCTGAATGATTCAGGAAGAAATTCAACCACCACCCTTCTCTAAGCATCAGGTTGCCATCAAACGCCCATAATAGCCGGTAGCGGGGTGCCGGGGAATTCTCCGTAGGGAATTATTAAACATATCTACTCCGCACTAGAAGAATCGGCGCACAAGCCACAACACCAAAGAGACAAAGATACTCAGTAGTATCATGCTGGTAATGGGAAAAAACAATTGGAAGTTGTCGCGCTTGATGTGGATGTCACCGGGCAGGTTGCCGAACCAGCCAAAAATATTGCCAAACATACTGTCAAGCAGCCAGATAAGACCACCCACGACTACGAGCAGTATGCCTATGATTAATATGATTTTGCCGATGTTGTCCATAATGCGTAACGGCTTGTCGATTGGCAGTATCGCCGTGTGATTCCGGCAGCGAGGGAATTACCGAAGACAATAACCATGTTGACGGCAATTGTCCCGCATGCTTACCGCACTTGCTTTAGTATCCATTCCACGGTCGCAATCCTGCCTGTTGGTCAAATATTATAGAGAGAGGCACATCCATATTTCGTGATTATTTTAAGATTCATCATTTATTGCCTGCCGATGGATGAGTAATTACAAAAAACTCTAAATCAGGGAAACCGGCGACGGCAATATTTTCATACACATCAGAAAATGTCAAACCACCTGCGTCATAAACAGAGGGTCGATGATCATTTTGGGGTTGCGAATATGATTAAATGGACGGACAACTATGATGTTGTCATTATCGGCAGCGGTCTGGCGGGTCTCTCCGCGGCAATAGAAGCATTTCGGACCGGAGCTTCGGTTGCCGTATTTGAAAAAATGAAGGTGACAGGAGGAAACACCCGCATCAGCGATGGGGGAGTGGCTGCGCCGAATAACTATCTGCAAAAAAAGCTGGGAGTACATGATTCGCCTGATCTTTTTTATGAAGATATGCTCAGGGCCGGATCAAACTACAATCATCGGGATCTCGTCAGGGTTGTGGCTGAGAGAGCTAATGAGTCAATTGACTGGACGAGAAACATCCTGGGTGTGGAATACCAGGATCGATTGGATCGTCTCGGGGGTCATTCCACGGCCCGATGCCTCACCACAAAAAGCCATTCAGGAGTCGATTTCATCAAGGCTCAGATAGCTCTGTTGAAACAAAAAGGCATTAAAGTTCAAACCGGCTGTCTGTTGACGCGTCTGCTTGTCGATAACCACGGCGCCGTGGAAGGTGTACAAATTCAGACAGACTACACATTTCCCGAAAAGAAAAGCGGCAATATAAGAAATATCTGCGCCAACCGGGCAGTTATCCTGGCAACCGGAGGATTTGGAAGTGATCTTCAATTCCGCATGATGCAGAACCCCGGTCTGGATGATTCAGTGGATTCCACCAATCATCGGGGGGCTACGGCCGAAGGCCTCATCACTGCCCTGGAAATAGGAGCTGCCCCGGTTCACCTCTCCTGGATACAGTTGGGGCCATGGGGCTGCGCCGATGAAAAGGGCTTTGGTCGAGGCGCCAGTTTTGCTTCGTATAGCGTCTACCAATCCGGGATCCTGATCGATCCTGCCAGCGGAAAACGTATCGTCAATGAATGGGCGGATCGCCGACAACGGTGTGAAGCCATCTTCAAGGCAGGTCACATATGTCTGGGGATTGTAGATGCCGAAGGTGCAGAAACCGCTGGCGACAGTCTCTCGCACTGTTTGAGGCGTGGCTATGTCAAAGCATTTGATACTTTGACAGAACTTTCCTCGGCATTCGAGATGCCGCTTGGACGGTTAGAGCAGACGGTAAGCAGCTATAATGCCGGAGTTCATGAAGGTGGAGATGATCGGTTTGGCAAACCACTTGCCGGTGCAAAACCTTTAGCGAAATCTCCCTTCTATGCAATCCGGTTATGGCCGAAGGTGCATTATACTTCAGGAGGTTTGGGAATTAATGACAAGGCGCAGGTAATTGACCTTCACAATCAGCCTATCTCTCGTCTGTTTGGGGCCGGAGAGGTATGTGGCGGCATCCATGGCGCAAGTCGTCTCGGCAACTGCGCGCTAACCGAATGCATCGTTTTCGGGCGTATTGCCGGACAACAGGCCTCCTCAATGTCCCCCCGGCTCGAGATCTGTGAAGACTAGGGGATTGCTGTAAGAGTAAACAACCCCCTTTTTTCCTACTTGAGCCAAAGCACCAGTTTTAGCTTTGGCTGTCAGGATGATGCTTATCCCCTGAGAAGCAGCAGCCGTATAACAGAGGGCAGATGAGAACCCTGCGGCTTACCTGGTGGTTGCTCCGGGGGTGGCGTTGGCCCCGGCGCCGGCACAGGTTCGTGCTCTGGTGTTGGTCCCGGTTGGGGTTCCGGCGCTGGTTCCGGTTCAGGGTCCGGAGTGGGCTCCGGTAAGGGCTCCGGTGTTGGCTCCGGTATGGGGTCTGGTGTTGGCTCCGGTACGGGGTCTGGAGTAGGCTCCGGTACGGGGTCTGGGGTAGGCTCGGGTGCGGGTTCCGGCGTAGGCTCCGGTTCGGGCTCCGGCTCTGGTGGCTGTTCGGTTGGAACTATTCTGATTTCATGAGTATAGGAACTTTCATCGCTGGAGGTATAGGCCGTCATAGCCAAATGCAAAACCCCCTCAAGATAAGAAAGTGTGCAACTGGGAGAGCCGGTCTCCAGGCCATTGCATGATATTTCATTCTGTGCCAAATATTCGCAATCGTTGTCGTAGCTCAAATTGTTGCAACGAATGGAACTGGAGAGATCGATGTAATAGTCGTAGGAAAAGTCGCTCTTAGGATTATTGTTGGCGTCAAACCTGGATTCGGAACCATAATACAGACGATAGCCGGTCACATTTTCTTCAGGAGGATTTGCCTGCCATACAAAATCTGTGGTCCCGTTATCATAGGCGTTGGCAAAACCGGCATATAAGCCAAAAGCAAAGAGTACGAAAATAAAGAGCCAGTTGAACAGCTTCAATTTAATTGTTCTTCTTTTAATCATTTTGATTTCTAAAGTTGAGTGCAGGCATAAAGGCCAAATCATTTTATAAAAGCAATTAAAGGTTCTCCGGCCCTAGAGCAGCATTCATGCCATGATCAGCCTATCGCCGGTCAGCTTCCTCTCTCGCTTGAGATAGGCATTAATAATCAAATGCTTATTATTGAATTACAGATGCGGATAATGATTTCGTTTGGTGGGGGAGGAAAAATTCCTGGAGAAAATCAGGGAAGATTTTGCTCACGGCTGTACATGGAATTTGCATTTATTGCACATTCATGCTTGATGGCGTTGCCCCCCAAAGCACCCGTAGTCTTTGTTAGACTTGCCATGCCTTTCTGAGGAGAATGGAGTCCGGGGAGAGAGCTCTCCGGGGTGAATATAGATAAACGACATCGGGGGAGGAGCATGGAATAGAAGGAAGGGTGAAAGAAGAAGTGGTGGCTTATTTTTCAAGGTCTATCAGGGAAGGAGTTTTGTTCCCTCTCCTGGCTATTGCCAGGGCCAACAGGATTTAACCCCAGGTGATAAATGCTATTTGTAGAGGCTGTTGTTGCCAAGGGGAGGGTTAATCGAAGTGGAAGCTGGAGAGATAATGGGCCAGGGCCTCTTTTTTTTCTCCTTGCAGGGCTGGGCAGTTGGTGTGATCCTTCGCCCCTTCGACTACCCGTACGGCGAAAACCATGCAGGTTGGTTCGCCGCACTCTTTGCAGTTGGTTTTCGGCAGTAGCTTGAGAACATCCATCAGGGCAGGGGGCTTGGTCCCCACCATGCTGGGTTCGATATTTCCGCGATTATCCCAGGCGCTGTTGATTTCGCGTTGCAGCCAGGCGACGATTTTTTTCGCCTGTTCCTCGTCCTGGAGCGCGTTGACTGCGATTTTCCGGGCATGAATGGTAATGAGTTTCCCCGAACTTTTCAAGGTCAAGGCCGGTGGTTCCTTGATGTAGCTGAAGCCGCCGAGCACTGTGTTCAGATAGGGCAGGACCGCTCCGACATCATCATCCAGGTGGGCGAAACAGTGCAGAGTACGGGCTCCGGCGTTACATTTGGACCTGAAAATCTCCAATGTATACCCATTAAGCAGCATATCGGCCTCCTTTGGCAATTTTGTGTTTTATTCAAACAAGTACCCCAGTTCCTACAGACAGCGAACCCCTCCCAGATTCCATTGGCAGTGTCCGCATGGCACCCGGCTCCCATAGCAATCATTGGCGCACAAGAGATTATCATTGATGAGGTTGGCACATGGCCCCTGAGTGCAGCTCCAGCAGGACGAATAGTCATATTCGGCAGCTTCCCGTCGAAATCTTATGTACTCAGGATGTTGCCAGATTATGTCCAGTGGTTGTTGGCGGATAGTGCCGAAGGCACATTCCCGCACCTGGACTTCCTCGCCAAGCACCCGACAGGAGTAGGTATGCCACAGGAAATGGCATGGCATGACCGCACCGCTGGCGGCGATTAACACAGCCTGTTCTTCAATAAATTGGCAGGTGCGCTGCGGTAAGGCCTGGTGGGTTGGAAGAAAAAGCTCGATACCTCTTTTGGCGGCAATGCTACGCCCATCGGCAAAGGCTTTCCCGACTCTGTCGGCATCGGCGGTGGTGTAGCCGAGCAAGCTCTCAAGATGAAGGCGGATATCTCTTTTGCTGGCTTCCTGCTGCAGTTCTTCAAAAAGCTGAGCCACTATTTTGTCTTTCTGTGTTTTGTTGAACTTCAAGTAGGTGGAGAGACAGTTGCCCAGATTTACTCCCAGAGCCTCCGCCCGTTTGCTGTAGACCTCGAACAGCTCGACAGCCTCGGAAGAGTTGGGATTGAAAAGACTCAGCTTCTCTGATGAGGTATTGTAGAGCAGCAGGTTGGTGGCAATGATATAATCTGCACCCCTGTCAGCCGCCCAGGTGATATATCCCGGCAGGTTGTCTATATTTTCTCTGGTCAGAACGATCTCCAGGCCGATCCTGAAGATATCTGCGGCGGTGGTGTTCTGCTGCGCTTCAAGGAGCCGGGCCATGGCTTTAGAGACGGTGGTGGCCGAATGCTCCCCTGCCTGATCCGCAGTAATATCTGTAATATCATCCAGTGAAAGACACACTGTTGAAAGTCCGGCTGCGATTAACTCCCGGCATTTTTTCCGATCAAGCAGAATACCGTTGCTCTGAAAGCCGATGTCTGCCTCGGCAGGCATCACAGCTCTGGCAAAACCTATGATTTCCGCCAGTTCAGGATGAAGAAGCGGTTCGCCGATGCCGTTCAGGATCAGCGTGTTCGTCCTGGCAAGCGAGGGAGCCAGTTTCCTGAAAACTGAAAATGGCAGATCCATTTCAGCGATACAGCTCCCTTCAGCATATTTCACACACATTTTACAGCGGAGATTGCAGCGTGTGGTAAGTTCTGCATAGATTTTTTGCGGGTGATCTGTCATGCTGTCTAGATCTGGAAAATGTATGACAGTCAATTAGAAAAAGTCCTCAGCCCTATTGAATTATTCCGACAACGAAGATCGGGAAGCTGGGTTTTTCGGGGTGGTCGGTATGGACGGTCAATATGTCGGCATAGCGGCCTTTGGTCTTTTTTACATTCTCCACCCGGATAATACAGTTGTTGTCGGAATTACATCCTTCAACAAGACTGGCACGGACCCTGTCATCTCTTTCGGTATGTACCTCAAGAATTTTGAAGGGATATTTTCTGTTTCGTTTAATTTCGATCTCAATTGCCAATGGTTCTCCTGCCTTTCCTCTCAGAAGAGCTTTTTGCGGATGAATTTCGACGAATTTTTCTACCTTTCCGGCAACGACCAGCTCAAACAAGGGGCGTTCGGGATCATTGGTTTGTACTACTACGACTTCCCTCATCTCGTCTCCACCATAGCTGCTGGTGTTGAAACTGACCGTGATATGTCCTTCCTCCCCGGGAAGGATCTGCCGCGAAGTAGTCGCAGCGGTGCAGCCTCATCCCGATTTGACATCAAGTATCTCCAGCGGCTCATCTCCCTGGTTATAGACTACAAAGTCGTGAACCACCTCTGCACCTTCCAGCACTGCTTTGAAGAAAAATTCGCGTTCAGGAAGATATGTTTTCGGTCCGGCTGCGGAGGCAGCAGCGGCACTGTGGCCGGGGTAGGGGAACAGAAATAGAAGTGATAGGAAAAATACCGTTCTCAGCATGATTTGACTCCTTGTTTCCCGAAGGTTTTTGGCTGAATGGTTCCGGTGATCATCATTATTATTCAACTCGTCGTTTAAAAAGAAAGACAAAGAGCAGGAGATACAGCGATACCGCCAGAAAGCCGATGTCGCGCAGTATGGTTCCCAGTCCGGTAGGACCTTCAGAGGTCTCGGTGGAAAAACAACCGCAGTGAATGTCCAGGCCACGAATTTGATTGTATACCAGAAGGCCGAGGAAAAGGACCAGCAACCCTGTGCCTGCAACTGTCGCACCCGGTAACCAAACTCCTGCGATGAGGCACAGACCAAGCAGCAATTCCAGCCATGGCAGGATCAGGGCGACCAGGTTGACAAAGACATCCGGCAGGATCTGGTAATTGAACACGCTTTCGGCAAAAGCCTGTGGATGGAGGATCTTATCATAGCTCGCATAGACAAAGACCAGGCCAAGCAGCACACGACAAAGATGATACACCCAGAGATGACGGTTGCTCAAGGCGCCGCGCTTCCCGGATTGGTATATATGTCTCCTGCTATTCATCGGATTCACCTGACTTTTGAGTCGGTAGCCCTGCATTTCGCCAGACAGTCCAGCCGTTGATTAGAACTCTGACATCGGCAAATCCCATGTCTTTGAGAAATATGGCCAGGTCATGACTGAGTTCACAGCTTTCGCCGTCACAGTAGGTGATGATGTTGCTGCCGTCTTCCAGGAGAGCAACGATGTTCATGAAGGCGTTTTCGACATCCTGCCAGGGCAGGCTCAAGGCGCCGCTGATATGCCCGTCCTTGTATTGTGACAGCGAACGAGCATCAAGGAAAATTGCCGCTTGCTTCTCAAACAATTGCCTGGCCTCGTTGAAAGGGATTTCCAGGCTGTTTCCCTCTTGATCGGAAAGGCGCGTTGCCACCGACCAATCACCTGCAAGCGGAAGCGGTGTCACGCGCCAGTGGTTTACCGCCAGGGCAAGCAGGCCGGCCATGATCATAAGGAAGGGCACCTGCCACAGAGCCTGCTGCATTGTCGGGTTTCTGCCTTTCATGGGTATTTTTCCGTGCTTTGAATCCTTTCTGGCAAAACTCAATTGTCCGGGTGTGATTGTATCACCTCGAAGAGCACCCGCAGCCGCCTGCAAACGGCATCATTCCCGGAAATTGCGGAGGCCGGCGCGATCTCTCTATGCTTTTCCGGACAGCCTTCTTGACCGTATCGATATCGGTGCGCTGCAGATTGAAATCCTTGTTCTTTTCAATGTCCTCGTCGGTGATTACCACATAGTTTTTCAAAGGGACACCCGCTTTTTCGAAAATTGCCCTGGCGCAGCCCACCTCGCAACCGTCTATCACCACCATCTCCGACACATCCCGTGCCGACTGCACAAAACCGGAAAGCTGTCCGCCTATCCCAGCCAGACAGAACATTTTGCCGAATCCTTCCTGGGTAAGTTCCACCGCCGCCTGGTTGGAGAGCTGTCCAACGTTGGAACCGCCGGAACAGGCCAGAATCATTACTTCACCACCACTGGTGCAACAATTGTCAGCCATTATCTCTTCCTCCTATTTTTTTAACCAACCTATTACATCTGTTTTTGAGGGAACCTTGCCCACCGACTTGACCTCGCCGTCAACCACAACGGCCGGAGTTCCGAATACACCATACATAGCTATTTTCATGGTATCCGTCACTTTTTCGACATCGGCGTCCACTCCAGATTCAGCGACTGCTTCCCTGACCACATTTTCGGTCTGTTTACACTTCGGGCAACCCGGGCCCAGTACTTTAACTTCCATGGCAAACTCCTTTTTGTTGGGGATAAAAAAATACTCATACGGTAACTATTCAGGTTGTTCCGTATTATTTGGCCAACTACTGTCTGTAACTGTTTAGCAGTGCGCCATATGTCCATAAGCAGGGCGGTTAGCTATACATTGGGTATGCTGGACGCCCTGATCGTGGACAGGTAAGCGTAGACTCCGGATGGTGTGCTGCTGAATAGTGACCTCACACGAACCATGTACCGTAAATCATGCCGGCAATGGTGGACATAACTACGATGATGCCGCAAAAAACCGCGGTCTTTTTTACACCCATGACACTGCCGATAACCAGCATGTTGGGCAGAGACAGGGCAGGGCCGGCCAGCAGCAGCGCCAGGGCGGGACCCTGGCCCATACCGGAGCCTATGAGCCCCTGCAGTATAGGCACCTCTGTGAGTGTGGCAAAGTACATCAGGGCACCGGCCACTGAGGCGATCAGATTCGCTGAAAATGAATTGCCCCCGAGCAGGGATTGAATGTACTGTTCCGGGATAAGTGCCGGATGGCCCGGACGTCCCAGCATAAACCCGGCCACCAGAACGCCTCCGGCAAGAAGAGGTGAAATCTGTTTGACAAAACCCCAGGTGGACTCCACCCAGCTTTTGCATTCATCTTTGGTGAACCAGGCTTTGAGCATAATGCCCAGCATGATCAGCAGCACCGCCGTAATATACCATTTGGCAGCGAAAATTGTCGGCCATAGCCCGGTGGCATCCGCATCGGGTTTGGCGAAGGCGGCAAAGATCAGGATTAAAACCATGGTCAAAATATATAAACTGTCCTGCAGCAGGGTACGTTCCTTGCCGAGTGCATCTGGTACGTAAATCTGGCCGGTGGTGCGTGCCGCGTCATCCTTGCGGAAAATAAGGGCCATCAGCAGGCCGGTGATAATTGCAAAAACCATTGCGCCAATCGCCCGGGCCAGACCGAGCTGCCAGCCGAGGATCTTAGCGGTCATGGTAATAGCCAGAACGTTGATGGCCGGTCCGGAATAAAGAAAGGCTGTGGCTGGTCCAATGCCTGCGCCCCGGGTATAAATGCCGGCAAACAGCGGCAATACCGTGCAGGAGCAGACGGCCAGGATAGTACCGGAAACAGAGGCTACGGAGTAGGATAAGAACTTATTCGCCTGTGCTCCGAAATATTTGAGCACCGAGGCCTGGGAGACGAAAACGGCGATGGCGCCGGCAATGAAGAAGGCGGGAATCAAACAGGTCAGCACGTGCAGACGCGCATATTCCTGAAGCATCATAAAGGCTTCCATGCCGGACTGACGGATAAGCGGATGGTTCCATGGTATATAATATGCGGCAAGGAAGCCGATTACCAGTAAGAGCAGTTTGGTGCGTTCCTTCATCATTGATTCTCCTTAGCGGCGGTGCCTATCTGCTTCATCTCGTATCGTCTTTCCGACTAATTCGTAATCTGGCGATATGGTTGATTTCTGTCAGTGCCCGTAGATGTTTTCTCGATTGATCCCCGGCAGTTTCGCTACCAGACGTTCTATCTCGGTATCCTGTTCCAGCCAGTGCCGAAGATTGCCCAGCAGGTTGGCTGCATAGGGGCTTTGCGCTCCGTCCGCAAGTTTATAATTGACCCAGAGTCCTTCTTTGCTGCGCGTAACCAGGCCGGCTTCTTCCAGAATCCTCAAATGTTTGCTCGCACTGGACTGTGCGATTCCGAGTGCTTCGTGAATTTCGCAGACACAGAGAACTTTGCGTTGCAGCATCTTAACAATCTTGACCCGGTTGGGATCAGACAGTGCCTTCATTACATTTACAAAATCTTGCATAGAGTTCTCCATATTCTTTTTTTGGAATATACATCTCTGTTGAAGAGGTGTCAACACAGTTTTTTGGAGAAACTGCCGCTTATCTGATTAAACAAAGTGGTGAATATAACGGGAATACTTCTTTTCAGGAAAAAATGGGAAATGAGCTGTCAGCAGAATCAAACATAGCTCAATTCCTGATTGACTCGTAAAAGCTCGATCTATATCGTTGTTTAATCTGAAACGACGATTCGCAGTTTAAGAGGCCGACCAGTATTTTTTTTCGGGTGACCCTTGATCTCGTCTTTATTGATGCTCATTATATTAATCAGAGAAAAGCAAACCTCACCGAAAGGAAGGGACGCAAAGCCACTGGCCTAAATCACAGTGTAAAAGTTGTGATATGGTAGCAGGGTTGCCTCATTTTTTTTTGTGAAAAACCTCGAGAAACATTTCCTTCCCAGTCGCATATTACTCTTTTCAGAGTCATTCCAGGACCACTAAGAAATTTACCGTCGATTACTCTACTGCACCTCAGTATGGTGTTTGATCCAGCACTTCCCTGACTTTAACGGAAAGATCCTTCCTGGTAAAAGGTTTCTGGATGAAATTTATTCCTTCATCAAGAACGCCATGATGGGCAATGACGTTTGCGGTGTATCCCGACATGAACAACCGTTTGAGATCCGGATACAGCGATAACAGATTGCGGGCCAGGTCGCGGCCGTTCATTTCCGGCATAACCACGTCGGTAATCAGTAGATGAATTTCGCCGCTATGCTCCCGGGCGACCCGTTTGGCCTCACCGGGTGAGGTGGCTGTGAGTACCGTATATCCCAGGTGTTTAAGCATTGTGGCCGCCAGTTCGAGAATCATGGGCTCGTCTTCTGCAACCAGAATGGTTTCATGGCCGGCTACAGTCGATAAGGTCTCTGAAGTTTCGGAAGAATGTTTATCGTTGGTGGTGAAAAGAGGCAGGTAAATTTTAAAGGTGGAGCCTTGTTCCGGTTCGCTGTAGACATTGATGAAGCCCTTGTTCTGCTTGATGATGCCGTAGACCGTAGCCAGTCCAAGGCCGGTACCGTCACCGGTTTTCTTGGTTGTGAAAAACGGTTCAAACAGGTGCGAAAGTGTCTCACGGTCCATGCCGCAGCCATTATCGCTCACCGCCAGCAGCACATACCTGCCGGGAACAAAATAGGCGTGATCAGCGCGGTAGGTGTCATCGACAACTACATTATCCGTCTCTATGGTGATCTTGCCGGTACCGTCAATAGCATCCCGGGCGTTGACGCAGAGATTTGCCAGGAGCTGGTCGATCTGGGAAGGGTCCATTTCAACCGGTCCCAGGTTCTTACCGGGCAGCCAGACCAGATCGAGATCCTCGCCGATAAGTCGCCGCAGCATATTGAACATGTTCTCCACGGTGGTGTTGAGGTCGAGTACTTTGGGAGTCACTGTCTGTTTACGGGCAAAGGCCAGCAGCTGCCTGGTCAGATCGGCAGAGCGTCGTGCCGCCTTCTGGATTTCCTGCAGCGCGGTGGAGATGGGACGATTTTTTTCCACCAGTTCAAGAGCGATTTCCGAATAACCTAGAATCACACCCAACATGTTGTTGAAATCGTGGGCAACGCCGCCGGCAAGTCGTCCTACCGATTCCATTTTTTGAGCCTGGAGGAGTTTGTCTTCAAGCGTCTTGCGGTCACTGATGTCAAGATGGACAACTATAGCGCCTTCTACGCGGCCTTCATCGTCGAGAACCGGTGTCGAATAGTTCAGTATGGTTTTCTTCTTGCCGTCAAAGGATTCTATTTCGAGAAGTTCGTCGACAATAGTTACACCGTCACGAATTGTTTTCACCAGCGCCCAATCTTCGGGCTTGACCGGTTGGCGTGAAGGCAGACGCCAGGCTTTGAATATACCGTATTCGGACGTCGGCATACTGGGTTGGGCGCCCCAGATCTGAGTGCCCATGGAGTTGCAGCGCAGTAAGGTGCCGTCCTTGTCGGCAAACCATAAGCCGATGGGCAGGATCTCGAATATTTTCTGCATCTGATTCTCTCTCTTGCGCAACTCTTCTTCTGCGCGCTTTTGCTCGGTGATGTCGATGGTATAACCGGCCAAAAGAGTCTTCTCTCCGAAGGAAATCGGGAACTTGATAGTAGTATAGTAGCGATCCTTGAGGACTTCCTCCAGATGCAGAATCTCCCCTTTGGAGGCGACCATCCAGTCGTCGGCAGTGATTTTATCCGCAAATTCCTCCGGGAAAAGTTCATGCATGGTTTTTCCTGTCATCTGAGAGCCCGGGATGCCGACCATTTCCCGGTAATTGTCGCTGGCATGCAGGGTGCGGCTTTCTGCAGGGCTGACCTCTTTGATGAAGGCGTAAATGGGGGAGTGCTTGATAAATAATGACAACAGGTCGTTGGTTGCCTGCAGGGTCTTTTCGACACGTCGCCGCTCCAGCAGTTCATTGCGGAGATCGATTATGCGGAGATTGACCTGTTTTTTCAGGGTCCAGGACCATAAGAAACCGGTCATCGCCAGCACAAGCAGAGGCAGGACGATCCAGAGAGAATAGATCAGAATTTTTGCTAGAGGTAGCGGCTGCTTTTCATAAACTCCGAACCATTTGTGATAGATCTCATCATATTTTCCGGTGTCTTTGATAATGCTCAGCCCTTCGTTAAGCTTGGCCAGGAGTGCACTGTTTCCTTCGGTAACGGCAAGGCCGTATTTACTTTGAATTATTGGCGAACCCACGGCCTTAACGTTTTTAAGAGAAAGTTGACTAATGAGGCGCACCCCCTGAAGCCTTGAAACTATCGCACAATCGCCTTCGCCCTTTGCTAATGATTTCAATACGTCGGACCAGTCTTCTTTTACTATTATATCCTGGGTGATGTTATTTTCTTTGAGATAATCGTGGCCGAGGTCGCTTAGTTGGACAAGTATTGTTGAATTTCGTGCATCATCGATGGAGCCTATTGCCGAGCCTTCCCTTACAAAAACAGCATAGGAGGCAAACAAATGGGGGATAGTGAAGTCGAATTTTTTATCTCTTTCCTTTGTCCGAAACATGCCGATGAGCCCATCGATTTTTTTCTCTTCCAACTGGGTTACAACCTCATCCCAGGGGCCGAGGGTAATCTCCAGTTCAAGCCCCATAGCCTTGGCTACCGCTCGCACGATATCAACGTTAAAGCCATCCGGCAGGCCACGGTCGTTTATAAATTCATAGGGAGGATAATTGGAATCTCCCCGAAGCTGCATACTCCGGTTTTCTGCAGTGCCATGAGGGGATTCAGGCGCATGGAGTAAGGCGGAGCTGCTTTCGGCAAAACTTGGTGAACCAACAGATAAGCAAAAAAGAATGCAGGAAATACCCAGGAGTGTCATCGTTTTTCCCTGCAGAATATTCCAGGTAATTTTCATGAGGATCTCAAGTAATGGCTGTATCTATCCAGCATTTTATCAATATATGTGCCATTTATGGGCAGACGCCACCAACCCTGATCAGGAGCGGATTGCCTGCGGTGTAATTCCATCAAATATTATTACATGATCAGTGAAGTTCGGGCCATAATAACCTGAAAAGCAGATAACCGGTAGTAGAGTTTGGATTGAAATGCGAAAGCGAATTTCCACATCTTGGGTAAGCAAGCTATCTCGAGGGGTTGCGGAAAACTATGAAGATGGAAATGGCTGATTTAGGGTCCTTTGGAGGAGGATTATGTCGTTTCCACTGCATTGTGGTGTGGTTTTTGGTGGGGAGACTGGTCCATCGAACCAGACCTTTTTCTAAACCGCTATCAGATTGCCCCTGAAGCCTAGTATTTTCTGGGCCAGGCAGGGTTGCTCTTTTCATCGCAACGCCATAAACCCGCCCAAGGGGGCTTTGCTGCAGACATTCGGGCTGCAGAGGCCCGTGAAAAGAGCAGTCCCGACCGCTATTTAACTCCCCCGCCGCGTGGTCCTTTGCCGCTATAAGGACCACCGTAAGGGCCGATATCCCGGCTGTGTATCCCTGATTTATCCAGATTCCCGTTGTCATGATATTTGGTACATGCTTGCAGTGATGTCATCAAGGTGAGCAGCACCAAGAGGATAATAGTTGATGTGAGTGACTTCCACATAATATATACCTCCTTTATCTTCATTGCCGACATTTGGCATAGATCTTATCTCTAGCTTTTCTCTAAATTAAAATCACCTGTCTCGGATGGCAGCGTCCTTCATCTGTTGCGGTGGGCGATAACCTCGCACCCGAACGTTACGGTGTATACCGCCATGACCTGCCTTGATACAATATAGGTTAATGACGGCAGGGCAAAAAACAACACCCCCTGCTACTCCCCTTTAATGGACGATTCAGGGGATTACTCTGCCAGAGGACCCGGACAGCACCGCACTCTGCATAAATGGCCTGATTCTCAAACCATGCAGATTAAGGCTATATCCCTGTCGCTTTTTATCGTGACAACAAAATTGGCAACGAGGGTCGGGACATATCGATGCCGGGGCCTCCCCCAGCATATTTGAACCTTTTTCTCCGGGACCACGATTAAATGTAACTCAGCCGTCTCTTTCTCTTTGCCTGAAGGTCGGCGCAGTTACTTACCTATCCACTCGGAACTTGCCCTTCTACAATGAGCAGATCGCAATAGCCGCAACCAATAATGCTTCAGCACGAGGAAATCTCGCGGTTTAGGGAGCTCTTGGCCGAAGAGAATCAGTATCTCCACCAGGAGATCGAGGAATAGGTTGCCACTTATGAGGAGGCGGATTTTCGTTTACCAAAGATGCGCATGGTTTTCGAACTTTTCATGCTATTCCGTACTTTTCCCTGAGAGTATGCGAAAGGTGGTTTACCATGGCAAAGGCATTGGCAACCGTCTGGCCCTGATCCTGGTTTACCAGACAGCAGGTTGCCGGTGAAAGCATGCTTCTGGAAATTATATACTCGATATCCGTCCCTTTTTTACTTAAATGTTGCCAAATTCCTTCAAGTTTCATACTGAGAAAACCAAGGCTTTCTTTGGAAAATGCTTCAAAACCGGTCGGGATTATGCCCCAGACAAGCACTCCGCCTCTGTCTAAGAATTTTTTGATTGATCCGGCACAGGAGGAAAAGATGTCGGCATTGGTGTAGATATCCATAGAAAGGATATCCATATCAAGGTTGAGGAGAAAATCCCAGTCCGGGTTGCCGCAGAGATGAATGCCTCGAGGACGGTCGACCATGGCAAAGAAATTATCCAGATCGGTTTGAGCCTTTTGTTCGCCATAGCCGGAAAGAGCCGAAAATATGAACTGCAGGCCGGGCTCGTCGATAAACATGAAGGCATTTTCATTTTGCTGTTTTAAACGGGAGAGCTGTACATTGATTCTTTTGGCCATGAACTCGAACAAAAAAGGTCGGATCGAGTCATCGAAAAGGATCGGCCGATCATCCTGATCAAGAACATTGAAGCCAAAGCTGATCGGTCCTTCGAGCTGCCCGCGGATAGCAGGTCTGTCCGCCAGATCCCGGGAGAGAAATTCATGATATACCTGCGAATACCGGGTACTGATATCGAAGTAGGACGGCTCTTCGAAATGGCTCATGGTTGTTTCAAATTCAGCAATAAATTTGTCCATTGAAAAGCTCAGGGTCTTTTTGCCCATATCAAGGACTATGCCGGGAAAGTGCTCCGCCGCCTGGACATACATATCTTCGTAATAGCTGAGATTAGGCAATTGTGGCCAAAACGGCACATCAACACTCAGAGCTATTTCAAGGGCCTCGGCAACATTTTTATGCGGCATGACGGCCATCGCCGTGGTCAAAAGATTTCCGGGTATCGGCATACGGAGCGTTCCTTTTTTCAAGTGGTTGACGCCAGGGCTTCAGATATGTAACCGGTCGATATCGGGTTTGCGGAATGCCAGTACAGTGTAAATGGCAGTTCCCAAAACGCCAAGTATGTACAAAAATGGATCGATTCTACAATATTCTGTCAAGTAGTCCATTCATCACAGTATTTATCACTCTAAAGCGCTTTTGGTTGGCGATCATTGTTTCAGTATCCTGAATGTACTGTCCGGGGACGATTTCGTCGGTACAGTTGGCTATTAGCTGTTGCGCACTCGCGAGAGTAGTCTCGAGATGAAATTGTAACCCGATGATTCTTTCATCATAAACGAAAGCCTGATGTTCACAACCGTTGCTTCGCGCGACATGTTTGGCTCCCTGGGGAAGATCAAATGTATCACCGTGCCAATGGAAGGCTTCGATATTTCTGGGGAAGGTTTTAAATGCTTGCGTGGTCATTGCAAGGTCTGTTGTCATGACAGGATGCCATCCGATTTCTGTGTTTTCATTGGCATAGACTCGAGCGCCAAGTATGTCTGCGAGGAGCTGTGCACCAAGACAAATGCCTAAGACTGGTCGGCCTTTGTCGATAGCTCTATCAATGAACCGCTTCTCTTCGGTTAACCAAGGGTATTTCCTGTCCTCATAAATGTTCATCGGACCGCCGATGATAATCAAAAGATCGATGTCATCGCTAGAAGGAAAATTCTCAGCCAGGTATGGTCGGGTTCTTGTCAGGGTATGTGCATTACTCTGCACCCAGCTCTCGATACTCCCCAACCCTTCAAAAGGCACATGTTGGATGTAATGAATATTCATGTGAAAATCCATAGATTGAATGGTTTGATTACTTCAAAAGCCAACTTGAAAAAATTGCCGGTTGTTTCACCCCTTACTCTATATCTGTAACTACCTTGAGCATATATGGCATTACTGTGAAACCGGTTCCTGTTTTAAGGCGGTCATCACGGTGGAGAGCTCGACCAGGATGCCCAGCCCTTCCTGCACCTCGGGACGCTTCATGGCCGACATCATTCCCCAAAGACCTCGTATCGGTTCAACGTGTTCGAAATCGACCTGTTGCATCCTTCCGCCAATTCGCTCCGTCATGCGCAATAGCTGCTCGAAAGCCTCAAATGTACCGCGTTTCTTGAGAATTTCCAAGCGCTCTATCGAATCGTTGAAGGCCAGCTTGGACAAGGTGTCTGCATCTTTCTTCATGTCCATTAGTGAGCCGAGCATTTTCAAGCCTTCCGCCATATTGCCCATATTGACAATAAATTGTCGAATAAGTTCCTTGAGTTCCTCCGGCTCAAAACCATGCAAGGATTTTTGCAATTGCTCGGTGAGTTCCTTGAATAAATCTTTTGAGTAGGGCGCAAAATCATTTTTAAATTCTATAAATTTATTCAAAGATTTTAGAGCTTCGGTAATATTTTTGCTGGAGATAAGCAGTTGCCCTGTCATGTCGCCGACATCTCCCAGGTCAAACTTGCGGCCCAGGCCGTCTAGTTCACCTGTGGCGCTGATTATCATCTCGTTGAAAAGTGGTTCGAGTTCCTGTTTAAGCTCCACATATGGCCGGATAGCCTGTTTGGCCTCGCGCACCTCTTCTGTAAGTTGATCCAGTCTCTCCAGGATTTTTTCTTCATTCGTCATGGTTTCCTCCCTTCTGCAAAAGAGCAGGTTCTTTGATTCAGCCAGGGTAAAGAACGTATCTTGCAATGGTGTTATGGCCGACGCTCCGGGCCGGGCACCGCTCCGGCTAGTCCTGGATTTTACCGGCCAGTGACATTTGGGCTTCCAGGGGCATGTCCTCACCGCTGATGAGTTTATTCCAGTACACCCACTTAAACATCATCTTGCCCCAGTGGTTGGCTTTGGATTCGCCGAGCAGCGAGAAGGGTCCCAGCCCGGGAAGGGGGAATTTTCCCGGCAATGGTTCATATTTATAGTTGAAATCGATAAGTGCGGCTTTATCAAACCCTGTTTCAATAAAACAGTTGGCGTGGCCATCAAAGTCTTCACGCACCGGCTCCCCGTTGATTTCACGAATGAAGTTTTCCACCAGAATCTCGGCGGAAAAATGCGCTACCGAACCTGCTTTCGACGTCGGAAGAGTTGTCGCGTCACCCAAAACATACATGTTGTCGAAATTTTCGGCTTTAAGGCTGTGGTTGTTCGTTTTTACATAACCGATTTCATCCATGGCCACTCCGGACTTAACAAGATAGTGGGCGCCGACATTGGGAGGAATTGAAACCAGTAAATCGAATTCTATCTCTTCATTGCCCGCAGAGATTATCTTTTTGTTTGTGCAATCTACCTCTACAAGGTCAAAATTCGCCGTGATTTTTATATTCTTTTGCTCGATAAGCTGGGAGAAAAAGGCGCTCGCCTTGGGCTTGGTAAAAGCGCCGGGGAGTGGGGTGACCAATTCTATTTCTATTTGGTCGCGCACGCCGCGTTCGGTAAAGTAGGCATCTGCAAGATAGACAAACTCCAATGGCGCCACGGGGCATTTAAAGGGAAATTCGGCGATATTGAGAACCAGCCTGCCGGACCTGAACTCACGCATGGCCTTGCTCAGGTTGACGGCACCTTCCAGTGTATAGAAATCATAGGCGGTTTTCTGCCACCCCTCCATAAGGCCCGGAATTTCCTCCGGAGCAAGGGATACTCCGGTACATACAATTAGTTTATCGTATCCGTAGCTCCCCGCAGTTGTTTCCACCTGCTGCCTGTCCGGATCAACCGCGACGATCTCATCAATGATAAAGTTTACTCCTTTGGGAATAAATTCACTGCGGCTGCGGATAACATCTTCGGCTGTATAGATCCCGAAGGGGATAAATAAAAGACCAGGCTGGTAGATATGTTTGTCATCATCGTTATGGACCATTCTTCGCGTTTAAGCAGCTTACGCAGCTTGTTGGCGACCATGCTTCCTGCACATCCAGCACCTAGAATCACGAGTTTCTTTTTCATACCACACCTCCTGTAGTGGGAAATATCCCTTGGGGTTTCTGCGTCAACTGTCGAACAACGACTCACTTAGCCGGCGCCGGCTGTCTTCCGGTGCCTTGCCATTTTCTGGTACTATTATAAGGTGATTTCCCTGGGTAATGATGCCCCTTGCCTCGGGTGCCGAAGATCTGAGATTGTTCTGAGATTGCCCCCGTATTCCGCGTCATTGCTGCAGGCGAAATCACTTCTGATTATCAGTGCTGTTGTACTTCTCGCCTTTCTTGTGGAGGATGTGCGATTTCGGTTCGAATTATTCATATTCTATCATGTCTGATATAAATACAATTGATGTAGATCAATTTCTTGCTGAAAGTAGATGTTTTTTATTGAGTAGCCGGTAAGTGAAATAGGGATTTCCCGGGTTAGGGCTGGTCAGCTTAGATCCGAAACTGCTATTAATGGACAGGTAAGTGTAAGAGCTTGCCTATATGGGCAATTCGCTATCAACTTGATTGGCTGAATTTGACTTACGTCAAGGCGGGGTTCCTTTTCGGCTTCTATAGTTATCCAGGAAGAACTGAAAATCACCTCGTATATAGACGGGAAATTATCTCAATAAGGGTGTTGAAATGGTATTGATAGCTTCTCTGCCGGTTGCGATGAGTTCATTGTTGATAGCTGCCCATTTTTATCGAAATGGCATGCCGGTATTGGCCGGTATATGTTTGCTGATGCCTTTATTGTTGGCAATGAAGCAAAAATGGGTCCCTGCTGTGCTGATCTTTTTTCTGCTGCTGTGCTCTGTCGAATGGTTCCGAACGCTGGTGGATCTTGTAAGCGGGTACAGGGCAGCGGGAGAATCTTACACCCGTTTGTCGATCATATTGGGAACGGTTATTCTTTTTAATCTCTTATCAACAATAGTGTTCAGGACCAAATCAATGAAGCGCCGATACGGCAGGGGAAGTGATGAATTTCTATGGATTGGCGGGAAATAAGCATGTAAGCCCGTGGCGGCCCGGCTGGACCGCCACGGGTCAGCTGCAACTGAACTTCCTGTTCTGTGCTGCACCTCAGGGGCTTTTGCTCTCAGCTATGCATTTTCCGCCAGCCTTCTTTGCTAAATTGTTTTTCCCGTTTTTGCCCCCATTCTTTCATGGCTTGGAAGTATGCAAGGACATCGGTTTGAGCCAGTTGCAGGATTTCTTGACGTTCCAGGTTCCTGCGTTCGCCGTCATTTGGTGTTATGCCGACCCAGGTGACATATCCGCTATCAAATATCCAACCGGCAGTCAACTCGGAGCTATCTACACTGAAGGTGGCGGAATATTTATTGATGATATCCATATTCAACTCGAGCACCCAGCCGTTATCCCAGACCATGCCGGAGTGGAGCTTTTCGATACCTTTGCTGCATTCCGGGCAGAACAGTTGTTTGACTGAGGTCTGATCAAGCAGCATTTTGCCAAAAAACAGTTCCGCTCTCTGAGCGCCGCAGCAGCACTTCAATATATAGCTTTCACACATGATATCTGGTCTCCTGTCCGTTAGTATTCTTAAACTTTTTCAGCCTGATCCTTGAAGCGGGTCTCGATATCCTCGACAAAGGTTGTATGTTTTTCCGTGTCGACGTCAAGCTCCCGCTCCGCCAGCTCAAATTTTCTATCCAGTTCCGTGATTTGACTGGCGGTCAGGCTACGATCAAGCCAGGGAAAGAGGATCTCATCCTCCTTCTTGATATGTTCCGTCAACAGGGCGGCATAGGCGGTAAGATTGTCGCGCAACGATTCAGCATCCTTTGTATCTATTGCAGCTATCATCTGTTTGACGTAGTCACGGGCGGTGCGGTGGTCTTCATAGATTACCTGAAAAATGGTCTCTTTATCGTCAAAGTATGCAAAAAGAATATCCTCTTCCTTCCCGTGGTGCAGTTTGTCTGCATAGGACCTGATGAAATCGACGCCTCCCCGGAAAATCCGTTCACCTTCTTTCGTTGTCGGATCGAGGTTGTCAAGAAGCCGGGGAACCAGGGCGAGCCAGCGCTTGATCAATTTGTGCTCATTGACCAGGATCTGCAATGGTGGCGAAAATTTGCGGCTGAGAGTTTGTTGGTATGAAGGTATGGTCTCTTTGGCTCTGGCTTCCCGCTCCGGATAAATGACGGCCTCGATTCGAGCCATCAGCTCCGCTTCCTTTTCAGGTGCCATTGTGTGAATGTCCAGAATATCCTTTAATGCACAAATACCGACGGTGCACGAGACACAGCTGATTCCGTAATCGTTGAGAATCTCGCCGACTCTTGGAAATTCAACGATTATATCCTTAATACCTTTATTCATATATGCATCCATGGTGGAAACCTCTTGCGATATTTTTCCGATTTGCGAACCGGCGGAAGGAAGTGTGCGGACTTGATCCATACCGCCTGGTTTATGATCGATTATTGTATTTTTGCCTATTTCGAGAATAAGCTCCTTGACTTGCGTCAAATTAAGAAAAAATCCGACAGGTTTAACAGCTGGTAACTACTGGACGGGAACTTGCAGAAAGTTAGAACACCGTAAGAAGTGACCCTCTCAACTTTCGCGGTGGTAGGGACAAAGAAATGGTATCTGTTTCATAATTGATTTTGTGCCTATCCCCCATCCTGCCGATTTGAAGACTGCCATATTTCTATGCGGTGCTTTTCCGGGTCAAAGATATAGAACACCCGGGCATCCCATTGATGCTTCTTGAGCCGGGTCGGTTTCAAACCATTTTTTTTGGCCTGTTCCCACGAGGCCTCAATATCTTCTATTTCCAGGGTTAAGGTAATGCCTTTGCCCCCGCAGCTCTTGATTGAGGATCGTTTTTCATCAGCAATGCTCAGTCTCGACATGGCATTCAAACCAAACTCCACAAACCAGTCCGTGGCAAATATGATGGGCAATTTCAGTTTGTCCCTGTAGAACTCGACTGTTTCTTCCCATTCTTTGCAATAAAGAATTGTATTGGTTGTTATCAGACGATTTTCCATTATCAGCCTTTATCCGCCGCCAGGTAGGTGTTCTGCAATTTATCCAGAAGAACATGGAATTCTTCGTGTTTTCCAACACCGATACGCTCCCGTTCAAGTTGCTCAAAGGCCTCAGAAAGCTCATTGTCTTTCTCCGGATCCAATTTGGCATCGGCCATGGGAAAAAGAACCGTGTTCTCCTTGGCAATATGTTGGGTCAGCAGTGCTACATATTCGTTGATAACCAGATGGATGCTCGACGCCTTTTCGTTGTTACCGCTTTTATAGTCGGTTATGGCATCTTTGAGTCTGGCGACAAGTTCCCGACCTTGTTGGTGCTCGTTCAGCATGACCCCAATCGGACCTCCCTCCCGTGGCACGCCTTCAACTTCCAATGCCGGGAACAGAAATTCCTCCTCCTTGCCGTGATGGCATCTGTCGACGAAAACCGCCAAAAACTCCAAAATAGCATCGAGATGTTCGGTATCGACCCGCTTGCCACTCTGAAATTTGTCTGCCACATTCTGTAAAACCCGGAGCATGAGTTGTATTCCTTCGTGTTCTTTTTTCAGATCATCTGTCGCTTTCATTGTGAGGCCTCCATTGGTTTACCTGCTCGATTCTGGAAATTTCCCTCTATTTTTGGTGGTGCGACATGCACCAGCGTTATCCTATTCCGCCGATGACTGTAAATATTCGCGAAGGGCAACGGCTTGGTTGCATTGGTTATCACGCGCCGAAAAGAGAAGGGTGACCCTTTCTTTCGTCGCGAGTTCATGAAGTTGATTCACTAGCTCCGGTTTCGCATCCAGTTCGGTGAAATATCGGCTCTTGAAGTTCTCCCATCTGGAACGATCATGGTTGAACCATTTTCGCAGAGTTGTGCTCGGGGCCACATCCTTCAGCCACAGATCGGCTTTCAGTTTTTCTTTGGACAGGCCTCGGGGCCAGACCCGGTCTACCAGGACGCGAATTCCATCTTCCTTTTCGACGGGGTCATACACACGCTTCGATTGAATATCCATCTGTATCTTTAGTCCTGATTCCTGAAAAACTACCACTCCGCTCAAACATCCTCGAGCAGCACAAAACAGTGTTAGAAATACTGGAAAACACAACGAACTCGGCCTGCAATCATGCAAACACGGGTTAAATTGAATTTACGAAGATCATGGTTGAAACAATAAAGAGCATCGGCCTGGATGTCCACAAAACTCATTTCAAAGGGATAGTCGATGTTGGGCGAGACGGTGAGAAATGGTCTTTCTTTTCCTGAGTTTTTTGAATGATATTAAACGGTAATGTCGAAAAAAAGCATTGTAACCTACAGAAAATGAGCATAAATAGTGACGCTAGTGCCATTAGACCAGTAGGATGCATACCCCGTATAATTTTCATCTTAAAATTGAACAATATTTTCCTGATTGTGATAACGCCGACCCTGTGGTATACAGAATTTCTTTTATGTTTTCATTGGTTAAGGCTTGGTTGGGTCGAATTCTCTCGATCGATTTTAAACATTACTGTTTTCCCCAGCAATTGGTAAGGGTATGCGATTAAAAGATATTTCAATTAATGCAAAACTTCTTCTGGCTTTTGGTATTGTTCTCACTCTTCTTGTAACTCTTGCGGCAGTAAGCTGGTCTCGGTTTGGATCAACGGTAAGTGACATTGACAGCTCGCGATTTGCCACAACACTCAACCAGGAAATTCTGGCCAGGGAAATAGATCACCATGCCTTCATGACCAAAGCGAGTTCGTTTTTTATCGATCCGAACCTCAGGAGTATGGAGGTGCAGACCGATCCGAGCCTCTGCAATCTTGGAAAAATGCTCTATGGGGAAGGCCGGAAAGAGGCTGAGCAGCATCTGCCTCAGCTCATCCCCCTGTTCCGTGATATGGAAAAACCCCATGCTGATCTGCACCAGTCAATAGAGAAAATCAACTTTCTTGCTCAAGGCAAAGCTAAGGCAACCATAATCTCCGAAGCACAGGAAGTTTTCGAGCACACTACAAAACCGGCAATGACCGAGACCCAAAAAATTCTCAAGGATGTCGGCATTACCCTTGACGCCTATTCTGAAAACGCAAATGAAGTTTTGCACAGCTCAGCCGATACTGGCAAGCGTACGGTAATTATCCTGGCAGTCCTATCCCTTGTGCTTGGAATATCCTCTAGTCTGTTCATTTCCCGCAGCATCAGTCGAACCATGCGCCAGTTGGTGAGTGTCACCGATGATCTCGCAAAAGGTAACATGAAAACCCGCTCAACCCTCAACCAGAAAGATGAATTGGGCCAGCTTGCCAGCTCTGCCAACAGTCTTGCCACAAGCCTCAACAATATGTGCATCCGAGTCCACGCCAGCTCGTCAACCATAAATAGTTCATCAGATTCACTGACCAACTTGTCAGCTGCGCTCTTTAAACTGGCTGAACATATGTCTGGGAACTGTTACAACGTTTCGGCCGCTTCCGAACAAATGAACACCAATATGTCAGTCATTGCCGCCGCTGCAGCACAGACCAGCACCAATGTCAGTATGGTGGCGGTCGCAACGGAAGAAATGACGGCAACCATTACTGAGATCGCCTCCGGCTCCGAAAATGCCCGGGTCATTACCGACCAGGCTGTGGCCGAAGCCAACAAAGCCTCGATCAGCGTCAGGAAACTGGGAGAAGCTGCTGAAGAAATCAATAAAGTGACTGAGACCATCAACGAAATCGCCGACCAGACCAATCTCCTGGCCTTGAACGCTACCATCGAAGCCGCTCGCGCCGGAGAAGCTGGCAAAGGATTTGCGGTTGTCGCTAACGAAATAAAGGATCTCGCCAAACAGACTACCGCAGCAACAAAAGAAATTCAGGAACGAATAGAAGGCGTACAGTATTCCAGTGAACAGACTATCATGGTCATCAGCACAATATCTGAGATTATCTCCCGTACCAGCGAGATCGTCTCTGCCATGGCGGCAGCGGTCGAGGAGCAGGCCGTGACCAGCAGGGAAATAGCCAGTAACGTCAACCAGGCTTCCATAGGAATGCAGGAAGTCACGGAAAATATCACACAAGCATCGGCGGCGAACACTGAGGTTACCCGTGATATTGCAGTCCTTAAGGTAGAAGCGGAAAAAGTTGCTGCCGGCAGCTCAGATGTAAATGAGCTTGCAGTTGAAATGAAATATAATGCAGGCCATCTGGACCAGATTCTGCAGCGGTTCAGCTTCAGTGAAGCACCGTTTGATATTGGTCGAATCAAGGATGCCCATTTCAACTGGAAAATGAAACTGACCAGCGCACTCAGCGGTTACACTACCATAGATTCCAAGGCTATTCCTAACCATCACCAATGCGAATTCGGCAAATGGTACGATAAGGCACCTAATGCTCTATCATCTCTTCAGCTCTTTAAAGAGATAGGTCAACTCCATGAAGCTGTACATAAAAAAGTAGGTGAGGCGGTCGACCTTTATAACGCCAACAACCCGGCAGCAGCCCTTATTAAGGTCGAAGAATTTGAAACAGTGCGCAAAAAACTTTTTAAAAAGCTCGACGAGTTGTACATGGTATAAGCTTTACTTTATCTGATAAATAAGTCACTTCCAGCTTTTAAATTGAAGCGATTACCTTTTTTAATTAAAGCTTAGATTTGGCAATCCAAAAGTACGATATGTGGATCACAACAGCCACACTTTAATCAGGTCCAGATTCTGTTCGCAATTGAGAGCACTTCTATTTTGATACCATCTTTCGACCCTGCACAGTTTTCCTCACCTATTTCTTTTAAAAGATTATTTTATGGAAACCAGGTTGGGTGTTTAACCCAACTGCTCCCAGAACCATTATAAGCGTTGAGGAATTGACTTATTTTAAAGATGGAATAGAGTGATTGCCTGTCTTTCTGCCGTTCCCAATAAAAAGGAAAAATAACGTTGACTAGTAATCAGAACATATCGAAGAGAAAAGGAGTCCTTGCCTTTCTTGCTTTGATTAGTGCATTTCCTCCTCTCTCTACGGTACTTTACCTTCCTGCATTGCCACAGATGGTAAAGGCGCTTGATACCACCCAGACTAGTGTAAACATGACGCTGAGCTTATTTTTTTTGTTTTACTCAGCGGGGTTATTGTTCTGGGGACCACTTAGTGAAAAATTTGGCAGAAAGCCCATTCTACTATCGGGGTTGACGATATATGTATTAGCTAGCGTGTTTTGTGCATTCAGCCAGAATGTGGAACAGCTTATCGCTGGCCGTATCGTCCAGGCGTTAGGAGGGAGTGCAGGAACAGTAGTGGCTACCGCCATAGTGAAGGATCTTTATAGTGGTCGCGAACGGGAGAAGGTTATGGCCACCATCATGTCCATGGTGATTATTGCCCCTATGGTTGCACCGGTTCTTGGTGCACTCTTGTTGAAGTTCGCTTCCTGGCGGACGATCTTTCTTCTGTTGGCCGCAATCGGGGCTACAGCGCTGTTGAGATCGATGACTTTTCGGGAAACCCTGTCTGAGAGATTTACAGGATCGGTAATCGGCTCCTGGTACAGACTTTTTGTGGTTTTAAAAAATCCAGGATTTTCATCTCTGTTGCTGATCTTCTCTCTAGCTCCGGTTGCTCTCATGGCATTTCTGGCCTCTGCTTCCTATATCTATATTGACGGGTTTGGTCTTACAGAAGGACAGTTTAGTCTTTTTTTTGCATTTAATGCCACATGTGCCATGGTTGGCCCCGCTATCTATATGCGGATGAGGCGACATGTCGAACCAAAACTGATTATTACCGGGTGCTTCATTCTGATAGCTGTTTGCGGAATAGTTGTTTCCGTATTTGGTCATATGTCTCCCTGGTTGCTTGCCTTGTCGGTCGGACCGGTTACAACGGTGGTAATCACGGTGCGAGTTCCAGGTACTCATTTGATGCTGGAACAACAGGAGGAAGATTCAGGATCCGCATCAGCGCTTATTAATTTTTTTGCAATGTTCATGGGAAGCATGGGAATGCAACTGGTCACGCTTTGGCCTGGCACCCTTGTAATGAATCTCGGTCATATTCAGATTGGTGTAGGTATTACTTGTTGTATATTGTGGCTGCTGTGCCGCAACAGACCGTTTATTATCCAACCTCCATCCTGATAAAGTAAAGCTGGTATGGATGCTCTCTCTGGGAGCTACCTTTTTGGCATAAACTGAGATGTGTTATGTCTACTCTGGAGTTAGTGTGCAACGAGAGCGACTAGTTTTGCTCATAACTACACGAAAGATGAGGGTAGATCCATCGGAGTCGTCTTATAGGAGCTGTTTCAAGCTGGAAAGAGTGGTACGCTCCCCCAGCGCTAACCGGTAAGGGCTCTTGGATAAGAGAGAGTGTCATCATACCGTATGCGAAGCGGGCCAGTCCAAGACAGGCGAACAGGATGAGAGTGCCGGTGAAAACAATAGTCCATCCGTAATGGAAGGGTAACTTTTGAAAAAGGCGGGTCATGCGGGCTCCCGGGGCTCGTTATTCAGAGAGAAGCTGTCCAGTGATCCCCCAGCCACTCAAAAGATCAACGTGGCTAGGCCCTTCAAGGGCCATCTGTACTTGAGACGCAATCATTCTCCTGTTGCTGAAAAGGGGACATCGCTGGGACTGGGCCGTCATTTTGGGTCCAGCTTTGCTGTTTTCTCCGGCCACGCATTTATGAGCCTAGGGTAAAATAAAAGACTGACCCCTTGCCGACCCCTCCCTCAGCCCAGATTTCTCCACCATGACGTTTAATCACTCTTTCGACAATGGGGAGTCCTACGCCCGTCCCGGTAAATTCGCTCTCGCTATGCAGCCGCTGAAAAGGCTTAAACAACCTGTCTGCCTGCTCCATGGGAAATCCTGCACCGTTGTCGCGAATGAAGAAAACCCTCTTCCCCTTTTTTTGACAGCTGCCGAACTCTATGTATGCTTCAGCAGTTTTACCGGTATATTTCCAGGCATTGCCAAAAAGATTAGTCAACACTATGTTGATCAGCTGCGCATCTCCTAGTGCCCTAAGATTGTCGGTAATATGTATTTCGACATGTCTTTCCGGATACTGCAGTTCAAGTTCCCGAATTATGGCTTTGGCCATGGGGCTCAGATCGATTTCCTGAATGACCATTTCCTGTTTGGAGATACTTGACAAGCGCAACATGTCATCGATCAGAACGTTCATTTTTGCAGCCCCTGCCGTTATTCTCTGCAGATACTCATTCGCCTTTTCGTCCAGTTGATCTGCATGATTGCGCAGGAGAGAACTGAAGCCGATTATGGAGCGTAGCGGAGCACGCAGATCATGAGAGACTGAATAGGAGAAGGCCTCAAGTTCGTTATTGGCAATTGCTAATGCCTCAGACTTCTTGCGGATTTGCTCTTCCGCCTCTCTTCGGACGGCTACTTCAACCGCCAGACTATCTCTTGATACAGTGGTTGTCTGCAGACGAGCTGTCATCGCATCGAAAGTTTTCGCAAGATTACCGATTTCATCGTCTGCCTCAATACCGGTTCGATGATCCAAGTCACCATCTCCTACGATTTCTGCACTGCGCTCTAGTTGTGCAAGCGTCTTTGATAATCCGCTGATACTCGAGAGGAGAACTACCGTCAAAAGTACGGCCAGTCCTACGGCCAGCCCTAGAATAATAAAGCGTCTCCATCTTTGCACATCTAGGAATTCTTCATCGATTAGATTTTCCAGCTGCTGCACTATCAATAAAGCATCGTAGGCGCAGTCGAGCAGTTGTCCTGCCAGTCGTTTTTCGGCCTCACGTGCAACATCTGTTGCGATCCTCTCGCTTGTCACCAGGCGATGAAAAAGCTGTACAGTATCAGTAATTTTTACCTGTAGATCTTCGAAAAGCTCCTTGCGCTCAGGTCCGTACCTCAGGTTTGAGAATAAATCTACCAGGTTTTCATGGACGATCACGAATTGCCGTTTTCGACTTTCCCCATGGTGCAAGAGATACTGGGGTATAAGACGATTCCACTCATACACCTCATAGCCGATTTGTCGTGTGACTTCCATTTCGTCCATGAGCTTCATAGTCACCCGGTAATTCCATAGCTGTGTAAGACCAATAGCAACAGCTACCAGAGCGGGCATAACAGCTGATATTGTTAGTCGGGTGGTAATTTTCATGACCGCCTCAGTTTTTTCAAATTGAAAGGGCCCGGATTACACCTTAATGTTCAACAGGTATAAGATGACAATGGTTTTTATTCGTGCTCTACACGTTTATATTACCTATAGCATCATCATCAATGGTTGAAAAGGCTACGACATTGAAAATAATCCAGAAGACTGGTATTTACTCTCTTTCCACCGTCTCTTTCATTGAACCATCGAACTTTTCTTCCAATCCGAATAGCAGCTTATTACAAGTTCCACTGTGGCCAGAAAAACCAAAATACCTGTCAGGTTAAAGGAGATTGGCAGGTTATGTGGCAAGGAGATTCTGAACTGCTCTCCGATTTGCATCAGGCTGTCTCCACTGGATGATATGCATGACTTTTTGGAATTTAGTGCATGCATAAGAAAGAGACTAAGATAATTATATAGTTGAATTAACTATAACAGTTTGAGTCTTGCTATCAAAATCTTTCTGCTGTTGCTTTAGGTCAGCAGGCATAAAATCGACGTCTACAGGACCAGATCGAGGAAAAAAGTATCACAGGTGCTGCTATTTCGCGAAGCTTTCTGTGAGGGGAGGGGGTTCTTTTTTAGAATGAATTCACCTAACAGGTTAATGGGTGAACTTATGGCAGGAGGGATGCGAATTGGTGAAGTTTAAACCTCACTTCCCGTGATATAACCCATAGAAATCGTCAGTATTATGTTCCCTTCCTCATTATGTTGCCCTGTTTCCTGTCACCCCAACAA
>JADQBJ010000024.1:0-9083 GCA_016278675.1 Desulfobulbaceae bacterium | reverse complement strand
GTGCCCTTAGCAGCCTCAGCACCAGACTGAACCGAAACATCACAAAAACCACCCAACTACCATAACCTGTAGGTTGGCGGTGAACGCAGCGAACCCCAACAAACCCACCTCTTCAAAAACGTTGGGCTTCCCTTCGCTCAGCGCCAACCTACTGTATCGTCGCATATAGTGCTCCCGGCAGCCGCAGTACCAGACTGAACAGAAACATCAAAAAAACAACCAACTGCCATAACCTGTAGGTTGGCGGTGAGCGCAGCGAACCCCAACAAAACCCACCTCTTCAAAAGCGTTGGGCTTCCCTTCGCTCAGCGCCAACCTACTGTATCGTCGCATATAGTGCTCCCGGCAGCCGCAGTACCAGACTGAACAGAAACATCAAAAAAACAACCAACTGCCATAACCTGTAGGTTGGCGGTGAGCGCAGCGAACCCCAACAAAACCAAGTACTTAAAAAACGTTGTACCTCTTTTCACCCAGCACCAATCGACTGCAACGTCAAATCTCTTTCCGGCACCAAGCGTGCCGCTAAACTCACGAACAGTATAAAAAACCAAAATCTAACAACATTTTCCTTTACAACACTCCATATGACCGTATAAACATTCAAATAACCAACCGTGCTTATTCAATAAAAATAAGCGACACAAGAAAAACCACCTTCAATACAAACTTATTTTATGAAAATATCCCATCTCGGCGCCAAAGAATGCGTCACCGGTTCCTGCCACCTCATAGAAACCCATCCGGGTTCCACCGCTAGCATCAATATCCTGGTGGACTGCGGCACCACCTACGGAAATGACCCGGAACTGCCTTTTGCACAATTCCCCGTGCCGCCGGCCAACATCCGCTATCTGTTTCTGACCCATGCCCATATTGATCATATCGGCAGGATACCTGATCTGATCGATGCAGGCTTTAAAGGCGAGATCATCTGCACCCATGCCACCCAGGCCCTGCTGCTGCCGATGCTCCGCGATGCCATGTCCTTTTCCCAAAGATCCGACAAACAAATCCAGGACCTGGAAAATCGCATCGATGATCTCACCTGGGGCTTCGAACTCAACGAAACCTTCACCCTCAAAAACAAGATCACCTTCAAGCTGAGCAACGCCGGGCATATCCTCGGCTCCTGTTTCATCCTATTCACCTTCCCCGACAAACAGGCCGGTGATTACCGGGTAATCTTCTCGGGAGATCTAGGCTGCAAAGACACCCCCATTCTGCCGGATCCGGCTCCGCCCGAGTCCTGCGATCTGCTCATCCTGGAATCCACCTACGGCAACCGCATCCATCCCGACAGAACAAACAGAACAGATACTCTGCGCAACCTGCTCGACAAGGCTCTTGCCGACCATGGCATTGTCTATATTCCCGCCTTCTCCCTCGGAAGAACTCAGGAACTGCTCTACGAACTCGACAGAATCGGGCCGAAGGTGCCGGTATTTGTCGATTCACCCCTGGGGCTTAAAATCACCAAAATCTATTCGGACCTTCAATCATTCTGGGACGAAGAAGCCAAAGATCTCAAAGTGGACGGCGATCATCCCTTCGATTTCAAGGGCCTCTATAGCGTGCAAAAATACCAGGACCACAAAAAACTCCTCAACATCAGCGGCCCCGCCATCATCATCGCCGGCAGCGGCATGTGCACCGGCGGCCGCATTGTCAGCCATTTTGAAAACGGCCTGGAAGATTCGCGCAATGATATATTCTTTGTGGGATACCAGGCCAAGGGAACACCCGGCAGAAAGATGATCGAGAAAAAAATCCCCATCAAGGCGGGAATCCACACCCTGACAAGCTACTCAGCCCACGCCGATCAGCAAATGCTGGTAGACTGGGTGCAATCCATGCCCCAGCCGCCAAAAGAAATCCGGCTGGTTCACGGGGAAGATGATGCCCGCCAGGCACTTGCACAGGCGTTAGGGATTTTGTAAATGCTCCCCTTGCCGTCATTTGCTCTGTAATAGATTCCGGATCCGTCATTTCAGACCCCGATCCGGAATCCAGTAGGTTTTAATTCCATCCGTGCCCCAACAAAATTCGGCTTTTTCAACCAAAAACGCTGGGCTTCCCTCCGCTCAGCACCAACCTACTGTAACATCACGCATATCATTCCAGGCAGCATCAGTACCAGGCTAAACCCAAACATCTTAAAAACCAACCAAATTTCCACAACCTGTGAGCGGCGCGAACCCCAACAAAACCAAGCTTTTAATTATCAGGATCTTTGCCTCAGGTGTAAGCATCCTAATTTAACAATAAAAATTGCTTAGGTAACTTTTATTGATTAGGATAATAGTAAGAATCAAACATAGCCGTCCAGAAAGCGGACAGGCAGATAAAGTTTGGTCTCCGAAACTGCAGTACAGTAAAAATTTATGTGTCCACCCATTTCGACATGTGGAGATTTCGATGACAAGTGAAAGCAAGGAAGACTTGAAACATTATATTATCGATAGTTTAAAATCCGAAACGGAAATTCAGCGAATTGTCCTGTTCGGGTCTTTCACTAGCTCAGATAATCCCAATGACATCGATATCGCCGTTTTCCAGGATAGCGATGATGACTACCTCAGGCTTGCGATGAAGTATCGCCGCCTGACTCGCCATATTGCCAGACAAATACCTCTGGACATTATTCCGCTTAAAATCGGCGGCTTCTCAAGCGCCTTTCTTGAGGAAATTGAACGCGGAGAAACCGTTTATGAGAGATGAAGCAAAACAATGGCTAATGTTTGCCGAAGAGAACCTAAAATCTGCAAAAATCCTGCATACCAATCAGCTTTTCAATCCTTGCCTCCAAAACATCCAGCAAGCCGTTGAAAAAGCCCTCAAATCTATATTGATTGAAAAATCCCTTAAACTCCGCAGGACACATAGCATATCAGAACTCCGAAATATTCTTCTTGCCAATACCATAGACCTCGACCTCAACGAAGAAGAGTGTGAATATCTCGATTCCATATATTTACCCTCTAAATATCCACTTGGAGCCGCACTTCCTGGTTTTGTACCGGATGAGAATATCTGTCAGACAGGAATTACAATAGCGGAGACGATCTTGCTCAATGTTAAATCCTTATTGGCAAAGTAATCTCCGGAACCCGAAGGAGTTCTGGATAATTTTACCCCAGCTTTCGCCTCACAAGCAAAGCCTCCCCTTACCGTCATTCCGGACCCCGATCCGGAATCCAATAGTCCCACCATCGCCTTAATATTAAATCCTACAAGTCTTATTTGTTAATTATCGACAGATGATGTATACTCATACCGATTTGTACTTACATATAATTTTACAACATTTTGTTAATTAACAGATATCATCATTGCAAATATGCCGCCTCGATTCAAACATACCGATTTACAAATTGTCGAACCGGAATTTTCTTCCTCTCTTACAGATACAATCATTGAACTCGACCACCTCAGAAGGAAAAAATCAGGTGGCACAACTCATCCAAAAATTTTTTCTCAACTCAAATCTATCTTCCATTTGCTTGAGAGTATCGGCTCTGCCCGAATCGAAGGAAACAACACCACCATCGCCGAGGTTATCGAAACCAAACTCGACCGTCCTGCTGCTATTAAGGAATCAATCCGGGAAATTGAAAACTCTGAGCAGGCGATGGATTTCATCGACAAGGCCATAGATAAATCAACGGTTATCAGCAAGGCTTTCGTGCTCGAGTTGCACAAACGGACAGTTGCCGGGTTAACGACCGAAGGGGATCGTACTCCTGGCCAATACCGGCGCAATCCCGTTACAATCGGCGGATCAAGCCACCTTCCCCCGGAGCACATCCAAGTAGATAGCTACATGGAAGATCTCATCGATTTCATCAACCGGCAGGACAGTCATAAATATGACTTGCTCAAAACCGCAATCGCTCATCACCGTTTTGTTTGGATTCATCCATTTAACAATGGTAACGGACGTGTTGTCAGGCTCCTCACCTATGCCATGCTGATTAAACACGGCTTTAACGTGCAAAAGGATCGGATCCTCAACCCCACTGCTATCTTCTGCATTGATCGTGACAAATATTACACTATGCTGGCTCAGGCGGATGCCGGTTCAAAAGCTGGAACTCTGATTTGGTGTGAATACGTCCTAAATGGTTTACTTGTCGAGATAAACAAAATTGATCGCCTCTCCGATCACCGCTATCTTGAACACAAGATATTGACCCCGGCAATCGACTATTGCCGAAATCGAGGCACAATCAACGATCTCGAAAGCGCAATTCTCAAAGTAGCGATCAAGAAAATGGAATTTCAATCCGGAGATATCGCTCATTTAATGAAGGGTAAAATTCCCGCTGAACGGTCACGGGTGCTTGCAGGAATGAAGAAACTTCGCTTGATCGAACCTACCACCGACAGAGGCCGCAAGTATTTGATAAGCTTTGCCAACAACTACCTTCTTCGAGGCGTTATCCATGCTCTGCGACAAGAGAGCTTCATTGCCCTCAGCGAATGAATATAGGTCTTTCTTTATTACGCCCGCAACTGCTTACCTCACATAAGCAACAGCAAAAAGCCATCACACCTGCCGACTTCCTAAATCAGGCCACTGCAACAGTGAAAAAAGCCCATACTGGAGGAACTGGTAAAATGCGGTGACCGTGGACTCGCCCCAAAGCCGGTCCGAGAAATCCTTGTGAACGATATACATCGTGTCATCAAAATCCCAAAAGACGATGGTCTTGCCCTTTGGTTTGAAGGCAAGGAGATCATCAATATTGCGCAGATTGGCCGTATGCAGCATGATATAATCGGCCTTGGCGGTGTTGAGTTCCCGGTAGAGATTTTTTGTCAGTCCGTCCAGATGCAGATAGGTCGATGCTGTCAGCCAAAAGACCTGACCGGTCGGCACAGAGGGATATTTTTGTTTGACGTATTGAATGACCTCGCTCGAAATGGAGCTTATCATGATGTCGTTTTCCCGTTTAAGGACTCGGATATCCTTCATGATCTCATCCACCAGCTGCCGGTCTTCCTCAAGATCCCCCTGCGATTTTATTTCGATGTTGAGTTTCTTCTTCAACAAACCAATAACACTGTCGAAGGTCGTGATATTGCCTTCGGTTATTTCGAGCAGTTCAGCATAGGTCGTTTCACCAATCTCCCGCGGATTGCCAAAGAGGCGCAACAGTCTTTTATCGTGATAAACGACAATTTTGCGGTCCTTTGAATATTGGACGTCAAATTCAATGAAGGCATATCTGCTGTCTCTGTCAGCGGCCTGCAGCGCCGCCAGGGTATTTTCCCGAAAATCTACCGAGGCGCCACGATGTGCGCCGGCCGTACACCTGTATCCATAGTAATCGGATGGAGAAATCTCCTGCCGTTCGAGAATTTTCTCCAGGTTGGTAATACTGGATGGCATCGTGCAGCCGACAACTAAGGTCAGCAGAGCAGGCAGAGCAAAGCAGAAATACCTATACCCACGGCGCAGGCGACCACCTGCGCAGGATAGGCTACTAACACTTTTTTCTGTTGAAGAAGTTTCAGAAAAGATCTGCATATATTTTCAAAAAAAGTGAAAGCTCTCCGTAAGAGGTTGTAAAACAAACTTCAGTTCATCGGAAATTCAACAAGACGAATATGGAGGCAGATCCCTGCGCGCCCCCGGATTCTTGTTCAAAGTTATTGTAATCACTTTTTTTAAGTAAGCACGAACAGATATCCTCTTTCAGCTTTAAAAAAAACGTTGGGCTTCCCTCCACTCAGCACCAACCTTACTGCAACATCACACCTATCATTCCCGGCACCCCAGTACCAGGCTGAACCCGACATCACAAAAACCACCCAACTACCATAACCTGTAGGTTGGCGGTGAGCCCAGCGAACCCCAACAAAAACCCCGATCTTCATTTAGCAGCATAATAACCTCTGAACACTCTCCGACAGTAACTTCCGCCCCCAACCCACAACCACTCCAAATCCTATCCCTCAATCTCACATCCTACCGTCATTCCGGACCCCGATCCGGAATCCAGTAGTTTTTAGTTCCACCCAATGTCCCCACAAGCACTCCTGCTTTTTATGTTCTGATACCCGCAAGGGCATAAGTGTTGTTTGAGCAGACAAGCTGCTCAACTCGGCTTTACATTGACAAGGTAAAAAAACTCATCTATCATGGTTCATATAAATACCATATTACGTTGTTGTGGTCTATATACGACACATATTAAGGATAATAATAGTGCCAAAATCTATCACACGCACCTATTCACGCTATACCCGCGAAGCATCTACCCTCCTCGGCGGGTTGATCCGTGCCGCACGTATAGAACGTAAACTTACCGCACAGGAATTAGCCGACCGGGCAGGCATTTCCAGAGGATTGTTGCAACGCATCGAGAAAGGCGATCTAAAATGTGAAATCGGCGCTGTGTTTGAAGTGGCCACCATTATCGGCATAAAGTTATTTGATGCCGACGAGACTTCGCTGAGAAAGCATATGCGTCAGACCGAAGACAAGCTGGCTCTTCTGCCAAAATCCGTCCGCAAGAAATCCAGGGTGGTACGAGATGACTTCTAATAGCGCCCAAGAGGCCTTCGTCTGGATATGGCTGCCGGAAAAAACACGGCCTGTTGTGGCCGGACGATTAGAAGCTGCTGAGGGTAATATCCTGTTCAACTATGGCAAGAGTTATCTTGAGCGAATTAACGATAAAAATCCTGCCATTTCCATTTATGAACCGGAATTGCCATTAAAAACTGGCGTCTTGGCTCTGCTTGATGGTTTAAGCATGCCGGGGTGTATACGCGATGCGGCACCCGACGCCTGGGGGCGGCGCGTTATTATCAATAAAAAACTTGGTGTAAGAGGCACAGATACGGATACAGATGATTTAGGTGAGCTTACCTATCTTCTGGAGTCAGGTTCAGACCGTATAGGCGCACTCGATTTTCAACGTTCACCAACTGAATATGTTCCTCGTTCAGCGAATAATGTCAGTTTGGTAGAATTGCTGGAGTCTGCCGAACGCGTTGAAAATGGCATCCCGCTTACACCGGATTTGGATCAGGCCCTATTTCATGGCAGCTCTGTCGGCGGAGCGCGACCAAAAGCTTTGGTAGAAGATCAGGGCATAAAATATATCGCCAAATTCTCTTCCAGCACTGATCTTTATAGTGTGGTTAAGGCAGAATATATTGCCATGAGGCTGGCAGCACTCGCTGGTCTTGATGTTGCTTCCGTCAAGATGACCCGTGCGGCGAATAAAGATGTATTGCTTATTAAGCGGTTTGATCGAGTGCCAAACGGCAAAAGCTGGTCCCGTAAAAGCATGGTTTCCGCCCTGACCATGTTTGGGTTAAGTGATATGACCGCTCGCTATGCAAGTTATGAAGATTTTGCTGAAATCATCCGCCATCGCTTCACTGAACCGAAAAAAACGCTAAAAGAGCTGTTTTCTCGCCTCGTTTTTAATATCTTGTCTGGAAATACCGACGATCATGCCCGAAATCATGCTGCCTTTTGGAATGGGAAAGATCTTACTCTAACCCCAGCCTATGATATCTGCCCTCAAGGCCGCACAGGAAACGAGGCATCTCAAGCCATGAAAATTTCGGGAGGCAACAATCTCAGCCGGCTAAAATTCTGCTCTGAGGCAGCTCACCATTTCCTGATTTCTCAAGAGGATGCCGCTGTTATTTTTGAGCATATCGAGACAATTATCCATCAATATTGGGACGATGTCTGCGAGGAAGCACAGCTCAGCGAGGTAGACAAAAAACTACTATGGAAACGACAATTCCTCAATCCATTCTCTTTTGAATAAAAGCCCTTCCAAAAATCTCCGCTGCGAACCTCCTGCCCCGCCAGGCACATCAATTCCGGCAACTCCAGCATCAGACTGAACCTAACCATCACAAAAACCACCCATTTCCCACAACCTGCAGGTTGGCGGTGAGCGTAGCGAACCCCAACAAAACAATCTAATTTTACATAAAAATAACTCAGGTAACTTTAATGGATTAGGTCAGAAAAAAGCGGACATCTGATACCACCAGCAGGAGGACAAGTTATGGATAAACTAATAGAAGAACACATGAAGAGATTAAACAGCTTCTATTATGCGGAGCCTGTCGGAATAATAACCTATCCACCTGAACTCTGATCCCCATTTATACAAGACCGCAATACTCACTTTTTGAGATCTGAGCTAATAGTTTCATATCTCCTGGGCCAATTGGATATCATACATAGACAGCCTCCTGCTGAATGCGTTTTTGCAGAAACCTGTTCATGTTTTTTCTATAATGTAATACATCTACATCGCTACCCAATGCTTCTTCAAGTTCGTTTTTAATATGAACTAAATAGAAAAGATCGGGCCGGCTCATTTCAACAACAACATCGACATCGCTGCCAGGCCTGGCGAGACCCTTGGCAACTGAGCCGAAAATGCCGATTTTCGTCACTCCATATCGTTCGGCAAATTTTGCTTTACGTAGTCGAATAATTTGCAGAACTTTATCCCTCTCAAGCCCAGGTTGTGCTTTTTCCACAGCAATTCCCACAGGTAGCTTTTTTTTAATGTTGAGCCTTTGGCGCTCAACCCTCTTCCATCACGTTTATCGTAAGAAAACGCAACATTTTCTATGACGTACAGTATGATAACGTATCCTAAATGGGAAGGCAAAAGAAATAGTGATCACGTACCAAACTCAGCCAGGTAGAGTATATCTGCAGCTATGGAACTGTTTTTATTTTTCTTTTACCAACAGGGAATCCAGTAGTCCAGATCACTCCACCAGCCTGCCACCACTCCAAATCCTATCCCAAAAACTCCCAGCCTACCGTCATTCCGGTACCGGATCAAGTCCGGCATGACGGATCCGGAATCCAGTATTTTTTTATTCCACCCAATAGCCCCTACAAATACCAGCTCTTCAAAAACGTTGGGCTTCCTTCCACTCAGCGCCAACCTACTGTAACTTCACGCCTATCACTCCCGGCACCCCCAGTACCAGGCTGAACCTGAACATCACAAAAACCACCAAAATCCCATAACCTGTAGGTTGGCGGTGAGCGCAGCGAACCCCAACAAAACCAAGCTTTT
>JADQBJ010000051.1:0-70144 GCA_016278675.1 Desulfobulbaceae bacterium | reverse complement strand
TGAAGTATCTAGGAGTAGACAGCAAATAGTGTACGCTTTAGCCGACTTTTAGGTTCGGACCGGAGCGCCTTGGTTTCTTCGTCAATAATTTTGTTCTGGTTGTTTTTGAGCTTTTTTATTTCGGCCTTAAGTTCTTCGCGGGTCATTGTGTGGTATTCATCCAGGGGCTTGCCGTCGATAGTGCCATCCTGGACATACTCATCTTGGTATTCTTCTGGCATGTCGAGAAGGACCAAAGCCTTACTGGTTCCATGTTTTGCAAATGAAGAAAGTTCAGGTCTATTTTTGACTTTGTCAGCAATGGACATGAAGCGTCGCGCTTGACGGGGGGATAGCTGAAAATTTTGCTCAAGCCATTTAGTAAAGTTTCCGTGTCCTTCCACTATCTTCACAGCTAGTAATCTCTGGCCAACAAAGAGAAGCCCGTTAGCAATTTGATTGAGTGAGATACTTAGTTCTGAGGTGATCCTCTCTAGATTGTATTCATTGCCGCCAAGATATTTTTCTGCTTCCTTGATGGCCGTTTCACGGTTAATCTTCGTCGCCTCGATTGTGTCGATTTCTTTCAGGTTCTTCTGCATTTCGACATTTTCTTCCAAAATATCAATTTCGCTCTGGTCGGTAATTACCTGAATATGGCCTGTTTCTTTATCCACGTGCTGCGCTCCTTTCTTTGGTTTGTATTGCGAGCAATCGCTTGCGCTTTGTATCTCTTCTTCTGTCGGCTTCGTTCCGATCTGCTTGGGATGAGGTTGGAATGTGCGGAAATGGACCTTGCAGGAAAGATACATAAGTCCGTCACCTTCATAGACCTGATAGGAGGTTGCTTCGTTCTTGCATCGAAAACCTTTGCAGGTTGCGGCCTGGCACCGTCTCTCATAATCTGCATTGCCGGTATCATTGTTTGCCATCGTGCACTCTCCTTTTTAAATTCTCCCTAAATCCGGGGATAACCTGTTTAAAGGATATCGTGGGCTTCTTTTAAATCACGCTCGACACCCGCCAGTATCAATCCAAGCCCCTGGCTTCCGTCGGGGGTTATAGGTGGATGCACCGGATCTTCACTAAGTAATGCGTGGCTTAAAGCTACATCTTTGAGGAATGCTACTATCCAGATAGAATCCTGGAGGAGATCAAATCCTTTGCTTCTGTCCTTGTTTGTCTTCGACGGCGTTGTTTGAGTATTCTGCTTTGGCATAATTTCTGTTCTCCGTAATGCTTGTGATACGTCTTTAGTCATAACCTTACTCTCCGAGATATTCTTGGTGTTGCGCTTCCAGCTCAGCCCTCTTTCTGGCGATATGACGCCGGAAACCATCAGCTATTTTGACTGTTTCGGGCGAAACCTCCCATTCTTCGTTTTTCCTTCTTACCAGCTGTCTTGACTCCAGGGTCCGAAGCAGTCGGTAAACCTTGCTTTTGTTCAGCTCTGTCTCTACTGCAATTTCAGCGACAGTAAGCCGCCGAAATTCCGGCCTGCTTATGGCGAGAAGAATGTCAAGACACTCAGCGGCCACCTGCACGATGTGTTTATTGTTTTCCATGGATTGAGCTCAGCTCCTGATTCCTGTTTTTTTAAGCTGACGCTTGAGCTGCTGCATCTCGGATATATTTTTATCCAGCTTGCCCAGGGCCATCATGGCAATGTCTTCCTTACTGGCCACTTCAGCACCCTCTGCGGCAACAATGACTCTGGCCGGTTCAAGGGATTTCGTCACACGGTGGATGGCAAAGAGAAAATACGCTTTAACGGGATATTCTACGGGCTTGGAAAGATAGTGGTTGAACATCTCATAAGAGAGGGGGCGGGGGCATAATCCCTGTTTGCTGCCTTCTTCCGTCCTGCCCCAGTAGGCGTTGATCGCGTCACAAACCTGCTCACGGCTCATGCCGCTTTCGCGAATGCTTTTCTTTATAGCGGCGGCTATCTCTATGCAGTCTTCGGCCTCGCTTGCCAACTCGCGGTTTGTGGCGGGCTGGGTATATTGTTCAAGTATTTCCTGCTTGGTCGTGACGAAGCTGTCTATCGCATCAAAGATATTCAGCTGCCCCGCCTCTGCGGCCATCCTGGCTCTGCTTCTTCTTGGTGACATATTGTCTATTCTTTCCTCAAAGTTAGATGATGCATTGTCACTTTCGATATGCTATTTATTTGATTGACGACGAGAAGTAGGCCTTGCGGACCTGCTGGTTGCACTCGATACGGCGCCGTAACGTCTAATAGGCCGGTTGTCTTTGTCGTAGCGCGAAGGCCATATAGTCCAAGGCTCTACGCCGATAATATCTGCAATAATACGCTCCATTGCAGGCCATGGTCGACGCAGGACATCATTGGCCGATGTCCTGGCGTAGTCGTTTTCTCTGGCGACCCTGACGAAGCTGTAGCCTTTTTTCCCCAATGCGGCTTTTATATCCCAGGGGTGCCAGTCTGCTTGAAGGTGTCGTGTGGATTTTTTTTGAGACATTTTTTTCTCCAGTTACTCAGCTTGGCTGATTTTTTTTGGTGTATTTAACCTTAAATTAGGACAACAAAAGATAAAATAACACCATATTTTGTTCTATGCAACCATAATTTGTTTACTGGTACAATTTATGGTTGAGGCTATTTAATTTAAAGGATTCTCGTATGGATCAAAAAAACAAAAGCAAACCCGAGCCCGCAATTGTAATAGGCGATAAGGTGTTTATAGGAATCGGTGGAAGAATTAAGTATTTGAGGGGGGATGAATCACTATCTTCTTTCGCACAGAAACTTGGGGTTCACAAGAATACGCTTGCACGATATGAAAAAGGTGAGAGCCTGCCGGACGTCGGTTTTGTATCAATGTTGTGCGATTTAATTGATGACGAATTCGTTACTCCTAGCTGGCTCATAGAGGGAGAAGGTCCTCCTCCAGATCCCGCCTATGTATTAGCTCACGAAGAGCTCCGAGAACGAATCCGGCCAATGAGCGACTTGGAGACGGCTAAGAAGTCGGTTGTGAAACACCGTCTTGATATTTCACCCGAGAACCTAGTTAAATATATCGAAGGGACGTATCATCCAACCGATAAAGAACTGAAGAGCATATGCTCTGTTTTCCTGTATTCGCCTGATTTGGTGGTGTCTAGAAGAAAACCTAAAGAATTAGTGCATTCTCAGGACAATCCAGCCGATAGGCTCTATAGGGCTGAGATAGTCAAAGAAGTGCTAATAGTAGTAGAGGAATGCTTGGGGGATATTGATTTATCATTACCCGTCGATAAAAAAGCAGAACTTGTAACAATCGTTTATGAAAATGTGTATGATGGTAAATTTCAAGGCACGCCATTGAGAGAAATAGTGCAGAGGCTGCTAAAACTAATGGTTTAAGAATTCTTTTGGGCAAAACGAAATCTGATTTCGTTTTGAAGCATACCCGATCTGGCAAAACGGACACCGTGTCCGTTTTGGCTGTGCCAACCATAGCCACACGGCATCGTTTTTGATGCCAAACAGACAAGATATCACCAGCCTTCCCCGTAGCAAGCAACACCAGCCCACCAATACCGTTTAAACCATGTTTAAAATCTTCAGTGCTTGATCGTGCGGCAGTGGTCGGCACGTGTAGGCCTTTTTATTACAATCTCACTCTGAGGGGCAAATACGGCCTTTTTAGAATATCGCGATTTTTGCCCTGGTCTCTCGTCGCCCACCCACCAAAAACCAGAACGGCTCTTTAGCTGATTTTTCCATATCTCTCATCCAGAACCATCAATCTCGAAAACACCGAAACGCTTCAGGTAACAAAAGAACACCGAAACAGGTCATAGTATGTCCATCGTCAAGGATGCAAAGTATTGGACTTCGAGAGAGAGGACAGGATGGAGAAACTTGAGGGGCTTGTGGAAATACCTGCTGATTTTATGCCGACGGCTGCTGAGTTGCCAGGAGAGTTGAAATACATAGCCGAGGTCATCGGGGTTGAGAATACGCTAAAAATTGCCCAGGTGTACCAAGGTTGCAAGATTTACATTTGTGGAACTGACAGCTTGTCTCGAAAAAGTGATATGGAGGCAACAGGTTCAAGAAAGCATCAGGGGGAGTTCAAGGCAGAGTTTGCCAAAATGATCGGCACTGAAAACACGAAGAAAATGGCTCAAGCCTATAGTGGGGTTTCTGTCTATATAAATAGCATTGGCCACCTGCTGCGAAAAATAAGAAACATGGAGATCCGCAATTATAGCGACCAGGGTGCTACGGCGCTGCAGGTTGCCAAGAAATTCAAGCTATCGACCAGGCGTATTGAACAGATAATCAATAATCCGGATATAGAATAGATCGGCTCACGATCATTAACCTAATCTTCCAGGAGGGGGAATATGACAAAGGGACAACAAGTAGTAGCAATCGAGGGAATTTATGAAGAGAAGAGGTTGCTGGAAGAAGAGATTGAATCGACTCAGGCTGGCTTGTATCGCCTGCCTAATGTAACTGCAAAGCAGAGGGAGCTTTACGATTTAAACTTGAGGCTGAAAAATATGGAGCGACAATACCGGGACAAAATTCCCGAAAATCGCCGCGGTGAGTACACCTCAATCAAAGACGATATTGAACTGCTGACAAAAGAGCTGGAAGAAAGAGCCAATGAGAAGGCGGCGGTTGAAGAAAAGCTGGCAAAACTGGAAAACAAGCTGGGCAACCTTGATACTCAGGTATCACTCCAGATAGTCCTGGACTTGCAGGAAAAGGTTTATGACTTTGACAAACATCTCAGTTTTCTTAACGAGACGCTTGTTGCCGAGCAGTCGAAGATTGAGGATCACGCCCAGGACAATAACAAGAAGTTGGCTCAGCTAAACGAAGCGCGGGAAAATCTTCTTGCCGACATTGCCAGCGGGATTGGAGTTGAAGACGGAGAGCTTGAGCAGCTTGAAGCTGATATCGCCACCGAAGAAGCCGAACATGAAAAATATGTTGATTCCATGATTCTTCTCTCGCAAACGACAGGAGGTTTGCGCCGGAAGATCGCCCGAACGGAAGAACAAATGTCAACAGCCAGAAGTAACTTCAATACGGCAGCGGCAACCTTCATTAAGGCTGAAATATTAAAATCCAGCAAACAGTATATTGAGCAGGCTGAGAAGCTCGCCAGCTCCTTTGCTCAAATACTGGCTCTAACTGCCTTGTCTGATAAAGTGGGTGCACCGCTCAAGACAATGGGGCCTTACACCATGCAAATTAAAATTCCGTCATTCGCTCTTGATATTTTTGAGTCAAAGGAATGTGAGGATATGCCCGGCATGATGTTTAGATATGCCACCGTTTATCGAGAAGAAAGCCTGCAGTATGAGGCTGATCGGCTCGCTTCGATGGGCCTCACGCTGCTTTAAGTATTTACGTATCACGAAGCAAAGGCCGATGTTTGGTGGTACGTCCTTGCCCTTTATGATTGGGAAGGGCAAGGGCCTCCTCCTTAAATGGCCGGGATATTGTGGTGGTCCCCAACCTTCCCTGTTGAGGTTGCCCCCCACCACGCTTTGATAACTTTGGATCTAAAATACATCTATCAATAGCCAGAAAAGGAATAGCAGATGGACAGTCTTACAGAGCAAAAAAAGGAACTAAGCGCTGAAGAAAAAAAGATATGTGCGAATCTTGATATCAGCGAAGAAGAGTATCTGAAGACAGCACCAGAAGGAGATAAAAGCACGGCGCTGAGTGCTGAGGAAAAGAAAATTTGCAGTAATGTCGGTATTAGTGATGAAGAGTATCTGAAGACAGCGTTTTGAACTTTGGACGGGAAAGTAGAAAATCTGTTACTCTAAAGCATGACTGACACGATTCTTAATAGCCAATGTAAAGATGATGATTTCAAATTCTGATAGGCACGCCATTCTCTTAAAGCAGATTAATGAATTTGAACTCCTGGTTTCCGAAGAAAAAAGACGACTGGGGAGAAAATACCGTAAAATCAAATTCATCCGTGAGTTTTGTGATAGCAAGAATATTAAATGGAAGACATTTTATGCTCACCTACTGGATTACGAGAAAAATGGTAAGCTTTCGTTGTTTAGGATGGGAGTGAAGCCCGCGAAAGAAGATACTTTTTTAAGCACTATCCCGCCACTGCTTCAAAAGATTACCCTTTACGGGAAGTCATATGCTGTTATTCATCGAGAAGTGGTTTCTGCATGTGAAAGAAAAGCTATTACACCTCCATCCTACCATTCAACTGCTCGTATAATTAAAATGCTTTTTCCAGCAGGCGGAAAAGCTCTTTCAGTGGTTAGACGTGAGCAAAACTATATAGCAACATTGATAATAGATCGCAACAAACCGCTTGAAGCCGTAAAGCAGCTGGCCGAATTTCTTCAATCTATTGCTGATGGCATTCCTTCCTTCAAAGCGATAGAAAATTTGTTATCCGATTGTTTGTACTTCTCTAAGGCTGCAGGAATAAAAAAAATGAAACCAATTGTGCTTCTGCCGCCTTTGGATCCTGAAGAAATAAAAACACTCCATGGATATCAGAATAGTACAAGTAAAATAACCAGGAATAGAGCAGTTTGCTTTTTAATGGCAAACGAAAACAAAACTCTTCTCGATATCATGATAGCGACAAAGGCCAAGCGATCTACAGTCCATGGTTGGCTAACAAGATTTAAAAAAGAAAGGTTATCTTTTATAGAATTAAAACGAGACAGAAAAAAACATAACCTGGAGTTAAGAGAAAGAAAAAATCGAATAGTCGAAATACTCCATCAATCACCCCATGAATTTGATATAAATCGCACCACTTGGATTTTAGCGGATATTGCCAAGGTTTATCAGCAGCAATATGATCATTCTCTTTCGACCTCATCTGTGCGGCGGGCTATAAAAGAAGCGAACTATACATGGAGACGAGCTAGAAGAGTTTTAACAAGCAACGATCCTGAGTTTAAAGAAAAAGCACAAGCTGTCCTTGATGTACTTAGAAACCTGAAAGAGAACGAAGTGTTTTTCTTTCTTGATGAAGCTGGGCCTTGGCGGGTAAAAAAATATGGAGGAACGAGTCTCACTGCTCCGGGGAAAACAAAAAAATATCCAGAATTTCAACCAAGAAAAGGGCATGTCATTTTCATAGGAGCATTGAATGCCATTGATAATCAAGTGATTTGGTTTTTTGTTGATTCCAAAAATTCAGCTTCTGTAAATTCGATGCTGACAGCAATTTACTATTCAAATCTCTGCCGCTCCACCATTTATGTCACATGGGATTGCGCCTCATGGCATTCTTCAAAAGAGTTATCTGACCATATTGATAAATTAACAGTCGATAACACAACAGGACCAGAGCTGAAGATACTTCCATTACCCAAAAAGGCACAATATTTAAACGTGATAGAATCAGTATTTAGTGGACTCAAAAAAGCGGTTATTCATAATAGCGATTATAAAAATGTATACGAAATGCAAAAAGCAATCTCCGAGCATTTCTATACGCGAAATGAATATTTTTGGGAGAACCCTAAAAAGGTTGGACATAAAATATGGGATGCAGAGCTTTTTAATTTAGAGAACTTTAGCGGCGGTCTTCACAAGCATGTTTGAGGCCAATGCCTAGAATCAACAAGCTTACACCCTTAATAACAGGTAATACTCAGGAGAGGCAAAATGAGAATATCAAAGGTATTCCAGCTGCAGGTTGCGGGGAAAAACGAAGTGACCATAAAAGAGGTTTCACCATACGGAGTTTATCAAGCGTTGCAAGCCGAAGATAAGATCAGCGCTATCACTGCTCTGGTGGAGGACAGCATTGACCTTACCCGCGATGAGCTGAAAGGGCTATATGGCTCGGAAATAGAGCAGCTTGTTGACGGTTTCATGGAGGTTAACAAATCTTTTTTGGTAGTAATCGACAAGCTCGGCCTCAAGCAAACAATGGTCGAACTGTCGAACAAAGCCCTGAACAGCGTTCCGCTGCTAGCCGCCGAGATGTTGAACAATTTGCAGCCTGTGTTTTCCACCTTGTTCAAAGAGGCCATGGCCCAGGTGCCTGGTATTATGGATGGGGCTGCTTTGTCGTCGCTCTTAAAACCCTCTCAGCAATAAAAAAATAAATAGGTCTAGAAATGCCTCCATCACGACTTGAAATAATTCTTGCTCTCAACAATCAGGCATTTAAGCGCGGTCTTAATGCTGCCGGTCAGGCGGTCAAAAAAATGCCCGGCAATATCGGTCCGGCGTTGCGTCAGACCAAGAATCATTTTCAGCAGAATATTGCATCTGTAAGGCAATATAACCAGGAGCTGAAAAAGACCAGCCAGGAGATGTCTAGCTTCAAACGATTTGCCCTGGGGGCGCTCTCTATCGGCGCAACTGTGTATTATGCAAATCAAGTCAGGGTCATTGCAGACGAGTATCAGAATTTATCTGCAAGGTTGAAGCTTGTAACTGACGGGGCAGAGGATTTTGCAGCCGTGCAGGAAGGCCTTTACCGGATTAGCCAAGAAACCGGCACTGTGTATGCGAACAATGCCGACAGCTACACGAAGATGGCTTTCTCATTAAAAGAAATGGGAGCCTCCAGCAAAGAAACTCTCGACATTACCGAGCTAGTGAACAAGTCCCTCACTATCAATGGATCAAACACGGCAATGGCTTCGAGTTTCATGCTTCAGTTTTCTCAAGCTATGGGGTCGGGCGTTCTCCAGGGCGATGAGTTCAGGGCTATGCTGGAATCCAACTCTTATTTTGCCAGTCAGTTGGCTAAAGCCTTGGATACTGATATAGCCGGGCTCCGTCAGATGTCAAAGAATGGGGAATTGACGGCGGAAAAACTGCGTAGCGCATTCCCGAAGATGGCAAACGAGATAAACGCCGCCTTCGAGAAGATCCCGCCGACAACCAGTAGGGCGATGACTGTCCTGCAAAACTCGTTTTATAGAATCATTGATGATGCAAATAAAGCGAGCAACGGCACTGGGAATATAGCAAAAGAGATCATTGAGCTTGCACAAACGATTGACCAAAACAGGGAGGGTATCATATCCTTGTTTTCGGCGATCATATCAGGCGCTTCCAAGACGATTGGCGCTCTTGCAAACATCGGGCAATCGTTAGCAGGTTGGGAGGCTGTCGGCGATGGTCGGTTAAGTTTCTTCGAGTTTGCCACCATGGACGCAAAGGAGCTGAATCAATGGCTCAAAAAGAATGTTCAGGAAGTTAAAAATCAAGAATCTGCTTTTGATAAAGTAACTTCTTCTTCAAAAAAATCCGCGACGGAACAGGCAAGCGCCCAAAAGAAAGCCACTGACGAAATGAAAAAGGCGTATAAGGATTACGCCAATGAAGTGAAGCGGCTCCAGGACGATATCGCCGGACGGGAGCGCAGCCTGGCCGAGCAGCTTCGGGAAATGGACAGAGGGGCCATGAATGCGCCATCTGCCTGGCGGGACCGTCGCGCCCAGGCGGAGGAGTTTGCCGCAAGTGCCAGGAAAGCCGAAGCTGCTGCAACGGCTGCATTCGAGGCTGGCGATGAGAGCACCGGCAAGAAGAAATATGAAGAAGCCCTTTCTTATTACGATAAAGCTCGTGATGCGGCAGCCGAACTGAACACCGAAGTGAGCTATGGCGGAAAGGTGATCCTTAGCCAAGCCCAGGCCCTGGAGAAAGCGCGGCCCCTGGTGGAGAAATACGGCAAGGCAGGGATTGACACTCAAAAGAAGTTTGAGGAGGCTATAAAAAAGGCTGCTGACGCTCTCAACGAGCAAAGTGGCGGCACTCTAGCTGATGAAATGCCGGATGTTGCCAAAGCCTTCGGCGACGTAAAAGAGCAAGCTGTCGATCTGACGGCCCAGTCAAAGTTGATGGATATCGCCTGGAAAGCCGCCTGGGATGAGATGCTGAAAAACGGTAAAGCCACCATAGCTCAGTTGGACGGCCGTATTGTGCAGCTGACCCGTGACCGGCACATGAAAATATATATTACTGAGGTCACTAAAAAGGCATTGGGCGGACTGATCGGCTCAGCTCAACGAATGGCGGCAGGCGGTGCGGTGGCTTTTAGAAATATGCTTTCTGGGGGGCACTTTCCGGGGTTCGGCGGCGGGGATCACCGTCATGTCATCGCTGAGGACGGAGAGTATATGTTTGACAAATATCGTTCAAGAGACTTAGGCCTGCCCGCATTAAGAGCCCTGCACGCAGGGAAGTACCGAGAGTTTATTGCTATGGTAATGGACCGTTTTGACATCAATCCAAATGAAATAATCAGCAGTCTGGGGCAGAGAATGTCACTTGGTGGAGAGGTTGGCCGAATTTCTTTACCCTCCCTTCCTTCACCGCAACTGCTCGCTGCTGGTGGGCCCGTCACAGGGAATGCTGAACCTGCAGTAGCTGGGCGGTATGTGCTTGAGCTTGCCATGCCTGGAGCCTCCCAGCCGGTACGAGCTTATATGAACGATAGAGAAATGTTTGAACGATTTGTAAGAGAAGCAGAACGGCGAAAGCGGCTCTCCTCCTAGCGAGAGCCGGGGTAAATATGGCGGCTTCCAGGCCTGACGATAAAAACAATAATAGGTGAGGTGTCGTATTTCATGAAGATGCGAGAAAGGATTGAGAAACTTTTTTCAAACAATGAACCAAACAGGGTAATCAAAGGCAAGGTTGTAAATCGAATGCAGGACGGTCTATATACAATAGAAGCCACCTCTGGCGCTAAATTAAGAGCTGAGAGTGAAATTGCCTACCGTCCAGGCGAATGGGTGAATGTGCTCCAGGGGCGAATATTAGGAAGGACTGGGTCAAACAAAGGTGCTAAGATTTTTGATGTTTAGGGAAGCGTCAAAAATCTTAAAAAGGATTAAAGGGCAGGCTATAACCATAAATAGAAGCTGTTTGCTGCAAATTTGATTTCACTGAGTGAATGAGGTAGTTCACTGAGTGAAAAAGCACGAATATCGAATTATCCCAATTTTGAAAGCAAAATTATCCCGCGCCGCTACTCACGCCCCCTCCCTTCGGAAATGGAGGCACCATACCCTACCATTTCCCAGGCCAGGCAGCGGGCTGGGGAGATTTTCGGGATTACATGCCGCCACAGGCGGGGACTGGTGGGAATGCCGTGCAAAAATATCACCGGATTTCCATCACCGGCTTCCTCCCAGTGCATGTTGATGTCGTCTACTTTCAAGGTATGAGTTTCCATGATCTCTCCTGTTAATATTCAAGATACGACTTCTTCAAGGCAAAATTCATCATCAATGCACATTTCTCAGAGCTTTTTAAATATATATTAATTTTTTGGCGTGGATCAACAGGTACTCTGGGAATTATCCCGATTTGATTACGATCAGCTGCGGGAATAAACTACATTGCAAACGGAAGAAGTATAATCAGGAGAATTATAAGTTAGAAACGCCGGCCTCGATCTTGAGTGAAATATTGAACCTTCTGGATACCCTGGAGGAAAGTGATAGATTATCAAAAAAAAGGCGTCGGAAAAGACTGGAAAAAGCAGCAAAAAGAATATAAGTTGTTGGGAAATAGTGGGGTTCGGGCAGTCTCTCAAAAAAAACGGGGCAGCTGTTAAATGGCAGTTTGTCATTTCTATGACCTCATTTGGTTTCTGAGGATGAAAATATTGTGAAGCAAAAGAAAGCAGCGGTTGTCGATGCCACCGAAATCATACTTGAAAGTATTTCTGATGGGGTTTTTACCGTCAATCACGAATGGCGTATCACCTCCTTCAATCGTGCGGCTGAGGAGATTACCGGTATTCGGCGCAGTGAGGCCATTGGTTATTTTTGCTGGGATGTTTTCCGCTCCAATCTGTGCAAAGAAGGTTGTCCCCTGCGCGAGACCATGAAAGGCGGGCGATCTTTTGTCAGTGTTTCAGCCTTTATTATCAATAAAAACAAAAAGCGCATACCTATCAGCCTGTCCACGGCCCTGCTGTATAATGAACGAGGTGATATTCTGGGTGGGGTCGAAACTTTTCGCGACAATTCCGTAGTGGAAGAACTTCGTCGGGAACTTAACGGTAGCTTCAGGCAGGGCGACATGATCAGCCGGAGCCGCTTGATGAAAAAAATCTTTACAATCCTGCCGAAGATAGCCAAAAGCGACAGTACGGTATTGATCGAGGGTGATACCGGTACCGGAAAAGAGGTGCTGGCCAGGGCCTTGCATGATCAGTCGCTGCGCCGGGAAAAGCCTTTTATCGCTATAAATTGCGGGGCCTTGCCTGACACTCTGCTCGAATCCGAACTTTTTGGCTACAAAGCCGGTGCCTTTACTGACGCGGTAAGCGACAAGCCCGGTTATTTTACCATGGCCGAGGGCGGCACCATTATGCTTGATGAACTGGGGGAAACCAGTCCCGCTTTCCAGGTGAAACTCCTGCGGGTTTTGGAGGAGCGAGAATTTCAACCCTTGGGGGGCGTCCACAAGCAGCGCATAAATGTTCGCATTATAGCCGCCACCAATCGTGATCTTGAAGCTTTAATTGAACAGGGATATTTTCGACAGGACCTGTTTTACCGCATCAATATTGTTCGTTTGCAGTTACCCGCCCTGCGGAAACGCAAAGAGGATATTCCGCTGTTGATCGAGCGGTTCATCGATAAACTGAACCGGTTGCAGGATAAGGCGGTGACCGGAATTGACGCCGAGGCCATGAGCTGGCTGATGAGTTACGATTATCCGGGCAACATCCGGCAATTGGAAAATATTATCGAACATGCCTTCATTCTTTGTTCCGATGGAGAAATAGGAACACGGCATCTGCCGGGATACCTGGCGGTTGCTACTGCTCAACCTGGTGTAGCGCAATCGTCGTCGATTCAGGACATCCGCCAGTTTAGCGAAGAGGAGGCAATTTTAAAGGCTTTGCAGCGCAATGGCTACAATCGTCTGGCCACAGCAAAAGAGTTGGGCATGCATAAGACAACCCTGTTCAGGAAGATCAAAAAGTTTAACATCCGCCTTCCCGATGCCGATGGCCGCAGTGCACTGTCCTCAAAAGCATAAAGAGCTCCGCATCATCTGAATGATCCCTTTTGCTCATCTTAAAAACCTTTTTCGCCTCCTGGACGAACACTCAGCCTCTGAGATGTTGAGATCCTGAATTCGCCCATGCCTCTTAATCGTCCTATCGGCAAAACTCCTTTATTTGCTTCCAGTGTTTTCAAATTCAACTTTCCAGACTGTCATTCCAGAGCTGCTGTCTCGCCAATCTCTGCAATAGGGTAGCATATATGCAATGTCGCAAGGATGCAAAGGGTAGCGTGATTGCTACCGAGATCAGCCTAAAGGTATCCCCAGAGAAGTTCCTAATTTAAAAAAAGAACGTATTATCAACTAAATATCCATATCCTCCTGCAGCCAATATCGGGTGGCATAGTTCCTGCTAAACTACTGGCAAGCCTGACCACCGGTTACCCGACAACAGTCAGGATAGACCGGCAGTTAGGAGAGTTCTGCAGCCGCATCCAAATCTCTGCGGACCATACGATCCGTAATTTTCTCGGCCGTTTTGGCTGTTAGGTACAGTAAGTGGTGATGTGATGGAGAAAATAGTGGTTAAACCGCATATTCTTGAGAGTATCTCCGATGGGGTATTTACGGTCAATCATGAATGGCGCGTCACCTCTTTCAATCGGGCGGCAGAAAAAATCACCGGATTTTCCCGTAATGAGGCGATAGGTCGTTTGTGCTGGGATGTCTTTCGCTCCAATATGTGCAAGGATGCCTGTCCTCTGCGGGAAACCATGAAAAATGGCCAATCCTTTATCGGGATATCCGCCTCTATTACTAATAAACATAAAAAACGCATTACGATCAGCTTGTCTACGGCTCTGTTGCATGATGAACATGGTGAGATCCTGGGCGGGGTGGAAACCTTCCGTGATAATTCTGTGGTGGAAGAGCTCAGGAGGGAACTGAAAGACAGCTTCAGGCTGGGAGGCATGGTGAGCCGCAGTCCACTGATGAAGAATCTGTTCACCGTTTTGCCAAAGATTACCAAAAGCGAGAGTACGGTACTCATCGAGGGCGACACCGGCACCGGAAAGGAGATGTTGGCCAAAGCGCTGCACGATCTGTCTTTGCGCCGGGAAAAGCCGTTTATTGCGATCAACTGCGGCGCCTTGCCTGATACATTGCTCGAGTCGGAGCTCTTTGGCTATAAGGCAGGCGCCTTTACAGACGCGGTAAGTGACAAGCCCGGATATTTCAATATGGCTGACGGCGGCACCATCATGCTCGATGAATTGGGCGAAACCAGTCCTGCTTTTCAGGCGAAACTTCTAAGAGTTTTAGAGGAACGTGAATTCCAACCCTTGGGTGGTGTACAGAAGCAACATGTCAATGTCCGCATTCTTGCCGCTACCAACCGAAACCTGGAAAACCTGATTGAGCAGGGGCGTTTTCGGCAGGATTTGTTTTATCGAATCAATATCGTTCGTTTGCTGTTGCCGGCCCTGCGGGAACGAAAAGAAGATATCCCGCTGTTAATCGAACGGTTTATAGATAAACTGAATCGACTGCAGGACAAGGCGGTGACCGGAATAGAAGACGAAGCCCTCAATTGGTTGATGAATTATGACTACCCGGGAAATATCAGGCAGTTGGAAAATATCATCGAGCATGCCTTTATTCTTTGTTCCCATGGGAAGATAGGTACCCGGCATCTGCCGTCAGACCTGGCGGTTTCTGCAGCGCCGTCAGCCGCCGGCCCGTCTTCCATGCATGCCATTCGCCGTTCCACCGAGGAAGAGGCGATAATGAAGGCACTGCAGCGTAATGACTACAACCGTCTGGCCGCCGCCAGAGAGTTGGGTATGCACAAGACCACCCTGTTCAGAAAAATTAAAAAATTCGGCATTCATCTTCCTGATGGTGATGGCCGTACCGCGTCTTCCTCAAAGCAAAAATCCGGTTCCGACTGATGCGACCGGCTCCTGCCCGCTGTTTCCCGCCCTATGCTACCTCGAATGCCCCAGTCCTTCTCATCGTCTTGTTCCCAGTTCCCGACACTCCAATACAAACACTGCAGTGGATGATTCAGGATCAATTGCCAAAGAGTAGCGAAAACGCAACTTTCAGGGTTGCACAGGGTTTTTGTTATGCTACTCCATGGTCTCCATTAAAGGCGATCAACACGTATAGAAAATTAAATAGATACAATATTTTCAAACACATACCCTCGTCAATCCTTTTGTATATATTGTGGCATGGTTCATGCTTTTTCAATCATAAGTTCAAAATAGAGCGCAGGAGGCGCGGAAAACACATTCTGCGACTGAATTCAAAATGCGAGGGAGAAAGCAAGATATCAAATAATCAGTCAATTCAAAAACCAGGTAAAAAGCGGGATCGGCGCTGGCAATAAACGTGGAGACGACATTGCACAAACAGCTATCATCGCCTAACGACGAATTGTACCGGAACAAGAAAAGCACCATTAGGCGAGCATTTCACTGGAGGGTACGTAAATGATAGAAAAAATAAAAGATATTTTAAGTACGGCCATAGAGATGCTTGTTATCCTGATATTCTGCCTCATGGTAATTGTGATCTGAAATCGATCTAATGGACAGGTCGATTACCTAAACTAAGTATCCGGTAACAGGCTGGAAAAAACTTTTTAAGATCCAGAGTCTTTCATTCAAAGCCAAAAATTTCGGAAAAGATATCCGGCTGGAAGCTATGAAGAATATACCGACTTCGTAATGTGCATATGTTCGAATAAATGCTGTCATTGTAGTTGCTCAAATATTGATCGGCACAGAACAGAGATGATAGGGCACCGGGACGAATTCTTCGTTCCGGGAGTCACGTTTTCTGATTTTCCAAGGAGAATATTGTGAAGAACATCAGTACATACCTGGACTTGTACAGTGAGGTCAAGGAGCTGGGAGCCAAAGACATGGAAGTTTGTATGCAGTGTGGTACCTGCAGTGCAAGCTGTCCGTTGTCGCAGGGTAATAATCCATTTCCGCGAAAGATATATCGATATCTGCAGCTCGGTCTGAAGGACAGGCTCCTTGCCTCGACCGAACCCTGGTTGTGCTACTACTGCGGAGAATGCAACACTAACTGTCCCAGGGGTGCCGAACCTGCCGAGACGATGATGGCGGTGCGGCGCTGGCTTACTATTCAGTATGACTGGACGGGACTGGCCCGGAAGTTTTACCTTTCCAAGGCCTGGGAATTCGGAGCCCTGGGCGCCGTTGCCCTTTTCGTCATTCTTCTCTTTGTCTTTTTTCATGGACCGATGATCACTGAATATGTTTCGGTCAATACTTTTGCTCCCGTTTTTTGGGTGGAAGTGGGGGATCTGGCGCTGGCCGGAGTTTTGTCGCTCTTTTTGCTCTCCAATGCCTTTCGGATGTACCGTTATATAATGAATGGGACCAAAGTGCCATTCAGGCTTTACCTTACCGAGGCCAAAGCCTTTATCCTCCATTTTGCCACGCAGAAAAAATGGAGAAAGTGCGGCGAGGACAATAGCAGATGGTTGAAACACTTTCTTTTGGTCAGCGGCTATCTGACAATGCTGACCCTGATCATTGTTTTTCTCCGCTGGTTTCAGGTCGACGACAGCAGTTGGCATTTTTCCAGTCTCTTTGGTTATTATGCAACCGGTGTCCTGCTTTTTATAACTGTGGAGATGTTTGTCAGTCGCCGCAAAAAGCAGGAAATGATGCATCGCTATTCCCACACCTCCGATTGGCTTTTTTTGGTTCTCCTTTTCCTTACAACGTTGACGGGTATCATGATGCATCTCTTTCGCATCGGCGGATGGCCGATGGGAACTTATGTTATCTATGTAATTCACCTGGCGATCGCGGTTCCCATGCTTGTCATCGAGGTTCCGTTCGGGAAATGGTCACATCTGTTCTACAGGCCGTTGGCCGTCTTTCTTGCGACTGTAAAGGAAAAGGCATTGATTCCTTCCGTCGTTGATACCAGAGCGATAAAGAACGAAGTCGGTGATGCCTTTACCGCCTGCATGCACTGCGGCACCTGTACCACCGTCTGTCCCAGTGCAGAGATAGTGGATTACAGTCCGCGCCTGATCCTCCGGCATCTCGCTCTGGACAGAGCGACAACCGTCGGTGTCGACGAATCTTCCTGGGATTGTGTTACTTGTGATATTTGTACCGAGCAGTGTCCGCGGGGGGTCGGCATCCTCGATGTGATTAAATCCATCCGCAGGCGAGTGGTCGATGCCGATCTTATGCCCAGGATTTTCAAAAAAGCGCTCGGCAATCTGCAAAAAGAAGGCAATATCTGGGGCGGAAAACGGGAGGAGCGGCTCGAATGGACAGGAGAAATCAAAATTCCAGCCTATCAACAGGATCATGAATATTGCCTGTTCAACTGCTGTACGACTACCTACGACACCAGTTCCCACAAGAGAAGCGAGAAAGGTGGAGTGGCTCTTTTGCGTCTTCTCGAGCATGCCCGGGTTTCATACGGAACTCTGGGGACAAAGGAAAGCTGCTGCGGTGATATAACAGATAAGATAGGCGCCGTCGAAGTTACAGATGATCTGAAGAGTAAAAATACCGAGATGTTCCAGGAAGCAGGTGTCTCAAAGATCCTGGCAGTTTCTCCCCATTGTCTCAATACCTTCAGCAAAGACTATGAAGGGCTGAAAGATGTTGAGAAAATCCATTATACCGAGCTCTTCGACCAACTCATTCAATCCGGCAAGGTAAACCCTGTCAACAGCCTCGATCTGAAGGTGACCTATCACGACCCATGTTATCTGGGGAGATACAATAACGTTTACGAGGCACCGCGCCGGATTCTTCATTCCATACCCGGTCTCAAACTGGTGGAGATGCGGAATAACAGGGACCGAAGTTTTTGTTGCGGTGGCGGTGGGGGCGGTATTTGGGCTGGTACTCCTGGCAAGGAAAGTATGGGGGAGATCCGCATCAAAGAGGCCATGGATACCGGTGCCGAGGTGATTGCCACTGCCTGTCCGTATTGTATCCGGATGTTGAGTGATGCTATAGGTAAGCTAGGTGTGGAAGATAAGATTAAGGTTCAGGATGTCGCCGAGCTTCTCTGTCAGTCTGTAGACTTATCGGATACACGGGGGCACGAAAAAGCTAGTCTGACTATTTTTAATTGATGTTGGGTTTTGAAATTAGCGAAAAATTGTAATTGCCGTCATTTCGGATCAGATTCGGAATGACGGCATCAATCAGATTCCATGTCCACACCCACCGACAGGATCCATGGTTCGAAACGTCTACCACAAGGCAACTTTACCTGATAACCAGGATTGCTGACATTCCCACCTGCCGCGGACTTTGCCCTCCTTACTCAATCCGTTTCTGCTATCGATCGATTACCTTTTTACAGTGTTCGTCCGTAATCCGCTGTCGGTTTGTCCAGGAGCCTGGTACGGTGCTGCCACGAGGCGTTAGAGGACTTTTTACTCCACCATCAATCTTGTTTTCTAATAATTATTATTGTAAGTTCTTTTCTGCTAACCCGGCCAGGCTGGATAAGAAACTTTAGACAGGTTGTTTAACTCACAATAAAAACCAGGAAAATCAGCAGGGTACTGGTTGTATCGCCAAAAAATCATCTTATAATTCCGCAACAGTATGGATTTTCAAACAAAATTTATCTTTTTCACCAGCGCCTTTGTCCTCTATGTAGCAATTTATGTCTACAGGATTATTCCTCTTTTGCAGGAACATAATGAATTCAACGAAAATAAATTCTGGTTCAATCCCTTCTATTTGTTCGAATCCGCGGCAAGATATTATGAGATCTGCAGAGACAAAAAATTGCCTTTGGCGTGGTTCCATATCTACCAGATAAATTTTATGCTCTGGTGTGTGCTGATTCTTGTCTGAGGGTATTCGCTAGATTAACGCGTTGCTAATTACTGGAGTTCGCCAGGCTCACCGCCGATCAACCCTTTCAAACGATTACGGCAATCCGGTCGGTTGGTGCTGACGCAAGGAAGCCCAACGTTTTTGCTCACCGCCATCCTGATGATTGTTGGCAAAGGTACGCTTCTGTTTAATGAACCAAATTTAAGCATCCGTTCTTTTATGAACGGATGAGTCCCGCCGGAGAGGACAAAGTAGAGCGAATGGCGTGATTTGTCTTTACTCTCTCCCGCTCCAGCCGAAATTTAATTGTCCTTGAACTGCCCGTATTATACATGTCCGTTCAGCTGAGTCCATTTTCTCCCTGGCGTTCTGGAACTTTATCAGAAAGTATCTCGACAACTCTGGTTCCGCCTGCTCTCTCGTGGTAAAAAACCTGCCGTGCTGAAAGGTCGTTCGTGCAACGGTATGAATATTGCATCCTCTAACTCGAAAACATTGCATGAAATAATCATTTCTTAAATGCACTCCATCATATTGATAATGATTTTTACTGACTCGTGAAATATCCGGGATAGAATGGACTTCAATTCCTGAAGTTTGGAGCTCAAGCGCTGCAGTTCGGCAATGAGCGAGCAAGATGCATCGGCAAACCAGAGGTTTGGGATGAATCAGGAAGAAAGGGAAAAGAAGACGGAAGCATCGGTTATCCATGCAAAGGACGAGGGAGGACTCTTCGGTTCCAGAGGTTCCAGCGGGCAAATATTCAGGAAAACCCTGGTGCAGGCGATCACAGTTCTGGTTATCGTCATTCTGGCAGTACTTGCCCGACAGACAACCAATATTCTCCTGCTCTTTTTCGCCGGAATCCTTTTTGCCGTTCTGCTGGACTTCCTGAGCAGTCAGGTAAAGCGTTTGCCCTTGATTTCGCATTGGGTTGCTGTGACGATCACTCTGGCAGTCTTAACAGGATTGCTCGTTCTCATGGTCATTATGGTGGTCCCCATGCTGGCAGATGAAATGGAGGCGCTGTCTACGCAGATCCAGAAATCCATAGAGGAACTTCTGGACTGGCTGCAGAGGTATGAAGCCGGGCAGTATCTGGTGGAGCAGCTTGCTGATTTCGAAGATGGTGATTCAGATGGTACCGGAATCTGGAGCAGGATCGCAGGCATTTTTTCCATTACACTGGATGCCGTCACCGGCCTGATAATTATTATCGTTGTCGGGGTCTTTCTCGCCTACAGTCCCGGAATGTACAAATCCGGCTTCCTGCAACTGATTCCCCTCGACAGCCGCAAAAGAACGGCTGAGGTCCTGATTGCCATAGGCAGCACACTCCGCTGGTGGCTTCTGGGGCAGATGATCTCCATGACTGTTCTGGCGCTCAGTACCTGGATCATGCTCAGTCTGCTGGATGTTCCCCTGGCCCTTATCCTCGCCCTGATTACAGGATTGATGACCTTTATCCCTTATCTTGGGCCCCTCATTGCTATGGTGCCCATCATTCTCCTCGCCTTTCTTGAGTCCCCGACGTTGGCCCTTTATGTATTTATTCTTTATATGCTTATCCAGAATGTGGAGGCCAACGTTATCATGCCGATTATATTTCACAGAACCGCGAGAATACCTCCTGCCCTGGGGGTGATCAGCCAGATTCTCTTCGGCAGTCTGTTCGGCATAATAGGATTTATCCTGGCCATTCCGTTGATGGCCGTCATCCTCCAATTCCTGAAAATGGTATATGTTGAGGATGTGCTTGGAGATAAAAGCGGGGAGGGTGACATCTGAAGGAAAACTGAAAAGTTGTCGATTGTTGAAATTGTGAGGTTAAATCTTACGAGGAGACTGATATGAAAAAAATACACCTAATTGTTCTGTCCGGATTGCTCGCCCTTGCTGTAACATCCTTTTCGGCAATGGCGCTTGAGCAGGTAGAAACACTTACGACCAAAGATGGTGTTGAGTTAAAGGTAGAAAACCTGACGGCGGGGCTGAACCATCCCTGGGGGATGGCTTTTCTCCCTGATGGGCGCCTGCTGGTCACCGAGCGCAATACGGGTAAACTCTATATTCTGCAAACTGACAATACCCTTTCCGAACCCTTGACGGGTGTTCCGGAAGTCAGAACAGGCGGACAGGGCGGTTTGATGGATGTGGCGCTTGACCCCGATTTTGCGGAGAACAATATGATTTATCTCTCCTACGCCAAGCCCGGGGAAGGAGGCAAAGCTGCCACCGCTCTGGGCCGGGGTGTGCTGGCCGGTGCAAACATAGACAGCTTCGAAGATATCTTTGTGCAAAAACCGTATGTCGACGGCTCCAATCATTTCGGCAACCGTATTGAGTTTTCTCCGGACGGCAGGTATCTCTTTTTGGCTCTGGGTGAGCGCTTCAAGTTTGATCCTGCCCAGGATTTGTCCAATCATCTCGGAACAGTGGTCCGTATCCATGCAGATGGCACCATTCCGGAAGACAATCCCTTTGTCGGCCGGCAAAATGCAGAGGATGAGATCTGGACATACGGTCACCGCAATATCGAGGCGATGGCCTTTCAGCCTGGGACTGACATTCTATGGGTTGGGGAGATGGGTCCCTCGGGTGGAGATGAGCTTAATATCATAGAAAAGGGCGCCAATTACGGCTGGCCGGTGGTCAGCTGGGGTAATCATTACGACGGCAGGAAAATACCTGAGCCGCCGACACGTCCTGAATTTAAAGATGCACTCAGGCACTGGACACCGGTTATCTCCCCATCGGGAATGGAGTTTTATCAAGGTGATATGTTTCCCGGGTGGAGAAATAATATGTTGATCGGCGGCCTGACAACAAAGGAAGTTGTACGTCTTGTTTTGGATGGCTCTACAGTCGTCGATGAAGAACGGTTTTCTCTGCCGAAGCGCATACGCGATGTCGATGTTGCTCCGGATGGATCGATTTACGTTCTGACCGATCATGATGACGGCAACGTCTGGCGGATCAGCTCCGCCGAGTAACCGTAACCTCTCGACTGGTGCCATGCCGGAAACTAGGCGTAAAAAATGGAAAACAGAGCAGTCTTCCCCATGTTCAAACAAGTCTGGTTTGCCTAGTTCACAATAAGACATTATTATATAAAGTAAGTTTTTAACAAGACAAACTCTTCTTCTCTGCCGCTATAGGTTCGAGGTTAAATAACACAAGTTTTTCACAATGGATGAGATGAAACGATATCGTGAGTTTTTAAAGGACAGTCTCCGGAAGACTATCGATTTTCGTGTTGCCGACCAGCACAGGGGCGTGGCCGCTCCGCCACCGCAGGAAGATGTTGATGAAGGATTGTCCCGGGTCCGGTTGCCCGACAGGGAATCTTGGGTTCAGGTCATACATGAAACCGATCTGGCGGCAGCCATGGGCAGTCGTCGAAGCCGGCGAAAATTTAACGACGAATACCTCAAGCTTGAAGAGCTGGCATTTCTGCTCTGGGCCACCCAGGGGCAGAGAAATCCGGAGAAAAAAACTCCTCACTTCCGTACCGTCCCATCGGCCGGGGCCAGGCACAGTTTCGAAACCTACCTGTTCATTCAGCGGGTGGAAAAGCTGGCGGCGGGGCTCTATCGCTATCTTCCGCTGTCTCATGAATTGGTCTTTATTGCTGCAGCCGACAGCCGGAGTTCGACCAACCTCTCCCGGGCTGTTTTTGGGCAGCAGTTTGTGGCCGGCGGTGCTGTTGTATTCGTCTGGACAACCGTTCCCTATCGCATGGAATGGCGTTATCTGCAGGCGGCCCACCGCGTGATTCTCCTCGATGCAGGCCATGTTTGTCAAAACCTCTATCTTGCATGTGAGGCGATTCGGGCAGGAACATGCGCCATTGCCGCCTATGATCAGGAAGCGATGGACGAGTTGATTGGTGTGGATGGGCAAGAGCAGTTCACAATTTATCTTGCGCCGGTTGGGAAATATTCTTCTTGAATCTTATTATTCGAGACCGAGGTCTGCCAATAACCTGCAACGCCAGGGCGGCAACGCAGGAGATCGAGCTTTCTCCAAGTCTTGGCGTATCGCAACGCCTCCACTAATTGCTTAGCGGCAGTTGTTTGTGACAGGATGCGCCAGGTGTGAGAATAGTTATTGTTTTCTATGGGCAAGGAAGGATTTCATGGTTTCTTAACAAGAATAACTCTGGCCATTTTCTCAAAAACAGAGCATATATGGATATACAACTTACAAAACTAACGCCGGGCCGGTTAGGATCTTTATTTCCATCTCCCGCTTGAAAGTAAGACATAGAGAATTCACCGGTATCATCAGCTCCCGGAATGCCTGTCCCACATCATCTTTTCTTGCAGAGTACCGATTGCTAAAAAGGTCAGGCGATTCAAAAAAAAATTATGCCCGGTTCTACCGGGAGGGTAAGATATGAAGAGAAGAACTACTATTCATCAATGGCGGGATTGGATTCTGGATCATGTTGGCGATGATGAATATGAACTGATCCAGAAGGATAATCACAAGGTTATCCAGACAATCGTGGCCAAGAGTGCAATGGACGCTGAAAATGAATGTCGCAAGATAATTAAAGGTGTTCAGGAAGGGGCTAAATCTCCCTAACCCAGCTGAGCTGGACTCATTACAGTACCCCCTTGAGGGGTATAAGAACCTTTAGACAGATTATTTTCTTGCAAAAAAACAAGAAAACAATCTGTAAGGTACTAAATCCGGTCAGGGGAGCAGGCATTTTTCCGAGAGCGGATTAAGGAAACAGTGAAATTTGTGTCGTGCTGAAGCCGAGCCGATGATCGCCACCAGATCGCCATACTGAAACCTGAAGTCCGGCGGTGGGTTGGTTGTCAGTTCTCCCTGTCGTATTATGCCGACCACGGAAACACCGGTGGCCTTGCGAATTTCCGCCTCTGCAATGGAGTAACTTGAAAGCGGACTGCCATCCTCAAGCTCCACCCACTGCAGATCGAATTGCTGCTCGGCGGCGCGCAGTTGGCCAAGGGTGTGATAATCATTGTCCGTGGTGATCACTTTGGCCAGTAGTTCCTGCCTCAGCTCTTCGGTGTACTGCTGGATTTCCGGGACAGGAATGCGCTCAAACAAGAGAACCTGACGTATCATCTCCAGGCCCGCCTCGAATTCCGGATAAACCAGATTCCTCACCTGTAGTTCTTTGAACACCGCGAAAAAATCCGGACTGGAAATACGTGCCACAGCTTTGATGCCGGGATTGAGCTTCCTGGCATTACTGATGATCGCTCGGGCCGTGACAATCCCTGGAGCGGTGATCACCAGCAGTGATGCCCGCTCGATAGCCAGCGCTTCCTGGACAATCTCCTGGCTGCCGTCGCCAAACACGATAGGAATTCCGGCGGCCTTGGCCAGCTCCACCCGATGCTGGTCCGACTCAACAACCACAAAGGGCAGGGCAAGACGCTTCAGAACCTTGCTTATCTGGCTGCCGATAGAACCGTAACCGGCAATGACAATATGATTGCGGAGTTCATCCTCTGGCAGGTTCATAGACTCCAGAGGTTCGTGACGGAATAATTTCTTTTTCAGGCCGTAGAGTCGCGAGGTCTGGGCCGAGACAAACGGGGTAAGCACCATGGTCATTACCGCGGTGGTAAGGAACATGTTGTAAAAATCGCTGCTGATGGAGTCCGTAGAAATCCCGATTCTGGCCAGAACGAAGGAAAACTCTCCTATTTGAAAGAGACCCAGTCCCACGGCCAGGGGGATGACGTTGCGATAGCCGAAGATCCAGGAGATTGTCGAAAAGATCACTCCCTTGCCGATGCCCACGAGGGCCACCAGCAACAGGATCATGCCGAAATGATTGAAGAGGAAACGCGGGTCGAGGAGCATGCCCACCGAAGCAAAGAACAACAGACCGAACAGGTCGCGCAGGGGAATTATATCGCTGAGTGCCTGGTGGCCATAATCGGATTCACTCAGCACCATGCCGGCGATGAAGGCCCCGAAGGCAAAGGATAGACCAACCTTATAGGTGACAAAGCCGACACCGAGTCCGATGGTGGTGATGGCCAGCAGAAATAGTTCCCGGGAGCCCAAACGGGCGATTCTTTTCAGTAGATAGGGCAGAAGTTTGGTGCCGAGAAAAAACATGGCCAAAAGAAATATCGCCGCCTTTACTGCCGCCAGGGCGAGGATGCCGGCGCCCGTGGCCGGATCGTTCATCTGCGGCAGGATAATCATCAAGGGGACCACGGCCAGATCCTGGATAATCAGCATGCCGATCATCACCTTGCTCGACAGCGTACCCAGCCAGCCTTGGTTCATCAGGGTCTTCAGGATCACCATGGTCGACGAGATCGATATCAGTGCCCCGAGCCACAGGGATGTTTTGCCGTCGAAACCAAGAAATTTACCGATCATCACCCCGAAGCCGATGGTCAGCAGCATCTGCAGCGGAGTGCCGATCAAGGCAATATGCTTGACCGGTTTTAAGTCTTTAAGAGAAAATTCCAGGCCGAGGGCGAAAAGCAGCAGAGCGACGCCTATCTCGGCGAGCAGTTCAATATTGTGGACCTCGGCAATGGTAAAGCCGCCGGTGTGGGGACCGAGGATGATGCCGGCCATAATATAGCCGAGGATCAGCGGCTGATGCAGCCGCTGCATGATCAGCCCGCAGAAAAAAGCGGTAAGGACGAGGACGATTATATCGGCGGCAATTCCCATTAGATTCGCAAAAGAGACGGTAGTAGAATATTAACGGTGAGATTTGTAATACATCCGACTTCGGAAAAAATAGTTTAGTGGGACACGATAAGCGCCAGCAAAGTCGGACCTTGAGTCGATGCCGATCTTTGTGTACCGGAAAAGCAGGAAATCGGATCGGAGAAGCGATAGAAATTCACAGTCGATCTTCCCACTGTTGCCGCAGGAAAATTATGATCGAGCAAAGACCGCCATTGTTCCATCATATCGGAAAATTTGCTGTTCCCGGTGATATCGGAAGAAGCCTTGAGCACCATATCGTAAAAAATGGTGAGATGGGTATCGCAAATGGAATGAAACCGCTCTGTTGCTTCAATAATATCAACGCCCTCAACAGCTGCTTTTGCGGGGAGCTCAATGCTTGCTATCTTCTCGGGCGGGCGGTTGTGTTTTTTTTCATGATTCTCGAAAAGGAGATCGGCAACCTCGGGTCTGCTGGTCGACCATATCTTACATTTCGGCAGATCCGCACCGTCGGTAAACCTGAACCAGGCCCGCAGCCGCTTCTCTATCGACTTCAGACGGGGGGCGCCCATTTTTTCAGTGAGCTTGCTGAGATCGTCATAGAGGTTTTCACCCTCTTCCTCCTCACTCTCACCTTTGAGGCTGCTGAAGACATCCGCCTCGCTGTCTTCAAGAAAAAGAAGGGCCTGGGCCACTTCCTCTTCTTCCCGGTCCAGGATCTCGGCAATCTTGAGAACCAGCCGGGCCTGCCACACCATCTGCTTTCTGTCTGTTTCAACCGGGTCGGGAAAATCGCTCTTCCGTCCCAGAATCGAGGAGACTATCTGCTGCTCGGTTTCGTCGTCTTTTGATCTTTCCTCGGACATTGAGGCCAGGGTGATGCGACTGAGCTGAGCGGCATAATCATCCTTTCTATTTTGGATATCATTTATTAAATAGAGAAAGCGGTCTCTGTCACTCCCCAGAGGATGAAGAGGAAGCGCTTGACAGAACCTGCTATCCATATAAGTATCGATGGGATGCGTGTCGGATTGCTCATCTCCTTCCACCACTTGAACAATGTTGACTTTGGAGAATAGCAGGAAAAGCGGTGCCTGCCTGTCGGAGAGAAGAGCGGTATCAGGAAAATAAAGAGTTTCGGGTGTTTTCATATGGCGGATATCAAAGAAAGGTTTTCTTTTTACCTCAGCGGTGTGTTGTATTTTCTGTTTAATCTGCGACTGGGCTCAACATTTGCGGAAAGCATCAAGGCAACCTTGTGGCAGATCCTGCAGACAGCGCCCTTTATTATCGGTGTTACCTGGATCGTTGTGATGTTTCTCCAATATATGGCAAATGGAGAAAAAATGCCATGGGATAGAAGGATTAGAATCTTTTTTGCCCTGGGAATCATGGCAGGTCTTTTCTTCGGAATCTATGAATATGCCGGAGTTGCACCTGTTGAGTAAGAGACATCTCCGCCCGGAGGAAATGGTGCTGGATCCCCAGTCGCTTGCTGATGATTCCGGAGGAAAAATGAGTACGTCGTTGCCGACAATATTCAATAATGCGCCATTGCTGTTGAAAACGGGATAATCATGTTTTATCTGCATGCCTCCAACAAGACTGAAAATCTCCTGCGCCATCTCGCAGGTCTTCTCGAAGCGGCACCGCTTGAGTCTCTTTTCGAGAAGGAATACATCCTCATCCAGAGTCAGGGCATGGAGCGGATGATCTCGCAATATATGGCGGAGTATTTTACCAGTTGGTGTAATTATCGTTTTCTTCTGCCCGTCACCTTTCTTCAGGATATCGCTGATAAACTCGGAATGGCTATAACTCCGGACTCCTATGAACGGAATTTTTTGCGCTGGCGCATTGAAGAAAAGCTGCGCAGCATCGAGAGCGATGTCTACGCTCCGCTGCAGCATTATCTGCAAGGAGAGCAGGCCGAGTTGAAGCGATTCCAGCTGGCCGGACAGCTCGCCAATATTTTCGACCAGTACCAGCTGTTGCGCCCCCGGATGCTCATATCGTGGGAACAGCAGAAACCCTGTCTCAACCATAAAGCGGAACTGTGGCAAATGGACTTATGGAACCGTCTGGTCGCCGAAAAGTGGGCTGGATGCCACAGAGGAGAGCTGCTCCACGATGTCACTCGGGCTCTCTATGAAGGGGACACGGTTGATTCGCTGCCCCGGCGGGTTTCTGTTTTCGGTGTTCATATTCTTCCGCCTTTTTTCCTCGATTATCTGGGGGGCCTGGCAAAACATTGTGACGTTCATCTTTTTCTGCTGAGTCCATGCCGGAATTACTGGGGAGATATGAACCGCAGGAACAATCCGGCCCTCCCCATGGAGGGACAGGCACATCATCCGCTTCTGGCCTCCCTGGGAAAGCAGGGCAGGGATTTTCAGAATCTGCTGTTGGAAAAGATGGAGATAGAAAGCGAATTTGCAAGTTATGAAGAGCCTGCTCAAGCCGGGAAGGCCACACTGCTGCACCGGCTGCAGAGCGACCTGCTGGCCGGCAGCCTGAAAGATTCTGAAATCGGAGCTGGGGCCGACGGCTCAATCCGGATTGTCTCCTGCCATTCCAGGCAGCGTGAGCTGGATGTTCTCAAGGATCACATCCTGCGGATGCTCGATGACGATGAGGAGCTGCAGCTCCGCGATATTGTGGTGATGACGCCGGACATCCAGGAATACGCTCCCTTTATACCTGCGGTTTTCGAAGATATTCAGCATTCAATCGCGGACAGGAGCCTGCGTCGCCGAAACGGGTATATTGCCGCATTTCTGGAATTTTTCGCGATGCTCAATGGTCGATTCGGCTGGTCCGAGGTTGTCGATCTTCTGGAGAAGGAGCAGATTCACCCCAATTTCGGCCTGAGTCATAACGATTTTGAACATCTGCAGCACTGGATTGTCAGCGCCGGGATTCGCTGGGGCATTTCCACGCAGTCAAGAGCTGCAGAAGGGCTTGATTTTTCCGAGAACAGCTGGCAGGAGGGCTTGGCGAGACTGCTGATGGGCTATGCCGTCGACAGTGACTCGGAGGTGGCCGGCATTCTGCCCTATACCGATATAGAGGGGGGAGAGGCCAAGCCGCTGGGCGGCCTCTGCCGCTTCATCCATCTGCTCGAGCGGGCTTCAACGGATCTCAACAGGGCCAGGGAGTTGCGGGAGTGGTCCGGTCTGCTGCTGGATTATTCGGAAAAACTCTTCGGCGCAGGGGATGACCGGGACTTTCTCGAATTGCAGGAGACTCTGCGGCAGTTGGGGGAATGCGGTCTCTTTCACCAGGGCACGGTCGGTGTTGAGGTGATCACCAAATGGTTTGAGCAGTCTTCCAAAGAATCGAGGTCGGCCAGCGGTTTTCTCAAGGGGCATCTCACTTTCTGCTCCATGCTGCCGATGCGCTCTATTCCTTTCACTGCCGTCTGCCTCATCGGCATGAATTATGGAATATTCCCGGGGAGCGACGGCCATTCGACATTTGATCTGATGAAGGCCGAGCCGCATATGGGAGACCGATCGCTGCGCGCCGATGACAGGTACCAGTTCCTCGAAGTATTGCTGGCTGCCCGGGAGTCCCTCTATATCAGCTATATCGGCCAGTCCCTGCACACAAACGATACGCTGCCGCCGTCGGTGGTAGTTACCGAACTGCTGGAAGTCCTGGATACACACTACCAGGCGAAAGATCTTGAGGAAAAGCATCCCCTGCATGGCTTCAGCCCCAAATATTTTGCCGAAAAGAGCCGATTATTCAGCTACAGCGAGGAAGATTATCTGGTGGCCTGCAAAAAGGGGAAACAGCGGGAGTTGTCTCCTTGGTGGAGCGGCAGCATTGCCACGGAACAGGAACACATCGCACTTGCCGATTTGCTGCGGTTCTATGCCCACCCACAACTCTTTTTTATCGAACAATGCCTTGGATTCCGTCCGGGAGAGGAGCGCACTGTTCCCGAGGAGAGTGAAGCCTTTGAACTCGATGGTCTGCAGTCGTATCTCGTCAACCAGTTGATTCTGCAGGAAATGCTTGAAGAAAAAGAAGAGGTTCAGCTGAAAAAGCGGCTCAGCCTCGATGGTCTTTGGCCGCTGGGTGTTCCCGGCGATATCCTGTTTGAGGAAAGAAAGAAAGACCTGCAGCATTTTGCAGCTTGCATCAAAGAAGAAAATATGGGACGACCGCTCCCCGATCTTGAAATCGATCTGGCAATAGGAGATTATCGGGTTACAGGCAGTCTGACCAACCGCTTTGAGGGTGGTTTTCTCTTTGCGCGCTATGCCGATCTTCGCGGCAAGGATATACTCAGAGCCTGGCTGCATCACCTGCTTGGTGCTGCCTGCGGGGCCACCGTTTCTACTACGAAAATTGTCATGAAGGACAGTCGGATAAGCTTTGGCGGGGATGGCCTTGGCGAACCGGGGCTGGAGGAGCTTGTCGAGGTTTTCATCGAAGGCGGACGCAAACCCGCAAAGCTGCTGCTGGAGCCGGGATTGTGCTATTGCCGGCAGAAGATGAGCTCGAAAGCACGGATATCCCCGATTCAGAAGGCCGGGAATTTCCTGAGGAATTGCCTTGATAACGGCTATGAACCTGCCTGGACTCTTCTTTATCGCAATCTTACGGTTGAACAGATACTCGATGATGAATTTGTCGGGCTTACCGAACAGGTACTGATGCCACTCTGGAGCAAATGCAATGGCTGCTGAACCTGTGATATTCGATGCGGCAACAGGCCGGCTGGAGCGTGCCGTCAATTTGATCGAGGCCAGTGCCGGAACCGGAAAAACCTATGCCATCGCCATGCTTGTTTTGCGCTTTGTAACCGAGTTTTCTTTGAAAATCGAAGATATTCTCCTGGTTACATTTACCCGGGCGGCAACGGAGGAACTGGCCGAACGCATCCGCAAGCGGCTGGTCGAAGCCCGAGATCTCCTTGGCGGAAGCAGGGCAACGGATGACAAGACCCTGCAGCGCTGGGCGGATTCACTTGAAAACCCCGACGATGCCCTGACCAAAATCAGGGAAGCCCTGGCCGATATCGATCGCGCCGCAGTATTTACCATCCACGGCTTCTGTCAAAGAATGCTGCAGGAGCAGGCCCTGGAAAGCGGCCAGCTATTTGACGTCGAGTTGCAGCCCGATAGTGAGATCATAAGACAGCAGGCCGCGCGGGACTTCTGGCGGAAAAACCTCTACTCCCTGGCGCCGCGGCAGTGCGGCGTTGTGCTTGCCCATTTTGATACGCCGGCAAAGCTCTACAACTCGGTTGCGCCGCTCACCGACAATTCCTGTGTGATTGAACCGCAGACGGAAACCATGGCCGAGGCCTTTGCGCGATTCGATCAGGCTTTTGAGGCGATGGCGCTCTGGTGGCAGGCCAATGGTGAGGAGTTGGCCGCATCACTTGGGGAGGTCAATGGTGCCGGGAAAATGAAAAAATGTTTTAACGATGATTTTTTAACCTGGTGGGAATCCTTGTCTGCATATTTTTTGGGGAGGAACACTTCCTTTCCCCAAAATATCAAATGGCTGCAACGTCATGAATGTGCCGCGCTCATCAATGGCTCCAGGGTGCGGGGAGTCAAAAAAGAAGAACTCCTGGAGTATCTGGGACTCCCGGAACGGCTGGCTGATATGTTTGTCGACAGTGTCCAAAGGGTTATTCTGGCGGTGAGGATAGATTTTGCCGCCTATGTGGTCGCTGAAACCGAGAGATGCATGCTTCGACAAAATATCATGTCCTATGATGACCTGATTGTTCGTCTGCATCGGGCGGTGACCAGCGGCAGCGGCCTGCGCCATATCCTGCGGCAGCGCTTCAGCGCGGCATTGATCGATGAGTTTCAGGATACCGATTCCCTGCAGTGGCGTATCTTCAGTAGTGTCTTTGGGGAGGGAGGCCACTTTCTCTATCTCATAGGCGATCCCAAACAGGCCATCTACAGATTTCGTGGGGCAGACATCTATAGCTATTTTATGGCCAAAGAGGCGGCCGCCAACACGCTGACTCTGACCAGGAATTTCAGATCTCATCCGGGTGTCGTAGCGGCAATAAACGCTCTTTTCCTGGGCAGGGATAAGCCTTTTCTATTTGATGATGGAACTCTGGACTTTTACCCGGTTGAAGCCGCCAAAACAGCTGAGAACGGACGCCTTGAACGAGAGGGCGCGGAACTTGGGAATATGGTGTACTGCCGGCTGGGTGAAAACCCTGAAAAAGATAACGGCCAGTGGAGTTCCACCGGGGCAGCTGCGGCAGTCATGCGCTATGTCGCGGGAGAAATTGTAGATCTCCTTGAATCGGAAGTTGCCATCTTCGGAGACGAGGCAGAAAGGAAACTGCGCCCGGGCGATATCGCCATACTGGTGAGAAAGAACAGTCAGGCCGAGGAATATCAGCATTGCCTGGCCAGGTTGGGAGTGCCCGCAGTGATAGCCGGCAGAAATTCCGTCTTTGAAACCGTGGAGTGCCGGAATCTTTATCATCTCCTTAAGGCGATAGCACAACCGGGAGATTCCGAGCTGCTGAAAACGGCCATGACCATTCCCTGGCTGGGGCTGAGCGGCGATGATCTATATAAAATCCGACATGATGAAAAACTCTTTGACGGCTATTTCGACCGCTTTCAGACCTATGCCGAAACATGGTTGAGCAAAGGTGTGCAGGTGATGATGAATCACCTCATTAGAGGGGAGAAGGTAATTCTCACTATCAGCACGGAGCCACGGCCGGAACGGACAATCGCCAATATATACCATCTGCTTGAGCTTGCCCGGCAGGCCGAGGCCGACAACGGATATGGCCCTCTGCAACTGCTGCAATGGCTGCACCGTAATATGGCTTCCCCGGAATCCGAGCACGAGCTACGCTTGGAAAGCGATGAAGAGGCGGTGCGTATAGTCACGATGCATGGTTCCAAGGGGCTCGAATTCCCCGTGGTCTTCTGCCCATGTTTGTGGTATCGCCAGGACAGACTGGAGAGCGAAGAGATGCGCATCTCCTGCCATGAGGGGCAGGGACGAATACTCGATCTCGGCTCCGAACGATTCGAGGAGCGGCGCCGCAAGGCCAGACATGAAGAAATGGCCGAGGAGATGCGTCTGCTCTATGTCGCCTTGACCCGGACAAAATACAGATGCTATGCTGCCTGGTGCGACGTCGGAGGGCGAAAAAACGGTCCGGTCGATTCCTTTGACTCCGGTCTGGGCTATCTGCTATTTCCCAAAGGCAGGATAGATTTCGAGGGACAGCAACAAAGACTGGAGAAATTTGCCGCCGCGGCAGGTGTAGAGCATGTTCTGATCGAAGAGAAAGATAACGGCATGCCATATCTCACTGCGGATGATTCCTTGGAAAACCTTACCTTGAGAGCGCTGAAAAGAGAATCCATCTACACCGATTGGCAGATGACATCCTATTCTGCACTGGCCTCCGGCGGAGATCATTCTTCTCCGCCTCCTGTAACTGCAGGGCTTACGGAACAATCATATACGCCTCTTGAATTTGCCGCTTTGCCTTCTGGTGCGAATTTCGGCAATGCCATCCATGATATCCTCGAAGCCGTGCCCTTTCATAGCTTACTTGATCCCCAACGGCATCGTCAGCTCATTAAACAGAAATGCCTCCGATATGGCCTCAATCCCCATATGGAACTGCTCGAAAAGATGCTTTGTGCGGTAGTCGACTTTTCACTGGAAACCACGAGGGCAGAAGCGAATTTTTTCTCTCTGGCGGATCTGGATGAGAGTAAATGTATCAAGGAAATGGGATTCTATTTCCATCTGAGAAATGGTGATACTGCGGCTGTCAATGCTATACTGGCCCATGAAAAAACGGTAATACCATTGTCGGGCAAGAGTTTTAAAGGATATCTGACCGGCTTTGTCGACCTGATTTTCGAGCACGAGGGTTTTTTCTACATTGCCGACTATAAGACCAACCATCTCGGCGATAATCCCGGGAATTATGGGGGGGAGTCGCTTATCGAGGCGATGGCCTCCCATAACTATGGCCTGCAGTTCTGGCTTTATTCCCTGGTGCTGCACAACCATCTTCGCAATTTTCTGCCGGACTATGACTATGACCACCATTTTGGCGGCGTTTTCTACCTTTTCGTGCGGGGCATGGAACGTCCCTCTCATGGTGTCTATCACCATAAACCCGATAGAGACATACTCGAGCAATTAGACCGCTGTTTCGGAGACCGCTGATGTTTAACGATCAGGATAACCTGCTGGGTATGTATCTTGCCCGGCTGCTGGCTGAGAAATCGGGACTGGCACTACCGGAAAAAGAGCGATTTGCCGATATTGTTCAATCTCTGGTCGAGTTCATCGGTGAAGGTCACAGTTGCCTGCCTCTCACCGAGCCGGAGGAATTGCTGCTGCGCACCTCGAATCTGGTCTCCTCAGGGGGAGAGACTCCTCTGGTGCTCTACAATAACACTCTTTATCTGCACAGATATTATCACTATGAAAGACGGCTGGCCCTGCAGATGAAAAACCTGGCCCGGCGTGAAGTGGCAATGATGGCCTGTGGAGGGTTTCTCGACGAGGCCTTTGGTCCCGGAGATGGTGAGGATCTGCAGAGGACGGCAGCTCAGCTTGCTGCCGGCAAAGCCCTGGCCATTCTCTCGGGCGGTCCCGGAACCGGAAAAACCAGTACGGTGGTGCGTATTCTCGGCATTCTCTTTCAGCTCCTGGGCCTGCAAACCAGGGTCGCCCTGACGGCGCCGACGGGTAAGGCGGCCATGAGGCTGCAGCAGTCTGTTGTGGGAGCGGTGGATTCGCTGCCCTTTAGCGAAGAGATCCGGCAGGCGATTCCGGGCAGGGCAATGACGCTGCACAGGCTCCTGGGCGTCAAAAAATATTCGCCGAAGTTTCGGCACAACCGGGATAATCCATTGCCCTGGGATGTGGTAATTGTGGATGAAGCTTCCATGGTCGATCTGGCCCTGATGAGTAAACTGGTGGATGCTTTGCATGATGAGGCGCGGCTGATTCTGCTTGGAGATAAAGACCAGCTGGCCTCGGTGGAATCAGGCGCCGTGCTTGCCGATTTGATAGAAAGCCTGCCGCAGAATACCGTGGTGTTGAAGAAGAGCTATCGCTTCAACGAGGCAATCAGAGCGCTGGCGGAGGCGGTCAACTTAAATCAGGCGGAAAAAGCCTGGTCGCTGCTGCAGGGGGCATTTGACAATATCCGCCTCCTTGAAACAGGACGGCATGAAAAATTGTACCAGGGTTATGAGCAGTACCTGGAATATGCAGGTAAAGCGAACCGGGAGCAATATCCTGCCGTCTTTCAGGAATTCAGTAAATTTCGGATACTCTGTGCCACCCGCTCCGGAAGAATGGGTGTTGATGCCGTAAACGCACTCATCGAGAATCATGGTGTAACCAGGTATGGCTATACCGAAAAGTGGTATCCGGGCAAACCGGTTTTAATACGGCGGAACGATTACACCCTTGATCTCTACAACGGTGATATCGGCATCTGTCTGAGGGATCCCGAGGATGGAAGTATGAAAATCTGGTTTGAGGAGGGAGATGGCGCAGTGAAATCCTATCTACCCTCCCGGCTGCCCGAATTCCAAACAGCTTATGCCATGACCATTCACAAGAGTCAGGGATCGGAATTCGATGATGTGGTCATTGTTCTGCCGGATGAAGAGAACCAGATTCTCTCCAGAGAACTGCTCTATACCGCGATCACCAGGGCCAGGAAAAAAATATGGCTGCATTCACGAAAAGAAATGTTCATGACCGCCGTATCCCGCAAGACCCGGCGCTCCAGCGGCCTTGCCGCGATGCTGAGAGTAGGGGAGGAGTAAAAGAATTCTGGTATCTTACTCCTAAGATTACCACAAAAAACAAGAAATCGAAAAATTGATTTTACTCCGTGTATTGGCCTCTAAGCCAAGGTACTCGTCCTTTTCTGCTGGGGTAGTACCTTACAGATTTCTTTTTTTATTTCTGATGATTGCAACTGAAAATAGATCAGGAAAAGGCAAAAGAACAAATGGATAATGGTGCAAAGGAAGTGGTGATTCTGCTGACCGATATGGTGCAGTATTCCAGCCTGACCCAGGATATGGAACCAAGTCAAATCCGGGATTTCATCATTGTGTATTATGAAGAGTTACAAAACGTTCTTGGGGTGGATGAATTTCAGCCGCTGAGTATCGATCCTTCCGCCGGCGATGGGGCCATTATCATCTTTGAAAAACGAAGAGGAGGTTCCACCGAGGAATTATGCACTCGTGCGCTGCAGGCTGCCATTCGCTGCAACAAGGCAATAGATGATGGATGCATTCCGGCAACACGTATGGGGCTTTTCCTCGGCGACATCATCGAAGCACGATTAGGGGAGAGGGTACATAAATTCGGTTCCAGTTTTGCTGTGGCCAGCAGGCTGGAAGAGCTGTGCGGTTATTACGATACCAGGATCTTGATGGACCGGGAGGTAGCCCGTAAGCAGCAGAATGAAAAAGAGTTTATTGTCGCGATCGGCAAGGTGACTCCCAAAAACTTTTCCACCCCCTTCAACCTGTTTTCCATATTGAAACCCGGCGTAGGCAGATGCCCTGCAGATGTTGACAAGGACAAGCTGCTGCAATTTATCGCTATGAAAAATGAGGCAATGGATTTGTTCTGCGGCAATCTTATCATCAGGCTGGAGCCGGATTTTCCTAAAGTGCGGGAGCAACTGACCAGAGCACAGCATCATTATTACTCTTTTATGGGATATAGGGATCTGGCTACTGAGCGTATACTTGAATATATCCGGGAATTTCCCTTTCCTGAAGATGACTTCAAGTATACCGGCATCAAAATCGGGGAAAAACGTGGGAATGAGCTGGGATTTCGCCTTTTTCATCTCTCCAAACAGTTGCTGCGCGCCATCGACCCGGACCTATACACGGCTCTGGTAGCCAATACCGACTGGGAGCATGCTTTCCAGTTGGAATGGCGCCGAAAGGATGAGGCCATAGTGACAATAGGCGATAGTGCCGACGGTATTTATTATATCGACAGCGGTGTCGCCCATGCGCAGGATGCAGACGGCGAAATCCTCGCGGTTTTCACAGAGGGCAGTATCTTTGGTGAGATGGCTTATTACAATAAGGAAAAGAAACGGAGTGCCACTGTCATTGCCCGGACGGATGTAGTTCTCAGGAAAGTCTCTAATGAGGATTTTGAAAAAATGCCTGTGATAAAGAGCCTGTTTTATCGCCTCGCCAAGAAGAGGAGTGATGAAGATCTTCCTTTTTAGAAGGAACGAGAAAAGGAAAAAATATTTGGATCGGTGAACTGGGCTCTAAGAAGGCACTTATCCAGCTCCGCTGGATAAAATATTATTGTTAATACTTTGGTAAATGAAATAAACCTGCCAACCTTGTAAATGTGGGTTAAGTTGACCCAACAGCTGATTGGAGCAGAAGTTCCCGATGCTGAGGAAGAAGCAGACAATTCTGCTCCTTCCTGTTGGTGTTATTGTCTGAAGCGATGATCCCTGTCCCAGTTCCGGTCTCGGTCTCTGTTTCGGTCCCTATTCCTGTCGTATCGGTCACGGTCCCGGTCCCGGTATCGATCATACCTGCCATAGTCCCTGTAATCGCGCCTGTCAAAATAGTCTCTACGATAATTTCTGTCATCTCTGCATACTCGTTTCTTAATGATATAGCGTTTGCCGTATTTATAGGCGTGCTGTTCGATTATACGGCAATCGCGGTTATAAAACGGATAATTATAGGGACGATAATTTTTCCGATGTCTGTTATATTTAGGGTGAAATCCAGGGGGATTGATATAAAAAGGAGGAATCGGACCTGAAATTCCGCGTCGTTCGACTTGTGCGATGGTAAGACTCCCTGCTGCTCCGATCAGCGAAGCTGTCAGGGTCGTTTGCGTACGGCTCCCCGAGACTGCTTCATAAGCTCCTCTTGCTCCGGAATCGGCATATGAGGTTCCAGAAATTACCACTAGTATCGTTAGCAATGAAAATACCGCTCGTTTCATGACTCCCTCCTGATTTTTTGCATTCGTGAATGTTTCGTACTAAAAATATAACCTCTAAAGAAAGCTGCTGCTCTTTATATTTTATATAGTCGAAACCCGATAAATAAGAAGGTGACATCGGGCTAAATCGGTTGGTTTTATTTGCATGTCGAGCCGATGTCTGGGCGTAATACTATTGAATTTAATCTTAATCTTCAAAGCAGCACCATACCAAGAGAAAGGGACACTGCAGTCTTAGGAATGGGAATATGATGCATAAATACCGGATAATTTTTCACCTGTTAATTTTTGTGTTGCTGATATCGGTAAATAGCACCGAGGCTAAAGAGAAGAAAAATGTGCTTCACATCAACTCTTACCACCATGGCTATGAATGGTCCGATGAAATCTTCCATGGCATCCGTTCAGGTCTGGCCGGGAGTGAAAAATACAAGGTTGATCTGCAGGTTGAATATATGGATACCAAAAAATACCTCTACGACCCTGTCAATATCAGCCTGTTCAAATTGTATCAGGAAAAATTCAAGAATGAGGAGTTTGATGTAATCATCGTCTCCGACAATCATGCCTATAATTTCGTGATAGAGCACAGGGAAGCCTTATTCAAAGACATTCCGCTGGTCTTCTGCGGCATGAATAATTATGAGCAGACCGATGTTTCTTCAGGTAACCTGACCGGAATCGTTGAGAATTTTGATTTAGTCCGTACTCTTGAAATTGCCAGAAAGCTGCACCCGAACAAAACGAAAATGGTGGTGGTAGGAGATCAGTCAATGACCGGAAGGTCTATTGAACAGCAGGTTTATACCATGTTGAGAAAATATGATGCCCGGTTGGAGGTGGAGTTCTGGTTTAAGCTGTCACTTGAAGAAACCAAGCAAAAAGTGGAAAGACTGGCTGACGATACCTTTCTTTTCTTTACTCCCTGGTACCAGACGGTCAGAGGCAAGTTTTATACGGCAGAGGAAGTGATGGAGGATGTTTATGCCCACTCTTCGGTTCCAATTTATACAACCTGGGAATTTCTCCTTGGTCATGGTGCCGTGGGCGGTAGCCTTTTATCCGGGCTGAGTCATGGGAAAATGGCGGCAGAGATGGCCCTGCGCATACTCGATGGCGAGCACGCCGATAATATTCCAGTGGTGGTAGAGCCTTCGGGAATATACAAGTTCGACTATAACGTTATGCAAAAGCTTAATATAAATCAGAACTCACTGCCCCGGGGATCTGAAATCATCAATAGTCCCAAAGCCTTTTACGAACTCCCCAAGGAACTGTTCTGGACCATCATGGTAAGCTTTCTGATGCTGGTCATAGTTTTGTTATTCCTTACATTCATCATGGCTGAGCGGCGTAAGGTTCAACGCAAAGTCCAGGAGCAGCTCTCTTTCCAGGAAACGCTAATGGACACCATTCCTCAGCTGGTTTCCTGGAAGGATACCACGGGAAGATATCTGGGTGCCAATCAGAGTTTTACTGAATTTTTCGGAATTGAGACGCCGGTAGGTATGATCACCAAATTCACCGAGGATGTGATTAGTGATAATGAATATGTTCAATGGTCGGTTAAGGCGGATAATGCCGTGGTCCAACAGCAGCAGGAAATTCGCAAACTGAGAAAAAAAATTGCCGATCATAGTGGCAATGTCGGATGGCTGGAGGTCAATAAAGTGCCATTGCGCAATCAAAGCGGCCGAATAATAGGGGTATTGACCAGTGCTGAAAATGTAACCAGGGAGCAGAATCTGGAAAAGCAGCTGATGCAGTCCCAGAAAATGGAGGCAATTGGTACACTGGCAGGGGGAATAGCTCATGATTTCAATAATATTCTGACTTCGATCCTGAACTCTACAGAGCTGGCATTGGGTGACGTTGAAGATGACTCACAGACAGCTCGGGATCTGAAGCGTGTTCTGAAAGCGGCCAGAAGAGGAAGCCGCGTCGTCAAACAGATTTTATCTTTCAGCAGACCTTCAAAAGAGGGGTTCAGGCAGACGGATCTCGGCCTGGTTTGTCACGAGGTTTTAAGTCTTATGGATGCCTCTCTGCCGTCAAATATCAGGGTGCAGTCCAAAATACTATCGAGCGGGGTCATGGTTGAAGCCGATCCCACCCAGATGCATCAGGCCATTCTTAATCTCTGCACCAATGCCTTCCATGCCCTGCAGGAGATTGGCGGTAATCTTTATGTGTACGTCGAGAAGGCGATGGTTGGCTCAGAACTTGCAGAAAGCATGAATATCTCTGCGGGGGAGTACCTCAAGCTCACCGTGGCCGATGATGGACCGGGAATAGATGCGACGATCATAGGAAATATCTTCGATCCATTTTTTTCAACCAAAGATATCACCGAAGGAACCGGACTGGGATTGTCCGTTGTCCATGGTATCGTCATGGGCCACCGTGGCGGTATAAGGGTGGAGAGTGAAACAGGTAGAGGAACACGATTTGAAATTTATCTTCCCTTGAGCGGCATGATTAAATTTGAAGTAGATGAGGTCAAGAATACCCGTCAGGCCGAAAATTTATCTATTCTCTTTGTAGAGGATGACGAGGACCAGCTGAATTCGGTACCGCGAGTTCTGCAAAGCCTCGGCCATAAGGTAGTGGGGGTTCGTGATCCGCTCAAGGCCGTGGAATTAGCCACGGGAAAAGAAAAAAAATTCGACCTTGTTATCTCCGATTACGATATGCCCGCGATGAGAGGCACCGCGCTTGCAGAAAAACTCCCCCATCTCCCGTGCATTATCGTCTCCGGCAGAAATGATGCTATTGCCGCTTCGGTGCATGTTAAGAACATTAAAAAAGTAATGATAAAACCATATGATAAAGCAGAACTGCAAGGGATCTTGAATAGTATTTTCGATCAGGAGTAAATATGGGAAAAATGCTCATTATTGATGATGACATTGAAGCGTGTGAGACCATAGAAAGTCTTATTTCGAGATTGTCCCACCTGTGCGATAAGGCACATTCGATTGCTGCCGGTAGAAAGATGCTGGCCGAAAACGGATACGACGTAATCTTTCTTGATGTTGGACTTCCGGACGGCAGCGGTCTTGACATGCTCGCTGAAATCATGAAAATCGAGGATGCCCCTGAAGTAATAATACTCACCGGCAAAGGTGATGCCGACGGTGCAGAATTGGCGATCAAGGGAGGGGTATGGGATTATCTTCTTAAACCCTCAAGCGTGCGTGAAATTACTCTCACCTTGAATAGAGCTCTGAAATACAGAGCTGAAAAAGAGATAAAAGACGAAAGGGAAAATCTTGTCTACAGGCCTGTGGTGGGAACCAGCCAGGGCATTGAAGCAAGTCTGCGGCTTACTCAAAAAGCAGCCGGATCAGATGTGAATGTACTCATAACCGGAGAAACAGGAACAGGGAAAGAGCTGTTTGCCAGAACGATACATGAAAACAGTCGCAGGGCGAAAAAGAAATTTGTCGTTGTCGACTGCGCCTCATTACCCGCCTCTCTCGTCGAGTCAACTCTATTCGGCCACGTCAAGGGCGCCTTCACTGGTGCTCAAAAAGATACACTGGGCCTTGTCAAAATAGCAGATGGCGGCACTCTCTTTCTCGATGAGATAGGCGAAATGCCGTTGTCTCTGCAGAAAGTTTTTTTAAGGGTTCTGCAGGAACACTGCTTCAGGCCGGTGGGTGGCTCCCAGGAAGATACCAGTGATTTTCGCCTGATTGCCGCTACCAACAGAGATCTCGATGCGATGGTGGATAAGGGGCGGTTTCGCAGCGATCTTTTTTTCCGGATCAAGACCATGCGCATGCGTCTGCCTGCCCTGCGTCATCGTCTCGAAGATATAGTCCCTCTGCTCAACTCGAGGATGACGCATCTCTGCGATCAATATGGTCTTGAGAAAAAAGAGCTGGCGGACGATTTCATCGCCACTCTGACAAGTTACTCATGGCCTGGAAATGTCAGGGAATTATTCAATATTCTAGAACGTTCCATGGTGGACGCCGGTGACGAGAAAACCCTTTTTGCAGTGCATCTCTCCCGTGAATTACGGATCCAAGTGGCCAAAAGTCAGATTGAGAAAATGACCGGCAGGGAGATACTGGCCGGCGATGACGACATGTTTAATAACGAGGGTGTCCGAAAAATCGGACAAAAAATTTTCGAAGACATTTTCGATCGAGAACTTCCTCATCTTAAGGAATTTAAAAATACTGCGGAAAAAATCTATCTTAGTGAACTTATGAGGCAATGCGGGGGAGAGTTGCCAGAAATACTGCGAAAATCCGGTTTATCCCGTTCTCATTTTTACGCCCTTTTGAAAAAGTATGGCTTGAATCTTTGATAAATGTCCTGTCAACAGTGGTACTGTTTATCTTAGAGGTTTCACTAAAGATACATGATACCGCGCCATTCGGTTGTAAAAGCAAAGGGAAGGGCTATATAAATACCTGTTGTTTTGTATCATTACTGCTACTGATGCAGTGTTTGCCTGATCTGTCCATACGGTGGTTTTTATAGTTGTATCAGTCAAAGTTATTAAACTCCTTTTCTGCCGAAACATTTGCAATTACCGAACTCCGCTGATCTACTTCAATAAAAGTAGTTAGTGGCAATAATAAATATTTTGGAAAAAAACCGCCTGACTAGCCCCAATGTGTATCAATATATAGACATGTCTTTATTTTGATACAAAAACATTCTGAAATATCTTTTTTGGTATACCTGAGACCCTGCCGTGAATCGAGCATTTAAATGGCCTCAAATCCGTGAGAAAGTGACCTACAGCAAGACTCCGGCGATGATGACGATATCTTCGTCTAAATGGCTGTCTGAAAATTCGGACAGGTACTTTTTGATGCTTGGCCGAAGGTGAACTTCACCGGATCATAATAGAAATTTACAGCCAAAATCCGTCTGGGCAACATCTCTTAATTCCAGGATAATATGGTTATCTCGATTTATCATGATCCTTATTTGGAACACCCTGGATTATGCTGCCGCTAATTGTTTGGACTGTTTCCTGCTTTGTCCGATTTTTAGGAAATCTATTGGTTTCAATGAGCAATCTGCACTGAAGCAAAAATGATTACTGAGGCTATAACTTTGAAATAGTACTACAAAATATTGACCGCTGTGTGGCACAATTACTGCAAAAGGTTTTTAGTTTTGATTGAAAAAACCGTCAATGATAATCTTTAATTCGAGTTTGAAGAGAAGGATGGTTGGAGGATAAAAGCATAATAATGTTCTCTCAATGTTTTGCCGGTTAAATAACGTATGAATCATGTTGTACCAAGTGTATTGCAAATGCACTATAAACACGGTGACCGGACTGCCCGGTCGCAAAATCAACAACAAGCAAGGAGGCAATAATGCGAAGACTTGGAAAGTTCATCGGCCTAGCACTCATCGCAACCTTGGTGGCGGCACCCAGTGCTTTTGCCAAGCGTGAAAAATTCGGCGCTGACAAGCGTCATCAGGAAGTTCAAAAAGAACTGCGGGCAATCAAACCATCCACAGAAACCTTCCGCTGGAAAATGGTTATGCCCTGGAGTAAAGGTTTGCTGTTCTATGATATGGCCCAGCATTTTGCTGATTCCGTCAAGCTCGCCTCAGGCGGTCGTCTAGACATTAAACTGTTTTCCGCAGGTGAGTTGGTTGGCGCTATGGAGTCTTTCGATGCGGTAAGCAAAGGTTCAGCCGATATAGGTCATGACTGGCCGGGATACTGGATGGGGAAAAACCAGAACTTCAACTCTTTTGCTTCCGTACCATTCGGGCTGGACAATGAAGGCTATAATATCTGGCTCTACGAGCGTGGTGGCCTTGAGCAGATGCAAAAACTGTATGGTGAGTATAATCTCTATGCCCTGCCCGGTGGCAACGGTGGCCAGGAGATGGGCCTCTTTTCCAATAAAAAAGCCACCAGCATGGCTGATTTTAAAGGAATGCGCGTTCGTACACCAGGCTGGTTCATGGACATTTTGAACAACCTCGGTGCATCTGTTACCCCACTACCCGGCGGCGAAGTCTACCTTGCTCTTGAGCGTGGTGTTATCGATGCGGCAGAATTCTCTTCTCCCGCCATCAACTACCCGATGGGATTTGATGAGATTACCAAATACGTCATCGAGCCTGGTGTGCATCAGCCTTCCGTACAATGTGGCCTCTTTATTAATATGGACTCCTGGAACAAGCTCCCTGCCGACCTCCAGTGGATCGTAAAAATCGCTGCCAAGGAAACCCAGCTCTGGTCCAACGCCTGGCAGGAAAACCTGAACATCGAAGCTATCAAACTGTTCAAAGAGAATGTCGAATTCGTCAGAATGGACGACGAGGCCATTACTGAATTTGCTAAAGTTACCAAGGCGTATCTTGATGAAGTCAAGGCAAAATATCCTGATGTAAAGGAAACTCTTGATTCTCAGGAGCAATTCAAGCGTGATTTCGCTGAATGGCGTGAAATCCGCAGCGGCCTTACACCCTGGCCGATTGATGATTACATCAATGGAAAACGTCTGCAGTAGTCTTTGATTCAACGGGCGGCGGGGATACAACAGTGTTTCCGCCGACTCGTTTGTCCTGATTTTATTTTCAGCTTCAGATTTTGAGGTTTTTTATGCAACAGATTGCCCGCATTATTGACGCTGTCACTGAGTTTGTCGGGTTCTATTCTGCCTATCTGATCCTGCCGCTGATTGGAATAGTCAGTTATGAAGTTTTTATGCGTTACGCTCTTGGTTCACCGACGTCCTGGGCTTTTGAATTGACGGTCTTTGTTTATGGAGTTCATTATATGCTCGCTTTGAGTTATGCCCATAAGCACGATGGACATGTTGCAATCGATGTCTTTCAGGCGCGACTTCCTGAAAGAGCACGAAACTATGTCCGTATCATCGCCAACCTGGTTATGTTTTTGCCGACAGTAGGCATGCTGACTGTATGGTCCTTCATCTATGCGGCTACTTCATGGGGAATGAGTGAGCGTGCTTCTTCATCCTGGGCGCCGATAATTTATCCTTATAAGATGATCATGGCTGTTGGTTTTCTTTTGTTTTTTCTACAGGGCGTATCCAAACTGATTAATGATTTCCGCTCACTACGTAATTAGAGCCATTCACTGCCCATTTCGGAGATGTTAACGATGACCCCCGAACTCATGACTTTCCTGATGTTTGCCACCCTGGTGGCTGCCATTATTGTCGGACACCCTTTGGCGGTAACCCTCGCGGTGGTTGCCACCGTTTTCGGTCTGATTGATAATGGCTTTAATGTCCCCGGACTGCTTGACCTTTTTGTCAACAACTCCTGGGGAATTTTCTTAAACTATACGCTGGTTGCCATTCCACTTTTTATATTTATGGCGCAGATTCTCGATCGCTCCAAAGTTTCTGAAGGACTTTTCGATGCCCTGTATATTGTATTAGGCGGCATGCGAGGCGGTCTTGGTCTTGCCGTTATCGTTGTGTCAACGGTCTTTGCCGCTACTACGGGAATTATCGGCGCCTCTGTGGTCGCCATGGGGCTGATGGCAGGACCTGCTCTTTTGCGACGGGGCTATGAACGAGGAATGGCCGCCGGTATTATTTGTTCTTCCGGTACCTTGGGTATCCTTATTCCGCCAAGTATCATGCTGGTGGTGTATGGTGGTCTGACAGGATTGAAGGAAACCTCGGTCGGTAATCTCTTTGCTGCCGCTATTTTCCCAGGGCTGCTTCTCTCCGGCCTTTATCTGGGCTATGTTTTTATTCGCTGTTCCATTAATCCGAAGCTCGGGCCTCCGATTCCACGAGAAGACCGTACCGCCACAGCCCTGCAGAAAATCACCATGACCGCAAAGAATTTTGTTCCTCCCTTCGGTCTGATTCTGGTGGTTATGGGGACTATTCTGGCCGGCATGGCCACTCCCACGGAAGCCGCGGCTCTGGGTGCCGTGGGAGCAATGATTCTCGCCCTTATCTATCGCAAATTGAGTTGGGAAGTTATTACCCTTGCTGCCGGAGCAACCGCCCGTACCACAGCCATGATCATGGCCCTCTTTATCGGTGGAAAACTGTTCAGCGTGGTATTTCTCAGTATGGGTGGTGGTGATGTGGTCGCCGATTTGCTTCTCGGTATGGATGTCAGCCCCTATGTCGTTCTGGCAATTATGATGGCGGTTGTCTTTTTTCTTGGTATGTTCATTGACTGGGCGGCGATTCTGCTGGTAGTCGTACCTATTTTCACTCCTATCGCCATGGATCTCTATTTTGATCCGCTCTGGTTCGCCATGCTGGTCTGTGTTATGTTGCAGACGTCCTTTTTGACCCCGCCGTTCGGGTATGCTCTCTTTTATTTTAAAGGAGTTGCCCCGGAAGAGTACACCATGGGTGATATTTATCGCGGTATTGTTCCCTTTGTTCTTCTGCAGATTGTCGGGCTGGCACTGATGGTAGCCTTCCCGCCAATCATCACCTGGCTGCCTGATCTTTTCTTTGGCCGTTAGGCCTTAGTGGCAGTTGTGTTTCAATAGGATGTCACTGTTAAAATGCCGCAACAGAGGCCCCGCTTTGTATGGCGGGGCCTTTTTTCTTTTGGTGATGAGCTTGATAATGGTGCGGAAATATGTCATGACTGCCGCCGATATTGTTTCTATGCTCTGCAGTATATCCTTTTGCAGAGAAATAAGTTATCTTATCAAGCTCACATTCATGGTGTAACACACCATTAAGCCGTCCAGGAAAAACCTTTTGGTCGCTATACCTAAACTGCGATAGAATGAGATGGGCAAAATACTGCTTTGTTACGACTTCTCCGGAGAGGAATTATGAGTGAACAACAGGTATATTTACAACGATTCATGGAAGCTTCACGCCGGGTTGGTGCTGAAGTAATTGAACTGGAAAGCCTGCAGAAGGCTGTGGATTATGTGGCCTCCAAGGTACATGGCAGGACCTTGATTCCAGAAACAGTCTTAACTGTAAAGCATGATCTCAAAAATCTTATGATTGAGTCAGGCATAGATGTGTTTGCCGGGAAGTTTCGTGAAGCCGGCCATGTGCCGGCTGCAGGAATAACCTTCTGTAATTTTGCCATGGCCGATACGGGAACCGTGGTCCTGGAAAGCACTGATGAGGATGTACGGCTTGCTACAACATTGCCTGATGTTCATTTTGTCATCGTTGATCCCGAAAAAATACTGAAAGACAATCTTGCCGCGGTTCAACCGATGAGCGCGTTGCATATCGGCTCGGAACCACGCTTTATTGCCTATATTACCGGACCAAGCAGAACAGCCGACATAGAAAGAGTCCTGACCATAGGCTGTCACGGTCCCCGTGAGCTTCATATACTGGTGGTTCCCTCTGTTTCCAGTGATATCATGGAAATGTAATGAAAGTATCAGTATGGGTCGAAGAAACGGTTGAGATTTCGGTTTACTGAATGTGGCCTCTCTCAAGCGCTCATCAGAAAAGGAGATGGAAATGGCCGACGCTGCCCAATATAAAAAAAGTATCGAAAACGCTCTGAACAATCCCAAACTCAGTGAAGCGCTCCATCTTTTTGGAGATGCTTATCTCATTGCCCGTGAAAATGCCTTCCGAGGTCTTGATTTTGAAGAAATGCGCACCGACCTCGCCAAAATTAAGGATGAGGTGCGAATCAGGCGTAAAGAATTGCTGGCAGACTTCATCAGAAATGCCGAAGCTGCCGGTTCGCGTGTCTTCATAGCTAAGGATACCAAAGAAGCCAATGAATACGTTATCAATCTCGCCAAGCAGAAAAAGGCCAAGCATATCGCCAAATCCAAATCCATGGTTTCTGAAGAAGCGCACCTGAACAAAGCGCTGGAGCTGGCAGGCATCAAGGCCTCTGAGACGGATCTGGGGGAATGGATAGTGCAGCTGGCCGGGCAGCGCCCCTCGCATATGGTGATGCCCGCCATCCATATGTTTAAGGAAGAGGTGGCTGAGCTTTTCAGCAAAGAGACCGGAAAAAAGCAGTCTCCTGAGATAAAATCACTTGTCGAAGTCGCCCGGGAAGAGCTGCGAAAAGAATATTTTAATGCCGATATCGGACTTACCGGAGCCAATTTCCTTGTCGCCGATACCGGGGGGATAGGGCTGGTCACCAATGAAGGCAACGCCCGCCTTTGTGCCACCCTTCCCAAGGTGCATGTGGTCTTTGCCGGAATCCATAAGCTTGTGCGCAATATGGAGGATGCCATCAAGATTACCCGGTTGTTGCCGCGCAATGCCACAGGCCAGCTGCTGACATCGTATATTACCTGGATTAGGGGAGCGGTGCCGTCCCATGGTGAGCGCAAGGAGCAGCACATCATTCTTATAGATGGCGGCAGAGAAGCGTTATATGAATCTGAGGAATGCCGCGATGCACTTCGCTGCATACAGTGCGGAGCCTGTGCCAATGTCTGTCCCGTATACCAGACGGTTGGCGGTCATGTATTCGGCAGCATCTATATTTCGGCCATAGGTATCATACTGGCCGCCTTTTATGAGGGGCTGGACAAGGCGAAGGAAATTACCCGGGCCTGCATCGGCTGCAGGTCATGTACCGCTGTTTGCCCCTCCAAGATAGATCTCGAAGAGATCATCCTTCACCTGCGCGGGGAGGTGACCAGAGAATATGGGATGGGAGCGGTGAAAAACATAGCCTTCAAGGGCATAATGAAAAATCGCGATCTTTTTCATACCATGATAAAAGCCGCTGCAAAGCTGCAGCGGCCTCTGACGCAGAAAAAGGCAGGAGATCCCGTGCGGGTCATTCGGCATTTGCCTATGCATTTCATGGCCAAAGATTTTACCGAGTGGCGTGATCTTCCTTCAATCGCGGCAGAATCCTTCAGGGACCAGTTCGCTTCGATTGAACAGAGGGTAGAAAATCCAAAATATACGGTTGGACTTTTTATAGGGTGCGGCGCCGATTTCGTTTATCCCGAGGTGGGGGTCAGTCTGGTAAAGGTGTTGAACCATCTTGGTGTTGAGGTGGTTTTTCCACGGGGGCAAAATTGCTGCGGCATTCCGGTGCTCTATTCCGGCGATATGGAAACGGGAGTGTATCTTGCCAGACAAAGCGTCAAGGCCTTTTCGGAAGCCGATGTGGATTATGTGCTGAGTGTCTGCCCTACCTGCACCATGGGGGTGAAGCGGGATTTTGTTGAACGTCTTGCCGACGATCCGCAGTGGGCGGAAAAGGCAAGAATTGTTTCGGAAAAAACTATGGATGCCTCAGCTTTTCTTGAAAACGTTCTTCAGGCATCTCAGCAATTAAAAGGAGATGCGCATAAGAATGTTACATATCATGATTCCTGTCACCTCAAACGGGGCAATAATGTCTGGCGGGAGCCCAGAGCCTTGCTGAAGAGCAGCGGATATACCATCGAAGAGATGAAAAACAGTGACAGATGCTGCGGTTTTGGCGGAACGTATTCATTTTTGAGCCACCCGCAGATATCAAAACAGATCACCAGGGATAAAATCGAAACAATCGTCAAGACCGGTGCCGAAACAGTGGCGATGGATTGTCCCGGCTGTATGATCATGCTTAAAGGGGGGATGGGCAAAGCCGAGCCGTCCATCCGTTGTGTCCATACTATTGAACTTCTTGCTGAAGCCATTGATAACAAATAATTTCCAAGGGAGCATATGATGAGTGATCGGCTGACGATTGTTGATAATTTATGTAGAAACCCTGCTAATCATAAGTTTCATATGTGTGAGCTGAAAGCCGCCGGCAAGACGGAGGAAATTAAGAGGCTTGCAAAAGATCCAAAATTTATTTGTGGGAACTGTGGAAATACTGCCAATTCCGAAGGGGCGCTCTGCGCACCCGGGCCTTTCCATGAGTAATTTTGGATGGACTCTGCGATAAGCACCTATACGGACATAAATTTCGACTTCGAGGAAGGTCGATATATTGGGCGTAGTATTTGAATGAATCCGGCGGTTTCCTTGGTAATCGGCAAAATTCTAATGAAATGAGTGGATGAGTCAGCTACAGTAGGCAGATACTATGACTGATCTCTTCAATTACTGGCCGACGTGAAACCATCCCTTGTACTCCATCACACCTACAGACTGCGGTACTGGCTGTTATCAGTGCTTTTGATCATTCTCCTTTCGGTAACCGGCAGGAGCGTTCAGCTCTATATCGTTGAATACCTGAATCCTCTATGGATAGCAGGTGCGATCTTTGCTCTGCTGTTCTTCATCCTTGTTAACATACTAAGGAGAAAAAGAGACCGTGGTAGTTTCTGGGTTGTCGGCGGTGTCCTCTGTTTGCTTATAGCCGCCGTTGCTGCTGTATGGTCGGGATATATGCTTCCCGTGGAGGCGGTGCATTTTCTGGTTTTTTCCTGGCTTGGCTGGATATCCTCCGCTGTTTTCGGACCGTTCCATGGTGCCGCTGCCATGTTGTCTATTGCCGTGGGGGATGAAATTCTGCAGCATTTTTTACCGAGCAGGGTAGGGGATGTTCATGATATAGTTGTCAATGCCATCTCAGGGTTTGCCGGATGGATACTACGGGTGAAATGGATAGGAAAACAATATTGAAAATAATTTTATTGGCATTGTTGCTGTATCCGGCGGGTTCCCTTGCTTTTGCCGGAGAATACCTGCAGTGTGTCGTAATTGATGTAGGAGAAGGCCAGGCGGTTTTGCTGCAGAGAAAAGAGGCGGGCATCCTGATAGATACAGGTCATTTCGGAAAAAATCAGGAATTGCAGGAAGCCCTGCAAAGATATGGGGCTACAAAAATTGAAGCAGTCATCCTCACCCACCTTCATCCCGATCATGCCAGCGGAATCTTCGGTCTGATGGCCGATTATCCACAGGCTGTCATATACGAATCAGGGCAGCGTCTTGCCGACCATCCTTTTCTGGACAGCTATAGATGGGTTGTCGAAAAGCTGGATTCGGGAAGCTGGGAGGTGCGCCAACTGCGGCAGGGCAGTGCCATTGCCTGGAGAGATGCACTAATAGAGGTCCTCTGGCCGGCGCAACCCTCAGGAGAGGATCTCAACAGCCGGTCGCTGGTCCTCTCTGTAACCTTTGCCGGAAAGACCATACTGATAATGGGAGATGTCGGCAAACAACAGGAGGACCAGCTTGTTCAGGACAAGCTGGTTCACGGAAATATCGATGTACTCGTGATCGGTCATCACGGTGCTGCCGATGCCACAGGTGTTGCGCTGCTGCAGTGGACCTCTCCTGAGTATGCTGTCGTTTCGGTGGATTCAGACAACAGGCGCGGCTATCCAGACAAGGCGGTGGTGAAAAAAATTCTGGAATCCGGTGCCCGACTCCATCTTACCTCCGAAAAAGGGGATTTTGTCTGGCGGACACCGGAATTGGAGTCCGACTGACCTCCTGAAAATCGAAACCACACTTCTCAGTTCCCTTTGACTACATCAATGGTATCCTGAGCGATTTGTAACTCCTCATTTGTCGGTATCACCCAGATCTCTACCTTGCCGCCATCCTTACTGATCTTTTTCTGATGTGAGATTCGTCCATCATTAGCCGCAGGATCGAGTTCAAGGCCAAGTCCCTCCATGTCACTGCAGACACCGGCCCTGACTATATCGTCATTCTCACCAATTCCTGCAGTAAAGGCAATGGCATCGACCGTACCAAGGGCTGCAAAATAGGCGCCAATGTACTTCTTGACCTGATAGCAGAACATGTCCACGGCAAGTCTGGCACGCTGGTTGCCACCTGCCGCACTTTCGTGAATATCGCGCATGTCGTTCATACCGCAAATTCCCTTGAAGCCGCTTTTTTTATTGAGGATAGAATCCACTTCCGCGGCGCTGATATTCTTTGCCTCGGCAATATAGCCGGAGATCGCCGGGTCTATATCACCGCAGCGGGAACCCATCATAACTCCGGCGAGAGGCGTCATTCCCATGGAGGTGTCGATGCACTCACCGCCTTTTACGGCAGTAATTGAACCGCCGTTGCCGAGATGAATGGTAATCACATTGATATCCTCCGGCTTCCTGTTCATGGCCCCGGCCACATTTTTGGCGACGTATTTGTGCGAAGTACCGTGAAACCCATACCTCCTTACTTTGAGATCCTCATAAAATTCATAAGGCAGTGCGTACATGTAGGCTCTCGCGGGCATGGTCTGATGAAATTCCGTATCGAAGACGGCGACGTTAGGGGTGCCCGGGAAGAGTTCTTCGGCGACGGCGATGCCGGTCAGATTTGCCGGATTATGAAGTGGAGCCAGGGGATTGTTTTCTTCAATCGCCTGCTTGACGGATTTGTCAATCAAGGTGGCGCTGTTAAAAAGTTCACCTCCCTGGACTACCCGATGACCGATGGCATCGATTTCATCCGTACTGGCGATGACACCTGTTTCAGCGGAAGTAATCATGTCAATCAGCAGGTGCATGCCGTCTCGATGATTACCGATCTTTTTTTCAATGACGGTTTTCTCCTCGTTACCGTTTACAAACTTCTTATGGGAAAGTTCTCCCTGGGCTTCGCCGATTCTCTCTACAATTCCTGATGCCATAAGGGACTCATCGTCCATATCGAGAAGCTGGTATTTGATAGAGGAGCTTCCAGCATTTATGACTAATATCTTCATATCGTCTTACCTTTTTCCGCAGTACCTGAATTTTGGGCTTGTAAGGAATTCTTTTCCTTGGAAGTTGACGCATATGCTTGAATTGCCGTAATTGCGACGGTGTTGACTATGTCGTGTACGGTACAGCCCCGGCTGAGATCATTGACAGGTTTTTTCAAGCCTTGCAGGATGGGACCAATCGCCAGTGAGTCGGGAGTGGCCCGCTGCACCGCTTTGTAGGTGTTGTTGCCGGTATTCAGGTCCGGAAAAATGAAAACCGTGGCTCTCCCTGCCACCTTGCTGTCGGGTAGTTTGGTTTCGGCAACCTCCGGATCAATAGCGGCATCATACTGAATGGGGCCCTCCAAGAGGAGATCAGGGCGCATTTTTTGGGCGATTTTCGTGGCTTGGCTGACCTTTTCGACCTCAGCCCCTTTGCCCGAATCGCCTGTGGAATAGGAGAGCATGGCTACCCGAGGGTCGATGCCGAAAAGTTTTGCAGTATCGGCAGAGACAACGGCTATTTCGGCGAGTTGTTCGGCGGTAGGATTGGGGATAATGGCACAGTCGCCAAAAACCAGAACTCTGTCCTTCAGGCACATCAGAAAAACCGAAGATACTATTGTTGTTCCAGGAACGGTTTTGATGATCTGGAAAGCCGGCCGTATGGTATGGGCTGTTGTGTTGATGGACCCGGAGACCATGCCGTCAGCAACCCCTTTGTGGATCATCATGGTTCCCCAGTATGTTTCATCGGCCATGAAATCAACGGCCATGTCCATGGTCACGCCTTTTTCCTTCCGCATTTCGAAGAAATCAAGGACATATTCCTCGAAATGTGGACTGCGTTCAGGGTTAAGGATATTGATGCCGTCCAGCTCCAGACCGAGTTTCGAAATTTTGTTGCCGATTTCCTCTTCTTTGCCCAGTAGGGTGAGATCGCAGACATCACGTCTGAGAAGGATGTCGGCAGCCTTGAGAATGCGCTCACTGGTCCCTTCGGGCAGGACTATATGCATCTTGTTTCTCTTGGCTTCACGAATGAGTTTATATTCGAACATCTGCGGAGTGACACGGGAGGATTTCCGCGAAATAAGCTTTTCTTTCAATTCGCTTGTTTTAACGTTTGCCTCGAAAAGACCCAGGGCGGTGGCTATTTTCTGCGGATTATCCGGATCGATCGTACCTTTCAGTTCATTCAGGGCGCTGACAGTTGGGAAGGTGGAGTCCTGCACGAGAAGGATCGGAACTGGCAATCCTGCCCAGCCCTCGACGAGGCGTTTGATGCTTGGCGGCGGTGTCTGGCCGCCGGTCAGCAGGATTCCGGAAATATTCGGATAAGCAGAAGAAAGGCGGGAGGCAAGTGAGCCTAAAATGATATCGGAACGGTCACTGGCCGTTACCACCAGATTATCGTCCTTGAGATAATTTAAAAAATTTTCAATGCGCATGGCGGCGATAACATAGCCGTTTATTCTCTTGCCTAATTCTTTTTTTCCGTAAAGAACCTCTGCTTTCAGCCATTTTTTAACGTCATTCATAGTCGGATTGGCAAGTGTCGGCTCTTCCGGCAGCACGTAAAACAGGCTATCCGGTATGGATATGTTTTTTTTCAAGGCGGATAGAATTGCCTCTTTATCGTGGATCTTCGCCTTATTGACAATTACTCCCATGGTATCGACGCTTTTTTCCTTGAGAGAATCCATGGCAAGCTGGCAAAGACTGACTACCTCGTCAACCGTGGAATCGTCTGCGGAACTCACAATAATTGCCGGACTGCCGAAATTGGCCGCAATGGCGGCATCGATATCGATATTGAAGGCCTCGTGGCCGGCCTTGAAATCCGTACCTTCACAGAGAACGAAATCGCATTTGTCTGCAAGAATTTGATATTTGATGAGAATTTTCTCCATCAGATCATTTTGCCTGCCGCTGTTGATGTAGTGTTTGGCCTGGTCAAGCGTAACGGCATAGGTCTCATTGTATTGCAGGCCAAGATAGAAGTGAGAAAGGATAAGGTCTATGTCATGATCCCTCTCGCCAGGACCTGAAGGATTAATGATGGGTCGAAAAAAACCCACTTTGCGTATATCGCGCAAGAGCAGTTCCATTACTCCCAAAGCGATTGCCGATTTTCCACTTTCAGCGTTTATTGAGGTGATATAAAGATTTTTTGCCATGTCGTTTCCTTATTGCCTAAAAATAGATGCAGTTATCTTGCTGAGCTTAGCAGAAAATGTTGAAGAAATACAATTCTTCATGATTATTGTCATGTTCAATAGTTCTTATGCTGAATCTAATTTGCGTATCGTTAAGATGGCTTCATAATTGTTCGATTTGCACGTCCGGTCCTGACGTTAAGCCGCCCACGGCAACCTCAGCCTTAAATGCAGACAAACGTTTGTGAACCCTGCACCATAGTCAGGGAATCGTATCAAGCTTTTCCTTGTAGAGATATGTTAATCTCGGTACATTATATATGTTAAGTCCGGATGAGCTGACTTAAAGGCTTCAAGGAAAAATGATGACTGGACCAGGCTCCTGAACAATCACTGAAAGTAATTTCCATACGCAGAGGGTACTAATGAGCAAATTGAACATCAAGTTTGCAGAGCGAATGCAGCAGCTGCCTCCCTATCTTTTCGGGATGATTAATAAGATGAAGATGGAAAAGCGCTGGAATGGCGATGATGTCATCGACCTGGGAATGGGGAATCCCATCGACCCCGCACCCAGCCAGGTGACGGAGAAATTGATCGATGTGGCCAACGATCCCAAAAGTCATCGCTATCCTGTTGCCGGCGGCATGAAAAACCTCAAGCGGGAAATTGCCCTGTATTATCAACGGAATTATGACGTCAAACTTAGCGGCACCGATGACGTTATTTGCACTATCGGCTCCAAGGAAGGAATATCACATCTCTGCCTGGCCCTTCTCGGACCGGGGGATTCTGTGTTGGTGCCGGCTCCGGCCTTTCCTATACATGTCTATGCCGCCGTTATTGCCGGTGCCTCTGTTATCCGCATCTCCCTGTATTCAGAAGAATCTTTTCTGCAGCAGATCCAGAATATCTGCCAGTCCCTGTATCCCAGGCCCAAGCTGGTAATGCTTAATTATCCGCACAATCCCACAGGAGTACTGGCCTCAAAAGAGTTCTTCACCGAGGTTGTTCGCCTGGCCAGGAAATATAATTTTATGGTCGTTAATGATTTTGCTTACTCCCGGATAACCTACGACGGGTATGTCGCCCCAAGTTTACTCGAGATACCGGGCGCAGAGGAGGTTGGCGTAGAGTTCGGATCTTTTTCCAAATCCTACAATATGGCGGGGTGGCGGCTTGGATATTGTGTCGGCAATCCTCAGATCATTGAAGGACTTTCGCGAATCAAAGGCTATTATGACTATGGCATTTTTTCCGCAATCCAGGTTGCAGGCATCGTGGCAATGAGGGATTGTGAAGACAGCATCGGCGAGCAGGTAGAGGTTTACCAGAAAAGAAGAGACGTTCTTTGTGAAGGCCTTGAGCGAATGGGCTGGCAGGTGGACAAGCCGAAGGCCGGCATGTTCCTCTGGGTAAAAATTCCCGAACCGTATGCCCAGATGGGATCAATCCGTTTTTCCGTGGAAATGATGAGCAGGGCAAATGTTGCAGTGGCGCCCGGCGCCGGTTTTGGCGAAGAAGGCGATGGCTATCTGCGTTTGGCTCTGGTGGAGAATGAAAATCGCATAAAGCAGGCTCTCAAGCAGATGAAAAGAAGTCTCTCCGATATAGACGCCGAAATTGAAAAAGGGGAATTTCAGCTGCAGAAGGAAGAAAACGAAGGGTGATAGTCGTAAAAAGCTCGATCTAGGAGCCTGTCGGAGAAAGCACTTTTCCCCATCTCGGCGTTGTTTTCATTGTAGATCTGAAAAGGCGATTCGCTTGCTAAATCGCCTTTTCAGAGACTACGCCTGGTATCTCGAGCTTTTTGCCGTTACTCCAAAAGCTGCCAGACAGATTATTTTCTTGCAAAAAAAGAATAAGAAATCAACCTGTAAGGTACCGCTAACTCTTAGCGGAAACCGTGCCGCAGGACAAACTTCTCCAGCATAGTGACAAATCCGGATCCTATTGAATTTATAGAATTGAGATCAAGATAATCCTCAGCCGTTTCATCAAAAAAGAGGTTAAGATCTGATTCCAGTTCGCCTTCCGGGTGCCAGTAACAGATAAGCATGGGCAGCTTGGGAAGAGGATGAAGGACGACGGAAACATCCGATTGGTAATGATTTTCCACCAGATTGGCACTGAACAGCCGTACCATGTCCTCGAACAGATCCGGATATTCGTCCGCTATCTTCTTTAAGGGTATTTCACAGCGCTGACCGAACAGGCGAAACCAGTCCTGGCCGCTGGGCAGTTCGCGCAGCGGTACCCAGCGGCCGGTAATTTCCTTATCGCCTCCCCGAAGAATATAATTATAAACGGGTAATGTAACCCATGGAGTGATGTGGATATCGGTGTAGATGTCACCGTTATCGGCAACAGAAAAGTTCTTGCCGAGGACTTTCAGGGTAATTCTACCGTTATTGTATGTACCCCCGATTTGGGTGGCAACACTTTGAAGATCAATTTTGGTAATTTCTGATTTAAGCTTTTTCATCGCTTTGTCGATGTTTTCCGCAATGGCGCTTTCGGCAGCGACCTCTCCGTATTCCTGTTGGACTTCCGGGGGGATGTGGGGGCAGTCACTAAGCTTTTTCTTACCGGTATAGACTGCTCCGGCAAATGCCATGCAGGTTGGCAACTGACAGTCTCTGCAGTTGGATCTGTTCAGCAACGTAAATATTTCTAAAGCATTTTTAAAGGTTTTCATGGTGTAAAACATCCTTACGTAGTTCTTAATACCTCGCAATAACATGAAGTATCTTGGCTAGAGGTCAACAATTGCATTTTCCCACCACGATAATCGTAAAAGGATAGAGTGTCAAAGTGGGCAGAGCGTTGGGGGCTGTTTTTTCCCTCAGCATTTTCATAGAGGATGTGAGGATATGTAACAAAATGAATCTGCTTACCCCAGAAACTCATCATTTCATGGCCTTTGAGCCGAAGATTTGGGTAATCTGGAAATGAAATATAAAGGAAAATATCTGTCATGTCCTTCCTGCCAGGTTAAAAATCCACCTTCCTTTGAAGATATCAAGCTTTCTCGAAGTCGGAGTTTATGCCCGTACTGCAGCTTATCGCAGAATCCATCTCGACAGCTTCTATGACTTTTTTTACGAGATCATTCATATTGACAAGTGCGTAACTGCAACTAATTATTACTATAGTAATTAATCAGATTTTCAGGTTAAAAAGATATCCGTCCCGTCTTTAAATACGGCGTTATTCGGGAGAGCCGCCATGAAATATCGAATAGAAAAAGACACAATGGGTGAGGTCGAAGTAGCGAATGACAAGTTATGGGGAGCGCAGACCCAGCGTTCCCTGATGAATTTCGGGATCGGTCCGCCGGCTTCAATGCCCATCGAAATAATCCGCGCCTTCGGCTACCTCAAAAAGGCAGCGGCCCTGACAAACCGGGATCTCGGTAAGCTGTCTCCTGAAAAAACCGATTATATCGTCAGGGTCTGCCACGAGATTATAGCCGGTGAGTTGGATGAGCATTTCCCACTGGTCATCTGGCAAACTGGCTCGGGGACCCATACCAACATGAACATCAATGAGGTTATCTCAAACAGGATTCATATTCTGCAGGGAAAGCAGCTCGGCTACGGCACTCGTTTTGCGCACCCGAATGATGATGTGAATATGTCTCAATCATCCAATGACACCTTTCCCAGTGCCATGCATATCGCAGCTGCCATGGTATTGGAAAACAAGACATTGCCGTCCCTCGATGTATTGCATCAGGCCCTGAAGAATAAGGTTGAGCAGTATAAGGACATCACGAAAATTGGCAGAACTCACCTGATGGATGCTACTCCTATAACTGTTGGGCAGGAATTTTCCGGGTATGTTCATCTGCTTGATCAGGGCAGAAAATCTCTGTCCCATTCAATGGTACGCCTGCAGGAACTCGCACTAGGTGGTACTGCAGTCGGCACGGGATTGAACTGTCCTTCCGGATATGCTGAAAAGGCCGCTGAATATATAGCCAAATTCACCGGATTGCCATTTTGCACGGCACCAAATAAATTTGAAGCACTGTCTGCTCACGATGGTCTGGTTGCCGCACATGGAGCATTAAAGCAGCTGGCCCTGAGCCTTCATAAAATCGCTCAGGATATCCGCCTGCTTGCCTCCGGGCCGCGCTGTGGCCTTGGCGAGATATCTCTTCCTGCAAATGAACCCGGTTCCTCTATTATGCCGGGAAAGGTGAATCCCAGTCAGATAGAAGCACTGACCATGGTATGCGGCCAGGTAATAGGCAATGATGTCGCTCTTGGTTTTGGTGCGGTCAATGGCCATTTCGAACTCAATGTCTATAGACCGCTTATTATCTCTAATTTCCTACAGTCGGCAAATCTTCTGGCGGATGCTGTTCAGTCCTTCCATGATAACTGTGCCGTAGGTATTCAGGTCAACAGGGAGAAAATTCAGGAACATCTGGAAAATTCTCTGATGCTGGTGACCTCATTAACCCCCCATATCGGCTATGATAAAGCAGCTGATATTGCTAAAGCCGCTTTCCACAATAATACCACGCTAAAGGCAGAAGCTCTTAAATTACTCGACGTAGAGGAAAAGGAGATCGATCAGTGGCTTAATCCTCAGGCAATGCTTGGACGGGAATGATTTCGAGAGTTTTTTTCCTGATTTTTTTCTTGAAGATTGAGAAATTGTCTGATATGCCGGACAAGATGTGAATCTAAAGTACGAAGCGACAGGTTTTTTTTTCTCGAAATGATCTTTTAAATTCTAGCTGCTCTAATGTACCACTAAAATTCATGAAAGGAGGAGAGTATTGTGAAAAAGTATGTATGCGATATATGTGATTATGTATATGACCCAGCCGCGGGTGATCCTGATAATGGTGTCGATCCCGGAACGGCTTTTGCGGATCTGCCGGAAGACTGGGTTTGTCCACTTTGCGGTGCCTCAAAAGACGACTTTACTGAAATGGCCTGACCCAAAACTATTCCAACCGGCGCCTTTCAGCGCTGGTTGGACCCTCCTTGCCGTTATTTTTCCCTTCGAATTCAACTTTGTTTCCGTTTTTTGATGCGGATGAAATTTTTAATCTGATTTGCCCCTGCAGCTCGGCATTTTCTGGCCCGGGCCTGGACTGCTCTTATCATCGGGATGCCATAAACCAGTCCATTCCATAGGGCTTTGCCGCAGAAGTCCGGGCTGCAGAGACCCGTGAAAAGAGCTGTCCCTACCCTGAACTGAGGATTAGGGAAAATCAGGATCTTAAATATTCATATTGTGCCTGAGACATATTGCAGCCAACCTTGAAATTCGTGGCTTCATTTGATAGGATTTTGTTGAAGGGAGATTACAGGCCAGCCAGAGCGAGGTTGCAGTGGAAAAAAAGCGGTGCAAAAATGGAAGAAAATATACTGATCCATCTTTTGCGCGACAAAACGATGCTTGGGGTTTGCCGCAAAATATCAGTCTTTCTGGGATGATGTGTCGAACATCCAGGCGTATTGATGAGATGACGCTACTCGATATCAAATTCCAGTTACCCCAGAGGGGCGACAGGGAATTTGCCGCTGAGATCTGGGTTGAGTGCCGAGGTGTCGTGGTGAGCTGTGAAAGAAGAGAGGCGTGTGGTTTCGCTCATCCTTATGAGATAGAAATATTTTTTGATCATATTTCGGAAAGAAATCGTCTTCTGTTGGCATATTATGTCCAGGGATGAGTGAGGAGTGCGGGAGATGCCTAATCAGAGGGGATCTGCGGTGTATGTCCCTCTTCAGCCAGGTAGTCTCGGCTGATGTTTGCCGATGCGATGGTCAATGCTACAACTGAAGGTCCGATAATTAATCCCCAGAAACCCATCGTTGCAATACCTGCCAGTATCGACAGCAGAATCAGAATCTCGTTCATGGTATATTCGAAGCCGAAAAGCCTTTTCAGATAGCCGATAAAGATAAGACGGAGAATGTTGTCAATAAAAAAGCCCATAACGGAAACGGCAAAAACTAAAATCACCAAGGCGTTGATATAATTGCGGTCGAAGAGTTCCAGGGCGATAATGGGAATATAAACAAGTGCTGCGCCTATTATGGGAATAATTGAACAGAAACCGGCCAGCACTCCAAGATACATGCTGTTATAGCCGCCTATAAATACCATCAGCAGACCAAAGGCAAACCCCTGCGCCACCATATTGAACAGGGCGCCGTAAAAAACCACGGCAACGGTTCCCGAGCATTCCCGGTAGAGATATTTTTCATGTTCGATTGTAGTGGGCAGTAATGTCGCCAGAAAATGCAGGATCCTGTTGCCGTATATATTAAATAGAAAATAAAAGGTAAGTATCCAGCCAATCTGAACTATCAGACCACTCACTCCCGAAATCATATTTTCTCCACCCTTGATAATGGCTTCGATGGATGATTCGTTGATAAGCGAGGTTCCTTCGCTTCGCAGACGCTGGATAAGGTCATGTAACAGTGGAACACCTTCCATGAAGACTGTTAAGCGATTCCACATAGAGAGTGCGGTTTCCCTGATTTCCGACATATTGAGAGCGGACACCTGGTCGATGGTAACTGTGATGAAATACAGCAGAGGCAAAAAAATCATCATCAGGAAAAAGGAAGTAAACAACGTGGCGACAAGAGCACGGCGGGACCTTCGTACCCAGGCGGGCAGTGTTTCACTTCTGTCTATCGCCGTTATAAGAGAATTGTAGCCATGGCTGGTTGATAAAGCCAGAACTGCGGCAACAAGGATATATTTGAGAAATGGAGAAAAGATGTAGAGAGAAGCTATGATAAGTCCCACCGTTAGGAGAGCAATAAAGAAGCCGTTTTTATTTTTGGTATTCTCCGTCATATGAACCTCAATTATGGATGACAAAAGCTCGGTCTACGTCTTTGAAAAGGTGATATCCGTACTGCATGTAACGCGGACTTCCACTTCGGACACCCTGGTATTTCGAGCTATTCACAGAGCCGTTCTCGGTAACTTCAATAACTTTTCTGATTCCCCCGCTCAGCATTTTCTGGCCTTGAGCTGAGGATTAAGGGTAATCAGAATTACTTTTTAAATGCCGTTATGGTTAGTCCTGGTCATAATAATGCTAAATTACTGTAAAGCAAAGTAATTAAGTATTCCCGAAGGCAAAGCCGAACTATTTAAAGGAGCAGGACGGAGAAAAAAGGGGGGAGGAGCGGAGTGAAATTCATGCAGCCCGCACCATTGCAGGTGAAGGCTGCACGGAGAGAAAGAATCAGGAAGGGAAGCAGATTTTTTTCACATCATTAAAAGTACTTACAAAATGAGGCTTGATTCCTTCCTGGATATGGTCAGGCAGAAGATCATAGTCTTCCTTGTTTTCCGCAGGAAGAATGACCTGTTTGATCTTGGCGCGTTTGGCGGCGATCAATTTCTCCTTTACTCCGCCAATAGGCATAATCAGACCACTCAGGGTGAGTTCACCGGTCATCGCTATGGAATCGGCTATCGGTGTATTCCTGGCCAGTGAATAAAGAGAACAGGCCATGGTCACTCCTGCCGAGGGACCGTCCTTCGGCGTTGCCCCGGCCGGTACATGAAGGTGGATGAAATTGTTTTTAAAAAATTCGACGGCGTTCTTATTGTCCCTGAGCAAAGAACGGACGTAGCTGTAAGCGATTTCAGATGATTCCACCATTACCTTGCCAAGCTGGCCGGTTTGTTTGTAGCCGGGTTGCGATGCCGGGATGGGGATGGATTCGATATAGAGAGTGGCGCCTCCCATGGAGGTATAGGCCAGCCCGGTGATAACGCCGACCTGTGGTTTTTTGAAGGCCTGATCTTCGGTGAAGCTTTTCTTGCCCAAAAGATCGTGTAGATCTTCTATTCTGATGCGAATGGTCTGATCGGGATCTTCCACCAAATCCTTGGCCTTTTTCCTCAAAATCTTTTTAATGCAGTTTTCCAGGGTGCGAACCCCGGCTTCTCTGGCATAGCCGTCTATAATGGCACGCAGAACCGATTTAGAGAAAATTACCTGCTTGGCGCTGATGCCATGCGCTTTTCTCTGCTTGGGGATAAGGTGCTTGGTGGCGATTTCCACCTTTTCCTTGTTGATATAGCCGGGAAGACGGATAACCTCCATTCTGTCAATCAATGGCTGGGGAATGGTTTCCATTTGATTGGCTGTGCAGATAAAGAGCACCTTGGAGAGATCAAAACGCACATCAAGATAATGGTCGAGGAAATCCTGGTTTTGTTCAGGGTCGAGGACCTCGAGCAGCGCCGATGCAGGGTCGCCGCGGAAACTTGCCCCTATTTTGTCTACCTCGTCGAGCATTATCAGAGGATTAGCTGTTTTGCATGTTTTGATTGCCTGGATAAATTTACCGGGCATGGCTCCGATATAGGTTCGCCGATGCCCTTTTATTTCAGCTTCATCCCGCATACCGCCGAGTGAAAACCGGTAATATTTTCTGCCGAGGGCCTTGGCGATGGCCTGACCGACCGAAGTCTTTCCTACACCCGGAGGGCCGACAAGAAGGATGATGGAGCCGGACAAATCACCTTTGATGATGCCCACCGAAATCAGCTCAAGGATGCGGTCTTTGACGTCGTCGAGGCCATGATGCTCTTTTTCCAGGACATCGGTTGCCTTTTTGATATCATAATTATCTTCGGTATACACCCCCCATGGCATGAGGGTCAGCCAGTCGAGATACCCACGGGTTACGTTAAATTCCGGGGATGACGGACTAAGGAGCTTGAGCTTGTCGATTTCTTCTTTTATGCGCTCGGAGGCTTCTTCGCTCAAGGTCAGATCCTGCAGACGTTTCTGAAACTTCTCGACCTCGGTCTGAGTATCGTCCTTGGCCAGTCCCAGCTCTTTCTTGATCTCCTGGAGCTGTTGCTTAAGGAAAAATTCCCGCTGCTGTTTGGAGAGTTGTTCCTCAATGCGCTTGGAGATCTGGGCTTTCAACTTGGAGACTTCGAGCTCATTCTTCAAAAGAACGAGAACCTTCTCGATACGCTCGCGTACATTCAGAGTTTCAAGGATTTTCTGTAATTCCGGCCCCGAAGAGGTGGTCATGGAGGCGGCAAAATCAGCGAGCGCGCTGGGATCACTGACATTGATCCGTTCAATAATAAGTGACAGTCCTTCCTTAAACAAGGGGTTTAAGGTTACCAGTTCCTTCATGGCATCAACGATGGCCACGGAATATGCTTTGAGTTCTTCGTTGACTTTAATTCTTTCCTCGCGGAAATATTCCACATCGGCATACGGCACTTTATCTTTGAAGGTGATCCGCTGCACCTTGAAGCGCTCAACTGCCTGGACAACCAGCTGCAGAGGCTCCCCCTGATCGAAGGGTGAGACGCTTTGTACTCTGACAACGACCCCCATGGAAAAAAAATCATCCTGTTCGGTGGGTCGATGCTGGAGGTTGTCTTCGGAAGGTTTGACAAGCAGGAGTCCGAAGTACATCGGCTTGGACTTCTCGCCGGTTTCCATAATCACTTTTTGGTACTGCTTGTCATCGACAATGACGGGACCCATCATTTTAGGAAACATCGGCCGATCATGAAGGGGAAACAGCAGGAGCCTGTCGGGGAAGACATCTTTGGCGACGACCAGTGAATGCTCGCTGTTTTTATTTTGTTCATCAGAATAATTAGGATCGTCCGCTGCTATAACAGTTGTATCATCTGCCATATTTCTCTCCTTTCTGTATATTCCGGGAAATGTGAATTTCGTAGCTCAACGTTTCTTAACGTATATATCTTTTTCTCGAAATTTCAAAGGCGGAGCCCCGAAAAGACATTTTTCTGTTCGCCGGAAGCAAAGATAATGAATTGAAATACTGAAAAAAGATTGACAGTTGCAGAGCTGATGATCTATTCTGAATTTAATTATGGGCATATGCTCAAACTAGGTTTGGTTCAAACACTATTTTTTTCTATGCAGATAATATAGGAATCATAGTAACTATTCGGCAAAGAACTAAAACTGACAGTTTATCCTGAATGGTTACCAACCATAAACATCAAGTGGCGGGTGAGAGAACATGAGTGATGCACAGCAACGGCTCAATGATTTTATTGAACAATGGCAGGATGGTAAAGAGCATAATAAGAAAGGATTTGTAAGACTTCGACAGGCCCTGGAATCCATGGATGGTGTTTCTCTTGATTTTATTCCACGTCAGGGAGTGACATACTCATTGCGCGGAAAACACCTGAACCAGTCAGAGAAACCTCTTTTTGTCATGGTTGATGTGATCGAGGGGGAACCACGTTGGCTTTCCGTCTGCTTTTATGCGGAAATGATATCGGATCCTGAAGAGAGAGGTGACTTTGTACCTGAAGGACTGCTGGGGGAAGATGCCGTCTGTTTCGATATGGAGGAATTCAGCGAGGAACTTGCAGGTTATCTCGAGGAACGTTTAAACGAGGCATATCTGAGGGCCGCAGCGACTCAATAAACTGCCCTCATTTGTTGCTGTTGACTTCCATTTTACGAATCCATCTCGTCAACTTCGATGACTTTACAAGATCATCAAAACCTGTTGTATAAACTGAGAGGAGAAGAATACGATGGCAAATTTTCTTTTTGTATTGAGTTCCGATGATAATGAAAAAGCTACCCGTTGTTTTCAGTTCGCCAAAATCGCTCATTCCAAAGGGCATACGGTAAACCTTTTCTTCATCGACAATGGAGTTGACTGGGCAATCAAGGGGAAAGACGGCAGTAAGAGGACCGTGACCGGTGACAGCCCCGATGATTATCTCCCCTATCTTGTGGAAAATGAGGTACAGACAGGAGTCTGCACGCCGTGCGCCAATAACAGAAAATTGGATGAAGCGGATTTCCATGCAAATATGTTGCTGGATGGCGGTCCGCATCTGATTGACATGGCGGCGGAGGCCAAAGTCTTTAATTTTTAACAGTCAGAAAAAAAAAATTTCAGGCATCATCCTGCTTCGGGACTACTGCTCCGGAGCAGGATTTATTTTTTTTTCAGCCTGATTACCCCTAATCCCCGGCTCAAGTCCGGGAGATGCTGAGTTTCAGGGGTAATCAGATTTCCGGAGTCAGTCTCGTCAACTCTCCGCATTTTTTGTTAACGACGAACAGAATTGAATTCATGGAAGATCTTTCAAAAATCCAATGGCAGTGGCGGTGCTTTACCGATTTCACAGCAGCTCAGATGCACGAAATACTGGCAGTCAGACAGGAGGTTTTCGTCGTCGAACAGAAATGCGTATATCTGGATGCCGACCGTTTTGACTGCAGTTCATTCCATCTTCTGGGGAGAACTGAAGATGGACAATTAGGAGCCTATGCCCGGCTGAACTTTCCCGGGAGCAGGTATCCGGAGCCTTCCATCGGCAGGCTCCTGACCACCGCATCTCATCGAGGCAGAGGCTTGGGAATGATGGCTTTGCGCCTTGCCATTAAAAAAAGCCGCAGGGAATATCCGGGAAGCGTGATTAGAATCTCGGCACAACTCCATCTTGAAAGTTTTTATGGAGAATTTGGTTTTCGAGGCAGAGGACTTCCCTATGACGAAGACGGTATTGCCCATATTGATATGTTTCTGGAGCAGGACGGATGATGGAAGATTTTGGAATCATAAATTTTCCCGCCTTTCTCCTGGCTGGAATACTGTTGAACCTGACGCCTGGCTCTGACACCCTCTATATCCTGGCACGCTCAATTTCCCAGGGTAAGAGAGCCGGCATCCTCTCGGCTCTGGGTATTTCGACTGGAGCTCTTGTGCACACAATTGCCGCCGCTGCAGGTCTTAGCGTGCTGCTTGCCGGCTCGGCAACTCTTTTCAACCTGGTCAAATATGCCGGAGCGCTCTATCTGATCTACCTGGGTGTCAAGGCTCTGAAAACCGGGAGCACGCCACAGCCAGGAGAACCACTGAGCACACGGAGATACTCCAGCCGCCAGATCTACATATCCGGGGTGCTGACTAATGTACTCAACCCCAAAGTTGCACTTTTTTTTCTCGCCTTTTTGCCGCAGTTTATCATTCCGGGTGATCATCAGGCAGTCCTCTCATTTCTTATTCTCGGAATCACCTTTATAACAACCGGAACCATCTGGTGCCTTTTCCTGGCGTTTTTCGCCTCCAGCCTGACCGAGAAAATTACCGGCAGTACAGGCTTCTCCAAAATGCTGCATAAAGTGACCGGTGTTCTCTTTATCGGTCTGGGAATTTCTCTGGCGTTCTCTAGGAGATAGTTTGACCGGAAAACCTTCTGCCGGTGTTTGTCGCTTAGCTCTTGGCCGGGACCCCACAAAAGCTTAGGAAAGAGAGCGGGGAGTATGGTAAGATTACAACGTGTATAAACGGTCTGACACCGCTCTGCCGCAAAAAACTCTGCATCGAAATTACCGCGATAAAATTGTGAAGTATTGCTGGTGTCGCGATAAGCACCCGTACGGGCATAAACTCAGATTTCGAGAAAGCCCGGTCTCACACTGCGCCTTGTATATCGAACTTTTTGTTTTGTTATCTGAGAGCATGGCAACTTGTGATTATCAGGTGTCTATTAAATATCTCTAACATGAAAAGAGGGTTGTTTCATGAGTAAGCCGCGCTACTATCTTTTGATGATGTTCGTATATCTCTGCATTGTCGCTATTGTCTGCGCTCTTTTATACAAGCCGCTCAAAGGGGCGTTCATGGCCAACTGGGGATTCAATCTTGTCATCTTCGGAGTTCTGGCCATCGGTATTCTTCTCAATATCCGCCGTGTGGTCACCCTTGAACCTGAAATCAACTGGATTAAGATCTTCCGCACCGGAACCTCCGGATTATCGGTTGCCGAAAGTCCGGAACTGCTCAAGCCCCTGGCCAAGCATCTCGAAGGCATGCACCGAGATCGCTTCAGCCTCTCGGCCCTGTCCCTGCGTACTGTGCTTGAGGGAATCCGCGGCCGCCTGGATGAATCCCGGGAAATATCACGGTATATTGTCGGACTCCTTGTTTTTCTAGGTCTGCTTGGTACCTTCTGGGGATTGCTGGGCACTATCGGTGCGGTCAGCGGAGTTATTGGTGGTTTTGATGTCGGCGACAGAGATTTTGATTTAATGTTCAAGACCTTGAAAGCCGGACTTCAGGAACCGCTGCAAGGCATGGGTACGGCTTTCAGTTCATCACTGTTTGGGCTGGGCGGCTCCCTGGTGCTTGGCTTTCTCGATATTCAGGCCAACCATGCTCAGAACAGGTTTTTCAATGAGCTTGAGGAATGGCTTTCCGGTGTGACCCAACTGGTGAGAAGGACATCAGGTACTCAGTTTGAGGACGAGCAGCAGTATCCTCCATCGGAATTTTCTCATTTGCAGTTCGACAAGTTGCTGCAGGAAATGCAGCGCACCAACAGCAATATAGAGGAGTTGCTTCAAAAATCGTCATCCGGATCAGCTTCTGATTCATCCTTTGAGCCGGATAAAGGGTAGGGGAGCATATGGCCTTGGGTTCACGCCGTTCCCCGCAATCCGAAAGCATCTGGCCGGGATATGTCGATGTGCTTTCGGCTTTATTGATGGTGGTTATTTTTGTCCTGCTGATCTTCACCTTTTCACAATTTATCCTAAGCCATATTCTCACCAGCCAGAGCAGCGAACTGGAAGATCTTCATCTCCAGCTTGATGAGATAACCAAACGTCTGGGGCTTGAGCAGGAAACCAATGCGAAGATGACGGAAACCATCGCCGCTCTGTCCGCTCAGGTGGATACCTTGACCATTCAGCGCACGGAGCTTCAGGAACAAGTTGAATATCTGCAAGAAAAGAGGATTGAAGATCGTGAAATAATGGAGGAGGACCTGCGTGCCATGGCCAGCCTGCAGGAAGATATCCAGGCCCTTGAAACCCTGCGTCGAGAGCTGGAGGAGCGAATCGGAGAGTTGGCCACTGCATTGGAGAGTGAACAGCAGTTGACCGAAACCCTGCGTGATCGCAGTAAGGCTTTGCGGGCTCGTTTAGCTGAAGAGGAAGAGAAAACCCTGCTTGCCCAGGAGGACATCGAACAGCGCGATATCAGGATTCAGGCTTTGTCTGCCCTGGTCGGTGAGCAGCAGGAGGCCCTGGAAAACCAGCGCAGCCTGACCGCGGATGCGCGTGCGGAGGTAGCCCTTCTTAATCGGAAAATGGATCAGCTGCGGCAGCAGCTTGATGAAATCGCCAATGCTCTAAGACTGTCCGAGCTAAAGCGAGCGGAGCAGGAAGAAGAGATTCGTGATATCGGCGAGCGGCTCAATATCGAGTTAGCCAGGCGGGTAACAGATCTGGAGAGATATCGCTCAGAATTTTTTGGACGACTGCGAGACATCATCGCCGATAATCCCATGATCAGCATTGAAGGAGATCGTTTTCTTCTTCAGGCGGAGTTGCTGTTTCCTTCAGGAAGCGCTGAATTGAGTGAGCAGGGCAAAAACGAGCTTGAAGAACTCGCTGAAGTGCTGCGGGAGTTACTTCCGGCAATACCCGATGATCTGCAGTGGATTCTCCGGGTGGACGGTCATACCGACAGGATACCAATAACTACGGCGAATTTCTCGTCCAACTGGGAGCTGTCTGCAGCAAGGGCACTTTCGGTTGTACAATATCTTGCGGGTCAGGGAATCCCGGAGAATCGCATGGCTGCTGCCGGGTTCAGTAAGTTTCATCCCATTGATCCGGCGGATACTCCGGAAGCCCATCGTCGCAACCGGCGTATTGAAATCAAATTTACCTCGCGCTGACCCTTTTGCATTCAGGAGCAGCGCGAGAAGGAACAAGAGTTCAGCTGAGTTGGACTTTTTACAAGTACCCCCTTGAGGGGAATAGGAACCTTTAGACAGATTGTTTTCTTGCAAAAAAAACAAGAAATCAATCTATAAGCTACTAATAGAGAGAGGATCTTCGCTTTTTTGATTTGCTGCCGGCCATGCCCACGATACCGCCGAAAATAAGAGTCCCTACGCCTGCCAGGAACCATTTAATGTTCTGGCTCGCCTTCAGTCGTTTGTTTTCGGCGGTAATGGAATCAAGCTCCTGCTGCAGCTTTGTAATGGTTTGTCTGCTTTGGTCGAGGTTATTTCTAATGGCGATGACATCAGCTGTATCATCGGTGAGTTTTCGATATTTTGCCGTGGTTTCAACCAGCTGGTTTTTGTTGTTTTCCAGGGTATTCTGCAGGGCTGTGTTTAAAGCATTCAACTCTTCATTCCTGGATTGCAGCACAACAGACTTCTCTTTATATCTGGCATTTTCCTTCTGCAGGGCCTCAAGGCTCTCTTCCAGTGGAGGTTCTGTGGTCAGGTATCTCCCTAAAATCCAACCTTCCTGGCCGTCTTTGGTGACAACATTCGTCCAGGAGCCTTCTTCTTTAAGGACATCCACAGCGGTACCGTTAGGGACAATAGCTAATATCTTATAGTCGCTCCCCTGGCCCCGGCGCAGTGGAATTTCGGCTGTAGGCCGTATGTACCAGGTTTGTGCGGCTGCCAGTTCAGCAAACATAATCATAATAAGGGCGCAGCAAAAAAGAGCAGATATAAAACTGAAATGTAAAGGTAGTCTGGAAGTTACTTTCTTCATTTTTTTAAAAATCTCCATCTGAGGTATATAATTGAAGCCGTGCAAAAACATTGTCGGTCTCTCAATTCTCAGTCGTCAATCCGGCTGATCAGCAAATAGCGTCTATCCCGGTCTTTACTCTCGGGGACAGTCTCTTAATAGGTATTGGTTGAGAAAAGGCAACCGTCTATGCGTCGTTGCGGCTATGTTTTTAGTGCTGCTCATTAATTTAGCCCATTCGTATAAATATTACGAATCATTTTCGTGGAGGTGATTTCCAGCGGGACTGGAGTGTATGCGGCTCCTGGCCGAATCATTTCGAACGAATAAGGATAGATCGTGAGAGCGCAGCGAACCACGATCTTATCCATGG
>JADQBJ010000001.1:0-70920 GCA_016278675.1 Desulfobulbaceae bacterium | reverse complement strand
CTAGTTCCTGTTGTTTTTTCATCACTTATATAAGAGTATTGGTGAACGTGTTCCCGTGAGATACTGTCCCATTATTGTTACAAAACCCAGCACGGTGGATCGGACTTTATACAACGACGGCAATCTTGATAATTTCGTAAAAAGTCATTGGTTGTCGAGATGAACTCTGGGGAAAGCTTGATATACTAGGCGTAGTATCTGGAACGACGATTTGGCAGTACATGTGGTACGGCAAATCGCCGTTTCAGATCTACAACGACGTAGATCGGGCTTTTTACGAGTCCATCAATCCTTAAATCTATCCCGAATAGCCAGCCATTCATCTTCCCGGGCGAGAAAGGAGTCAACCATTTTGGCATCAAGATGCTCCCCCCTTTCGGCGATAATTATTTCTTTAGCCTTTTCATGGCTGAAAGCTCTTTTATAACATCTCTCTGTTGTCATTGCATCATACATATCGGCCAGGGCGACGATGCGGGCAACGACAGGAATCTCCTCGCCTTTGAGGCCCGATGGATATCCGTTCCCGTTATAGCGTTCATGATGATACATAGCTGCTTCATAGGCAACCTTGAGATAAGGGGAGTGTGATTTTGTATAGATATCCTTGAGGAGCTGACCTCCGATACTCGCATGTTTTTTCATCTCTTCAAATTCCGCTCCGGTCAGCTTTCCGGGTTTATTAAGGATTGCATCGGCAATGGCTACCTTGCCGATATCATGAAGAGGGCTGACTCTGGCAAACTCCTCGGCCAGTCTTGCTGTGATATTCAGCTGAGGGTGCTTAGCGCTGAGGTCTCTTCCCAGTGCCCGGGTATAAAACTGAACACGCTCCAGATGGTATCCTGTTTCATTGCTCCTGTATTCGGCGAGTTTGGCCATCGACAGGATCAGCTCTTCCTGAATTTCCAGGCGCAGCAACCTGATTCCGCCTTCTACCCGGAGGCGCATTTCATCAGGCCTGATCGGTTTGGAAATATAATCGTCCGCACCCAGGGAAAGGGCCTGAACCAACGATCCCTGTTCCTCGGAAGAGGTTAGTACGATGATATAGCGGTAGCGGAGATCACTATCCCTGACCTTGCTTATCAGCTCAAAACCATTCATTACCGGCATGGCAAGATCGGTAATAACAAGCCTTATGTCTGGTTCTCTCTCTAAAACCCTGTAGGCTTCCTCTCCATCACCGGCCTCTACAACAGAATAGTCGCCTTGCTCGAGGCACATATTCAGAAGCATTCTTTGGGCTGGATCATCGTCTACAAGTAAGATTTTGTGATGTGCCACTAACTCTTCACCATTTACTTAAAATTGATCACAAGTTACAGGATATCCTCCACACCCTGGTGAATGATCCTCACCATTTTTCTGTAATCTCTTTTTTCACCCCGGCCTGCGGCGTTTTCAAGCTCTCTGGCTACTTCAGCCCATTGCTGCTCTCCCATATTGAGCAGCAGCCCCTTCATGGTATGCCACAGCCGGGATATTTCCTCGGAGCTGCTCTCTTTCTCCAGCGCTGCGTAAAGGGATCCCAGGGTAGCATTCATTGATTGTGCCGTACTTTCGAGCAGTGCATCTATCTGGTCTTCAGTGAATCTGTAGGTTGATTTAAAATGATCCCTCAACTTCTCCCTGTGTACATTGGCAGGAGATTCACCTGCAGCGTTCCTGTTCACCATCCTTTCCCCTGGGCAGAATCGCTCTCAACCAACTTAAGCTCGTAGAGGTGCTCGAGAAGCTCCTCTTCCTTGAACGGTTTGGTAAGATAGGCCTCACAATGCCCCGCCTCAAAAGCCTGGGTGATGTTTTCAAAATCCATCATGGCCGTTACCATTATCACCTTGAGAAAATGAAGCTCCTTGATACCATGCTCCCTTTCGATTTTCCGGATTTCCAAAAGGGCCTCCTGACCATTGAGGATCGGCATGATGATATCCAGAAACATAACATCATAGGGTCGTTGTAGTGCAAGGGCTTTTTCCACACGGGTAACGGCCTCTTTGCCGTTTTCAGCTGCATCGCATTCGCCGAAACGCGACAGGATAGAAAACAGAAGCATCCTTGAAAGAGGATCATCTTCAACAACCAAACTTTTCATAGGTTACACTCTCCGTTGATCGTCTTTCTTCAAACATACCATATCACAACTTCCACAAAATCGCCAAAGGGGTTGCGGCTTTGATTTTTCAGCCTGTCAACGCAGCGTGTTCAGGAAAAATAGTGATGGGATGCTCTTTGTCAAATGCCCTTAGCCTGCCAACTAACGAACCTCGTCTTTTCTCAAAGATGGCTCGATGTTATATTCGAGATACAATGCATTAATTTTCGAGACAGATCTGCTTCCAACAACGCCGTCATCTCTTTTTAATTATCTTCCAGCAGGAGTGGATGGATCTGTTTCTCTGAAAATCTAAGGGGATGGTTTCCTTGCTGATATCCTCGAGCACAAAGTCCGTTAAGATCTGTCTGTCCATTTTGAACCCCTTATAGTTTGTCGAAAAAAGGATAATTCCATGCTCCGTCAACAGCCTTGAGGCACGATCTATAAGTTCTGCATGGCTTCGCTGAACGTCGAAGACGAGGTTCTTTTTTTTGGTGTTGGAAAAGGTCGGGGGATCAATGTAAATCAGGTCATATTCCCCACGGGCCTCCCTCAACCAGGAGAGGCAGTCCTGTTTTATGGTCTCATGCCTTTTCAGGCTCAAGCCGTTGAGGGCCAGATTTTTTCGGGCCCATTCAAGGTAAGTACCGGAGAGATCAACCGTGGTTGTCAGAGCAGCCCCGCCTTTGGCTGCATGGACCGTTGCCGCACCGGTATAACCAAACAGATTAAGAAAGCGTTTGCCGTTTGCAAGCTCGGCTATTTTCGCCCTGAGCGGACGGTGGTCAAGAAAAAGTCCGGTGTCCAGATAATTTTGGAAGTTTACCAGAAAATAGCATTCTCCCTCCCTTACCTGATGATAGCGGATTTTTATTTCCTTTTTCTGATATTGACTTTTGCCCCGCTGGCGTCGGCGCTGTTTTAAAAAGATCCGGTCTCTCCGTATCTGGAAGATGTGGCGAAGACTGGATAAAACAATGGAAAATCTTTTCTTGGCCAAATCAGCATCAATGGAGGCGGGAGGCATGTACTCCTGCACCAGTATCCATTTTTCATAGATATCAATAGCCACATTATATTCTGGCAGATCCCGATCATACACCCTGAAACAGCTGATGTTATTGTTGCCCGCCCAACTGCTGATTTTTTTAAAGTTTTTCTTGAGACGGTTAGCGAAATCGGAGCCTTCTTCAACTTCGCTGTCATCCTTGATCTGCCAGTGGAAGGGAGGTGCCTCATTGGGAATCACCTTGCCGACCAGCAGGCGGCAGGAGATCGGACCATTGAATAGTCTGTAATTACTTTCAATGTCAATATTGAACTGGTCGGCAACGTCGGGATCAGAGATAAAAATTCCTACCCTCCAGTTTTTGAAAAGATCGTGTAGAATCCTGCCCACACAGTTGTAAAGGAATCTTACCTCTTCTTTTTCAGACAAGCGCTCGCCGTAGGGAAGATTGGAAACAAAAAATCCCTCCTCACTGGGCGGCCGTAAAAAGGCGACATCCTTACAGTGCACCTCTATCTTGTCTTCGAGCCCGGCCTTTGCTATGTTTTTACGTGCCGTGGCAACCACAGCGGGATCACTGTCATAACCGATTATTCTCGGCCATTTTCCGGCAAAACTTTTCTCTTCCACAGCCACTGCTTCATTAACCAGGTCCGTCCACAAAACACCATTGTGCCCTCGCCATTTGTTGAACCCGAAATATGTGCGAGACAGTCCGGGTGCGGAATCACTCCAGAGCAGAGCAGCTTCTATCAAAAGTGTTCCCGAACCGCACATCGGATCCAGGAATGTCGTTCGGGAAGATGCCCCGCTGTTCCATCCCGACAGGGCAACGATGGCCGCCGCCAGCGTTTCTTTCAGGGGTGCGACACCGCCGGTTTCTCTATATCCCCTTCTATGCAGGCTTTCACCGCTGAGATCAATATAGACCTGAGCGGTATTTTCATGAACATGCAGATGAATTTTTAGATCCGGCTTATCCCTGGAAATATTCGGCCTTTCACCGCATGTATCACGGAAGAAATCAACTACGGCATCCTTTACCCGCAGAGCCGCATAATGGCTGTGCGGAATCACGGCATTCTTTCCCAATGTTGAGGAAACCGCAAAAGTCATACTGTTGTCCAGATGTGCAGACCAGTCAATGTTTCTGCATTGACTGTATAGATCGTCCCCGTCATCAATACTCAAAGAGTGTATTTCCAACAGCACTCTGGAGGCATAGCGGGACCACAGGCAGGCGCGATATGCCGTTTCCAGGCTGCCCCGCCAGCCGACCACTCCAACCGACACATCTACCCCGGTACCTCCGAAAGAGGTGATTTCCTCTCCGGCCAAACCCTCTATCCCGGCAGCACAGCCCGCTATGAATTTAAAGTCCCCTGCCATTTGCTATCCTCGATTCCCCGGTATGTTCAACCGGGGATAGTTTTCTCTCATTATGGGTATTCGATAATCGGATTTCCGACCGGATTGGAATAATAATTCCGAACAAGAGGGTCGGATTTTCACGATACCATGCTAATCTCATTACCACTATTGCTAGTTATTCGCCATACCAAAGCCCAAAACAGTCCCTTCCCTGGTGCTTCCATGGCAATCAAGCAGAAGCTCTTATTATTATCTGATCCTGTCGACCTGCGGGTGGTGTAACCCCTGGAGATTGTGGTTTACAGGACGCCGTCATCTTGGAAAATTCACCAAGGCAGCGACTGATATGGAAATAGGCTTGACCTCCGTGGATATATTGATAAGATATACGGAAACTGTAATTTTTCGGCGACATTGCTCGGGCTCCAGAACCGCAGTATGATACTGCCATAGCAGTTTACAGAACAACGTATATCACTTTTTTCATTAGCTGGGTACGGGTTGTTGTCCTGTTTCTTCCAAGAAAATAATCTGACTTAGGGGTCTTATCCAGCTCAGCCGGATCAAAAAGGATGTTTTTTTCGCCCACATTTCAATCATGTTTCTAAAAAACTGTCAATCACCCTTTTTTCCGAAAAAGAGGAGCTAGTATGAAAAGTATGAAAGCAAAGGACATAATCCTCACCGCACTTATAGGTTCCGCCCTTCTTCTTGGCGGCGGCTGTGCCAAGAAGGCCGTTGATGCACCAGGGGTTTATGCGGACGGTACTCCCATGACAGGAGGCACGGATATTGACTATCCGGCCGCGGAAGGCTCGCCATATTCAGAGACCTCACTTGGCGCCGAAGGAACACTTGATGACACCGGAATTCCTGTTGGGAATGGTGCAAGAGGCAATCTATCCCTGAACGATGAAGGGGGAGAAAAATCAAGAGAATACAAATTGGAGCACGGCCGCTCCTCCGTGGGTCTCAGTCCCGTTTACTTCAGCTTTGACCAGGCCGGCATCCGTCCTGATATGATTGACAGGATGGAGAACAACGCACTTTTTCTCAAACAGACGCCAGACTCAAATGTTGTTATAGAAGGCAACAGCGATGAAAGAGGCACCAAGGAATATAACCTGGCATTGGGACAGAGACGCGCCCAGAATGCCCTGGAATATCTCGAGAATCTAGGAGTGGAAAACACCAGGATGCGGGCAATCAGCTACGGGGAGGAACATCCCCTCTTTCCGGAGCAGGATGAATTCTCCTATGCCCAAAACAGAAGGGTTGATTTTATCCTGGAATAAAATCCGTTAGAAAAAACGCATCGTTGATACCCCTTTAAATCTCAAGGTTTTTACGGCGCGATTTCAGCGGTGCGCGGAATTCCAGTTTTTTGCCTGAGTTATTTCGGTTCAGCCGGGTGTGTAGTGCTCCCGGCCTTCCGGGCTACTGCTGAAAGTATTTCTTCACAGACCTGTTCAAAAGTTAGCGCAGTGGTATTGATAAGTTGAGCGTCTTCGGCTTTTTTTAACGGAGCAACGGCTCGCCGGCTGTCATTCCTGTCTCGCTCCCTGATCATCTCCAGCATTTCTTCCTCATCCACCTCTATCCCTTTTTCTCTCAACTGAATTACACGCCGGCTGCAGCGTTCCCGAGCGTCGGCATCAAGAAAAAACTTATACGCGGCCTGTGGAAAAACAACAGTTCCCATATCCCTTCCCTCAGCGACAATTTTACCGGACCGGGCCATTTTCCGCTGAATATCCGTTAAAAAGCTGCGAACACAGGGTAGCGCCGAGATTTTCGAAGCGATCATAGCCATTTCCGGAGTTCTAATCTGAGCACTGACCTCCTCGCTGTTGAGAATGACGCCGACATCACCATTGGTTGATGTCGGGGGAATTAAGAGTATATCTATTTCCTTCAACCTGGGCGCAATCTTTGCTTCATCGTCCACTTCTATGCCGGATCGATAAAAGAAAAGCCCGACCCCTCTGTACATTGCTCCAGTGTCTAAATAGGTATATCCCAACTTCGAGGCAACCTTTCTGCTTACGGAAGATTTGCCGACACCGGATGGTCCGTCAATCGTTATGATCTGCTGATATGGGAGCATAAGTATGAGCTTTCTTCCGCTTCTAGGTTAAGTGATGGTGCGGCGCGAGGCCGGATTTATCAGATTGAGCTTTTCGTAAAATCTATAGCTCGGCCAGTTTGTTGCCGAGACCGGTTGCCTTTTCGATATTATAGGCAACTCTAAACAGGGAATCCTCCCGGAAATGCGGTCCCTGCAACTGTATCCCTATGGGAAGTCCTTCCTGGCTGAATCCGCCTGGTACTGACATTCCGGGCACCCCGGCCAGGTTGGCGGACAGCGAAAAGATATCGGAGAGATACATGGCAAGAGGATCATCGGCCTTTTCGCCGATCTTCCAGGCTGGTGTCGGCGTTACCGCGGATATCATGACGTCGCACTGTTCAAATGCCTTTTTGAAGTCATTGAGAATTATAGTTCGCACCTGAGAGGCCTTTTTATAATAGGCATCATAATATCCGGAAGAAAGTGCATATGTTCCTATCAGGATACGCCGTTTCACCTCGCTGCCAAAGCCGTTGGATCGTGTCTCCTTGTACATGTCAAGAAGCGTATCGGCCTGCAGATCTCTGTACCCATACAGTACGCCGTCATATCGGGCCAGATTCGAACTTGCCTCCGCCGGGGCAATAAGATAATAAGCAGCAACACAATAATCGGTATGCGGCAGGGAGACGTCGACTATCTCGGCTCCGTAATCCTGTAAAATGGCTATATTTTCACGGACGGTCCGTTCAACCTCATCGTTCAGTCCCTGGCCAAAGTATTCCCGGGGCACACCAATCTTGAATCCTTTCAACCCTTCAATAAGACCATCCCTGTAATCGCCGGTTTCGGTATTCACGGAGGTGGAATCCCTTTTATCATAACCGGCGATGCTGTTCATCATAAGCGCACAATCCAGAACATCCCGAGTAAAAGGGCCGACCTGATCCAAAGAAGAGGCAAAAGCTACAAGACCGTAACGGGATACCCTGCCATAGGTTGGTTTCATCCCTACGATACCGCAGAGTGAGGCCGGTTGCCTTATCGATCCACCGGTATCCGAACCTAGCGAGGCCAGACACTGACCAGCAGCAACAGAGGTGGCCGATCCTCCGGATGAGCCTCCGGCGACATAGTCTTTTTTCCAGGGATTCCGTGGTATTCCATAGGCACAGGTTTCCGATGTCGAGCCCATGGCAAACTCGTCCATAGTCGTCTTGCCAAGAATTACAGCGCCTTCATTTTCCAGTCTTTCCACCACGGTGGCATTATAGGGAGGGACAAAACCCTTAAGGATATTAGATCCGCAAGTTGTGGGAATATCTTTTGTACAGAGGAGATCCTTTATGGCAATCGGTATACCACATAGCAGCCCGCCATTACCTTGCGCTCTTTTCTGATCTTCATGGTCCGCACGTAAGAGAGCTTTTTCGCTTTCTACGGTAATGAAAGAACAAATATCATTGTCCGTCTCCTCAATTCTCAGAAGACAGCTCTCGACGAGTTCTTTTGAAGAGAGCTCTCCTGCATTAAGCTTTTCCAGTGATTCTGAAATCGTATATGTATATGGCTTCATGTTTAGTCTCGTAGCAAATCCAACGAAGCTCTCAGGGTTGATAACCTGCGGCTGATTTAGATGATTTTTTTAAATAATACGCGGAACGATAAATGCTTCATCATTTCTGACGGCACAGTTTCTCAGAGATTCCTCCCGCGGCAATGATTCCCGGACCACATCCTCTCTAAAGGCATTGCTGATGGAAAAGGCGTGGGTGGTAGGTTCGATGCCTGTGGCGTCAAGTTCTTCCAGCTTGGCAGCATAGTTGAGTATGGTGTCTAACTGGCCGGTCATTTTCTCAAGTTCATCCTCGTTTAAATTGAGTCTGGCCAGATGGGCAACATGTTCCACTTCACTTCTGGTAATTTTCATAATTTTTTCCGCAGGGCAGGTTAATTCTTAGGTAAGGTGTAATTCTCCAAAAAATCCTCGGCTAAAACTGAGCTCTTCAAGTTGTAATGAACAATAGTTTTCGAAAAGACTTCAACGGTATCCCGGTCAAACTGAGTTCCCGAACAGGAATGCAGCTCCGTCAGCGCCTCTTCCATATCCATATTTTTTCGATAATTTCTCTTGGATGTCATGGCATCATAGCTGTCGACAACCGTCAGTATTTTGGTAAGCTGGTCCAGCTGATCTCCATGCATTCCGTCAGGATATCCTTTGCCATCTATTCGTTCGTGGTGATGCCGAATAATGAAGCGCTCTCTCCCCATGAATTTTAAGGGCTTGACTATATTGGCTCCGACACTGGGATGTTTTCTGATAAGTATCCATTCTTCCTCGGTTAATTTCCCTGGTTTCTGAATACAGGATAGATCTATGACCAGTTTGCCTATATCGTGAAACTGGGACGCCCTGCGCAAAACAAGTTGATCCTCTTCTTTTAAATCCATAGCCCTGCCGAGCAAAGCAGCGTATTCGGTCACCCTCATAGTATGACCAGCTGTATAATAATCCTTCTCCTCCATGGCATTTTGCATGCTGCTCATCAACTGGACGGTTGCTTTTTCCAGATTCTCGCTGTAGGTGAGAAGAAGTTTATTCTGTTCCTCAAGCATCTCGGCTTTTTTACGGACATCATCTTCCAGGGCCTCTCTGTAGAGCCTGTCCTTGATGACATACATTCTCTTCTCTATGGCACGCCTGATCTTGACATTAAATATATCAAGATCTTCTATGGGCTTGGTCAGAAAATCATAGGCTCCCAGATTTATCGCCTTAACGGCATAATCCATGGAACCCGCACCCGTTAAAAAGAGGACCGGAATATCATACTCCATCTTGTTGAGCTGGTTAATGGTGGCAAAACCATCCATGCCCGGCATATTGATGTCCAGTATAATAACATCAAAACTATCATTTATGACCTCCATTACTCCACTGCCGTCCATCACTGTCTCTACCCTGTGCCCAAACATCTCCAATATCTTGGACACGGTATTGCGGACCATCGGATCATCATCAGCAATGAGTATCTTGGCTTTTTTGTTCTGCAAAACTACCCCTCAAATAAACAACACCTCACTATTCAGCCGAAGCCGGGTGGCATTACTATATTATGTATCTTTTTTGAGTCTTTATTGACATTTTATGAAATGATAACCAATATCACCTAATCCTGTCTTTCCCTGAAGCCCGACAAAAGAAGTACTGGGAGAAGCGTGAAGTTAAAGCCGCTCTCACTCTACTGTTTCCTTCTTTTTTTTTCAAACTTTACCTTAGCCGCCAGAGTAAACACCATCTTTACATCCTTTTTGCCCTTATCGTTCTTTGCTCGGTGACGATGTAGTCCAGCAGTTCATCGTGCGGCTGGATCGGGGCTTCCTCAACCATCTGCATCTCAAAAGCAAGTCCTATCCGCACAGCAAAAGGTATTTTTTCCAGAAAACGGTCGTAATAGCCGCCTCCATAGCCAAATCTCGCCCCTCTCTCGTCGAAAACCGAACCCGGTATTATAACTACATCTATATTAAAAGGATCTGTCACATTGTTGCGTACGCGTTCTCCATTGGGCTCCGGAATATTACAATATCCCGGCACCAGATCTCGGGACAAGTCCTCAATGTGTATAGCCTCCATTCTTTTTTCCGCAACATGCGTTATCGGAACCGAGATTTTTTTGGAATCCTTTAATAACTCTTCTATCAGCCAAAGGGTACTCACTTCGCTGCGAAAGCTCACATAGATGAATATATTCAGTGCGCTTTGTATTTCATCGAGACTCAGTATCTTTTTTTCTATTATTCGGCTTTTCTCTGAAATTTCTTCATTCGTGAGGCCGTCTCTCTGTGCAAGTTTCTCTTTTCTAATTTCTTTTGCATAATTCATATTCAGCCCTTTCTTTTTATTGATGATCTCGTTTTTAAGTTACCAGGATAGACTCTGCTACAAGCACTCGTACGAGCATAAGCTCCGACTTCGAGAAAGCTCTATCTCCTGGTGTAGAATCGAGCTTTTAACAAGCCCATCTTTATTCATTTACTTGACATGGTCGTAGACTTTAAGTAGCTTTTTTGTACCCTGACAAGCCGGGATTATAAAAAAAGCCTGCTTTTGATTTGAGTGCATCTTACAAAACAATGATATTGAGATTATATGATAATAGATTACGAAGTTACTCCAAACAGGTCTATAAATGCAAAGGATCTTCACAGTCCTCTGCCTCTGCTCAGACTTAAAAAAGAGTTGGCACTTATGCATGCTGAGGAAATACTGCAGATAGACTGTACAGATGCAGGCTCTGGCAATGACATTGCCAATTGGTGCTCAAGAATGGATCATACCTTTCTGGGTGAAAAACAAGAAACAGAATATACCAGCTTTTTCGTTCAAAAATGATAGTTCGCTAAAAGTCATTGGAGTTGCCGAGACGTTGATAAGCATCCGTACGGGGATAAACCCCGACTTTAGGATAAATCTGTTGTGGGCGTAGAATCTGAAACGAAGGAAATACTTGCAGTATGGCAAAGCGCCGTTTCAGTTATACAACGACGTAAGAAGTGTTTTTATGGTTTTATGGGTCCGTCAAAAATTATCCTTTTTTAGATTTTCCATGACAGCATCGTGAATGCGAGGTCTCATTTCTTGTATTTTCCTCTTATCAGCGCCATAAATAACCCTGTTTGTCAGCAAAACTATCAATATTTTCTTTTTTAGGTCAATCCAGAAAGAGGTACCGGTAAATCCCAGATGACCTATCGTCTGTGTGGAAAAATATTTACCACTTGATGGTGAATCTCCGGTTACCACATCGAATCCAATTACCCTGTGGTTATGGTTCTTCCTGTTGAGGATATAGAGCAGATCATTTCTCTCATAAGATGGATGACTACTTCTGCCGAGATAATTTAAGAGGATATTTTCACACAGAAGCATAGTCCCGCCGAGGGTCGCGAAAAGCCCTGCGTGCCCCATCATTTCCTGAACAGCTCTGCAGTTATCATCATGTACTTCTCCCTGTAAGGCTTTCTTAGACCAACTGCATTTTCCGGTACTTACAAACGAATCCTCATTCTCAACTAAACCCTGGCAGCGGAAGTTTTCGGATATGAACAAAGGTTCCACTATCCTTCTCCTCCAGTAGCTTTCAAGAGATTCACCGCTTTTCCATTTTATGATCTCTCCCAAAAGCATATAGTCGAGATCACTGTATTTATATTTTTCCCCCGGTTTGTTTTCCAGTTTTTCCTGCAAAATTATCTCAACCAGCTTTTCAGCATCCAGATTCTCTCCATGAACTGCTTTCCTATAATACTCCCTATGAGAGGGCAGACCTGATCTATGACTCAATAGATGGATCACATCAATACGTTTCTTGTCAGCAGGAATATCAACAGGAAGCAAGGTTTCCAATGTCTCTTCAAAACAGATTTTTCCTTCTTTGATCAGAGAAAGGATGGAGAGTACGGAAACCAGAGGTTTGGTAAGTGAGGCTACATCGAAAAATGATCTTTTATTTACCTCTTCAGCGTTGTTTCCTTTATCGGTTTTTCCTGCAAATACATGTAACCGCTCAAAACCTTCGGACCGCAACCGGGAGACACCTAATGCACATCCGCTAAAAGCTTCATCATTTAAACAGCTTAGAAGTATGCCTTCTATATTTCTTCTGTCTTTTATTATCATATTAAAAGAGTGACTTTATTTCCTATAAATGAGTTGAATTTTTTGCCTTTTTTTACTAGATTAGTACCCTGCTATTATTTATTTTATCTCTTTGTTTTTTTTAAATATTTTTTTTTTGATAATGACTTTATCAACAGCTAATTAACACCCCTTGTTGATGTTTCTTTGTAAAAAACTGTTTATAGCCTGTTCATAACTCGTTTTTAACAAAAAGAAGACAATTACCTACATCTGAATGTTCATTAAATATAAAATTATATTAGTATATTATCTCTGTTTTGCACATTTGAACCGCTATAATAACAATAATATAAAAGATAAATGAATATAAATAAACCAAAGGACAGCATATGGGACTAAACTGTACTGTTTCTAAAAATGAACTACTGGAAGGCCTAAACAGTCTACAAAACATCACCAACAAAAAGGGGACACTTGCCATACTTGCTAATGTCCTCATAGAATCCTCAACGAATGGAATCATACTGACAGGTACGGATCTCGAGGTGGGATCGCGTCTCTTTGTTCCAGCAGAGATAAAGGAACCGGGCAAGCTGACACTTCCATCGAAAAAAATATTTGAGATAGTGAGAGAGTCTAGCATCGGTAATATAGATCTGCAGGAAACCGAGAACAGCTGGGCTGTGATAAAGGCCGGACTCAGTACGTATAACCTCGCCGGCATAGGAAGCGATGAGTATCCTGAATTTCCGGAATATGAAGAAGACGCTTTCGTGTCCTTTGAGGCTCACATCTTTCTTGATTTGATAGACAAGATTATCTACTCCATTGCCAGCGAGCAGGAGAATATTTATTCCTTAACTTCCGTTCTTTTTGAAAAGGATAAGAAGGGAGAGCAGTCGTATCTACGCATGATTTCCTCAGATGGCCACAGACTTTCTATCATGGAAAAGGATGTCGCTACCGATGTAGATCAGCTCAATATCAACGAAATAACTCTGATACCCAAAAAAGGTATCCAGGAGCTGAAGAAATTCTGTGAAAACAGGGATACCATAGAAATCTCCTTTGAGAAAAAACAGATGGTTGTCCGCGATGGTGAAGCTGTCATGGTCATTCGTCTTAAACAGGGTGAATTTCCTCAATACAGGGCTATTGTCGATGCCGTTAAGCTTGATAATTGCCTGGAAATAAGCAGAATCCCTTTTCTTGAATCTCTGAAGCGGATCAACCTTTTCACTGAAGACATTTTTCATACCATTCAATTAAAAATTGAAAATGGGTCTATGGTGCTTACCTCACAAAATGCAGATCTGGGCAATGCCAAAGATGAACAAAATGTCATTTACTCAGGTGATCCCTTAATTCTTGGTTTTAACTGCAGATATTTTATTGAAACACTCCAGGTAATGGAATGTGATACGGTCAAGGCATATATAAACTCCAATAATAGCCCATGCCTTATGAAATCGGATGACGATAAGGGTTTTCTCAGTATCATCATGCCAATGCAGCTCTAAAAGAAAGCTGTCCCAAGGAGGTTGTCCGAGAATAGGAATTTTCAAGAGTTCAAGCACGGCTATATGGAGTTAATAGGAGTCTGTGCTTACCTGAGCTCATTGATTTCTTGAAATATGCGGAGATGACCTATATGCGAAGACTCCGAGAAGGGGATTCTCGGACGGTCTCCGAGACAAGATGGCTTGTCTTTTCAATTTTTAAGAAGGAAAAAAAGTGACTGAAGAAAAATCAAAGTATAGTGCGGAAAATATCAAAGTGCTTGACGGCCTGGAAGCTGTAAGGAAGAGACCGTCAATGTACATTGGTAACACGGCCCTTGAGGGTTTACACCATCTTATCTGGGAAGTGGTCGATAATAGTATAGATGAGGCTTTAGCCGGATATTGTAAAAGAATACGTGTAACCATTCATGAAGATAATGCGGTTTCGGTAGAAGATGACGGTAGAGGCATACCGGTAGAGCCCCACCCTACCGAGAAGATATCTGCTCTTGAACTGGTCATGACTACATTACACGCCGGTGGAAAGTTTGATCATTCAACGTATAAGGTTTCAGGTGGTCTGCACGGAGTTGGTGTTTCCGTTGTCAATGCACTGTCCATTGAGGCCTCGGCAAAAATCAAAAGAAACGGCAGTGCTTATTTACAAAATTATGAACGTGGTCAGAAAGTTGGGGATGTCGAAGTTTTAGGAAGTACCGACAAAACGGGAACTCTCATAAAATTTAAGGCTGATCCGGAAATTTTCACTGAAACTACCTCATATGACTATGAAATTGTTAAAAACAGGCTGAGAGAACTGTCCTTTTTAAATAAGAATATCCGTATCTATCTCAAGGATGAACGAACCGGCGCCGAAGATAAATTTCATGCCGAAGGCGGCATAAATTCATATGTAGAGTATCTTAATCGAAAACGGACACCCCTTATCCCTGAACCCATTTATATACGAGGCGAAAAGGACGATGTCATAGTAGAAATTTCGCTTCAGTACTTCGATGGCTATTCCGAGAGGCTCTTTTCTTTCGTTAACAACATCAATACCCGTGAAGGCGGCAGCCATGTCGCCGGTTTCAGATCGGCGCTCACTAAATGTATAAACAGGTATGCCAGTGACGATATTATCCCAAAAAATCTGCGGGAAAAGATGGGTGGCGATGATGTTCGAGAGGGTCTTACCTGCGTAATTTCCGTACATGTCCCGAATCCTCAGTTTGAAGGGCAGACCAAAACCAAACTGGGTAATTCAGAGGTTAAATGGATAGTAGATTCGATCTGCACCGAAAAACTGGTCCTCTTTCTCGAGCAGAACCCTCAGATAGCCAAAAAAATTCTAACTAAGGCCGTTGAAGCTGCACGAGCACGGGAAGCTGCCAAAAGAGCACGTGATCTCAGTCGCAAGAAAGGGTCGACAAGCCTTCTTATGGCTGGAAAACTTGCTGAGTGTCAGGAAAAAGATCCGGCAAACCGGGAAATTTTCATAGTTGAGGGAGATTCGGCCGGTGGTTCCGCAAAACAGGGTCGTGACAGAAAAACGCAGGCCATACTCCCTCTTCGCGGAAAAATAATGAATGTCGAAAAGGCCAGGTTCGACAAAATTCTCGGCAGCGAGGAAATAAAGCAGCTCATCGCAGCTCTGGGCTGCGGCATAGGAAAGGATGAATTTGACGTCGAAAAACTGAGGTATCATAAAATCATAATAATGACCGATGCCGATGTAGACGGTGCACATATACGCACACTGTTGTTAACCTTCTTTTACCGGCAGATGCTGCCGGTCCTGCAGCATGGTTTTATCTACATCGGACAACCGCCTTTATTCAGGCTAGGCAGAGGGAAAAAGGAAAAATATTTTCTGGAGGAGGCCGATCTGAACAGCTATCTCTTCCAGGAAGCCAGCAAAAGAATGAGTATCGGCTTTGTAGACAGCGACACCTTCATAGAGAGTGAAGAAATGGTGACTTTGCTCGAAAAAATTTCTACTTATGAACGCATTGTCAATTATCTGAGCCGTATGAATATATGGGAAGATATGCTGCATTATCTGCTTACCCATAATGTCAAATCTGCAGATCAGTTTAGCGACAAGGAGTTTGTCGAGCGCCTTGTCCGGGAATTGGACAGCGAGAAACTCATTATTGGAAACATTCGATCTTGCCGGTGGCGCCCAGACTGTTACGAAGTGGATATTGCCATCCGTGGCAAAGTTCAGGAGATGGTTACTCTCGGCCCGGAAATCCCCCTGATAAAAGAGTATAGATCTGCTCTTGATCTCTTTCCTCTGCTGAAAGAGTATATAGAATCGGCCTTTATTCTGCGATTATCTCCAAAAGGTGGACAGGAAAAAGACATTCCGTGTGATAATTGGAAAAAAATGGTCGAGACCGTACGCACCGAATCATTTCGCGGTAGTCATCTGCAGCGCTACAAGGGTTTGGGTGAAATGAACCCGGAACAGCTTTGGGAAACCACCATGAATCCTGAAAATCGCGTGCTGGTGCGGGTAAACATAGAGGACGCTGAAAAAGCCGATGATATGTTTACCACACTCATGGGTGATAAGGTTGAGCCGCGGCGGGAGTTTATCCAAAATCATGCTCTCGAAGTAACTGATCTCGACATATAAGTTAAAATCATAGAGAAGACGTATTTATGACTAATGATATAGAAGCACCAAAAGAGAAATTCGCCGGAATCTCAATAGAAAAAGAATTAAAAAAATCGTATCTCGATTACGCCATGAGCGTAATTATCGGCAGGGCCCTGCCCGATGTACGCGATGGTCTCAAACCGGTACATAGAAGGGCTCTTTTCGCCATGAGGGAGCTGGGGGTATTCTACAATCGTCCTTATGTCAAATCGGCAAGAATTGTCGGTGATGTCATAGGTAAATATCATCCTCACGGAGATACCGCGGCCTATGACACCATTGTCAGAATGGCGCAGGATTTTTCCATGCGCTATCCGCTAGTGGATGGACAGGGCAACTTCGGTTCACTTGATGGAGATTCTCCCGCGGCCATGCGTTACACGGAAGCGAGAATGACCCGGATAGACAGAGAAATTGTAGATGATCTCGATAAAGAAACAGTCGATTTCGTCCCCAACTACGATAACTCCCTGAATGAACCAGCGGTTATGCCGAGCAAAATTCCAAATCTGCTTATTAATGGTTCTTCAGGAATCGCCGTTGGTATGGCAACCAATATTCCGCCGCATAACCTTACCGAGGTTATTAACGGACTTATTGAAATGATCGATGATCCCAATATAACTGTACATCAGCTTATATCAATTATTTCCGGACCTGATTTCCCAACCGGCGGCATAATCTGTGGTAGAGCCGGTATCCGGGAAGCCTATGAAACCGGGCGCGGCATTATTACTTTACGAGCCTTGACGCATATTGAGAAATCAAAGGACGGCAGCAGAGAATCTATAATAATCACCGAAACTCCCTACCAGCAGAATAAAGCTCTTCTGGTTGAAAAGATAGCTCAACTGGTCAAGGATAAAAGAATCAGTTCCATCTCAGAAATTCGCGACGAATCCGATAGACAGGGCACCCGGGTTGTCCTTGATCTGAAAAGAGGCGAGGTTGCTGAAATAGTGGTAAACCAGCTCTATAAAATGACGCCGCTGCAAAGATCATTCGGCATAATTTTTCTGGCTATTGTTAATAACAAACCGGAAATACTAAATATTAAACAAATTCTCGAATATTTCATTTTACATCGTAAGGTTGTTATCTACAGAAGGACGGCCTTTGAATTGAGAAAGGCCGAAGAAAAGGCGCATTTACTCGAAGGGTTGAATATTGCGATAAACAACCTCGATGAGGTTGTCGCCCTTATTAAAGGATCGAAAACCCCCGCTGAAGCCAAAACGGGGCTTATTTCCAGGTTTGACCTCTCTGAAATACAAGCTCAAAGCATCCTCGATATGAGACTGCAGCGGCTCACGGGTCTTGAACGGGATAAAATAGCCGAAGACTATAAGAATATCCTACAGGAGATTGATCACTTAAGAGCTATCCTCGCTGATGAGCACAAGGTTATGCAGATCATCAAGGATGAATTCACTGAGATCAGGGATACCTACGGTGATGAGCGCAGGACACAAATTATCGACGCTGTCGATGAACTACTGCCTGAAGATCTCATTGCCCCTGAGGATATGGCCGTAACCGTTACCCACACCGGCTATATTAAGCGGAACCCTCTCAGTCTTTACAGGTCTCAGAGAAGAGGTGGCAAAGGTATTAAGGGAGTCAACAATATTGAGGAAGATTTTGTTTCGGACCTCTATGTTGCTTCGACTCTGGATACATTCCTCTTTTTTACCAACTATGGGAAGGTTTTCTGGAGGAAGGTTTACCAATTGCCTCAGGCCGGCAGAACGGCCAGGGGAAAAGCAATAGTCAATCTGCTCGAGTTGGCGGAAGGAGAGAAGGTAGCCGCAATTCTACCGGTTTCAAGTTTCGATGACGATGATAAGAGTAAAAGTATCATGATGGTCACTAAGTTCGGCCGGGTGAAAAAGACCAGCCTTCATGAATTTAAGAAGCCATTGCGTAAGGGCAAAAGAGCTTTGACCATTAATGACGGCGATGAGATCATCGCAGCCAGTATACTTAATGGCGATGATACTGTCTTCCTTCTCTCCAAAAAGGGCATGTCTATCAGATTTCATGAGTCAGACGTTAGAATTATGGGAAGAATGGCTGCAGGCGTTCGGGGAATACGTCTGCGAAATGATGATATCATTGTCGGCGCACTGGTTATTACCTCCGAAGAAGACTCCATACTCATAGTCACTGAAAATGGTTATGGTAAAAGAACACAGGTATCTGAATACAGGCAACAAAAGAGAGGCGGAAGAGGTGTTTTCGGCATAAAACAAAGTGAAAGAAATGGTGATGTCGTCGGCGCTCAACAGGTTTTTGACAACGATGAGGTTATTCTTATAGCAGATTCCGGTAAGATGATCCGAATGGATCTTGGAAATCTCCGGCTGATAGGGAGAACTACTCAAGGTGTCAAACTTATCAATCTCGAGGAAGGTGAAAAAGTAGTTGCTATGGATACTGTTGCCTTTGTAGAAGAAGATGATATTATCGAAGAAGAATAGCACCATAACCGTTGTAGGCGCTGGCTCCTGGGGTACGGCTATTGCTGGTACTCTAAGCAGCAAGGGGCATACTGTCTTCCTGTGGGGTCACCGTCGGGAGCATATGGAAAAGCTAAAAGAAGAAGGGCAGAACAGTAAGTATCTGCCCGGGTTCTTCTTTGGCAAAAACCTTATCCCAACCAACGACCTGAAAGAAGCGGTTGGGGAAAGCGAAATACTTTGCCTGGTCGTACCTTCCCAGGTGTACAGATCGGTGTTTAAGGAAATTCTTCCAGATTTGCGAGATAACACCATCATCGTTTCTGCGGTAAAAGGTATAGAAAATAAGACACTTCTCACCATGACTCAGGTTATGGAGGAGGAATTGATCCATAACGGCAAAAAAGTGTCTGTTCAACTCGCAGTATTGTCCGGACCATCTTTTGCCCGTGAAGTAGCAGATAACATCCCTACGGCCGTGACAATTGGCTGCCGTAATATGTCGACGGCGAGGATGCTGCAGGATTTATTTGGAACAGATACCTTCCGTGTCTATGTAAGCACTGATGTCGTCGGCCTGGAGGTAAGCGCGGCCTTTAAAAATGTAATAGCCATAGCAACGGGCATATGTGATGGGCTCGGTTACGGTATGAACACGCGCGCAGCCCTGATTACTCGCGGACTTGCCGAAATAACACGGTATGGTATGCACATAGGTGCCGACCCCCAGACATTTTCCGGATTGAGCGGCATGGGTGATCTTATTCTGACCTGTACCGGGGATTTGAGCAGAAACAGGAGCGTTGGAGTACAGTTGGGTCGGGGTAAAAAGCTTGAGCAAATACTCTCAGAAATGAACATGGTTGCCGAAGGTGTTAAAACAACACTCTCGGGCTACAAGCTAAGTCGAAAACACGGTATCGAAATGCCGATATTAGAGCAGGTATATAAGATTCTTTACGAAAACAAAGATTGTTCAAAGGCTGTACAAGATCTGCTCTCCCGGGACATGAAGGCTGAATAATCGTAACCATTCAGGGGTAAGCGCAGGCTCCGGGTACCCCCATCTGCACACGATCAGCCCGAAAAACATAGGCACACTATAGTTTTCCAGGCTGCTTACGCAAATCTGGAGCGAATTGAACAGTTACCGTTCAGGGTAAACTGCCGGTTTTTAGCTTCTGCTGCATAATAAACTATTGATCCGACCAGTCATTATCAAGAAACCTGCTATGGTCAGGTTTCTCTGGTTTTTCTTCCATAAGTCGTAATTCCAGCCATTTCATGACCTTGTCCGCTTCCGAACGAAATTCGGCAAGCGCCCTCCCCCTGTGACTGATGGAGTTTTTTTGTTCAGGTGATATTTCCGCAAAGGTTTTATCAAAATCTGCAACATGAAAGACAGGATCATATCCAAAACCATTGCTTCCGTGTTTTTCCGTAGTGATAGTACCGTAACATTTTCCTTCATAGGTGAGGGCTGGCCCGGAAGGTACGGCTACCGAGAGAACACAGTGGAAATATGCACTTCTGTCGGCGATATTCTCCATTTCCCGCAAGAGTTTATCCACATTTTCCTCATCACTCGCGCCAGCACCGGCATATCTTGCGGAATAAACACCCGGTGCGCCATTCAGCGCATTAACCACCAGGCCTGAATCATCTGCTATAGCCGGAAGACCGAGAACCCGGGCGACATGATGTGCTTTTTTATAGGCATTTTCATCAAAGGTGGCACCATCCTCTATGGCTTCCGGTATCGGTCCAAAATCCGAAAGAGATCGAATTTCTATTTTAGAATCATGCAAGATAGTCCTGAATTCCCTTATTTTATTTTCATTGCTCGTAGCCAGGACAATGATATTAACCATGGAGCCACCTCGATTTATTTTTGAAGTTTCTTTTTTTTAAGTCTTTTTTTCAATCTGTTGTCATATCTTTCCTGCTCGCTATAGATACAGCCGCAATAAGGCTGTCTATAAAGATTCTTTTCGATTGAAAGATCTATGCCCTGCTGCCATCCTTCCCGAAAATCATGGTAGACAAATGAGATATCATATTTTTTCGATAGCATAGAACATTTGTCGCGAAGAACGGAATGGTTTTGATAAACGCTGTATAGAAGAGTTGTGGAAAAGGAAGAATAATCATTGTTTTTGGCAAATTTGACGGTTTCCTCAAGACGAATATCGTAGCAGATAGCACACCGTTTCTCTTCATTAAAAACAACTTGGCGGGCAAAGGTGTTAAAGTCGTAATCCCCGTGGCAAATGAGAGAAATGTCATCTTTTACCGATAATTCAAGAAGCGAATCAAGTCTCCTTCTAAATTCCTTGTATGGGTGAATGTTGGGATTGTAAAAATAGCTGGTTACCTCGAAACCATCTTGTTGAAGGATATCAAAAGGATACAAGAGACATGGACCACAACATGTATGAAGAAGGAGTTTCATTTAAAGTTTGTATTTCTTAGGATCTATGCCATATTGGTGAATCTTATAATTAATAATGCGCAGACTGGTATCAAGATATTTTGCTGTTTTAGTCTGGTTGCCGTTATGCTTTTTTAGACCTTCAATTATAAGATCTTTTTCAAATCTTTCCACTGAGGAAGCAAGAGAAAGAGGCTTATCCGAAACAGTTTCTCCAGCCACCTGGAGTGTTGGGGGAAGATGCACCCCTTTTATAGAATCGTCATCGCAGATTAATACCGCTCTTTCCATGCAGTTCTGCAGTTCACGGACATTTCCAGGCCAGTGATACTGGATAAGCATATCAATAGCGGAAGTAGAAATCCTACGTATAGTCTTGTTATTCTCTCGGGCATATTTTTCAAGAAAGTATTCTGCAAGCAGGAGAATGTCCGTCCTTCTCTCCCTGAGTGGAGGCATATAGACCGGAAAAACATTGAGTCGGTAATACAGATCCTCCCGGAAAAGTTTTTCAGACACCGCTTTCTCAAGATCCCGGTTAGTAGCAGCAACCAGACGAACATCACACTCGATGGATTTAGATGAGCCCAGGCGCTGGAAGGTTCTTTCCTGTACAACATTGAGCAGTTTAACTTGGACCGAATGGCTGATTTCTCCTATCTCATCAAGGAAAAGAGTCCCGCCCTCAGCCTGTTCAAATCTCCCGGTTTTACGCTCGTTTGCTCCGGTAAATGCACCCTTTTCATGCCCAAATAGCTCGCTTTCGAGAAGTGTTTCAGGCAGAGCAGAACAGTTAACTGCGACAAATGGCTTATCTTTTCGTTTGCTGTTATAATGAAGAGCCTTAGCCACCAGGGTTTTTCCCGTACCGGACTCCCCCCTGAGTAGGACGGTAGCGTTTGAGTCTACTACCCGATGAACCATTTCATAGACATCCTGCATTCTGCTGGAGTTGCCTATGATATCGTTAATTTTGTTCTTTTCCGACAGTTCTCTTTTGAGTTTAAGGTTTTCTATACGAAGATGTTCCTGTTCACGGTTGACAATCTGAATTCGTCGGGTGGTTTGGGCAATAAGGCTACTCAGAACAGTGAGAAATTGAAGATCTTTGTTGGCTTGATCGTCAATACCCTTTTCATATACACGATCAACTGAAAGGGTTCCAATTACCCGCTTACCATCCTTAATGGGGACACAGAGAAACGACCTTTTTTGATTCTTAATATCCCCGCGTGATCTGGTTCTGTTGAGAAATAACGGTTCTTCCGCTATATGGGGGACGATGATTGATTCACCGGTGGCAACAACCCTTCCCGTTATACCCTCACCTATCTTATATATGCCGCGTCGTTTCCCTTCAGCTGGTATCCCGTAGGCTACCTCTATTTCGAGTTTACCGGTAACCGGATTAATAATTGAGACGGTTCCATTTTCCATTTCTTTGGAAAAAGAGAGAATTTCCATTGATTTGTGCAAGCACTCGGAAATACTCCCGGATGAGGCAAGTTCCTTTGTTATATCATAGAGGCAGGTAAGGTCTTGAAGTTCAGCTTCGACATCTATTGTTCTATCCATTACACACACTTTCCAGTTTGAAAACTCGTAAGAAAGACCAATCGTTGTTGATTCGTAACACGTACTGCCAAATCGCCGACCAAAACTACACCGAGCTTTTTTCGAGGTCTGCGTTGATCACAGAGCCCATATCGGCAAATTCGACAACATTTACGAGATCAAAATAAATAACAACCTCAAAAGTAAAATAACATTTTTCAAAAAAACATACACAAAACATTACAATATTGTATATAATTGACAAAAAATATACTTATCTTCTCTGTGTTTATTGACAAGAGGTCTGAGAGGTGTTACAAAAGCTGAGTCGAAAGACCGGAGGGATGGCCGAGTGGTTTAAGGCGGCGGTCTTGAAAACCGTTGTACGAAAGTACCGTGGGTTCGAATCCTACTCCCTCCGCCACCTGAATGGAGAGATGACCGAGTTGGCTGATGGTGCTCGCCTGCTAAGCGAGTGTGGGGGTAACACTCCACCGAGGGTTCGAATCCCTCTCTCTCCGCCATCATTTATCAAGAAGCAGTCGCCAGAGATCCCATTTTATTTCAAGCTAGCGCGTATCTATTGCGGGCAGGAATGGCTTATTATTGTCAAATAAACCATTGCTTTAGGTTTTAGCTCGAGTGTGTCACTCTAAAGAGTGTCAGTGGCGGTAATAAGGCAATGGAACTATATTCTCTCGCTAAATTCTCATTGCCTCTAATAAACACACCTCAAAACTGTAAATCTAGAAAAAGGGGTAATTAAAATCCCCAGATGAGGGTGCGTTTTATCCACCCAATAAGGCCGGTTTCATGTTTTACCTTGACCCAACCATCACGTTGCTCAACCGTTTCAAAAACAACACCATAATACGCTTTTCCAACGATCTTATAGTTGACGCCAGGTCCGCTCCGTATGTTTATTTTACTGTTCTTGTCCTTATTCATCTTGACGATCATATGGCCCTTATCTACCAGCAGAGGCCTGTATATCCAGCCACTGTCATCTTCAAAGTCACTGACCTTGACCCAATCTCCCTCTTTGGAAATTACCTTTAATGGAAAACCTTTGCCATATTCCCACCTAACATCATAATTAGTGCCCGGACCTGAACGAAGGTTGACCGAATCTCCATCTACACTCAACATTTCAGCAAAGGATGGGGCACAGGAAAAAAGGAAAAAAACGAGAAAGAGGACGAGTTGATAGTATAATTTTTTGTGTAGCATAAGAATCTTGTAATAGGTTTTAAAAATTAACGGTTTTTACTCTTTGACAACTAAACCTATCACTCTCTCGAGATCATCAAGAGAGTAATATTCGATTTCTATCTTACCTCGCGAACCATTTTGAAGAATAGTAACCTTCGAGTGAAGTTTGTTAGTTAACTGGTTAGTGAGAGTGGAGCAGTAGGAATAGGGGATTTCCTGGCGGTCTTCGCTCTTCTTTAATGTTTGTGTAGCCGGCTTATGCAAATATTTACGTACAAGCATTTCCGTTTGTCGTACAGAAAGTTTCTTGGTAACTACCTGATCCCGTATCTCCTTAATGGCAGAAATATTATCCGCCAGACGAAGAAGGGAACGCGCGTGACCTTCAGAAAGAGTTCCTTCGATTAAATCTTGTTTGATAAAACTAGGAAGATTTAATAATCTTAATATGTTAGCTACTGAAGATCTACTTTTCCCCAGTTTTACCGAAGCTTCTTCCTGTGTGTAATTAAACTTGCTGATGAGGCTATGGTACGCTTCAGCCTCTTCAATTGGATTGAGGTCGGTTCGTTGGATGTTTTCGATAAGTGCAAGCTCAAGAAGTGTGTTCTCATCGGCAACGTCTTTGACAATAACCGGAACAGTTGGCATGCCCAGCAGCTTTGATGCCCGGAATCTCCGCTCACCGGCTATGAGTTCATAGGTACCACCCTTTTCCGGATTTCGACGTACAACAAGCGGCTGTAGAATTCCATGTTCTTTTATTGAGTCTGCTAGTTCCGCTAAATCCTGTTCACCAAAGTGGTTTCGAGGTTGGTGTTTGTTAGCAGTAATATTTTCGACATTGCACTCAAAATAGAGCTCTTCATCACTATCATCACCAAAAAGAACACCCACGCCTTGGCCGAGTCCTTTGTTCTTTGTCACAGTATTACCCCTGTTTTCTTAGAAATTCATTGGCTAATTGATTATAGGCCTGGGCTCCAGTCGATTGATTATCATATTCGATAATTGTTTGGCCGTGACTGGGGCACTCACTCAAACGCACATTGCGCGGAATAACGGTTGAATAAACTTGCTTTTGGAAGTGCTCTGTTATCTTGTCGGCTACTTGGAAGGTCAGTTTGTTTCTTTTGTCATACATTGTCAACAGCAAACCCTCGATAAAGAGGTTTTTGTTATAGCTTTTTTTAACAGAGCGTATTGTGGAAACAAGTTGGGCCAGGCCTTCCATGGCGAAATATTCACACTGTAGGGGAATCAGAACAGAATCAGAGGCCGTAAGGGCGTTTACAGTGAGTAAGCCCAGGGAAGGCGGACAATCTATAAAAATGAAATCAAAACTTCCTCGAAGCTCTTCAAGGATTCCCTTTAGAACACGCTCGCGACCAGGGGCCGAGACAAGCTCAATTTCAGTTGCCACCAAATCAATGCTTGAAGGAACAACTTTCAGGTTTTTGACTCCAGTACCACAGAGAATGTCAGCAATGGGTGTATCTCCTGTATAAGCATGGTATAGATGTTTCTTCCTGCTTTGGACGCTGAGACCGACACCACTCGATGCGTTCCCCTGAGGGTCTGAGTCGACAATCAGTACCTTTTTACGTTTACCGGCGAGGGCCGCTGCCAGATTGACAGACGATGTGGTTTTGCCTACTCCGCCTTTTTGGTTAGCAACAGCAATGATTTTACCCAACGTGGTTGGCATAATATTCTCCTTCTCCTGATTAATGCTCTCTTTGTAATACATTGAAGTCTTCCTAACAAGATAAAATCCAGTAAATCCACTTAATTTCGTCTCATTTCCCCTATGTTTATGCAAATTGCATAATTGTCTTGCCTTTTTTTGAGCAACACTTTACCAAGGTGTAAGCTGGTTGTCTTTGAATGACTTCACCACGTTTGTTTCACGTGAAACAATGAGGATAATATGGAAACTGATTTCTTGATAATAGGTTCTGGAATTGCCGGGTTATCTTTTGCGCTACGGGTTGCCGGGTTAGGTAAGGTTGTTTTGATAACAAAAAAGGAAAGGGTTGATTCAGCCACAAACTTAGCCCAGGGTGGAATTGCGGCAGTACTCTCTAGAGAGGATAAAAACGAGTATCATGTTCATGACACCTTGGTTAGTGGTGCCGGTTTGTGTGATATCCAAGTTGTGAAAATGGTAGTTGAGTGCGGAGCACAGCGCATTCGGGATTTGATCGATCTCGGTGTCCGTTTTGTCAGAGAAGAAGGAGGTGGCGAGGATCTTGATCTGGGAAGGGAGGGTGGACATTCTCAGAGAAGAGTAGCCCACGCCTACGACTTAACAGGAAGAGAAATAGAACGCGCTTTGTTGGAGGCTGTTAAGAAAAATCCCAACATAGAAGTATATGAAAACTTTACAGCCATAGATTTGTTGATTAGCGGTAAAAATACGACCAATGAACGTTGTGTCGGTGCATATGTGCTTGAAGAAGATGGTGAGGTGGTGCCATATAGAGCCAGATGGACAACATTGTGCACCGGAGGCTGTGGAAAGGTGTATTTGTATACCAGTAATCCGGATATTTCTACGGGCGATGGTATAGCCATGGCCTTTCGGGCTGGTGCAAAGGTTACAAACATGGAGTTTGTTCAATTTCATCCTACATGTCTGTACCACCCGAGTGCAAAAAACTTTTTGATTTCGGAGGCTGTGAGAGGGGAAGGAGGAGTTTTGGTCGATGCTGACGGTAACAGATTCATGCACAAATATGATCATCGTGGTGAGCTTGCTACACGAGATACCGTTGCACGTGCAATCGATAGGGAGATGAAGGAAAGAGGTTTGGACTGTGTCTATCTGGATATACGCTCTAAGGGCGATGATTTCCTACATAAACGATTCCCGACAATTTATGAAAGGTGCCGTGACCTGGGTATAAATATCGCCAAACAGCCAATACCCGTAGTTCCAGCCGCACACTATATGTGCGGGGGGGTTCTTGTTGATACCTTCGGCAAAAGTAGTGTCGACGGTCTCATGGTGCTCGGAGAATCGGCCAATACCGGATTGCATGGTGGCAATAGGCTGGCCAGTAATTCTTTATTGGAGGCAGTTGTCTACGCAGAAAAAAGTTATCAGTTTTGTAGAGACAACAGAGAATATATTTTCAGTAGGGAATTGCCTACTGTTGACGACTGGTCTGCTGGAGCAGCTATAGATCTTGATGAAGAGATTCTGATAAACCATAATTGGGATGTTTTACGTAGAACGATGTGGAATTATGTTGGCATTGTGCGCACTACGAAAAGATTGCTGCTGGCGAAGCAGCGAATTACTGAAATTCTGCAAGAGGTAGAGCAGCACTATAGGGACTATTATATCAGTGCCAGCATGATAGAACTTCGTAATATAAGCTTGGTGGCAATGATGATAATAGAGGCCGCTTTGCAGAGAAAAGAGTCAAGAGGGTTACATTTCGTAACGGATTATCCAGACACTCGTTCCGATTACCTTTGCTGGAACATCTTTGCGAGGGGGCAGGCTAATGCGGAATGGGCGGTTCAATTAGTAGATAAACGCGCCCTATAAAGACAAACGCGTTTTTCCAGTATCGATGAACAAGTAGCAGAATTACTGCCTCTATCACAATCGGTTGGCAATTCAAAAAAAGGGTTCTCACTTTAGGTAAGAGTGGAACCCTTTTTTCATTTCATGTAAGGCTGATTCTGTATGTAATACTTTCGGAAAAATACACGTGATCATATTTACCTAAACCTATCTATTGGCATATGTCTTTATATATCAAGTACTTATCCTTATGGAAAGGTGATATTTGAAAGTCTTCCGCCTCTCAGTTCTACAGTTCCAGAATAATAAATCGGGATGTATTTCCATCCACCTTTTTCTTTACAGGTTTTTCGTGATATCATTTTGATACGTGGTTTTGATGGTTGTCCATTATCAAGCCGCTGTCTGCTGCCATTCTTGGTGATTATTCTCTGAAGGCCGTACTGACCTTGTTGGTGCTACTACATATGCAGAATATCTCAGACATGAAATCAAGATGCCTTTTCCGTTGGCGCTGCGAAATAATCCCAACATATCTTTACATAAAGCATCTAAACTGAAAAGTGTATAATTCTCAGCGTTTTAATCATCTGGTTTCTGAGTAGTAAGACGTTAATCCAGCTGAATTGAATAAGAACCTCAAGCCAGATTTATTCCGTGCAAAGATAACTATAAAATGAGGGTCCTTGACCCAGGAATCGCAAAGGAGGACGATATGTTCAGAAATATACTCGTGCTGGTCAGAGTCATTTGCCTTGTGATGGTAGTAATTATTCCGATGGGACATGCTGCAGAGAGAGGAAAGATTACCGTTGGTTCAAAAATAGATACCGAAGGGGCTCTTTTAGGGCAGATGATTGTTTTGGTGCTGGAAAATAATGATTTCGCCATTGAAGACAGGACCGAGTTTGGACCGACACCAATTGTCAGGAAAGCAATCATATCCGGCGAAATCGATATCTATCCCGAGTATACAGGCAATGGGGCGTTCTTTTTCAGTGAGGAGGACCCGTCATTGTGGAAGGATCATAAAAAGGCGTATGCGAAGGTAAAAGAGCTTGATTTACAGGAGAATGGACTGGTGTGGCTTACACCGTCACCCGCTAACAATACCTGGGCGCTGGCTGTACGGGGAGAATTGGCTGAACAGGAAGAGCTTGACTCACTGGAAGATTTCTCGAAATACGTGAGTGGTGGGGGCACTATAAAACTTGCCGCCTGTGAGGAGTTTGTAACTCGTGAAGATGCCCTTCCCTCCTTTGAGAAAGCCTATGGTTTTAAGATCAGGAATGATCAGATGATAGTCTTCTCGGGGTGCAATACCGCACAAACAGAGAAAGCCGCTGCACAGGGAACCAGCGGCGTAAATACCGCCATGGCTTTTGGCACGGATGGTGCTCTTGCAGCCCTGGGACTAAAAGTGCTCGATGATACCAAGGGGGTGCAGCCGGTTTATGCCCCCGCACCGGTAGTACGTCGGGAGGTGTTGGAGCAATATCCGGATATCGAGAACTTATTGACGCCGGTTTTTGAATCTCTTGATCAAGAGACGTTGCAGGAACTAAACTCACGTATTGCCATCGGTGGTGAGGGTGCCAAGTCAGTGGCCGACAGCTTCCTCAAAAAACAGGGACTTCTGTAGTCTTTTACTTTGGAGAAGGCGTTGACGAAACAAAGTGTCTCTAAGGTTGGGCTGATTGGAGTTCTGATCATCCTTGTGGCGGCTTTGCTCGGTGATTTTGTAATTCTCCGCCCAAATAGGTTGGTACCCGGAGAGCCTTGGTCAGTATTTGAGGCACTCACTGTCTGGCAATATAGCGTCTTCGCAATATTTCTTGGAATGTTGGCATATATCTCCTGGAGGCCGGGAAAATGGCCGCTGCGATTGGCAATTGTTATCATACCGCTGATGTTTATGGCTTTGTTATGGTCACAGGGTATGGTGGCCAGAGACCTCGCCCAACAAGGGGGACCATTTACACGGGTTTCCGTGGGTTCAACGCTGTGGTTGGCTCTTTTAGGTCTTTTTCTTATCTTTACGGACATGATCCAAAGGATCAGGCCTGGGGTCTGGACCAAATTAATTCTGATTATTTTTCTCAGCGGAGGCATATCCTTACTGGCCATTGCAGGTGTCCTTGATGAGCTCTCGATTGTACAAGAGTTTAGAAGCCGAGGTGATCGTTTTTTCACGGAATTTAAAGCCCATTTGTATATCACCGGCTTTTCGGTCGGCTCCTCTGCGATACTCGGTCTGCCCCTTGGTATCCTCGCTTTTAGGTATGCAAAGTTCAAAGATGGTGTCTTTTCGGTACTCAACATCGTCCAGACCATACCGAGCCTGGCTCTTTTCGGATTGCTGATCGCGCCTTTATCATATATTTCGAACGAGATGCCCCTGCTAAGAAGTTGGGGAGTACGAGGCATTGGTTGGGCTCCTGCGGTTATAGCGCTAACCCTCTATGCACTTCTGCCGATAGTACGAAACACCTTTTCGGGTTTTGCAACGGTTGACAGGAATATCATTGAAGCGGGGCGAGGCATGGGGATGGGGCGAGTACAGATGTTCTTCAAAGTAGAGCTTCCCATAGCTGCTCCGATAATTCTCAATGGCTTACGTGTTGCCAGCGTACAGAACATCGGTAACACAGCGGTTGCAGCTCTTATAGGAGCGGGTGGTTTCGGTGTTTTTATTTTTCAGGGTCTTGGCCAGTCTGCCATAGATTTGGTGCTGCTCGGCGCCGTTCCCACAATTCTTCTGGCGGTTCTGGTGGATTATCTCTATCAAGGTTTTATTACCATTATAACTCCTGAGGGGTTGTCATGATCACGCTAGACCATGTTTCAAAGCGATACGATAATTTTTATGCGGTAAGAGATCTGAGTTTTACCGTTGAAGAGGGTGAACTATGCTGTCTGATAGGCCCTTCCGGCTGTGGTAAAAGTACGGCTTTGAAGATGATCAACAGGATGATCGAACCAAGCAACGGTGCAATTACAATAAAGGGTAGAAATATTCGGAAGTTACCCGCCGAAAAACTACGCCGTAATATAGGCTATGTGATCCAAAGTATAGGATTGTTTCCCCATATGACCGTCATGGAGAACATTCTGGTCGTTCCAAGACTTTTGAAGTGGGGGGAATCTCAATGTGCCAGGCGGGGAAATGATCTTCTGGAACTTCTGGAACTGGATCCTCGCGAATATGCCGGTAAATATCCGGCTGAATTATCGGGAGGCCAGGCTCAACGGATCGGAGTTGCCAGAGCGCTTGCCGCAGACCCGGAAATCCTGCTGATGGACGAACCTTTTGGAGCCCTTGACCCGATAAACCGCGAGCACCTGCAGAATCAGTTTCTGACAATTCAGAAAGAATTGCGAAAAACCATAGTCTTCGTAACCCATGATATTGATGAGGCCGTCCGCCTTGGAACAAAGGTGGCATTGCTCAGAGAGGGAAGGCTGGTACAATACGCACCTCCCGAACAAATCCTGTCTTCACCGGCAAATACATTCGTCAAAAAGTTCGTTGGTCTGGACAGAGCGCTTAAACGGCTCTCCCGTTTCTCTACCGGGGATTTTATACATCCGGCACATTCAGTGACGCGGCAAGTTAAACCGGAAGCCCTGGTAGCCAAATTCAGGCATATGGAAGAGAATCAGTGTGCCCGTTATCTTTGGGTCACGGAGGAGGATGGCCGTCTGGTTGGCTGGATTGACGGACATAAGCGTACAGACTATTCCTTCAAAATAGAGGATGATCTGGTGGAAGTTGATCTCTCCGAAGTTTCAGTGCGTGACAACTACAGTCTGAAACAGACGCTGTCAATGTTCGTCCAGCAGGGGGTGGTGTGTCTGCCGGTAGTGGATGAACAGTATAAACTCCAGGGCGAGATCAGGTTGGCCGATGTTCTTGAATCCTGAGGAATACTCGGATAAAAATGCAGAAACCATACTATCATAGTCTGCTGCTGGTATCAGCTCTCCTGTTGTTTATTCTGTTAAACTCCTGGACTGGGGTCTGGGAATGGTTACTGTCATCTCTATATCCCGGTCTCTCGGAGTATCTTTACCCTCGGGTCAGTTTATGGCGTCTGAGTTGGGAACATCTGGTGATGGTCGCAATTTCGAGTATCTTTTCTATAGTGATTGGGGTTGGACTGGGTGCGCTGGTTACCAGAAGCTATGGCCGTGATTTTCTGCAGGGCCTCAATGGTCTTGTTTCGATAGGGCAGACCTTTCCGCCAGTGGCTGTACTGGCGCTTGCCGTACCAGTACTGGGTTTTGGGGTCAAACCCACAATCGTTGCACTTTTCCTTTATGGTCTATTGCCGATTGTCCGCAATACCATCAGTGGCCTGGAAGCGGTCAGCCCGGCTGTCCGTGAAGCCGCTATCGGCATGGGGATGAGCGAACAGCAGGCCCTGTGGCGGGTGGAGATGCCATTGTCATTTCCGGTGATCATGGCTGGCATCAAGACCTCGGTGATTATAAACATAGGTACGGCAACCATCGGCGCGACCATTGGTGCCGGAGGGTTGGGGGCACCGATCATCACGGGATTGGCCTCGGATAACCCGGCGTTTATCCTTCAGGGTTCCGTTATTGCGGCATTGTTCGCCATCATTGCCGATAGGATTATGGAACTTCTCGAGCATACCTTCAGTGTTAAGGCCTGATCCGAGTAAAAATATCTTCTTTATCATCTTAAGCCTTGGATTCCCCTTTAAAAAATATGGAAAAGCCGGCTCTGTTCGGATAGTCTATGATGACACCTTATGGAGAGTTGATATTGAAGCAGGCATCTTGAAAGAACCTAACTAAAGGTTATTTTCAATTAATTACCAGAATAAACAGGATTAAAATCGTGCAAAATGCTACAGCCAAACATGCCGATAATCAATGATCAGGAGGGTTCAGAGGTTGCCGCGGACCTTCCCGCTATTGTCGATACTCATGTACATATTTTCCCCGATACGATTTTTTCGGCAATCTGGAAGTGGTTTGATGAGAATGCCTGGAAAATCAGGTATAGACTGAATTCCCGGCAAATCTTCGATTTTCTGCTGTCCAGGGGAGTACACCATATCATTGCTCTGCAGTATGCCCACAAACCCGGTATAGCGCGTCAGTTAAACAGTTATATGTCCGAGCAATGTAGAGCCTATGTCGACAGGGTCACTGGTATGGCCACTGTATATCCCGGCGAAAAAGATGCCGGCAGAATTTTACAGGAAGCCTTCGATACCGGGCTGGGTGGACTAAAACTCCACGCCCATGTTCAATGTTTTGAAGTAAATTCCGATCAGATGGATATTCTGTATGAGTGCTGCAGCACCAATAGAAAACCACTTATAATGCATATAGGCAGAGAACCGAAAAGCACGGCCTATAATTGCGACCCCTATCAGCTCTGCCGTGCCGAAGAACTTGAACGGGTATTAAAGGATTTTCCAGAGCTGAGAATCTGTGTACCTCATCTGGGTTTTGATGAAGTGGCGGAGTATAAACGCTTAATTGAAAAATTCGACAACCTCTGGCTTGATACCACTATGGTTATTAACGATTACTTCCCGATCAAGGGAAAGATCGAACTTGGCCGTTATCGACCGGACAGGATAATGTATGGATCTGATTTCCCCAATATACCTTATGCCTGGGACAGAGAGCTCAAGGTTTTGCAGGAAACCGATATTACAGCCGATGCTCTGGAAAAAATCACCTGGAGGAATGCCGTTGAGTTTTTCGATCTCAAGGATTCGCTTTTTCACGAAAATCCACAATAACAAGGACATTAGGCCATTTACCACGATCAACCATAGGCGCCCGTAGCTGTTTTTCCCTTAACTTTGAGGAATACAATGAACAGTGTAGTTGCATGATCGATAAATCGAAGAAAATGCTCTATCGGCAGCGCCCTGTAACCAGGATTGTATTTCGCCAACATTTACGTAAAAAAATTAAGGCAATGATAACTATAAAAAACGAATCCGAACTGGTCGAGTATCTGGAAGCCGGTTCAAAACTGCCCGAAAACTGGCGAATCGGCACCGAGTATGAAAAATTCGGATACCACATGGACGATCTTTCACCCCTGGAATATGATGGTGATCCCGGTATTGCCGTAATCTTACAGGCCCTTTGCCATACATTCGGCTGGCAACCGGTTGAGGAGAATGGCAATATCATCTCCTTGAGCGGCAAAGGTGGTTCGATAACCCTGGAACCCGGAGGACAGCTGGAGCTCTCCGGAGAGGCCCTGGAAAACCTTCACCAGACCTGCAATGAAGTACATACCCATCTGCATCAGATTAAGAGCGTGGCCAGACCTTTAGGTGTCGGATTTCTGGGAATGGGCTTTACTCCGTTATGGCGTCGTGATGAAATGCCCTGGATGCCCAAGGATCGTTACCGGATCATGCGGAAATATATGCCGCGTGTCGGCAACCTCGGTCTGGACATGATGGTACGCACTGCAACCGTACAGGTCAATCTTGATTTCAGCGACGAAGCAGACATGATCAAGAAATTTCGCGTTTCTCTGGCCCTTCAGCCGCTGGCAACGGCGCTGTTTGCCAATTCTCCCTTCAGCGAGGGTAAACCGAATGGCTATTTGAGCTATCGCTCCGTTATCTGGCGCGATACCGATCCGGCAAGATGCGGCATGCTGCCCTTTGTTTTTGAGGATGGCATGGGTTTTGAGCGATATGTTGACTACATGCTCGATGTGCCTATGTATTTTGTGCGCCGGCATGGACGTTATATCGATGCAGCCGGTCAGTCTTTTCGTGATTTTCTTGCAGGCAGACTACCTGCTCTCCCAGGGGAACTTCCGACTATAGCCGATTGGGAAGACCATTTGACCACGGCATTTCCCGAGGTCCGTATGAAGCGCTTTCTGGAGATGCGCGGGGCCGATGCCGGATCCTGGAACAGTCTATGTGCACTGCCTGCTTTTTGGGTGGGGGTCCTCTATGACCGGGATTGCCTTGATGCCGCCTGGGACCTGGTTGCCGACTGGAAGGCAGGAGAACGCGAGCAGCTTCGCGCCGAAGCGCCGCGTTATGGTTTGAAGACCAGGACACCGGCGGGAACCTTGCAGGACCTGGCGGAGCGGGTGATGAATATCGCTGAAACCGGCTTAAAAAAGCGTGCCCGTATCGATAGTGCAGGCCATGATGAGTCCATCTATTTGAGTAATCTATGGGAGATTGTGAAAAGCGGCGAGACGCCTGCAGAGCAGAAACTCAATTTATATTACCATGACTGGAAAAACAGCGTCAGGCCGGTATTTAACGATTTCGCCTATTGATTGATGAGGAGAGTGAACCATCTTCCTTCATCAGCTCCTTTGAAAGAGCTGATGAAGGCGGGAGTTACCTATGAAATTCTGTGGCTATTATTTAAACTGCAGCTCCAGGGTCTCAACATGAAAGAGATGATTGATCTGGGAGTTATCGAAGACTGCAATTCCAAAGGGAAAGCCTTTGGATTTATCGGTAAACTGGACATCCTGAGTGTCGGCGTTTTCACCCTCTGTTTTGAGTGACCGCATCACTTCCAGGGTCCAGGTGCCATTTTGGTAATAGTTGCGGGAGAGGATATCCGCACGCCCCCCCATCATCGGAGCAATATCAATTCCGGGAGCCACTTCACCCGGCTCGAAATTGTCGACAAATGGAACTTTCTTGCTGGGAATGACATAGTACATCTCCTCCACAGTCGGGTTAAGGTTCATATATGCCGGCCTGGACTTGTCGGCGCTGTCATTGTTTTCGTAACCACTTTTACCGGTGTCGCCTTTCCTGCCCCAACCTGCGTTCTCTTTAGGATCTGTGTTGTCGTCGACATACTGATCGTCGAACATACCCATAGGTAATGAGCGGACAAATTTAGCATGCCACATGTCAATGGTCTCGCCTGGGGAGTCGGTATATTTTCGTCCTGCCGAGGTGTCGCCGGGCTCATCCAGATGACAGGCTATCATACAGCCGTCTTCCTCAAAACCCTTGGTGCTGATATTCCAGAACATGGCGAATTTATCTTCGTAGTAAGTATTGTCGTGCCCTGTACTGTCTTTGTTGGAGAGTTTTTTCCAGGAACCATCCTCTTGCTTGACCCATGGAAAACGAGCAAGGCTTTTGGTCGGATCTTTGTAGGTAATAAGAAAATACACATACTCGTCGTCATAGAGAGATTTCACTGAGACATCGGTGCTGGTCATTCCCTGGTATCCGTTGCTTGGCTCGTAAGGGAGTTCATCAACGGTGACCGTGATTTTTTTAGCTGAATCCCAAATGGTATCCGCGACTCCGTCCAGCACGATAGGCGAATCAGTTTTGGAGCTGACCAGGACCTGATCGGCTGCGAAAGCCGTTGCACTGAGAGAAAAAATTCCCGCGAGAGTTAGAACCGCCGCCTTTTTCATATACTTCTCCTTTGTTGAGGGGTGGGGGGAGTATGACAAACCATACTGCTGACTGTAAATTAGAGTGTAGTGCTATTGTACGGGCTGTTCCAGATAAAGGTTACTCACAGAACATGCTTTTCTGTGAAGCATTCTTCACAATGGAGAACGATGGTACTGAATTAATAAGATATCTTTTGAGAAAAGAGGTGAAGCATTTCCACCATTTTTTCTCCCTGAGAAGTGAGCTGGTAGGTTTTATCTCTGCCTTGGGCGACGAGCTGGTTGGTTTTAAGGTTTTTGAGATGAAAGTTCACCTTGGTGTGATCACTGATCTCCAGGTATCTGGTGATATCCATAAAACGCATCTCTTTTTTCAAGAAGAGCGCCGCCAGGATTTGCCTTCGTATCTGATTGGAAAGGCAGGCAAGTGCTTCATCCAATTCCGGATCGGGCTGCTGCTGTTTTTCAAACTTCAACTCTTCGAGATTGCGTCTTACAGCAACAAGGAGTTCATCTCTTCTAAAGGGTTTGGCGAGGTAATCGTCGGCACCGCCTTTCATTGCCGCCACAGCATTATCCACTGTTGAAAAGGCCGTTATCATGATGATTTTGATGTTGGGGTAGTTGTTTTTGAGCAGCGAAATAAAGGCCATTCCCCCCATTCCCGGCATCATGTTGTCAACTACCACGAGCTGCGGAGCCTGGATCTTAATTTTTTGCAGTGCCGCTTCGGCGGTTTCGCAGCCGATTGCCTCAAAACCATTGTCTTCGAGAATCTCGACAATGCCTTCACGAAGGTCGCGATCATCGTCGACAACCAGAATATTTTTATTGCTCATCGGGCTTCACCGGAAAAGATAAAGATGCGACCGCACCCCCATGTTCGCCGCTCGCCAGGGATATATTGCCGCCATGCTGCTGTACAATATTATAGCATACCGACAGCCCAAGCCCCGTGCCCTTACCAATCTCCTTGGTGGTAAAGAATGGATCAAAGATCTTGGTGAGATTTTCCTCTGCTATTCCCTGACCTGTATCTGTTATCACAATTTTAACATATCCGTTTTCAAAATAGGTTTCGACATCGATTCTGCCCTTTTCAGTGCAGGAATCGATACTGTTCATCAGCAGATTTATTATCACTTCCTCAAGTTTCCATGGGATACCCAATATTTCAGGAACATTTTGAAGGTGGGGATGAATAATTGTACTCAATTTCTGTGTTTTTAACAAATCTATGCTGCTTTTAATCACCTTGTTTATGTCCGTTGGCTCCAGTGCGGTTTCCTTTTCCCGGGAAAAGTGCAGCAGTTCCCTGGCAATCCTCGAGGCCCTGTTGACATTTCTTTCAATGGCCGACACCTTTCTGTCAATTTTTTCGTCAGCTTTCAACAGATCTTTGAGCATCTCGAGGTTCAGAGAAATATTGGCCAGGGGGTTGTTGATTTCATGGGAGATTCCAGCTGCCAGAATACCCATTGAGGCCAGTTTCTCCGATTGTGAGAATCGCTGCAGCTGTTCATTGACAAGTTCCCGCTGTTCAAGGCTGAACACAGAGAGGGCCCGTATGGTGAAAATCATGATGAAAAAAGCACATATTCCTCTGAACATGACGATTTTGACGCCAATCCCGGGTACAACCACATCGGAGGGCACCACCCCGGTCAGAAAGGCGTAGCAGACCATAAAGCTTCCGGCCAGGATAAAGTTTACTGCAACATTCGCGGAAAATAGCCGTACCGTCCTTGAGTAGAAAATCAAGCCGATTCCCGCTAACAACGCACCGGGAAATGCAACGAAAATGCGCACATGAATATCTTTACCGCTGCCGACATCAAAAACCAGGGCAACCAGTATCAGCGTCAGAGCGGAAACCCCCACCAATCCCTTAATCAGAGGCGGAGTGCTTTTAAGGGCTTGATCACCGTACAAGGTGATGATATTCAGAAATATTCCGAAATAGAGGAGGAATAGAAAAGAGAAGCTGACGACGACAAGGCGCAACAGGGAAAAGGAGGCCGGCGAAATGTGGGGATAAAGCTGACTGAGTAAATCGAGCCACTCATGAAACCCATGGATGATTCCGAAGGTGGCAAGCAACCAGATAATTCGCGCTATGCCGAGTTCGCTCAAGCGGATATCTCTCGAGAGAATAGCTACGCCAAGGGTAAAAAAAGCCAGGCCGTAGAGAAGGTAGAGAAAAAAGTTCCAGATCATTAAGGGTCACCGCGATTGCCGGTAGCTGCAGTAAATTTTTATTTCATCCTACCTCTTCTCGGCATGTGTCTGCAATACTATATCGGACGGACGGTGGCCGTTTTGTGGGTTAGTTCCGGTTTTCCCGCACCTTTTATCCACAGCATGCTTGTTCTACCCATGGCTTCGTTAATCACCATACCACCTTAACGTTATTATCTGACTCTCTAGGATAAGATCTTTAAAAAAACAAGGTGCAGCAACAACAAAATAACACAGCACGAGAGGTGTTTGGCACTGAACTTGCGTACAGATTTACAAAGAACCACCTCGGAAAGCATTATGGCAGAACGATAGACGTCAGGGTGAGAGAGTACGCATAAAAACAAATGGGAACAGAAGATCTTGGAACAATTAGGGACAGAGGTCATTGAACATAACTTCTAGCTTAAACGGGAAGAGTCATATGGATCAATCAGCCAGCCTCAGCAAAGGATATCACCTTTACCAGATACAGCGACGGTGTATTGTCTGCAATACGCTTTCGGCACATATTTTTACCAGCTTAGACAGTAAAAGCTATTGGCGATGCGATATCTGCCTGGCAACTTTTCTGGATCCGGCTGATAGGGTCGCGATAGAGGAAGAATATGCGTACTATTGCCTGCATCGGAACAACCCGGACGACCCGAAGTATCGGCATTTCCTGTCCAAACTTACCGCTCCTCTGCTGCAGCGCCTCCCACGGCAAGCAAAGGGGCTGGATTACGGATGTGGACCGGGACCGGCATTGGCAAGTATGCTGGGTGAAGCGGGACACCGCATGAGTTTGTTTGACCTGCATTTTTTTCCGGATCAGGAACCGTTGAGTGATCTCTACGACTTCATAACCTGCACTGAAACCATTGAACACTTTCATCACCCGGCAAAAGAATTCAAACGCCTGGACAGCCTGTTGCGGCCTGGGGGGTGGTTGGCGGTTATGACCTGCTTTCAGACCGACGATCCCCGGTTTGCTTCCTGGCATTATCGTCGGGATCCAACCCACGTGGTGTTTTACCGGGAAGAAACCCTTTGTCATCTTGCCCGCGAATTCGGATGGACATGTGAAATTCCGGTCAAGGATGTAGCCCTGATGTGGAAATTACCCCGATGTTTTGAGAAACCCTCTGTGATGGATTTTGATTTATCGTAAAAAGTTGCCACAAAGTGATCGTAAGCTGCGATCGACAACTGAGCAGAATACCAGCTTGCCCGCACAAAATATCGTCACGACCTTGTAAATGTCACCATCTGGGACGAGCTGCCGAATACCGGATTAAAAGGCCCGATATCGTCGAAACTGGGGTGGTAGCCTGTGCGTCCGGCTACGCCCTCCGCCCAGCTTCTGAACTTTGCCCGGGACCATTCAAAGAGATGCCCGGGATGTCTGAACTCGCCCTCGGGGACGCCATGCAGCACATTATACTCTTGATTGGGGGTGGTGATGATTACTGTTTTCGGCCTGCAGCAGGAAAAGACAACCTTCTCAACGGCGGACAAACGCTGGGGCTCAAGATGTTCAATGGTTTCCACCATTACGGCGGCATCGAAACCAGCCATGTCTTCGTCAAAAGAAGTGTAAGAAGCCTGAAAAATGGAGAGGCGCTTATCAACACCCACGTCGGGTTGAGAAAACATGGATCTTGCCCCGGCCAGTGCCTCCTCTGAGGTATCGATACCAACTATTTTCCTGAATTGTTTTTCGTTCATCAGGCGAACCAGGAGTTCACCGGCTCCGCAACCAAGATCGAGCACACTCTTAGCTCCGCTCTTCAGCAATGTCTGAACCACCATATCAAACCGCTCATTATGCAAATCGGTTACCGGTATATGCGGTCGGCATTGTTGAGTTTTTCTCAAACTGGTATTTCCCTTATTTTCCTGCTCGGTTGATCCTTTTTGGGTTTATATTATGGCCCAAGTGTTTTCCAAACTTGTAGTCCAAGGTAAAACACCACGACTCCTATTGCAATAAATCATCCTGAAAGCATTTTTAGTCAACTCACGGACCGGAAATTTCGAAAAACTGGAAAGGGGATGTTCGTTCGGTATTAGGGCTTATAAATGGAATTTTGGGAAAAATGCCGAAGGATTGATTTTGGACTCCTGTTTGGTGATTATACCGAAACCGAGCCATATCTGGTCTCAGTACCTCGATGAAGTGAGTCTAGCCCGTGAACGATTTGCCGATATTCAGCAGAGTATGATCGAGATTGCGGAAATCGCGGCGCCCGAACCCTTCGAATATCGCTTCGAGTCCGCCGGCATCATGCTGAGCCGGCGCAGGAATTTCGACGTCTGGAGGATTGGCGCATATTTCATGATACAGGCTGATCTGCCTCTCCATATTTTCTATACTGAAGTCGTTGAGTTGCGACGAAAAACCGAACAGATGGCGCAGCAGATGATAGTCATACTGATTGACCAGGCCGAAGATCTCACCGCTTCTGGTGATCGCCTCATCGTCGAGGCTGTCCCGGTGGTGACTGCAGGCGCTCTGGCAGCAGGGAATACCCAGAAACATATTGACCTCGGCTAGCAGGATATTAAGCATGGTATTGGAAATGCTGCCGAACATCATCGGCATATCCTTACTGGTCATGTCGGCAATGGTCGGCATTGCTGCATTGATGCAGAGTATTCCCGGTTTGATCAATTGACCCAGCACCAGACCGAAGAGGGCTTCGGCCTGGGCCAGGGTTGCAAGGGAACTCATGCTGTAGGGGCCGGTCAATCCCCCAATAGGCATGGAGTTCATGATATAGGGCAATCCTCTTGTTGTCGCCTTGAGGAATGGATCGACCATCTCGTCGCTGATGGTCATATAGGTGGATATTATGCTCAGGGCGACGCCGACCTTATGCCCCTGGCTGGAGAAGTATCGCAATCGGTCGTAGGCCGCATCGGAGAGAACCGTGGGCATGATGAGCTTACCGTTGGCCCCGGCGATCATGTCGTCGATAACGGTGACCTCGACACGCTCCCGCTTGGCGATATCGGTCCGTTTAATCCTGGCGCAGACATTGAACGATGACTGCAGATTTGTGAATATGTCGGTTTTGCCGAACAGCTCGGCCAAACGTTTCATGTCGCTGATCTCAGGAGACCTGGGTCCGTTTTTATCGACAATGTAGGCGGCCATGCCCCCGGTTCCCAGACCGGCGGGCCAGAACTCCATACCCTGCCTGACTCTATCTAGACATTTCTCCACAACGTCCTGGGAAATGTAAAACCTGCCGGTATCTTCGGTGTAGGCAATCTGCTCTGCCTCATCGACGGGCATGGCCTTGAGAAGTTTTTCGGCAGTTTGCCTGGAGACAGCTACTCCGTAGGATTCGATGAGCAACAGGGCATCCTGTTGGATTTGGCTGTACAAATTTTCGTTGCCGTATTGCAGTTTTTTCACAGGAGTCCTCGTCCGGCACATAATACATCCTCTTCTGTTTGATAGTGGTTCAATTTCTTAGTTAATCCGCTTAATCATCTCTCCGCTAATTCTTTAGCATGTGCTTGCCGCAGCATCTTGAAGAGCGAGAAGATCATCAAGAAGATGATCAACGAAAAAGGCGCTCCGGCAATAATGGCCGCCTTCTGCAAGGCCTGCAACCCTCCGCTTATTAGCAGGACCAAGGCCAGGGAACCGATGAATCCGCCCCAGATGAGCTTCATGAGGGTGCTTGGCTCCATGCTGCCTCGGGCCATTTGCATTGCCACGAAGAAGGAGGCGGAGTCAGCTGAAGTAATCAGGAAAATCAGCAAATTGACAAAAACGACCCAGCCCATGATATCGCCAAAGGGGAAACTCGATAGCAGAACGTAGATCCCCGATCCCATATCCGCCTTCAGAGCCTCGGCCATCGGAGCGGTTCCGCCTATCTCGGCATACTGTGCCGCCCCGCCGATGACGCTGAACCATACCAGTGCCACGATGGTGGGTACCAGGGTTACGCCCAGGATGAATTCGCGAATGGTTCTTCCTCGTGAGATGCGAGCCACGAATCCGCCGCAGAAAGGTCCCCAGGAAATCCACCAGATCCAGTAGAACACCGTCCACCATCCGAGCCAGGGGGTCTTGTCATGAAAGTCAGTCCAGAAGGTGGCGTACACGAAATTGTTGATATAGCTGCCGGTGGTCTGGACCGTCAGGTTGAGCAGGTCGGTGGTCGGTCCCATCATCAGGATGAACGCACCCCAGATAAATGCGACCCATACATTGATATTGCTCAGATTTTTAATGCCCTTTTCAATGCCCGATACCGCCGAGATGATATAGGCAATGATAAGAAGGAGCATGAACACCACCATGCCGAAGGTGTCTAAGCCTGTGCCGAAAAGGTGCTTGATGCCGGCATTGATGCTGATAATTCCCAAGCCAAGGGCGGTGCTGACGCCTGCCACCGTGGCGAAGGCGGCCAGGAATTCGACAAATCGGCCAAAAGGACTGCCGGTGATTTTATCGCCGAAAAGACCGTAGAGAGATATGGAAACATTCATCGGCTTGCCCAGCCGGTATGCCGGAAATGCAATCGCCAGCCCGACCAGGGCGAATACTGCCCAGGCGTGAAGTCCCCAATGCATGACGCCTATCTGGATGGCGACCGGCATGGCTGCAGGAGTCTGGGACTCTGCCAGATAAGGGGTATTCATATAGTGCATGATCGGTTCGCCCACAGCCCAGAAGGCATATCCGACGCCGACCCCGCAGCTGAACAACATGGCAATCCAGGAAAAGTAGCTGAATTCCGGCTTTTCGTCATCTTTACCCAGCTTGAGATCCCCGTATTTGCTGAAAGCGACATACATGCAGACACCAAGGTAGATGGCAACCGAGAGAATGAAAAACCAGTTGAAGTTTGTCGTTATCACTTTTTGGAAACTGGAGAGTACGCCATCGAACCGTTCAGGGGCCACAGCGCCAAAAATGACCGATGCCAGGATAATCACCGCGGTTGACCAAAAAAGGACCGGATCCATTTTACCGAGGTACTTTTCCAAAAAATTGGTTGTATCAGGTATTGCCACGGAGTCAGCCGTGGTTTCGAGACGTTCCGTTGAAGCCATTTTCCATCCTCCTTGTTGCATCCAATTACAGGTATTGGGTTAAGAATTTACGACACTTAGGTCACAAGGCATGTCGGCTTGTTTTTACCGGCAACCCATACCATCAGAATAAAATATACTTTATGGTTTTTCCCGACAGTAAACGATAACCTACTTTCATTGACATATAGAGAGCCGCTGCAAGATGACATGCACGTCGGCCAAGCCTGTTTTGCTGGAGAACGGTGGTGGAGTGTGAGTTGGGATTGAGTCTTGCTCGTTAAAATAACGATAGGTTGTCTCTGCTGAAGTCTCATTTTCCGCGACCCATTCCTGAAGTTGAAGGATAAATCGGATTTTGATGGCCCGATAATTTGAAACTGAGTCTTGACATCGGGTGAAACTGTATTAGCAAAAGTCATGCCATGCGTGATGAGACGCTTATCGCTCTGAAAAACCGCTAAAATATTTCTTTTGTCGTGGTTTTCCTGTATGATGGACCGGACAACTGTGTCCTGATATTGGTCCCTTGCGGTAGATATGTTAATGTTTTCAATACTATATAGGTGGACAAAACTGCCCGTCGGAGGATTATTTCAGGTTGTATCTGTTGACACGGCGTTGCAGGGTTCGCCTGCTGATCCCCAGTGCCCTTGCGGTCCGTCCCATGTGCCAATGATTGTTGCTTAAGGCATTGAGGATCATTTTCCGTTCAAATTGGGCGATCTCATCTGATGCAGGAGGCGATCCGTTAGATTGTTTACCTCTCGAGGTGTAAGGAGCCTGATAATCCTGACGGGGTAGGGTTACGATAGATGGATTGAAGCTGATCTCTTTGAAGGTGACATAACGACGTATCACATTGAGCAGCTCGCGGACGTTGCCTGACCAGTGGTGATTTTCCAGTTTGTAGTAAAACTTTGGTGAAAGCTGTATCTCCTCGTCAATCTCTTCTCCAAACAACTTGAGAAAATGATCGATCAGCAACGGCAGATCCTCGAGTCGTTCACGCAGGGGCGGCATAAGTATCGGTACTGTATTGATACGATAGTAGAAATCTTCGCGCATGCTGCCGGATCTAACCATCTGGGCAAGATCCTTGTTGGTTGCCGAAATAAGTCTGAAATTCGAGGCATAACGTTTGTTGGCGCCAACAGGGGTGAATCCTTTGCCGTCAAGAACCCTGAGCAGTTTTATCTGCAGGGGAATCGACATTTCACCGATCTCGTCGAGAAACAAGGTGCCGTTGTCGGCAGCCATGAGATAACCTTCCCTGTCGGCATGGGCACCGGAAAACGCGCCGCGCATATGCCCGAAGAACTCGCTTTCCAGCAGATTCTCGGGAATGGCACCGCAGTTGATAGCAATAAATGGGTTGTCTTTTCTGTCGCTTAAGTCATGAATAGTTCTGGCGGCGAGCTCCTTGCCTGTTCCAGACTCGCCGTGGATGATCACCGGTGCCGGGGTCCCGGCCGCCTTGACAATACGTTTGTAGACAGCCTGGATCGCTTCGCTCTTGCCGATGATTTCACCGAGCCGGTACCTCTCGTTGATGGAAAAACGTAATCGGTTATTTTCTTCACGAAGCTTTATCTCTTCATTCTTTTGATCAGTTATGTCGGTGAGCAGTCCATCTATTGCTTGAAGGGTTCCCTCCTCCGAAAAGATGGCCTTGCCCTGTTCATGAATCCAGCGATACTCGCCCCAGGCTGATTGCATGCGGTAGATCAGGACATAACGGTTATTCTCAGGGCTCAGGTTCTTTATTATTTCAACATTGCGTGCCTGGTCCTCCTTGTGCACCAGCTGGCGGAAGGCATAGATATTAACGATCTGCTCGGGAGAGAAGCCAATGATGCTTTTAGCTCCCCGGCTGGCATACTCGAAGGTTAAATCGGCATCGTTGAGGCAGCGAAAAGCCATACCCGGGAGATTGTCCAGAAGCGTTGACAATTGTTTCAGTCGCCTGGACAAGGTTTCATTGTTGCGTTTCAGTTGTTCAATATCTTTATTTTGTCGTTCGTTGTTTTGTGCCATGGGATTCGTATACTTTCGTTCTCCGGCTCAACATTGCTTGTGGATATTAGTGCATTACTGTCCAAAGCCCCGTAACAAGAAACAGGAATCAGTGAAAAAAGTCCTAGGCAGTTATATACCCCTTTTGGGGTCTGTACTATACCATAAATATCATCCCTCTTCACTTTCTCAAACATTATGGCCAGTGAAGATCTGGCTTCTTTTTGGATATCTGTGGGTTTATAAAGTCTCCGATCAATATTTGCACCAGCAGACGCCGGTATTGGTGCAGACATGGCAGGGGATCACGACTTTATCGGCGGTATAGCCGGGACCGATGCCGATGATGAAGGAGACAGACTTGTGCGGAATAAGTACTCCACTGTCGTTCATGGTAACACCGATTTGATCTATGGGCAGTATTGAGCAGAAAGCTTTTTGCTCCTCCAGGTTCCAGCCGTGAATGGCGCCCGGGCTCATCACCGGGCTGATGCCCCAGTCCTTTTGGGCGGCAAAGTGTTCGACCTGGCTGTAAACGACGCGGCTGACCTGCAACAAGCCGTAGACACCAATGCAATCGGCCAGATAGGCCTCCAGAATATCACTCGATTTATTGAGAAGGGTAATCCTTTCATCCAGTTCGCCGCCGAGAGTTACCACGCTGCCAAGAACCATGTGCGCACCGGCAAGGATTCCGGCATGAGGGCCGATTTCCAACGAAATGCGCTCATTGCCGTGCGGATCGCGAAGAATGACAGATGCGCTCCCCACCCTGTCAACCTCAAACCATCTGAAAATTGCCCGTGGAATCAAGAGCCGTTTTACAGAAGAGAGTGTGCGGCGAACTTTTTCGCTCCAGCAGAGACCTGATATGGTATCCTGAAAAATGGCCCTGACTATTTTGTCATGTTCAAGTTGCAGTGTTATGGTATCAATGATTTCCAATAAGCCCTCGAATAAAATTTAAAGTGAGGGAAAGCGGGTTCCGGCGACAAACCGGTCGTTGAAATCCTGGTCCATAGCCAGATCGATACAGTGACACTGGGCGGCCAGCTTTTCAGCCTGCCTGCGCCGGCCTTTATCCAGTAGGGCTAAAACGGCCCCCACGCCGGCTAGGTTTTTGACGCTGTATGTTTCCCCGTGGGTAACTCTTGCCGGTATCATGCCGACTGCCACCCCGTTTCGCCAATCGAAATGGGCGCCGAAAGCCCCGGTAATGACGGTGCGATGTACTTCGTCGACCTCGAGTACGTCAAGCAGTTTTTCAATTCCAACCGCCAGAGCGGATTTTGCCAGCTGAAAAGCCCTGATATCCCTGAGGGTGATGACGATTGCACTGCCGGTGCCACTTTTTTCTTCAGGCACGAGCACATAGGCCTGGCCGATGCCCGAGTCGTCGCAGATGACCCCCGGACATCCCTCCAGCAAACGGCCTGATTCCAAAAGAATGCCCATGGTGCGCAGTGTGGCCATGGCGTCAATGAGGCCCGAGCCGCAAATTCCCGAAGGCTGGTAACCAATTTCTTCGCCAATGGTTCGGCACAGTAGTTCTCCGGTATGCTCATCTCTTATAACCCGGTCGATGGCGCCATTGATTGCCCTCATGCCGCAGGAGATGCTGGCTCCTTCAAGAGCCGGACCGGTGGCGCAACTGGTGGCCAATACCTTCTCTCTGTTACCCAGCATAATTTCGCCATTGGTGCCGATGTCGATGATGAGCGTCGTTTTGTCCTGAAGATGAAGGAAATCTCCCAGGGCGGCACCGACCGCGTCGCCCCCAAGAAAAGCGGAAATGACGGGAAAGACATAGACATTCGTACCAGGGGTTAAGGTCAGGCCGAGGTCTTTTGCCCGCAGGTTCAGTGGCCTGCTGATAGTGGGGAGATAGGGCGATCTGCCCAGACTCTCCGGGGAAATTCCGGTGAAAATCGTCTGCATGGTAGTGTTTCCCACCACAACGACCTCATCGATTGCATCGGCTGCGACACCACTGTGCTCCAGGCAGCGCGTGGCCAGAAGATTGATACTTCCCGCTACCGATTTCTGCAGCCGCCGCAGGGCCTCGTCATTCTGCGCGGCGGCGCTGATGCGGCTGATGACATCATCGCCGCTGCTGCGCTGCGGATTGAAGCTTGAAGCCGAGGTCAGCAGTGTGCCGTCAGTGAGATCGCAGAGATAGACGGCGATGGTGGTGGTGCCGATATCGACGGCCAGACCCAGGCTTGCGGCCCGGTTTCCTTCGAGGACGGCGGTAATGCCCCTGACCTCATGAACGACCAGGGTAAGCCCCGTACTTTCCTTAATTGTGCTCAGGTGCTGCAGGGCGCTTAACTCGAATGCGTAAATATCATCTGCTGCACCCGATGGAATTTGCCCAGCCACCTTGGCGCGAATACCAGCGAGAAGCCGGTCGAAAACCGAATCTTCTTCGACTACGGTGTCAGCTGCGAGATGGATTCGCCTGACTGCCGGGTTGGGTGGAGTACGTGTTGCTGTTATCGTTTTTCCAGGCGTTGTGCAGCCGTCCTCTGCTGTCTCAACCAGGGAGACAGTTGCCTTCCCCACAATTTCCGCCTGGCAGGCCATCCTGTAACCCTGGCGTAGCCCGGCGGAGTTCAGCAAATCGGCTTCACCGGCCCCCGGGGGCGCCAGGGAGTCCCGCTCATGGCAGATGATAAGGCATTTACCGCAGCGACCGGTCCCACCGCAGTCGCTGCGCACATCAATGCCCAATTTTTTCAAGGCCTGCAGCACCGTGGTATGGGGCAGGACCTCAACGCTGAGGCCTCGCGGGTGCAGATTGAGTCTGGATTTTCCTGCCATGCCTCAGTCCTTGTCATCCGGAAGGGAGGCGATGGTACCGTCCCAGGTGTCGACCTTGCCGATGATCTCCTCGTCTTCCGAGAACCAGGTGGAAGTGACGTTTTTGGTCTCGGTATAGAAGGCGAAGCCGTCGCGGCCCATGCAGTGCAGGTCGCCGAAGAACGATTGTTTATGTCCGGTGAAGCCGAAAATGCCCAGGGGCACCGGTATTCCGACATTGATGCCGACCATGCCGCCATCGGTTTCCTTGGCGAACTTGCGGGCGTAGTAACCGTTCTGAGTGTAGATGACCGATCCGTTTGCGAACCTGCTGTTGTTCATGACGGCAAGGCCTTCGGCGAAATTATCCACACGTTTGACGCAGAGCACCGGGCCGAAGATCTCCTCCCGGCCCACCGCCATTTCTTCGGTAACGCGATCGAAGATGGTAGGCCCGATGAAAAAGCCGTTTTCACACCCTTCCGGTACTTCGGGATTGCGGCCGTCGAGGACCAGTTCCGCCCCTTCCTCGATGCCCTTCTCAATCCATGCCAATACGAATTTCTTATGTCCCGCGTTGACCACCGGTCCCATGTCGGCGGTTTTGTCATAGGCCGGGCCGAGTTTTATCTCGGCGGTCAATTTTTTCAGCATGGCGACCAACTCATCAGCGATACAGTTTTCAACCACGATGACCGGCAGGGCCATGCAGCGCTCGCCGGCGCAACCGCAGAAGGCATTGATTATGCCCCTTGCCGTGCGTTCGAGCTTACAGTCGCGCAACACCAGGGCATGGTTTTTGGCCTCGGTTAAGGCCTGGACCCGCTTGCCGTTGGCCGAAGCGGTGGCGTAGATATGCTTACCTACCTTGGTCGAGCCGACAAAGCTCACCCCGGCGATATCCTGGTGGCGCAGCAGGATTTCGGCTTCGTTGCGGCCTGCGGTGACCACGTTGAGGACCCCGGCGGGCAGGCCGGCTTCATGCCACAGCTCCATCAGCCGCATGGAGGACTGGGGCACGAAGCTGGCCGCCTTCAGCACCATGCAGTTTCCGCTGGCGATGCAGATGGGCGCCATCCAGCCGTGGGGGATCATCGCCGGAAAATTCCAGGGGGCGATACCGGCGAAGACACCTACGGACTGGCGGAACTGCACGGTATCGTAGCCGTTGCTGACGTTCATCAGAGACTCACCCGACATGAGATACGGAGCGCCGCAGGCAAACTCGACCACCTCGAGGACCTTGACCAGATCACCGTAGGCCTCCATCCATTTCTTGCCCTGTTCCTTGGCAAGCAGGTGGGTTAATTCCTGGAAATGCTGCTCCACCAGGGTTTTCATCTTGAAGAGCACTTGCACCCTCTTGGGTACCGGGGTATCAGCCCAGGCAGGGAAGGCATTCTTTGCCGCGGCAATGGCCGCTTCGACTTCTGCGGCGGTACATTGCGGAGCGTAGGCGATGATTTCACCGGTGGATGGGTTGTAGCACGGCATATAGGCCTCGCCGGCCGATATACGCCACTGCCCGCCTACAAAGTATTTGAGTTTCACGGCATCGCTTTCCATCGCCGGATCATCCACGGGGAAGAAATAACGGTTATTTTCATGTACAGACATGCTTGTATCCTCCATCATAAACAACAACTGAAGCTGTTGAATTGCAATTTACAGGTGCCCGCTCCCGTGGGGACGGTGCCCGAGGGTTGGCCGGTCATGTAAGGTGGCCCGCTTTAGAGTCTGGAGCAGCTGTTCTCGATAACTTCGGCAACAAACTGCATATCATCTCTGGTGGCGCAGATTGGCGGATTGATGCGGATGATGTTGCCATACACTCCGCCGCGCCCAACGATCAGTCCGTTGTCCTTGTTCCATTCGGCTACTTGTGCCGCCTCTTCAGGGGCGGGTTCTCTGGTGGTCCGGTCCTTGACGAACTCAATGCCGCGCATCAGCCCCCGTCCGCGGAAGTCTCCGATTATGCTGTATTTTTCTTTCAGTTCCAGCATTTTTTTTTCGAGATGAGTGCCTGCCTCGCGTACATTGGCCATCATCTTGTCTTCTTCGATGGCCCTGAGCACGGCACGTCCCGCCGCGCATGCCACCGGGTTGGAACCATAGGTATTGAAGAATTTCTTCCTGGCCATGGCTTCGGCCACTTCGCGTCTGGCAACCACGGCCGCCAGCGGGTAGCCGTTGCCGATGCCTTTGGCCATCACGACGATATCGGGCATGACGTTATGGGACTCGAATCCCCACATATGCGAGCCCATGCGGCCGAAGCCGGTCTGCACCTCGTCGATTATGCAGACGCCGCCCGCCGCCCGCACCTGCTCGAAGGCGCCGGCCAGATAGCCCTCGGGCAGGGGAATGACGCCGCCGTATCCCTGGACCGGCTCGGCGATGAAACCCGCTATTTCACCCGGAGTGGAACTGTTGATGGTGATATCGATTTCCCTGAGATAGGGCTTGACGGTGGCGCCGTGAACGCCCCGGTACTGGTCCGGGTTATGGACATGGGTGATGCCGCCGGCCGCAGGCACGCTGTGACGACAGGTCTTGACCCCGGTGAGCGACATGGCGCCGAAATGCAGGCCGTGAAAGCTGTTGCGCAGGGCGAGCATTTCGTAGTTGCCGGTGTACAGCCGCGCCATCAGCATAGCCAGGTCGTTGGCTTCGGCGCCGCTGTTGACAAAGTGGACCACCCAGTCTTCTCCCGGAGGCATGGTGGCCACCAGCTCTTCGGCGAAATGCGCCGGAACAGCCTGATAGTACATGGTGGTGCAGTGCACCATCTGGTCCATCTGCTTCTTGGCCTCCCGGTTCACCAGCGGATGGCTGTGACCGATGCTGATGCAGAGATTCTGGGCGAGACAGTCAAGGTATTTTTTGTCATTTTCGTCATAAACATACTGCATCTCCGCCCGTTTCAGCACCACGGGCTTCTGGAATGCGGTGAAGGTGCCCAGCGATGGCGACATGTACTTATGCCGGCGATCGAGGGTTGCCTGGTAATTCCAGTCGGTTTCAATTGGCCTGTAATCGTTCATTGGGTCAAAATTCCTCTCATGTTCTTATGAAAAAAAAACCGGCCCTGCACAACGGTGTTGGAAATTGCCGCAAGGCAGGGCAGTGTGGCATCAGCTTTCGCGCCAGGCTGTTCCTTTGCTGTCAACCGAGGCCGGTATTCTGAAGAAAACGGCGGACGCAATTGATATCGAGATCCAGGAGTTTGCCAATGTTGTATTTGGCGGCAATGCCATCCACGGTTCCCTGTCCTTCAGAGATCCTGAAAATTTTCATATCCTCCCGAATTTCCCCCATGACAATAGGGTCATTGATGTCTGATACGGCCACGCCCAGTTTTTCGGCCACATATGCTTTCGCTGCATCTATTCTCATGCCGCGGTTCAGTTGCAGACGCGCTACCAGATCTCCGGTAGTACGTACTCCGCCCATTCCCGCAACGAGTGCATGCGCAGCATGCATGCCGTAAGGATCGCCTACGCCTACCTACAACCCGTCGAGACGGCAGATCTCGACGTGGGCCTTGGTGGCGCGGGACAACGCATCGACCGGGACGGTCAGGGTTAGCGGGATGCCGCATACCCCCATGCCAAGATTGGCGTGGACCGGAATCTCGGAGGCTTCGGAACAGGCCTTGCAAAAGGTCACCGAACGGGCGATATTCCAGGGCAGGGTTCCGCTGGTCACGATATTGATGGCGGGACCGAAAATAGTGGCACCGGCCTCCTTGGCAAGTTTGACCTGATCCTGGGGATAGAGTCCCGCCAGCTTGACCCCATGCCAGCTGAGGTCACCGTGCATGCCAAGAACGAATTCGCCGGCCATGCCCATCTCGATGCCGATGTCGGGATATTTCTCTCTCAAGATCTCGGTGGCTTGCAGAGCGGCAAGAAAGTCTGCGTCTCCGGCTGCTCCGACGGTGTCGATGTTGATGCCGTCGACTCCCGCCTCATACATTGCCGAGGCCACGTAGACGATATCGCTCACCGAATGCTCGATCGCCTCTTCGTAGGCCTGTCTGGCCTCGTCGATCTTGCCCAGGGGCAGGAGGTCGGCGGGATTAGGGCAGGGTCCGTCGGGTTGGCTGTAGAGCCCCAGGTTGGGCATGGCGCCGTAAAATACCGGAGCGACGGTGGAATTGAGCAAAAGGTCCATATCTGGCAGTTCGAAGCCGACTATGGGCTTGCACGGTTTGTAGCTGTAGTCGATATGGGTCAGCTCCAGGGTGTCGGCGCCCATGGCCCGCTCGAATACCTGCAACGACTGCACTCTGTCGATGACGATATGGGCTCGGCGGATCTTGGAGGCCATGCCATCATAGGTCATGACGACCTCTTTGCCGGATTCAACCCCGACCAGCTTGTCCTGATTTTTGAATATTTCGAGGATATGCTGCATCTCATCCTCGGCAAGCGGGGCGATGCCCGCCCGGGAGGCGGCATCATTTGTTCCTTCCTCGATGTCGGCTCTCACCTCATCTTCGGTTAATTCGACTTTGTAGCCGTCACCGAATCTGGTTAGAATTTTTGGCATTTTATCTCCTTCATCAGCTTCTGTTTATTCTTGCTTTCGTCGCCGGAAGCCCTGTCAATCTTTTTCCTACTGTTATGCCCATTGATCTTGCACTGCCTCCATCAGCATTGTGGCAACCCCTATCTGCAACGGATCCCAAAGCAGGCGGCCGCCAAGAAATTCCCTGCCTTTCGCGCTGACGCCGCAGGGCACGCCCGGGGCTGCAACGAGCGTTGAATCGAGGATCATCTCCGCCCCGATAATGTCAGCTGCCGGTGTAGCCTCAAGGATCAGATCGTGGCCCGCCAGGGCGGATGAGAGGCTGTCGGCAATGGTTATGTCCAGATCGTGATTATCCGCGGCGAAGCGGCGGCAGCGCTCGGGCACTATGTCATAGATGGTCACCCTGCCTCCGAGTTCGGCGACTTTCCGGGCGCAGCTTTTGCCCACCGGTCCGCAGCCCAGAACCAGTACAGGACGGTCCTCAACGCTTCCTGCCATATATGCAAGACCCGTGGCAAAACCACTGCCGGTGGCCTCGCCATTGTCCACAACCTTGCGCGTACGGGTGTTGAAGGCGATAAAACGGGCATCATCGGCCACCAGGATGATGTCGCTTTCGGATTCAAAGGCTCGGGCCAGGCCGGCAACGTCGTTGAGTTCGGTGACGGCGGCTGTAAATCCCAGCAGCCTGGCGATTCCGCAGAGTGTCTGGCTAAATGTGTCTATGACACCCTGGCCACAAGTCATCGGCACGGCTGTAACACGCAGGCCCCGCAGGTGATCTGAGCGATCGGCTAGCGGCAGACCTGCAGCGCGGCAGGCCAAATTCGCCAGAGATATGCCCAGATTGCTCCGCAGGCGACGGTCGTAAGCCTGGAGATCCCCGGCAATGTGGCCAATGTCGTCTGTTTTTAGCCGTGTCATGGTCTAGTGTACCGCCTCTGGTATATGCGGCTGGGAATCGATAACCCGGGCAAGTCCGAAATGGTGCCGGATGTTTTCCAGGGTCACCAGACGCGCGGCGAGCAGGCTCTCGGGGCTTTCCCCGGTGTGGATCAGGGTGGCGACCATGCCAGACCGGCCCGGCTGGAAATCGGTGATTGCCTCCGCAGCCCCGAAAAAGTTTTCCACTACCTGCATCGCACCCCCCTGGGCCATAATATGTTCGCCGGCGATTTCGAGCAAATTCTCAGAAACCCGGATGTGTTCGAGCCTAATCGGACGCCAGAGCGAACGACAGTGGTCGGGGCCGGGTAAGGCTGCCGTTTCCTGACAGTAGACGGCTGCGAGGCTTTCGAGCATATTTGCTCCGGTCGACCAATAAACAGCCATCGGGGTCTGACTGGGCAGGCGGGCGTCGATTTCGAGGATATACAATCGGCCTTTATGCCAGATGACCTCCACATCCATGATCCCGGTCAACTCAAGGGCGTTTGCCATCCTCCGGCTGATATGCTCGAAGGAGAGCCGCAACTCCTCCGGTATCCTTGCCGGGGCCGTTACACCCTTGCAGTCGAAAATCGCATCCATATGCAGCTCGGTAACCTGATGGGTGACATAATGGCCGCCTGTGCCGATAACCTCCAGGGAATATGACGGTCCGCTTAGAAACTTCTGGGCAATCCAGTCATCGGGCAAGCCTTTCGGGCCGAATGTCTTCCTTAATTCACTGGAGCTGGTAATTACCCTCACGCCACTGCTGCCGCTCCGGCTATTCGGTTTCACCAGAATGGGGAACCCGCACTGGGGATAGGGAGCAGGAACGTGAAAACCCAAATTTTTGAAGAAATTGTTGGAGGCGCTTTTCGAGGAGGAGAGCGAATAAGCGGTTGCATCAAAGGCAAGCGGCAGGGCCTGGGTGTCCGCCATTTTCTGCAATGCCGAAAGTGCCGCCCTGTTTTCCAGCGCAGGCAATATCAGATCAACCTCTCTCAACACTTCCGATACCTCGTCTCTGCTGCAGATATCCGCGGTAACGACCTGATCGCACAGTCCCGCTGCAGGAACATCGAGACGTTTGTCGATGAGAACGGTTTGCCATCCCGCCTTGCCCGCCAGGTAAGCGGCCTCCATTCCCTGCAGTTTCCCGCCAACTATGGCAATACGCATCATGGCACCTTTCACGCCCCGGTCGCAGTGCCGACCGCAGCGGCTTGTCCGGGTTCATTGTGCAGTGAAGATCCATAATGGCGGTTGAAGCGGGTGGAGGAATATTTTTCCAACTTCCATTCCGGAACGCGGCAGATGGGGCAAGGCCTGCTGAAGAATTTGTTGCGCAACGCCCTGGCGGCTCGGCTGTTGCGGGAATTGTTGATCATGAAGCTTTTGTGGCAATGGGTCGTAATCATGGCCTGATTGCCGAAAAGCTCTATGGACTTGATGCCGTGAAGTACGCCGCTTCTGGAAGGCCAGAGTTTCATCTTGCCGATCAGGCTGAACAGGTTCACCCGGGTGCGGTAAAAGCGCTTGGTCTGGCTCTCCTTGGCGCTGCTCATCATGCCACCTTCCGGGTTGCGGAGTAGGTGTTTTTTCGGTATGCAATCCAACTCCTGTATTCTTTCAGACTCGCCGACTCAAGTCGGCAGTTCGATAAAATCGGCTCTATCGCCGTCGGGGTCCTGCGGGCCTGTTCGATATCGAGCGCGTGATTAGCCACGCCCGCCAGTCCCCTGCCCGGGATGACCAGGGACGAAACCACGTTTGCTCCGGCATCGAGCCGGTTCCGCAGTCCGGCCAGGCCGCCGACGTCGAGCGAAGCGGGTATCAGCCGGTCGGGCATTGCCAGCCGCATCACGGCAATGGCAATGCGTTCCTGCATATCATCCAGCGGAGTCAGATGGGCCATGGGAGTGCCCGGCTGCGGGACCAGAGTCATGACCCGTATCTGGTCGGCCCCGAGCCTGCGCATGGCCGCGATGTTCTCTGCCCGGTCGTCCAGGGATTCGCCGATGCCGATGAGCATTCCTTCCTCAATGAGCATGCCCCGTTTCCTGGCGCGCTTTTTCGCGGCCATTCGCGTATCGTAATCCTGACTTACACGTATTCGGGAAAAGAGTGACCTGTTGTATGTTTCCTGGTAACAGGCGTACCAAGTCGCTCCTGCCTCGGCCAGTTGCTCCATGATCGGCGGCGGAACCACACCCGGCGAGACCATCACAGGCACATCGCCTTTCTGTTGAGCCAGACGTACGGCAGAGATGAGCCGTGAATATTCCATCTGTGCACCCACACGGTCTTCCGCTATTTCCCCCATGGTCAGATCTACCAGATGGACACCGCTGCCCTTCAGTTCCTCGATGACATCGGTAATCTCCGCTGAGGATTTGCGGTAGCGTGCCACGGAGGTGTTGGATTTACGGTAGTTGCAGAACAGACAGTCATTGCAGCAGGCTGTGTTGAAATAGAGGAAGCCGTAGAGGAACACCCTGTTTCCGAAATGGCGCTCCCGAATTCGGCGTGCTGCGGCAAACAGCTGCTTCCGGGCGGAGGCCTCGGAGATGGAAAGGAGGAACCGTATCTCTTCATATGTCAGGGCATTATTGTGCTCGGCCCGTTGCAGAATGGTGTCGAGTCGGTCGTGGCGGATGAGAGTGTTCACTTGGCAACCTCCGGGTAAGAATGTCGTTTTCAGATCAGGCGCAGCAGCAACAGCTTACAGGAACTAGATGTTGAGCCTGATGCCATCGAGATAGGTGAAGCTCCTGGCCAGCCTTCCCATGTTCGTCTCACCGTCTCCAGCCATAACCAGTCGCTCGATGCCGAAGCCGACACCCACCCATGTGGTATTGATCCGCCAGTTGGCGTCCAGAGGATGGGGGCCCATGGCGCTCGATCCCAGCTCCATGCCGGTTTTCCCGGCGACGACATCCATGGTCTCTCCATAGATCTCAGAATCTTCCCCTGCAAACTCATAGTCGATGATACCGGCATAGTGCATGACCGCGGCGGCCAACTCCTCTATTCGCTCCCTTCTGCCGGCTTCCGGTAAACCGAATTCGGCAAGGTTGAGCATGGTAAACTCATTGGAGTGCCGGGCTCCATGCGACTCTTTCCTGAAGCAGGGGCCGATCTCGAAGAGACGAACGAGCCCCTCATTCAGACGAAGCAGTTCGCGGACGACCTCGTAGAGGTGGGGCGCCAGCATCGGCCGCAGACATCTGTTGTCATCCAGCCAGAATATTTGGGAGAACAGAGGGTGATCAGCGGTTGTTCCCATTCTCGCAAGCGAAGATCTGGACATGAGGATCGGGCTGGTCACCTGGACAAAGCCCGCAGACGTAAGTTCGCTGGCCAGCTTCTGCTCCAGTATCGTCACCCGGGAGCGCCTGGTGGTGTTGCAAAAGTAATGCAGACGCTGCCGTTCGCTCTTTACCAGCCTCTTTTCCGTGGCCTGATAACCGTGATCCCGATCCTTGCCGGTGGCAAAGACGGTCTTGGTTTCGTCTCCTGTTGCCCCCAACTCCCGCAGTCTTCTCTTTTGCGTTTCGGAAAATACGATGTCCATGAGTGGACTCTCCATGCAGGTGAATCAGTTTACTGACAGTCCGAGGAGCTCTTCGGTTTTGCGTACACCATCCTGGGCGTCTTCGGCATAGGCGTCGGCACCGATGCGGGCGGCCCACCTCGGCGTGACCGGGGCGCCACCAACCATCGTTTTGAACCTGTCCCGCAATCCCTTTGCTTTGAGCATGTCCTCGAGGTCCTTCTGGCAAGGCATGGTGGTGGTCAGCAGGGCGCTGGTGCCGATGATGTCGGCATTGAATTTCACCGCGTCTTCGATGATCTTGGCGGTATCGATGTCGCGGCCGATATCATGAACGGTAAAGCCGTTGGCCTGCAGCAGGGAGGTGACGATGCATTTGCCGATGTCGTGCACATCGCCCTTTACCGTGGCGATCAGGATGGTCCCCTTGGTGGACTTAACCGTCGTTGTGGCGCTGATGGTCTCATTGACGATGTCGGTCACTGCCTTCATCACGTCTGCCGCGATGATCAGCTCCGGCAGAAACAACTGGCCGCGGCCGAAAAGGTCGCCCACCTCGTTGATTGCCGGGATGAAAGCCATGTTCATGAGTTCGACGGGATCGCCGCCTTTGTCGATGACCTGCCTGGCCAGCGCTACCGCCTCTGTTTTGCTGCCTTTCTTCAGACACTGGCTTGCCGATTCTATAACAACCTGTTCAATCATTTTACTCTCTCCTGTTATTCGCAAATCCCGGAAAAAATGGAGGGGAACCCGGGAGTTGCACCCGGCTGAGCGGATTTAGAGTCCGCATGATCACATCCGATCTGTCCCCCATTCATTCGCGTGAAATATCATGTTACAGTTCGAAGCGGCCCGCTCTGTGTCCCTGTAGATAACACATGCAGTAGTCATCCTTGCCGGCCAACACCTCCGCCGCGACCATATTTGCCATCATGCGTTTGTCGAGTGGGTTGATAATCAGGCCGTCCAGCCCCTTGGATATGGCCATGACGGCGAACAGCTGATTGAGGAACTGCCTGTTGGGCAAACCAAAAGAGATGTTGGAAAGACCGCACATGGTATGTATTCCCGGGAAGCGTTTGACGATTTGCTCCACAGAATCGAGAAAGCCGGTACCGAAGTCCTTATTGGTCGATATGGGCTGGACCAACGGATCGACGTAGATATTGTCAATTTCGACATGGTTCCGGACAAGGCCGTTGACCAGCTTATCGGCGATGGCCAGGCGGTCGTCGACGGTTTCGGGCATGCCCGCGTCGCTCATACACAGCGCCACGATTTTGAAGTCCGTGCCCGCCACAATGGGCAGCATCGCCTCATAGCGCTCCTTCTCCAGTGAGATGGAGTTGATCATCGGGGTTCCCTTATGTACCGAAAGCGCAGCCTCGATGGCCTTGGGGCTGGGACTATCAATACTGCAGGGCGCGTTCACTTCCTGCTGAACATTCTCAACCAGCCATTTGATGTATTCCGGCTCCTCCTCGACAAAGATGCCGGCGTTGACATCTATATAGTTGGCACCTGCCTCGAACTGGTCTCTGGCGACGGACTTGATGTACGTGGAGTCCTGGGCGGTCAGTGCCTCGCCGATTTTCTTGCGGCTGGCGTTGATTAACTCTCCTACGACAATCATCTTGATCTTCTCCTTGTGAAAAACGGGATGGCGGCAGCTTAACCGGCCACGAATTCCTTGGCCTTTTGTACGGCGTCGGCGGCATTGAAACCATAGCCGTCCGCACCTATATCCCTGGCGTACTGTTCGGTGATCGGCGCTCCGCCAACCAGCACCTTGACCTTGTCGCGCAGGCCGGCTTCCTTGAGATACTCTATCGTCTGTTTCATTTTCGGCATGGTGGTCGTCAATAAGGCTGACATTCCCAGTATGCCGGCTCCGTTTTCGACAATGGCCTTGGCGAAATCGGGGCTTTTGACATCGATCCCCAGATCGATCACCTTGAAGCCCGATCCGGCAAGCATCATGCCCACGAGATTCTTACCGATATCATGGAGGTCGCCTTCCACTGTACCGATAACGCAGGTGCCGGCTTTCGAACTCCCCCCCTCAGCCAGCAGAGGAGTGAGGATCTTCAGCCCGGATTGCATGGTTCTGGCAGAGAGCAGGACCTCCGGTATAAACATTTCGCCGCTTTTCATCCGTCGTCCGACCACATCCATGGCGGGCAGCAGGGCGTCATCCAGGATATCCGCGGCCTGAGCGCCGGTGTCGAGTGCCAGTTGGATAACGGTGCCAAGCATCGAAGCGTCACCCGCAATCACCAGCTGTTGCATTTTTTCATTCATATCCGACATTGTTTTCTCCTTACTTTGCAGAAATGCCCAGTTCCTCTTCGGCACCCAGTACGATCGCCCGCAGTTCGCTTATCATGTGATCGGAGAGCGGATCCGGCTTATGGTTCTTCAGGATTTCCCTGGCAAATCCCATGGCTTTGGCATAGAGATCCATGGACCCGTCGACCTCCCAGTCTCCGCGCATTCTTCTGTCCATCAGTCTGGGCTGCGGATACATGCGCATATGCTTGTAGGTGTTATCATGAGCGAGATAATCCTTGAATTGTCCCACCTCCTTGATGAGATCAACCGAAAGGGTATCGTCATTCACTGGTATTCCGCCTACGGCAAATTTGATCATCCTCACGAATTCCGCATCCATTACCATCTGCCCAAAGTCCAAGGTCATTCCACTCTCGATCATTCCCGCGCCGTAAATCAGGTTGGTCCCTGCCAACGCTGCCAAGAGGCCGGTCATGGTCTTTTCGTGACCGCTTTGGGCATCACATACCTTGCTGTCGCCCTATCCACCTGCCGCCCAGGTCGGCAAACCATAATAGTTTCCGAGGCGGGCGACGGCTGCATTGATCATACCGCACTCCGGTGAACCGACGGCTGCGGTGCCGAAGCGCAGATCCATGGCAGTGGACGAACTGCCGTAGATCATCGGGGTACCCTTGACCGTCAGTTGCCCCAGGGTGATGCCGGACAGAACCTCGGCATTATGATCCACAAGCGTGCCCGCCATGTTGACTGGGGTCGACCCGCCCGCCATGGCCATGGACAGGACATTGACGGCAATATTGTTGCGGGCACCTTCCATGATGATCTCGCAGGCGTCCTTCACCAGCTTGAGCGGGCTAACGGGACAGGTGTTGAAGGACAGCAGGGGACGCTCCTTGAGATTTTTCGCACCTCCGGCGATGACCTTGGCCATCTCCACCAGCTTCCTGACATTGAATCCGTCGATGGGACCGATGAAACAGTGCTTGGAAGTGTTAGGGAAGAAGGCCTCGGCATTATGGAGGGGGGCAACTTCCTGCGGCACCTCATGGGCGCCGACAGCGCGAAGGTAGACGTCGATTTCATCGAGATAATCGACAACCTTGGCGGTATCGGCAACATCCTGCTTCGTGGTATTTCTCAGCTCCCCTGTCTCCGCATCGACGATCTGCACGCCTTCGCCGAAATTGGTGAATCCAACACGCCTGTTCTCCATGACAAAATCGTTCTTGGGATTCCTGCCGGCGAGAAAGACCTTCGGAGGGGCGGACCGCACCGCATCCTCAACCATATACGGGGGGAGCTTGGCGATCTTCTTCTCCTTATCGATGTTTGCACCGTGGTCCCCAAACATCTCCAGAGCTTCCGGATCCTCGACGAACATCCCGGTTTTCTCGAGAACCTCGAGGGTGGCGAGATGCAGCTCGTGGCACTCGTCGTCGGTGAAGACGTTGAGGCTGAACCCGCCGTTGGATTTTCGTCCTGCCAATAAATTTCTAGCCAAAATACTACCTCCTCGCTTTGGGTTTATCTTTATATGAAGGCATCGTATTGCATCGGTGGAAATTGTCTGCCCGGGAAGGGGCAGCCATAGTCGGTCGATGCTTGTCCCAAAATTGTTATCTTGCAGCACATCATGAGTAGCAATTGGTATGCCAAAGTGTGGTTGCCTGTTAAGTTGTTGTAATTATGGTAAAATAATAAATGTTGTTTTGATGTTCCGTAGCCTCATAGGACAGTGTTGACCGTATTTTAGCCAGATTTGCTAAAGTAGTATCGATAACGGGATATTAGGGGGTGGTCATAAATGACCGATCAGGGAAATGTCCGCACAGATCGGGCACAGAGGGCCGCTGTCAACAGAAGATGATGAATCTCAGAGGATTCAACTTCTTGTCGGAGTTCGGAGATGCTCTTTGTTCAAAGACCAATAGGGTGTTAAAAGGGATAAGCTATAGAAAAGAATGTGGTTTGAAGTCCCCGCAAAGGGTATCCTGTTGGAGGAGAGAAAAGCTTTTTTGCAAAAAATAGAGATAGATGGGAGTTTCTTGAAGAACCAAATCAGGCTTTATTTATAAATGGAAGGTGTGTTAATGAAGTATTGAGTACAGAGCGATAAAGATTTTTTTTTAAAATGGAGAGCATTGTGAGAACATTACTAGCAGCGGTTTTCTTCTTCTGTATGTCTCAGGTTGTGTATTCGGCGAATAATGAATCTCTTGATTACATTGTTGAGGATATTCTACGGGAGGTTGTCGACCAGGCAATAGAGGATGGAAAGAGAATTGTACAGGAGAATACAGGTATCGATCTTTCAAAACGGGGATATGAGGGTGGTTATGGATATGGCCGAGAGGGAGAATGGGACAGAGAAGATCGCGACAAAGGGGAACGAAGAGGGAAAGACCGGGAAAAAGGCAAAGGCTGGGAGAAAGGAAAAGATCAACAGAAGATAATACGGGAATTGAATCAGCTCAGCAAGGAACATGATCGGGAAATTATCAAACTGGAGGGAGAACTGCACAGAGAATTATCCCATGCCAGAAATGAGTTTGCGCGAGAGTCGGCACAGGAAGATAAACGCGAGAAAATAGCTAAGAAGAGATTGAAATTAAAAAATAAAGTTGATAAATCCTATGCGAAATTTCACCAAAAAATCAGGGAGAAAAATCGCCGATTCGATGAAAAACGAATGAGGTTGCTCGACAGAATAGATATCTAGAGAAGCCCCACCTCAACAGATATCTGTCCTTTCCCGCAACTAATTGTGAAAAATTGCAGATAATTGAATTTCACAATTATTGCTTGGCAATTATCATTGACCCTGCTTCGGTGAAGAGTCCATGGAAAAACTTTGGGATGCCAAGTCAAAAGTCCACCTTACAGATGTAGGGCGGACTTTCGAAACTTCCATCAGCTGGCCACGTCACACTGAAGTTCTCGGGTGGCCACGTCCGGATCAGACTGCAGACAATTGCGGCTGCATTTCGGAGGATCAATGTTCATGCTTGCTCTTCGGGCCGGCTGCGGCTTTGCCATGAAGTCCGGCGTCTGCCTTGATCAGACCGTGCAGCCCTTCGACATAATGGGTGAATACAACATAGGATTCAACAAATTCACGCCCCTCATCAACGCTGGCATCTGCATGTTTCTGCTTTTCGTATGCCTTGGCAAAACGCGCACGAATCTCGTTGGCCATGGCGTTGCTCAATACATTCACCAGTTTGTCGACAGAACCATTTGCCAATGCCTGATCCGCCAGAGCCACGGCCGGATCGACTGCGGTCCCCGGCTTTAAACCGGTATACGGAGCCCCTTCGCCAGCGCGATGAATGCGCACCAGCGTTTCGAAAAAATACCGATCGGCAAAGTCTTTGGCTTCGGGCCCCATTTCCCGCATCTTCAGGGTTTGTGTGAAGGCGGTTTTGATTACCTCTTCCTGATCGGGCTTCACCCATTTCAACAGGGTGGTCACATCCCCTTTGTCGAGCGCAGTCCGCGCAGTTTCGACCACCGGGCCGTCCAGGGTGTCGCAGTGGGCCAACGCACCGCCCGGCAACGCCAGAATTGCCACCAACAATAAAGCCGTCCCTGCAAAGCCCTTAAATCCTTTTGATGAAGCTTTCATTTTTTTCTCCTTTGGTTGTGAGTTATTGAACCTGCTTACTCACTAGAACGAGAAGATTCGGCTTTTGTGACAAAAAAAAAATTCATCTCCGAAACGCGTACCTGGATAATATGAAGATGTTAATCCCGGAGGCCGTATGCTTGCCGTTTGCATATAAACGAAAAAGGCTCATGATTGGTTGTTTCCACTTTGTAAATAACCTCATTGCCTAAAAAGCTGGCCTGAACGATAAGGTACACCTCTAACGTCAAAAGCGTGGTAAAGTAAAAATTGAGACAGGGCAAAGATCTCTGGTATTTCTTTTTTTGGCACCAAACAAATTGCCTACGCTATGTCTCTTTACAACTGCTCTAATTTTCAGGCACTCATTTCAGTTTATGAAAATATCATTTTCTATTGGTTCTGTTCGGAAATCATCTAAAAAGTGTCACAAATCTCTGCGCTGCGACGTAATACACACTATACAATGAAGAGAATGAAGGAGATCACCATTTGACCGACGAGGAATTGATGCTGGCCTACGCGACTGACGACATGGAGGCTTTTGAGTTGTTATATCGACGCCATAAAAGCCATATTTTCGGCTTCCTGATGTCGAAATTAAAGGATCAGACTGAAGCTGAAGAGGTGTTTCAGGCGGTTTTTACCAAATTGCATATCGCCAGAGGCAAATACCGGACGGAGATCCCTTTTCTCCCCTGGATTTTTACAATAACGCGTAATGCCATGATTGATCATATCCGCCGGCGAAACAGCTATCAGGCGCATATAACCAGCTCTAGAAAACCGCTGGAAGCCTATGCTGCGCCGCTGGCGGATCAGTCGCCAGGCAATATTTCCAGTGTTAATCTGGAACACTTAAACACAAACCAGCGCCAAGCACTGGATTTGCGCTTTCAGCAGGAGATGAGCTTTGCCGAGATCGGTGAACAGCTGGTGATTTCGGAGGAGAACGCGAGGCAGGTTATCAGTCGGGCGATCCGTAAACTGCGCAAAATTCTGACCGGCAAGGAGAAGCGACGTGACTCAACTCAAGAATGAACAACAGCTGGAGCAGGAGTTTGCCGAATTTGTTGCCGCCGAGCCATTGGCACCCGCCGCGGTGCTGGATGAGAAAATTGTTTGGCGGGTGACACGTGACCTGTGTCCAGTGTGGTGGAAAACCTGGGGTAAATTGACGCTGATTGAAGCGGCAGCAGGGCTGTTGACGCTGACCCTCTGTCCGCAATTCGGTTTGGGCTTCGGCACGCACAATGAGTTTTTGCACGCACTGCACTCGGCCACCACACCGCCAGTTTTTTATCTGCTCTGCGGGTTGATTTTTGTTGGTTTCGGCGCCGCGCTCGGAGGGTTGGTTTTGCCGCGTGCCGCAATCCGCACTTTTGGCCGGCAGAAGTATCTCTACTTTATACTTTACACACTGCTGGCCTATCTCGTCTTGGTGACGCTGGGTTCCGAAGCTTTTATTCTCAGCTCGCTGGTCTGGATGGTTGGCGGATTGCTGGGCAATCTTGTTTTGTTCAGCGCAGTTGCCCGCTTGAGGCTTTATGCAAGGTAACGCCATGAAATCATAAACTACAACACGGGTGCGCCCTGCCTCCCCGAAACAAACCGTGATAAAATCAGGATTTTCACTCTTTCCTCTGACTGGACCCTCGGCAAAAAAATCATTGCTTAATTTCCCAAGAAATCATCTCATCAAGAATATATTTATCAACCTCGGATGACTCTCTGAGCTTGCCTTTTCGTCTGATTCGTGATGAAATTGAAGATATCATTGCGTGCTGTCCGAAATCATCGACCACAGCACTTCAAGTACCCTGCAGGTTCATCGATCTCAGGATTTCAGTTCTTCAATGCTGTATCCGCTTGCCGCTTTTCAAAGCCTTCAGTTGGCTAACTTTATTTCTTGAAATCCCCTTTTGTAAACCCTTTCTTTATGCGTTCATAAGAGGGCATGAATTGATCAAAAAAGAATTATTACTCCATTGGTAACTCTCAATGTCACTGACAGCTGGCGCTGTTCGTCCGGCCATCAGCGAATTCGATTTTTTTTGGCCGTGAGCATCAAGAAGGTCTTAGCTGCCTCATCACAATCGACAAGCCTAAGCCGGATGAAGGTGGACCGCCGAAATATCAAGCATAGGGGGGTAGATTATGAGTAAAAGCATAGTGGAATATTCATTGACCAGAAGAAGGGTATTGCAAAGCGGGGTGATCGCCGGCCTGGGTTTGATGGTGCCCTGGCGCCTCCTGCCGAAAAATGCATTTGCAACTTCTGCGGCATTGGGATTGAGCGATCCCGTGCTGCAAGAAAAATTCGTCGAACTGGCGCCGAATGCACTCCATCCGAGCTTTAAGTTTCCAGCGCAGAACGTCAACAAGGGGGAATATAAAATCACCATCGAGCAGGGGGCGCAGTTTACCGGATTGCGCGATGCACAAGGCAACCGCGTGGCTACCCCCGTGTGGGGATATGGCAGAAATGGAAGAGGAGTCGACTGGCCGGGGCGCACCTTTGAGGTGCAGAGCGGCGTCCCCATCGAAGTGAAGTGGGAAAACAAGCTCATCGGCCCCGGCGGCTTCCTGCCGCATCTGCTGCCGGTGGACACCAATCTGCATTGGTGCTATAGCCTGCACGGCTATGAAGAATATACCATCGCCAGCGCCGGCGTTCCGATCGTCCCTCACCTGCACGGCGGTCACAGCGACTACCCGTTCGACGGCAATCCCGAATTTTTCTTTGGTCCGGCTTCGGTTCGGGGACCGCGCTGGGAGGAGAAGAAGTTTATCTACCACAATGATCAGCCCGCGGGCAATCTGTGGTATCATGACCACGCCCTGGGAATCACCAGGCTCAACGTCTATGCGGGTCTGGCGGGGTTTTACTTCATCAGGGATGAATACGACACCGGCCTGCCCGGTAATCCTTTGAGCCTGCCGGCCTATCCCTACGAGCTTGCTTACGCCATTCAGGACAGGATGTTCTATGCCACCGGTGAGCTTTTCTATCCTGCCTATCCGGGAGAACCTTTTTATGACGACTTCATTACCGCTGAAGGAGCGATACTGCCGCCGGCTCTATTTCCCAATGGTGGTCCGACGGCTCTGGCCGAATTTTTCGGTGACCATATGGTCGTCAACGGCAAGATCTGGCCCAAGGAAAACGTCGAGCCGCGTAATTATCGCATGCGCCTGCTGAACGGATGCGACAGCCGCTTCATGGCCTTGCAGTTTTTCGAGGTGCCAGCTGAGGCAACCGATTTTGCAACCGCGGCAGGGCCCCTGGAGTTCATCGTCATCGGCAGCGACCAGGGGCTGGCCTCCAGCCCGACAACCGTGGAAACCCTGCTGTTCGAACCGGGGGCCCGCTATGACATCATTGTCAATTTCGCGGCAGTTACTTCCGGCAATCGCGTTATTATGAAGAATATCGCCGGCGACGAGCCCTTTGGTGGCGATATACCGGGCCCAATGCTCTTCGAGTTCACCGACCGCATTATGGCCTTCGATGTCGTGTTGCCTTTGGATACCTCCATGTCTGATGCCAGTCCCAATGGCATTGGATTTGGGCCTTCTGTGGGTAGCCCGACCAGGACCCGCAAGGTGGCTCTTTTCGAGGGCAGGGATGAATTCGATAGACTGCAGCCGCTGCTCGGGACGGCGGAACCGGCCACCGATTACCAGGGATATCCCATCAACTGGCCGGATACTCCGGTATATTCCGATCCCGACATTGGGTTGACAGGGCAAATGGAAGGATCCATCGGCTGGCACAGTCCAACCACGGAAAACCCCGCGTTGAATACGACGGAAGAGTGGGAGATCTGGAATGTCACCGGAGATGCCCACCCGATCCATCTGCACCTTGTGCATTTCGAGGTGCTTGACCGGCAGGAGATCAGTTGGGATAGCAACAGCGATGAGGATGGATTTATTCCCGAAGGATCAAGTCCAGCGAATGATGGCATATATCTGGTCACGCAACCTGCCGTTCAGCACAACTCCGTGGCCGGGAATATGGACACATACGGGATAGGTTTTCGAATCATCCATCCACCGTTCCCTGAAGATGCGTATGGGGCTGCAGTTGATAAACCAGAAGAAATTGTGGAAAACGCGCCCAAGGATATGGTGACGGCACTGCCGGGGCAGATCACAAGAATCAAAGCCACCTTCGACAAGCCCGGGCGTTACGTGTGGCACTGCCATATTCTTTCTCATGAAGATCATGAAATGATGCGTGCCCTGCACGTGGGACCGGGTGCTTAGCGGAACGGTCGGCTGATTCCTTGAAAAACCGAAGCATGCTCGACCCAACCATCTGTCAAGCAACATGAGGTGTTATCATGTCTTTCAAGCTGACAGCCATGCAGGCTTTCCTGCTGATCACTATGTTCCTGTTTTTTTCCTTGGGCGATGCACTGCCGGCCCGTGAGAGAGGCTCGGCAGTTTCAAATGAAAGGCGGCATTCCTCTGCAGTTCCTGCTGCGGAGAAATCGATCACCTTGATCGGAACAGCAGTATCCCGAAATTCGGCAGGCAAAGTGGCTATCATTGTAGATGAACGCAACGGAAGGCAATTTCTTTTCCGTGAAGGTAGTACCTATAATGGGATGACTATCAGGAAGATTTTGCCCGATGGCATAACATACACCAGCGCAGGGGGTGAGGGCGCAATGAAGCTTGGCCGCTCTCCCTCGCCTGTGGCCAGGACTTTGCCGATACCTTCGCCTCAACCGGCATCAAGCTCACCGGCGGCGGTAAGGAGAGGGGAGCGGGATCTGCACTACACGCTCAGCCGGCAAAAGACCGCTTCTGCCCTGAGCAATCCTGAAAAGGTGGTGAAAGCGGTGAAAATTGCAGAAGGAAGGCTGTTGAACCATAAAAAAGGCTTCAGGATCAGCTCCATCGAAACCGGCAGCGTTTTTAAAGATCTCGGTCTCCATGGTGGTGATCTGGTGTTGCAGGTGAACGGCAGGGGAGTAAGCGGGAAAGAGGGACTCAGGGATATCGTTGAAGCAATCCAGGGTGAAAGCAGCCTGGATCTCACCGTTCGGCGCAGGGCTCGCACATACCAGCTAGGCATAAGCATTCGATGACAAGAGGAATGCCGGCGCATGCCTTCAGCGAGAGAGTTTATACCTCAGACACATGAGCCGGCTGCAAGACCATTATAAAATTCAAGCCATCACAAGGCATAGCAGGCAGAAGCTGGAAATTGAGGTATTCTCATAAGGAGCCTAACAGAACGACAGGATCAAAACAATGCCAGCTGGTCTGACAGCGACAAAAAGGGGGTGATACGAGAGAGACAATTATGAGGCGAGCCATGGGAGTATGACGATTAACTGGAACTCCCTCATCACCAGGCAGTTATCATGAGATCCATTCAGTTAGCCATTTTTCATCACAAAAAAAATCAGGACAAAACGAGTGTGATACCACCAGCAGTTTATTTTTTGTGGCTCAAACCCGATATGCTCGAACAGCCAATCAAAGAAAAGGAGGCGAATATGAGAATACCTGCAAAGTCGATGATTGTGATACTGTCCATTTTTACGATAGGTTTCGTTGCGTGGTCAAATTTCGTTGCTGCAAGTCTATCGCAGGAAGAGGAGTTGGGCAAGAAACTGTTTTTCGATAAAATTTCAAGCCCTGACTCCATTTCATGCGCCGCTTGTCATGGACCCGCTACAGGTTTCACGGGGCCTAATCCTGGAGTCAATAAGCACACGGTTATGTACAGAGGAGCCGTACCGCAACGATTCGGCAATCGAAAACCGCCCAGTGCAGCCTACGCGGCTTTCAGCCCCATATTTCATTACGATGAAGTAGAAGGGCTATTTGTCGGCGGCAATTTTTGGGATGGCCGCGCAACGGGAGAGGCTCTTGGAAATCCTGCTGCCGACCAGGCCCTGGGGCCTTTCCTGAATCCCGTTGAACAGAATAATCCGAGTAAACAGGCTGTTTGTGAACAGGTCGCAGCCTCAAAATATGCTGCGCTTTTCGAAGAAGTCTGGGGAGAGGGCTCCCTCGACTGCAGCACTACGGAAACCGTTGATGCGACGTACGATCGCGTTGGCCTGTCCATTGCAGCCTATGAGGCATCATTGGAAGTCAGCCCATTCAACTCCAAATACGATTATTTTCTCGCGGGGATGGCTGAATTGACTGATCAGGAAGCATGGGGGTTGTCGCTGTTCAACGGCAAAGGCATGTGTTCGGCATGCCATCCCAGTGATTTGGGGCCAAACAACGAGCTGCCGTTGTTTACTGATAATACATTCGACAACCTGGGGGTTCCGAAAAACCCGGAAAATCCATTCTACGATATGGATAAGGTATATCTGGATGATGGAAGTCCCATCAATCCATTGGGGCAGGACTGGATCGACCCTGGCCTCGGTGGATTTCTGCAGACTCGTCCTGAATGGGCCGATATGGCCGACGAAAATATGGGCAAGCACAAGGTGCCGACCCTGCGGAATGTCGGGAAGGCCAATGGCAAAAACTTTCCGAAAGCCTTTACGCACAACGGTGTATTCAAGTCATTGAAGGAGGTTGTTCATTTTTACAATACAAGAGATGTAGAAGATTGGCCGCCTCCTGAGGTCGCCAAGAATATCAACTCTGATGAGCTTGGAGATCTAGGTTTAACGGATGAAGAAGAGGATGCCATCGTCGCTTTTATGATGACTCTCTCGGACGGCTACCAGCCAAGGTGAGCGTTTAGTTCTGCAATTCCCGACCAAAGGCGGGTGAGATGCCAGCCAGCCTTTGGTCTTTTTAGCATTTGCCTATTCCACAACTGTTTCAGCCTGTGAACGCTATATAAATCATATCACCGCCAATCCAATAAAAGGCAGAGCATCCACTTTAAAAACAGCAAACGCTGTTCAAACAAACTGAGCCTCACCTGAATGTCCCACCAAAATAAAGCCTTAACAGATACCCAGACTCTCATGGGACCTGTGAGAAAAACTCTAAAATACGAGAAACTTGATGCAGAGTTGCAGATTTTCGGAATAGATCAAGACCCTGCAGCCATGCGGCGGTACTCGCGATGATTGGTTATTCTGTAAAATGTTGATATATACTATTCCAGGGTTTTTAGAGACAATGTCGTGATTGAAAAACGTAAAGAAAGATAAGGAGTGTAAATGAAGAGCTACAGAAAGGAATTATGGTTTGAAGTCCCTTCAAGGCGCGGCTTCATAAATATCACCTCCACTGTTGATGAATGCCTGCGAGAGAGCGGCATCCGGGAAGGCTTGGTGCTGGTCAATGCCAAGCAAATCCAGTTACACACGTTAGCTTTAGGATTAACTGCACTATAACCACCCGAAACGGCACGTTTAATCACGTTTTTCGAGAAGGCGTAGCCGATATTCTTACAATCAAAAAACAGCATAAACCATCCGACTTCATATCTGTTGCCAAAGCACGTCAAAAAATTCTGTTACAAACTGGACGAACAGTATCTTATTCGACTGCTGTAAAGTGGGTTGCTCAAAATAACCTTGGTCATAAGCTGCCTGGTGAAAGAGGGCAGTGGATTGTTGATGGAGTGTTGTTTCAGGATTTCTTGCAGGAGGTTAAAGGCTGCGATGTGCAGTCTAAATAGGAAATAGGTAGGTAGTTGAAACATTACTTTTTTGTTTCATTAAATAATGGCCGAGCCTAGAGGATTCGAACCTCACGATAATAGCTTATGATGTTGATGTCATGAATAATAATATAGCCTGAGATGCCTTTGTGTTACGGGCTATCTACAGGAACAGCTTTCCCGGCGTGGAAGGCCGGTTAATAGCTTGTATCCCTTTTCCTTGTCTTTTAATATCTGGAGTTTAGTAACCTGAAAGTCGGCTAAAGCGTACACTATTTGCTGTCTACTCCTAGATACTTC
>JADQBJ010000023.1:0-76556 GCA_016278675.1 Desulfobulbaceae bacterium | reverse complement strand
GCTCATAGAGTCGTGTCTCTGGCTTAAGGTGTGTGCTTTATCCGATTTTCAGGGTCCGAAAGAGACGCCCTGGTCAATGAGAATAAGCAGCTCGAAAAATACAAGCCCGCCAAAAAAACAACCCCTGAATGGTGCCAGGAGCAAGTAAAAGAGATCGCTTCAGCAGTATATCTAATCGAAGCAAAGGCCAACCTCCTGATGGATGATGAACGGCTTAGAGAAGATATGCCCCTCCAGGCAGAAATAGATAAAGAGCTCCGTCAAATCCAAGGAACATTCAATGTACTCCTTCGTTCCTGGTATGACTACTCGGATATAGACGAATAGAGGAATCAAAATGGCCTTCAAGCAATCCATCATTAATATGTTCCGGGAAGCCCATGCTAATGCACCGTGGGGGCATAAAGGTGTCATCATTGGAAAGTATGCAAAACTTCTCGGCTGTTCGGAAAAACAGCTACGGCGCTTACTGGAAACCGGCCGCAAGCGGAAAAAAGAACCAGAAAAAACTCAAGCGCTGCAGGAACTGACGCGTCTGGTTTATTCTCTTAAACATAAGGTTACGGACAATGCGCCGCCTCTTTCGACCGATCAGGCTTATGCTGCGGCCAGGAAAAACAATTTGATAAAAGAAGGGACTCCTGACTATTCATTATCCAGCATCAACAGGATGGCAAGGCAGCTAGGCTTTCACAAAAAACAGCGCAGAATACAGCGTTACCAGGCAGAGTATCCCAATCAACTGCATCATGTTGACGCCTCGACGTCCAGCGTCTTTTATGTAGAAAAGATCCTTCCAAATGGTGAATATATACTGAAGCTTAATGAGCCTACCAAAAACTACAAGAACAAACCCAATCCCGTCAAATTGCGCGTATGGCTTTACGCCGTCACTGATGATTATTCGGGTTATAATTTTGCCCATTACACTGTTGGTACCGGCGAATGTGCAGAAGACTTCTACCTGTTTCTTGAACGGGCATGGACACAAAACAGTGCAAAACCATTTTGCGGACTACCGGACAAAATAAAAGCTGACTTAGGCCCGCTGATGAGGGGAAACTCAACAGCCGAATACTTTGAGCGCCTGAGGATTGAAATAGATCCGAGCACACCCAAAAACAAAGATGCTCACGGAAAAGTGGAGAGGCCCTGGAGAACCCACTGGCAAAGGTTCGAGAGGCAGTTTTTCCTCCGTGATAACTGGAAAGAATGGGAAATCAGCTTGACCGAGTTGAATAAGCAATTCAGTACCTACCTCAATACAGAATACAACCAGCGGAGCCACCGCTACGAAAAGCACGTTTCTCGTGAGCAAATGTGGAGAAGGATCAGCCGGAACGGCGGGATAAGACCTTTACCCGAAAATGCCTTTAAAGAGGTACACAAGAGGATACCTCGAACAGTTCAAAAAGACGGAACTTTCACCTTGGACCACACCGTTTATGAAGTGAAAGGTTTGCATGACGCCAAGGTGGAAGTTCTTCTCGGCGTTCTCTCAGATGAGATCAAAGTTAGAGATATCGAAAGCGGCAAAATCTATGAAGTCGAACTACACAGGCCACTTCCTGTAGGAACATTCAAAGCGCACACGGAAACGCCGCTGCAAAAGCTTAAAAAGGAGAGTGATAACATCAGTATTACAAAATCTTTATTCGAGGAGAATGAGCAAAAAACAAGAGTTATCAATATGCCTGTTCGAATAAAGGAAGAACAGGCTTTTGAAAGGATTTTCAACACCGAGAATTACAGAGACATCAAGGTTGCAATGACCGAATTCTCAACCTTGACCGGAATAATTCCGGAAGCCGGGAGCGAGAAGAGAGCCGAACTGGAGCAGCTATTTATTGACAATAAATTAAGCAGAGCATTCGTCAAAGAAGTTGCCAGCCGGGTCAATAGAGCAAATGAAGATGTGAATAGGAGAGCTATCCATGGCTAGAATATCAAAAACAGAGTTGCTGACAGAGTTTGGTTTTTCCAGAAATCCTTTCAAACATTTTGTCCTCAAAAGCGGTGACTACATGCGGATCGGCAAGGTGGTTAAAATGGCCGTAGAGGATAGATCAATGATCACTGTAGTAGGAGATCGCGGAATAGGTAAGAGCAATGCAGTGAACTCTACTCTTAGTAAATTGCAAAATACTCGAATCGTCTCTCCCTATTCAAACGAAATTAACAAGCTCCTGATAAGTGATATTGAACAGGCGCTAATTCTTGACTTGAGCAGCGAAAAGCCGAAAAGAGGACGTGAGATCCGGGCGCGGCAGCTGCGCCGGATATTAGGTGAGGCATCAACGAAGATGAATGTTGTTTTGGTGATTGAGGAAGCTCATCATCTTCATGGAATGACCCTTCGCTCACTGAAAAGACTGCGGGAAATGTCATGGAAGGGTGAGACAGAATTATTCAGCGTCATACTTGTTTGTCAGTCCAATCCCATGAATAAGCCTGGTGTTTCCGAAGTCCGTTTACGATCTGATTCAATCCAGATGAGCGGTCTTTCACGAGATGAGATTACAGCATTCACTAGTCAGTCTGTAGGCTCTGTATTTGATAATGAAGCTATAGAAGCTATAAGCCAGCTCCAGAACAGCCATAACTATGAAGACCTGAAAGCCATCCTTGTTCGGCTTATGGAAACGGCGCTGTTTGCAGGGAAAAAACAGGTGAGTATTGATGATGTGGAGATTTCTTTTGGGACTGGAAATCTTGAAGTTTTGCGCAAGAGAAAGGGAATATCCAAGGCCGCTCTTGCCGAAAAAAGTGGATTGTCCACCTCTACAGTTTCAAAGCTCCTGAAGGATCAGGGCAGTGGTAACACCGACCAGGAAACTAAGCAAAAAAAGGATGTTCTTCGTGATGTTCTGAATGAATACCAGAGTGAAAGCGGTGAAGCTGGCCAGCAGGTCGCGATAGGATAGTCTTATATCAATACATTTGAGGAATTAACAATGATAGAGAGAAAAATCGAACCATTCAGCATTCAAACGATTATAGATTTCCACGAAAATCAAGACGATGAAAAATGGGCTTTAAAAGCATTGGTTACACTGTTGACCAGATCCGACCTCGAGGTTTTTACCGAGAGCATAGAAAAAGACAATTACCTTATGGGGCTGGAAAAACTCTTCAATCTTTGTCTCGAAAAACAAGAGAAGCAAGTTGAGGAACTCAAATCAAAAGCTTTAAACAGTCCCGAAAAATACATCGAAAATGCGAAAAGCATTTACACACTGATTTGCCAAGGATGCTTTGAAAGGCCAGCTGTGAATAATAAAGTGATTGAAGCCGTTGCCGCTCTGGATATCGTTCTTGAGCTATTTGGATCTGAGGAATATCCAGAGGCTCACAAGCTCAAGAGTCTTATTTTGTCAAAAATAAACAAAGAAGAAACAGTGAAAAGCAGTGATTATCTCAGAAACGGCACTGACGGATAATTATCAATAAGGTGAGACCGATGATAACAAATACCCAAATCAAGAAAATAAAAACGCTGCAAAGGGTGTGTGGGCTGGATAACGATACCTACAGGGATATTTTGAGGAAACAAGCAGGTGTTAATAGCTGCAAGGAACTGCGCAGCAAACGGCAGATTGACAGCGTAATGGTATATCTTAGCAATCTCGCCGAAAAGGCCGATAGAAAAGCCAACAGGAGAGATGCTGACTGGAAATGGGAAGATACAAAAGAAGGTAAGCAGCTTATAGAAAAAGCCGCCGTTATTGCCACCAGGTCGAACAGGCCAAGCTTAAGTCAGCTATGTTTTATCTTCGGCCTCTGGTGGTCATTGAGAAGCGAATGGAAAAAAAACGACGATCAAACTATGGAAGCCACCTTGAACCATTTTTTAAAGAATGGCAGAGGTGGCAAGAGCCTCAGCATAGCAAGCTGGCAATGGCTCACTTATGATATGTCACACCACTTGATTGATGTCCTGAGAGGAAGACTTACAACGCAAGGTAAAAAACAAAAAAAGAAAGTATCAGAATAAGCCGCTTCTAAAATTTTCCAAAATTTAATTTTCTTCATATTTTGACTTTTCACTCAGTGAAGCTGCTTATTCATTTTCCCACAAAATCCCATCTCTTCCCATCATATCCCGGATAATTTCAATCTATTTATCCCGCGTTCATTGTTTTAATTATCCCTCCTCCCTACTGTGACATTTCAGTTGGCCGGCAGGCGGATTATCTCATTTCATGGATGCAGGCCCTGGGTCTGGAAAAAGCCGTGCTGATCGGTCACGATTTAGGGGGCGGTGTGGCGCAAATCGCCGCCGTGCGGCATCCCCAGCGAGTGGCTGGCCTGGTGCTGATGAATGCGATATGCTACGATTCCTGGCCCATTCCCGAAGTCAGGATAGCAAAAGTCGCAGGCTCACTGATGAAACAGTTGCCAAACAGCATCTTTAAAAGTATTTTCAGAGAGTTCATCAGCATGGGACACGACAGACCCAGCCGGGTTCGGGAATCGATGCACGAACACTGGCCTTACTATGCCGCTGCAGAGGGCGCAGCTGACTTTCTGCACCAGGTTCAGTCCCTGGATGTGCACGATACCATGTCCATCAGCGACAGTCTGCCACGGCTAAATATCCCGGCCCGGATAGTCTGGGGAGCAGCCGACCGCTTCCAGAAAATCGGCTATGGTTATCGCCTCTCCCATGATTTGAAGTGCTCCCTCACCCGCATCGAAGACGGCAAGCATTTTGTGCCGGAGGATCACCCGGAAGAGGTGGCTCGAACTATCAACGAACTGCTTAAAACCGAGGGTATCTAATAGACAATCGATTTACTTTCGATCTCATCTTTGCGGCGCTCATATTCCTCCTGGGTTATCCGTCCGGCCGCCAGATCTTCTTCGAGGTTGTCCATAGCCCGCTTGTTCTGGTATTCATAAGCGGCTCCGGCAGCTCCGGCTCCTATCGCCGCACCTCCAACTCCTTCTCTACTGCAGCCCGATAAGAATAACAGAGGAAGGATAGCTATCAAAACTAAAAATCCTTTCATGGTCTCACCTCACCTGATTTTATTTAAGGATCACAAAGCAGATCCTCGCCCCCAAATAAGGTCTGCACTCACCTGATTAATGTATAAAAAAAGTAAATCCTCTGCTCAGCCAGTCAAGTAGGAGGGAGATTATCCGGCATTCAAGTCATAGCAGATCCAGTAAAAAATCATTTTGATTACCCCTGAAACTCAGCATTTCTGGCCCAGGCCTGGACTGCTCTGTTCATCGGGACGCCATAAACCCGTCCTGGGGGCATTACTGCAGCCGTCCGAGCTGCAGAGACCCGTGAAAAGAGCAGTCCCAACCTTGAGCTGAGGATTAAGGTAATCAGAAAAATCATTGAAGTTGACGATTGTGATGTCGGAATGGCGGCTGCGGCGATCAACCTTTCTTTCGGTCTTATCGTTGTGCTTGTACTACTTTTCTGCGTTGGGCGGGTCTTGTACCAAGGCCATTCTGTTTTATCGCTCGATATTCAGCATCATCCAGCATTTTCCATTTCCCTGCGCCGAGCTCTCCCAATTCTATAAAACCGATCCGACTGCGCTGAAGATCAGTAATCTCCAATCCGACAGCAGCGCATATCTTGCGTATATGCTTGGTCTTGCCTATGCGGAATATACATTTGAGAATATTATCCCGGAGCAGTTCGACACCATCGGGAACGACGATCCGGTCATTCCCGTGCAGAATGCCTTGTTTTAGGCGGGCGATCGCCTCTAAATCAGGTGTTTCTTTTATGGTCAGCAGGTATTCTTCTTCATGCCCGCTGGAATGAGCCAGGATATTGCCTAATTCTCCATCATTGGTAAGCAGGAGCAGGCCATGAGACTCATAGTCCAGTCGACCAATAGGAAATACCCGATCAGGACCGAAATCGAAATCAACCAGTGTTCTCCTCCAGGGGCTTTTCGTCATGGTGCATTCCACCTTCCCGGGTTTATTGAAAACGATGATCTTCTTTTTGGAAGGTTCTTTTACCTGCAGCTTGCGGCCATCGACGATAATTGTCTCTTTTCCGGAAACCTTATCGCCAAGTATTGCCTTTTTTCCATTTACCAGAATTTTTCCTGCCTTTATAAAGTTTTCGGCATCACGCCTTGAACAAAACCCCACATCAGACAAGTATCTTTGCAATCTCATTTTTTCCATTTCCGTGTCAAACCTGCTAAATTTATACTATCCGGACAATACTTTTGAAATAGTTGTCCATGTCTCTCTGACTGTAACTCAAGGAAAGAGAAGGATATACTATAGATAGTGTTCTGGTTGAAAGATAGCTCTTTCTTTGCGACAGTCACTGCTCAAACCGTTTTCATGGAACTAAAGGGCCCGCTGTCTTCCCTGATGTGGTAAAGACCAATGGTAAAAAGAACAGGATTTGAACTTTTCTTTCTCCTCCTCCTTCTGCTGTTGCCGCTATCTTTCGGAGGCTGCAGCACTCTCATATATATGCCGCGTGGTTATTCCGACCCCAAGTATCTGCAGTTATTAGATGATCCATCTGTTATGAAAATCAGCTACTTTCTCAAAAACGATGAGCAGACAGCTTTTTATATCGGCCCGGATAAGCATCCGCAAAAGCTCTGGCTTCTCTTCGGGGGCATCAACAGCCTGGCCCTTGACTGGCATCAGTGGTTTGTAAAAGCAGCTGGTGAAGACGCGGCTTTTCTTTTTGTTGATTATCCGGGATATGGGTTGAATCAAGGCGTACCCAGTGCGAATTTGATATCTGAAGCCAGTGTTGCAGCCTTCGGTGCTTTAAAGGAATTTTTACAGCTCCCGAATGAATACCAACAACCCGAGGTAAATATCCTTGGACACTCTTTAGGTTCTGGCGTAGCCGTGCACTTTGCAAGCCGCATTAAGGTGAAAAAACTGTTGCTTGTCGCTCCCTTTACCAACCTGAATGAGCTGGTAGTTTATAGATACGGCAGCTTTCTCGGAACACTGATAAACACCATCTATCCCGAACAATATCATAACATTAAAGACCTCACTTCCATAGCCAAACAGCACCTCCCTCCGCAGATTATCATTATCCATGGAGCTGAAGATCAAGTGATACCCGCGGCAATGAGTCGCAGGATGGTACAGATGTTCCCCGACATCATCACCTATCACGAAATCCCCCTGACAGGACACCGAAACATGTTTGCCGACAATCTCGATCTTATCTTGGAACATATGTGCGATTGAGCCGGGTAAGATCCACAGAGATCCCAATGAAAATTCCGACACCACACCTCCCTGTGTGTAGAGAAACAGGCCATATTAAAATGGTATTAAAAGAAAAAAAAGAGTAGTATTCGCGGACTTTCATCATCGACATCGAGTGTCAGCTCACCCATTATTGCTTCTGCCGGCGGTATTCCTGGACTGGTGGGACATATTTGTCTTTGGAATTGATGTCCGTAACGGAGCTGCGACTCACTATCACTTTTTTTATCCTGACAAAAAAAATATGATGGCGTCATAAAAAGCCCGACCTCCTGCGCCTTGTATATCGAGATTTTTATCTATCAATCTGACATCGTTGCGACTTTCGAAATTCCATATTTATGAAATTACGACAGGTTAGCAACAAGCTGATACAATATCGGCTGTCGGCAATCCTGTTGAAGGCGGAGCAACCTTTTAACCACAAACAAATGTGCGGTATACTTGTCTTGGACATTTACTGTCACATCTTCGGAGATAAACGTATGTCACTGAAACAATTTTTTCGGGGGCGTCTCCTTGCAATAGGAGGCAATGAAGATAAAGCCAATGACCTGATTGTATTGAAGCGGGTAATTCAGGAAGTTGGAAAATCCGATTTCAAAGTCGGCGTGATCACCACTGCAAGCGAGGATCCTCAACAGCGAGGGGAAGACTATCACAGAGTATTTTCCGATCTGGGTGCTTCGGGAATCGAACTATTGCATATCGGCACCAGAGCCCAGGCCAACGATGCACTATTCACAGACATGCTCGAGAATGTGGATTTGATTTTTATCACCGGCGGAGACCAGTTGCGACTGACAACCATTCTGGGGGGATCAAAAATACTTGGAACTATTAAAAACCGGCTTGAGAATGGGGCCGTCGTTGTCGGTACCAGTGCCGGGGCAGCGGTTTTTTCCGATATCATGATATATGAAGGGAAAAGTGAAGAAGGTCTCTTTAAAGGAAGAGTCCTGACTACATCCGGATTCAGTTTCGTTGAAAATATCGTCTTTGATACACATTTTATGTCAAGAGGTCGTATCGGTCGGCTGGTCCAGATTGTTACCACGAACCCATCCTGCATCGGTGTCGGCATCGGCGAGGATTCGGGCGTGATCGTCAGTGGAGATGGAATAGCAGAGGTTATAGGTACCGGGCAAGTAATTATTGTCGACGGCAGCGATATTACCCATTCCAACATAATGGATATTGAACCGGGGAGACCTATCGCCGTGGAAAACGTCCGCATCCATTCACTGGTGGATGGCTACAGATACAGCTTCACGGAAAGACGTTTTTTAGCGCCGCCACGCAAATTGGAGAAAACTATAGATGATTGAAATACAAGAGCTCAGAGCTTTAAACGGACCAAATCGACATTCCAGACATCCGGTGATTTTCATGGTCCTGGATATCGGGGATTTTGAAGATCGGCCTTCGCATACGATCGCAGGTTTTCCGGAGAGATTGGTGAAGCTGCTTCCAACTCTGCGGGAACATCAATGTTCGATCGGCAAACCCGGGGGTTTTGTACAGAGGCTGCACACGGGAACCTGGGCCGGCCATATCATCGAGCACGTCTCCATTGAACTTCAATGCCTTGCCGGCATGGAGGTTAAATATGGGAAGACCCTTGATACAGCGCAGAGAGGAATATACATCGTGGTCTTTCGGTACCTCGTTGAATCCGCGGGATTAACAGCGGCGAAAGAGGCAGTATCGCTCTTTGAGGCAATAGTGGAAGGAAAGAGCCCTGATGTCGGCAAGGTAATTGCCGAACTCAAGGTTCTGCGCGAGAATGATATGCTGGGGCCGACCACCTGGAGTATTGTCAAGGAAGCCATGTCGAGGAACATTCCTTTTATCCGGCTCAATCAAGAGAGTTACATCCAGTTGGGGTACGGTGCCCATCAAAAACGTATTCAAGCCTCCATAACCAGCCAGACCTCCGCCATTGCCGTGGAGACCGCCGATGAAAAGACCAATGTAAAGAAGTTTCTGAAAAAAGCGGGAATTCCGGTTCCGAGCGGCCGGCTGGTTACCACGGAAGAAGAAGCCATGGCTGTTTTCGACGAAATTGGAGGAGCTGTCGTTGTCAAGCCGGATGTGGGCAATCACGGTAAGGGCTCTACCATCAATGTTACCGAAACCGGGCATCTGCGCAAAGCTTTTCTGGCAGCCCAGGCCTATTGTTCAGATGTGATTGTCGAAGAATATATTCAAGGGGGAGATTTTCGCCTTCTGGTGATAGACGGAAAGTTTGTGGCTGCAGCCAGGCGGGAACCTGCTCATGTCATCGGTGATGGAAAATCTTCCATCAGTGATCTCATTGAAAAGATCAATACCGACCCCCGCCGCGGCTTTGGCCATGAAAAAGTGCTGACCCAGATAGATATCAACGATATGACGAAAAGGCTATTGTCCCTGCGCGGACAATCTCCGGAATACTCCCCGGCGGAAGGAGAAAAGGTGTATCTGAAGACCACCGCCAATCTGAGCCAGGGCGGTACGGCAACGGATGTAACCGATGAGGTAAACCCGGAAATTCGCCTGATGGCGGAACGAACCGCCCGGATTATCGGTCTGGACTGTGTGGGAGTGGACGCTCTGGCGCTCGATATATCACTGCCTCTGCGCCAATCCGGTCTTAAGGTGATCGAGGTAAATGCCGCACCGGGATTTCGCATGCACCTGGAGCCAACCAGCGGACAACCGCGCAATGTGGCCAAGCCGATAGTCGACATGCTTTTTCCCGGAGGCTACGTTCAGGTTCCCGTTGTCGCTGTCACCGGAACAAACGGGAAAACCACGACCTGTAAGTTGATCGCCCATACCTTGAAGTATTCCGGTAAAATCGTGGGATTGACCTGCACGACCGGCATTGGGATCGATGGCAACTTTATCCTAAACGGAGATTACAGCGGTCCGGAAGGCGCCGGCATTGTTTTGCGGGAACCCACCGTGGATCACATCGTTTTGGAAGTGGCACGAGGAGGGCTGGTGCGGCGGGGTCTTGGTGTGGATGAAGTCGACGTGGGAGTTTTGTTGAATATCGGCAGTGATCATCTGGGCACCGACTGGATAGAAACCAGGGAGGATCTGAGCCTGGTAAAATCGACGGTCATAGAGGTAGTCAAAGATTCGGGCACCTCGGTTCTCAACGCCGACGACGGCATGACCATGAATGTCGTGGATCGGGCCCGCGGCACTGTTATTCTGTTCTCGCTGGATCCGAACAACCCAAAGATCAGAGAGCATATGCAGCAGGGAGGCACCGTCGTCACGGTCGAGCAACGCGTAGCCGTTATCCGCAACAGCGAGCTGGACATTCCCGTCTGCACGCTTGAGGAAATTCCCATTACCTTTGACGGTCTCGTCGATTTTAATATCGCCAATACCCTCGCCGCCATCGCGGCGCTGCACGGCATGAATCTCCCTCTGGAACAGATCCGCAACGGGATTATGACCTTCTATCCATCGGCCAACCAGAATCCGGGACGAATGAACCTGTTCGATTTTCAAAACTACAAGGTGCTGGTCGATTATTGCCACAACCCCGATTCAGCCCGTGCTCTGGCCGCATTATTGCCGCGGCTCTCACCGGGGAGAAAAATTGCACTATGCCACGGTACCGGCAATCGTACCGATGAGCAAATCATAGAATATGGCATAGCCCTGGCTGCTGTATACGATTATGTCGTATTGGCTGATTTCGATCCTCGCAGCAGGCCCGCCGGAGAAACTTCCCGTCTGGTTCGTGAGGGGCTGATAAAAGGGGGAGTTCGGGAAGAGTTTATCGACATCGTTGCTGAGCCGGAGAAAGCCGTGGAGTATCTTTTTTCCAAGGCGGAAAAAGGAGATCTGCTGGTCATCAATCCCGACGAACTGGAACCGGTTATGAACCAGGTCAGAGAACGCTACAGGAAGCTGGTTACCCATTTTTGATGGATAAATTACATTCTGACTGCCCCTGAATTTCAGTATTTTCTGGCCCAGGCCGGGACTGCTCTTTTCATCGGGACGCCATAAACCCGTCCATGGGGCTTCGCTGCAGCGCCCTCCAGGCTGCAGAGCCCCGTGAAAAGAGCAGTCCCGGCCTTGAGCTGAGGTAGGGGTAATCAGGAATTACATTATTTTTATGATTGATATGTTAGGGATCAATGTCATCCCTGGGACGATTACCAGCTAAATTCAACCCAGGTCACCGGAATCTGTTTATTTTAAGTGACATCAACCACCAATAACAGCGAAATGATCGGAGCAATTGCCGGGGACATTATCGGTTCGATATACGAGCACTCCCCGATAAAAACCAAAAATTTTACTCTCTTTCATCCACACTGCACCTTCACAGATGATAGCGTGCTCACTATTGGTGTTGCCGAAGCCATACTTACCGGCCGCCCCTATCTTGAGGCGGTGCGAGAAATCGGGCGGCGCTATCCTGACGCCGGCTACGGCGGATCCTTTTTCAACTGGCTTCATTCCGACAATCCCCGCCCCTATAACAGCTGGGGCAACGGCGCTGCCATGCGCGTCAGTCCCGTCGGCTTTGCCTTTTCCACAGAGAATGAAGCGCTGCAGCAGGCAACAGCAACAGCGGAGATCTCCCATAATCACCCGGAAGGAATAAAAGGAGCGCAGGCCACGGCTCTTGCCGTTTTCATGGCAAGGATGGGGAATGGGAAGGAACAGATCAGATCGCAGATCATGCAGCGCTTCGGCTATGACTTAAAGCGCAGCATCGAGGACATCCGCCCCTTCTATACCTTTGATATCTCCTGCGGGGGAACCGTACCCGAGGCCATCATAGCATTTCTCGATTCTGACTCATATGAGGATTCCATACGAAACGCCATCTCGCTGGGCGGCGACAGCGATACTCTTGCCTGCATTACCGGCGGCATTGCTGAAGCCTTCTATGGTGGCGTACCGGAGGAGATTGCCATAAAGACAGAAGAGTATCTGACGCCGCATCTATGGAAAATTTGCGAAAGATTTCGTCGCAAATATAAATTATCCTGAACAAATCATGCACACAGCCCGAAGCCCGCTACCCTCTAATGAAAATAGTGCTCATCCTTCCGAAGAGAGCCATCTTCCTGTCCCTGATCCCCACAAACACCCCTTCGGAAAAACGCCATGCTCAGATTTTTTTAGGCGGCTTGTAGCCCCCCCAGGTTTGCTGAGAAACACCGACAACCATAAAGGCCTCAGGATCAAGGCGATTTATAATATATTTCACGTCATATATTCTCGATCGCAAAACAGTACAGTAGAGTAATGTCCGCTCATTTCCTGAATAGCCACCCTGCACTTTCCACATACTGACACCTTGCTGCATTTCATTGATAATTGCATAGCGAATCGGTTCCGGCGAGCCGGTGACTATCATCAGGGTGCGCATCTTGCTTGCTCCCTCCATGGCAAAATCCGCCGCCATGCCGGAAAGCAGCAGCGCCAGAAAGGCAAGCAATGCAGTCTCCCAGTTAAAGACCAGACCGGAGATGACGATGACGCCGACATCCGAATAGAGTGCCGACTGCGACATGGGAAATCCCATCTTGTTATAAATTATCCTGGCAGGAATAGAAGTGCCGCCAATTGTACCGCCATACCGGTAAATAATTCCCGAGCCTATACCCATAAGCAGACCGGTAAATATGGTGGCCAGCAGTTTGTCTTCTGTTATGGGAAACTGGCCCAGGACAGCGGGCATTGATTCAATAAAAATTTCGGTAGCAACCGAAAAAGCAATAACCGCGATAGTGGAGGAAAAGAGGAACTGCCAGCCACCTAAAGTGAAAAATCCCAGAATGAACAAGGGAATATTTGCCAGAAGGAAAAAGAGGCCGGGTGAAAATCCGGTGAGATGATTAACAATGACGCCCAGACCGGAGACACCTCCGGCCGCAAGATTATAAGGGAGCTGAAAGAGAACATAAGCAAACGCTACGAGAGTCGCCCCGAAGGCAATCATCAACTGCTGGCTGCCCACGCGGAGAATTGTGTGCCACAGAGGAGCCTCGAGTGACTGCCGTACCTTCTCGGATAATTTCATGCGATCCTCCTGCGAAAAATTGAGCATGTCTGTGCCGCCATGCCGGCTCATAAAAAGCACGTGGATGAAAGGAGCGGGTTTTTTTTGAATTCGGAAACTTAGACGATGAGGTGAATCCAACCATATTACCTTTGGTATCCATGATCAAGGAGCTGATCTATATTTCCCGATGGGCACCTTTTCCTGTTTGAATAATTCCAACTGCATAGGCCACCAGGGGAATCTCAACGCAGTTTCATATGAGCTTTTTGCGCGATCCACTCCCAGAACGTATTTTCAAACCGCACAACGGATTGGTCTCCATATTTAATTACTTTGTTCACCAGCCTGTTTTGCATAACACATCGTCAATTTCCGCCGATTTTGCCACAATGTCAAAGAAGTCCTGTTTCAAAGAATATTGTAAGAATGATAATCTGAGGATCCAGACGAACCTCCACCAGGAGAACCGTCTTGGTGGAATTCGGCTTTTCCCGGACAAACCGCTATCCGTAATTTGCCCGGCTGGATTTTTCCGGGCTCTTGAAAAATCATAGATAAAGAGAAATAATTAGTTTAGGTTTACAGTCCTAATGAAAAGATTTATCCAGCCTTTAGTGTCTGCTTTGCAGCCAATGGCTTTGGAATATCAAGACATCCGGGAAGATCCCGCCTCCCTTAACGGACTGACGATGAAGACAGAAGGAAAAGAGACAATGGACCAGGAACCGCAGGTTCCCAAACAAAGCTATGAGCTGAGAATTCTGCAGTCTTTACGCCGTATCATTAAATCGATAGACATCCACTCCCGCAAACTGGCAACCGAACATAAGATAACCGGGCCGCAACTCGGCTGTCTGCTGGCGGTGAAAGAGAATGGCCCCCTGACCAGTTCCAAGCTGGCGCGGCAGGTCTATCTCAGTCCCAGCACGATCGTCGGAATCATCGACAGGCTTGAAGAAAAAGGGCTGGTTCAGCGCTGTCGCGACAGCAAGGACCGTCGTCTCATCCATATCCATATTACAGACGCCGGTGAAGAATTGGTTGCCGCCGCTCCCTCACTGCTGCAGGACACACTGTCCAACGCCCTTGTAGAACTTCCGGAATCCGAACAGATCTCTATTGCCATGGCCCTGGAAAAACTTGTCGACCTTCTGGAAGCACGCCATATAGGTGCCGCACCGGTTCTGGAAACAGGTTCCCTCAATTCCTCAAAATAATTTCTTAAGCCAGCTTCTTTCCGTCAAACTTCCCATACCAGGCAGTCGGCAGGATACCCATGACTTGACAACACCGATATTTTCTACTATAATATTTCGTACACAAATTATTAGTGCGCCAACCTACAGCTCATCCTGGCATGAGCATCCTGAAAACCAAGAAAGACACCAAGACGATGAGCCCCTGGCGCTCACGCAGTACCGATTGCGGCTCAAACGTCGACCATCTTGCCGCTTTGTGCGGTTTAACAAGAATATAGCGCAACGGCCACCTTGCCCGAGATGCAGCTTTATCGGTCTGCACTCCAGGGAATGGCTTGTTGCAAGCAAGGATCTTTTGATTATGACAAAGAATATTTTTTGCACAAGTCAACGAAAAATCGCCGATCACCTCAGTGACGAAAAAGTAGCCCTCTCCAAATGGAGCAGCTGGCACTGGCAGTTGAAAAATGCAATCACAGAGGTGGAGACTTTCGAGGAACTTCTGGATATCCATCTCGAGCCGCTAGAGAGGCGCAAGGTCAAGATGACCATGAAAAAATTTCCGATGTCAATCACGCCTTATTATCTTTCCTTAATTGATCGAAAGGACTTCCGGAACGACCCCGTCTTCCGCCAGGCTTTTCCCAATTCCAAGGAATTGCATATCGAAAAATGCGATATGGCCGATCCGCTGGCAGAGGACAAGGACAGCCCGGCACCCGGTATCACCCATCGTTATCCTGACCGGGTGCTCTTTCATGTCAGCAATGTCTGTTCCATGTACTGCCGCCACTGTACGCGCAAGCGTAAAGTCGGTGATGCCGACTCAATCCCCAACAGAGCCCAGCTCCGTGAAGGAATAGAATATATCCGCAACACCCCGGAGGTGCGTGATGTTCTGCTCTCCGGCGGCGATCCCCTGATGCTCAGCGATATCCAGCTCGACTGGATTCTCAGCGAACTCAGGGCCATCGACCATGTGCAGGTAATTCGCATCGGTTCACGAATGCCGGTGGTGCTGCCGTATCGCATCACCGACGAGCTGGTTGAGATGTTGAAGAAGCATCATCCGTTATGGATCAACACCCACTTCAACCATCCACGTGAAATCACCAGCTCATCCCGCCAGGCCCTGAAAAAAATGGCAGATGCGGGCATCCCCCTGGGAAACCAGTCGGTACTGCTGGCAGGCGTAAACGATTGTCAGAGGATTATTAAATCATTGGTCAGCAAGCTTGTCGAAAATCGGGTGCGACCGTACTATCTTTACCAGTGCGATCTTTCCGAAGGACTATCGCATTTCCGGACTCCCATCGGCAAGGGCATCGAGATTATGGAAGGCCTGATCGGTCACACCAGCGGTTTTTCCGTACCAACCTATGTCGTCGACGCTCCCGGCGGCGGCGGCAAGATTCCTCTTACTCCTAATTATCTGATTTCACTGTCAACCAACAAGGTGGTGCTGCGAAATTACGAAGGAGTGATTACAACCTATAAAGAACCGGACAGTTACAAGGAAAACTTCTGCGACCGCAAATGTGATGAGTGCAATCTGCAGCTCAAACTAGAGGATGGAGAAGAAACCGCCATCACCGGTATTGAAAAATTGCTGTCAGACTACGACAAAACAATTAGTCTGACCCCGCAGAACAATTCACGAATGGACAGGCGTAATGGCTCTTGATCAAATCGAATCCTTCGGGCATTCGCTGATTCAGCACGGTCCCTCCAATGACCGGGTCTACCTGATGAAATTGGACAGCACCGACCTGCCCGCTATTCTGGCACATATCGATGAACTTGCCACACAGCGCGGCTATTCAAAAATATTTGCCAAAATCCCAGCCTCTGCCGGAGAATTTTTCCGGCAGAGCGGGTATCGGCTCGAGGCAGCTATCCCGAACTTTTACAATGGCGAGGATGACGGCCTCTTTATGGCCCGCTATTACCAGGCCGGACGCATGGTAGATCCTGCTTCAGAACAGATCGAAAAAGTTATCGAAAGAGCTCGGCAAAAAGCCGCTCCCCGGAAAAACGGGAATAGCAGTACGTTGGAATGCCGGCTGGCGACCCCGAGGGACTGTCCGCAGATGAGCGAGCTTTACCGGCAAATTTTTGCAAGCTACCCCTTCCCTATTGACGATCCGCAATACCTGCGCCGCACTATGGCCGAAAATGTTGTCTATGCGGGCATATGGCAAGATGAAAAATCAACGGCACTGGCCTCGGCGGAAGTCGACAGGAAGGCGGCCAATGCCGAAATGACCGACTTTGCCACCCATCCCGACTATCGCGGTCGGGGCCTGGCCACGATCCTGCTGCAGAAGCTGGAAGGATTGATGAAGAAAGACGGCATCAAGACCTGCTACACTATTGCCAGAGCAACCAGCTACGGCATGAATATCACCTTCGCAGCAAATGGCTATATTTTCGCCGGCACCCTGATCAACAACACGCAGATTTCAGGTTCTCTGGAAAGTATGAATATCTGGTATAAACAGGTATAGCTGCCGGTGATTATCCTGAACGCTTCACTTCACCCCTCGGTCTACCTGCCATCTGCAAGATTTTCTTATTGTTTCGGCCAGAAAATAATCTTATGATTATTTTTTAAAGGCTGGAACTATCGCTTTGCCCCCTTTCGGGCACATCCCTGAGTCTGATTACCCCAAAAATGGCGGTGAGCAAAAGCGTTGGGCTTCCTTACGTCAGCACCAACCTCGGATTGCCGCAATCGAATTTTGCTAGGATAGGTTGGCGGTGAGCCCCAGCGACCCCCAACAATTAAAGTTTATTTGCAACATCATGGAGAAATTCCTTTTTTCGTGCATTTTTGTAGAGCAAAAGTACGCTAAATCCGAAAGAGCCGTTTTTCCATCTCTTTCATTCGATTATAAGGATCGTTCTTGAAAATTATTGAACTCAAAGCCAATGAAATTCACTTCTTTTACACCCCGGTTGAAGAGATACAGGACCCTCTGCTGCTCAATCACTACCGTTCGATAATCACAGCGAAAGAAGCGGCAAAAGCCGAGAAATTTATTTTTGCAAAAGATAAACACAACTCTCTTGTCACCCGGGCATTGCTGAGATTCGCCTTATCCTCCAGCACGAATACAGCTGCAGAGAATTTTGAGTTTACCGAGAACAGCTATGGAAAGCCGGCATTGATACCCGATCCGATCCATCCGCCCATCAGATTCAACCTCTCTCACAGCAGCGGTATAACAGCCTGCGCCCTCACGCTTAATAATGAAATAGGCATAGATATAGAAAACTATACGAGGGATGTCGATCCGGGTCTCGCCGACCGCTTTTTCACAAAATCCGAATCCGCATACCTTCAGCAGTGCTCTGCAGAAAATAAGCAGCAGGTTTTTTTTGATTTCTGGACGTTGAAGGAATCCTATAGCAAAGCCAGGGGCAAGGGACTCTCCATCGGCCTGGATACTTTTGGTTTTGAGATTGAGCCAAGCGTACGGATATATTTTAATAAAGTTGTCGATGAGACGCCAGATGATTGGATTTTTTTCAGATTTTCGCCGGTTGAAAACTTCAAGGCCGCCATCGCAGTCCATTCATCTCTGCAAACAGGCGATTTTAAGCTGCATATCTATAAATGCATCCCTTTCGTCCATATCGAACTGCGGGATTCTCTCAAAAGCACCGCAACAAGGCCATCGACCATCCGGAGCAGCCCATGAACATTCCACAGAAAAAAATTCTGGTACTTTACCATTCACAGGGCGGGACCATGCAGCTTATGGCCCGCAGATTTGCAGAGGGAGCGGCGATGGAGGAAAATATTGCTGTAACCTTGAAAAAAGCAGCGGACGCAACCCTGGAAGACCTGCTCGACTGTGACGGAATAGCCATTGGTTCTCCTGAATATTTCGGAACAATGGCAGGCATGATCAAAGATTTCTTTGATCGCACATACGAGCTTGCCAGAAACGAAACCATCGGGCTTCCATTCGTCATTTTTGTATGCGCCGGCAATGATGGGCGCGGGGCGATCACCCAGATAGAACGAATTGCCGCCGGCTATAAGTGGGAAAAGGTCCAGGAGCACCTGCGGATAGTCGGTCATCCGACCGAGAAGGATCTGGCGGATGTGGAGGAACTGGGCCAGACCTTGGCGGCAGGACTGGATTTTGGAATTTTTTAACCCCGTTGAACTGAGTAGCGAATTTTCAGGAGTAAGGCACTTTATCCAGAAAATGGCCGAATTTCGGCGGTTTTGATGAAATCAGGGGATAATATAATCACATCCTCTGATCTGCCCGACATATAGACAAGTACTGCATCCTTGCGTATATCCACCTCATAAATTTCCCCACCTCCCTGAGAGGTATCTTTCCACCGCTCTGCAAACCTTCTTGCTCTTTTTATATCCGGAGTCCATGCCAGGCTCCTCCGGAATCCGGTCACCGAGCCTCTGTAAGCTGTGGTAGTGTCGGGAAACAGGGGCTTACCGCATTTCCTCAGCCCGATCTTGTCACAGAGATTGAAAAGTTTTTCCCATAATGCAGCATCTCCGCCCGAGGAAAAGGGTGCGTTTTCTTTACCGTATAAAAATAACACGGCCTCTTCAAATTTGCCGCAATGACGAAATTCATCGATATTATTAGTCAAAAACTGAATATGATCTCTATGATTGAGAATATACATAGCCTTTAGGGGGTCGGCTTCCTCCGCCAGAGCTCCCTTCATTCTGACGAGTTTCTCTTCAAGCTCCTGTTCGTGTCTTGACTGCATCTGAGGACTGTCGAAGGAACCCAGGAAAACATCCGGCTGGTAAAGAAAGATAATTTTATCTAAATTCCACTTCATTGTATTCCCTCTATATTATCAAACAGAATGATCCCAAAAAAGGCATAGAAGTTGCCGAGACCGGAGTAGCGTATGCCTGGGACAATACCTGATACGATCATCAAAAGCGACAGGAAAGGTAAGATTCGTGCGCGCAAAAAGAGGCTTCCAGCCACCAGAGAGTTTAACGGCAAGCTCATCAAGTTTTTCTATTCCACATAGATCATTTTTTTTGTCATTCCGCCATCAACGACAAATGATTGACCCGTAATAAAAGCAGCTTCGCCGCTCAGCAAATACGCAGCAAGAGCGGCGATATCCTCTCCGACTCCGACTCGTCCCGCCGGATGCTGCCGGTGATCCTCCTTGCTGAGTTGCGAATCATATCGCTGAGATTTCTTTTTAAGGGAGCTTACATCGATCCATCCCGGGAGAATGGCATTCACCCGGATACTACCGGAAAAGCTGATAGCCAGGGCATGAGTGAGCGAAACAAGACCACCCTTTGAGGCGGCATACGCTTCCGTGTTGGGTTCGGACTGCAGAGCCCGGGTTGAGGCGATATTGACGACGGCACCATTCTGTCGTGCCAGATGCGGCGCTGCATGTTTAACCATCAGGAATGAGCCAGTCAGATTGGTCCGCAGCATGGTTTCCCAATCCTTTAAATCCAGCAGAGTAACCGGGCCCTGCCGGGGGTTGGATATTCCGGCGTTGTTGATCAACCCGCCCAGTGAGCCGAAGGTCTTGACCGCCAGATCGACACAAGCGATGACATCCTTTTCGTCTCCTACGTCCGTTTCAATAAAACCGAGACGCTCAGGCGCATTGAGATGCTCTGCCAGCTCTTCTCCCGCTTCCCGATCGCTATCGGCTATTATCACGAAGGCATCACGCTTCAAAAGGTGTTCCACTGTGGCCCGGCCGATCCCCTGGGCTCCGCCGGTTACAATGATTGCCGTGCCGGTAAAATCCATCATCAAGCTGCTCCTGTGAAAATTTTTCGGAAACTATTATCGTTAGCCTGAGCAATGCAGGCCATTAAGCGAGTGCAGCCATAAAAAAAGTCCAACAGCCACCTCCATCACGGGTCCCTGCAGCCCGAACGGCTGCAGCGAAGCCCCCATGGACGGGGAGCTACCCCGGCCTGGGCCGGAAAATGCTGAGTTCAAGGATAATCAGAATAGAGTAGAAAGCAACGGCCGGAGAGCAGCAGATTTCTCCGGCCGGAGCATTGCGGGTTAGAGAAAGACAGTTTAGGCAACGGTCAGGAAAACTTTTCCAAGGGCATTACAGACAGGACATTTTTCGGGAGGTGAACCCAGTTCAATATACCCGCAGATTGGGCAAAGATAAAATTCGCTTACATCCATGTCTTCGCCCTTTTTTACAGCCTCGAGTGCTTTTTTGTAGATATTGGCATGTACCTCTTCGGCTCCAAGAGCAAACTTGAACATCGTCTTGGCTTTATGGCCTTCTTCCTTGGCCTGCTCTTCCATCGGCGGATACATATTGGTGAATTCATCGGTTTCTCCGGCGATTGCCGCCTCGAGATTTTCGGCGGTGGAAGCTATCATATCAAGAGCCTTGAGATGACCTTCTGCGTGAATCCGTTCCGCTTCGGCCGTTGTCTTAAAGAGCTTGGCGATATTGCCAAACCCTTCTTTTTCGGCTTTCTGGGCAAATGCTCTGTACTTTTGATTGGCCTGGCTTTCTCCGGCAAAAGCTTCCTTTAAATTGTCGGTGGTGGATGCCATCTTTGTCCTCCTAATTTTGTTTGAATTGAAATTTAAGTTTCGGCATATTTATATATACACACTGAACAGACTTTTCAATAACAATATTCATTATCAATTACATTTTTTTCCGCAGGGAACCGGTAAGAAATATGCTCAACTTAAAGAGTTATTTTTAATGCTTGCGGTTTTTTAGTCACAGCAGGTATACGGATTGATCGTCATCACCGGACATTTAGCCGTTTTTACGACCTTATCGGCAACACTCCCAAACATGATTCGCTCCACACCTTTGTAGCCATGAGTTCCCATTATAATCAGGTCGCCCTTTTTCTCTTGAGCATATTCTACAATCTTCTCAGAGACATCGCCTACCAGAACCTTGCTTTCAATATTAGATACTCCCGCCTTCTCGAAATAGCCGTTATGCTCACGGCAAAAGGCTGTCATCTGTTCTTCAGCTCCGGTGAAAAGCTCATGCTCAATATTGGGAACATTCATCTGCGGAACAAAAAAACCGGAATAATCTTCAAAATTCTGGACAACGAAAATGACATGGAGAGCTGCACCAAAAGTTCCCGCGACGTAGGCCGCAGATTCCACCACCGTTCCCGCGTTATCAGAAAAATCAATTGGTGTCACTACCGTTTTTATTGGATTCATTTTCTTCATACCAGCCCTCCTGTGTCGTGTTATGATTAAAGACCTCTTTATTTCAACCCAGCTGAGCTGGATAAATATTTTAGTCAGATAATTGTCTGCCAAAAACAGGAAACAACCTGTAAGGTACTAAATTGTCTCATACAACAGCCGGCATTGCAAGCACATCAAGCAATATCTGAAAGAATATCAACTAACAACTATGAGCATCCCTCCTCCTCACCTCTTTTCATGTCCGCGTTCGTGCTATTCCTTCTTCCTCACGTAGAGCGTCTTCACCACTTTGGCCACCTTCTTTCCAGCTTCATCGGTAATGTTTACCTCGAACTGCGGCATTACCTTTCTCCTTCTTTTCAGTTCGGCGTAAATATTTTCCAGATCATGATCCGTAACTACCAGTTGCGCCTTAACTGTGCCTCTTCCCGGTCGTATAAAATCAATTTCTGCTGATTTATCCCAGACAATATACTGCTTGCCGAGCAGCTGCATGAGCATCAGCATGAGATGTGGATCAACCATGGCATAAAGGCTACCGCCGAAATGGGTTTTCACGGCATTGCGGTTGTACCAGCGCAATTTCATGGAAACATCTATTCGTCTCCAGTCCCCGGCTATGCGGTCAATATGAATGCCAGTTCCAAAATATGGCGGATAAGCATTGAGAATGAAGCGTAAAAGTCGTGGTGTATAATTCATTTTCCAACCAAATTATCAAGATCTATTTGAGCTCGACTTCCGGTAAACAGGGGCGAGGTTCTACACCTGAATTTACAGTCGCTGAATTATATAGAGAAATGTCGGCAGACGGCTCTGCAGTTTGAAGCGATTGAAAGCAAAAACAAGTTCTCTGGAAGGTGCCCCGAATTTCAGCGGCGAGAGGTAAATAGTGCCTTTGGGTTTCCTGCGGGGTATCGAATCCCGGATCAATCGTAGAGTAGCGGGATAATGGCGGTCAGGCAGGGAAGCATCCATCAGAAAATTAGCACTCACCTCGATATTCATATAGCCGGCATTGATGCTCTGCATCCTTTTAAAAGCCTCTTCCACAGCCGCGGCTGAAATGGGTTTTCCCAGCCTGTCCAGAGTTTCCTGATCTGCCGACTCCAGGCCGATATTCATATAAAATTCGCACGGCAGCCTGCCCAACTCATCAAAAAGCCGCTCTTCCGCATTGAGAAAGGAGTCTACGCTGCCGAACAGAAAAACATTGCTGCCCCGCATATATGACGTACCGAAGCCGAGACGCTCATATGCCCTGGTTACACTGTAAAACAATAGTTCCCGGCTGCTGCACAGGGCATCGTGCTCACCCAGAAAAAGAGAATTATAGTTATTCAGATCCTCTCCGTAGAGCTCCACCAATTCATCGAGCCGACGTTCTATCTCGGCTTTCGGTACCTCCTGAAACGGTCTGGCTGTTTTGACTTTGCAGAATCTACACTTATAAAGGCAGCCCTCGGCAACTGTCAATGGAATGACATTGTAGTCGGCATGCCTCGAATCAGGAGGAAGAACGGTCACCCTGCCGCCGCTGATCTGAAAGAGACGTCTCGCCTTTTCGGCAAGCATCGCCGGATTACTGGCCACTGCCCTGTCTAAGAAATCCTTTACCTGTGGAGGGGCACCGGCAAGCTCTTCTCTCACCTTCACAATATTATCATGCCACTCGTTTATAATGCGGCGTACGGGATCGGAGGCGAAGGGATTGCCGCCCATCAGGGTATTGGTGGGGTATTGCAGGTTGGGAAGATAAAATTCTCCTATTGCCTCAAAAACCCCGGTATACCCGCCGGTAGAGTAATAGATCCAGTCGTTGCCGACACTTCTCTTGAGCCATTCCTGTGGGTTCGGCCATGTCTCTCCCTTTCCTCTGGCAAAGATGATCTCAGCGTTCCCATTGAACTGGTAGATGGCCTCTTTTGTTTCCACCTCGGAATACCGGCCATAGCGTTGCGGGTAACTGATTTTGGTATATCTGTCCGCACCCTGCTTCCCCAGGGTAACCTTGTATCCGCTTTGATGATATACAGTGTTCATTGACACTCTCTGGTGCATTGTTTTCCTTCATTTACATATTGATCAATAGCGATGATCTCCTCCAATGTCATGTTATTTTGCCGGCATTCTGCGGCCGGCATAAACAAAATAGGCCAGACAGAGTATCTGCAACACCAGCATAAGGCCGAATCCTGCACTGAATCCGGGAGGAGATAACTCACCGGCTTCGCCCACAGGCCACAAGCTGATAATTGCACCAATTGCCCATTGCCCGGCAAAAGCAGCGACAAAGACAAGCAGGTTGACCGCCGTGGTCACCCGTCCGGATAAGGTCACGGGGAAAGACCGGGTCAGGGCGGAGTAGGCGATAATACCCGAAGTTCCCAGAAAGCCGAAGGCCATCCACAAGGGAAGCACGAATCCTTCCGGAGCTATGACCACCATCAGTTGTACCATCATAAAAAGAGACATACAGGTAACGGCGGTCGTCAACACACTTACCCCTGCCCTACTCAACCGCTCAACCAGGGAACCGAGCGATATGAAACCGGCTATCATGGCCACCGCAATCCAGAACAAGTTATCGGCAACAGCTTCCCGACTCAGGCCGGCAACATCCTTAAGCCATGGTCCGGCCCATAAGCCCTGAATGGCAAGAAAGGTGGCCTGTGACATGGTGGTGAGCGGCGCTGTTCGCCAAAAATCAGGGCTGGTAAAGACTTTGCGGACGCCGCGCATCTGGCTGTGGAAACTCTCCCCTGGAGCGGTTGCCTTCTTCTCCGGCACTACCACAAAGACAAGCACCGCAATTACCAGCGTCAACACCCCAAGGAGAGTAAAAATCCCGCGCCAGTCGGTGAACTGTAGAGCGCTCTCCACCGGAGAGGTCGCCGCCAGAGCGCCAAGTCCTCCGGCAGCCATCTGAAAGCCGTTCACCATCGGCCATTTTTCTTTAGGAAACCACAGAGTATAGGCCTTAAACGCCGCCATCAGGCAGGAGGAAACGCCAAAACCAATAAAGGCTCTGCCGACAACAAGCCCCGTCAAACTCTCCGCCCGTGCAAAAAAAATAGCACCGAGACCTGCAAAGAGAAGAAGAGCCGCTTCGATCCTTCTCGGACCATAGCGGTCCAGCAAAATTCCCAATGGAAGCTGAAATGAGGCAAAGGAAATGAAATAGACGGCCGTCAACAACCCCAGAGCCGAAGGCCCTACACCAATATCCGCTATCAGGTCCGGGGCAATCACCGCATTGACGACCCGATAAAGATAGGAGAGAAAATACCCTGCCGCAAAGGGCAGAAAAACTCTTAAAACAGTAAAAGGAAGTGAACGCATAGCCGCAGAAAGCCTCCAGTTAAAAGATATTTATACCACCAGAGGCAGAATACGGCATCAGCGGCCTCTTAGCAATCATTCAGTTCCATATCCCCGGAGTTAAAAGATTTAATTTAGCTCATGACAACAATCTTGCCAGATGGTGATGCTTCATGTTAAGCATGGATTAAAAAAAAATGGGAGAATTAGTCCACATTTTTTACAAATCTTAGAAACTCAGGTTCTAGCCTTGAGCTGAGTATCCGGGGTAATCAGGTTTCTCATTCCGGAAGTAGATTTCATATCACATAAGGGGGAACAAAATGATGCAAACTATCGAGACATTCTGGACAAACCATTCCGTAACGATAATCAGCATTGGCTATAATCTTTTGCTGTCTATAGCCGTTCTGCTGGCCAGTTTTCTCATAGCCAAGGGACTCAAACGAACGATACAGAAAAAAGATGGGAGAATCAGCAGAATGGATGCCACCCTGATTCCCATATTATGCACGACGGCCACCTACCTGATCTATACGATTGGTATCGTCTTCATCCTCGATATTTTTGGAGTAAACACAGCCAGTCTTATCGCCCTTCTCGGTGCTGCCGGTTTAGCAATCGGATTTGCGCTGAAGGATACTCTCAGTAATGTTGCTGCAGGTATAATGCTTGTTTTCCTGAGGCCTTATAAAGTCGGTGATTTTATTGAATTCAACTCGTCCATGGGAACTGTGCAGGAAATCAACTTATTTACCACCATCCTGGAGACCTTTGACGGTCTCTATATTTCATCCCCAAACAGCACCATCTGGGGCAACAGCATCAAGAATTATACCCGCAACGGCAAAAGACGCATGGACATTGTCGTGGGCATCTCCTATAACGATTCGATAGATACCGCTTTCAAGGTCCTTCAATCGATTATTCAATCTGAACCGCGATTCCTCAACGAACCAGCCCCGCAGGTTTTGGTGGGGTCCATGGGCGACAGTTCCATTAACATGCATCTCAGAGGATGGGCAACAGTGGATGATTACTGGCAAACATTATGGGATCTGAATAAACGGGTTAAAGAAGAAATCGAGGAAGCCGGGTTGACCATACCGTTTCCTCAGCGTGAGGTTCATATTGTCAATTCCAGTCAAGCTGAACTCGCGGATGCCCTTGCATGATTCCTCCAGTGCCGGCAATACTCGCTGCTGTGTTGCCGGTTTAAGACTGATTGGATTAGTGCTGGTTCTACACCAGGATTCAGGAATTTTTCCCCCAACACTTACCGGCAATGTGCGAGGAAGAGCTCGGTGATATAACGTGGTTTCTTAAATCCTTGGGTTTCTATGGTTGCCTGAGAGCGTCCTGCAGTGCCTGCCAATCGATCATCTCGAAAATAGCAGCGGCTCTTTCGGGATCAGCCTCCAGCAAAACAACAATTGTCTGGAGTTTGGTTTGCGGTGCGCCCTCTTCATTGGCGAACTGATAGGCGGATTCTCCAGGAGGAGGAAACCATCTGCCGCCCAGAAAAACCATGGTTGATCCTTCATTCCAGGTGCCCGATGAGGAATAATATCCCTCGGTCCTGAAGGCCGGCTGGCCGGCGACGGTAATGCGTTCCGCTTTCGGATCAATGCTCTGATAAAGCCTGTTGGCAAAGAGACGCAGATGGACATAAGTATCGGTTGGCGACTCCGTCCGATTGATCGAGGCAACCTGTTCATCCATAGCCTCAAATTTTTGGTTCATGACCGCAGCCTTACGCTCCATCTCCTCCTGTAGAGCCTGTATGGCTGCGATATTACCTGAGGCTGCGGCCTCGGCAATTTTTGCGGCCAGCTGTTCATACTCCTCCATCTGTCCATCGCTTATCGCAGATCCGGCAGCAACCTCCGAGATTTTTGTCATTGCGGCTTCTTGTGCCTGCCTTTGTCGTGCAACATCGGTCCATTCAAGATGATACTCAACCTTCATTGGCCAGATCTCACTGCCCTCTCCAACGGTTTTGAGATCCTTCATTTTTGTTTGCCGTGTGGTTTCCCAACCCTCTACAGGGTTACCATTAAGCGAGGCGGCAAAAAGATCCTGGATGCGGCGATGAAAAGCCTGCTCCTCTGGCGTGGCTTTGCGGCTGTCCCCGTCTGCCTGAACGCAGATGGCAGAAGAGAGGAACACGATGAGGAAGAAGACACATTTTGACAGATAAAGAGCTGAACGATTATCTTTTTTCATAACATGAATGCCCATAGATGAGTTTTATGGAATATGCTGCAAATTATCGAATTAAACATAGCCGGATATTTGGAGATAACTAAGGTCTGCCAGATGGACCAAGCCGCTGGAGCGATTCATCGCGCAGACCTGTGAGCAGGAGATCTCCCTCGTTGTTGAGGCGAAATTCACCATGTGTGGCGTTTTCATAATACTGTGCTGTTCCCTCCTGAAAGAAAAAGGCATTAGTTGCGAACTTGACTCTGCCGTTGCGCAAACGGAAGTTGAGAACCCTTTCGTTTTGGTCCCTGCTGCTCTCGCCCAGTCGCTGAAAACCTGCCACTCTGTTGGTGTCCAGGCTGACAACGACGCGCCCGTTTCGTGGTGCCAGGTTACCCGGCTGTTTTTTGTCATGCTGCCTGGCCAGCGCACTTCGTATCTCGTTGCCTATGGCGAACCGCAGCGCCATATAATCACCCTGCATAAGTGAACGTGGATCCACCGGCGCCAGTTGGAGAAAAATGACGTCGCCTTCCTTGAGCAGTGTTTCCTTTTGGTAAATTGAGTAATTAATGATGCCAAGAGCGAGCATTCCTGCGAGGATTGCCACCAGTGCCGGTTTACTCATGGCTTACCTCCTTTACTCCTGTGAAAAGCCATTTCGAAACCGCCAGTCGAACAAGCAGAAGAATCACGCCCGTTGCCGCCAATGTCGCCGATTTAAGGAGAAGAGTAGTTTCGAGTGAATAATAATAGGCCGAGATGTAAAGGAGCAACGAGGCGATACCGAGCCCCAGAAGAATCCGATTGAAGGAACCAAAACCCAACAGAATCAGGGTAAGCCCCACCGATATCCCCGGTGCCTCGAAAGAGACAGCGGCAACAGCTGCCGCCAGCAGGATCACCAGCTGCATTCTACAATCGGTCCACCCTATGCAATAGCGGTGCATAATCCTCGCGGAAACTGCAACCAGCAGGAGTCCCAGGACAACCTCGTCCAGCCACACCGGCAGAATGAGTGTACTTTCTCCATGGTTTCTCAGAAAAAGGTCGGCCACCTCGCCCAGCACGGTTTGGCCTTTTATCTGTATAAGTGAAATGGTCAACCCGTAGGCTGCCGGTCGAAAAAGTGTTCCCAGGCTCCCCCAGCGAAACTCATTGAGCCAGAACAGAACGGCCAATAGAGCGGCGAAAGCAAGGGCAAGTGAAACCCCGCCATAATAGGAGAGTGCTGCCGAGAGTGCGACGATGAAAAAGTAGCCGGCCAGCAAGCGCTGGAGAAAATTGGCCATCAAAAAGATCACTATAACCTGAAGACCTGCGCCGATAAACCATGGAGCAGGACCGTGCCAGCCGATTGAGTCAATGATACCGAAGAGGAACAGGGCCTGGCCGGTCAGGCTGAGGACCAGGCCGAACTGTTCGATGAATTCGTTACTCCCCGTGCGGAAAAGGGCAAAGGCTATCGCCATGACCAAAGCGCCAAGAATAGAGGCAAGAGCCTTGTTTTCGACGATAAACTGCAGGCCGACGGCCACGAACCCAAGCAGGAACAGGGCAGCCAGCCATCCTGTAATACCGAGCATGACCCGGATATACCAGGGCGACGGGTCTTCCTGCCTTTCCGGGCAGTCACCCACAACGATACCGGCATCCCGCAATCGCCGCCAGAGAAAAGAGGTGTCCTTGTTCATCCGGCTGTCTCCCCATGGATCTTTTTGAGCCACACCGCCGAGATGGCAGACATTGCCACCATGGCAAGAGCGATAAACAGAAACCCTCCGGCATTGCTGGAGTCGAGCAGAACTTTGGCGAGCAGGACCATTGTACCGATAATGATTGAAAGACATAGACCCGCCAGCATGAAAAGGTCATGCCTGAAATGCCGATAGCCAAGATATATGCCTGCACACCAGCCGAAATAGAGCAGGATATTCCAGCCGCCGGCCTGGTGCCAGTCAACGATAGCGTATATGACGATCATGGTGGCCACCATCCCGCCGGCAAAGGCAAGCAGGCGGATGGCCCAGCGACCCTCAAGCCAGGAGAAATGTTTCGTTCCTATCTCCCAGAGGATAAGCAGAAGCGTGTTGAAGAAAAAGCTGGCCCAGAGCGTCGTCTCAGTGGAGGAGAAAGCCCACCACAGAGGAGGGAAAGTAGTAAAATAGAGATATATCCAGAAATTGACCAGTACGGCCCACAACAGCCACAACGGGGCGAAACGGCCGATCAGCACCCAGGGGAATGCCAATAGAGCCCAGCCGGCAAAAAGCTGCCAGGTATCGGCCCCGGTCTGATATATCTGGCCGAAAAGCGCCATCAATACTCCAAGGAGGATCGTTGCAACGGTAAGAATGATTTTCCCAGTCAGTCGGTTGCTGCCGAAATAGCAGTAGCCGATAAGCGAGAGGATACTCAGCGATTCAATGAGGCCCAGCTTGGTGAGCCGTCCGAGAGAATGCCAGTTGTAGGCGAAAAAAAAGAGTACCGAGACGGCAAGCGACAGCATGCCGGCAACAAGCAGCAACCGGTCAAGGAACCGGCTCCAATCCTTTGTTCCGGGAAGAAGGCCTGCTGCTTTCAGGGCCGCATCCATTTTATCGGCTGGAATGCTGCGCTGTTCAGCCCAGCGGAGCAGTTGTTGTCGATGATTGCTCATATCTTAAAATGTCCTAACATTAATAAATAGAACAAAAAAAATCATGATATCTTTTCATGTGCCTAGATACACTATTGTATTTTTGTGGCTGGAGCAAGATGAAAAAGCAAGGATACGGGCACCTGCGGTCATGTCAGCGTACCGAGAGGACTTACCGCGTTCAATTTGTTGTAGTCATTCATATTTTTCCCACTTTTTTAAGTTATTTCGTACTTAATGGGGCGTTGACCTAGCTAGTGATTTTTTCCAAAAAGACGCATGAGCAAGATAAGAAGTGCGCTAAAAAGGAGATTTGATGGTCATTCTGACGATTAAATCATCCAGGCTAGACTGCGTTGATCTAGCCGGGGGTTTTTCTTCCCCAGCCCCCACAACACTTAGCATGCGTGTCCGCACTAGGCGTTTCACGAAGAATACCGAGCCGTAGCCGGGTAGTGAATCCTACTCCACAGTTTCTTGACTGATATAAGCCCTTGGTCAGAAAACCATTCGTTCGTCATCCCTGTCTGTGTTGCAAATGTTCTTGAGAGATGCCAATAACTCTTACGACTCAGAGCCGACAGGATAGCATGCCGTTTATTGGTACTGAGTTTCAGGAGGTTACGCACCTTAGTTCTCGCATACCGCCACTGTTTCCAGTAACACATGCGAATTCGGCGGCGAATCCACTCGTCTATCTGGGGGATTGGACGGTAATATCTGCAATACCAAAGTAGTTTATCCATCCTCGGGGATACTGACCAATCTTCATCATCCTGTCTTTTCAATGATTAACTGCATTTGGTTCAGGGATCCAAGAGTCTTCAAAGACTTTCTAAAAAATACAGTGCTGGAAAGTCCAGTAGAAATAAAAAATATTGCATAGCTTTTGCCGTTGAAAAAGTTCTCCTAAGCACCTACCCTAGGGCGCTGGCTTCACCTGTTTGTAGTCGCGTCATAATCCGACTAAGTGACACTTGCTCAAGCGTTTCATCAAGGAAAACCCATGGAACTCGTCTCTCTACCAATTGAAATGCTCCTCTTCCTCTTTTTGGCAGCAGGCATCGCCGGTTTTCTCGACACCCTGGCCGGCGGCGGCGGACTCATAGCCCTGCCGGCCTTGATTCTCAGCGGCATTCCTCCGCTAGCCGCCCTGGGAACCAACAAGCTGCAAGGTACAGTGGGAACTGCGACGGCGACCCTTATGATGCTGAGATCACGCAGGGTGAAGTGGGCTGAAGTCCGCCTGCTGATGCTTGCGGCATTCCTCGGCTCCGTGGCCGGCACCGTGGCCGTACAGTTCATCGATACCGCGGTCCTCAGTTTTATTGTCCCGGCTGTTTTGATCTTCATCACCATCTATTTCCTCTTATCTCCTAAACCGCAAATGACGGAGAGCAAACCGAAAGTATCCGAAAACATATATCTTAAAGGCATAGTGCCGATAATCGGCTGGTACGACGGCATGTTCGGTCCGGGTACCGGTTCCTTCCTGGCGCTAGCCGGAGTATCGCTGCGCGGCCACGGCCTGATCGATGCCACCGCCATCGCCAAGACCCTCAATTTCGCCACCAACATCGCCTCTCTGATCATCTTCCTGATCGTCGGCAAGGTCGTATGGCTCGCCGGCCTGACCATGATGATCGGACAATTTATAGGCGCCTATGCGGGCTCTCATTGTCTGTTGCGCATTAATGCCGGTTACCTGCGAGTGGTAGTTGTCGTCATGTGTTTGGGCATGCTGGGCAGATACAGTTATTCCATGGGCTGGATCTCCATATAGGCGGAGAGCAAGATAGAGAGATAGAGAGATAGGGGTCAAATCTTTGCTTGACTCTTGTCACCTGCCGATTCCTGTCTTCATGTGAAAAAAACTTTTTGAAAAAGCGGAGGAGTTCAGCAGAAATAAAATGAAAGAAGGCCGCCAGGTATCGCGGAATACGCGGAATGACTAATCTATGAGGAGCAGAGAATATGCTCCACTCCTCTTAGTCGTCTTCCTTTTGAGTTCTTACAAGTGCTTGAGATTTCCGAAATTGCCACATCTACGGTCCGACGGGGAAAGACATCTCCTGAAAGTCCGGAAATTCAGCGACCGTTAGCTGGCATTTCGCTGTAGCTTTATCCAATCAGGCCGGGACCATCATGGCTTCTCGATACTCCACGATATCCTCCACCGTCAGCACAACCATATCATGCTTCTCCGCAAAGGCAACAATTTCGGGAAGGCGCGACATACTGCCATCGAAGTTGGTTAATTCACAGAGCACCCCGGCCGGTGCAAGGCCGGCGAGTTTCATAAGATCGACCGTGGCTTCGGTATGACCGCGTCGTTCCAGCACTCCACCGGGCCGAGCTCTTAAAGGAAAGACATGACCGGGATGACAGAGATCCTCCGCCCCGGCATCTTCTGCGACAGCTGTTTTGATGGTGGCGACTCTGTCGGCTGCGGATACACCGGTGGTCACGCCTTCTCTGGCCTCTATTGATATGGTAAAGGCAGTCTGGTTGGCACTGTTGTTATTGGCGACCATCGGGGGGAGCCCAAGCTTTATTACTCTTTCATCGGTGAGGCATAGACATACGATTCCGCTGCATTCACGTATCATCAACGCCATTTGCCGCGGCGTCAGGTGTTCAGCGGAATAGATCAAATCTCCTTCATTTTCACGGTCCTCATCATCAACGACAAGAACACCTTCACCTGCCTGCAGAGCTGCAAGTGCTTTTTCAACACGTTCGGTTGCATTACCGAATTGGCAGATCGGTCCCGTTAGACCGGAGGTGCTGCCAGGCTTATCGGCCTTTAAACTACCTCCCGTTTCCTTGTTTTTTACGATGCTGCTTGAAGAGTAAGGTACTGAAGACTGATTCATGGTAATCCTCCTTTCATGTTACCAGAACCAGGGCGCAGGAGTATTCACGGACATGCGAATGCATGGCCTGACAGCTCCTGGATCGGCAATACTTCCAGGTCGCTGCGCTATCCTCTCCCTTCCGGACTCTGACCGTCGGCTCTGGAATCTCACCAGATCTGCTGGTCCCCGCTGCCGGGCAGCGGGCGCTCGCGGGCTTACCACTTATGGGATCACCGCCGGTGGGGAATTTCACCCCGCCCTGAGAATAGTTTGCGCATATTAAGCGCTCCAAAATTTCAATGCGTGCAGTCGGATTCTTCCGACCGTACGCATCCAAGCATTGCCGATGTTCTTTATGAAGTCAAGTAAATTACACAAATTCCGGCCTCTGCCTTCATGATGAAAATGCTCAGCCTGCCCTTTATACCTATTTAGACGGTGAGCCTCGAGATTAGGGTCGAATTTTGCTTGACTCTTGTCATGACGAGTCTGTCGGCTTGTCGATAATGTCGCCAATATAAGCGCTCAATTTCGGGATGCCTGCGGAAGGCTGAGTCCACAGTTTTATCATCCGGGTCACCGTTGCTTTCAGTCACTTTCGCTTTCCGCTCAATTTCCGCTCCACTCCAATGCCGCCAAACACTACCTCGCGATAATGCTCTTGCCATAGGTTAGCATTTCATATTAAGATAAGGATTTAAGACAGGATAACACACAGGAGACTTTCTCCCCATAAGTTCACGCCCATGCCGGGCGCACACAAAGCGTTGCTGCGGAAACGCAAACAGCTGCGGTCCGCAGAGCTTCACGTTATCTGAAGAAGATAAACTTTGAATTACTCAAACGGATTATGCCAAGACAACATCGAAAGTATTTAAAAATACTAATGTTTATGGCAATTCTACTTGTAGTGTGCTGGTTTATTGGCTCTTTGTATCTCAAAAACTACAAGAAAATCATAGATGGAACTTATGTATATGACAGATTTGAGACACCCTTGATGATGTCGCCCTTGTTGATACTCTTTCTTTTTTTCTTATACTTAGGTGTAAAATCATACAGCAAAAATGAAAAAACAAAAATAAACCACAAAATATAATAGATAACCATCTGCTGCACCGGACTGGCAAACAGCGCGGGTCCGGTGAGCAAACCGTTCTCTATACACTTTCCAAGGAGAAAAAATTGGAGAAAGAAATCATAATTAAAAGCCTCAAGATTTCTAAAAATACCAGAGAATTTATCGACGGAAGCACTCGATCAGCGGAAAATCTAAGAACCTCATATGTTGGATTAGGTACGTACAAGCCAGGTTGGTTCTGGTCAAAGCATGCAGGCAAACAAACAGGCAAGCCTAGTCAAAATCACATTGGTTACGTCATATCGGGAAGTTTCGTCGTAAAAAGTGCAAGTGGCGAAGTGCAAGTCGTTGGTCCTGGTGATGCCTTTGAACTGACTCCTGGTCACGATGCTTGGGTCAACGGTACTGAACCATGCACTGCATTAGATTTTGGATGCAATCAAAAACATGAAAATGACTAAAGGTGTCAAGACCTTCACAGCCAAATCCTCCTTCAACCATGACCGGGCGATGAATCTTGACATCTTCCAACTCCTGTCTCATAAAAGAAAACAATCAAAGCGAGAACACATGACATGAAACCAGAACGAGATGTAGAAAAAGGATATCCGAAAGCCGAATTCGTGGCCAAGCTGCGGCGCCTGGCAGACGCCATAGAACAGGGCAAGCGATTCGAGATACAGATTGCAGGTGAGCGCATCTATGTGCCTGTCCGGGCTGAATTCACTATTGAGCATGAGCGTTCGGATGATGAAGAGGAAGTCGAGTTTCAGATCAAGTGGGAGCGCAAGTAAGTAGTCACGGCTCTTGCTTACTCTGGTGATCGTCACGCGGGTTTGAACGAGGAGCGGCGCATAACAGCGTTCCAGTCGCGCCAGTGATGTTGGCAGTTCTGCTGAAAACAGCAGCTCCGCTGCAGCAGCAGAGCCCCGCATCCCCTGTGCGGTGAACCTTAACGTTATGCAGCAGGGACTGGATGTTGAAATCGAGTCCTAATGCGATGCGATTTATAGTCGATTATTATATTGACGCCTACAACCGCATGGACGTCAACGCCATGCTGCTGGTGTTCGTCCAATGGTTGAGTTCAAGAACATCTCTGCGGGAGTCGTAAAACGCTCACGTGCGGAGTTGCTGAACTCATGACTCTGGTTCAACAATCGTAGTCTCTGTTCTCTGAAAGGCGGCAGATTCCAGTCATTCGAAGTTCAAGGCTCTCGGGCGGTAGCCCGTATCGCTATTCGTGCCGAGGTCGCAAGCGATCTACCAGACGGACTGAAGAAGGCCAAATTCTGAACCTATCAGGTCGTTCAGAGTTCGAGTTCAAAGATGAAGCAATCTCCAAGAGCAAGATATCAGTTGATCACACCTATACTGATAACCAGACAGTGCCAGAGCCAAAGGCCGTAAACTCAGCCATTAGACCAAGGAGGAAATTTTATACACACACATAATAAAACCTAATTACCCCTAATCCTCAGCTCAAGGTCGGGACTGCTCTTTTCACGGGTCTCTGCAGCCCGGACGGCTGCAGCGAAGCCCCCATGGACGGGTTTATGGCGTCCCGATGGAAAGAGCAGTCCCGGCCTGGGCCAGAAGATGCTGAGTTTCAGGGGTAATCAGATAATAAAATAATGGAGGTTCACAATGGGGATTCTATCTTGGATTGTAATGGGGTTAATTGTTGGTTTGTTAGCAAAATTGGTCATGCCGGGCAAAGACCCTGGAGGATTTATCATTACCATCCTGTTAGGGATAGGGGGTGCTTTCTTAGGCGGGTTTATTGGATCGTTTCTGGGGCTTGGGACAGTCACAGGATTTAATCTAGGGAGCTTTCTATTGGCTATTGGTGGGGCTGTGCTCATATTGATTCTGTATCGTTTTATAAAGAAATAGTAGCCTTTTAATCTTCATATGTATGCTTGAGAGAGGTGATATGTCGTCTGAGTGGGAGAAGATGTTAAGGGGGGAGTTATATGACCCTTTCGATCCAGAACTCGCCCGAGCGCGAAACCGCGCAAGGGATCTCTGCCAGGACCTTAATGCCACTCGCGAAGAGCAACAGGAGGAACGCCGGCGCATCCTGTGCCAGCTCTTCGGCCAAGGCGGCGACACGGTCTGGATGCAGCCACCCTTCTTCTGCGACTACGGGACGAACATAAAGCTTGGCGAGCGGGTATTCTTCAACTTCAACTGCGTCGTGCTCGACGTTGCCCGCGTCACTGTTGGGGACTACACACTCTTCGGTCCGGCCGTTCAGATTTATACGGCAACCCACCCGCCCAATGCGGAACTCCGACGCCGGCAGGAGTTCGCGGAGTCGATCGAGATCGGCTCCGATGTATGGATAGGCGGCGGAGCTATTCTCTGCCCGGGAGTGCGAATCGGTCCGCGCTCCGTGATCGGAGCCGGAAGCGTCGTGACGAAGGATATCCCCGAGGCGGTTTTTGCGGCCGGCAATCCCTGCCGTGTGATCCGCGGGCTATCCGAGTGCGACCGCTCTCCTACGAGTGGGTGAGATTTGGAGAGGGTCGATCTTCCTGACGAGTCGCGCCTTGAAGTCCGGTTCCTTGAGGCCCCGGAAAACGCGGGTTGATGAGCCCGCACATTAACCATCACTGGATAACAGAAGAATAATGGAATCAGAAATCGGAAAAATAACTAGGTGGAACGATGAAAAAGGTTACGGTTTCATAACATCAAGATCCGGTGGAAAAAATGTCTTTATCCATGTCAACGAATTCAGCAAAGAGCATAAGCGACCGATTCAAGGTCTATCAGTCACATTTGACCGAAAAACTGACCCAAGAGGTCGAACTTATGCTGCTAATATTTATCCACTGAAAGGACATAAAAAAGTTAACAAGGCTGATAGTCAGCTTTTATTCTCAATAATGTTCTCAAGCACATTTTTCACAGTGATTGGCTTATTGGTGGCAATTAACAAGTTGTCTATCATAATTTTGGGTGCTTACACAATTTTCAGTCTGGCGGCTTACGTAATGTACAAAAAGGACAAATCTGCAGCCCAATGGGATGAATGGAGAACGACGGAAAGCACTTTGCATTTGATTTCCCTTATCGGCGGTTGGCCTGGCGCGCTTATTGCTCAAAACAAACTGAGACATAAATCTAAAAAAATCTCCTTCAAAGCAGTCTATTGGGCAACGGTTATGATCAACTGCGGCGCTTTAGCCTGGCTCTTGACCACCGAAGGCTCATTGACGCTTAACACCTTGATTCAAAAAATTGAATTTTGGCTAACGAGCTATTGAAGAGGTCTGTCAAGAAAATCCTATAAAAAACCACGGAAACCATGAAAATTTCAGTCATTCTTGCTCATCCTGATAAGGCGAGCTTCAATCATGCAATTGCATCGATCCTCGTCGACCAGCTCGAAATAAACAGGCACGATGTATCTTTCCACGACCTTTATGCCGAGAACTTTAGCCCTCTGCTCGTTTGTGACGAGATTGCCAAGGAAGCCGTATTGCCGGAGACAGTCAAAAGCCATTGTGAGGAAGTCCGAGAGGCCGGCGGTATTATTGTCATTCATCCCAACTGGTGGGGGCAGCCTCCGGCGATATTGAAGGGCTGGATTGACCGGGTGATCCGCCCGGGGATAGCTTACGAGTTTCTGGAAGGTGATTCAGGTGAAGGTATCCCCAATGGCCTGTTAAAGGCTGAAGCCGCAGTCGTCTTCAACACATCAAACACCCTGCCGGAGAGGGAACACCAAATCTTTGCAGACCCGCTTGAGACAATATGGCGGAACTGCATCTTTGGCTTATGCGGAGTTGATAATTTTTATCGCCGCACCTTCAGCACAGTGGTGGACAGCACGGAAAGCGAGCGGAAGGAATGGCTTAATGAGGCAAGAACATTGATTGACAAGATATTCCCAGAAAGAATCACATGATCAATCGCTCGTCGGATGCACTAAAAACGTCACACCGCAAAAAACACCGCGCTCTTGAGGTTGTGAATCGAAAAGACTGTTTGGAGGTATAGTGATGAGTAATCCGGTTTACGCATTAAATTTGTTCAATGTTTCCGATAAAGAAGAATATTTGGCATATTCGAGACGTTCGGCCGGAGAAGTGCAGGCCCATGGGGGGCGTGTTGTCGCTCTTGGGAAATTTCGAGAGACTGTAGCCGGAGACATAGCGCCCAGATCGGTGCTCATACTCGTTGAGTGGGAATCGCTGGAGGCATTCCGGAGATATTGCGATGACCCTGCCCTTGAAGACCTACATCCACACCGAGTCAACGGAACAAGCAATTATGTCTGGCACCTCTTTGACAAACTGACTGACTTAAGGCCCTTATTGAAGGAATATTGAGATTAAGCCGCGCGATGTGGCGTTATATCTTGCTAGAAAAAGATGCTGTACGTTTGGAGGAGATTGGTCAGGAATTCGGACTGGATTGTGTTTCTAAACAGTATGTTACCAGGACAGCAAACCAGCTATCTCAAAATAAACTACGAAAGCGGATTAAAAAAATCAGGCTGAGTTCATATTGTCTACCGACACTTGACCCTCACGTGAGACCACATAAACTTTTCATTTTGAACCAAGAACTTCCTTTTGATAGAATAAAAGAAAGCAAATGCTTGATGGAGAACAGCAATGAGGTTTTTCACTGCATTCTGCTTATCGGGCAAGAGATTAAAATAATAGTACAAAGCCCCTTTGTATTTTATTTTATTCATTTGCTATTTCCCAAGACCAAAGAACTATTAAACGATACTTTTGAAGCTTCCTTAACAAAGAGGTCAGATATGTCAGAGAGAATACTTATGCCATTGGATGGCTCAAAATTAGGTGAAGCAGCTCTTTCCTACGTAGATGAACTTATCTCTCGATTAGCCCCTGGTGAAACTGTCGAAATTACGCTATTTCATGTGATAACTACCGTTCGGCATAACATTAATTATCAAGGCGGAGGAAGTGTTTCAATCCCTTACACAGAGGAAGAACTAGCGAAATTCAAAGACGAGGCAAAGGCCTATCTTGAGAGAGTGAGCAGGGGCCTGCAAAGCACGAAGATAACTCTAGTATGTAAAGTTGCGGTTAATGAGAATCCTGCGGAAGCAATAATAGAAGCTGAAAAAGAGGTGAACGCCGATCTGATTGCCATGGCAACTCATGGAAGAAGCGGTCTCTCTCGATTCGCCATCGGGAGTGTTGCCGATAAAGTAATGCGGGGAGGCGGAGTACCGGTGTTAATGGTTAGATCGAGTGAAGATTAACCATGGTACAGATCATGATGAAATTGAGCAAAAAAATGGTGATACAGAAAAGGGAGGCGGACGCGGCAAGTTTATTGGCGCCACTGGCGATGCAGGGCCGCTGATATTTGAAATAGCAGAGTGACTGTTGAATATTTCTACTCTATGAGGCTGTGTTTTATAGAAGGTTAATACCAGTGCAGCGGGTGAGTCATGTCAATTGAAAACCTGGCCGTAATTCAAGGTATATATTATTTCGTTTCGGGGATCTGGCCGCTGCTGCATATGGGCAGCTTTATGAAGATAACCGGTCCCAAGACGGATCAGTGGCTGGTGAAAACAGTCGGTATTCTGATAGCTGTTATTGCTGTTTCTCTACTCTTCGATGCCTTCGGTAACGCAATCCGTTACAGCACCTTTCTGCTTGCCTTCGGCAATGCGCTCGGCTTGACACTGATTGAAATTGTCTATGTCGCCAAAAAAGTTATTTCTCCGGTTTATCTTCTCGATGCAGTCGCTGAAGTGATCCTTATGTTGCTGTGGATTTATTATATGTTTTTAGCGATGTAGCAATGTCTTCGCCATGTTAGCTCGACATTGGGATGAGCAGAGACAACTTCATTCCTCCTGAAGCAGGTCCTTCCCCTCTTCAGGAGTTCTGGAAGCACGGGCCTGCCCCCGCAGCTGCATATCCTCGCTGGACAGGTCGCCCTCAGAGGCAGTGCTAAGTTCTTCCGGTTTCAGGGGATCGATACTATCTTTTAGCTGTGCCCGCTCCACCGCTCGCGGCTGTTCCATTTGCACCGGTACCCCTTGAGGAAACACCACTTCCCTGGCCTCATCAGGCATCGAAATATTTTCTTTTTCAAAGGCACGTTTGACCAGGCGTGTCAGGGAGGATTTAAGTTTCAATTTGTCATGGACCGTGCCGTCATACCAAAAATAGACTTTCAGCTTCACCGTGGCCGAGCCGAGGCTGTCGACCAGAACCAGAGCCTCGGGATTGTCGAGCACCGCTGGATGTTCAGCGAGTATTGCAAACACGATTTTCTGGGCAAAGGAGATTTCGTTATCGAATCCTATCCCCACCTCGAACATTTCCCGGCAATTCGGATTGGCGGTATAATTGCGGATAATCGATTTATAGACGATGGAGTTTGGAATCTGCACATGATTGCCGTCCAGATTCATCAGAACCGTTCCCCGGGTGGTTACCTTCTCGACGACGCCGGTATGCTCGTTTATCTCAACCATATCACCGATACGGAAAGGATTACGAATGCTGATCAGGATACTTGCAAGATAATTTTCCAGGATATCGCGAAAAGCAATTCCCGCAACAAGTCCGGCAATACCCGTCCCCCCGAGGACAGTGGCGGCAAGCCTTGAAAGTCCGGCAATCTGCAAAGCAAAGTAAAAGCCGATAAGGATGGCCAGAATAGTCATGATCCGCGATGCCACTTCACGGAGCAGCGGCTTCAAGTGACGGCCTAAAACTTTGCTGAAGTAATTGACGACAACTCTGACAACCAGCAGGAAAATAAGCAGAACCGCGACAGCCACCCCCAGGCGCGGCAGCCTCTTGAGAGAAGCTTTCCACATTTCGTTCATTTCATTGAGCACCGGAGTCATGTCCCAGACGGAAGGCTCGACAATCTGGATACGATTGACCACGGCGGCAACATCTGAAATCTTCCGGGAAAGCTCACCGGCCCACTTTCGATAATCTTCCGTGTTCGTGCTTCCGTCCAGAAAGACCACACCCTCTTCGACCTCGACGGCGATATCGACAAACCATCCGGTGGCCTCAAGGATTTTGATCAACCGTTCTTCAATGGCCTCATCGTCGGCAGCCGGTAGAATTTCGATTCGATCGCCACTGCCGTCAGCGGGAACGGTTATTTCTTCGGTGGAATTGGCCTGCTGTGCGACAGAGAGACTGACCGATATTCCCAGGACGATGAGGCTGGAGAGGCAAAAGATCAATGCAGCAAGAAAAAAAGGTACATGGGATTGGCGCAGATACAGAGGCATATGAACGACAGGATGTTTTTTTATTCCGGGATCTAACCTTTTATCCAGCCATCTTAGAGTTTCGTGCCGCCTGTCATGATATGGGTTCAAGGGCTCTGGTTTTCCAAGGCTTTTTTATAAAGAACCCCAGCCTCATAACTGCTGCGCACGGACGGCCCTGAGGCAACTCCCGCGAAACCCTTACGCAGGGCGATGTTCTGTAGCTCGGCAAACATTTGCGGTGTTATAAACTCACGCACCGGCAGATGGTGTCGCGACGGTTGCAGATATTGTCCGAGGGTAAGGATATCGCAGTCAACCTGCCGCAGATCCTCCATTGCCACTTCCAATTCTTCCAAAGTCTCTCCCAGTCCCACCATAATGCCGCTTTTGGTCACCATCTTGGGATAACTCTTCTTCACCTCGGCGAGAAGCTCCAGGGATCGTGCATATATCGCCTGAGGGCGAACCTCTGAATAAAGCCGGGCAACCGTTTCAATGTTGTGATTGAGAACATCCGGCCGTGCCGCGACAATACGGCGGAGGGCAGCCCAGTTTCCCTGGAGGTCGGGAATAAGGATTTCAATCAGCGTCCCGGGCGACTGGCTGCGTATTTCATTGATGGTCGAGATAAAAAAGGAGGCACCGCCGTCCTCCAGATCATCACGTGTCACCGAGGTGATGACGGCGTATTTGAGCTTCATTTTTCTTATCGCCTGGGCAACACGCAGGGGCTCGGTGTCATCGGGCGGGCCGTCCGGCCCATTACCGACGGCACAGAAGCGGCAGTTCCGGGTACACTTTTCCCCCAGTATCATAAAGGTTGCCGTACCCTTGGAAAAGCATTCGAATTGATTGGGGCACTGCGCCTCCTGGCAGACCGTGGTCAAACAACCGTTTTTCAGAAGCTTTCTTATTTCTTCATATTCCCGTCCTGTCGGCAGTTTGCGTTTGAGCCATTTGGGTTTACCCAATTTGATCGGCTGCTCTTGCTGCAATGGCTTCATCCCTTTTTTCCTCCTGATTACAAAGCAGTATGGTAATATGCCTGCGCATGCTTTCCCTTACCTCTTCCAGTGAAACTGCGCCCCGCTCTTTTTCCAGCGAAGTAACGCCGACCCCGACCAGCCCACAGGGCCGAATCCAGGAAAAAGGCTCCAGGGACAGATTAACATTTAAGGCCAGGCCATGGAAGCTTATACCGTGCCGCACCCTGATGCCGACACTGCCGATCTTATTATCGCCGACCCAGATGCCTCTGTTGCGCTCATCACGGGTGGCATTGACACCGAAGTCGGCAGCCGTATTCACCATTATCTGTTCGAGAATATCGATAAAACCGGTCACGGAAAGCTTGCGCCGGCGCAGATTGAGGATTGGATACACCACCAGCTGGCCGGGACCATGGTAGGTGATGTCCCCACCTCTTTCGGTATGCACGATCTCGATGCCCTTGCCCGCTATCTCTGCCCGGCTCTTGATCAGGCTTGTGAGTTTGCCGTTTTTACCGAGGGTATAAACAGGCGGATGCTCTGTAATAAGTATCTGCTCTTCGGTATCATCGCCATTCATCTGCCGCTCGACACATTGCAACTGCATCTGATGGGCCATGGTGTAAGCCATGACCCCGATATCTTTGACAGTAGTGTGCATATTATCCGCGCAGGCAGGGATTTCTGGCAGCCAGGGTTTCATCGAGACGCCTGACTTTGAACCGTGTCGGTGAAGATTTCAGAAGTTCCGGATTTTCCTCTGCCTCTTTGGTGATCTCCTTGAAAACCTCGATGAACCTGTCGAGATCTTCGAGACACTCGCTCTCCGTAGGTTCGATCATGATGGCGCCGTGAACAACCAGGGGGAAATAAATGGTTGGCGGATGGTATCCGCAATCCATCAGCCGTTTAGCCATATCGAGAGTGGTTACCTTGGATCCCTGCTGCAGTTTATCGGAGAAAACCACCTCGTGCATACAGGGTCTGTTGTAAGCAAGCTGGAGATGTCCTTTCAAGCGCTCCTTGATATAGCAGGCATTGAGAACGGCATACTGGCTCGCCTTCTTCAGATTTTCTGCGCCCATGGTGAGGATGTAGCTATAAGCCCGGACAAGTACGCCGAAGTTCCCGAAGAATCCATGGATTCGGCCCACACTCTCGGGAATATCATCCTTAAGTGAATAGGCATTTCCATCGAACACTACGCGGGGCACCGGCAGGAATTTCTTCAATTCCTCGACAACACAGATCGGTCCTGCACCAGGGCCGCCGCCGCCATGCGGGGTTGAAAAGGTTTTATGAAGATTGAGGTGAAGAACATCGACACCGCATTTTTTCAAGTCCACGATTCCCATGATGGCGTTCATATTGGCACCATCGCCATAGACAAGCCCGCCCTTTTCATGGACCAGTTCGGAAATTTCTCTGATATTTTCCTCGAAAAGGCCAAGGGTGTTGGGATTGGTGATCATTATACCCGCGGTTTCCTCATCCATCAGGTGGCGGATATCATCCGCCTCAAGAATGCCGCGCTTTCCGGATGTAACCTTTATCGGCTTATAGCCGCACAGGGAAGCGCTGGCCGGGTTGGTGCCATGAGCCGTATCTGGTATCAGGATCTTGGTCCTTTTACTGCCCCTGCTTTTGTGATAGGCCGCAAAAATAAGCATGCCGGTCAACTCGCCGTGTGCTCCGGCGGCAGGCTGCAGAGAAACGCCATCCATGCCGGTAATGGCTGCCAGATGGTTTTGCAGCTCATGCATCAGTTTCAGGGTACCCTGACAATGTTCGTCGCCAAGCAGTGGGTGAGCCGAGACTATTGCCGGGGCTCCGGCATGTTTCTCATTTATCTTGGGATTATATTTCATGGTGCAGGATCCCAGAGGGTATGTTCCGGTATCCACGCCAAAGTTCCACTGCGACAGCCTCGTATAGTGCCGCACCACATCTATCTCACTGAGATCGGGAAAATCAGGAGCATCGCCGACAAGCTCATCAGGCAGCGCAGCGCCTGGAACATCGCTTGTAGGTATACTCATGCCGTTTCTTCCTTTTTTTCCCTTTTCCCACAGCAGCCCTTCCTCTAAAATCAATCCACTCATTCCGGGTGCGTTTTTCATGACTTCACCTCCCCGACAACGGTATCCAGCACTTTTCTGGATGCTGTCTCGGTTACACAAAACAGATACCTGCCTTCAAGCTCCGGGTAAAAACGACCCAGCTCTAAACCGGCAACAATTTTTTCTTTAAACAGCCTCTGGTGAGCTTCGCTGAAACCATCGGGAAATTCAACCACAAATTCATTAAAAGTCGCTGAGTTGAAGACCAGTTTCGCACCGGCCTCCACCAGCCTGTTCTTCAGATAAGAGCATTTGTCATAATTGAGCCGCGCCAATTCCCGGATGCCCTTCTGACCAAGAGCAGCCATATACATGGCGGCGGTTATGGTATTGATGCCCTGGTTCGAACAGATATTCGAAGTAGCCTTTTCCCTGCGGATATGCTGTTCACGGGTTGACAGAGTCAGGACGAAACCGCGCCTGCCCTCGAGATCGGTCGTTTCACCGACCAGCCGCCCCGGTATACTGCGCACGAAATCCTGCTTACAGCCAAACATGCCCAGCCCCGGACCTCCGAATGATCGGCCGATGCCAAAGCTCTGCCCTTCTCCACAAACAATGTCCGCTCCCTGACTTCCTGGATTTTTCAGCAATCCGAAGGCCAGCGGTTCGGTAAAGCAAGCGACACAAAGCGCATCATTATCATGAATGGTTGCGGCGGCTTTTTCCATATCCTCTATTACCCCAAAGAAATTGGGAGACTGTATGGCAACCCCGGCCAGATCGGTAATGTCCGCGAGTGAGGAAAGATCGGTGGTGCCGTCTGCCAAACAGGGCAATTCAATGAGCTCGAACTCCGTGGGATGCAGATAGGTTTCGACGACCTGCCTGTAGTGGGGATGAACGGCCCTGGACACCGCTACCTTCTTCGTTTTCTTCTTTAGACGCAGGGTCATCAGCAGGGCCTCGGCCAGCGCTGAAGCACCGTCATACATGGAGGCGTTGGCGACATCGACTCCCAGCAGCCTGGCGGTGAGGGTCTGATACTCAAAAACTCCCTGCAGCGTACCCTGGGCCATCTCCGCCTGATACGGGGTATAGGCGGTCAGAAATTCCGACCGGCTGGTCAGATAGGGGATGATCACCGGGATATTATGGTGATAGCTGCCTGCTCCGATAAGAGTGGTAAACTCCGGACCAACCTGCATCATCGCCCCAATTTCCGCCATATGAGCATCGAGCTCCCACTCACTGTGGGGTTTCGGCAGGTCCATCGGGCCTTCGTGTCTGCATTCCTGTGGAACAGTGGGAAACAATTCTTCGAAATTCTTTACACCGATCCGCGACATCATCGTCTGTATTTCTTCATCGGTATGTGGTAGGTAGCGCATGTAGAGCCTCACGGTTGATATTTTGACTTCATTCCCCCTCGAGGATTTTCAGGTAAGCATTATGGTCGAGTAGATCATCCATTTCTTCCATGTTGTCCGGCTTGACCTTGATTATCCAGCCGCCGTAAGGGTCCTGGTTGAGCAGTTCAGGGGTATCTTCAAGCTCTTCATTAACCGCTACGATCTCCCCGCTCACCGGAATGTAGAGTTCAGACACGGCCTTGACGGACTCAAGCGTACCAAACTCTTCACCGGAACTGAAGCTGTCGCCCTCTTCCGGCATCTCCACAAAAACGATATCTCCCAACTGATCCTGGGCATAATCGGTAATGCCGATAACAACCACATCACCCTCAATCTTGGCCCACTCATGTTCCTTGGTGTAAGATACATCTTCCGGTAGTTTTAACTCTTCCAGTTCTTTCATTTTATCACCTCCATAAAATTGTATAATCGTAGTCTTTTGATAAATCGCCCCAGGTAGTCAACTGATCTGCTGAATAACTACACCATTTCTTTTATCGGACGCCTGGCGGTACGGTCAGGCCTGACATCCTCCCGAATTTCTATTTCCAGCTTACGTTTGCCATCTGTTAAATAGAGTCTGTCACCGACACTGTATTTCCCGGAGACTCTGACAAAACCGCAGCACAATCCTTTGGGCTGGAAACCTTTTGGTTTACCGTCTGATTCCGGTGTGGCTATGGAAATGATCCTCCCGTCGATTCGGCCGATTGCCATATCCGTAGCACAGGTCAGGATTTCACCAATGGGATTGCCGTCGGAGTCGATAACACCGCTGCGCTCATCAGGAACGATTTTTCTCGGGTCAAATCCTGCAAATGGATAGGTGGTTTTCTCATTGCTGAGTTTTTGCAGGGATTCCGAACCAACAAAGAACTTGGTGAAATGTCCCTGGCTGTCAAGGGGAAGCACGAATTCCCAGGGATTATTGCTGAAAGGCCAGTCGCCTATGTCCTGATGCGAGAGAGGAAGAGCAGCACCGGCACGCAGGGAATCACGGGCCGCAAGCCCGCAAGGAGTTATTCCGGGACCACCTATTTCCAGAAGTGCATTCCAGGTCTTTTCGAGGTGCTCGGGCTCGACAAATATCTCAAAGCCGAATTCTCCGGTATATCCGGTTCGGGAGAGCAGAATCGGGGTGCCGTCTTCCAGGAGAACGGAAGAGTCGGGTCCAAACCAGCCCTTGAAAGAAAAATACATCATCTTTGCAAAAACATTTTGCGGATCCTGGAGGAGTTTACCGAGAATCCGCGCGGAGGCAGGACCCTGAATATCGATCTTTCCGAGCTTCTCGGTCAGATCGGTTATCTGTATTTGGGCAGAGTCGCTGAGCCGACCAAGATGTTGTGCAACAACCCGTCCCATACCGGCATTAACTACCACCATAAAAGAGGTATCGCCCCGCTTATAAACGATGGCATCATCTATGACATGGCCTTGCTCATTGAGGAAGACGCCATAAACACATCTGCCCTCTGCAAGTGGTTTGTCTCCGGCGCCGAGACACCTGTCGAGATCTTTGGAAATTGCCTTCTGCAGAAGCTGATAGGAACCGGGTCCTTCGACCAGAACAACCGCCATATGACTGGTATCAAACAAGCCGGCACTTTCTATTACGCCTAAATGCTCCTTACGGGCGCCTGCAGGATACCACAGCGGCATCAGGTAAGATCCGAATTCCGCCATATTGGCGCCATTTGCGACATGCCATTGATAGAGTGGTGTTTTTTTCATGATATCTCTTCCCTTGCTGACCTGTAAAAGCACCACTTTCGTTGCTGCTGTTCTAACCAACCGGAAAGGACAACTACACTAGATACTAGACAACCAGCGGTACTTTAAGATTAAAACTCTTATATACGACAAAGGTTTCGACGGAACGAACATTTTCAACCTTGGAGACTTCATTGGTATAGAACTCAAGCATACCGAACTGTTTTTTTAACATCACAGTCAGCAAAAGATCAAACCTTCCGGTAACCACGCAGACGGAAATAACGCCGTCTAGCCTACTGAACTCCTCACCCTTCTTGACAAGATCCATGTCCTTGAGCCTGACTCCCACCATGACAACGTATTGATCAGGCAAGGCGTCAGGATTGACGAGACCCGTGATTTCAAGCACTCCTTCGTCTTGCAGTTTCTTCACCCTGGAACGAATGGTTCCTTCGGAAACTCCCAGATCCTCGGCTATTTTTCGATACGGCACCCTGCCGTCGCGGAGATGTCGGATAATAGATATATTAATAGTATCAAATTTCATTATATGGTTACCAATTTTTGTTGATCTGGCAGTGATTTTACGACAGATTTACGTTATTGTCAATATTGATAGTTAATTTTTCCGTATTCGTCATTTTCAAGGACTTTTTCTACGCTTTCAGCTGTAGAGACCTCACCACAACCTTCATACAATTCTACAATAACGCCTGTTCATCCAGGAGCCATTGCCAGCTCTGGTGTGTTTTAAGGTTCTATAATATTGTCATTTCTCCTTTTGTTACCTATATTATTAACCCAGCGGATGTAATTAAGAGTTGATCCGTAATCCGGTTGTTTCTTTGGGAATAGTTTCTGAATGCGTGGCCCACCAACCATCAGACAGCGAGGAGATCCACATGAGCTTACAGGATAGAGTCAAGGAGGCGGTTAACTGGAACACACCCTCAATCGATGGAGAAAACAGCCTGCACCAGGCAATCAGCCAAATGGGCAAATACGACGTTTCCGCTTTTGTGGTAAAAATGAATGGCATCGTCGCGGGCATACTCGGGTGTGTCGATCTTATTGAAAGCGTGATTACCCATCAGGATCTTCATGCGGCAAAGGTCGCCGATGTAATGACCAGCTGCCAACTTGTCACCGAAGAAGGTGCCGTCAATCCATGTGCCCAGATCGACGAAGATGAAAGTGTTGAAAATGCCCTGAAAGTTTTGGACTCGATGGGAACTCATAATCTTCTGGTGGCAGGCTCCACTGAACGGGAAGCCGGCCTTGTTTCCCTTCGCGACCTGCTGGGGCTTGCCATCAAGTAGGAACTCGGGTTCAGCAGGCCATACCCTGACGGATGCCGCGGTCGTTCATGACCCTTCGCAACTCCGCACTGAGCACTGTCGCCTGCACGTTCCATTGCGGCGCCAGCAGTAATTGTGGATGGGCTGTGGCCCAGAGTCTATGGATGACGATGCGCTCAGGAATCAGGGGCAATATCCGTAAGAGTAACTCAAGATATTCCTGCCGGGAAAAGACAGGGACCTGCCCACACTCATACATCTGCTCCAAAGGGGTATTCTTCAAGATTTGAAGATGGTGCAACTTTAGCGCATCGATTCCCAGCCCGCATACCGTTTCCACCGTTGCGATCATCTCTTCCGATCTCTCTCCAGGAATACCGAAAAGAAGATGAGCTCCTACTTCAAAGCAGCCGAATTCCCTGATCTTCTGATACCCATTGAGAAAATCAGCGAAGCTGTGATTGCGGTTCATGGCGCTTAGACTTTTCTCATGCATGGACTGGAGCCCTAGCTCAAACAGACAGCTTTTGCCGGATTCCTGAAGAAGGGAGCAGAGTTTATCGAGCAGCCGGCGACTGAGGTAATCCGGCCGGGTAGAGATAATAAGGCCCAGGCAGTCCGGGTCGGCCAGTACCGAGGCGAACACGCCGAGGAGCTGATCCGTATCTAAAGATGTAGAGGTTTCCTGCTGGAAATAAGCAAGATAGTGTAGGAATTTGTTTTTCAGCAGATATTTCTTTCCCCTGCGGATCTGTTCAGAAATTTCTCCCTTTTCCTTCAGGTACCAGGGGGAAAATCCGGGAGCCGAGCAGAAAAGACATCCCCCTTTTTCACGATTAGGACATCTCTCCCCCAGATCCAGAGGAATTTTGCCCACGGCAAAACCATATTTTTGCTTATAGTGATAACTGAAGGTCCGTATCAGCGGCGATTTCATCAAGCTTGAGCGATCAGTCCACAGGCTCTTAGTGCATACATGTTATCAGCGAAGCAAGGTATCAATGAGCGCTTTGTATTTTCTTTCGATCACATGTCTTTTCTTCTTCAGGGTATTGGTCAATTCTTCGCCAAGGGTAAATTCCCGGTCAAGAAAGACAATGCCCTGCAGTTTTTCATGAGGTTTGAATCCCTGCTTGGGTAGCAGAAGACGGTTCATTTCACTTTTGACATGATCGAGCACTTTGGTATCCGTCGTAAGGTCCTTCTCCTCATTCTTCAGACCGCTTATTTTTTTGCTTATGTATTCACGCAGCTCTTCCATATTGGGGACCAGAAGCGCTCCCAGCCCCTTTTTGTCCTGGCCTACCAGGACAGCATCCTGGATGAATGGGAATATTGTAATAGCATTTTCTATTCGTGACGGATCTATATTCTCACCGCTGGCGAGAACGATTATCTCCTTGGCCCGCCCTGTTATGACCAGCTCTCCTCCGACAGTCAGCATCCCCAGATCGCCGGTGCGGAAAAATCCATCTTCGGTAAATGATTTTCTATTTTCCTCCTCGTTGTCAAAATATCCGGCCGTCACCTGAGGGCCGCGCACCTCTATCAGCCCTTCGGCACCGGGACCGAGAATCTCACCCTGTTCGGAGACGATGCGCAAATCGGTTTCCGGCACGGCAGGACCCAGAGTGCCGTATACAGGGCAGTTCAATCCTCTTCCGGCTATTGCCGGAGAGCATTCGGTCATGCCGTAGGCGTTGACAATACGGATACCGACGGCATCGATCCATTCTTCCAGATAGCGGGCCAGGGTGCCGCCGCCGCTGATGGCAAGCCGTAATTTCCCGCCAAAGCGCTGCTGGACGAGGGAGAGCTTTTTGCGGGCAACGAGGTAGAGGGGGAAGAGCAGAATCACCTTGATGAGCGCCACTGTCTTGATAAACACCCCTGAAACAGGATTCCTCTGCCGGAATTGCGGCAGATGACCGTATACTTGCCGCAGGTTGCGTTGGTATTTACTGGATATCAGGACAAGGGTGTTGAAAATGGTCTGGGCGGCTTTTCCCTTCTTGCGGATAGCCAACTCGACCTTGCTGTAGAGGGATTCCCACACTCTGGGTACCGTGGCCACCAGGGTCGGTTGGTAATGTTCCAGGTCCTGGGCAAAGGTTTTGACGGAAGAGTAGACCAGGCAGGTCCCCATGCACAGGGCTGAGTATTCAGCGGTTCTCTCGAAAATATGCCAGCTCGGCAAAATGGAAAGCCAGCGGTCCTCCGGAACAAGCTCTATAATTTCAGGAATATACTTGATATTATGCATGACATTGCCATGGGAAAGCTGCACGCCCTTGGGCAAGCCGGTGGTACCCGAAGTATATATCAGGGTCAGCAGACTTTCCGGATGTATCTTTTCACCCCGTCGGCGAAACATCTCCATGTCATTGTCGCAGATTGTTCTGTCGCTCAACAGATCGTTGTAGGAGTAGGTATTGCTGAACAATTTGTGCTTCTCGGGACTGGTCATCACGAAGATGGTCTTTATCTGTCTGCAACCCTTGATGAAGTCCTTATGTTTCTCCAGGAGCGTGTCCGACTCTATCACCAGATGATTGGCACCTGAGTTCTCAATGATGAAGCTGAGCTCCTGCGTAGGAGTATCGGAGCCGCGCGGCACGGTGACGGCGCCCAGCGACATGATCGCCAGGTCGGTTACTATCCAGGCGTAACGGTTGTCGGAGAGAAACATCACCTTGTCATCCTTGCCGAGTCCCCTCTTTTCGAAGGCCCTGGAGAGCAGCAGGACATCCTCGAACAGCTTGGCATAGGTGACGCTAATCTCTTCCTCGCCCATCCGGTAAATATAAGCGGTGTTATCGCGATATTTATCGCAGCTGTTGAGCAGCATTTCAAACAGCGTTACCGGCTCTTCCCCCTCCGGGGTATGCTCCCGGAAGGACGCCTGATGTTGCTCCGTCATTTTATCCCCCAATGCACGGCAATAGTCCCCATCATAAATTTCTTATAACCAACCTCTGAAAAGCCCGCCTGCTCGAAGAGTGCGGCGAGATCGCCGGCTTCGTAAAAATCCATTGTGGAGCCAGTTAAATAAGCATAGGCCTCCTTGTCCCTGGCGATGAGCCGCCCCAGAAGAGGAATACCCAGACGAAAATAAAGTTGAATGAAAGGATAGAGGATGTTTTTTGCCGGCGGAGTTGTATCCAGGCAGACGATCCTACCGCCTCTTTTCAATACCCGGTGGACTTCCTTCAGGACGCATGCAACATCGTCGACATTACGTAGAAGATAGCCGAATGTCACCGATTCAAAGCTGTTGTCTCTATAGGGGAGATGATTGGCATCGGTGGACTGCCAGTGAATGTCTTTCGAGGTAAATCGTTTTTGTGCTTCCCTGAGCATATTGAGGGAAAAATCACCGCCGATGATCGCACATTTCGAATGATATCGGCGGGACAGCGCGGCAATATCGCCAGTGCCGGTGGCAAGATCGAGAATAACACCTTCACCCGGATCTCCGGCCCGCTCAACCACAAAGCGGCGCCATCTCTGATCCTGCCCCATGGTCATGACCCGGTTCATCAGGTCGTATTTTCCAGCAATGGCATCGAACATTGTGCGGATGCCTTTTCCCTTACCCAAACTGATTACTCCTTCCATACATTCTTGGAACAAAATTCAAAAATACCAGCTGCCCAGATCAACAGGGAGCAGAGCCCGGAGTCCGGGGGAAGGGAATAACTTCCCGAATATTTGCCATTCCGGTGACATACTGTACCAGCCTTTCAAATCCCAGGCCGAAACCGGAGTGCGGTACGCTGCCGTATTTTCGCAGATCCAGATACCAGCCATATTGTTCAACATCTATTCCTGCCTCCAGCATGCGGGAATGAAGGACGTCATAGCGTTCTTCGCGCTGGCTGCCGCCCACGATCTCTCCTATACCGGGAACAAGAAGATCCATAGCGGCTACGGTCTTGCCGTCATCGTTGAGCCGCATATAAAAGGGCTTGATCGAGGACGGATAATCGGTAACAAAGAGCGGTCTTTTATATACCTCTTCGGTGAGATATCGCTCATGCTCTGCCTGCAAATCTATGCCCCAACTTACTGGAAATTCAAACTGTTTGGGAGCCTTGAGCAGAACCTCAATTGCCTCCGTATAGGAGATATGTCCAAAATCATTATCGATCACGGATTGTAACTTATCAATCAGCCCCTTTTCGATGAACTTGTGAAAGAGCTGCATATCTTCCCTGCAATTCTCGAGGACGTCACTCAGTAAATACTTGAGCATTTCCTCGACAATCCGCATATTCTTTTTAAGGTCACAAAAGGCCATTTCCGGCTCAATCATCCAGAATTCGGAAAGATGCCTGCTGGTGTGAGATTTTTCTGCCCGAAAGGTAGGTCCGAAGGTGTATACATCCCCCAACGAAAGAGCATAGACTTCAGCCTGCAGCTGGCCGCTGACGGTCAAGCCGGCGCTCTTACCAAAAAATTCTTTTACCTGTGCCGCCGCATCAGCGCCGCTCGTCTCCACCTTTTCGGTGGTTACGGTGAACATTTCACCGGCGCCTTCACAGTCACTGGTGGTAATGACTGGTGTATGGATTTGAAAAAAATCCCGCTGCTGGAAATAATTATGTACTCCCCAGGACAACCTCGAGCGCACCCGGGAGACGGCGCCGAGAGCGTTGGTCCTCGGCCGCAGATGACTGATCTCGCGCAGAAATTCAAAAGAATGCCGCTTTTTCTGCAGGGGATACTCTTCAGGATCGGCCCAACCGACCACGATAATAGAGTCGGCATGCAGCTCCACAGCCTGTCCCTTTGCCGGGGACTCTTTAAGGTCGCCTGAAACAGTCACGGCACAGCCGGCGGAGAGTTTTTTTATCTCCTCGGAATAATTGGGCAGTGTGCCTTCAGCAATGACCTGCAGATTGGCCAGACATGAACCGTCATTTATTTCGAGAAAAGAAAAGGAACCGGTATCTCTTCGTGTTCTCACCCAGCCGTTTACCGTCTGCCGGGATCCTGTTTTTCCTTCAGTCAGTATCTTGTTTATTCTATTGGTCATTTCATGCCCCGGTAGTACGTTGTATAACGTTGTCCATCTGGTTTTCCGGCCCGGTTTAAAAGGATTTTTTACTCTCCCCCACAGGACCTCTCAATAGCGTTTTCATCTACATACCACTTAATTTCACAGAGACAAATAGATTTTCTTCATCACTGCTTTTTCCCATATCCCCGAAAAGAAGCAGGAAACAATCTGCAAATCTACAAATCTCAAAGCATATAATCAGAGCGGACATTTTTCAATGCATTGAACATAGATTTTTTGGCATCCGGCTCTCTGGCGTAGATATCAGCAAGAATCTGCCGCACATTCTCTCTCCTGGTATCTTTCTCCAGTGGACAATCATTCTTGACCGCCTCTACCCCTGCGGTTCCCGCGAGTTCCCGCAAATCATTCTTCTCAAGATAAGCCAGTGGTCTGATTATATGGACTCCACCTTCAAAAAGAGATTGCTTTGGAACCATGGTGGAAATATTACCACTGTAAAGCATATTGAGGTAGAGGGTTTCCAGCAGATCATCCATGTGGTGACCGAAGGCAATTTTATTCATGCTCCACTCCCGGGCCAGATCAAAGAGCTGCGACCGTCTGTTTCGGGCACAGAGGTAACAGCTGAGATCCTCTTCGAGAGGACGTGCCTGGATCACGGCAAATTCTATCCCGAAGCGCCGCATCATTTCCGCGATCCTCTCAGGTGGAGCAAGTCCCCTACTTTCGGATTTCCAGAATCCATTATCAATATATACAGCTTTGAGAAAATATTCTATCGGTGCTTTGGACTGCCAGATTTTCAGAACCCAGGCAAGAACAGAGGAATCAATACCGCCGGAGACGGCAACCAGCACACGATCGTTAGCCTTTAACATAGAGTAATCATGCATGGCTCTGCCGATCTTTCTATTGATATATCTTGGTAAAACTGAAGTAAGGTTTCGGGATATGCTCATTATGATGAGGCTAGGCGGATATCGCAGTGATGTCTTCTAGAGAGAATAAAAATGAAATGGGCGTTGCAGTAACCCAGGTGAATGACGAATCTTTCGACAGATCATTTTCGAGTAAAAAAAAACAGGTTAATGTCATAAAAATTCATTGAAGGCTGGGATGGGCTCAGGAATAACTATCTAGTCTACAAGGTAATCCAGCTGAGCTGGACTCTTTACAGTACCCTCTTGAGGGGTATAAGTGCCTTGGATATAGAGGGTAATTCACTGATATATAAATACTTTTCGTTTATTGTTGTTTTGACGGTTTTTTACATTAGTGATGGACTCGTAAAAAGCTCGGTCGTTTCAGATACTACTCATAATATATCAAGCCTTCTCGAAGTCGGATTTTATGTCGTTAAGGGTGTTTATCGAAGGGTCCATCCGGGCACCTTCAATCTTTTTACAAAATTAAGAATTGCTAACAATCTATAAGCACTCACCCAGCGGAGCTGGATAAGTGCCTTGGCTGTAGAGGGCAATTCACTGTTTTGTACTCATTTCTCGTTGATTTTTTTTTGGGGCGGTTTTTAAAGTTGTAAGGCACTAAAGATAAGGGCAATTCCTCAGCTTCTCACGAACACCCTGAGCGGCAAGTTCTTCAACGGTGATCCACCGAAATCCTCTGCTTTTCGCTTTACCGAATGTGAAAAGATTACTCATCAGGGAACTTTGCGTTTCACTAAATGTAGTAGCCCACATGCTTCGACCGGTGCCGGCGTTTACCAACTTCATCTCAAAAGCTGCGGAGGCGGGTGAATCGACGGCATATTCGCCCCCCTGCCGCTGTTCAAAACGGATCAGGCTAGTCATCAGAATATTCCCGCATTGAGCTTCTCTGCCAATATCCTCAATGGTTCCATTTGTACTGCCGGCGATATCATCAATTTGCAGACGAAGTTGAGCGGTTTCCACAATCCGGGGAACATTGGATTGCTCCAACTCATCCCTGATGGCCTTATCCAGAAAAAGCGCACCGTCCTGCATTCTCTGATACTCTTCGTTAATTTTATTCTCCTCTTCATAGTGAACTGCTGTGGGCAGCAGAACGACACAGCGAAGAGGGGCCACATCCGCTTTCGTGGAGTTGTCAGTCTTCCTGGCGCCACAAGAGGAGAGGAGCACTACAGCTGCCAGACTGACGCATAGAACGACCAAACGGTTGACGACGATCAAACGGCGGAAGGTATTCAAAATAGACCTCGCTTTTGGTATGTTGAATCAGCCCGGATATTTCATAAAATGGGCGGGTGACTACAGGGTCCCTTTGGAAGACAATATTTCGGTGAGACCGGGAAGAGGCGCTGCCGCCTCGCGGATTGCCCTCGCCAGTCCTTTGAAAACAGCTTCAATTATATGGTGTGTATTATCACCGTGAAGTAGATCAACATGCAGCGTAATGCCGCCATGCAGAGAAAAGGCACGCATGAACTCTTTTGCGAGCTGCGTGTCGAAAGCACCGACTTTCTGGTCCGGCACCGGTACTTCATAATGAGTGTAGGGTCGATTAGAGAGATCGGCAACAACCCGAACAAGGGTTTCATCCATGGGCATATAACAGCAACCGTATCGCGCGATTCCTCTTTTATCGCCGAGTGCCTCGGCTAAAGCCTGCCCCAGACAGATTCCAATATCCTCTACCGTATGGTGTGCATCGACCTCGATGTCCCCTTTCGCCTCGATGCTGATATCGAAAAAGCCATGAACGGTGAAAAGGGTCAGCATATGATCCAGAAAGGGAACATCCGTTGATATATTATGTTCACCTTTTCCATCCAGGGTAATATATAATGTGATTTCGGTTTCAGCGGTTTTCCGTACTACCCCGCCTTTTCTCTCAGCATTCATTTGCGACCTTTCTTACTTTTTCAAATTTTTTTTTTGTAGAACTATGATAAGTTACTGCACTATGCCACAGTATTTTAGAATTTTAAAGGAAAACTATTTCTATTTATAGTATCATACATTGATCGGGAAATTGCCTTTAACCGCTTTTAACCTTATTTTTATGGTTGACATTGCCATAGAAAGTTTGTAAATATTACTCTGTTTTGACATTGAATAAATGAGCGGGAATAACTCAGTGGTAGAGTGTAACCTTGCCAAGGTTGAAGTCGCGAGTTCGAATCTCGTTTCCCGCTCCAAAACAAAAGAACAAAAGGTTCGGCAATGCTCGAACCTTTTTTTATTAAATGCATGACCTTGAGGCGGAAAATGAAAACATATCTAACTCCAGTTAATGAGATCGAGAAAAATTGGTATGTTGTCAACGCTGAAGACAAAGTCCTGGGCCGCATTGCGACTGAGATTGCCCTTCGTCTTCGCGGAAAGCACAAGCCAAGCTTTTCCACATTTATTGACAACGGAGATTTCATCGTTGTGACCAACGCCGAAAAAATCAGGCTTACCGGTAATAAATGGGATGACAAGAAATACTATCATCACACCGGCTACATTGGTGGAATCAAAGAAGCGAGCGCCAAGGAACTCATGGAGAAACATCCGACCGATATGCTGATGAAGGCGGTCAAGGGCATGCTTCCCAAAAACAAACTTGGCAGAGCCCAGCTGAAGAAACTGAAAATCTATGCCGGCAGCGAGCATCCACATGAAGCTCAGCAGCCCGTTGAATTAGATATTTAACCCAATCGGGACTCTTTACAGAACCCCCTCAGGGGGATACGTATCTTCAAGTTATTCTTTTCTGAATACCACAAGAGAATACCAAAGATACATATATTCACGGAGATAATCAAACATGGCCCAGGATCGTTATTACGCAACCGGCAAAAGGAAAACCGCTATTGCGAGAGTTTGGCTCACACCAGGTAGCGGAAAGGTAATCGTCAATAAAATGACGGCGGAAGATTACTTCGGCGGCAATTTTTCTTCCCATAAAATTGCACGGCCTTTCAAGATTACCGAGACTACGGATCAGTTCGATATACTTGCCACTTTAATCGGCGGCGGGAAATCCTCACAGGCTGAAGCTCTCACCCACGGCATATCAAAAGCACTCCTTGAAGTCGATGCGGAAAACAGGCTGCCTTTGAAAAAATCCGGTCTTCTTACACGTGATCCACGCTGTAAAGAGCGTAAAAAATATGGCCAGAAAGGTGCTCGAGCAAAATTCCAGTTCTCCAAACGTTAATTTTTGCCGACAACGAGTATCTTTACCGGGAGTGCATGATCTCGGAAAGCCGACTTTAGCTCAACACAGTTGCATAGAGGGAATAGCAGAGTTTTCTGCTATTCCCTTTTCTTGTTCTGATGGCGTCGCGATAGGCACCGCATGGGCATAAGCTCCGAGTCGAGAAAGCCCGATCTCCCGTATTACTGTTTTTTGGGATGGTTTCCATCTTCTTACCTGTATACTCAAAGACCTGCCAAAAGACCATGGTTTGTATATCGAACCTTTTACCAAGCCATCTGAGACCTTCGCGGCCATTTTTTTTCACAATTATCTGTTTTAATAATTATGTAAAGGCGCTGCGAAGCTCCCGGAATTACCTTAGACCACCAACAACCGCCTCTTTTAAGGGGTGCCACATTCATGAGATCTTTTTCTGTAGAACAACAGGGAAAATCTCTGAAGCATTAACCGGAGCCAATCATGATCAAAATTGCCATTATCGGAGCATCAGGGTATACCGGAGGAGAGCTAGCCAGAATTCTCTGCAATCATCCTCACGCTTCAATCACTGCTGTAACTTCCAGACAATATGCAGGCAAAGCCCTCGCCGAGGTATTCCCCCATCTACGCGACAAGGTCAGCATCATTTGTGAGAATTCCGACGTTGAGGCGCTCAGTGACAAGGCCGATATCTTCTTTACCGCCGTACCTCACCAGACTGCAATGGAGATCGTTCCCAGGATACTTTCTGCCGGAAAAAAAGTGATAGATCTTTCAGCGGATTTTCGTATCAGGGAAGCGTCCGTCTATGAGAAATGGTACCAGAAACATACAGCTGCAGAATATCTTGCAAAAGCAGTTTACGGCCTGCCGGAAATTTATCGGGACGAGATCGGCACAGCCTCTCTCACCGCCAATCCAGGATGCTATCCAACTTCCATCATCCTGGCACTCGCCCCTCTTCTGGAAAACCGCGCCATTGTACCGCAATCCATTATCGCCGACAGCAAATCAGGCGTCTCCGGAGCGGGACGAGCGGCCTCCGTGGCCACTCTGTTCTGCGAAACCGCCGACGGTTTTCGCCCATATAAGGTAGCGGATCATCGCCATACCCCGGAAATCGAGCAGGAAGTTTCGCTGCTGGCTGGCGAAAATGTCACCCTGTCATTCACCCCTCATTTACTGCCGGTTTCAAGAGGGATTCTGAGTACGATCTACGCAACGCTTCAGGACGGCATCACTGTCGAGAGGGTGCAGGAAATGTTTCGCTCCAGATACCAGCAGGAGAAATTTGTGCGGATCCTGGGTGAGAATGAATATCCGGCAACCCAATACGTTCGGGGGTCGAATTTTTGCGATATCGGCTTCAAGATCGATCCAAGGACCAACCGTATAATCGTCATGTCCGCGATTGATAATATCGTTAAGGGCGCCGCCGGTCAGGCGGTCCAGAATATGAATATCATGTGCGGCTTCGATGAAGGCGAAGGTCTTACAGCAGCTCCATTTTTCCCCTGAACCTTTGCACAGTTTATTTTCAAATCCTGGAAACAGACGGTGATGCACTAATTACATTCTTGAGATATGACCACCATTCGACTTCTGATTGCATTTGACGGTACCGATTACCACGGCTGGCAACTGCAGCCGGACGCCCCTACGATTCAGGGGGAAATAGAGAAGTGTCTCGCCATCATCCACAATCACCACGTCACTCTTCATGGCGCCGGCAGGACCGATGCCGGCGTCCATGCAACCGGCATGGTGGCTCACTTTGATTCTGAAAAATCATTATCCAGCCACCACTTTCTCAAAGCCTTGAATTCCATGCTGCCCGCAAGTATTCGAATCCTTGAGGCGACTGAAGAACCTTCGACATTTCACTCCCGTTTTTCAGCGAAGAGTAAAACATACCATTACTCGATCTTTAACGGTGAAACCTTGATGCCGCAGCAAAGATTGTATTGCGTCCATATTCGGGCTGCTCTTGATATGGCAGCAATGGAGGAGTGCCTGAAGCACATCAGAGGTACACATGATTTTGCCTCATTTGAAACAGCCGGCTCTCGAGATTTATCATTAAATGGGTCCAGAGGCTCAACTCGCACAATTTTCGAAGCCTGCATACTGAAAACGAGCAGTGATTCCTTCTGCTTCTCTATTCGAGGCAACGGTTTTTTGCGTCACATGGTTAGAAATATAGTCGGAACGGTCCTCGAAGTAGGACTGGGCAGAAGAACGGTCACGGGATTTATTGATGCTCTTGAGTCCAAAAAGCGATCAGCAGCGGGAACCATGGCGCCGGCTCATGGCCTGACTCTTCGAAAAATCTATTATTGATACAGCAGTTCGCCTGACCTTTTGAATCAGCATTTCCTGTTTTCGGTCATGCCTTTTGGCACTCAGATGTTCAAAATGGTCATCAACAAAAAAAAGGAGCGGTTCTTTCGAAAAGAGCCGCTCCTTTTTTACGAATCAATTTATCCGAATTAAAAACATATTGCACACATTGCACAACTTTGTTCGACTCTGATAACGGCTAATGAATCCTTTTTCGATTTGACTGGCGCGCCAGCAGGGACTGGAGCTTCCACGGAGAAGACAGGCAAACACGTTCGTCATCACAAGTGGACATGACATCACAGAAGTCGAGAAACTCTTGCATCGCCTCCGTCATTATCTTATCCTTCCTGTTAATGACCCACAATTGTCTTGACATATCAACACCTTTCACATCAAGGCTCTTTATCCAGCCATTCTCCACTTCCCGGCAGACGGTCAATGCCGAAAGACAGGCCAGTCCCACTCCAGACTCCACCGCGCGTTTCACCGCTTCAGGATGCCCCATCTCCATAACGACGTGAATGCCATCAAGATAATCTTTCATTCTCTCCCGAAATACGGAAGCCGTTCCCGAGCCCTCTTCCCTCATGACCCATTTGGTGTTTTTCATGTCGGTATTAACGTCAAAAACCTTATTGTGGGCGATGGGATCCGACGGTCCGGCCAACACCACCAGTTCATCCTTAAACCACGGTTTTGCCACTATATCCTCATGATGCGCCTGCCCTTCCACAAAGCCTAAATCCATAGCTCCATCTACCACCATCCTCTCGGCATACTGGGTGTTATAGACCAGCATATTAACATGGACTTTCGGATGGATGCGCTTAAAAGCCCCGATCAGGTACGGCAAAATATAATTGCCCAGCGAGAGACTCGCTATAATCTCTATATGACCGGAAAGCTTATCGTTTCTCTCCGACATTATGGTTTCGACATTACCTACCTGAGCGGTTATATCCTTGGCCAAAGGTAATAAATAGCGCCCTCTGGCATTCAGCAGCAGGCTTCTGCCGTGTCTGTCAAACAGCGATCCTCCCAGCTGATTTTCAAGTTCAGCCAGGGCCATACTCACCGCGGATTGCGTCACAAACAGTTTCTTGCTGGCTTTGGTAACCTGGGCAGTCTCGGCGACTGCTATAAAAATTTCTAATTGTCTCAACGTAATAGACATCTTTCCACCATCGTTCAATTTTTTTTATTATAACTATCTCACAAATTTCCTGGAGATCTCAAAACAGATCATTTCTAAGAGTTTCTTCAAGTTACATATATATATAACCATTTGCTCCGGAGTACCACCATTTCTCACATAAGATGTTGTCGCATTATACATCAACATAATTGAATATCAATTTTAAATTTTTCTAGTATACATTTACTTTCACAAAGAAATGCCAGGGTTTCCGGATCAAACCATCAGTCAACCGGGATCATCCGTTCGGCAGCGGAAATGCAGCAGTAAATCGGGACATATGTCCACTATCGTTTTTGTTGAACAGTTTGAAATTACATCATCATAGCACTCATGTCTTAAAGCGGACAAACGGGTATACGGTTTTCGTGAAACATACGGCAATGGATCCAGTTATTTTTTTCTTGGATTTGCAAAATACAGGACAAGTTACTGAATAGCAATTCAGTTTATTATTGACACAAATATAACTTATTTACTAAGTTAACCACTGTCCTGGCTTGTCAGTTTGTACTTCAACACCGAACGTTGTTAAGTGGAGCTCTCCACTGGCGAATAATATGGTGTGAATCATTGTGGGTCGCACCGTCATTGACTAAAATCCACAACGAGGGACTAGTATGGAGCCTCAGTTTACAGAACTCCTCTACAGAGACAGCATTCTCTGGATAGCTGCCTTCACTCTTGGCGGACTTGCGTTTGCGCTTGGCCCGATAGCGATAGTCTATCTGCTCATGCCGCTACAAACACGACAGATCCTCAACAAGAGAGATCAGTATATCGAATGCGGCATGGAGCCCATCGGGGATAGCTGGATCCGCTACGGCATCGTCTTCTATCTTTATGCTCTCATTTTTCTGGCTTTTGATGTCGACGTTCTCTTCCTCTTTCCGGTGGCGGTGGCCTATAATGGGGAAACGCTTGCCGGCTCATATCGTGATTTCATAGAAATTGTTTTATTTGTCGGAATCTTATCACTCGCAGTCGTCTATGCATGGGTTAAAGGAGTATTCAAGTGGGAAAGAAGAACATACCATCGATAAATGATGATGTACCTTCCTCGGTCGTTCAATTTGCAGTACTGGACAAACTGCTCAACGTCGGCCGCGCCAACTCGCTCTGGCCGCTCACTTTCGGAATAGCCTGCTGTGCCATCGAGATGATGGCCACCGGCTGCGCCAGATTCGACATGTCGCGGTTTGGAGCCGAGGTCTTTCGCCCTTCACCTCGCCAGAGTGATGTCATGATTGTCGCCGGCACTATTTCCAAGAAAATGGTACCGGGCATCAAGACGCTTTATGATCAGATGCCTGAGCCCAAATGGGTTATTGCCATGGGAAATTGCGCCATTTCCGGCGGCCCTTTCGTCTTCGAGGGGCAATATGCCATTGAACTCGGCGCGGACAAATTTCTTCCGGTTGATGTCTATATTCCGGGATGCCCGCCTCGACCGGAAGGGTTGCTCCAGGGAATAATCGAGCTTGAACATAAGGTCTCAGGCTGGAAGAGGTGGGAAAAGACCAGGTCGCAGGAAGTACCATCGATCTACTGAACAAATCTCCAGATTCTGAGCACAGGTTTGAGGGTGAACATAAAATGATACTTGAAAAAACCAGAACGGCACTTGAAGCACTTTTCCCAGAAGCGGAACCTGTAGAGCCAAAGGCTGATATTGCCGCGGATACTCCGGAAGAAGCGGTCGAGGAAGCCGTCCGGGAAAAGGAGATGGGGCCCCGCAGAAACGGCGTTATAACAAGAGACTACAGGGTTCATGGTTACCATCTCGATGCCCAGGTTGATCCGGACCAGCTGGTGGAGGCTGTCCGCATAATTGATTCGCTCGATTTCTTTATTGAAAGCATAACCGGAGTTGACTGGATAAAAGAAAACCAGTTGGAGATAATCTATGATTTCAGCAGGTATGATTTCGACTTGTGCAGAGTCGTTATTCGTACCCGTATCGCTAGAGAAAATCCAGTGGTTCCCACCATCACTTCCATTTATGCCGGCGCTAACTGGCACGAGCGTGAAACGCATGATTTTTTCGGCATCAAATTTGACGGGCATCCGCACCTGATTCCTCTACTATTACCTGAAGACGCAGACTTTCATCCACTTTTAAAGGATTTCAAAGCATGAGCGTACCAGTACGAATCCAACCAGACGAAACCTTTGTTCTCAACGTCGGGCCCCAGCATCCGGCAACTCACGGGGTACTGCGGGTCAAGATGGAAATGGACGGAGAGTACATAGTCGAAGCCGAAACGGTTATCGGCTACATCCACCGCATGCATGAGAAGATGGGTGAAATCAAGACATATCCCCAGTTCTATATGAATATGAGCCGTATGGATTACCTGGGCGCACTGGGATACTGTCATGGACATGTTCTCCTTATTGAGAAGGCGGCCGGCATCGAAGTTCCCGAAAGGGCAGAATATATCCGGGTGATCACCGTCGAACTCAACAGGATAGCCTCTCATCTTTTCTGGTTTGGGGCCTTCGTCATGGATTTGGGCGGATTCTCCCCTCTTATGTATGCCCTGCAGGACCGCGAACATATCCTTGACATACTTGAACCTGTAACCGGCTCCAGATTGACCTACAGCTATTACAGATTCGGCGGCCTTTACAATGATGTCGACGAACGTTTTATCGAATCAACCAAAAAGTTTATCCCGCGCATGCGCAAATCGCTGAAGAAATACCAACGGTTGGTCACCGGCAATATTATTTTCAGGAAACGGCTCCAGGGCAATGCTATTCTCTCACCTGAAACCTGCCGCAAATACGGGGCCACAAGTGCTGTCGCCAGAGGGTCTGGAATCAATTACGATGTTCGCAAGAACGAACCGTACTCCGTCTATCCTGAATTTGATTTTGATATTCCGGTTTTCAATGAATGCGATTCCCTGGCCCGTTATAAGGTGCGCATGGAAGAAATTGAACAGTCGCTGCGTATCATCGAGCAGGGTCTGGAAAAATTACCGGACGGACCGATCATGGCGAAAAAGGCCCCGAAAAACGTCAAACCGCCCGCCGGCGACTATTATCAGGCAGTGGAAACCGCCAGAGGCAATTTCGGCATGCGGCTGGTGAGTGACGGCGGAAAGAGTCCCTACCGTCTTAAATTGCGCTCCCCAACGTATTCCAACATGCACCTCTTTGATGAATCCTGCAAAGGCTTGTTGATAATGGATGCACTGGCATTCATGGGAAGCCTTGATCTCGTTATTCCTGAAATCGACAGATAAAGGGGAACCCAGATGGAACTGACCTTACTCAATGTTGTCATAGCCGTGGTCATCGCCATTGGCTTTGCGGCCCTAAACGCCGCCTATCTGGTCTGGGCGGAACGCCGGGGAGCTGGACGCATCCAGCGCCGGCCCGGACCAAACATCAACGGCCCCTTAGGTCTTCTGCAGCCTCCTCTGGACGGCATTAAATTGATGGCCAAACAGCTCATCATTCCCGGCGGCGCAGACAAAGCGCTTTTTATAGCCGCTCCCGTGCTGGCCATGGCCCCGGCCATTATCAGCTTTGTCACTATTCCCTTCAGCGAGACCATCATTGCCCATAACCTCAACATCGGCGTTCTGGCCATCTTTGCCTTTGCCTCAATGGGCGGCATTTCCCTGCTTTTTGCCGGCTGGAGCTCCCGCAACAAATACGCGGTAATGTCCGCTGTCCGGGCCGTATCGCAGGCCATCGCCTATGAAATTCCCATGCTTGTCACCGTCATTACCGTGGTGATGATCGCCGGAACCATGAACCTTTATGATATCGTCCAGGGCCAAATGGGCGGCATCTGGAACTGGAATCTATTTCCTTTCAAGGCAGGTCTGTTCAACCCGCTCATGCTGATGTCCTTTTTGATTTTCTTCATCTGTACACTGGCGGAGACCAACAGGGCTCCCTTTGATCTCGGCGAAGCGGAAAGCGAACTGGTTGCCGGTTTTCATACGGAATACGGCAGCATGGGGTTCGGCCTTTTCTTCATGGGAGAATATGCCAATATCGTCATCGGGGCGTCCCTTACCACGATCCTCTTTCTCGGCGGCTGGTCCTGTCCTTTCGGGCTCTTCCCCGGAGTTTGGTGGTTCCTGATCAAGATATATCTGATTATCGCCACGATTATCTGGATTCGGTGGACCTTTCCGAGAACGACCATCTATGGATTGCTTAATCTTTCCTGGAAGATTCTCATCCCCTTTTCCCTGTTCAACCTGCTCCTGACTGCAGGATTACTGAAGGTTTTATAGCCATGGGAACCTATTTTAGTGAAATATTCAGCGGACTGTGGAGCCTGATCGTCGGTCTTTTTGTGACGTTTAAGGAATTTTTCAGTCCTCCCGTTACCGTGCAGTATCCTTATCAAACAATGAAAATGCACGAAGGGTTCCGCGGCCATATAGAGCTTATTGGCGATGAAGAAGGCAATCCCAACTGCATAGTCTGCATGATGTGCCAGCGCGCCTGCCCTTCTAACTGCATTTCTATTGCAGGGAAAAAGGTAGAGGGCCAGAAAAAGAAAGAACTGACTAAATACGTTCTCGATTTTACAACATGTTCTCTGTGCGGTTCCTGTGTCGAATCCTGCAATTTTAACGCTATAAAATTCTCGAACGAATACAACCTGGCCAGCACCCGCAAAGAGGATTTTATCTATGATCTCCTGAAACGATTGGAGGAGAAAAACTCATGAATCTTTCACTCCCCAATGCCGACCAACTCGTCGGATTAGTCTTTCTGATAGTGATTGCAGTCACGATCACAGGAGGACTGATCGCCTGTAATGCCGACAGGCTGGTTCGTGCCGTCGCCGGTCTGATTATCTGTTTTCTGGGTGTTGCCGGGTTGTACTTCTTTCTTAACTCGCCATTTATCGCGATGATGCAGGTCCTCATTTATATAGGTGCGGTTTCCGTTACCATCGCTTTCGCCATAATGTTTGCCGCGCCTGAACAGAGCAAAAAACATGGTCCGCCTGGTCCTCTGGCAGGGCCGTTGGGGTTGATCACTGCCGGTCTCGTTTTTGGCGGGCTTGCACTTCTTGCCGTTAAAACTTACTGGCCCGTCCATACAAAAATAAACGACGGCTCGGTTGAAAACATCGGTATACGGCTGTTGACAGACTACTCCATGGTCTTTGAACTCATCTCCATTGTGCTTCTGATAGCCATCATCGGGGCACTTGTCATTGCACGCCGCGGGAGGAGCAACTAATGGAAATTCTTTCACTCTACAACGAACTGAACACATACCTTCTTATCGCCGCCCTGCTCTTCGGCATGGGGGTATATGGACTTGTCACCCGAAGAACATTGATCGGCATGCTTATTGCCTCCGAACTTATTCTTGCCGGCGCTTCAATCAATTTCATGGCATTTAACAGGTTTACAGCACCAGATCCGATTGTCGGCCAGATATTTACTCTGTTCATCATGGCTATTGCCGCTGCAGAAGCGGCTATCGGCCTCAGCATCGTTGTCGCCATTTACCGCAACTACAAATCGATCGACGCAGAAGACCTCGTCGAGCTAAAAGGCTAAGAAGAGGAACATCATCCATGGATATGAATACGGTCGGTTCCGATAAAATACTTCTCATCGCGCTGCTGGTTCCTCTGATCGGCACACTCGGAGTCATGATACGCGGCAGGGAGGAGAATGTCCGAGAAGGAATCTCATGTGTATCCTCCATCATTCTCTTTGGCATCGTCCTCTCGATGATACCCGATATCATCGCCGGCAGAACTCTGGAATGCCATCTGTTTACCATATTGCCGGGACTGTCCATTACTCTCAGGGCCGACGCGATGTCGATGATCTTCGCCATTGTGGCATCATCCCTGTGGACCATCGCCGTCTTTTACTCGATGGGCTATATGCGCAGCCTGAAAGAACATGCACAGACCCGCTTCAATGCCTGTTTTGCCCTGGCGATATTCGGTGCAATCGGAGTAGCCTTCTCCGACAATCTTTTCACCCTGTACCTTTTCTACGAAATCGTCTCCATCTGCACCTATCCTCTGGTGGCTCACCATCAGGACCAGGAAGGCTACAGCGGGGCCAGAAAATATATCATCTATCTGACCACAACGGCCAAAGCATTCCTGCTCCCGGCCATGATTCTCATTTATGTACTTACAGGCACGCTGGATTTCACCACGGATATTCGTTACGGCATTTTCAGCCCGGATCTGGACAGATGGCTGGTTATCATGCTCTATGTCTTCTGCCTGTTCGGCTTTGCCAAAAACGGAATCATGCCCTTCCATCACTGGTTGCCGGGAGCCATGGTTGCCCCGACGCCAGTCTCCGCCCTGCTGCATGCGGTAGCGGTCGTCAAGGTAGGTGTCTTCTGCACTACCAGAGTGATGCTCTACATTTTCGGCCTGGATACCATGACTCTGCTCAATCTGGGGATCCCCACCGCCTATTTCGTCGGCTTCACTGTTCTGGCAGCCTCGATTATCGCTCTTTCCAAAGACAATCTCAAATCCCGACTGGCCTATTCAACGGTCAGCCAGCTCTCCTATATTATAATGGGTGTGGCGCTGCTCACGGAAGCCGGTATCCAGGGAGGACTTATACATATCGTCAATCACGCCTTTGCTAAAATCACACTGTTCTTCTGTGCCGGCGCCATCTACGTCGCTGCTCATAAAAAATACATCTCGGAGATGGAAGGGCTGGGCCGGACCATGCCCTTTACCTTCGGGGCTTTTGCAATTGCTTCGCTCTCTATGATAGGAGTGCCTCCGGTGGCCGGCTTTGTGACCAAATGGACACTGCTGGTAGGCTCCATTCAGGCGCACCAACTGGGTATCCTTCTTATCCTGCTGGCGAGCACCATACTCAATGCGGCATATTTTGCACCGGTTACATATAAGGCCTTTTTTGGCAAACGTCCTAAAGGCGAAGCGTTCCAGGGTATCAAAGAGGCACCATTGTCCATGCTTATCCCCATACTGATAGCATGTACCATCTCGGTCCTGCTTGGTATCTTCCCAAACATTATGATGGAATTTGTTAAGGTGGTGACAGGATGATTGTACAACTAATCGATTACCTGCGAAACCGACTGCAGGGACTCACCTATTTCTTTTTTGGTGGAATAGGCGCTATTGTTGTCTGGAGTCTAACAGTCGACTTGCATCACGCCCATACCTGGGCCGAAAAAGCCATTCCCGCCTTCTGGGGGCTTTTCGCGTTCATATCGGTAATAGTGATCATTTACTTTGCCCGCTGGTTCGGCCGAGGCGGGATCACCATACGGGAGGACTATTATGACAACTAGTTTCTTCCACCCCGCCCTCATTATGATTCTGGGCGCCTGTATCCTGCCGTTCATCAAGGATCCGTTCAGAAAACCATTTCTCGTCTTTATTCCTCTCCTTACCTTTATCAATGTCCTCTATCTGCATACGCAGCCAGGGACATATGGGGTGGTGCCTTTTCTTAATCTGGAACTTACCTTCGGACGAATAGACGGTTATTCGATGGTCTTTGGTTTTATCATGTCGCTGATGGCCATCATCGGAACGATCTACGCACTTCACGAAAAAAATGTTTGGCATCATGTCGCCGCCTGGTTTTATGTGGCCGGCTCCCTTGGCGTAATCTATTGCGCTGACTACCTGGTGCTTTTTCTCTTCTGGGAGATGATGGCCCTCGCCTCTACCTTCCTGATCTGGTTTAACAGTGAGAAAGGATCACTGGCCGCGGGTTACCGCTACCTGCTGGTCCATACCTTCGGCGGACTTCTGCTCCTGCTTGGCTTTGTCCTCAGGTATCAGGCAACGGGCGATCTCTCCTTTGTCCTTCTCGATGAAAACAATACCCAGCTTTATACCTGGCTGATTCTGTCAGGTCTCATGCTCAATGCAGCGGTCCCCCCCCTGCACTCCTGGCTGCCGGACGCCTACAGCAAGGCAACTGCAGCTGGAGCCGTGTTCATGTGCGCCTTCACGACAAAAACTGCGGTATATACTCTTATACGAGGGTTTGCCGGGTTCGATATCCTCATCATTCTTGGAGTGGTGATGGCCATTTACGGCATTGTCTATGCTATCATGGAGAACGATATCCGCCGGTTGCTGGGTTGGGAAATCGTCAGTCAGGTGGGCTATATGGTGGCCGGTATCGGCATTGGGACGGCGCTTGCCATTAATGGCGCCTGCGCTCACGCTTTTGCCCATATTCTCTACAAAGGACTTCTCTTCATGGGAGCCGGGGCGATCCTACATGCCACCGGCAAAACGAAACTGACAGAGCTTGGCGGTTTATACAAAAAAATGCCCAAGACTTTGCTTTTTATCGTCATCGGCGGAATCTCAGTCTCAGGTTTCCCTTTGTTCTCTGGGTTTGTCACCAAATCAATGATTATTGCCGCAAGCCTGCAGGAGCATATGCTGCTGGTGGGTTTCCTGCTCACACTTGTCTCGGCCGGAACATTTTTAATAGCCGGACTGCGTCTCCCCTACTTTCTGTTTTTCAGCGAAAACCGTGGTTCTGAAAACACATACGCCAAAGCAGAGGATCCACCCTGGAATATGCAGGCAGCGATGATTATCGCCTCATTCTTCTGTCTGCTGATCGGAGCTTACCTGCCGTTTCTCTATGAAATGCTGCCGCATAGCGGTGTTGCCTTCCACCCATACGACCAGTATCATCTGAGTGAAACCCTGCAGATTCTAGGTTTTACTGCACTGGCTTTCTACTTTTTTCATAAAAAAATCGCTCCGCAGCCCACCATCAGCCTTGACCTGGACTGGTTCTACCGCAAAGGAGGACAATTCTTCCTCTGGCTTGCCAAATATCCCATCCAAAAGGCCGATGACGCCTGGGGGGCGGCTTATCGTGTTGTCGGTCTGAACAGCCTAATGACCACCGCCTCCTTCTGGTCCTGGTTCGACTGGCATGGCATCGACGGGGTTGTTGACGGATCGGCTCGCTGTGTGCGTGCCATAGGAAGACGTGTTGCAACAGTTCTGCAGAGAGGCCAGATTCAGATGACCATTTATTACACGGTCACTCTCGCTGCTGTTATTCTAATCGCTTATGTCTGGTTATAATACTGAAACTGAGGATCACCGGTAATGGATCAATTATTAACTTATCCAGAGTTCCCGCACCTGCTGAGTATACTCATATTCCTGCCACTGGTTGGAGTTGTGCCTCTGCTTTTCGTCAATAACGATGTATTCAGCCGTAATTGGACACTTGTGGTGACCTCTATTGCTGCACTTCTGTCGATCGGACTGATCACCGGTTTTGACACCTCCACAACACGCTTCCAGTTCGCCGAAAGTCACTCCTGGATAAGCTCTCTGAATATTCACTACCAGGTAGGTTTAGACGGCATATCCATCCTGCTGTTTCTGCTCACCGCCTTCATCATGCCTTTTTGTGTATTGGCATCCTGGTCCTATATTAAGACGCGTATCAGAACCTTCATGGTCTGTCTGCTGGTTATGGAGACTTCCATGCTCGGAGTGTTTGCAGCACTTGATTTCGTTCTCTTTTATATTCTCTGGGAAGCGATGCTCATTCCCATGTACCTTCTCATAGGAATCTGGGGTGGCCCACGAAAGATATATGCCTCGATCAAATTTTTTCTCTACACCCTGTCCGGTTCCGTGCTCCTGCTGGTAGCCATCATCTGGCTGTATCAGGAAAACGGCTTCAGCTTTTTCATTCCGGAAATGATGTGGAGCAACTATAGTTTTACTGCACAGATCCTGATCTTCATTGCTTTTTTTCTCGCCTTTGCCATCAAAGTGCCGATGTTTCCCTTTCACACCTGGCTACCGGCAGCACATGTTGAAGCACCTACGGCGGGATCCGTCATCCTGGCAAGTGTTCTTCTGAAAATGGGGACATACGGCTTCCTGCGCTTTGCTTTGCCGATTACTCCGGATGCCGCGATCTACCTGGCCCAACCGGTTTTGTGGCTTTCCATCGCAGGTATAATCTATGGAGGGTTCACGGCACTTGCTCAAAACGATATGAAAAAGCTTATCGCCTATTCTTCAGTAGGACATATGGGTTTTGTCACTCTGGGAATCTTTGTCTTTAACATACATGGGGTCGAGGGCGCCATTCTGCAGATGATCAACCATGGTGTGACCACTGGAGCGCTCTTTCTCTGTGTAGGCATGATTTACGAGCGAACTCACAGCCGGGAACTGCTCTCGGCGACCGGCGTAGGAAAGTTTATGCCGATCTTTGTCACCTTTCTGGCTTTCTTTTCCCTCTCTGCCTTCGGCTTTCCCGGGACCAATGGATTTGTTGGCGAATTTATGATACTTGTCGGTGCGTTCCAGCTTGATACCGCCCTTGGAAAATTTCCATATCTTGCCCTTGCTGCAATACCGGGAGCGATTCTGGCCGCTGCATATATGTTGAGAATGCTGCAGAAGGTAATCTGGGGAGGCACAAATAATCCCGACCAATCCTGGCTAAAGGATCTTAACATCCGGGAAATTGTAACGCTGGCACCGTTTCTTTTCTTCGTCTTCTGGATTGGACTCGATGCCAAAACATTTACCAACATGATGCATACCAGCGTGATAGCACTGCTGGACCAACTGCATAGTCATCAACAGCAGGCTCTGACCGCGGCTGATTTGATACTGCGTTAACACCACAACCACTAACTGCCTCATTGAGGGTATTATGATGCTATTTTTGCCAGAATTAACATTGCTAGGTGCCGGTCTTGTCATTTTCTTTGTCAGTATAAGAAATGCTGGTAGCAACACGGTTAAAAACATCGCTATAACACTTGGTGCGCTGATTTTTGGGGCAACGCTGCTGGGTGCCACCCAGGAAGGCGATCTATTCTTCAATTCCTATCGTATCGACCTCTTCTCACAGACCTTTAAGATACTGATGGGGGGCGCTCTGCTGGTAGTACTCCTCTTCGGCAGCAGGCTGGACAGCTTGAAAAAGGAAATCCATCCTGAATACTACCTTTGCCTTTTCATGAGCGTTCTCGGCTTGATGATGCTGGTTTCAAGTATTGAGCTGCTGGCTATATTCGTCGCTCTGGAACTTTCCTCTTTTGCTGTATATATCATGGTTCCTATGCGCGATGACAGCGGCAGATACCGCTTCCAGATGGAAGCAGGCGCTAAATATCTTCTATTCGGTGTTATGGCGACCGGTTTCATGCTCTACGGTATGAGCTATTACTATGGACTCACCGGATCGACCCGACTGGATGTGCTCGTCCTCGAAATTCCGACTCTCTTGAATCAACCTGTTGCCGTGGTAGCCACTGTGCTTATACTCTGCGGTTTCTTTTACAAACTTGCCATCTTTCCCTTTCATTTCTGGGTTCCGGACGTATATGAAGGAGCGGCCAACGAAACCACCTCCTTTATTGCCACGGTACCGAAGCTTGCCGCCGTGGCCCTGTTGCTGCGGATTCTTACTATGGTGGAAGGCGGCGGAGAAACCATGGTTAATTTACTCATTGTCTGTTCGATTCTTTCAATGTTTTACGGCAATCTTTCCGCACTCGTTCAAAAAGACATAAAAAGGATGCTCGGCTTCTCAGGTATTGCGCATGCCGGTTTTGTCCTCCTTGGTCTTCTAGTTTTCCACATCACCGGATATGCACACGCCTTGTACTACATTGCCGGTTATGTGGTGATGAATCTTGCCTGCTTCCTGGTGATCTGCAGCGTTGCCGCAAAAGGAGAGAATGTCATGATTGAGGACCTCACAGGCCTCTACAAGCGTTCCCCGTTTTTGGCCGTCACCCTTCTCATCGGCTTGTTTGCCCTGGCCGGAATTCCTCCTTTTGTAGGTTTTATGGGAAAATTCTTCATCCTGATCGACGCCTTGAGACAGGATTATCTCCTCCTGGTCGTTCTGGCTGCCATCAATACCGCCATCGCCATCTACTATTATCTTTCGGTGGTGCGTGTGGCTTTCTGCTCCGCTGAAAATGAACAGGATCCCATTTCGACCCCTGCCCATATGAAAATGCTCTCGGTCTTTTTAATGGTGGTCATTCTGGGTATGGGTATATTCCCATCACAGTTTATCCACTACGCCGAAAATACCATCCAGTCAATCATGTAAAACTCCGGCAAAAGCCCCTGGCCTGCGGGTTGGGGGCAGACCTTAGCTGCATTCTCTTTTTTCCTTCCCCCAAGAACAGTATTTTCCTCCATTTTTTGGATTATTCTATTCACAACTGCTCATAACGTATTACCTTAATGGAGATTTTAACCACATTCTCATCTCTAATTGATAACTATGAATAACTGGCTCCTCTTTATACTCACTGTCATTAGCCTGAGTTTCCTTCTGGAAATCCTTGTTTCCGCCCTTAATCTCAAAGCTCTTTCGCCTAAGCTGCCGGCCGAGTTTGAAGATGTCTATGATCAGCAGAAGTATAGAGAATCGCAACAGTACACCAGGGAGACGACCAGGTTTTCTCTTGTTCAGAGCAGTTTCACCACGCTGATAACTCTGGTTTTCCTGCTCGCCGGTGGCTTCAATTTGGTCGATATATATGCACGAAGTTTTGGCTTTGGTGAAATTATTACCGGACTTATTTTTTCCGGACTGCTCCTTCTCCTGACCCTGATTGCAGGTTTACCTTTTTCTCTTTATTCAACATTTGTTATCGAAGAGAAGTTCGGCTTCAACCGTACGACCCCAAAGACATTTATCCTGGACACCTTAAAAGCCATGGCGCTGACAGTGATTATAGGTGGACCGCTGCTAGCTCTTGTGCTTTGGTTTTTCAACTCAGCCGGCAGCCTTGCCTGGATCTACTGCTGGATCGGTGTTTTTCTGATCACTCTGATTCTGCAATTTCTGGCACCGGTAATAATTATGCCGCTGTTCAACAAATTCACCCCACTCGAAGATGGAGACCTGAAAGAAGCTATCCATAAATACATTTCAAAAGAAAATTTCACCATCAGAGGGATCTTCGTCATGGATGGATCAAAAAGGTCCTCAAAACTGAATGCCTTTTTTACAGGCTTTGGAAAATTCAAGAAGATTGTTTTCTTCGACACTCTTCTGGAAAAATTACCTCCATCCCAGATTATTAGTGTTCTTGCCCATGAAATGGGACATTACAAGCATAAACATCTCATCAAGATGATGATTGCCTCATTCATCCAAACAGGCATTCTCTTCTATTTTCTTTCCCTGATCATGAACAATGAGAATCTTTTTGCCGCCTTTTCCATGACCCATGTCTCAACATATGCCAGCCTGGTCTTCTTTGGCTTTCTCTTTACGCCGGTGAGCCTTTTGCTCTCTATTCTTTTTAATTCTATTTCAAGAAAGCATGAATATGAGGCTGACAAATATGCTGCACTCTCGACAAAATCGCGGCAAGACCTCATTGACGGCCTGAAGATTCTCAGCAAGACCAATCTCTCAAATTTGACACCACATCGGCTTAATGTCATTCTGCATTACAGCCATCCTCCGGTCTTAGAGAGAATTAGAGCTTTACGAACAATAAAGCTTTAGTGCTTTAGAGATAAGCTTTAGTGCTTTAGAGATGTTTTCTAGTTTTGCTGGACTCGTAAAAAGCTCGATATACGTCGTTGTAGATTCCGGAGTCCCCTGGCACCTTCAATGACTTTTACGAAATTATCAGATTTTACTGCACGAAGAAAAGCTGTCTTAATGTCCTTATCCAATTCAGCTCTTGTTAAATTTTACAAACACAAAAATTGGCCTTACAACTTGACACCAATCTTTTTTCAATGTTCACTGCAAAAAGAGGATCTTTGTTAAATACCCTTTCACCCACGAATATAATTCGCATAACCGTTGCAAATGCTTTTCCCAAGGTTGCAGCGATTACCTTACTTCATGATCAATAGGAGGCGTACATGAACCGTCCTGAATTACAAAAACCACTGCTGCAATCGGCGTTGGTTCTTCTGGCTGTCTTTATTCTCATAGGTTTTGTTGCTGGATCAAATGCCGAAAGCTTTTTAGGCGGAATAGCCTCGATCTTCAAAGGCATTTTCCTCACTATACTTTTCGCTATCGGTCTCATCATAGCGTTAATCTTCTCCATAGTCGTGCTCTTTGCCATATTCCTGGGAGCCATTGCTATCTACTCTCCTGATACCTCGAGAGATATGTATTATGCGCTGCGCAACCGGACAACGGAACTACTGTCTCCATGGTGGTCACGTCTTCCGGCCTCAGACAGGATCATGAAAAAAACAGCCCGACAACCGAAGTCTGATACTGCAGAAACAGTTACCAGAAAAGAGGTCCGTACCTCAGAGCGTTGGAATGAACCAGACACGCTTGAATTGCTAAACAAAACACGGGCAGAACTCTCCAATGAGATAAATGGTATCAGTAAAGATATATCATACCTCAGCAAAGAAAATCAGAACCTTTCCAATACCGTCTCTCAACTCAAGGAAACCGTAAATGAAATACCGCTGGATCAGGTGACTTCCATAACGGCAAGACTGGAAGATAAACAGGAGGAACTCGCCGCCTCACTCTCCGGCTGTTTACAGAAGCTCCACCAAATCAGCTCCTCTTTAGAGAATAGCGACGAGACGATTCAGCAACAAGGCGACCAACTGAAAGACGCACATGAAAAAATTGGACTTCTTTCCGCGGAAATTGCAGAACTTCGCACTACATCTGTGCCTTCAGGTGAGCAGGAAAAAGAAGGACATAGAATATTTTCATACCTTGAAAATGACAATGATAAAAGACAGTTTGCGGATCTCATCGGGGAAGCTGTTGAAAAAGATATGACCTATACCGAAATTGATGATTTTCTCAGTCAATCGCTTCCGGAAAACCTAGATACAATAATCAAAGAGCATCCCGTCTTGACTAAAGAATATATTCGTGAACGCAGACAGAAATAACGATTACTGAAGGTTGCTTTGGCGCACAGGCATGATTTAATTTCACTTCCATGCCTGTACTTCCATGCCTGTGTGCTATCTTCTTCTATACAGCTTATACTACCCATCTTAGCTTGACGATTGGAAGTGATTCTTATCCTGCTTACTCCAATCGCCAAGGTGTCCCTTCATTTTTCCTCCATTGATTAAATAATTCCATTTTTGATCTGACACCCTCGTTGATGATCTCCTGAAGAATTTTCGAAGCTGCCGAAATGGACTCATAAAGTCGACCGATTAGACGTAGAGCAGGATTTTTCATGATTCCATCTCCGTTGAATATCAGAACATTAATGACATAGAATCTGCTGATCAAAGTCAGTCGCAGACCAATGGAATAAATTGAACTTTTCAGAGAAAAAGGCGTTGACAGCCTGAGGGCGATAATGTAGGTTTGCTCGGTCCTTGGGGCGCGGGTGATCGGCAACGAT
>JADQBJ010000020.1:0-11098 GCA_016278675.1 Desulfobulbaceae bacterium | reverse complement strand
ACGCCATAAACCCGTCCATGGGGGCTTCGCTGCAGCCGTCCGGGCTGCAGAGACCTGAAAAGAGCAGTCCCGACCTTGAGCTGAGGATTAGGGATAATCAGGATAACCTTTATTCCAGATGTCATCGCTCATTTATTCGAACGACTTACTCGCCTGCCGGCATGAAAAGCCACCGTGAAGCTTTCCAGGTTTGAATTGTGCATTATAGTTTTCCCTAATCCTACTGCTATAAACTGCCCAAGGTGCAGCAGGTAATTGGGCTTCTTTGCATATTTCCTTTGCTTGCCAGTGGCTCTTAATATGAAAAAAAACAACCATCGAATGTTATGTATCGCTGGATTAATGCTCGGAGAATTGATCCTTCTCGCGGTTTTTGCCACTAGCGCGTATCCTCGTGATGTCACATTTACCTGGGTTGAAAATCCGGAAGATATTGACGGCTACAGGTTGTATTATAAATCAGGAAGCAGCGGCCCACCCTATGACGGGAGAGGAGCAAATGAGGGACCTTCTCCGGTGGATACCGGCAATGTCACCTCCTTCACCCTGAGCGGCCTTTCAAATATCGAGACATACTATTTCGCGCTTACGGCATACAAGGATATTTTGGAGAGTGACTATACCAGCGAAATTGTTCTTCCCCCTCAGGAAAACACAGCACCGACGGCATTCGATAGCGCCATAATTGTTATCGAAAACACCCAATACAGCGGCAGTCTGAGTGCAACAGATGCAGATAATGACCCATTAACCTATAGGCTGGTTTCAAATCCAGAAAAGGGTACTGTTGCCATTATCGACAGTGAAGATGGATCTTTTACCTACACACCTCTCCCCGATACCTCCGGCAGCGATCTCTTCACATTCAAGGTCAGTGACGGCTCGGCAGATTCAGCAGTGGCAACTGTGGATGTTTCCATCCTCGTGATAAATGAACCACCGACTGCGAATCCAGAGTCGATTACTGTGACTGAAGATTAGCCATTTTTGCTGCCGCTCAAAACGGATAATTGTTGGGGGCCGTATTATCGTTGCAGGAGAATCCCCGCATCGGCTTCCTCAATATTCTCCCTCAGGGAATATTCGAACTGCCCGCGTTTTTTCTGGCGTGTGGTATCGGTCTGCGGCGAGGCTTTTGGATATTCAGGAAAAACAAAGAGGAGTCCTATGGAGAGAGGGCCAAAAAGGGTTATTTCATCTTTTTTCGCCTGGTCCTGCCCCTTTTGGTGATCGCCGCCGTCATCGAAGGAGTGCGTATCGGCCTGGCATGAGGATAAGGCATCTCCTGGTAATGCCCTTGCTCTTGGCGGACCAAGTCAACTCATTGAATCTAAAAAATACTCAAACACAAGAAAAAGAATTATTGGTTGTGGCAATTTAGGATTATCGCAGGTTGATCGGCTAATAGCTGTCTGATGCGATCGGAAATTTCCGGCGGAATCGGACCGGACCAAAGCCAGGCAGGATCACTGGGCAGGAAAAGCCATTGTGCTGCTGCTTCAAGAGCAATTATTCGCCTTCGTCGCGCTGCAACAGCAGCAGGCGAATACCCTCTATGGGATGCGAGTCCCCCTGCTGGTCGTTGTCCATTATGACCACCGTGATGTCGTCTACCTCGACACCATCATAGGCGCGGTCGCTGCTTGTCACCCTGATGCTAATGGTTCCCATGTGTTGTCCCTCCGCCCAGGAGTCATCGACGGCGGTCACCTGTACCCTTTGCGGGATGTTCCAGGTGGCCGGCGTAAAATTCAGCGACAGCGCCCCGCCCGCGCCGTTCGGGATATCCGTTTGTATATCCGGATCGAGGTCGATGATAACCTCGCCTGAAGGCTGGGAGCGCAGGACAAACTGGTAGTCAGCCCCTTCTCCTCCCTCCGTCACCGTCGTCTGGCCACCGCTTGCATGTATATCGACTCCAGCGGGTGTCCATCCTGCCAGAGCCGCCCAAAGATACCAGGCGGCGTAGGCCTTGCGGTTGGCGTTGAGCGGCTGGCTGTGAGCGGATTCGCAGTTATACCAGTCATCTCCTTCAACATGGCTATCCTGCCATTCGATGGCCCAGTTGCCTATCCGCGAAAACCAGGGGTTGGCGTGGTAATCGCAGCTGTCATCGGGAAACTCATAATATGTGCCGTCTGGGTCGTAGCTTTCTATGTCATTGAAGTCGTATAGTATTTTTTCATTGGCTCGACAGTAGTTCCTTATGATCTCGTTGCCGGCCTTGGTGTCGGCGTCTTCATCGATATGGGCGTGACCGGTCATGTAGACGAATTTGACCTGCGGATAATCCTGCTCCAGCCGGGTCATGGGCAGGAGGTACTCGCTTTCCAGGGTGCCGGCCCTGTATTTGTCGCTCACCTGACCGCACCAGGACCAGATGACGACGTTGACATCGCTGTTTTCAGGGTTGTCAAGATATTCTCGGGTTCTATCCACCCACTGCGGATAGCCACCGGCGTCTCCGATCATGAATGAGTCATGCAGATCCAGGGCTCCGTCTGTTCCGCCGTTGTTCCAGGCGAAAATATTTGCCGGCAGGGACAGACCGAGCCCCCCGCCGTTGGCGAACTCAACCAGACCAGCCATTCCCGTAGTCAGCTGGCTGCCGTGAGATGTGTGCCCATAGGCAATGTGGAGTCTTTCCTTGGCCTGTTCGATGGCCTCCCTGGTCAGGACGGTAATGTCGGTGTGTCTGTGATCAATTATCAGCGGCGCAGCCGAAACGGAAAAGGCGAGAAAAATCGAATAAACTACGGAAATCAACAGCAAACCAGAAGATATCTCCGCACTTTTCATACCCTTCATCCTCCATATTGGTATGGTGCATTCCTCCACGACGATGGCTTTGGAGAAGAAATGAGCCCGCGAAACCCAACACTCATCGCCCGCATGTTCGATTCTTCAGTTCTTTGCAAGAAATGGACCACACTTTTTCGTCATGCACCCTGGTCGCGGAACAACCGATTTTCCAATGTCAGGTTCGGCTGAATATGTAGAGTAACTTCTTGAAAAGCCAAAATTGCTTGATATTGATGGCTAAAGGAAAGGAATCAGCAGAAAAGTTTAGGAGGGGCTTACTAATCGTTGATTTATCGCTATCACCTGATTGGTATGCTGAAATCAGCAATTTCTATTCAAGAAATTCCTGCAAAGCTGATTCTCTTCGTGTTGACCGGTCTTGCCTGCTGATAATAGAAGCCTCAACAACTCTTTCGCTGCAGTCGGTCAGTGGGCAGCGCTCACAGGTTTCTCCCACATCTTCCTCTACAATTGTTGGATCATCCAAAAATTTGATGTGTTTTCGGGATGTTTTGTCAATTTTAAAGCCAATAACAATTGCCGAGCCTCGCTCTCTGGCAAGCGAGAGCGGTCGTGCCAGACTGAGAAGGAGGAATTTGGTGCCGCTGTTTACAAAGTGGATCTTTTGTACGCCTGTTGTGATGGAAAGACCGTCTTGGCGCACTTTTTTGAGGAGCCTTAGCGGCAGCCAGCGCCGACAGTAGTGTTCGCTGATGCCCAAACCATATGGAACCAGAGTATCCGTCATATTGAGTTCCTTGGTCAGTTTTACCGAAAACCGGTCTTTGGAATCTGTAAAGCGCAGGTAAAAAATAGAATCCAGGCCAAAGACTCCTGGCAGCAGTTGACTCATACGGTAGAGGAGCATTTCCGGAGTGGCCTTGTGGCAATCAAGTAAAGCCATTATGGTCTTATCATCCCATGTACTTTTGCTCAGTAAATTTTTTACATCTCTTGTGAAACTTTCCTTTTCAATAAGCAATGCTCCGGCAAAATAGGATGCCTTGAAGTTATTAACCAGCTGATCGAAACTCTTCACCTCAATCCATGACGAGGTCAGCGGTCGATCGGTTATACCAAGTTCAAGGAAGCCGAGTTCCCGGGCAAGAATAAAGGCCTTTTGTGCGGGAAGCAGTCTACTGTTGATGGAGAGATGCCTTTCGCGTCTGAGGATCGAGCGAAATCCTTTGAGCGCTGGATGATCCGAAAAACCATTTTCCTCAATATGATACCTATGTTTCTCTTCGAGGATCGTTTTGATTTGAGCGAAACTTGACATGTTGCTGCTTAATTCATTTTGCTTTGAAAAATCATCGGCCAGCTTTTCCAGGTCCGGGAAATAATTATTATGCAGTCGTTGAAAGGTCCGCAGAGCGGCAAATAGAAACGTTTCAACCGACATGTCATAGGCTCTGCTGATTTGCAGAAAGGTCTGGAGAAAGGAATGGGCGTTCTCCGGATCATTTTTAAAAAGGCCAAGGATGTCCCGGGCGGAAATGCCAAAGAGATGAAAAGGGAACTGTTTTATCAGTTCGGAATCGATAAGTGCCGTAAAGGGATCAAGGGATTTGTCGACTTTGAGTGATACCAGCTCATCGTAGTCCACACCCAAGGCCTGTGCCAGGTCTATAAGCTTTTCCGGTTTCGGATACTTCTTGCCGGATTCAATTTCGCTGAGATAGGAGAGTGCGATACCTGATTTCCCGGAGAGCGTCTGCAAAGATAATCCCTGTTCAGTTCGAAAGGTTTTTACCTTTATTCCAAAAATAATTTTCAGGTTTTCTGAGCTTGTTGTTTTTGCCATGATGTCAACGTACTTCATGTGTTCGGCAATTTCAAGATAAAATGAAATATCTTAGTTAGCGAAATTTCGCTTGACAACCTCTTCCGTCAATTCCTATTGTACTCTTTACTAACACAAAAAGGAGTTGCCATGAATGACTCAGCCACTACACGACTGCAGTACCCGAAAGAGCTTTTGCAGAAGTATCCCGATGTTCTTGAGCCTTATGCCTTGAAAACTCTTGAGAAATTAGCGTCGCTTAACGGTGAGCGCATCGCCTTGATGGAGAGGCGCAATGAGAGAAGAAGGCGGAGATTTGCAGAAAAAGAGCGAATAACCTTTCTGGATGCCGATTCGACTATTGCCGGCACCAGCATAGCGGTTGCCGATGCGAGGGCGGGTAGATTTGAAGGTCCGACGATCCCAGCTGATTTGCAGAGGCAGTGGATCCAGGGCACCGGACCGGCGGCAAAGCCGGGGGCACCGCTTGAAAGCAGCATCCGAAATGTGGCATATGCCCTGCTTTCCGGGGCTGACGGTTGGATGTTCGATGGAGAGGATGCTCTTGGTCAGATTCAAACCATGTCTCTTGATAATTTGAGGAACCTCAAGCTGGCTTTTCGCAACGATCCTGTATTCTTAACTGCCGCCGAAAAAGTTGCTGCAGAAATGAATAGCTGGGCTGAATCCTTTTTAGGCAAAACGATCATCGATGACTGGCAGAAACAGCTGCAATTCACCACCAGAATATTCAGACCGCGCGGGCTGCACCTTGATGACCGGCATTTCCGGGATGAACTGGGACGCGGGCTGTCCGCTTCAATAGTGGATACTGCCCTCTACATCTGCAATAATTATAAAGAACTGCAGAACAACGGTTCTTCTCTGGTGTTGTATATTCCTAAAATACAGACTGCGGAAGAAGCCGCATTTTGGGGAAAACTTCTTGATGCTCTGGAGTCCCATCTGGATCTTCAGCAAGGTATTATTCTGGCCTATGTCCTTTTGGAACAGGTGGAGGCAACCTTTCAGATCATGGAAATCCGTGCCGCACTGGGGAGACATTTTATTGGTTTTAATACCGGTCGTTGGGATTACATAAACAGCGTCGCCGATGCCATGGCCTGGGACAACCGTTTCATTAATCCCAATATTGAAGCTATTACCATGACCTATGGCTATATGCGTCACTATGAGGACAGAGTTCGCCGCTGTGTCAACACCCCTGATATGAACGGTAATTTTGCCTTGTTCCAGGGGGGAATGGAGCCGAACATTCCCGTGGGTTCCGCAAAAGGGGTAGAAACCAGTATGAAAAACGCGCTTGCCGGAGCGGAACGCGAGCAACAGGCCGGGGCAAGCGGCAAATGGGTCGCTCACTGGAAAATGGTGCACATTATCCGTCCCGCCTGGCAGAAAATTGGTGAGAAGAACCAGTTGGGCAAGGACTTCCCGCCTCTTGGTTATGAGCAGCGTGATGCTGATGATCTTTTTCTTTTAGAAGATGCTCCGAGAACCATTCGCGGCGCAAGAAATCTACTCAGTGTTGCCCTGCAGTACGGTAACGCTTTTTCCCAGGGATTTCAGGCTGCCGCTTTGAAACCTGCCGATTTTTTCGGCAACGATGACATTCTTTATCTCATGGAAGATATGGCGACCGGTGAAATCCGCTTAAGCATTCTCTGGGAGTGGGTTCACAAAGGAGCTGTGATTACTGAAGATGATCCGGAAACCGGAGTTGAAAAGGGGCAGGTCTTTGACAAGGATCTCTTTGAACGATTGTTGCACGAAGAATATGAAAAGCTTCTTAAGGCAGATAACCGGGATGTCCATGAAGAATCAAAGTCGACAACTCTGCCGATTGTCCATGAAATGGTGAAGTACTATATCGCCGAGAAAGTGAAAATGCCATGGTATATCGATCTGTTGAATATCAATCTCAATAATGAAGATTTGACTGAAGGAAAAAGGCGTATCGAGGCGTATATCAAAAAATTCAGGGAAACCGGTCAGAGAATCACGGAGAATCTGGATTATACCACATAATCTGAAGGAGAAAATTATGCTAAAAGAACAGATCGATGAACTGAAGAAATATTTCTCCAGCCCTCGTTTTGAAGGCATTCGAAGGCTTTATTCTGAACGTCAGGTCGCAGAGCAGCAAGGGACAATTGCAAACGACTATACCGTGGCCAGGGAAGCGGCGGAGGGATTTTATGCGCTGCTTCGGGAAAATTATGCAAATAAGACTGCCATAACCACCTTCGGCCCATACTCGCCCGGACAGGCGGTCGCCATAAAAAGAACAGGTATACCGGCAATGTACCTGGGCGGCTGGGCAACATCTGCCAAGGGCTCAAAAAATGAAGATCCGGGGGCAGATCTGGCATCCTATCCGCTCAGTCAGGTTCCGGATGAGGCGGCACCAATTGTTCGGGCACTACTGACCGCTGATAAAAATCAGAAATTCTTTCGCTCCCGCATGACGGAAGAGGAGAGAAAAAAAAATCCGGAATTTGATTTTCGTCCGTTCATCATCGCTGATGCCGATACCGGACACGGCGGCGATGCCCATGTTCGCAATCTGATCCGACGCTTCGTCGAGGTCGGTGTTCCCGGCTACCATATCGAGGACCAGCGACCGGGTACAAAGAAATGCGGGCATCAGGGCGGCAAGGTCCTGGTTTCCGTGGATGAGCAAATAAAGAGATTAAATACGGCCCGTTTTCAGCTGGACATCATGCGGGTTCCTGGAATTATCGTAGCCAGAACAGATGCGGAAGCAGCAACCCTGCTCGACAGCAATAACGACAGCAGGGACCAGGCGTATATCCTTGGAGCAACCAACCTTGATGTGCCGCTGTACAAGTTCTGCACCTTGGCACTGCATCGACTGTTCTACGAATCCGGGCATACAAACGTACGGGGACATCTCTTGTTTGACCTGGATGAGGATGAATATCAGCTCGCTATCAAGTGGTTTCAGTCAGCCGGCATTTATGAAGAACTTAAGAGGATCATTGCCAAAAAGGTTTCAGAAGATGAGTTTGAGCTTGGCGGTATAATTGACGAAGCCACAAACCTGATGGTCTCGGCCTGGGAGACGGAAGCAGGAGTCAGCACCTTTCCCGAGGCTGTAGCCGATCGCCTGCAGCTCCTCATCGATGAAGGTCGCGAGATAAAAATGACTGTTCAGCAGTGGCTGGAGTATGCCAAAGGAGTCTCCCACTGGAAGGCGAGGCAGAAGGCCAAAGAGATTGGTGCCAATGTCAGTTGGGACTGGAACCGGCCGAGGACCACCGAAGGTTTTTTTCAGATACGGGGAGGAATTGAATTTGCCATAGCCAAATCCCTGGCCGTTGCCCCTTATGCGGATATAATCTGGATGGAAACCAAAACCGCCGACCTGGAGGATGCGGCTGTGTTCGCCAAGGCCATTCACGCAGTCTACCCGGAAAAGATGCTCGCCTATAATCTTTCTCCTTCATTTAACTGGGATACCACGGGAATGAGCGATGAGGAGATGAGGCAGTTTCCCGCTGAAATAGGCAAGCTGGGATATGTCTTTAATTTCATCACCTATGGCGGTCATCAGGCGGATGGTGTTGCCGGAGAGGAGCTGGCCAGCGCTCTCCAGCAGGATGGCATGCTCGCACTTGCCCGCCTGCAGCGTAAACTGCGGCTGTTGGAATCTCCCTATACCACCCCGCAATCGCTGGTCGGAGGTCCCCGGCTCGATAGTGCACTTGCTGCCTCTACCGGGAGAACAGCAACCACCAAGGCCATGGGTAAGGGGTCCACCCAATTTCAGCATCTTATTCAGATCGAACCGCCGATTTCCATTCTTCAGGAGTGGTTGGCCAAGTGGTCGAAAAAGCACAATCTTAATGCAGAGCTTAAGGTCGTGCTGAGACCGCAGAGTTCAGGCGCAGATATTTTGGAGCTCGATGTTCTCGACGCAACGGAAACCAAAATAGCTGAGGTGATTTTTACCGTGCTGCGTGATCGTGAAGATAAGGTGTTTCTGTTTATCCGTAATCAGGAGGTCCATGATACCAGTCTCCGCAGAAAAAGGTTCATGACCCTGCTTCAACTCTATTTAATTTACCGCTATAAAGCTGACATCATGCAGTTTATGACCCCAAGTGATGACAATCGCCATCAAACCAACGGCATGAAAAGGTTTGGTATATTCAAAGACGCTAAGGAAGAAATCGGTGATATTATCGTGGCCTATGTGGACAAAGATGTTGTTGGCCAACTGGTGAATCCCAAAAAACAGGGAATCGACCGGCTTCTTGCCAAAGAAGAGGCAGTTGTATAAGACCAGCATTTTACATACGAGCTGTACAGGTTGTTCAATTCTGCCTGTGCAGCTTATTTCTTTCTTTACCCCACATCCCCGATCAAACTCAACCTTGGAAAGAGCGCCGGCATCTCTCGAAGCGCTGCAAGGCAAAAGTGTGGGTGAATCATTCCACCGACCTCACCATCCGTCCGACACGACAGGATAATCCGACTTTACGGGAGTAGAATAGAAGTCGCTATTTCAAGTGCTACATTTAATCCACCCAGTGGATGACGCAATCTCCACAGGTTCAATCAGCGATGCTTTCGACAGGCATTACTTTGATACTTCGACGAAAAGATTCTGAGTATATCGCGGGAACGGATAAAAGGGCCGTTTTCCGAGGAGAACACACTAGGAATGCATCTTGCAGCTAGAAAATATCAGAAGGGTCTTTCCGGAGTAAAAGGAGGAATGACAGAGCTTGACTGCAATTTTCAAATTTTCGGAAGTGAACCTAAAAAACAGGAGAACATGAATGAAACTAACACGCCCAGGCAGTCGAGGAAATCTTGAAAAAGCCCTCATGGGCGGTGCTGTGATACTCAGCGCCTATATCATGAAAATGGGAATCGATGCAGCCTATGAGAAAGTCATCGGCAGCACGGCCCCGCGAAATCCGAAAGAAGAGAATGTCACCTGGCGCAGAGCGCTGCTTTGGTCAGCCGCCACCGGAGCACTCCTCGGGGCAGCGAAAGTTGCCCTCCGCCCAAAAATCGACAGTGGAGTAAAAAAACTGCTTTCCGACTGACTTCATACCCGACATATTGCTGCAAGGCTATTTATAGTGGTTCAGAATCATGAGGTAAAACATGTCGACATCGCCCCAGGAACAAGCACAGGAAAAATTGGTATGGATGGCGCGCCTCGGCTACTGCACCCGAGGTGTCGTTTATATTGTCGTTGGGGCACTCGCGCTTCTAGCCGCACTTGGAAAAGGAGGAAAAACCTCCGGCACCAAGGGTGCTCTGCATTCCGTCATGTCCACTCCCTTCGGAGATATATTGATCGGAATCATAGCCTTCGGGCTCTTCAGTTATGCCCTTTGGCGCTTTGTCCAGGCCATCAAGGATGTCGATGATCATGGAACGGACCCAAAAGGACTTGCCATCCGCGGTGGTTTGTTGATCAGTGCCGTTACCCACATTCTGCTGGGTGTATACGCACTAAACATGCTGTTTGGTTCCGGTGGCGGCAACGGTGGCGACGGTTCCAAAGGGATGGCGGCAATGCTCATGCAGCAGCCATGGGGGCGATGGCTGGTGGGGATAGTGGCGTTATGTATTCTCGGTGCGGGCGTCGCTCATGCGCTGAAGGCGTTAAAAGAGAAATACAAGAAATATTTCGCCATGGATAGCAGCCTCATGGAAAAGGTAAGCCCCATAATAAAATTCGGCCTGATCGCCCGAGCCGTTGTGTTTACCATCATAGCCTTTTTCCTTGCCTATGCAGCCTGGACCTACGACCCGCAAAAGGCCAGAGGACTCGATGCCGCACTTGAATTCATCCAGCAACAAGCCTATGGGAGCATATTACTTGGTGTGGTCGCTCTTGGCCTCTTCGCCTTCGGGGCCTACAGCTTTCTGGAAGGAATCTATAGACGAATACATCCGTGATATGGAGTATGTGAATTTTTTGGCAAGGTATTGAAAAATCAATGGCCTTGTACCTGTTCCCGTAAAGTCCTAGGTTTTTGATATTTAGAAAAAGATTTTTGTCTAATCAACTGTGGTTTTAATCCTGAGGCAGCCTTTTTTTAGTATCCGTAAACTCTCGAACATCTCATTGCGGATCCACTCCATAGCCCTACTGTCTCCTTCGCTGAAAGAATCCATATGCATGCGAATTGCAAAAAACTCAACCCACTCTCTCTCGATGCATCTGGCGGAAAACGATTCTTGCCCCGTATGTAAAAAAGGTCCGATAAGGTCTTGCCGATTAACAATACCGTCTGGGACGGTGTCTGGAGGTTATAAAAAAAAACGCGTGAGATCAAGCCGAACGGTCCCTATTCCAACTCCCATTATTTATTTTTCTGATTACTGAAACTCAGCATTTTCTGGCCCAGGCCGGGACGGCTCTTTTCATCGGACGCCATAAACCCGTCCATGGGGGCTTCGCTGCAGCCGTCCGGGCTGCAGAGACCCGTGAAAAGAGCAGTCCCG
>JADQBJ010000010.1:0-83409 GCA_016278675.1 Desulfobulbaceae bacterium | reverse complement strand
CAAATGATCATCATTTCAATAGGATAGCTCAACTCGCAGCATAACAGGAATAGTCCTAACTTCTTGCTAAATAGGGTTTGCTGATTAACTGAATCGACTTTTCTCTATTGTTTTGCGGACCTGCACATGGGCCAAAGATATCTTGGCAAGGCGCCGCGCAAAATAGAGAAAATAGCTCTTGATCTTTGAAAAAGTAAAAAAATAAAGGTGGTCAGCCACCTGCTCAGGTTCATAACCAAAAAGCATACCATTATGGCGGTCTCACTGGTGCAGGAGAGCGTGGTCATGATGCGGTTAAGACTGTAGCGCCGTTTCCCTTATTTACCTTCGACTGCATTTCTGTCGATTTCATCCTGCCTGGCTTGTTGTTCTGCTGCTTTCAAGGTTTGAGCGTTGCTCTCGGTTACTATTGGTGGTCGACCCAGCCTGGGACCGGATAATCGGATTCCTCTTTTCTTGCAGTATTGGCGATTGTCTCGGTTGCGATAGATTTTGTCGGCATGAACTGACTTTGGGTAGCAGCCGAAACGTCCCCGGTATGATTCGATTTGGGCGATGAGATCACCACCTTCGTTGAAGTTGTCCCAGCTGATTGTGTCAACGAAGCTCACACCGTCAACCAGACTGATACTGACCTTGGCTCCAAATTCGGTGTTCGCTGCAGCCTTGCCGCGCTTTATGGGCCGAACATGCGGTTGGCTGATACTGACGATGCGGTCATCAATGCGACGGCTGCGATTGTCATACATCCATTGCTGCTGGCGGAACACTTCCGAGATAACCAGCAGTTCCTTGTAACGGCGGGCGCTAAGGCCGCCAAGCCCGGTGTCCTTGGACAGGCGATCGATGGATCCCAGGTTGCGCCGAAGATACCCCAACTGCTGACGAAGGCACTTGCGTATCTTTTGCCGGCTCATCCGTTTGTCTTTGGCAACGGAGAGAAACTGTTTTCTGGCACGCCGACGATATGTGCGTGGTTTTTTATGGCCCTTTCCTCGGGCATGATGCAGGATATCAATGAGTTGCTCACTCTTCTCGCGAGCTTTGTTGAGCAGTTTGATATCAGTCGGAAAGGTGATATCAGCGGGAGTACACGTTGCATCGACCATCAACTGACCATTATTGGGAGGTAGTTGATCGGCGGTACCGCCTGTTGTATCACCCTTTGGAGGCTGAGGATCTTCAGGTGGATCCTGCCTCTCATGCATTTTCGCAGCAATGACATTGTTGACCTCGCGCAGCACATCTGCCGGGAAGCGTTTGCGAAAATGGACGAACATGGAGGCATCGAAGGGTGGATCTGTTATGAAGGCCTTGAGCCCGCAAAAGTACTGGAGGTATGGATTCTCCGTGATCTGCTCTACGCATGACCTGTCACTGGCACCCAATTCTTCTTTGATGATGAGGGCGGCAAGAGCCATTCTGACAGAGAGCGCGGGATGGCCGATGCCAGTGTTGGAGAAGTTTTGTTTGTAGCGTTCTTCGAACTCTTCCCAAGGTATGAACGCTGCCATTTTCACCCATTTATTGTCGCGGGAGAGTTCTCCTTGAAAAGGCAAAGCGAATTCAGGGAGCTCAAGCTGTTTCAGATTGTGTTTATACATTTTTTGGTGTCGGAATGTGCAAGGTTTTTGAGGGAGTGTATATCGTTTTCTGTGCACTTTCGACGCTAAATATACTATTTTTACTTTGTAATATCAATACTATATTAATAAATCAGCAAGCCCTAAATAGCTTTAATTTGGATTGCCACTTATAGTTTCTTTTTTTGATCAAAATCTCTGCCTGTCAGGATTTATGATTGAAGTTGCAGGAAAATACACCTATAACATATAAACCTGCCTGCTTTCTTAGGCCTTGCATAGTTAGCTGATAAATGTTGCCAATTTATAAAATTTGCCTTTATGAAGAAAGACCCTCCTCACACCATAACTGATGAATCAAAATCTCGGGAGCAGTTGATCCGTGAGTTAAAATACTTGCGGTCCATGCTGGAAGTCGAAAGAGAAAAAGTTCAGCTACAAACAGGGGATTTTGAAGAACTCGGAGATATTTATAAGAATATTACTGTAGGGCTTTGTGTCTTTGACCTGGAGCTGCGATTTTTACGAATTAATGATCAGCGACAATTATAATTCCCCCTGACGACAATTATTTTTCCCGGATAACTGAGAACAGATTATTCATATTTCACCAAGGAGGAATATGAATGATCACAGACATTCAGGTGAGGAAATTGAAGAAATATCTCAGTCAGGGAAAAACGTTGGAAGTAGCATCAGCCAGATCCGGCATGGATGAGAAGACTGGTCGCAAGTATAGAGATTCCTGCAAGTTGCCGAGTAACATCAAGGCAGAGCGAACCAGGGATTGGCGAACCCGTGATGATCCCTTTGATGATGTCTGGCAAGAGGTTCTGCCATTTCTGGAGAACAATGAAGGGCTGGAGGCCAAAACACTTTTCGAACATCTCCAGAGAGTAAATCCGGGCAGTTTTAACGATGGCCAACTCCGGACTTTCCAGCGGCGGGTGAAAAACTGGCGCGCTACAGCAGGCCCGTGCCGTGAAGTTTATTTTCCACAAAAACATCAACCGGGAAGATTGAGCCAGTCTGATTTTACCTGCATGGCCAAACTGCAGATCAGCATTGCCGGACAGCCATTTGATCATCTGGTGTACCATTTTTTACTGACCTATTCGAACTGGGAGGCAGGCACTGTCTGTTTTTCAGAGAGTTTCGAGAGCTTGAGTGAGGGGCTGCAGCAATGTTTATGGAAACTGGGAGGAGTTCCGGAATTCCATCAGACCGACAGACTGTCTGCGGCGGTCAAAAAACCGGAAAACCCGGAAGAATTTACAGCAAAATATCAGAGTTTGTTGGCCCATTATCAGTTGTCTGGCCGGAAAACAAATCCAGCAAGCCCCAATGAAAATGGTGATGTAGAGCAGCGTCACTATCGTTTCAAAAGAGCAGTTGACCAAGCCCTGATCATGCGCGGCAGCCGTGATTTTAACAGTCGGCAGGAATATGAAACATTCTTGCAGAAGCTGTTTGATCAATTGAACCAGGGAAGGAATTTGCGTTTTCGGGAGGAACAGGTTCTTTTGCGTCCGCTCCCTTCGGCGAAGTTGGATGCATGCACTCGCCTGGAAGTCCGGGTAGGGCCAAGCAGCACAATCCGTGTCAAACACAAGGTGTATTCCGTCAACAGTCGTCTCATCAAGGAACTGGTAACTGTACGGTTATATTCCGAACACCTGGAGGTTTGGTATGGCCAGACCATGGTCGACAAAATTCCCCGTATACGTGGTAGCATTAAACACCATATCCAGTATCGCCATATAATCGACTGGCTGGTTCGTAAACCGGGAGCATTGGAGAATTACAGGTATCGGAGCGATCTTTTCCCCACAAGCCGATTTCGGATGGCCTATGACAGTTTATATGCGCACCATTCCAGCACCAGAGCCGACAAAGAATACCTGGCTGTTTTACTACTGGCAGCCATGGAAAATGAAGCGGCGGTTGATGACGCCCTGCGCTACCTAATTGACAAAGAAGAGCAAATAACCAGTGACCGGGTGGCAGCAATACTCCACTCTGATCGACAACCAGAGGCAGTCACCGATGTATTCATTCAAACCATTGCCCTTGCCGGATATGACCAGCTATTACAGGAGTATGAATGAGGCAAAATAACAATGAGCAGACACTGGATTCTTGCCTCAGACAATTGTACCTGTCGACGATCCGCAGCTGTTATCAGGAAGAAGCAAATCTGGCCAGACAGGAGTCATTGAGTTATGAAGTGTATCTACAGGAACTGGTAACCCGCGAATGCGAAGAGCGTCGTCATAAGCGTATCACTCGGTTCTTAAGGGAATCAAAGCTGCCATTGGAAAAAAGCCTGGAGGCTTTCGACAAATCCCGGCTCCCGACTAGAATCAGTGGTGTGGTGAACATCTTGCTGGACGGTTCATTTATCGACAGGTGCGAAAATATCCTGGCGTTTGGCAACCCGGGTAGCGGAAAGACTCATCTACTCTGCGCCATAGCCCAAGAGTTGATTAATAAGGATAGACGAATTTACTTTACGTCCTGCAGTTTGCTGGTGCAGGAATTACTGGTAGCAAAACGGGATCTGATTTTGCCAAAGGTACTTAAAAAACTCGCAAAATATGATGCTCTGCTCGTCGATGATATCGGCTATGTACAGCAGAGTCGTGAAGAAATGGAAGTGCTTTTCACTCTTTTGGCATATTGCTACGAAAGGACCAGCGTGATGCTCACCAGTAATCTCCCTTTTTCACAATGGGAAAAGATATTCAAGGACCCAATGACCACAGCGGCGGCCATTGATCGGCTTGTTCATCATAGTGTCATACTCGAACTAAACCTGGACAGTTATCGACTGAAAAAGGCAAAACAGAACATGGCGGAAAATTGAATGCGCAGAGGTGCAGGGGGCTCTGCCCCCAAACCCCCGAGGTTTAACGCCTTGATGCCATATGGATGGAGAGAAAAAAGAAGACCGGGCAATAAATAACCCGGCCTCCATCCTTACGGCATTCATCTCGGCGCTCGGGTCGCTCCTCAGCGTTGCCCTATCCTCCGGATGAGTGGTACAAAGATTACCTTAGCACAACAAGTAGATGCAAGAAAAAATGACAGTGAATGAAAAATATATTACGTAATATCATAGGGATAAAACCGGAATTATAGTTGTCGCTGGCCGGGAATTATAATTGTCGTTGAACAAATTAACGACCGGCTTGCGGAAATAAATGGTTTGCCTGCATTCGAGCATATCGGTAGAACGGTTGGTGAAACCGTTCCCGCACTGCTTGGGAAAGCACAGGAAATAAGGGATAAAATTCTTTCCACCGGCGAGCCAAAGCACACAAGCACAAAAACGACGAATATATTTTTTTATATAATTTCAAATAGTTAAATGGTGGAGGCGGCGGGAGTCGAACTCAACTCACCACAACACCATAACATTTTGATTTCAAATGTTTTTTACAAATCACCCTATGTCGAATGGATCACCAAAATGGAACACTATTTTAGACACCTCCATGTGTCAGACGAACAGCCTACTTGAATTCATGCCCACCAGCAGATGAGACTGTAATTACTGCACCGAATTACTTTTCTGAAAGATCCCCCGCAGCTTTCTTCTGGCTCTTCCTGAAACCGAAACATTCACGCACCGCTGGAATATCGTTAGATTCCAGAAATTGTTTTAAGCGTACATGATAGCAAGAGCTACAATACGGGGATTGCTCGTACTGTAGTGGTATAACGTGCATATCTCCTTTGCATTTTTTACACTTATATAACATTGCCATGTCTCAGCCTCCCCCTGCAATACCTTTCTTAATAGTATTTCTAAGTTGATACTCCGTCATATTGGCCTTGCAAAAAGAACTCTTTCTTCTCCCATTCACCTTAAATACAACGCTAAACCTATCAGTCGTGTTATCCTTTGTATACTCTACACTATAGGCTTTTCCATTTTTATTGCCAAGCATTACCTTGCTCGTCAAATCAAGGTCCAAATCATAACCTTCAATGGAACACAGCTCATTGATTACAGTATAGAAATCTGGGAATCTGTTTGCAGGATCAACATCCAAACAAGTTCTAATCAACTTAATCAATGCGTTGGGAACATGGACATTAAACCTACCTCGATCTGGAAACGATCCAGCCAGTATGTCCCTCTTAAGTTCATCAACATGACTATATCTTCTGAGTAAGTTATTTAGAATATTCTCATTACACAGCCTGTACAGCAATAGACCGAATTGATAAACATCAGATCGGTAATCAGCAACACCATGTTGCAGAAACTCCGGGGTCATGTTTTTATGATACAGTCGAAGATCAGTTGCAAATTGGCTCCCGTTAAGCAATTTGGATTGACCGAAATCAGTCACAATAGTTTTACCATCATTTGAGAGTATTAAGTTTGATGGTTTAATATCTAAGTGCAATATTCCCAAACTGTGCAAATGATTGAGCCCTTGTCCAATTTCAATAGCTCTACTGATAATCTCCTTGATCGATAATAGTTTGTTTGACCCAAGCAAATTATTGATTCTTGTCTGCATACAGCCATTCGGGTAATAAGGTGTTACCACTCGAGCGATACCATTTGTTTCATCAAAACCCACATAATAAACCTGCATGACAAGTGGATGAGTTGCTAATGCAGCGATACGTGCTTCTTGAAAATAATCGTCAACTTGCCTCTTCTTAATAGATGAGTTCCTGATATCTTTTACAGCAATCTCTCTTTTGAGGTTAGGATCGTTGGCTAAATATGCATGCGAATTTGCCCCTTGAACGGGAAAGTCTAAAATTGGTTCACACTCTACAAGTGTCGTGGAAATCATTTATTCCTCCTCAATAGCACAAAGTACTGCTATGCTGGATTTCATGACATTTTCATTCTCTTCATCCACCATGTTGGTCTGAACAAAATGCACATCACGAAATCTTTCATATATATGAACACCTTCCACGCTTCCACCAAGTATTCGGATAATGTTTACTTTTTGATAACATTTAAAATTCAAACCAAGAAACCCCGCTAAGGAGAAAACCATACCTTCTAGATAAAGCTGATCTCTTTGACCATCTGTAAGTCCTCTCCTGTGGCTAAAAGAGGTGTTCTCTACTTGTTTCAAAGCCAGTGTGTCGATGTTGTATTTATATGTCAACGAAACCAAATGATTTCTATGCATATCAAGCATTAAGTTTGTCTCACCCTTTCCGTAACATTTAGGTGAATTTAGAACGTTCGAAATTAAGTATTTTTCATGCAGTGCTGTCACAGCGATACCACTACTTGAACAGCTTACTCCCAGGCAATTCATATTTCCCCTTCTCTACTGATTTTAAATAAACCCAATCCTGCGAATATATCACACCATTTTTGATACCTGCCATTTAACGATTGTATATATTACTATATTGCAAATTCATCATCAGGTGACTGAAAACGTCCAAATTGATCACGGCAGTAATCATTGAACCGACTTTTAGGTTGCTGAACTGCAGCAACTACTGAATGTTTGTTAGATAGAAGCTCAACAAGCAAGTTATTCAGGCGTTCTGTATCAACTTCGTTTGTACCTATCCACCCTTTAGCAACTAAAGCTGTAAACTCAGAGTTCGAAAGGCGTCGAGGAGTTGACTCGAAACTTATACGTTGTCCTCCACGAGGACCTTTAACATACTCTGTTTTAATTAACAAATCCCACAACTCAAGGGGAAAGTACATACCCTGTAACATTCTGCCATTCCAGTCACCTGGACTATGGGCTTTACATAGTTTTAAGTAAAAAGGATTGTCATTGAGTCGGTAGCTCAAGTAGTCATAATTATAAGAATTACTTTCTCGTCTGAAAGCACGCATCCGCTCAAGTTCTTTTCCAAGGTTAGAGTCTTGATTCGGCCTGAACACTGGATTGGGCTTCCCAGTCAACCTTTTATATTGGACTAAGACAAAGGAGGAGCAAGTATGGTTGTAGTATAGAAGGTCTACCCCGAGCGTTTTCTCAATACTAGTTCTGTTAGAGTTAATTACTGTTAGAGTGCCATTGTGTGTATAAAGTTCAACCGCTCCTACTAAATGTTGCTTAAGAGATTGAAGACCTGGAAAGCTGATTGCGTCATGTGCAATCATTTGATCTTCAATGAATTTGACTTCTCTATGTCTCAATTTGGAAATAAATGGAGCTTCATTGTCTGGGCTCGCATCACTGATGATTTTCTTACGAAGAGTGCTACCGCCGAAAACCTCGAGTGCAGTAGCAACGGCATCACGCTCAAACGATATTGTCTCAGACAGTGATTTACGTACTGTTGCTGAGCGTGACTTCATTAGAGACGTTAATCGGCTCAGCTCCTCTTGGGGAGTTTTTGTAAGACGTATAACACTTTCAAGCAGATTTTTCCAAGTTCCAGGAGGTATTGAAGCAATGGCTTCATCTGGGAAATAAACGTGACGCTGAACTCGTCGAGGAATGGATTTAATCAATAAATCAACTGAAAGAGGCTCCTCGAGAAGGATTGCAGGTCCAATTTGAACTTTCCATTCAATATCTGATATTCCGCTGCCTGCCGTCACCAGTGCAATGTAATTCACCTTCCCTGCCTCGATCGAGAGTAAAGACAATACAGAAGCACCCTCCACTAACATCGAGCGTGGGACAGCTTTAGTAAAAGCTCCGCTTCCTTCTATAAGAATACGCTCCACTCGATTTGCACTTGAATATGGTAGAGCAATCCATAAACCACCTGCTCTTCTATCCCCCATTCTCTAGCTTCCTATATGAACTATGTTGTTAATATTAACAATTCTTTCAGTCTGCTAGGTCTTAGATCTTTGCTACAGACCTTTTGTTGATCTTAATACCCCCAGTCCTCATGAGCCAATGGTTCTCTCTTCAACACATCTCTTGCTATGCGCCATGTAGGCATGAAACGATCAAGAAAGTCCCTAAAGCGATCATTATGATGTCTCTCAAGCAAGTGCACCAGTTCATGCACCAGAACATACTCAAGGCATTCTGATGGCTTCTTGGCAAGCTCCAGATTGAGCCAGATACGCTTCCTGGAGATATTGCAACTCCCCCACCTCGTTCTCATCCGCTTCACGCCCCAAGAGGTAACCTCTATTCCAACCTTTTTTTGCCACTTTGTCAGCAAGGCTGGTATCCGCTCTTTCAACTGCTCACGATACCAGTCATTCAACACCCGCAATCGATTGGCCGTAGTCGTACTAGGCCTCACGTGTAGAAGCAAGGCGGTATTGTTCTTCACTATGACCTCATGCTTTCCCCATCTCTCAACTACTTTGAGGCGATATTTCTTCCCAAAGACATAGTGGCACTCTCCTGTCACCATTTCTCTGGCTGATTGACGAGGCTGCTCCCGAAAATGCCTCTGTCTCTTTCGTATCCATGGAAGACGACTAATTACCGCAAGGCGCACATCGTCATCACCGACATTCAGTGGAACAGATATTCTAACCCTGCCATCAGGTGGATGAACGGACAGATGCAGATTCTTTATATCCTTTCTTACGACCTGCACCTCGAAGTCTCTTATCTTCATCTTACTGGTACTCATGTTGATTCTTCACCAGCTCCAACAGCTCGTCGATATCAACGTCTCGGTCGCCAACTGCAGTTATGAGTGCATTCCTGACTTCCTTAACCTTGAACCTGTTGCTTATCCAGTCATCCTTCTTGGTAAGTCTGACAGCAGTATCTATCTGCAGCACCAGAGCTTCATCTCTACCAAGATTATCATAAAGTGCTCTTTTCGCTGACGTGTTAATAGACAAAGGAACTGGCTCTGGGGAACGACCTTCTTTTACTTGCTTGGCAAGCTCCTTCACCTTCTTCAGGTATTCCTGGTACTCGATGGCTTGTGCTTTTCTCTGCTTGATGAGGGAGTCAAGAAGCTCGGACATCTCACCATAGTGCTTCGGGTTCACAGCCTTCTCGTCGATAATGACCTTGCGGATATTATTCTCAATGGTTTCCGCCATGGCCTCTTCATTGTCTTTGATCCCCTCAGGAAAGTTCTTAAAAGCATCATCCCCTTTATTGACTACAAGGTCTATCAAGCCTAGATCATCAAATGCTGAGACCACTTCACTCTCATCAGCTCGGATATAGCTATCCAACAGCCTTCGCATAGCAGGTTCATATCGCTTCATATCGATGTAGTCACCACTGGCTATCTTCACCTCTTCACGAGCTTTATCGTAGTGGATCACATCCTGTCTTATTCGTTCGATTTCTTCAGCAGTATATCCGGCCTTCTCCATCTCATTGGCGAGATTAGCGTAGGCCCGCATCAAGGAAGCTACCTCCTTGTAAAGTGCAAGCCTCTTTTGTTCGTTTCGAGCAAGAGCTTCTTTATCGGTAGTGTCCTCCGCACAGAAGTAATGCAGGTAATCTTTAGTCTCCCGTGGGCGCATTACCGGCTCACACAACGCTTTCACCTTCTCCAACGCCTCATCCAATCTCTCACGACCTTTCGCAAGACGATCAGTCAGCAGCCCCGCAACATCTTTGGCATCAAAACCATCGAGTGCGCCACTGGTATAATCATCTATCGCTCCCTCCAAGCTATGAAAGAGGTCCTTGTAATCAATGATATAGCCATAGTCCTTATCTTCCCCATCAAGCCGGTTTACTCTGCATATAGCCTGAAAAAGACCATGATCACGCATCTGCTTGTCGATGTAAAGGTAGGTGGCAGAAGGCGCATCAAATCCAGTGAGCAACTTATCGACCACAATTAGCAGACGCATCTGACCGGGTGAATTGATAAACCTCTCCTTCACCTCTTTCTCAAACTCCTCCACCTTGTACATTGCAGTATCTTCAGGCTCGTCAAAATGCTCAGCCAACATCTTTCGATATATGTCATACTGCTTGAGCTTCTCGGTCAACCCCTCTCCTGTCTCTTCCCCCTTTATGTCAGCAGGCGATGGTTTATAGCTTGTCACGATAGCGCACTTGCCAGCTAGCTCTGTTGTGCTGAATAGCTCGTACACCCTGCACGCTTCATAGATGCTGGCACAGACCAACATGGCATTCCCTCGACCATCCATGAGTCTCGGTCTGGTATCCATATCAAGAAGGATATCATTTACAATCTGGGAGAGTCGAGGCAGGCTGGATAATACCTGCTGCATTGTCCCCCACTTCTGTTTCAGTTGACTCTTGGCTATGTCTGAAAGGCCTTTGGTTTTTACTTCAAACCACTGATCAACTTTCTTCTTTGAAGTAAGGTGCTGGTCTATGTCCCTCGCCTCATATCGAAGATCAAGCACTACTTCATCGGCTACAGCTTCATCGAATTTATAGGTGTGGATATAGCCACCAAACACTTCGATTGATTTCTTCTTGTCTTTTTTCAGAAGAGGTGTTCCGGTAAAGCCTATAAATATCGCCTCCGGAAGAATCGCTTTCATCGCCTTATGCAATCTGCCGGATTGTGTTCGATGGCATTCATCAACGAACACGAAGAGCTTGCCCTTTGGTCGAAAGTCAGACGGCAGCTTGCTTTTGATACCATCAATATCAACTTCCGAGTCATCCTCCTCATTCAGCCCAAATTTATGCAGCAGGGAGCAGAGCAGCCATGGATGCTCCTCATTAAGTTTTGAGACAAGATCGCCACCACTCTTAGTACGGCAGATATCCTCGGCAACTCCCTTAAAAACATTTTCAATCTGGTCATCCAGCTCAGTCCGGTCAGTAATGATCAGTACCCGAGAATGCAGCACATTTTCACGTATCCACTTCGCAAGCCACACCATGGTAAGACTTTTACCTGACCCTTGGGTGTGCCAGATAATTCCCCCCTCGTTGTTCTTCACATACTTCTTGGCTTCTTGAATTCCGAAGTACTGATTATGCCGACAGGTCTTTTTAACTCCGGCATCAAAGACCATAAAGTCATGGATAATCTCCAGGAACTTTTCCTTGTTGCAAATAAGGCTGAGATGGTGATCAAGGGGACCTTCAAATTTATCCTGATCAACCTCCTCCTTCCACTGGAGGTAATACTTTTCAGAAGTTTCGGTCGTGCCATAGCGAAGTCCCTGTGAATCATTTCCCGCCATGATAAGCTGCACCGTTGTGAAAAAATTGCGAACAAAGTATTTCTTCTGGTTATCGAGATTCTGACGGATGCCTTCCCCCACGCCGACACTTGCCCGTTTCAGTTCAATCACACCTAAGGCGATACCGTTGACATACAAAACGAGGTCAGGCCGTTTCTTCAGCTCACCCTTGATGGTTACTTCTTCTGCAATACCGAAGTGATTGTTATCTGGATTCTTCCAATCGACCAGAAAGACCGTCTGGTACTGCTCACCAGCTCGATCCTTGACCTTCACTCCATAGCGGAGAAGACTGTAGACTTCTTTGTTGGAATCATAAAGGTTGCGGCCACCACCAAGTGCTGCAGCACGATCGAGCTCCCGAAGGGTTTTATTGATTATGTTGGTACTATGTCCCTGGCTCTTAAGCCAGACAGTGAGCAGCACTTCTTCAATATTGCGATTATCCGCACGATACTCCCAGTTGCCAATATAATCATAGTGCAGATGATCACGGAACAGCTTGATCACCCGCTCCTGCGTTTTTCGCTCGACCTGACCAACTATACCCATGAGCTACCCTTTAATTGGTGGTGTCTAATCTGTCTAGCGGACGTCCTCACACAAGCCTTATGTTGCCGGTTAAAAGCTCCTGCATCACGCCCTTTTTGATGACCTTAGTTTTATTGAGTCGGACTTGTAATGATAATATTTCTTCATCCATGTCGGAGAGGACTGTAGCTATAGCTTGCTGTTCCTCAAATATAGTGGGTATTGTTAATGGAATTTTCGTTATTGATTTTGCATTTAAGCTAGGCACTCCAGATGCTTCATTGTAGGAGTACCAATCTATCAAGGCAAACTTGTAGTATAAGAATTTAGCAGAAGAAGCTTCATTAATTTCAGTATAAAAAAGTGTATCAACTGTCCAAAAAGGTTGCTCCATATACATGGGCTTATCAATTGTGCCTTTCCGCCCAATCAATACCGATGGTTTTGAATAAAGGGGAGTATCCGTCCTGCCAATCTCTCCCCCTGATGCCAAAATTGGATAACTTCCACATTGTGTTTCAACTTGCTTTTGATCTTTACCATGATGAACAGACAAAACATCTCCTAACTCAATCACCTCCCAATCTTCAGGAATCTCTCCCAACTCAGTCTGCTTATACACCTTGCCCTCACCAAAACCGGGAAGGCGTATTTTCCCAGCCAAAAGTCCCTGCATTGTGGCGGTCTTGATGTCTCGCTTCTTGGCAATGAGTTTTTCCAAGCCATCAATCAATGCATCTACATCTGATAAGACTTGAGCTATGGTTTTTTGTTCTCCAATCTCCTTTGGTAATATCACACGATATTTTCGCAAACTACCAACTAAGACATTAGGCTGACTAGATGTGGCGTTAAATCTATCCACTTCTTTAAGGCCATAGATACTCATGAGGTAACAAGCTAAATAATACGGATATAATTCCTTGTGGGGAGTAATCTTAGCAATATTTTGCTGTATGTGATATTTATCATCCTCCTCAACAACAGCAGCATTTCCGATGGTCCCTACACAAGGGTACACCACATCGCCACAATACAACCTTGACCTCCTCAGTCGCATAGACAATTGGTTTGATATACGAACGATATCTCTATTATTGATCTTATTAGCTCCTATATTAAACCCTCGCAGAGCAATAATCTCACCATTGGGCGTTTCATTCCAAACTGTAGAATATTCGTAACCAGCCAATCGAGTTATCTTCGAGATGGACGATAATAGTACGACACTCCAATCTTCTGGAATCATACCCATCTCAGTCTGTTTATACCCCTCTCTCACCATGACAGCCCCATCTTCCTAAGATGCTCATCAACCTTACCAGATAGCACTCGGGTATCTTCAGTAAGTTTCGGCAGAGGGAAGGAATATCGCTCTCCAAGAATCTTCACTCTGTTAGCTAACTGCTGAGTTATACTCTCAATTTCATCCTTTATGGTAACCTCCAGATACCCCATCCATTTAGCATCTACCACTAGAGTCTTCACCTCTTCATCACTAAGCTTGGGATAGTGTTCAAACACCTTCTTATCAAGAGCTGCTTGAGCCTCTTTTACAGCCTTCTTGGCAGCAGCCTCTGCAGCAAAGAGTGACAGGCATTTATCCAGCCCAGCAAGCTCATCAGTATCTGCAAAACCAACCTTCACCTTTTTCATGCGTGCAATTACACTTGCCTTATTCACCTTGTCCTTATCATTTTTGGCTTCTTCCAGTGCTCCATCTTCATCGATGTTCTCCTCGATATAGCTCTCCAGCTCCTGGCTGATAGAGTCAGACTCAGCCTGGAGACGATCAATCTCCTCCTGTTCAGCATAGAAATATTGGGCTATAAGGATGTAAGGTGGAATCAAATCAGCCTTATACTTGCTTTTATTGATGATAAGGTCTGGAGTTTCCTTCAGCTTTTCACCCTTATTGACCCTAAGCTGACGTAAAACGGTACCCGCCTGCCAACCGTCTTGCACCAAGATGTAAACATCGTCCTGCATGATCTCTGCCCAGTAGTCCATCAGTATCTGATAGATGTCATATTTACTCAGAAGGTCTGCGTTACAGTAGCGAGCTAGAAGGGCCTCAGAAAGGTCATGAACGATAGCCTTGGGTTCATCCCCGATGGATATGCTTTTGAGTTTTGGCTCATGTTCCTCCCTCCATTCGTTGAAGAGAGAAAGGCTACGCTCAATGAAGTCAACAAATTCCTCATGGTTCAGAATGGTACTCTTCACCTCGCTTGCATCGACCAGACAGTCACTGTATCCGGCACGACTGCCTGGAGTAAAAAGGATCTTCCGTAGGGTCGGGAAAACCTTCCAGTAGTCACCAAGGTCATCAATATCTCGGTCAGGTATACCACCATTCAAATGAGCATCTAGATCATGCAGGTCTTCCGGCTCGGAAGAGTCTACATATCGAGGGATGTTGAGGTTGTATTTATGGGCTTCAATCTCTTTCAGGCCCACCATTCGACTATAGCCATCCAGCACAATCTGATTATTGAAGACATCAACTATCTTATGAATATCCTGACTTTGGAGTCTGTTCTTGTTGCCGTCCTTCACAAAACCACGGCTGGCGTCAATCATGAACAGCTCATGACGGATAGCCGCTTCTTCCTTGTCCAAGACGATGATACAGGCGGGAATACCTGTGCCATAGAAGAGGTTGGCAGGTAGCCCTATAATCCCCTTGACATAGCCCTGTTTAACGAGGTTGCGCCTGATACGTTCTTCGGCATGTCCACGGAATAAAACACCGTGAGGGAGGATTACAGCGGCTTTACCAGTGCTCTTCAGCGATTTCAGGATATGAAGAAGGAAGGCATAGTCACCGTTCTTCGCTGGTGGTGTGCCGTACTCGAATCGTCCGAACTCATCATCACTGAGGTTGATGCCGTTACTCCATGACTTATACGAGAAGGGCGGATTAGCTACGGCAAAATCAAAGGTCTTAAGCAGCCCATCAGCATCTTTCCAGTGAGGGTCGGCAAGGGTGTTGCCCTTCCAGATTTCCGCCGTAGGGCTATCATGCAGGATCATATTCATCCGGGCAAGAGACCATGTGGCGTTATCGTTCTCTTGGCCGAAAATGGAAAGCCCTCGTGGAGCCTCGTCAGCAACTTTCAAAAGCAGAGAGCCGGAACCGCATGTGGGGTCATATACCGTTTGATCCTGACTCGTCTCTCGTGTTATGCCCACCACCTTGGCAAGTATGCGTGAAACTTCCGAAGGTGTATAGAACTGCCCCTTGCTTTTCCCCGATTCGGTGGCGAAGTTGCGCATCAGGTACTCATACGCATCACCGAGTAGGTCATCACCTGCTGCACGGTTGGCGGAAAGATCGAGCTTACCGAATATGACCACCAGCTTCGACAACCGGTCCACCATATCCTTGCCCTTACCGAGCTTCTCCTCATCGTTGAAATCGGCAACATCGATCACGCCTTTCAGCTCATTGGCTTCCGCCAGCTTGCCAATGATCTTGTTGATCTTATCTCCGATCTCCTTGCCACCCTTCAAGGCAACCATGTCATCGAAGGAGGCCCCCTCTGGGACTTCTATCATAGCATCAGGGTGGCCAGCATACTTATCGGAGACATATTTCATAAACAGGAGGGTCAGGACATAGTCTTTATACTGTGATGCATCCATACCGCCACGCAGCTCATCACAACTAGCCCATAGGAAGCTGTACAATTCCGTCTTCTTGATTGCCATCTATCTCACTTATATATTTTAAAATTACATTCAATTTAAATACAATCCCTTCTACCACTGATGTCTTACAATGGCAAAATAATTACATACTCCTAGCAGTCATATAGACATTCCCACTAGTTTTTGCTTGTTACTAGATACGCCTCATCCAACAATATCATTTTTAATCTCTAGGTGACCCAACACAGAAGCTTCTTGCGGTTAGGAAGCTGTGGTGATATACTTTTCCTTTTATTCTTCTTATGTTACCCATCAGTGATAAAGCACTATGTCGGAACCTGGCAGAAGTAGTTGAATATGCTGTAATACCAGAGGATGAGTAATTATGAGCGATCTCAAAAATAAGCCAGTTTCCAAAATGACCGATGAAGAGCTTGCCCAACGGTGTAAAGAACTCGACATGGGGACGATGACCGAGGAACAGTTGCGCAGCCAACGAAGAATATGGGAAAGCTTTGAATATACAAAGTATCTCGAGGAGAATAATCCCGTAATCGAAATGGCTGCACATCCAGAATGCACGGCTATTCAGGCTGGTGATTTCCCGGCCAGCAAGAGAGTGTCGGAAATGGTAGATGTCTTTTTAAAAGCATACCCAACGTATATATTACCAGAAGACAAAGAGCTGCATCATCCGTCATATCTTGCACGATATCAAGATATAGATGGATGGCTTATTGAACAGTGCGGTGGTGTAGTTGAGTTCTGGGCTTTAATGGTTGCAGCTGCAAAAGAGTGGTTTCCTGAAAAGAAAAAAACCAAGCTTTACGCAGCATTTTGTGTCGGCCTAGAATGTATAGACCTTTCTACGTGGAACGGTTGGGCGCCAATACAGCCCGTATTGAAGGAATACTATGAGTGGCGCTATGACAAAGACATGTAAAAAGATGACGATGTAATTAATAACTTGCTCTTTTTTCGGCTTAACACAGTCTCCATATAGCTTTTAAGATAATTCGAAAAGGAATATGTGATGAAATACCCCCATGCGACTGAGCAGCCTTTAGAGCAACAAGAAGTAGTATTAAACCTTTGGGCATACGTTTTTGAAGATGTCATTTACAGAGACCCAAGACCAGATCTAGACTACTGATACTGAAACGCAGTTATTATTAAACCAACATGCTTAAGAATAAGGTCGAAGGTAGATATACAAGATATCAGAGTTACATGTAAATACCGTGGTGATAATGTTAAGACAAGTTTTTATATCGGTTATTTTTAATCCAAGGTTTCTAATAGAAAATCAAATAGATGAATCTATCTTACGCGCTGCGCACTGCGCAATAATACGTCAACAAAAAGATATCACCGATGTTTTCTTGTTTGTTTTGTGCGGGCAGTTGAATGTAGATGAAGCACGTATTGCAATCGCCAAATATGGTTTTCCAGATGTTTCCGTTGTGGTTCTTGAAACACTTGATGAAAACAATGAAGAGATTGCCGAGTACTTCCTTAAAGAGAACATTGAATTAGAAATTTTCAGGTGGGTCCAAAAATATCATCCAGGAGCAATAACCAACCTATTTTATGAAGAATATGAAAGCGTTGACATGTGGTGGGCTGGCATCGAGGCAGTAGAAGATTCCGCTTCACTTACAATGAGATATTCTCATACTCTACCATCTACACATACAAGCAAAGCAAGTACATGGCTCGCAATATTGGCTGATATTTTTGAGCATGAAGAGGGTTGCTGGACAGTTGATTTACAGTTTACCCTGAATGCTGCGGCACTATGTGAATGGTTACATGGCTTTGAAGCGGCCAGTGGAAACAACTACAATAACTTTGAAGCTGATCTAATTTGCAGTGAACTGGAAATCGAAGATCTTTATCTTGGTTTCCTGGCTGGGCAATACTTTCCCAATGTTCATCTGAAAATTTTGAATGACGCCGACGCAGAGGATCTTCGAGGAATGAGAGAAAATGTACTAAAACAAATTGTGGAACGGAAACGTTCTGGAATTCGCGATAATTTATCAGGCTTCTTTGGTGGCGACACAGCTCTTTTTTGGGCGCTGCATACATCAATCTGGCCAAAATTTGATGAGCCTTCAGCAGAGTCATGCAATGCTCTTGTTAATCCTTCCTGTCTTGAAGATGTTGGGGAAATATTCTGGGCTTGGCAATTCATAACCAACGGCTGGACAGATTCAGCGGATGGATAGCTGTATAATTCAGGCTCACACATTTTTTGATTGTCCTTTCACAATAAGCCAAAATTTTGCATGGAGTAACTGCTCCTCCATGCAAAAAATAAGGGAACCATTAAACCTAATCTATCCTATAGATGTCAGATTCGGAACACTTCCAGGAAGATGTTCTCGAGCCAAAGCGATAGCTCTTTTTCTTAGCTCATCATCATTTTCACCCTCCTCCCGTAGTACCTGCACCCTGTCGTCCCAGTCGCCAAAACTCCAACCAGCTACCGGTCTATCTATATGACCGGGTGTTACATAGGTGGTTAATATAACAAAGTTTCTGGCGTCAAATGATTTAGTTCTGGTCTCAAGACGCTTGATTCTTTTATCAATTTCTTTTTTCATTTAATGAGTCCTCAAGTTTTTTTAATCTGATTTCTAGCTCATGCATCTCTATCGTGTTCCGATGGATCTCTACGACTTTGGCTAATGATGCTGCCTGCCCTGGATCAATGTCCCCTTTGCCGACCGCCGCCAGGATTGCCGCAGAGATACTTACAAGTCCCGCTGCATCGCTGGCTATCGGAATGTCTATATTGATAGGGCGTTCCTTTGCCGGGGATATCAACCTTTCAAGGCAAATCCTGAGCGCGATCATATTGCCACTTAAAGCCTCTTCAATCGCTTTTCTAGTCAACGCTGATGCTTCCCCTTCCAAGAGTTCCAAGGCTGCCAGAGTTGCCTTGTTTCGGGTTCCTTTTGGCTTGCCCGATGGGTTTCCGGATTGACCCGGTTTGAATGGTCTACCTCGCTGCTGCCCCGCTGTTTTTTCAGCCTGTTTTTTCATCATCTCCTCGTTTATTATTGTGTTTGTTGCTGGTCAATCAGGAGTCTGTCAGTAAAGGTCAATTTGTGATATGCGCTGAAAAACATAACAACCTCATCGTCACACAAACCATCCCTTGGTGAAATAAGATCAATATCGGAGAAGAACCACCAAAGCCTGACCGGTTCTCCCATCTCGTCAGCGACTGTGTACAGGAGGGACAGGTATTCTTGTTTCGCCCATTTTCGGAAAATATTTTCTGCATGATCCATATTTATTTACCTCAATTCTATGAGAAGTTTAATTAAGCATTCGATTAGGCGTTCCAGCCCAGCCAATGAATTCCAAGGTCCAGAACCGGCCCTGAAAAAATAGAGTCTACCATTCGAAGAAAGCAGTCCTGCCGGTGGTGGTGGAATATGCGCCCAGTGGTATTGTTCATATGTTATAGCCGTTATCTCTGTGTAGCCGAGCGGCAGATAGTCCCGATTCAAAAGAATGCACGAGCCATCGTTCCCGGCAGGATGGATGCAGTAAGGGATAATTGGCCTTGATGCCATTAGCATCAAAGCTGCCTTCTTCGTCAATGTTCGACTGTTTGGGCGTAAAGAATCTGCAACCTGCTTAAGACTGTAAATTGCTGATTCCACTTGCACCCGCCAAAGGACCACTGTTGTTTTGTCTCTCATTAATCAACTCCATTGGTAAATTTTTTGCTGAACCTGGCTGTCTGCGCTGCTAACAGCAACCTCGATAATGCTCATCCCTATTATTGAATTTAATCCCGTCATGACTTTGTCTCGCCGGACCATTCCTAACAATTATCCGTGAAAAATGGACGCTGTCTTTGTTCTACCAGTTGGGCGCTGTGAAAGCATATTGGCATATAAACTGGCCTCTGCTCTCTATTATCTCTCTCTCTGATACTAATTAGAAAAACAAGGGAACAACGTCCTTTTTGGTCCAAGCCCTTTGTTTTAAAGGATTGTGGATGGACGTCCTTTTTTTCAAGTAGTGTCCAAAACATCCATTAGACGTCCAAAAGTTGAGATCAGCTTGGACGTGGTATGAATTGAATGGACGTTATTATCTCGCTCCATCTCAGAAGAGATCAAATTCTTCCTCCTCGGATATCCAATACTGTGGAATCATGATATTCATTGCCTCTTTTAATTCCTGATTGGACGCACCTATCCAGTCTTGCCCGTTTCTCAGTGCTCGTATGACAGTTTTGGTTTTCGCACCATTCTGCCGCTGCACGTAAATTCTGTTTCCTCCAGCAACTAATGTCGTGCATGATTTCATAATGGCCTGGAACTGTTTCTCAGCGTTCCAGTTAAAATCTGGAGCAATGCCTGTGCCATCCTCGGTATGGTGCATTGCCTGTGAAACAGCTCTTTGTAATTCACCCGCCGTGAGGAGGTCACAAGGATATTGGTTTATGACCAAATCGAATGCGGTCTGCAGCGCACTCCTTCCGTCAGCCTGCAAGCACTTTTTGGCATCCGTCATCTTGGCTTGACCGGGATTAAACTCGTCACCTATTTCCCGGTTGAGCAGATACTGATAGACGGCAATGATGTTTCCCTCCTCTTTCATCCACGCCAATATCTTTTCGTACTCACTTTGCTTGAGTTTTTCCTGGCCGGTTGAATCGACAATAAAAAGGCGCCTGTCACCATAAGGTACCTTCACGCAGTTCTGGTGGTTGGAAAAACCGATGATGTTGGAAAACACATAAAAGGTGCCGTTTCTGCCCCCCTTGAGGTTCAAGGATAATGTTTCGTTGGTGATAATATCCTTTAAGGCATCCACGATTTTATAGGCTATCCCTGATTCTCCTTCCGGATCAATCTCTTCAATACAGGATATCTTTTTGTTGAATATCCAGTCTCCCCATTGGGTCCCTGACTTCCCGAGCCCGGTGACATCGAGTATTTTTGCATTGGAAAAATTTTGATGTCCTACTACCCGGCTCATGATTGACATTATCACGGATTTACCTAAACCCACCTTTGAGATACAGATAGGCATGATGCCAGACCTGTTCTCGGGATGTTGGATCGAATAGGAGAACCAGTCTTCCATGTAGTCCACTTCCTCATGGAAGACTGTCTGCATGATCTTGTGCCATGGCTGCAGCCGTTCCTCCAAGTCCGGTAATGGGTCTGCTGATTGGTGGGGAAAGCGAAAGCTGTTGTAATAGCTGCGTCCGTCACCATTTTCGAAGAACAGCGGGTAACCGGGCTGGTACTTGGTAGCCGACGCCGTTTTCTTATGGTCTGACATCAACCAGTGCTGAGTAAGTGGAATTACTTTTTCTTTACCCTCCGGGTCCTTGTATCGGTAAAACTGTCCAGCCTGCGACAAGATAAAGGCTCGTTCAATCATCATTGATTCTTTGATATCGTGACCCACTGTATCGATGATCTTGTTTTCCGATGCCAGGAAAACGAATCTTTCAAACATTGCCGCGATTTGGGCAGGGTCATTCTTTAACGGATTTTTCGTTGCCTCCTCTTTTACCGGCGGCTTCCATTCCAGGTCCTCGAAGGCGATAGCCCGCTTGAACCGGGTCCGGATGGTTTCCCCGGTGGGATCTTCTTTCAGTAGGTCGTTAAAATCGAGTTTTGCGGGATCGTCGGTAAAACAAGAATCATCAGGCGAGACAATAAAGGCGGTCCGTCCTTCGCGGGAAGCCTCGAATTTTTTAGCCAGGATGTATGCAGCCTTTTGTCCTGGCATACTGGCTGCCTCTTTTTCCCGGACCGGATCGGAGTCGGTACATATATATATGGTGTTTGTTGCATCCGGAATATCTAGTTTCTTCATTCCTGCTGTTGAGAGCGCCGCCACACTATTTTTCCCGGTTGCCTGTGTGATCGACAAGGTTGTCTCTACACCCTCGCTTATCGCTATTTCTGTTACATCTCCCTGCCGGTCAAACCACACTCCGCGACCAATACAGTTCCCGAGCATCTTAGCGCCTGACTTGGTATGGTCATCCATGTCAATGAAAAGGCGCTGCACGGCAAAAACTTGTTTATCATCAGGCTTTGACGCCGCAAAGACTATCATATTGACCGTTTCGCCTGTCTTCCTGTCCTTGTAGTTGCCCCACTTGATACATTCCGGCAATGGATCGAGTGTTATTGCCCTGGAAGCCAGATACTTTTTGGCATGGCTTAAGTCTTTTTTGCTGCCTTTCGTCCAGGGAAGTGACACTTCTTCAGATTCCGGCTCTTTTTCCTCCTTTACTGGTGGTTCTTTTTTCGGCCTGGTCTTTGGCACCTGGCTCTTGTGTTCCGGCTGCCATTCGGGCAATAAACCATCTGCTACAAATCGGTCCTTGATATCCTTGAAACTGCAGTCGTTCGCGTGACAGTGGACATTGACACCACCCTTATCATCATCCCAAACCGATAGAGAAGGTTTCTGGTCCCCATGAACAGGACAACAGGTTAACCACCCGTCACCGTTTCGCGTTTCTTTGCCTTGGCCGTAATGCCTGGCTATCTGTGCGGCATGTGACATTACTTAACCTCCCTTACTGCCATTACTAATTTCAGGTGCGTGTTTCTTTCTCCGGAAACTGCGTAGAATTTTTCCATGTTGTCTCAATGCTTAGGATTTGTGCGGTGGCGTGATGATGATGTTTTCAGTATGCGGGCGTTCTTGCCGGTCCCGTAGTGGCTCTTATGGCGTGGAAAAACGAACGTGTATAGAAACTGCCAGCAGTCCCGTAAAAACCTTGTTGCTGCGCTCTGCTTGGGCTTCTTGCATGCTTGCTTCTTTTGCCACGGCATTCGGGTCGACGTGCCCTTTTCTTGGTTACTCGCGATCCCATTTTGACAGCAGGTATTCGGGAATTGGTGATGGTCTTCTTGTTTTTTGCTATCACTTGAAAGCCTTTAGCTTCCACGACAAGTTACAGACGAAAACTATTGCTGCTGCAACTGTTGCCATTATCATCTCAATTAAAATCTTCATTATGATCAATTTCTCCTGTTGGTGTTTCTAGCTTTTGCTTCTGCCCTGGCATTGTGCTCGGCGATCACTTCTTCTACTGTCAATCCCCGCGCTTGCCCGGCTGAGATGCTTTCCTTTACTGATTGGCAAGTATCCGATGATGCGTTTATTTTTTCCATTATTGCGGCCAGCATCAGTTCGATGGAATTAAGTCTGCGTTCAACTGCTTTTCCCAGTTTTTCTAATTCCATTCCGCCTCCTGTTTTTTCTTGAATCTGTCCCATGCTTCTTTCCTTTCTTTCTGCCTTGTGTCGTCCAGCCATATTTCAACAGGAGTAACAAGTACCTCTGCTGCTACTTGTGCTTTTGCATATGACAAATTGCGCTCGGCCCTAAGAACATATCGCCATTGGTGGTACGAACACCCTATTATAATGACACTAAAATCATTTATGTTCATTCTCACTACCTCCTTGTTGCTATTTACCGTACATTGTTTTCAACAAGCTTCAATGGTTTTTTTTATAATTTGCTAAATAAAGCTTGCTGTTTAACAATTTGTCAATGTATAGTGGAGCAACTTAATCAGAAGTATTCAAACAAGCTGAGGGAGCTCAAAAATGCTGACCAAAGACTTTGCACAACTTGTTAAAAGTACGCGAAAAATCCTCAACGAATCGCAGGCAAAGTTCGGTAAGAGGTTCGGAGTAAAACAACAAGCAGTTTACGCATGGGAAACCGGCAGGAATATTGCCGACGGAAAAACCGTTGTTGAACTTCTTGCCTTGGCAGAAACATTGAAATCAGAACAAGGAGATTCTGCTCATGACGCTCAAGTTGATACGGCCAAAGCTATTCTTGATTTAACGACGTGGTTGCAGACTATGTACCCAGGTGGTGCCGTCGGTGGTGGTGCGGTGAAAATGAACAGACGTTCAACAGATAAGCCGCCGAGGAAGTTGTTGACTGGTGAGAATAGCGAAGTCAATGTAGACAGCAAGGATACGGAAATACGCGAAGCTTTGAATATGGCAGAGACGATATTGCGCTCTATGACGATTTACAGCAATGCTCTGATGGGCAATATCAAAGCATTTTCCAAAGCCTTAAAGACGGATGAAGAGATACAGGGTGTGAAGGGTGAGATACAAGAAATGAAACAGATGTTGCAGCGTGTTTTGTCGAATCCAGATGGAGAAAATCACGCGAGGTAATCCTCGCAATTGCTGTCCAACCTTTAAAAAGGAAAACTACCATGAGTGTAGTACCACACCCGACCCACACTGGCTGGTGGCATGTGAAATGCTACCCCGGAGGCAAAAAAGGCGGATTAAAGGTTTTCACTCTCAAGGACTGTACTAAGGAGGAAGCCCTTGGATATGAACGGGCTCTGAGACAACAGGCCAGGGGGACCACCGCAATTACCGCCGATCTTCCGACAATCAACGAGGCAATACCCCATTTCCTCCAGTACTACCGGCTTGATCATTTGCCTACCGGTATTGAGAAGATGTCGCTGTATACGGAGTATTGGCGGGCTGCGGTTGGAAAGATGAAGTTTGCATCATTGACACCTGAATTAGTAGAGCATTACAAACGACAAAGGCTTGACGCGGGGATAAAGCCCACGACCATCAACAAGGAGTTGTCGGCGTTATCAAGCCTGGTAAAGTGGGCAACTGAAAAAGGATATCGCCGGGGGGACTTTAAAATTAGACGTTTCCCGGCAAAGATGACAAAAGCACCTTTACCGGATGTACCTACCCGTGAAGAAGTGCTTGCTTTAATCGATGCTATGATATGGCCCCGATGCGGCCTTTTTGCCTGTATGTATTATGGTGGATTGAGAGCTGGTGAAGCAACAACCATGACAGCAGAGCGGACCAGTATTGCCCATGGTGTAATAGTGGTCCGAGGGAAGGGCAATAAGGAAAGACCGGTGCCGATAGTGGACTCACTTCGGCCATACCTTGTAAAGAGACTGCAGGAGGTTTCGAAAGGTATGCTATGGACAACAAGGAGTGGAGCGCAGATTACTGATCTGAAAAAAATTATAAGATTGGCCCGGGAAAGAGCAGGAATTGATAGACATATTTATCCACATTTGTTAAGACATGCTTTCGGAACTCACGCCACTCAATTAGGTGTAAATCTCCGCACTCTGCAATACGCAATGGGACATACGTCGAGCAAGACAACAGAGATTTATACCACATTGGGAGCAGAAGCTATAAAGCTGGAAATTACTGGAAAGTTTGGAAGGCTTTAATACCGTATTAAATTCGATCGACCGGAAACCCTTTGCCTGGGTGGTGGAATTGGTAGACACCCGGGACTTAAAATCCCGTGGGCTTTGGCCCGTGCGAGTTCGACTCTCGCCCTAGGCACCATAAAATAGTCCAAGAACTTCCGAAAAGTTCCATAAAGCCCCAGCCTGTATAGGTTTGGGGCTTTATTATTGGCTTTTTTATCTATAAATGTCCAATGCCCTCCAAAAAAATCTATTGATTAATGTGTGTACCTGTGTGTATTTTTAATGATATCGGCCAGAAGGTTTAACTCTGTGAAGTGGACGGCATTCGTTGTGAATTTTATCTGTCAGGTTTTGTTTCCTGGTTGGTCTCTTCGATATCCAATATTTTCGTATTACCAACATAGTCCTTCAGTTCAACACAATCTATAAAGGACATTTTTTTGATAATTTGATTCATATTATGAAGGTTATTGATTATATTTTGTAGCTCCACATGGGTTTCTGTCGAGGAATCAAATTCTTCTTGCAATAGCTGGCTATTTCCTAAAACTACCTGCAGCGGTGTGTTGAGCTCATGAGCGACAGTACCGGCCATCGCCTTTACGCCTTCGATTTTTTCTCTCATCCGTGCCATCTCGCGGTCACGCAATGTTCCCACCAATACGGCCACTATTACAAAGAGGATAATCTCTATTGATTTATCTAAATCATCTGATGAAAAGCTATCCCATTTCAAAATCACAAAAGGCATATAACTAGCGACAATACTGAAAGAAGTTATCAGTCCGCCCCGCAAGCCAAACCAAAATCCGCCTAAAATCAGCGGAAGAAAATAGAGTTCCCGGTAGACAATATGATGATATATCCGGCTATACTGCGTCGAATAATGGAGGAATGCTATAGCCACCACCAGTATAGCTATGAAAAGGATTTTAATATTTGATTGCTTTAGCACGGGTTCCTCTCATGAATATATCTAGATTTTATTCTTCAATTATCTGTGATCACTGATAATTGAACTTTTCAAATAACCGGTCTACGTCTTTCTGCTGAATACGTCGCTGAAGTTTTTCCGCCTCCCGCCTATCTTTGTAAAAAGTATCGGCGCTGTTACTGATGCCCATTTGAGCATGTGTGTCGGTTTTAGGATTAGCCTCGGGCATTTACTAGCGGAGTATCTCTTTTTTCATTGATTCAAATTCATCCCGGCTGATTTCTCCTTTGGCGTAGCGTTCTTTTAAAATGTCCATTGCCTGAGAACCCGTACCGACATTGGAACGGTTTCTGTCGTCCATGCTTTGAACCAGCCAGCGAATCAAAAAAACGATTCCAGCGATGATTAAAACCCAAAAAAGGAGCATGAATATCATACCGAACCACCCCATACCCCAGTCGCCCATCATCCACCGCCCCATGTGCCCATTCCGATATCCACCGGATTGAGCGAAGGCGGGGCTTAATAAAACAGTGTTCAAAACCCAAACCGTGACAAGGCCTAACGTTTGTCTGCTGAAAAGAATTCTACTGTTCATATCTTTTTTTACCTCAGTTGTAACTCAAGTTGAGACGGATTATGACAGGGCGGCAAATGCCGCCCTGTCATATGCTTTTAGTTGCGCCTTAGCTTACCATCCGCAATATCCGCCACCACGGTGGCCGTAACCCATCATCGAAACGTGTCCTCCTCTATAGCCGCGGTTATAGTTGGGTGCTGATTTACGAGCCTGGAGGTCATACTCCAATCGTTTTTGATCAAGGTCGCTCTGCAGCCTGGAAATGTCGCTTTGAAGGCTTGATGCCTTGGCGGTGTCGGGATTTTCCTGCGCCAGTTCGCTTTGCAGTGCCAGATCCTTCTCATACAGTTGTTGCCTGGTATTTTCTGTCTCCCGGAAAAAATCTGCGCGCTGCTGATTCAGTTTCGCGATATCATCGGCAGAAAGGTTTTCGTAATAGCCACCACCTCCCTGCTGCCAACCAGGGCCCATCATGCCCGGTCCCATCATACCGGAGCCTATTCCATGGCCATATCCACCGCCCCAACCGGCAAAGGCGAAGGTTGAGATTCCAAAAACGGCCAGAGCGGCCAGCGTTATAATCCCTTTGGTATTTCGTTTCATTTTGTACCTCCACTAAGTAATTCGTTGCTATTTGTCGTTCCCATCCCAGAAGCGGCCGCTTCCTGAAAGCCGTTTGGCTCTTACTTAACAACCAAGCAAGCACCATGCCAGAACCATGAAGATCTATCTACGAATGAGTGTATGTTACGTATAATCTGTGACTTGATAGAACGTTTTTTGCGAGGGAAAGGCTCGCGTCAATGTATGCAGGCTGGAGTATGGGTATATAATACCCATACTTGTACGACATGTATGATATGGTGGGGTGAAATTAACCAGCAGTCAGGAGAAGACATCAAAGCCATCTCAAGATTAATAGGTAAATCGTAAAGCCTATAAGAAGGCTGAGCGTATCTTCCCGTGGCAGCGCGCAGGGTGTGATTGCATGTTTTTTCGACGGCCTCAGCCACTCGGCGAGCAGGCCGCCGTCAAAATTTCCCACTGCCGGAAGCGTCGCTAAGGCCAAGGACCGCTAAGAATCCGTTACCCATTAAAGGCTCAGTCAATCCCATAATCTTTAAGTTTCTTGTGAAGGGTCTTACGGTTGATTCCGAGCCTGCGCGCGGTTTCGCTCTTGTTTCCGGCGCTGGCTTCCAGGGTGGCCAAAATCGCTTCCTTTTCAATTTCTCCCAAGGGTCGGTTAGCTGTAGCCGGTTCCGGGGGAGCGACCCAGTCGCTTTTGCCGGCATAGCTTTCGGTAATGGTGGCGGGCAGCTCTTTCTCGGTGACGTGCTCGTCCGGCAGGAGAATCACGGCACGCTCAATGACGTTTTCAAGTTCCCGGACATTGCCGGGCCATGAGTATTTAAGCAGCATTTCCATTGCTGTCGGCGAAAAGCCCTTTACCTGTTTGTGGTTTTTTGTCGCGTATTTCGCCAGGAAATGCTGGGCGAGTAAGGGAACATCATCCTGACGCTCGCGCAGCGCCGGGATGCGAAGTGTGACAACGTTCAGTCTATAGAAAAGATCTTCACGGAATTTTTGGTTTTTGACATCTTCCTCCAGGTTTCGATTGGTAGCAGCCAGAATGCGCACGTCCACTCTCAACGTCTCTTCTCCGCCAACTCGCTGAATTTCCCGCTCCTGAATGACCCGCAGTAACTTGGCCTGCATCGCAGCGGAGGTTTCACCGATTTCATCCAGAAAAACAGTTCCCTTGTCAGCCTGCTTGAATCTGCCTTCGCGGCGTTTTTCAGCACCGGTAAATGAGCCTTTTTCATGTCCGAAAAGCTCCGATTCCAGTAAAGTTTCCGTCAGTGCCGCGCAATTGACCACCACCAGGGGGCGATCCTTGCGCGGGCTGTTATGATGGATGGATTTGGCGATCAGCTCTTTGCCGGTCCCGCTCTCCCCAGTGATCAGCACGGTTGCCTCGGAAGGAGCAACCATGGCCATCATGTCGATCAAAGCCTTCATCGACCGGCTCTTTCCGATTATATTTTCCAGCTCGTAATCCGCACTCATCTTTGATTTCAAAGTCGCGTTTTCTGCCTTCAAACCGGAATGTTCCAAGGCCCGGGCCAGGCTGATTTTGAGAACTTCAAAGTCCAGGGGTTTGGTTAAATAGTCGTACGCCCCGGACTTTAAGGCCTCAACCGCCGAATCAACGGAAGAATAGGCGGTCATGATGAGAACCGGAATGGCTGGGTTGTACAGCTTTATTTGTTTCAGGGCTTCAATACCGCTCATCTGAGCCATACGGACATCCATTAATACCAGAGCAAACAGCCTTTCCTTGACGGTCTCAACGGCCTTGAGGCCGTCATCGGCCGTGGACACTTGATAACCCCAACTTCCGACGATGGTTTTCAGTGTTTTTAAGTGATTTGGATCATCATCGACGATCAGAATATGGGCAGGGCGTTGTATGGTCATGATAACCTCATTTTTTGTTGTCACCAACCCGCATTTCTCATGAAAAATGTTTCAATTTTTCTCTAAATCAAGAGAGGTTCATGGGAAATGCGGGCTAAGGCAGGGTAATCGAGAACACGGTGCCTTGGCCAGTGTTGCTTCGCACTCTGATTTGGCCATCGTGGGCCTCTATAATTTTCAGAACAATAGCCAAGCCCAGCCCGGTTCCATTAGCCTTGGTGGTAAAATAGGGGTCGAATATCTTGCTTATATCTTCTGCGGATATCCCTGGACCGTTATCCCTGATGTCAATGACAACCGTCCCGGTTGCGCCTGTGGAAGTGGAAACAGACAACAAGCCGCCGCTTTCCATTGCTTGCAGACCGTTCAGAAACAGATTGAGAAAGCACTGGGTCAACCGATCGGGGTCGACATCAGCGATCACGGAGTCGGAGGTAAGATTGAGTTGCATTCCGATTTTTTGCGCGGCCGCTTCCTGTTCTACAAGCCGTGCCGAATGTTTCAGCAGTTCATTCATGTCAGACGGCTTCCTGTTTAATTTCGCTGGTCCGGCGAACTCCAGCAACTCGCTGATGACCCGGTTCAGGCGATCCACTTCCGCGATCATAACTCCGGCCATCTCTTTATCCTCGCTGCCGTCCGCGAATTTGCTCTTGTAGTAAGAAGCGATTCCTTTGATAGAGCTCAAAGGGTTGCGAATTTCATGGGCCACGCCGGCGGCAAGACCACCGATCGCCGCCAGCTTTTCCTTGAGGCGGATTTCATCCTGAAGGTGGCGGACCTCGCCAAGATCACGAATGATCAGAACCTGACCGACAAACTGGTCTTCTTCATTGATAATCCGTGAGGCGCTGATGCTCACCGGGACAACCTTGTTTTCGGTGAATTCACATTCCATTTCTCTTTCCGATATCGGCTCCCCCAGATCGAGGTTTTTCGTCAACCCGCATAAATGACTGGGCAGAAAAGTGTCAGGTTCCTTTCCCCGCGCCTGGGCCAAATCTAGCCCGGTGATGCGCTCGGCGGCGCTGTTGTAAAATGCAATTCTCCCGTCTTTGTCAGTGGCGATCAACCCCACGGGAAGGCTGTTCACAACCTCATCTTTAATGGCACTGGTGTCCTGAAGTGACTTTTTCGCCGAACGGTATCCCTGCATCCAGAACATCGAAATAAAACCGGCTAGCCCCAGTAGCATCAGAACACCTGATATGATGGCCGTATTGCGAATGTCCTCCTTGCGCCCTTCTTCAAAGGGCTCAGGGTTCAAACCAACCAGTATGATCTGATCACTTTCGCTGCCTGCGGAAGGATAGCTCCAGTCGTTATCAGAACCCATCATTTTGCGCTCTCGCATCATTCGGTACATGTGATCGCCCATCCGTGTGTCATGATCGGAGATCGGCCGAAAAGGCCGGTAAACTTCAAAAGCACTCCTCTGATCATCGACGCGCTTATACCGCCACCTGATTTCTTCGGGGTGATCAAGCCCCTTGTCAGAAAAACCGTTGTCCATCCGGGTGCCGATCAATTCGCGATTGCTGCTGGCCAGAACCAGGCCTTGGTGATTCGCCACTGTAATATAAAAAACATCCGAGAGCTGGGCGGTTTCCTCGATTAATGACTGGACCTGCGGACCGCCCCACATCATGCCCATCATGCCGGTCCGGGCGCCGGCCTCCACCGCCTTGATGATCGCGGCGCCCTTTTCGCTCAAAATCTGGGACATGTACTTTTTTTCGCGGCTGTAGTTCTGATATGCCAGGACCACCACAACGATCAGCAGAATTGCCACTGATCCGATGATGATCCAGGGCGATGTGTGCAGGCTTGTTCGGCTGCGGTGATGTGTATTTGAAATCATAGTCTCCTCTATATTTCCGTATGTTTTTCAATATACGCATGGGTGGGTATTATAGCAACAGTTCCCTTTTCTTGGGTAAACAAGTTGAGACTTTTTGCCACACTTTATGTGATGACAAGGCTCAAAGGTTTGAAGATCCATTTTATTTATTCTTTATAAAAAAAGCACATAAAGCATTCTGCTATGATTGTGGCACGCAAGTTGCTTTACTTAAAAGGCAACGTATGTTGTTAGCAAAACGATAAAAAGAGATGACACGGCCGGATAGAGAACAGCTGTCTCATCCTGGATCTTAAAGAGGGAGGTTTGGCCATGTGGGGCTGTGATTATGGACCTATGTCAGGAGGCTGGTGGGGAGTTTTTTTTCCAGGAAGTTTGTTTCCCCTATTGTTATGGGGGCTGGTAATTGTATTGATATTGTTTCTCGCTATCCGTGTTTTCAGATCCCAGACACGTGGCCCGCAAGGGTCGGCACAGGATCGCTTCGACTCCGAGGCCATCTTAAAGGCGCGATTTGCAAAGGGGGAAATCTCACATGAAGAGTATGTCAGAATGAAGGAGATTCTCTCCAACCCATAAACGATATCATTTACTAAAGCCAGAGATGACTCCAATTCGGAGCCGACCGTTGAAGAGATAGCGGATCCGGAACACCTGATATGACAAACATGCGGGACCAGCAGAAGATTATCGAGGTGCTCAACAATAAATGTAATCCTCGACTTTATCGGTAAAGGTGGAATGGGTGAGGTCTACCGCGCGCATCAAATTTAATTTGAATTGAGACCTTTACGTCAAACCGTTGAGACATTGCCTTCGTCGGACACACTCACCGCATGATGCTCTTAGGGTATGACGGCAAGCTCTTCAACACAATAGTTCTGGCAGGGATATCAACCGGATCGTCTGTCCCGGCCAGATGAACGAAAACGACCTGATCTTCTCTCAGGAAAAATGCATGACCGGCCACTTTTCCAGCGGCAATGGCTTTGTAAAATTCAAAATCGAGAAAACTGGAGATGAAGTTATCTACGCCGATACCAGAGTGAGCTATTCGTGGTCTGCAACCAGGTCGTCTACACCTTGCTGGTGACACGACCGATATCACATCCGTCACCCTTCGCCTGGCCTCCCTACCGGGGATTCCTTCAAGGAAAATATTGCCCATCACAAAAACCTACCCCTGGAAAAGCAAGCCCTGCAGCTCATCCGTAAAGCCTACCAAGACTCTCCTATCCGACGAGCTACAGGAGCCTGGGTCAGAAAATGCTGAGTTTCAGGGGAATCAGATAATTATTTGCAAATACTAACGCTGCCTAAGAAGGATGTCCTTCTTCGTTCCAGCCTCTAGCCTTGTAGTATTCGCGCAGAAGCTGATCCATCTGTTCTGAAGTTATTCCTTTTGATGTTTCCGGCAGCACTTCCTTATAAAATCTTTTGGGAAGATGATCGTCCTTGATCAACAAACCTTCCTGTAGATTGAAGCGACGAGTGTCGTCAATAATATTTTTGGCAATTTCCTGCATCTCCTGTTCACTCAAGGCAAGACCAGTTACTCCTTCAACTATTTCGGCAAGTTCTTCCCACTGATACAGGTCCCTGAAAAAACGACACAACACAAAGGTATCAAAGAAGGTGAGCCTGTCTTCCCAGGTAACAAAGGTTGCTGCCTTGCCTTTGATCTTCTCGGGATCAACGATACCTGAGAGTTCAGGTTTATAAAATGTGGCCCGCAGGTGACATGCTCCTCGTGCCGATGTGCCATATGCCAGCCCCATACCCTTGAGTACCCTGGGATCGTAACCTGCCGGCTCCAATCCTTTCACATGAATAGCCTGTTCTTCCATCTCCCATTTCTTTGCGACGCTCTTGATTCCTTCGGCTAGGAGATCGCCTATTCCCAGGCGTGCGGCTATGTCCTTTAAGAGTTGAGCGATACCCTTGGTATCGCCATAATCAATACGGTAATCTATTTTTCCCTGCCTGGAGGCCTCAATCGTCAGACCTACCAGATTACCGGCTGTTATTGTATCCATTCCAAGACGATCGCACAGATCATTGAGGTAGAGGATGTCTTCTATATTCCTGACTTCACAGAGACCGCCGAAGGCATAGATGGTTTCATATTCCGGCCCCTCAACAGTTAGTCCTTTGTATGGGCCATCCTTTACGGTTGATAATCGACCACAGGCAATGAAACATTTAGAACAGGCATTCGGCTTAACCTCGCAACGCTCATGCAGAGCGGTAGCATTGATTCTCTCGACATGTTCTGCTTTTCCTTTTCTCCAATAGCGCGAGGGGAGCCCACCTACGTGATTCATGATGTCAACCAGCATGGGAGTTCCCATACGTTTATAAGCTTTAACACCGGCATCATCCTTTGATCGTTGACCCATTTTACGATTAAAGGCCTTTACCATCTCAGGATTTGCTATCTCTTTTTTTCGGTTTCCTCTAAAGGCTATAGCCTTTATTTTTTTAGATCCCATAACAGTACCGACACCTGTTCTGCCTGCACTGCGCCAGTAATCATTCTCTATCACTGCATAGGTGACCAATGATTCCCCCGCAGGCCCTATGCAGACAACACCGCAATCACCTTTGCCCTCACGGTTTTCCCGAATCCATTCCTTTATATAATCCTCTGTTTCATAGGTGCTTTTGCCCCAAAGATGATCCGCAGAATGAAAGATAACATTGTCCTCAAAAATCTCGATCCAAATAGGTTCTTCAGCAGCACCATGAAAAATAAAGGCGTCAAAGCCCGTGGAACTGAGATGATCCGCAACTTTACCGCCGGAATAGGACTCAGAATAAAATCCGGTTTGCGGTGATTTGGTGTACACTCCATAACGTGATGAACCCCATATGGGAGTCCCGGCTGTGGCACCGGTGGCGAAAATCAGATGGTTGTCGGGACTCAGCGGATCTACGCCGGGAGGATTATGACGTAATAAAAGATGGGTCGCCAGTCCCTTTCCGCCGAGACTGCGCCGAAGAACCGTATCGTTTATAAATTGCATTTCAAATGATCTTCGAGAAACATTGATTCTCAAAACCATATTAAAAAATCCATACATCAGATAACTCCTGGTTGTTTGAATGAATTAAAGAACCTTTTTATAGATCTCTTCGGCATCTTTCTGAGTAAGGATACGCGGGTTATTGTTGAGCAGACGGGTTACCTTCATCACGCCTTCCGCAAGACCGGCAATATGTCTATTATCAATGCCGAACTCATTCAAATGCTTGGGAATATCAAGAGAGAGGGTAAGTCTGCGCATTGAATCAACGGCGAGAAAAGCCGATTCTTCTAGACTCTTGCCCTGAATATCATTACCAAATATTTTACTGATAGCTGCAAACCGATGATGATTGCCGATCATGTTAAATTCCATCACCGGGGTAAGCATGATAGAATTGGCTACGCCATGGGGAATATGAAATTCTGCCCCAATTGGATAGGCGAAAGCATGCACGGCAGTAACTCCGGCGTTGGCAAAAGCCATTCCCGCGAGCAGGCTGCCTTCAAGCATTTGCTCACGTGCGGCTATATCTGACCCATCGGAAAATACTTTGCAGATATTATGATAGAGCAGTTCCATCGCCTTGCAGGCTAAAACATCTGTGATGGAATCGGCTTGTTTGGATGTATATGCTTCGATTGCATGTATCAAAGCATCCATCCCTGTAGCAGCAGTTATATTTGCAGGAAGGCCTACCGTCAACTCAGGGTCGAGCAAGGCCACTGTTGGTAGGAGATAGGAACTGACGATTCCCTTTTTGAGTTTTTCGTCGTGATCCGACAAGATGACGATTGGAGTCACTTCACTGCCGGTTCCCGCAGTAGTAGGAATTATGATGGTAGGGAGTCCCCGAGCCGGTATTTGATCGATGCCGATATATGATCTTATATCATCATTGTTTGTGGCCAATACGGAAGCAATTTTCGCGATATCTATAGGCGAACCTCCTCCAATTCCAATTACCAGATCCGAATCTGATTTCCTTAGTTGGTCAGCCGCCGCTTCCGCTGTCTGCAGTCGTGGGTCGGGCTCGATTTGGTCATAGACGGTATAGGTAATTTTTGCCTCTGCAAGTATGCTTTCTAATTTGCCAATGATACCCGATTGCACAATACCCGGATCAGTAATGATCATAATCCGTGATTTTTTCAGCCGAATTATTTCATCAGCAACCTGACCGAGTGATCCTTGTCCCCTGATGATACGAGATGTAGTCTGGAATATTTTGCCCTTGCTCATTGCTTCTCCTTGCCCTGGAGGAATTATACTGCCAGGTATTTTTTATGAATGTGTTCTTTATTTTTAAATTCGTCGATTTCTCCGCGGTAGACCACATGTCCTTTATCAAGAAGAATCACTCGGTCAGCCACTGCCATAGCAAATTTCAGGTGCTGCTCAGCAAGCAGGATAGTGGTATCTGCTTTTTGTAACTCAAGGATTAAATCCTTAAGTTTTCTTACAATCACGGGTGACAATCCTTCGGTAGGTTCATCAAGAATAAGTACTTCGGGATTGCCCATGAGAGCTCGAGCTATGGTGAGCATCTGCTGCTCACCGCCGGAAAGGGTGCCGCCGGCACGATTTAAAAAATCACGCAATGTGGGAAAACTATCAAGGACTGTGTCCAAATTCCACTGACCCTTCCTTCCAGGAATCATGCCAAATTCGAGATTCTCCCTGACTGTAAATGGACCTAGGATACGACGATCTTCAGGAACGAAGCCCAATCCGAGCTTTGCCATTTTATGGGGTTTGAATCCAGTGCAATCAATGCCTTTAAAAAAAATCTGTCCTGATTTTGACGGAGAAAGCCCCATGATTGAACGGAATGTAGTGGTTTTTCCTACACCATTACGTCCCATAAGACAGACGGTCTCTCCAGGTTGGACATCCAGGCTGACATCAAAAAGAATGTGACTACGCCCGTAATAGGTGTTGAGCTTTTCAGCTTCAAGAATATTTTTCATTATAATTCTTCTCCGAGATAGGCGCTGATTACATCCTTGTTTCGCTGTATCTCCTCTGGACTTCCTTCTGCCAGAAGAGCTCCCTGCTGTAGAACTCTGACGGTTTGAGCGATATCGAAGACCATATCCATGTCATGCTCGATAAAGATAAGAGTAAGGTTAAAGTTTTTACGAATTTCTTTTATCATTTCTCGGGTTTGCTGCCGTTCTTCCGGAGACATGCCTGCAGTCGGCTCATCGAGCAGCAGGATGCTTGGCTTAAGAGCCAGTGCAATGGCAATATCAAGGAGCTTCTGATCACCATGAGACAGCTCGAATGCTAGTCGATCCGACTGTTTTTCCAGCCCGAGAGACATGAGAATTGCATAAGCTGCCTCAGTTGCCCGTTTAAGCCCCTTATCCGGCCGCCAGAATTTCAGATTTTGGTTGAGGTTCGAAATAGAGGCTACCTTAATATTATCCAGTACAGTTTCTTCAGGGAATATCGAGGCAATCTGAAAGGCTCTTCCCATGCCCATTTTAACAATGGACTGGGGAGATTGGCCGACTATGTTTTCACCTTGAAAAAATATACTGCCACTGTCAGGTAGAAGATTACCTGTTATCTGATTAAACAGGGTAGTTTTGCCTGCACCGTTTGGACCTATAATGGCGGAGATTTCTCCAGGGAATACTGAAAAGCTAAGATCATTGGTTACACGTAATCCACCGAATGCTTTATTGACGGATTCGAGCTGTAATATTGGTTCCATTTTCAATTTTTTCCTTTTGAGGGCTGCGTAACTTGGAAATATGTTCCACAAGTTCACCGACTATTCCTTTAGGGAATACAATCACCATGAGCAAAATCACAGATCCGATTATGAGCGACCAGTATTCCGTATGCGCTCCGACTATATCTTCGATCATGATAATACATATCGCTCCGATCAATGGACCGAAAAACTGATAAATCCCGCCAAGAACCGACATCAGGATAACTTCTCCCGAGGTGGTCCAGAAAAACATGTCCGTGTGAACCGAATTGTCGACACCTGCCATCAGTGCACCTGCCAGAGTGGCAAAAACAGAAGAAATCATATAAACGCGCAACTGATTTCTTCTTACACGGCGGCCAAGAAAGCGGACCCTTTCCGGATTCTGGCGAACACAACGCAGAACCATCCCGAACGGAGAGTAGGCCATGCGTTTGAGAAACCAGATAGAGAGAAGAACTATGACCATAACAAAATAGTAATAGAAAATTTTGTTACTCAATATTCCGGGAAGAATAAAACCTTGCAGCCCGTCATCACCTCCCGTGAACTCATACCATTTGAACATGATCTGCCAGGCGAGCTGGCCGAAAGCTAGAGTCAGCATGGTGAAATATACTCCACCAACTCTTATCACCAAGAGGCCAAGCAGAAAGGAGAGTATGATGGTGAAGAATAAACCAAGCAGGATAGAAGGAAAGTACCAGCTGCTGCCCAGATAATGCACAGTCAGTCCTATTGAATAGCCGCCTATCCCGAAATAGATTGCCTGACCAAAGGAGAGCATGCCGGTTATCCCCCAAAGCATATTGAAGGAAGTGGCAAAAAGAGCCCATACGAGGATATAATTAGCAACATTGAGCTGATAACTGGAAGTCATCACCAGCGGTACAATACCAAAAGAGAGTGTAAGCAGTCCCCAGAGGATAGTGGTTTTGTAATCGGTTAAATATTTCATGTTATACTTTCCTCACCTTGCGGGGAGAGAAAAGTCCCTCCGGTTTAAAAATAAGCACGACAACCATCACCAGGAAACTGAAAAGAGAGGCCCATTTCGGCAGAAATGCCACGCCGAATGCATTCACTTCTCCTATCAGAATCGCACCCAGCCATGCGCCCCAGAAATTACCCATACCTCCCATGACTACAACAATGAGCGAGTCTATGATTACTTCGATGCCTGCCCCGGGAGTAATTGTCCGCAAAGGTGCAGCAAGAGCGCCGGTCATGCCTCCTAGAGCAGTGGCAATACCGAAGACCAGAGTCATTGTCATTGGCACATTGATGCCAAGAGCTCCCAGCATTTCACGATCGACAGCTGTGGCTCTTGCGATTTTTCCAGGTCTCGTCCTGGTAAGAATCCACCACGAGGCAATTACAATGACCAGACCTATGCCGATGATCAGCAGATTGTAGGCCGGGATGAATATATCGCCTATAACCACCGCGCCCTCAAAACCGTCAGGTCGCGGTATCGATTTATACTCTGCTCCCCAGATGAGTTTTACCACGTCATCGATTATGAGAATGAGGCAATATGTCAGAAGAATCTGAAAGCCGCCTTCGTTGGCGCGGCCATATATTCTGCGTAGGAGCAGAAATTCGACCAGAATTCCGACCAGTCCGGCACCTACCCCTGCTGTGACCAGGGCAAGCCAGAAGTTCATCTCCCATACACCGACCACCTGATAGCCGAGATATGCTCCAATCATATAAAATGATCCGTGAGCAAAATTAAAAACATTTCCTACTCCAAAGATCAGGGTTAAGCCGCTGGCAACCAGGAAGAGCAGGGTTGCCATGGTCAGACCGCTTATTATCTGAGTAACAAAAAATGATAACTCCATACAGACCCCCTGTACCGAAAAACAATCTTTACTTCAGTTAATTGCCGGCATGATGATAAGCCCGGGAATACTCCCGGATTGCGGCAAACGGGAAAAGAAACCTTTCCTCTTTTCCCGCTTGCTGATTGGCTAACTTTAAGTGCCTAAAAGACTAGGGATTTTTGTGAAAAGGCCATGAAAGCACCTATCCAGTTCGGTCGGGTTAGTTTGTACGCTTCATCTTGATATATTCCGCTGGAGGAACAATGTCCTCACCAGCATAAATTTTCCAGTTGCCAAGCATTACCTTAGCTGGAGGAAAATTGTCGTTGGCAACAGTGGTACCGATCGCCTGCACCTGAGTGATTTGGTGAGTTTCGGGACGAATTACCGAAGTAAAGCCTTCGGGATCTTCTGGTAGATTGAGTTCCATGCCTTCAAGAGCTTTTACCAGAGCTTCGGTATCCTCAGGATTACCTACCTTCTCGACCGCATTAGCGATGGCGTAGATGCCTGCATAAGCGCCTTCCGCCGCGTAAGTTGGATATCTTCCGGTACGTTTATGGAACTCCGCCACAAAATTTTTGTTGCGCTCAGTATCGGGCCAGTTGTTGTGGTGTCGTGCGGAAAGGATCAATCCTTCAGGTAACTCACTACCCATTGCACTCATCAATTCATAGTTGCCACCACCATCAGGATGAAAGTATGTAGTTTTTTTAAAAAGACCGTAAGACTTGGCCTGCTTGATGAAGGCTACAGTGTCGCCGCCCCAGAAGCCCGAAACAAGAATATCCGGCTTATCTCGAAGAAGAGCGGTTATGTATGCTGTGTAATCAGGTGCAAAAATTTTGGGCCAGTATTCGCCAACAACTTCATATTCTACGCCGTTGCGGTCAAGACAGTAGCGTATTTCGTCCCATTGACTGTGTCCGTATGAATAATCGGGACCAATAAAAGCAATCGTTTTCCAAGGCTTGGTCTCGTTAAGCTCCTTGAGGTAGAGCGCACCGGCGGCCATGGATTGGAAGGTATTGTTTGAGACACGGAAATAATATGGCTGAAAATTATCAACGGTTAAACGGGTTGAGGCATGGTCTGTTCCTATGAAAATAACTTTCTGCTGTTTCGATACCTCCGTTACAGCCAGACCTGCCCCTGAACTGACTATTCCGAAGAGAAAGTGAACTTTTTCATCGCTGATATAGCGATTAGCAACTCTCACAGCGTAAGCCGGTTTGGCCTTACTGTCCGTGAAATATGCCTCAATTTTGTAACCATCGGCAATTCCTTTCTCATTGACCTCATCAATGGCCATTTCTGCAGCAGCTACTGAATCTTTTCCATAAAGCCCAGCTCTACCAGTCATAGGATACATTGCCCCTATTCTGATGACCTTTTCTTCAGCTGCTTCTGAAAGTGGCAAAACCACCAGTGAAAAAACAGCAATTGCCAGACAACTCCAAACGTGCTTCTTGTTCATTTTCTCCTCCTTGCCCATTGTGGTTGAAAAAACAACCTTGTTTCCGACTCAAACGCCGTCGAGCGCAATCCTGTGCAGTATTGCCAGGAATCCAATTTGAAAACAGTCGGATTATAGCATTAACTATGCCACATAGAATTTCCATGAGTAAGCGCTTGAATTTAAATGAATTAACACATGTAGAGAGAAAGTAAAAGAAGATAAAAAATGATGCACACATGCATAACGTGATTTTATAAGAAAAGAAAAAATTGATATTTATGATGATATATCAAGCTTTTGTGTGTGGACATTGCATAAATGCAAGGACTTGCAGTTTTGCAATCTAGTGGGAGGTGAAGTGATCTTTCAGATTATACTTGGTCATTTTCCTCCAAAGGGTGGTAGGGTGGATTTTCAGAAGTGTGGCAGCTTGGACGAGACTGTCACTCTTTTCCAAAACCTTTTGAAGAAGCTTTGACTCATAGTTTTCGAGGGCTTCCTTGAGCGGCGTTTGACCAGCTACTACATCACCACAAATATTACTATTGCTTTGAATGCGAATTTCACGAGGAAGATCTTCAGGCATGAGTGTATCCCCGTCGCTCAGTATTACCATTCTTTCGATGGTATTTATCAATTCTCTTACATTCCCAGGGTATTCATAGTTTTGAAGAAGTTCAATGACGGCGGGATCAATCTTTTTGTCCAGATTTCGTGAACGATTTAACTTTTCGAGAATACTATCCACCAGGGCTGGAATATCTTCACGGCGCTGCCGCAATGGTGGTATTGTGATGGGTACAACATTAAGACGATAGTACAGGTCTTCCCGGAATAATCCCTTGTGGATCTGTTCAGATAGATTTTGGTTAGTGGCTGCGATAATGTGGACATCTACCGAAGTCGTTTCTGTTGAACCAATCCGCTTAAATCCTTTTTCTTCAATCGCTTCAAGAAGCTTAGCCTGCATATCCAACTTTAGTTCGGCTATTTCGTCGAAAAACAAAGTGCCGTTGTTGGCTGCTTCTATTAATCCAATTTTCCCTGTTGCCAGCGCTCCAGTAAATGACCCTTTTTCATAGCCGAATAGTTCACTCTCCACAAGTGTTGCCGGAATAGCACCACAATTAATTTTTACAAAGGGAGCTTCTTTACGTGGCCCCATTGTATGAATAAGCTTGGCCAGCATACTTTTGCCCACTCCCGATTCTCCGCAAAGGAGGACAGAGGCCTGACCTTTGGAAACTTTAACTGCTTTTTGGATCACACGAATCATAGCCTGACTCTTGATCACAAGACCATCAAGGGCATGACTTATTTCCTGGTATTCCTGAAGTGACTGATAAAAAAATGAGCTCATCTTACGATACTCATTGAGCTGCATTCTCAATTCGTTAAGTTCTGAAATATCGCGAACATTAGTCACTACAACAGAGATTTCTCCATCATCTGAAAAAACGGGAGTACCGGTAACAATAACCTGCTTGCCGCCTATCACCTGCTGCATTAATGTGATTGGCTCCTTCTTCCGTAAAACCTCCAGAGTAACGGAGTAATCAAAGATGTGATTAGCAACCAGAGATTGCATGTTTTGGCCGATGAGATCATCACGAGATAAACCAGTTAATCTCTCATATGACTTATTTACCCGGATCGTATTGGCATCACCGTCAGTTACGTATAACCCGTCGTAGGAGGATTCGAATATTGCATCCAGTTCTTTGTGCAATTTCTGGTAATTCTGCAGTTGGGAAATAATCTTTTCGTATTCAGAAACATCCTGAAATACCGAAATAACACCGACTATATTTCCATCGCTATAAATTGGAGTTCGGTTGGCGATGATAGTTGCTTCCGGTAAAATGATCTTTTTGCCTATTTGAGGAATGCCAGTCTTAATGATATCCTGCATGTCGATCCAGGCATTGGGTCGGAATTCCGAGATGCTTTCTCCCACCAGATCAATATCACCAAAGTTGAATATTCTTTTAGCAGCTTTATTGTAGGTGATGATTGTGCCTTCATAATCAATGACCATTATACCGTTGTAAGAAGCTTCAATGCTGAGAGATAGGAGATTTATCGAAGTAAGCATAGTGTCGATTTACGATAACAATTGATTTGGTATATGCACGAAACTTGAATGCAATTTTCGAAGAGTCACAAAACCTTTTGATTAAATACTGAGGCCGAAGGTTAGATGAATGAATCTTAAATGTCAACTCCGGTTCTTGCTTCGCAGGTTTCCTCAAAAGAAGAGGTTGGGAATTTTGTTGTTGGTTCGGAATCAATAAAAATGGGGTAGAAATGGAGATCTGACCAAGATATATCTGATATAACAAAATAAAGCTGAGCACAGACCATTGTATTTGAATAAATATCAGATTTGAAATCAAATTTTGTTTTTGCACGTGATCAGGTGCTTACCCTGCTTGAAACTGGCAGACTGAAACTTGGTGAAGATGAGAGTTACTGCAATAGATTGCAAATTGCCCACAATACAGATATCGATTGATGAGGTGGACCATGTTAGGTCTGCCGGCCATCGTGAGGGTTCGGACAAGTAAAGATCGTCCGTATACCGTTCAGGCAAAGTTGCTTGACGACGGCAAAACCTATTCCTCTGCTGCCGCCGGTAACCAGAGCCAGTTCGGGGTGGAGCTGGCTCCCTTCACTGCTCTTCTCAATTTCCATCCGCTGGAGGTGAGCCGACAACGGAAGTGTGGCGGAGCTTGCCGAATATGTGCGCGGCAAATACAGGATGAATTGAGCAAAAAAAGAAAAAGCAATTGTTCCCATTGCCGCGTTTACCGTTAGCGGAAATATTGACAGACTGAAAACGTCTCTAAATCAGGGGCTGGAAGGTTGAACGGGAAGCCACCCCCCTGCCAGAGGACTACGATCCCAATACCTATGGGCATGGTCAGAAATAATCTTGTCGGCAGAGGTATATCAAATCGCACCAGCGGCTACCAATCTGGCCCGCGTTCCGGGTTCAGGAGGCGCCGACTTGGTTCTCGTCATAGCACTATGAGTTAAAAGACCAGGCTGCGTTTTCTGCAACCTGGGCTTTTTTTGTCTCTTTTACTCCGCCGGGACTTCCGGCCTGGCTACTGCAATTGCCAACCTTTCCGGCTTAAGATATTTTTCGGCATAAGCTGTCATCTCTTCCACGGTAATAGACGCATTGTCTTCTATTATCGTTGTCGGCCACTGCAGCTGTTCCGGATAGAAAAATGATTGAGAAAGCACCGTATCGAGCCAGTAGCCGTTGGTCCGGATCCTGTCTCTTAACATGGTCATCAAAGGATTACGGGCTCGCACCAGTTCCTCCTCCTGCACCCCGTTTTGCTGAAGTTCATTGCTGATCTCCAGTACCGCTTTCTTTACAGCTTCGATGTTTTCCTCATCTACAACTAATCGCGTGTACATGACGCCGTAATCGTTGAAATACCTGCTTGAATAATTGTATACTGCCGGTGAATATGCCACTCCGAGTTTCTCACGAATGGCCAGACGTATTCTATCCTCGAAAATAGAAGACAGCATGCCCAGGCGACGAACAACACTCACATCTTCAAAGCCTACGGTTTCCCAACCAAAAACAACCAGGGAATTATCCAGCTGTGAAGGCACCTTGATTTCTAGATTTTCTCCTTCGGGAAAATCTATCTTTTCTTCCGCAGGACGATAATGTTTGCCCTTGGGTAATGTTCCGAAGTACCTGTTGACAAGGTTTAGAATTTCTTCTTTATCAAAATCGCCAACTACGGAGATCCTCGGGATGGATTTATCAAAAATTGGCATAATCCACTTTTCAATCTGAGGCAGCTCGACCTTTGATACCTCCTCCCAGGAAGGCATGCCGAATAAAGTATTACCGCCAGCGAAAAACGGCTTGATCCGGAGCTCTTCAGCCCCCCGTATATCCCTGGCCATCGAATCATACGCCTGCCTGTAAAGCACCATGGTATTACGGTAGGCCTCCTCCCTCAACCCCGGATCCTTAAAGAGCGTATGCAGTGTTCCCATAAGAAGTTCCGCCTCTTCGGAGAGCGATTTTGCCGAAAAGACAAACTGGGTCGTTTCTATATCGAAGTTATACTCGATGGAGTTGCCGGCAAGTGCATTTTCTATGGCGGATTCCGTCAGCTTGCCGCTGCCCGACCTCGCTATCACCGATTTAGCGACCATGGCTAAGCCCGGTTGAGGTTCATCCTGCTGACCTGGGCCGAATTCGAGTCGCATTTCAAACTCATTTTCCTTGAAATCGGTCTTCTTCAAGTTGAGAACCACACCATTTTCATAGAGGTACGATTCCGCATCTATCTCGCTATAGATCCGCTTTTGCCAGGGCTCCACTGGTTCCTTTTCGAGAGCCGCATAAGGAAATTCTTCTGTCTGGGGTTCCACATATTGGGCGACTTCATGCGCCTCGGCATCTTTATAAATGTCAAGGATATACTGCTCCGGATTTCCAGATTCGATCAGGACATCCCCCATGACTTCTATCCTTTTTTCCCGACGGTCCATCAACCCCCTGAATGCCGAATTAATATCCGTAACATTAAAGGCTTCTATAGCAGGAACATATATTTCCCGTTCCTGTTCAGGAGATTGAAATACTCTGTTGTTGTTCAAATTCCAGGTTATCTGCCGGGCGATAGTCCTCGACTTGCGTCCCTGAACTTTTTGTGCCTGAGAATCAAAATAGGAAACCAGTTCCCGTTTAGCAGTAGCGAGTTCTCCTTCGGTGATTCCGTACACAAGAGCCTGGCGCAGGACATTTTCCAATGTCCGCAGGCTTTCCTGCCACCGCTCCCGGGAGGTAACGGCTGCAAGTCCGGAATAGCCGACCCTGTCAAGTAAGTTTCCGGAATATGCCCGGGGGCGCGAAAACAATCCTGTTTCGCTTTCGGCGATCTTTTCCAGGCGCCGCTGCACAATCATTGTGGAGATATATTCTTTGAGTGATTGGATCTGGTATTCATAGGAATCATCCTCTTTTTCCTTGTTCCAATAGGATTCTATAGACATTTGAACATTGCCGGCATCGGGCTCAAAGTAATAAAAAGAATAGAGTCCTCTCTTCTCAAGCTCCCCAAAATCCGGACATTCCGGAGGCGCTCCTTCTCCCTCGATAGAGGCAAATCTGTCCGTTATAAGTTCTTCCACCTCTTTTTTGTCGATGTCCCCCACCACCACAAGGGTCATGTTCTCGGGTCTATACCACTTGTCATAAAAACTTCGGAGAGCCTCACCTGTGGCGGCCTTGATAGTTTCGACCTCACCGATGGGTTCCCTCTCGGCAAGAAGAGTTCCCTGCAAAGCATTTTTTCTACTGGCGACATTCATTCTATAGGAGACCGAATCTCTGGCTAATTTTTCAGCCAGTATAATTCCACGTTCATCCTCCACCTCGGGCTCAAGAAGGAGAGCCTCCCTGGCGTAATCGGAGATAACGAGAAAACCTTTTTCCAGTTCCACCTTTTCGCCTTTGGGCAGCACTATTGTATAAATAGTGCGATCATATCCTGTGGAGGCGTTGGTATCTGCGCCGAATGCCATGCCTAGTGACTGAAAGTATTCAACGAGTTCCCCCGGTGAAAAGTGTTTGGTACCATTGAAAAGCATATGTTCGAGAAAATGAGCGTAACCCTTCTCATCATCATCTTCATGAATTGATCCGGCACCAATGAAAAAATGAATGGCGACACGATCCCTGGGTGTGTCGTTATTCATAAGGATGTAGCGGAAACCATTATCCAGCTTTCCGTGATGGACAGCGGGGTCGGGGGCCAGATCACTTTTTTCATGGGGCCAGAGCCGCGAGAAACATTCAAGTTTCGGGTCTTGGCCAAAACCGACAGGTACAAAAAGGGTTACACCTGTTCCAAAAAATCCCAGAAATATCAGGAAAACCGCAGCTAACCTGTTAAATGAATTCTTTTTAATCATTTTTTACCTTTTCTTAAGCTGATTAACAATGAAAGCGGATACATCCGCCGGCTTTGTAGATCCTGTAAATTTTTTTCTGCCATTAGGTCCGGGATCGGAAGTCTTGATGACGGCTCCGGAACAACATGACTTTGAAATAGTGTATATACGAAGAAAATTTTTTCAATCTTTGAGGAGGTCGCGATAAGTACCCGTATGGGTAGACCAACTTCGAGAAAGTTCGAGCTCCCGCGTTGCACGTTGTGGAAACCTTCGAGATACTATCTTTATTATCGAAGGCCATCCTAGAGCTACGCGCAACTTTTTTCAGAGTCCATCGCGGCAACCTTGATGATTTTTTTAAGATATTATCAATCCTTGTTTGCCGAACGGAAGATAATTAATACGGCGCCTGCTCTTTTTTCCTGACAGTTAACCAGAACGCACTGCAAACTCCAGGATACAGTGACACCTCGAGTCATCACTTTTCAGGGTCATTACGCCATTCATCGTAGATTTCATTGACCAACACGACAAGTCATCATACTGATATTTAACTATATATTTCAATCTATTTTTAAAACAGTTTCCGGCACATCCTTTGCTAACGCAGTGTAGTACTTTTTTCGTTGGAGTTCGTCATCACTCCATCTCTGTTACTTTTTTTTTATTTGAAGGAGGAAATTGAATGTTACAGGCAAAGGAAAATATGTCCGGTTATAATAACAAACCGGTCTATATTATGAGTGGTTTGCTGCTCATCTACGGTCTCATTACCATGAGCGGTGCTTTGCTGCCTCTCATGCAGTCTTTGAGCACTCACAAGACCATGGATTTGCAAGTTTCCATGAGTCTTATCATTGCCGCAATCGGTATAACCGGAGCGGTAATCAACAGCGTACGCACCCCCGGCAAAACGCTGCTGGACAGGTTTTTTCTGCAACCGCTTGGCGGAGTAATCCTGCTGTTGGTGCTGGCGATGTTTATTCGCTGGTACGCCGAGCCCGCGGTTAAAATTATGAGTTCTTCGCTTGAACCTGTTCTTGGTTTCAAGATCTACAAGGTGCTCAATCTCAATTACGTCATCCTTGGTCTGCTGGTGGGTGTTATTGTCACCAACACCATGGGAATACCCCGTTTCGCAGCACCAGGTGTAAAATGCGCCCGCTTCGTCCTGAAAATGGGTGTAATTATGCTGGGAGCACGGTACAGCTTTGCCGAACTGGCAAAACTGGGTGTCTACTCGGTATGGCTGATCGGCATTTTTGTTCTCGGCACCGTTTTCGTGGTCCTCTGGCTCGGCAAGGTTTTTAAACAGCCCAAGACCATGACCGGCGTACTTTCTGCCGGCATGGGGGTCTGCGGCGTTTCGGCAACTGTTGCCGTAGCACCGGTAGTAAAGGCAAAGAGCGAAGAGATGGCATATACCATCGGTACAATCCTCTCTTTTGGTATAATCTGCATGTTTATCTTTCCGACGGTCGGTAAACTTGCAGGAATGAATCCGGTTCAGTTTGGTGCCTGGGCAGGAACAGGTATTCTAAACTCCGCACAGGTAGCCGCGGCTGCCCTGGCCTTTAACGCTGTTGATATCAAAACGCTTAAAGTCGCTGAAATTTTCAACATAACCAGGGTACTTTTCCTTCCCATAATCGTGTTGGTACTGGCGACCTGGTTCGGCAAGGACAGTGGTCAGAAACTCAGCTTCAAAACAGTTGTTATCGATAAATTCCCCATCTTTATTCTTGGCTTTTTGTTACTGTTCGGGCTTTCTTCGGCCGGGTTGTTCTCTCCGCCGCAGCATTACAAAGGAAAATTTATCGATGTGAGTTATAGTGACAGATCACAGGTCACATCAGAAGAGTGGAATACTCTGGATAGCGCCCTTGAGGAAAGCGTCTTTACCAACCTCACACCAGCGCAGATGGAAGCTGTTGAAGATCTTCACAAACAGCGTCAGATTGCCGGAGACTTTGAAGAACGGGACAACAAATCAGCCTTCCAGACCAGCGGACGGCAGCGTATGAACGAACTCGAGGGCATACTCTCTGCAGTAAAAGCCAAGCAGATTGAACTTCCCAAAGAAGTAGTCGGTACCTTGAAACATGCTGTAAAACAGGTACATAAAACTTCGAAAACCGTCACGGTGTTGACGGACTTCATGATCTGGTTCTTTGCTTTCGGACTTATCGGCCTGGGTATGCAGATCACTAAAAAGGCGATATTTCAGGCTGGCGGATGGCCCCTTGTCATCGGTGGTATTTCCGGTGTACTTAAAGCCACGCTCTCATTCTTTGTCGTCCTTTGGCTCGTCAAGGACGTTGTTTTACATTGATAGGAGGAAAATAATATGACAAAAGATAATTTGAACAACAACGACAATAACGAGAATGTAGATGAACTGGAGGAAAGGGCCTTATCGGTCTTCAGCAGTGAACGTGCTGAAGATCTAACTGCTCTGGTATTGTGTCTGATCACAACCTTTGGTGTGCTGCTTTTCACTAAGTGGCTTGTCTAACCCGGCTAAGCTGGATAAGTACCTTTGCAGTTGACTCAATCTGCTGGTTTTAAATCAGTTTCCATTTTTTTGTTCTCATGACAGCTTTTGAGGGGTAAGGTACTAATATCAATTGAGGCCGTATATTGTCTTTGATTTTAATGTATGCGGCCTTTCGATAACTTTTATCAGTCTGCCCGGGTCTTCTAAGCCTTGGCAGACTTATTACTTTTAAAAAAAATGTTTACATCAATATTACTTTGCAGTCACGGCAGCGAAGGAGCTCAGAAAGCGGAAAAATATGTCTTTGAAAAATTAATCCCTTCCTTCCCCGATGCCGAGATCACCCTTCTCACTATCATTGATAAAGACTGGAGTACCATGTCCAGCGATGACTGGCTCAACACCTCAACTACCAGGACCGTCTTCAAGGACTATGTCCAGGAGCAGCTTGGCCGGGAAATAGATGAAGACTGGAACAGAATCAGAAAAATCTACCCTACAAGCCAGGCTGCACGATTTATGAAAGTGGTCGGCGGCATCGAAGAGACGGTAGCCGAAGTGGCGGCAAAACTTCACTGCGATCTTGTCGTACTCGGCGGCATCAATAAAAAGCCGATGCGTCTTCTTTCCGTAACCATGCATAAAGGTCTGGCAGCGACTATATCCAATGATGTGCTTCACCCGCTTCTCCCCTGCCCGCTGATGGTCATCGCCAAATGATACTGAAAGAGTATGATTTCAACCTGCCCGTCCGGCAAAACGGCAAACCGCTGGACATCTCGGCCCGTCTCAACAGTGAAAACATGCTGCGGCTCAATCCGCACTGGAACTTCAAGAAACTGATCACCGATCAGGATGGTTTTTCAGCTGAGATTGTTGATCATGCAACCGACAAAGAATTTTCGCTCAAAGGCACGCTGCAGCATATTTCCCCTCAGGACATATCACTTACTCTTGAAAACGGAGACATAACGTCAATCCGCATCAGCCCGGACGGCGACACCTTTAAAGCCTGCGTCACCTACTGCACCGAACAAATTGATGAGACTGTCGAATATTTCGTCATTATGTGGCTGCGCAGCATCAAGCAATACCTGCGCCTGTATCATAAACGCACCATCAACACCTTGTTTTTTCGCTTTCTAATGAACCGCATAATTTTGACAATGAACCCGTCACAGCGAAAAATCTGCCTCATGCTTGTTCGGCTTACGGTGCTGGAAGTTATTGTCATTGTGCTTATAATTGCAGGATACTTTTTCTTCAGGGAATAGCGGCCGCAACACGCGGAAATCCAGCAGCTGTAATCCAGCAGTTAAGGATACAAAATGCTTTTACAGGATATTCCTGCGCCTCCCAGCTCTTCAGCTTTATCAACCTCATCTCTGCACCTCCCGCATATTCGTCACGGTATATGCTCTATCTTTGATGCTTTCTCTGTAATTTCTGTTAAACTCTATCGAGCTAAGATTCACTAATCGATCATCTACACCTTGCCATCTGACATCGTGACAATTTTTTTGCGAGATTATCAAAAATAGATTTTCCTGCATATATTTCAGAAATAGATACCTGCTTTTCAGACCTTTATTGTTATGCCTCAATCAAATATCAAGAAATCCATGACCCTGCAATCGCGATTTCTCCTGGGTCTTGCCGCCATCCTTCTGTTTTTTGCCGCTGTTGCCTCCGGACTCATATACTTTTATCAGCAAAGGGCACTGCAGGAAGAAATTTACGAGAAATCCGACCTGGTAATGACCACCATGGACGCAAATCGGAGCTATGTCCGGGAAGTGCTCCGCCCCAAGATGTATTCTCTTCTCGGTGAGGATGAATTCGTTCTTGAAGCCATGTCCTCTTCCTATATCAGCAGGAACGTCATGGAGCGATTCAGCTCCTCTCTTGAAAACTTCTACTATCGCAGAGTTGCCATTAACGCCAGGAATCCGGATTATGAGGCGAATCAGCTGGAACGGGAAATGATTCATTATTTTTCCAACAACCCCGGCGTAGAAGAGTGGCACGGTATAGTGAAAAAAGACGACGAAAAGCATTTTATGCGTTTTCAACCTGTATATACTGAGGAATCATGCACCCGCTGCCATGGCGATCCAGCTCTCGCGCCTCAGGAAATAATTTCTCAATACGGCGATAAACGTGGTTTCAACAGAGCTCCTGGGAATATTTACGGTGTTATAAGCGTTACCGTCCCTGTCGATATCAATCTCAACAGGATTAAGGAAATTGCCTTTTCCGTTTTTATTGGAGTTGTTCCTTCAATCGTTATTCTTTTTATCGTTATCAGTCTGTTCTTTAATCGCGTGATTGTGCAAAATCTCTCAAACATGCTGAATATATTCAGATCTAATCTTAAGGATGACAATACGGCCTTTTCTCTGCCCTCATCCGACTCAGTCGACGAGATCAGTGAACTAACAGAAGTAGCAAAAAATATGTCTTCGGCACTTCACCTGAATCAGCTTAAGCTGGAAAAATTTGCCAACGAAATTCTTCAGGCCAAAGAGAGGCTTCAGTCTGTTTTCGACGGTATCACCGATCCTGTTGTACTCGTCGGCGGTGATCAGAGAATCAAGGTGGTCAACCAGGCTTTTTTGCAAAGATACGGTTTGAGTCTGGAGGAAGTTCTGGAAACCGGCATAGGGGAAATACATTCCACTGTCGACTGCCCCCTGACTATGTGTCCTGACATATTAAACATTTTGCCGAAAAATCCAGTTTCCAAGCAGGTTACAACGCAAGCTGGGGAAATATTTCTGATATATTTTTATCCGATACTCAATGAGCTTTATCAGCCGGAAAGCGTGGTCTGCTACCTCAAGGACATTACCAGCCAAAAACAGCTGGAAAACAAAATCCAACAGACGGAAAAAATGGTCTCACTGGGGCAGCTTGCCGCAGGAGTGGCCCATGAGATCAACAATCCTCTTGGTGTTATTCTCTGCCATGTGGAACTTCTGGAAGAAGAAAATACTCTTACTGAAGAGGCGGCATCCGATCTTCAGATTATTAAAAAGCATGCCGGCAACTGTCAGAAGATCATTGCCGATCTACTTAATTTTTCCAGACAGCGAAGCAGCATTAAAACCAGTTATTCGATCAATAGCCTGATCAGGGAAGTTGTATCAATTTCCACGAACCAGCTGGAGCAGCAAAATATTGCCTTGGATCTTGAGCTCGATCGAACCGTTCCTGATATAAAGCTTGACAATGACCGTCTCAAACAGGTCATTCTCAACCTTATCATTAACGCCGCGCAGGCTATAGAGGATGGCGGCAGCATTAATATCGCCACGCACTACAGCAAAGAAGAAGAGGTCGTAAAAATTGTGATAGAGGATGACGGCACCGGCATACCGCCTGAGTGCCTCGAAAAAATATTTGATCCGTTTTTTACTACAAAAACGCCCGGCTTCGGTACCGGTCTCGGGCTATCAGTCAGTTACGGCATAGTTCAGGATCATCATGGGGAAATCAGTGTGGAAACTAAAGCAGGAGAGTTTTCCAGGTTTATTATCACCCTGCCGGTAAACAATAATGTGATGGACTCGTAAAAACTTCGATAACCTTTTTTAGAGATTATCATGAATAACAAATCTTTACTTATAACGGATGATGAAAAGGATATGCGCAACGGCTTAAAGCGCATTCTTGAAAAGCGTTTTGATACCCTGGATATTCTGACGGCGGCTTCCGCCGAGGAAACGCTGGTCCTGCTGCACAACAAAAAAATCGATATCCTCCTCCTTGATATCAAGATGACGGGGATGAGCGGGCTTGAGCTGCTGCGATTAATCGGCAAGGAATATCCCGAATTAACGGTGATCATGATGACCGGATACGGTTCCATTGAAACTGCGGTGGAAGCCATCAAGCTTGGGGCATACGATTTTATCACCAAGCCCTTTGAAAGGGAGGTAATTTACCGCCTCATTCACAAATCCATCGAACGTAATCAGCTGCTTAAGGAAAATTCTGCTCTAAAACGGCAGGTCAACAGCCGCAACGCCATGGAGGGTTTCATCGGTCAATCAGCGGTAATGCTCAACTTCCTTGATAAACTTATGACGGTTGCCCGGACCCATTATACCACCCTGGTCCGCGGTGCTTCCGGTACCGGTAAGGAATTGACAGCCCGGGCCATTCATCAGTTGAGTGCGCGCCATGACAAGCCGATGATTACCGTCAACTGCCCTGCCATCCCCGAACATCTCCTGGAAAGTGAACTTTTCGGACATAAGAAAGGGGCGTTCACCGGAGCAAGTCATGATCAGATCGGGCTTTTCAAGGAAGCCGATGGCGGCACCATCTGTCTTGACGAAGTCGGCGATATCCCGCTTTCCGTGCAAAGCAAACTTCTGCGTGTTCTGCAGGAAGGCGAAATTAAGCAACTTGGGGCAACCAGAACCGAAGAAATTGATGTGCGCGTCATCGCCCTGACCAATCTCGACCTGGAAGATATGATCGAAAAAAGAACCTTCCGCGAAGACCTCTTCTATCGGTTAAATGTTGTATCAATTTACACTCCCTCCCTCTCGGAAATTACAGAGGATATTCCATTGTTGGTAAACCACTTCGCCACTCAGGTTTGTCGGGAGTTGAACATTGAGAGGAAACATTTTGATACTGCGGCCCTGCACATTCTGGAGAAAAGAAATTGGCCTGGAAACGTCAGGGAACTGCAGAATTTTGTGCGCAGGACAATTATGTTCGCCGAGGGAGATACAATAACCGCGGAAGATCTCTCCAATGATGTCGAGACAATGGCAAACTTACCGGACCGCAAACAGTTTGACAATGTCATATCAGAGGATATTATAGATTATAAAAATGCCAAGGAACGAATGCTCGATGGTTTCACGCAGGAATATGTCAGATCGATTTTGAAGAAAACGCAGGGCAATGTCTCTCAGAGCGCCGAGCTTTCGGGATTGTCCCGTACAGCCCTGCAGAAAATTCTCAGGAGATATGATATTTCCTCATCAGATTTCAAAACCACAGGTTCGTAGCATACGTGATTGATGAATACGCCAAAATAGCACCTTATTACGAAAGGATACTTGGGAAAAGGCTTTATCCGATCCGTAAAAATATCCGGACCTTTATCCATTATCAAGGTCACAGGAGAATTATAGATATGTGCTGCGGTACCGGCAGGCAGCTGGAAATGCTCAAAGAACCAGGCATGGATCTGTATGGTGTCGATATATCGCAGGCCATGATCAATGAAGCGGCACAGCACGAAATTACCTTCATCAATAAAAACGCATTGGACGTAGATCTGCCCGCAGAGAGTTTTGATGCAGTCATTCTAAGCTTCTCCCTCCATGAGAAAAATGATTATGATCGCAACATTCTGCTCGATACATCCTGGAAACTTGTTCGGCCCAACGGTCATCTCATTGTTAGTGACTACTGTCGGGTACCGACCACATGGAAAGGATTTTTCTGGGGCAGGATGTTGATTCCGCTTCTTGAGAGGCTCGCAGGGAGAGAACATCATCGCAATTATTCCTCCTGGATGAGCGGTGGAGCGCTGGAGAAACATATCGAATCTATTGCCGCCAGGAAGAATATTATTTCTCATCATTTTAATGGCACGATATCGGTGTGTTCCATACAAAAGGAACCATATGCCGAGAAAGTTTTTCGTGCCGTTAAACTCATTCAGCAGAGCTGAATGAGATTCTGGGTGGGTATATTTAAGCTGACCCAGCAGAGAGGAATGGCAGTTTTGCAGGAGTTGCTGCGGTTTTTTAGGAGTAAGGCACTGATGGTTTTGACTATTTCGGAGGTTCTATGAGATTGTATGGAAAAACGGCCCTGATACCCGGTGCATCCAGACCCGTAGGAAGAGCCATTGCCCGTAAACTTGCGGACGAAGGCGCCAATCTCATACTTCCCTACCACGACTGGCCTGAATCTTCCCAGGAAATGCTAGATGAATTCAATGATCGGGGCTCTTCCGTTCTGGCCATGTCGGTCGATCTGACCAGGGAGGAGGAGATAAGCGAAATGATGAGGAAGGTGGACGAGCAGTTCGGCAGTGTGCATTATCTCGTCAACAATATAGAACGCGGAGGAATGCCGGTGGTCCATGGCTCCTATCACCATGAGCACAATATCGGTCAGTGGGATCTCGAGGTAAACACCACCTTAAAGGCGAAATGGCTGCTCTTCTACTGCTGTCTTCCCCTTTTGCAGAAAGCGGATTCTGCGGCAGTTATTAATATTTCCTCTATTGCGGCTCTGGTGGGGAGAAGCGGCCCCGCCGAACTGCTCTTCAACGATGGTTACAGCGCGGCGAACGGCGGCATTTCCACCTTTACCAAAACCTGGGCGAGGGAAGCGGCTCCCAACATTCGTGTCAACGAATTGATGCTGGGCCTTATCCGCAACAGGCATGGAGAAAACACCAGGGGCTGGTCAAACCTCAATGAAACCAGCAAGAACAAGATCTACGATCACATCTTATTGAAACGTACCGGGTTGCCCGCCGAGGTGGCCGAGACGGTTTTTTTCCTGCTTCATCAGGCCACTTATATTACCGGCGCCGTCATCCGTATGGACGGCGGATATGTATTGGGCGGGGAGAAAACCACAGATATGCCTCACGGTATTCTGTAAGCTTTTTCAAACTACATCAGCTATCATCACGAAAGACGCAAGCGCTCAATGGCCTGTTTGGCAATTGCAGAAACCTTCACCTCCTGCAAAATATAATCCCAATATAAAATAAAGGAGCCACTGTTGGCGAGCAGGCTCTGCAATTCATCAATAACTTCAATATTTCTGCACATTCCCAGGCACATTGCCGCAAGCCCGCACACTGTATTATCGGGAGCGTCCAGATAATAGCGCAGATCGGCGTCGATGCCTTTAACAACCATCTCCTGCTGCCGCACTTTGAGCAGCCTGGCCACACCCCACAAGACTCCCTGCTGCAAGGCCGGCAGTTCTATAAAATTACCGTCCTCAAAGATCTCCGGTCCATCCTGCCTCATGTAGGATATAAGCATATGGTTGTATTCGGAAAACAGCATGTCATCCTGAACCATGACTTCGGCCATTGCTTCGGGTATTCCCCACCCTATTCCGCCGGATTCATCATTCAGATTCCAGAGAAATCTGCGCATCACAATTCTTGCCGACTCCGGGTCCTGTGCTGCAAGGCGCGGCACAACTTGGCCAAAGGCGCTTACCGCATGCCATTTTATTTTTTGACTATGACACAGGGCTGTAAAAAGATGGTTGATAATCGCTTTTTCTTCATACTGAGGCAACCGTGCTGCAATAACCTGCCATGGTTCATTTTTCAGCATGGAAAGGATGGTCTGCTTGAGTTCTCGGCGCCTCGTCATCGTTTTCTTTAGAAAAAAATTAGAAATTAAAAGTGAAAATGGTATGTAGAGAAAATTAATCAGTTTTCTGAAGAGTTCCAGCGAAGAAAATTGCTGGAGGGATGTAAAACGCGGGAGATCGGGCTTTCTCGAAGTCGGTCTATGCCCGTACGGGTGCTTGTCACGACGCCATCACTTATTGATCTTGCAAGAAGTGGAAATCATTTATTCAAATCATCTAGATACTTCATGCCTTCCATCATAATCGCCATAAAACCGCCGATTATTTCTTTCTTGGCATCCCGGGCACTGATCCCCTGATCAAAGATAAACCGTCCTTTCTTCATGGTAAGAATCTTGAAGAAGGCGTCTTTGCCGCTCATGGAGTTGCAGACAGCTTCAATTATCTCACCTTCATGGAATTTAATTATTCCATCACAGTCTTCAGTCTCAAAGGTCAGGGTGCCCGATTTTTGAATATAATTGATCATCTGGCAGAGGTCTATTGGCGGCATGTCGGCAATATGGCCCGACATTCCCGAACCGAGCTCAACCGCCCTCTTCATGTTGATATCGGTGATACGCCGTACCATCAGTTTATAGAAGAAAACCTGCAGGGCCGGAAATCTTTGGAGAATATGCCTGAAGTTCTTCTGATTCATGGTCGCTATCCGGCACGGCTGGGTCGCCATGATAGTCGCCGAAACACGTTCACCGGTTAAAAGACTCATTTCCCCGAAAACATCCCCGGCCGCCATTTCATTCAAAGCTACGCCTTCGGCGTCAATAACCTCTACCGATCCCTTCAATATGATATACAGATTGGTTCCGGGCTCGCCCTTCTGAACAATGGGAAAACCGTAATCATAATCCTTGAGTTCCAGCAAGGCAGCGAGATCAAGAAGATCATCGCTGGAAAGAGAGGAAAAGGTGTCGATCGAGCGCAGCAGCCCGGCAAACTCGCTGACCGCGTTAATTTTGGTTTTCCTCTCAGCGGCCGCCAGTAGCTTCATCTGTAATGTAGCGAATTCTTTATCTTTTTTGTACTCGAAACGAATAATGCCGGTGCAACCTCCGCACTCGAACCTGTTCTTTTTAGTGGTCCCTTTCTCCATTTTCTCGAAAGAGACCTCTTCCGTGGTCACGCCAATTACGTCTTTTGCAAGCACCAGACAGGTAGATTTTCCTACAGGGAAAGTCAGGCTCAATCCCTCAACAGCAAATTCATCACCTGCATTATATAAAGGACAGTGACTTTCTTCGGTTACGACAAAAATTGCGTTTCTAAATTTCATTATCACTCATTTTTGATGATCTCGTACTCTTTTGTCGGAGTTGCAGAGATGCACTCCGGAAGGCATTTTCAGACAGCCTCCCAAGAGTAGAAACTGAAACGGCGATTTAGCAGTACATGTTTAAGATCTTCCTAATAAAAGGTAAATAACTACCCCCAGAGTAATACCACCTCCAAAGACAACGGGGAGTATCTTTTCTATTTTAAGCTCATCTCCATCGACCAGGGTCTGCATGTAAGGTGTACCACTGACCCACCATACTCCCATAAAAATCCCAATAAGTGCCATATCCCGCCAGGACTGCTTATATATCATATATCCGGCAAGCAGTATAAACGGAACAAGAAACCAGGGGTTTGAAAATAATCCGGCAGCGTCAACTTCCCTTATTTGGTCAAGGAGGTGTGTCGAGTCAATTGCCGCTGTAATAGATTCCCAGATACCTGACATATAATCACCTTTTTATCAAATGATGTCCAAGCCGCCTCGGTGTTACCAACTGGTGCCATATTCAGCCTTGATGCTGCAAAGAAGAAGCCTTTGCGGATATGCCACGCCTTTCTTGATAACACATCTTACTCATCTCCGCAATTAAACCCTAAACTCAGCAGCGAAGCCGTATATTTTTGTGATTACCGGACCTCTTAAAAAAGCTCCATCTATCTACCATATCTTTCAATCATTTACCAAAGAATAGTTGCCGTTTTTGATGACAACAGCCTTTCACTGGTTTACTATTCCATCCTGCCCTCATTCTTTGATGGCCTATTACACAGTCCGATATACGTCCCGAAAGAGTGGTTCGCCGCCTCGAAATCATATTGACAAGCCTTCTCATGAAAGGAATGATCCCGATTTTCATTGGCGTGCAAGACCCGACATTTAGCCAAGTCTTGGCTCTACAGGTGGTAAGGATCCAAAAAATAAAGAAAATCTCTATGACTGAATTCAAAATGTATCTTTGCATGATCAAAAAATTCGCACTTCTGTCCACCTCTTCTCTTCTGGTTATCTTCTTGCTTTCCTCATGCTCATCTTCACGCCACCAGCCTGTAAGAATTCCACCCCCCATCGATGGAGACGAACTCAGCAGCCGACTCTACCTGCTGTATGACACCTGGAAAGCGACTCCCTACAAGGAAGGTGGCCTCAGTAGAAACGGCGTCGATTGTTCAGGGTTCGTTTATCTGATCTATCGCGACCTGCTGGGATCTGAACTGCCGCGGACAACCGCAAAACAGATGGACATGGGCAGGGCTGTATCTCTCTCCTCCCTGCGCTCAGGTGATCTGGTGTTTTTCAAGACAGGATGGTTTTCACGACACGTCGGCATCTATCTGGAAGAGTCTCGTTTTCTACACGCTTCAAGCAGTAAGGGAGTAACCATCTCCAGTCTCCGGGAAAAATACTGGAAGGATGCTTTCTCTATGGCCAAACGTATTGACTTAAGGTAAACCACGGCATAATTGTTACGCAGCTACCCCAGCCCTCCAATATATCTGACCCAGCGCCCAGCTGGATAGGCCGGAAACCGATTGAGGAGATTTAATTATATTTTTTGTTTTCTTGTTTTTGCGGCAGTTTTTCAGGAGTAAGACACTAGCCCAGCGGAGCCGGATAAGTGCCTTGGCAGTAGAGGTGGATTCACGATTGTAAATGCATTTTTCGTTTTCTTGTTTTTAGGTGGTTTTCAGGAGTAAGGCACTAGCCCAGCGGAGCTGGATAAGTGCCTTGGCAGTAGAGGTGGATTCACGATTGTAAATGTATTTTTCGTTTTCTTGTTTTTAGGTGGTTTTCAGGAGTAAGGCACTAGCCCAGCGGAGCTGGATAAGTGCCTTGGCAGTAGAGGTGGATTCACGATTGTAAATGTATTTTTCGTTTTCTTGTTTTTAGGTGGTTTTCAGGAGTAAGGCACTAAATGCTATGAAAGTTATTCGAGCAAATCCAATGTATCTCTTCCTGATGGTTCTGACCATCAGCTCAACCATGGGTCTTCAGGCGTGGAGGACACTTTTTGATAACTTTGCAGTTAATGTCATCGATCTTGGCGGCAGTCATATAGGTCTATTGCAATCCATCCGCGAGGTACCTGGTTTTTTGGCTCTTCTGGTGGTCTATTTTCTCTATATCCTCAAAGAGCATAAACTCTCCGGCTTATCGGTTCTGATCCTGGGGCTTGGCATTGCCGCAACAGGTTTCTTTCCGAGTTTCTATGGTCTCATATTTACAACGCTGATCATGAGTTTTGGGTTTCATTATTATGAAACGACTAACCAATCTCTAACCCTGCAGTACTTCGATAAAGTTCAGGCACCTTTAGTATTCGGCAAACTTCGCAGCCTGTCTGCGGCTTCAAATATCTGCGCTGGCGTTTTGATCTTCATTCTTGCTCCATTTCTTTCCTATACTCAGCTCTATCTTTTTTTTGGTTTTCTCGTAATCGCTGCTGCGTTATGGAGCATGGCTCAAAATCCCACAAATACTACCATCGTCCCGCAGCATAAAAAAATGATTTTTAAGAGGAAATACTGGCTTTTCTATTGCCTCACATTCCTGGCTGGGGGAAGAAGACAGATATTCATGGCATTCGCCGTTTTCCTGCTGGTAAAAAAATTCGATTATTCTGTGTCGGAAATAGCATTTCTCTTTCTTATCAACAATATCATCAACTTTTTCCTCAGCCCGTTCATTGGAAGATGCATTAATCGATACGGTGAAAGAAAGGTACTCTCCCTTGAATACTTCAGCCTTATCATTATATTTATCGCGTATGCTTTTGTGGATTCCAAATTTATTATAGCGCTTCTCTATATTGCAGATCATATTTTCTTTAATTTTGCTATAGCCATACGCACTTTTTTTCAAAAGATTGCAGAACCTGAAGATATAGCTCCCAGCATGGCGGTAGGTTTCACCATCAATCATATAGCTGCGGTTGTTCTTCCCGTCATCGGCGGGCTGTTGTGGCTGATAGATTACAGGATTCCCTTTATCGCAGGTGCGGTACTCAGTCTGGTTTCGTTTCTTTTTGTGCAGTGTATCACGGCAGAACTCGAAAAGAACCAGGACAACGAAAAATCACCTCTCCAGAAACTATGATATCGAACAACTCAAACATCATCCTCATAGGCATGCCGGGCTCCGGGAAAAGTACTGTAGGCGTAATTCTTGCCAAACTGACTTCTAAGGGATTTATCGACGGTGATGTTCTCATCCAGACAACCGAGGGAAAAACGCTGCAGGAAATAGTCAACGAAGATGGGCACATGGAGTTGCGCCGCATCGAAGAACGGGTGCTGCTGTCGATCAACTGCGACAATCATGTTATTTCGCCTGGAGGAAGCGCGGCCTACAGCTCGAAAGCCATGAACTATCTGCGTTCAAACGGTATCGTGGTCTTTCTCCATACTGATCTGGAAACACTGAGAACGCGGATTAAGAACTATGAGACCAGGGGACTGGCCAAGGGACCGGATCAAACCTTTGACGATCTTTTCCGGGAAAGGATGGCGCTATATACCGAATATGCCGACATTACAGTGGAAACCAGTCGTAAAACGCAGGAAGAAGTGGCTGAGGAAATACTCCGGCTGGCTCTGCAACAGGGAAATAATCTGTAAGGCATAGAAGTATATCAGCGATTTATCGGGAATGAAAAAGCATAACAGCAACTTCCAACATGCACGGCTGGCAAAGGAATTCAGGACGATCCGTGCTATGATAAAAATCTATTGCCAAGCGCACCATACCTCCTTGAGCGACCTTGAACTTTGCAGGGAGTGCCTCAAGCTACGTAATTATGCGCAACAGCGATTACAGAATTGCCCATTTCAACAAAACAAGCCAACCTGCGGCAACTGTATCATCCATTGCTACAAAAAAGAGATGCGGGAACAAATCAAGACCGTTATGAAGTATTCCGGTCCCCGGATGGTTTACCGCCACCCAATCATGGCCTTTCGTCACCTGCTCGACGGACGGAGGAAGCCTGAAAAAGTGCAGAAAAATCAATAAATCCTTATCATGAATGTTTTTATTTCCGGCTCTTCCTCGATCCTGGCGTCGGCGCTAATCGAGTCCTATTTTCAAAAAGGCTGTACGCTTTTCATCAACGATGAAATGCCTGAAGAGAGTGAGAAGACAACAGATTTTCTTGAGAAAATCACAAATGGACAACATATGGACCTGGTCCTTCTCCTTCATGGAGAAGATTTTTTAACCGGCGGCCTGAGCCGAAGTAACCTACGTAAGAGAGCGAAACTGCAGATACAATATACCACCAGTATCTGCCAATATTTCAGCAGCCTGCCCCGCAAACCCCAAACCATACTCCTGGGATCATCCGCGCTGATCTACCAACAGGCGGTGGAGGAAATGGCTGCCGAAAATTCCCCCCCCGGCAGGGATTTTCCCGCTGATTTATTTCAACATTTGGAATCCTCAACCAGATCCGCAGAAGAGAGTGGAATTCGAGTCCTCCACCTTCGTTTCGGCAAACTCGTTTCCAAGACGGCAGAACCCGCTTTTCCACGACTTCCATTGTTCCGCCACTTTGTACCCTCGGTTTTTCAGGAGTCGAAATGCATGATAAGCTGGGTGAGCCAGGAAGACGCAATACGGGCAATCGCCTATATTTTGCAGGAAGAGAGAATTTCGAGTCCGGTGAATATCACCTGCGGAGATGTTCTTCCGAGATCTGAGTTTTTTAAGACGGCAGTTGTAAAATTTAACCTGCGTAGAACTTTTCCCTTGCCGGCATCCCTCATTCGATTGCTCTCCGGCCGGGAAGCCGCAGACTTTCTGAAGGCGAGTACAAGGGTAATCCCCTTAAAGCTTATGGAATCCGGTTTTCTTTTTGAGGATATTTCCCTGCAGGAATACCTGCTGAAATAAAGATGCCGCCGACAAATACCGCGCCCCTTTCGAGCAGAAGGGGCGGGTTTTCAATTCATTAAAAAGAACTTACCTGCCGGTGATGAGTTGAAGAGCTTCCTGGTAACGTTGCCGGGTTTTTTCCACTATTTCCTCAGGCAGTTTCGGCGGCGGTGGAGTTTTATTCCACTGCAGCGAAGAGAGGTAATCCCGGAGAAACTGTTTATCGTAGCTTGGCTGTCCTTTGCCCGGCATATATCCCTCAAGAGGCCAGAACCTCGATGAGTCCGGAGTAAGCACCTCGTCAATCAGAATGATTTCACCATTGTACTCTCCAAGTTCGAACTTTGTGTCAGCTATGATAATCCCCTTGCTGCGCGCGTAGTCAGCAGCTCTGGTATAGAGTTCAATACTGGTATGTTTAATCTTTCTTGAAATATCGCTGCCGATAATTTCCTCCATCTCCTGATATGAGATATTGACATCATGATCACCGATTGCAGCCTTGGTGGAAGGCGTGAACAGCGGCTCAGGCAGCTTATCCGATTCCTGCAAGCCTTCACCCAGATCAAAGCCACAGACCACATGATTTTTCTGGTAGGCATTCCAGAATGAACCGGATAGATAACCGCGCACTATGCATTCAACCGGTAGAGGCTTTGTCTTTTTGACAAGCATCGAGCGGTTCTCCAACTGCTTGCGGTATTGTCTGCACACTTCAGGATACTCATCCACATCGGCGCTGATAAGATGATTTTCGACCACATCTTTGAGCAGATCAAACCAGAAGATAGAGATCCGGGTAAGTATTTCTCCTTTGCCGGGTATGGCATCATCCATCACCACATCATAGGCGGAGATCCTGTCAGTGGCGACCATTAGCAGTTTGTCGTCATGTCCGTCGATGGCATACATGTCTCTTACCTTGCCCCGATGAACGAGGTCCAGGTCCGGGCATTCCGTGGTAAGTAATGGAGTTGTCATTTATTTTTGCTCCTATCTGTATGTTATAGTTTTCCAGCTTGATGGCATACAAAGCCAACAAAAGAGAAGTCTGGCCATTTTACCGTCAATTCCGGGTGTAATCCAGGTTGACGAAACTCATAAATCTGAGCAATTATAAATATATTCTCATGTATTTGCAGTGACAAGAGAGACCCAGGTCGCCAAAAATAGAGCTACGCTTATAAATCCGTTCATCGAGAAAAATGCGGCGTGTATGCGTGATAGATCCGAAGGCCGCACCAAGCGATGCTGATAGAAGAGTGCGGCCGCCGCCAGTGCTATTCCTATATAGTAGAAGATATTGAGCTGAGCCTGAATCCCGGTCACGATAAAAAGAAGAAACGCCGATATGTGAAAGACGCCGGCCAGCCTGAAGGCATTTTTGCGACCCATTCTTGAGGGCAGGGAATACAGTCTGGCCTTGCGGTCGAAATCGGCATCGAGACAGGCATAGATGGTGTCGAAACCGGCCACCCAGAAGAGCACGGCCAGAGAGAGAGCAAAAGGGTATCCAACCAGACTGCCGGTAACCGCAACCCAGCCGCCAAGCGGAGAAAACGACAGGGCCAATCCCAGTACCAGGTGACACAGCGAGGTGAATCTTTTGGTCAAGGAGTAGAACAACGTCAGAAACAGTGCAAACGGCGAGAGAATCAGAGTCAGCATATTCAGATTGTAGCAGGCGAAAAAGAACAGCAGTCCTGCCCCGATCACCATGGCCCATGCTTCGCCAAGCCTTATCTGCCCCGCCGGAAGAGCCCGGTCCGCGGTACGGGGATTGACTCCGTCGTACTCTCGGTCGACAATACGGTTGAAGCCCATTGCACAGGTGCGTGCACCAATCATGGCTAGTATAATCCAGGTAAAAACGGTGAATTGCGGAACGCCTTCAGCGGCCAGAAAAGCACCCATAAAGGCAAACGGCATAGCAAAAATGGTGAGCTTGAATTTTATCATTTCAAGCAATATAGACAACTTCTCAAACATTCCCGTCCTCTTCCCATCTTTTCCTGCCGCTGATTTCGACACCGAGCTGATCTGCCAGACGCCAGCAATAGGTCTTGGCAGCCTCCTCAAGCGTTTTCGGTTTAAGATAAAAACCGGGCATGGTCGGCATTATCATTGCCCCGGCATCATGAGCCGACAGCATGTTTTTAAGATGCGTCCTGTTCAGCGGCGTTTCCCGAACTCCGAGTATCAGTTTTTTCTTTTCCTTGAGCATCACATCGGCAGCCCGATGGATGAGATTCTGACTCAATCCGGCGGCGATTGCCCCAAGGGTTCCCATGGTACAGGGCAAAACAATCATGGCGTCATACCGACTTGAACCGGATGACGGGGCTGCAGCGAAATCATCGATTGCAAACCATTTTGAGATACCTTTTAAATCCGAAGGTTGCAGCTGTTCTTCGTGCTCCAGAACCTTCTCTCCCGATTGCGAACAAATTCCATGGATGACCAGGTTGCTGTCGCTTTGCCGCAACATATCAAGAAAGGGCTGCAGGAACAGCATCCCGCTGGCTCCGGTGATTCCTAAAAGGATTTTTCTGCGTTGAGATTTATACATTATAAAAGAAACCGGACCTTTAAAATTTTTGCGCCAGTGCAGGATAAAATCGAAGCGGAAGAGCCTGCCGACTTGCTTCTCCCCTGTCGATAAGATAGCTGAAGAACTTTTCCAGGGCCAGACATTTTGATTCACCGAGGTCATATTCCAAAGCCTGCAAATACGAATAACAGGCATCAGAATCCATCGGTATTCTGGGCGCCACCCTGGAACAGATGGAACTCATCTCTTTTTTGCCCTGCTCCCGGCAGTTTACCAGAGCTTTCTGCACTTCTTCCACTAATGACCCATGTTCTCTGCAGAATTCTTCCCGGACAACGCACACGGAAAACACAAACGGCAGGCCCGTCTGTTTATTCCATATCTCACCTAAATCATACTGATAAGCATACATGCCGTCCGAAACAAGACGGAGGGCATCGTCACCAATGGCGAGCACCGCCTGACAGGAATTGCTGATATTTCCAAAAACTTCACCCACTATATACTGTGGCTGTATACCGATAAATTCTTCAAGGATGATCTTGACCAGACAGACGGAAGTTTCCGATTGATTACTGAGCAGCACCAGGGTGTTGTCAAGCTGCTCCATCGGGGTATGGGAGAAGAGGAAGACCGAACCTACCGGCCCGGTAGAACTTATGGAAAGATCATGCAGAATCCGATATTTCTCCGGCCGGGCACAATATTCATGCGATGAAACGAAGCCGAGGTCGATTCTCTCGGAGGCCAGCATCCGGTTGAGGACCGCCGGCTGTTCTTCAACGACGATAAAACGCTCATCGGTGACCGTCCTTTTCCATACCTCATAGATAGGAGCGGTATTGATATAGTTTACCATCCCTATTCTGATGGCAGAGCTGCTCTCGGATTCTTTGGAATTCATATTTTCTCAAACGGATGTATCCAGTTTATATTGCGAAACCTATTTCCACAGATTAGTTCTTCGAAAATTTCCCTTTCTGTTGCCCCGGTTAATATAGGAAGATTATCCATCTCTATTTCTAAAAATATAGGCTTCTTACCTTTTTCAAGAGTTCCATAGTCACTTTCCCGGTGAAGTGCCCGGGCTCCGCCCAGCGTCGCCATGGCCAGCAGCACGGAGGGACTGACTTTCGGGTGATGCGCCTGCAGGATCCGCATTTCTCCCCACATATTCGGATCCTCATTGGATGCCCGCGAATCCGTGCCGATTCCAGGCAAAATACCGGCAGCCAGCATCTTCTCCAGGGGTGCGGGTCCGGTTCTCAAGAATCGATTGCTTCCCGGACAAAGACACACCTTCGTTCCATGTTTGGCCAGCATCCCGATTTCCTCATCGTTCACATGGACGCAGTGGACGCAGAGGGTTTTCGCATCAAGCACTCCAAGTTTGTCCAGATAATCCACGCTGCCTGAAAATTTCCCTGAGGGAAGCAAAGTATTATCCCAACTTTCTCGTTTATCAAGAAATTTCCGAAAAGGACCACTTTTTAAGCTGAGCAAAGTTTTCTCGTCCCCTGTTTCAGCGAGATGAATGGTGAAAATCTGCTGATTCGCTCCGGCCCTGTTCTTCAAAGCAATGAGAAGCTCAGCGGAGGTCGAATAAGGTGCATGAGGCGAAACTGCCTGCCGCACCGGAAGAGCTGAGATCTGTTGCAATATCTCAGAGGTTCGCTGCCGGGTTGGAGCCAACACTTCCAGAATCGAATATATTTCAGGAATGGATGAATCGGGAGGGTGACGGTCTACAGGCAGGTTGCCGATATCGGCCATCAGGACCACGCCGGCCCTCTTTTGGCTCTCTATCATGTCGTTTTTTGCCCGGCATATCACCTTGTCGTCATATTCCAATTGACGATCGGCAAGCAACGCCTCAATCCAGTCAACCATGGAGCCATCCGGCGGCGGCTGCTTCATCCCGGTTATATGGGAGAGTTCGAGATGGATGTGACAGTTGATCAGCGGAGGAATAACCACACCTGAAAGCGCTACGGTTTGACAACCTTTCCAGGCAGCAGCTATAACAGCGGATGATCCGATATCAAGGATGCCCTCGGAGTCGACCACGACGGCCCCATTCCTGATAATATCTGATCCTATCGGTAGAATTAAGGGAGCGGTGTAAATAAGGGGTGATGGCATAGCCATTTCATATGATAAAAAAATGGTAACTATTCAGCAGCACCCCATCTGCACACGATCAGCCTGAAAAACATAGGCACACTATAGTCTTCCAGGCTGCTTGCGCACATATGGAGCACTGCTGAACAGTTGCAGTTCAGGGTAAGTTTGATGTTTTTTTGCTCTGTGCTGAATAGTTACAAAAAATGTTATACAGACTGAGCCTGCGCCTCGGATGTCAGTTGCTCTGCACCGCACTGTAATCCATTAGTCGCTGTTGTGGGACAAACCCGGCATCTTCAACGATGCGCCTTATCTCCTGTTCGGAAAGCCTGAAACTGACTCCGGCCGCCGCCACCACATTTTCCTCGATCATGGTGCTTCCGAAATCATTAGCTCCGAAGAAAAGGGACAACTGGGCGACCTTCGGTCCCTGGGTCACCCACGAGGCCTGAATATTGTCAAAATTATCCAGATAGATGCGCGACAGCGCCAGCATCCGCAGATATTCGTATCCGCCGGTCCTGACCGATACTCCATCTTCGAACAAGGCGGTATTATCGGGCTGAAACGGCCAGGGAATAAAGGCCGTGAACCCCCCGGTTCTATCCTGCAGTTCGCGCAAACGACGCAGATGTTCCAGTCTCTCGTCCATGGTTTCAATGTGTCCGAACATCATGGTTGCAGTGGTGCGCAGGCCTTTGTGATGGGCTGCCTCCATAACTGCTATCCATTGATCGGCATTGCACTTGTTCGGCGCCGCAAGGGATCTGACCCGATCAGAAAGTATCTCAGCCCCACCGCCGGGAATAGAATCCAGGCCGGCATTAATTAATCTGTCCAGCACTTCTTTGATCGTCAGCTTGGAAACCTCGGCAAAATGGCAGATCTCAGGAGGAGAAAAGCCGTGGAGGTGAATCCCCTTCCCCTTGATAAAACGCACCATCTCTTCATAATACTCGATGGTCAGCTCCGGATGAAGACCACCCTGCAGAAGGATCTGGGTGCCTCCCAGCTTCTTGGTTTCCTCTATCTTCTCGGCAAGTTCCGTAAAGGAGAGCAGCTTGCCGCTTTTATCTTCAGGCTTCTTGTAAAAGGCGCAGAACTTACATGCCGAGATACAGATATCGGTATAGTTGATATTGCGATCTATAACGTATGTTACTGTTTTTTCATGATGTTTTCGCTGCCGTATATGATTGGCCAGAAAGCCGAGCTGGTGGAGTCCCGCTTCCTGTTCCAGGCGATGGAATTCGGCATCGTTTATTCTCTCACCGGCACGTATTTTTGCAGTCAGATTTTTCACGTTCTTCTTCCAGCTTTTGCGTTATGGCCTGTTGATGATGTTGTATAGGGTGTCCCGTTCGATAGGAGTACGGCCTGCTTCTCTGATCAGCCTGACAAGGGTGCCGGATCCTATGGCCTGTTCGGTTTCCGCACCGGCCATATGGGTGATGACCTCTTCCTTGACGGTGCCGTCCATATCATCGGCACCAAAAGACAAGGCAATCTGCGCAAGTTTGGGACCAAGCATAACCCAGTAGGCTTTTATGTGGGGAAAATTATCAAGCATGAGCCGGGCAACCGCCATGTTTTTCAGATCGTTTATTCCGGAAGTACCGGAAATTTCGGACATTTCGGTATTCTTGGGATGAAAGGCCAGGGGAATAAAGGCGAGAAAACCATTGGTCTCATCCTGAGCGCGGCGCAATGCATCAAGATGTTCCAGACGCTCCTCGTAGGTTTCGATATGACCGTAGAGCATGGTCGCATTGGTGTACAGACCGTTGCGATGGGCAATTTTGGCGATCTCCAGCCAGTCATGGCCCGAAAGTTTTTTCTCGCAGGTCAGCTTGCGTATCCTCGGGCTGAAGACCTCCGCCCCTCCTCCCGGAATGGAGCCCAGCCCAGCCTCTTTAAGCATTTCCAGGGTTTCATCAACCGGTTTTTCGGCAAGATCCGCCAAATGGGCAATCTCGACACAGGTAAAGGCCTGGATATGAACTTCCGGCCGGACTTCCTTGATACCGCGCAGGATGTCCAGATAATAGATAAAAGGCAGATCCGGATGGATACCGCCCACCATGTGGATTTCAGTGATGGGTTCATCGAGTCGTTGCCGGACCTTCTCCTTGACATCTTCCACGCTCATCTCATAAGCGAGACTAGACTCTTTATCTTTACCAAAAGCACAGAACTTGCACAGATTGGTACAGATATTAGAGTAATTTATATGCTGGTTATAGATGAAGTAGGCATTGTCTCCATTTTTCCGATACCTTACAATATCGGCAAGATAGCCAAGTGCCAGAATATCCTGGCACTGGTAGAGCTGCAGGCCGTCTTCCAGTGAAAGTCGCCTACCGCTTTTTATCTTTTCAAGAATTCCTGCTAAACCGGCTTGTTCAGTGCTTGATTCCATATCCACAAAAAAAGCCGGGTATGTAACCCGGCTTTTCCCTATATATTTAATGTAGAGGCCGTCAATCTATAAAAAATTTCAGCTTCTCCCTGCGGCTTGAATGCCGCAGTCTGTTCAATGCTTTCTTTTCAATCTGCCGAATTCTCTCCCTGGAGACATTGAATCTTTTCCCTATCTCTTCAAGAGTATATTCTGCTTTTTCGCCAATGCCGAACCGCAGCCTGATAATCTTTTCCTCACGTTCGCTCAAAGTCGACAGAATTTCGGTTACCCTGCCTGCCAGTTCCCGGGTCTGCACAGCTTCGTATGGGGACTGGGACTCCTGATTCTCAAGAAAATCGCCCAATGTAGAATCATCGTCTCCTACCGGAGTTTCCAGAGAGATCGGTTCACGGGAAGCTTCGAGGATGGAGAGTATTTTATCCATCGGCAGGTTAGTGGCCTTGGAGATCTCCAGCGGTGTAGGCTCCCGGCCAAGTTCTTTAAATAGGGCATAAAACGCCTTGAAGAACTGGCTCCTTAACTCGAGAAAATGCACCGGCAGTCTGATTGTCCGGGTCTTGTCCAGAATGGCCCTGGTTATGGCCTGCCTGATCCACCAGCTGGCATAGGTGGAAAATTTGTTGCCCTTGGTGTAGTCAAAACGGAAAACCGCGCGCATCAGACCGAGATTTCCTTCCTGGATCAGATCGGCCAGGGTCAACCCCTGATGCATATACCTTTTGGCAATGGAGACCACCAGGCGCAGATTCGCCCTGATCATGGTGTCCTTGGCAACCTCTATGGAACGGCTGTAGGCCTCGAGTTTGGCCTGCAGCTCAAAAAGTTCTCTTTTGTCGGGATACTTTTTTGCAGCGCTGATGACATTGTAGCGCATAAAATTCAGCTGCTGCTTTTTGGGTTTCAGAGTCGGATCCCTCTTTTCCCAAAGAGCTATCCTTTCACAGAGCAATTCTATTTCGCGGCTGCCGGAAACGTCTTCACGAATGGCGACAATAATGGCCTCAAAGCCCTGACGGATTGTTTTGCTGTATTTTGCTTCCTCTTCGGGAGTAAGGAGATCAAACTGACCCATTTCACGCAGATACGTCGTTGTCGTCTCTTCTGCCTCATGCGCCTCGCCATCGGTGATCAGATTGCCTTCATCATCCCGGTCATCGTCTTGTCCCTTTTTCTTTTTTTTCCAGATCTCTCCGGACAGGGTCCTCTTTTCCCCCGATTCCTCTTCGGTGACAATTTCTATGTTATTATCGCCTAGAAAATTAAATATCTTTTCTATAGCACCAGGATCTTTGATATCATCGGGAAGCAGCTCATTTAATTCGTCGAAGCTGATACAACCTTCTGACTTACCTGTTTTCAGTAGATTTTCCTTAAGATCAGACAGCACCTGAGAATCACCTTATATAAAAAATTTTGATTACGGAAAGAAAACCCATCGCTGCATTGCGTAGAATTCTTTTTCCAGACTCGTAAATGGAAGTATGTATTTGATTATATGAAGTGTTTTCATTATATGAAGAAATGAGATTTTCTCCCTGTCAACATGAACGTCCACAAACTTCTAACTCTAACCTGTAAAACTCAAAACAGCAAACAATTAATAAATCGGCAACGTCTAGCAAAACCTGCGCAAGCTCCATTGCAGACCATATTCACCTCTTGTTGTAATCGTCACTCAACGCATCGTATTTCACAGTTATGATATTATAATATCCATCATCATAGAAACAAGTGGAGCACCTGCATTTGCAAGTTCTTATCAAGTTTATCGGATCATAACCGTTCATTGTTAACAACCAGGTTGAAGAATCTTATGAAAAATATCACCGACTATACACGCTGCAGCGGAGTCTTAGCACATGTCACTTCGCTGCCCTCGCCCTTCGGCATTGGCGATCTCGGGCCGGACGCCTATGACTTTCTCCGTTTTCTCGCGGATGCCCGGCAGTCCATCTGGCAGATTCTGCCACTGGGCCCGACCCACAATGCACTTTCTAACTCGCCATATATGACCGCCTCCGCTTTTGGCGGCAACCCTCTTCTTATCTCGCCACAGCTTCTTTTTGAAGATGGGCTGCTTACCAAGGCTGAAATTTCGGAATATCCGGATCTCGCGCCCTACAGAGTCGATTTCGATACGGTTATTCCGCTCAAGGGAAGACTCCTGAAACAGGCATTTTCTCGATTTAAACCTGAAAAGTTTCCGGAATATGAAGGTTTCATCACAGAAACCCAGTGGCTTATGGATTATTGCATGTTCATGGCATTGAAAAACAAATATCCGGACAAAGCCTGGTATGAGTGGGATACAACACTGGCTCAACGGGATACCAAGGCGATGGCACAGATGGCCGAAACAGAGCAGGAACAAATTGCCTATTTCCGTTTCGAACAGTTCCTCTTTCACCAGCAGTGGAGCCGGCTCCATGCCTATGCCAAAGAATTACATATCCAGCTCTTTGGCGATATTCCTATCTATGTCAGTCTCGACAGCGCCGATGTCTGGGGAGCACAGGAGATTTTCCGGCTTGACCGAAAAACCTGCCAGCCAACTCATGTGGCCGGTGTGCCGCCGGATTATTTCAGTAAAACCGGCCAGAAATGGGGAAACCCTCTCTATCGCTGGAACAATGAGGATAAACACATCAGAAAACAGCTGCTGCACTGGTGGACCCTCCGGTTCAAGGCCATCTTCGAGCAGGTGGATATTGCCCGCATCGATCATTTTCGTGGTTTCCAGGAGTATTGGGCCGTTCCCGCGCACCACAAGACCGCCCTCAAGGGCGAATGGCTGCCCGGGCCCGGGGCCGGGTTTTTCCGCGAGATATTTGCCGAGCTCGGCAAACTGCAGATAGTTGCGGAGGATCTGGGAGAAATCACCGAGGAAGTCCTTGAGCTCAGAGATGAGTTGCATTTCCCCGGCATGCGGGTGCTGCAGTTCGCCTTTGACGGCAATATAGACAATACCTTCCTGCCCTTCAACTATGAGACTCCGAACACCTTTGTCTATACCGGCACCCATGACAACGACACCACCGTCGGCTGGTATATGAGCGACAGAATCGACGATGAAATCCGCCAACGCACCAAAAGACTGGCAAACCGCAAAATCCATGATCATCACGGCATTCATCATGATCTCATCTATCTGGCCATGTCTTCCACGGCAGTAGCGGCCATTTTTCCCCTTCAGGATATTCTCGGTTTCGGCAGCGACTGCCGCATGAATACTCCGGGAACGCACAGCAAAGACAACTGGACCTGGAGGTGCAGCAAGGAATTCCTCACCCCGGACATATCAACCTGGCTGCAGGAACTTACGGAATTATGCGGCCGTTTTAAACCGCACAAGGAGAAAAAATCTACCAAAACTTTGAAATCCGGGACAACAAAATCTTGACAAGGCGGAGCGCTTCAGGTAAATAAACCCCACTCTTTTGGCCCCATCGTCTAGCGGTCAGGACGTCGGCCTCTCACGCCGAAAACAGGGGTTCGATTCCCCTTGGGGTCACCAAAAATTCAGGGACTTAAAGCATACAAGCTTTAAGTCCCTTTTTTTTTGGCCACACCCTGTCGAGAAAATCAGTCGACCAACAGCACATCAACCATCTCCGCAAATCCGTAGCCCCCTTCTTTCCCGGTGACCCAGGCCGGTTTAGTTGGCAGATCATCAAGGAAATGTGAAATATTGGCAACTCCAACTCCATGGGAAAAGTAGGCAAACATAGGTGCATCATTGGGAGAATCGCCTGAGAAAATAACAGAATTTTTAATGTTGTCGAGATCGGTTTGAAAGATCTCTCTAAATAGACGTTTTGTCATTGCCAACTTATCATGGTCGCCAAACCACCCGTTCACGTGAATGGAGCTGATCTTGGCAACGGCACCCGCCTCTTGAAATATTTGAACGATCAGATCCACCTCAGCTTTTGACAATGTGGGAACATCCTCACTAAAATCAATTGCTAGATCAGCCTCACGGTACTGTTGATCAGCAGATATTGCGCAGCCTTCTACTTTTGAGAGTATAATGTCCTGGAGTTGCATAAGCTTTTGCCGATCATTTTTTCGTTGCTCTTCAGTCCGCCAATATCGCCGGATCATTTTATGCTGGACACGGTCATAGTAGAAATAGAACGCTCCGTTCTCGCCAACCAGTCCATCAACAGGCCACATCCTGGCAATGTGATCACACCAGCCTGCTGGTCTTCCGGTTATAGGGATAACTTTGATACCGGCCTGCTGCAAAAGTTCCATTGCGCTATAGGCAACTGCCGGCAGGTAACCATCGTTGGTGAGGGTGTCATCTATATCTGTGAGCACATACTTAATCTGGTGTTTAGATGTGTTGGGGAAATCTTGAATTGACTTCATCGAAAGTTGCTACTTTTATTTGATTTTATAATCCTTTTATTATGCCGAATCCATAAAACTATAGGTCAACTGATGTTCACTGCAGTCCTCAACTACAGTATAGCATAAGCAGGTTTCCCCCTGCCGGACATACGTTCTAATCAATCAGGATGTGTGGTTGATTGTTCTTATGGAAAGCTGCTGACAGCCTATTGATAGTGTATCCTTTTTTCTACCACAGCAAACTGAATAATGGTGAAAATTGCCAGGATAAGGACCAGAACAACCGTTAATGTGGCAGCATAGGAAGTGTCCCAAAAACTAAATGCATTTTCGTAGATATAATAGAGAAGAAGAGAACTTGCATTGTCAGGACCGCCCTTGGTCATGATCACCAGATGATCCACCAGTTTAAAGGAGTTGACTACCGCGTTAACTGTAATGAACAGGGTAGTTGGCATGAGGAGAGGAAAGGTAACACGTCTGAAGTGGTACCAACTCCCGGCGCCTTCCACCACTCCCGCCTCTTTTAATTCGGGGGATAATTGTTGCAGCGCGGCTAGATAAAAAACCATAAAGAATCCCGCCTCTTTCCATATGACCATGACGATCAGACAATATAAGGCGCTATTGGGATTGCCCAGCCAGTTGTGGCTACTTCCTCCAAAAAATTGAGAAACCTGGTCGAACAGTCCGTATTCCGGCGTATAAAAAAACAGCCATATATTTGCCACCGCAATCATTGGCAGTACTGTGGGGGTGAAAAAAGACATACGTACCAGAGAACGTCCTCTGATACTTCGATTGATCAAAAGCGCCATTCCGAGGGCAAATGCAATACTTAAGGGGACTGTACACATGGAATAGATCATGTTGTTCTTTAGAACTTTCCAGAAAATATCATCTTCCATGAGAAAAGTATAATTTTCCAGACCAATGTAGGTCGAAGGATGAACTGCATTTCCAGTGGAAAAAAGACTATGGTATATGGTGGAGACGATAGGGTAATGGGTGAACAGACCGATCATGAATACGGCTGGAAGTACTAATAACCAACCATTTATATGATTCCAATAACGCAACTGCAGCATCGGTTTCATGATTGTTCCCCAACGTTGGTTGTCTCAACTCTCTTTCCGTCAGCGATTGAAAACAGATGGGTATGTTTTGAACTCCATCCAATCCTGACTCGCTCGCCTATCGAAATAGTTGTCTTACCCTTAATTGTCAGGGTAATGGATTGGTCGTTTGAACGACCGACGATCAGTGTGTCTGCCCCAAGGTATTCTGTGGCAGAGACCACTATTTCAAACCCGGAGTTCTCACGGATTTCAACATTTTCAGGTCTGACTCCAACCAATAAGTCGTCAGTGGTAAGGTTTTCTGGCATGTCGACACCGCAGGCCACCACAATTTCCGGGTTCGACTGCAAAATATTCATTGGGGGGTTACCAATGAAACCTCCAGTAAATGCGGTGGCTGGACGGTTGTATAGCTCCTCGGGGGTTCCGTGCTGTTCTATTCCTCCGCCATTCATAAGTATGATTTTGTCCGCTATGGTCATCGCCTCGACCTGATCATGGGTCACGTATACCATTGTCATTCCAAGGCGTTGCTGGAGAGAACGGATTTCCTGGCGCATTTCCTGCCTGAGCTTGGCATCTAGGTTGGAGAGTGGTTCGTCCATAAGGCAGACCGGTACCTGTGCTACAATGGCACGCCCAAGGGCTACTCGTTGGCGTTGCCCGCCGGAGAGCTGAGCGGGTTTTCGCTTTAAAAAGTCTGCAAGACCAAGAATATCCGCTGCATTATTTAGACGTTTTTTTTGCTCCGGTTTTGATACCTTGCGGGCTTTGAGGCCAAAGATGATATTTTCGGCTACGGTTAAATGTGGGAACAGTGCATAATTCTGAAAAACCATGGAGATATCGCGTTTGACTGGAGGAAGATTCGAGACATCCCGACCGTTGATTTCCACCGCTCCGGATGTTGGTGTCTCCAGACCAGCTATGAGGCGGAGAGTGGTTGACTTACCGCAGCCTGAAGGTCCAAGAAGGACAAGAAGTGTTCCTTCCTCACAGCCAAAATTGATATTACTCAGGGCCTGGAAACTGCCCCAGCTTTTATAGATATCTCTCAAAAGAATTGCTGACATGGTTTATTCTCTATCTCAAGTTGACCTTGGTTTTCGGATAAAAAAACTATTTAATGCCTGAATGCATGAACGATTGAACAAATTGACGCTGGAAAAGAAGAAAGGCCAGCAGCAAAGGCGACATAGTCATGACTGTCGCAGCTGTGATTATCGACCAGTTGACTCCGGATTCAGGAGCTCCGAAGATGGCCAACCCCACAGTCAGAGGACGACTGTTGACTGAACTGGTAACAACCAGAGGCCAGAGAAAATTGTTCCAGTGATAACTAACGGAAACCAGTCCATATGCAATATATGTAGATTTGGCAAGTGGGACATAGACCTTCCATAAAACACCAAGAGGGGATACCCCTTCCACCTGAGCAGCCTCTACCAGTTCTTTTGGGATGGTTTTAAAAGACTGTCTCAATAAAAAAACACCAAAAGCACTGGCCATATAAGGGAAACCGATGGCGGGTATGGTGTCAAGTAATCCCATACTGCTTATGGTACGGTAGTTCTCGACTAGAAGAACCTCTGGCATGATCATCAACTGGAGCAGGACCAATGCGAAAATGACATTTTTGCCGAAAAATTCGTACCTGGCAAAGCCATAAGCCGCGAGAGTGCACAAGACAAATTGAGCAATCAGGATCATTGTTACCAGGAAAAAAGTGTTTAACAGATATCTGGGAAATGGTGCATATCCCCAGGCCCTGGTGAAATTGTCCAGTGTCAGCGGGGCAAAAAGTTCAAAACTCGTTGAAAACTCAGCAGGATGGAATGCACTCCAGAAGGCGAAAACCACCGGCAAAAGCCAGAGTGCGCCGAGCATCCAAGCTCCCAGTGTCTCGATGATATCTACGGTCTTCATGGTAAAACCACTAAAAGGAATAACAGATCAGAGGAGACGCTTTTGGGCGCCCCCCCTGACCAGAGATAGACTTACCGATAACGCTTCAAAATACGTTCGGTTTGCCTCTGAGCATCACTCAAGGCATCTTTAGAAGATTTGGCTCCAGTCAGGACAGACTGAATTGCATCGTTAAGAATTTTATAAATTCGTCCATTTTCATGAACTGACAATTCAGCTGTCGCATATTTCAGTTGATCTCTGGCAACTGCTGCCGGCGGAAAGTCTTTGACATATGTCTTCATCTCGGCAGTATCATAGGCGTCAGGACGTGTGCCAAGATAGCCGGTACCGATACTCCACTGAGCAGTTCTGGAAGGCTGGGTCATCCACTGAACAAAGGTAAGCGCGGCGGCCCTTTCTTCCGGGGTGGTTTTTTCGAAAATGTAGAAGTTTCCACCGCCAGTTGGTGTTCCTCGTTCCTTACCTGCTGGCAGCATGGCAACACCAAAATCAAAGGTAGCATTATCTTTTACTGCGGTGAGGTTACCTGTACTATGCCACATGATTGCGGTTTTCTGCTCTAGGAAATCGCTCCTGAGTGTACCCCATTCAATGGTTCCTGCAGGCATGATGCCATCTTTTCCCAACTTCTGCCAGAAATCCAGGGCCTGAACCACTCCCGGCTTGTCAAAGTAAGTTTCGGTACCACTGTCATTCATAAGCACTTCACTGTTTTGACGAGCGAGGGCTCCAAACATCCAGTAAGGATATCCTGTTGAAGGGATCTCGATCCCCCACTGTTTAACTGCGCCTTGATCGTCTTTGATAACTAGCTTTTTGCCTATCTCGACAAGTTCATCCCAAGTTGCCGGTGGCTTCTCTGGATCAAGTCCGGCCTTCCTGAAGGCATCCTTATTGTAATACATGACGATGGTGGATCTTTGAAACGGTATGCTCCATGTTTTACCGCCAGTACGGCTGTTTTCCATCAAAGCGGGGTAAAAACTGTCAAGCCATTTTTTGTCTTGCTCGGACGAAACTAGATCGTCATAGGCGACGATGGCTTTGTTGTCCATAAGGGTGAAAATTTCAGTTGAGAGTATTACCGACAGATGGGGTGGATTTCCACCCTTAAGAGCCGTCATAGCCTTTGTCATCGTGTCGGAATAATTTCCTGAATAGGTGGCCTTGATCTTGATGTCCGGGTGTTCTGCCTCGAACTCATTTACCAGGCTGTCAACCAACTTGGTCAGGGGACCACCTACAGCAACCGGGTAAAACATAGTCAATTCTGTCGCTGCCGCCATGGATGTTAATGAAAGCATGGACACTCCCACTACCAGTGTTTTCAACATTTGTTTGCCAAACATTTCGCTTCTCATGTACTTCCTCCTTTAGTAAATGTTTATAGAACCAATGATGTGTATTTGCCGTTTACTGCAGTTGTTCATGTATCAGCCATAATTCACTTATTTTTGCTTTTTCGTACAGCATGGTTCCCACGGTCTGGAGGGGTCGTTGTTGATTCTCTAATGATGAGCGACGATTCCAGCATTCTTTGTACAGGTTTTCCTGACGACTCCATTCGTTGAAACAGGAGTTCAGCTGCACTTTCCCCCATTTTGTATGCCGACTGCCGGATGGTCGTCAGAGCCGGTATTAGATAAGAGGCAGTTTGCATATCGTCAAACCCCACGATGGATAAGTCGTCTGGCAGCCGTAATCCCATTTCCCGTGCTCCTTTCATTGCACCAAGAGCCAGATAGTCGTTGGAGCAAAATACTGCAGTCGGTGGAGTTTGCAGGGCAAGCAGTTTCTTGACGCTATCTCGTCCCCCGGCCAGGGAATATTCCGTCTGAGCCAAGAGCTTTTTGTCATAAGGGATACCATAATTATTGAGACACTGCCGGTAGCCGTGCCATCGATGGTAACTGCGGTCGGTTATCGCAAAACTTCCTGCAAGCATTCCTATGCGTTTGTGACCCAAAGTTATCAAGTGCTCTGTAGCAAGATAACCTCCGCGATAATTATCAACCCCCACCGCTGATATGGGGCCTCCCTTTACAGTGCTGAAGAGCAATACGAAGGGAAAATTTTCATCTAGAAGTGTTTTGAGAACATCACCTTTTAGATTGGTGGTCGTAATAATAAGACCGTCCACCTGCCTTTCCCGGAGTATTTTAACCAACTTTTCTTCCTGATCGTATTTGTAATAAGAGTTGCCGAGAATAACCTGCATTTTTCTCTTGTCTGCAAAATCCTGAATACCTTGGGTAGAATCGGCAAAAACCGGATTACTAATGGTCGGTATGATGAGGCCTATTGTATTCGATTTCTTGGTGGCAAATCCACGGGCTAAGGCGTTGTACTTGTAGTTGCAGGTTTTCATTGCCCGGGTGATTTTTTCCTGAGTTGCTTCTCGTACAGTATCTGGCGAGTTGATGAATCTGGAAACTGTGGCTGTAGAAACACCTGCTAGTTTTGCAACATCAATCATTGTGCTCATTTTGGCCTCATGTAAGCGTTTACACTAATATACCAATGCCAATTTTTTGTGCCATAATTTTTTTTAACATACTTTTATCTACTTGGTAACAATTTATAATTAAATAATTATTGCGGTGCAGAGATAAACCTCTATAATATATTACACAATGTAAACGCATACATTTTCAGGAGAATAAGACCGATGAACAAGAATTGGTTGACATCAATAACCGACAAAGTGAAACGTATTGAACATTGTGGTCTGTACGTTGACCTCGTATCCACTTCCAGGGGTACCGTCCGCGTTGGGAGTATGCCAGATATAGCTAAATTTCTCGCACACCATGGATTCAGGGAAGAAACCGTAGTCATCCCCAACTGGGAAGCGTCTATGGCTGGTGACAATTACACCGGAGAAGAATTTGTACTCTGGCAGGCTCAGGTTAAAGGTGGGATTCAGAAACAGTACACCGGCATTCCGAAAAACCTGAATCAGATGCATCGCCACCTGGATGAAACATTTTCGTTTTTCTTTGATCCACAGCGTCTTTCAATTATTAAAAAACGCTGGTTAACTAAGTGGTTCGGTGGACATCCAGCCACTCCTAGTTACGTGAACGGTCCACTTAAAATAAAGATCCATGAGGACAACATACTCATCTCAGACCATGGGCGGAGCCTGTACGACAGGCATGAATTCCGCCCTCTCTGCGACCCCAATCAAGAGATCAACGCCCTGCTGTCTGAACTGCCGAGAGACAACTCCTCCAGGGATTGCCTGGAAATTACACCAATAGGTTCCGGAAATGGCTTTACAGGAACTGTATCCAACGTTGTCGTCCGCTTCGGCAAGTATGTGATTTGGATTGATCCCTGCGGTTATCCTGCCAATACATTGGCTCAACATGGAATTCACTGGGATGACATCACCCATATCATCATCACCCATAACCACGAGGACCACATTCAGGGGTTTTCGGCATTCCTTAAAAGGGCCGAGCACACTGGGACCCGCATTCAACTCCTCACAGCAAAAGGAGTCTATGCTCTTCTGAAAAAACAATTTTCACCACTATGCCCAGCTTTTAATAGCCTTGTAAATATAACATTTCTAGATCCTAAGAGACCCTTGGACCTTGGATCTGTCAGAATCGAAAGCCGCTGGAATCACCATTTTCTTCCCTATGGAACGCTGGGATTTAGGATATCCGCGGGTGGTAAGTCCTTTGGCTATTCAGGAGACACCAAATTTGACGAAAACATTAACACTATTCTCAACCGTGAAGAACTTACCCCTAAATGGTTTGCTCCCTGCAATCTTGTATTTCATGAAATTGATTTTGACAACCCAAGCAGTGTCCATAGTCACTGGAAACAAGTTGAGGCGCTGCAGCGTGCTATCCCGGGTCAAGTGTTGGCTTACCACACCCCCCATCTTGATAATGCTCCTTTAGCCCTTGTTCAGGAGGGACACAGCTATTTTTTGGACTGAGTTGTTATTTTTGAGCATCATTAGATCATAAACTGCGAAACAAGCTCAAAATCTGCTGAGGAAGTGCTTGCTGATCAATCATGGGGATCTACACCATGATGAATGAGAATCTTCACCGTCTTTTGCTATATGAGGAAAAAGAGGTGCATAATATTCGTGAAGGGTTGAACGACAGGCAGGAAGCGATTTACCTTCCTGCCTGTGGGTGCTGTCACCATGTCGGCGAAGAGGAGGAAAGTTAGAAGAGGAATCCCACGCCAAGGGTCACCACATGATTTCCGTCACTGCTCTCGTCCTCAATGTCACCGTAGTCCAGTTCCTCAAAGAACCACTCATATCGGTATTTCACGGCAATAAAGGTGTTTTCACTAACGAATGAATTGAAACCAATCTGCGGTCCCAACGTTCCTGTAGCATCATCCTCGTTGTAGCTTGCCCCGATGAATGCACCGACAAACGGCTGGAAGGCGCTGTCCGACATGCCGAGGAAGTGATAGTTGAAAAAAGGAATCGTTGAGGCGGTCCATTGATCGTCAGCATCATCGATAAAGCTGTATCCAACTGATTGGATAACACCGATTTCAAAGATTTCCTTGATAAAACGGCTGTAACTCAAATCCAGGTTCAAGGTCCCGACATCTGCGTCCTGAGCATGAAAAAAACTGCCGCCGAGCTGGAGCGCACTGTCGCCCTTTTGCTGAACGGCCTGCACAGAATCGGTCATTGCCGTCGTCATGAGAAAGGCGGCTATCGCCATTGCGGTAATATACTGCTTTTTCATCTTTTTCTCCTTTTTGATAAATTTTTCTGAAGTGAGCATTCATGAGCTCAATTAATAAAGGTCCACTACAAAATCAGCACTGGACCGGCCAAAGAATAAGTTGATAGCATCAAGATCCCCACCAGAAGAGATATATTGTGTTCACAACCCGAAGCCGGATCCAGGCACAGGACTTCTTTTTTTCTCCAGCCAAGGCGATGAAGATAATCGTTTCTCCGAAATGAAACTGCCATTGTTGATAGTCATACGGTATAGCTGAGGAACACTAAAGTCAAAGATAAGACCGGTGGCGGTAGTATCCGTCAAACGGAGCAGTTCCCGCCCATAAATAGCCACTGTAGTAAGGTAAGGTTTGAGGAAGAGTAAGAGGAATAATTTTGTAAACTTCTATGCGGCAACTTCAACAACTTCATAGCTTCCGGCAGCACCGACAACGGCGAGCTTGCGCCGTCTTCATTTGCCCAGGGTGAAATAAAAGACGGCTCCCTTGCCGACCTCTCCCTCGGCCCAGATTTTTCCACCATGACGGTTGATCACTCTCTGGACTATAGGGAGGCCTATGCCCGTCCCGGAAAATTCTCTCTCGCTGTGCAGCCGCTGAAAAGGCTCAAACAACCTGTCTACCTGCTCCATAGGAAATCCTGCTCCGTTGTCCCGGATGAAGAATATCTTCTTTTCGTTTTTTTGACAGCTGCCGAACTCTACGTATGCTTCAGCAGTTTTAGCGGTATATTTCCAGGCGTTGCCAAGAAGATTAGTCAACATCATGTTGATAAGCTGCGAATCTCCTTGTGCTTTGAGATCGTCGGCAATATGTATCTCGACATGCCTTTCCGGATACTGCAGTTCAAGGTCGCCTGCCACGGCTTGGGCCATGGAGCTCAGATCGATTTCCTGTAAAACCAACTCCTGACTGGAGATGCTTGACAAACGTAACATGTCATCAATCAGAACGTTCATTTTTTCAGCCCCTGCCGTGATTCTCTGCAAATACTCATTCGACTTGCTGTCCAGTTGCCTGGCATGATTGCTCAGAAGTGAGCTGAAGCCGATTATCGCACGCAGCGGGGCGCGCAGATCATGGGAGACGGAATAGGAGAAGGCCTTAAGTTCACGGTTGACGGCAGCAAGTTCTCTGGTGCGGCGCTGCAGAGCCTCCTCCGCCTTTTTTCGCTCGCTGATGTTTTCAATGATGGCAATCTCGTAGTCGGGCAGCCCATTTGAATTGCGTACCAATGACAATGTAAGTCTTGCCCACACATGGTGTCCTTTCTTGTGAATGAAACGCTTCTCCACCGTATAGCTTTCCAGCTCGCCTGCGGCCATTTTTCGAAAGGGAATAAGATCAGAGTCGAGGTCGTCCGGATGGGTAATCTGGGACCAGGGAGTTCGTTGCAGTTCCTCATGGGTATAGCCGACCATCCGACTGAAGGTGTCGTTTACCTCCATATAGCGTGCGTCGTGGAAACTGACCCTTCCTATACCGACAGCTGCCTGTTCGAAGACTGATCGGAATTTTTCTTCGCTTTCCCGAAGAGCTTCTTCTGCTTGTTTGCGCTTGCTGATGTCTTCGACTATAGAGATGCGGTAAAGCGGTCGATCCTCGTCGTCGCGCTGAATGCTTGCCGTCAGACTGATCCATACTACCTGGCCATCCCTGCGATAGTAGCGCTTCTCTATCTGATAGCCCGCGATCTCACCGCGTTTGGTCTGCTCAAACAGATGCAGGTCGGACTCAATATCCTCCGGGTGGGTGATGTCCTTGAATGTCGTGAGTAGAAGTTCCTCCCGCTCATAGCCAACGATCTCGCACAACCGGTCGTTGACCAGCAGCCATTCTCCATCCAGGTCCACAAGGGCAATTCCCACGGCTGCGTTCTCAAAGGTTCCCCGAAAACGCTTTTCGCTCTGGCGCAGGGCTTCCTCCGCACTCTTGTGCTTTGTTATATCTGTCAACCCCAACACAACTCCAAGCATACTGCCATCGCTTGTAATAATTGGTGCAGCACTCACCGAAAGCCAGTAGTTCCGATGCGGACGAACGATTCTCATGATCTCGTTGCGCACGGTCTCACCCGCGAAGGCACGGCTGGAGGGAGTATGTTCAATCGGAAAAGACTCGCCCATCAGGGTCTGCAGCTGCAACATAATCATGCGCTTTTCGTAGGATAAACTTTGTTCGTTTCCGATATAACCGAGTATCTCTTCGGCAACTGCATTCATGCGCATTATGCTGCGGTCCATACCATA
>JADQBJ010000018.1:0-87244 GCA_016278675.1 Desulfobulbaceae bacterium | reverse complement strand
GGGCACAACTTGGGCACAAAATTAAAAATTAGGTTTTTGCGACCTTGTCAATTTTTGATGGACTCGTAAAAAGCTGGATACTACGCCTAGTATATCAAGCTTTCTCGAAGTCGGAGTTTATGACCGTGCGGGTGCTTATCGCAGAGTCCATCCAGGCACCTTCAATGACTTTTTACAAAATTATCAATTTTTGCGAATCTATCAGAGATTATGCACTAATGCACAGCAAGTGAGTATAGATATGCCCAGGAAAGGCCTCTTTATCGCCGGTATCATAGCTTTTATTCTGCTTATCGGCACCGTCGTTTTTCTGCTCCTGCCGACCATCGCCAATCAGTTTCTCCTTTCCGCGACAGCCGGGAAAATACCCTTCTCTCAACATGAACTGCGTCTCTTAAGGGTCTCACCCTGGCATCTGGAAGGCACGATTTTTCTGGGTGAAAAGGATAAACCAGGTATCGTGGTTCCCCGTTTTTCTCTGCATTATGCTCCAGAAGATCTTCTCAAAAAAGAGATTCGATCGCTGCATATCGAATCTGCCGTCATTCATCTGGAAAAGAGAGAAGGGCGGCTGACCGTGCGCGGCCTGCAAAAACGTGCTTCAGCCAAGGAGGAGCAGACTCCCCTGGATCTGCAGTCATTGCCGCTTGGCGTCGATGAAATCATCCTGAGAAACGGTGCTGTTGTTTACCATGAAGGGAAATCCGATGTTTCTCTTCTTGGAATTGACGGGGGAATATCTCTGCAATATCGGACTGGGCCAGACGGTGAAAAGGAACTGCAGTCTCTCAAGTGCAGCCTGCAAACCAGCGGTGCGTTGCCGGCCGGTCTTGAAGCCGCCGCACAATCGACGACGAGGGGATATGATATATCCTTCGCTATGAGTATTACCGATATAGCCGATATTGTCGATTTTGTGCCCGAAGCCGGGATAAACGAAATTGACGGGCAACTGAAACTGAGCGGCACTCTGCAGGCGGGCAAAACAGGTGGCATATCGCAGTATACCGGTGCTGCCGAACTTGAAGGGTTCCGATTGAACAGCAGCGGCTTCATCCTGGAAAACGAAGAAGCTCAATCACCAGTCGTTCTTCAGCTTCAAGGAGATACCGCAAAGGTTCAATATCGGTTGGACGGATTGATTTTCAGCGACCCTGAACGAAGTACTGTTGAACTTAGCGGAACCTATGGCTTTAAAGATGGAGAAGCGAAAGGCACAGTTACTCTGGTACCGCAAAGAACCGGAACGCCTCTCATGATGGATTATCAGGGTACGCTTTTGGCAACAACTGCATTGATGAAGTATCGTTTATACGGTGAACCGGTCACTTTCGGGGAGACCCTGAACATCAAGGGGTATAGTGCGGAGGGTGATGTCAGCATTCAGGGACAAACCATCTTGGGCAATATGACTATGCACGTTGATGAAATAACCGTAGAAGAACATGATCTTGCCTTGATTAATCTTAACCTGGATTTTCCCTTTAGTTATCCTCAAACCATAAATGGTACAGCAGTGTCCGGAAATGGTTCGATAGAGACGATTCGTTACCAGGGAGTTGACAGCGGCAGGCTGCAGGCATCCATTACCCCCTCTGCAGAGAAGCTATATTTGGATACTCTGCTGACTTCACCGCTGCATAAGGAGCTGGAAATTTCCTGCAGCGGCTCTGTAAATATGGAATTAGAGACAATGCTCTCCTGCAGTCTGCCGGAAGTTGAAATATCATCTTCTGCATTGCCTGCATATATAACTCTTCCCCAATCTGTCTCCTTTACCGGGAAAATTGCCGGTGAGCTTGACCTGAAAATGCGTGATTTCCGCCCTTCCGGCAGTATGCAGCTTCAATATAGTGAGGGAAATGCGACATTCAACGAGCATACGCTGTCGAATATTTCTGCAGGTCTTGAGTTTCCCGAACTGCCCAGGATTCGCAGCAGCGCCAGCCAGCTCATTACCATCGGTTCCATTGACCTTGGTGAGATCAGCATGTCGGATGCGCAGATATATCTGCGAATTGATGATCCGCAAACACTCTTTGTCGAACGCATGCGGGTGAAATGGAGCAAGGGAAGAGTAGAAGCTGCCGGATTTAAGGTTTATCAGGATATGGAACAGCTTGAAACCACATTCTACTGCGATAGACTGGGGTTAACCGAACTGCTTAATCAGTTCGGTATTGGAGATGCTGAGGGTGAAGGCTCCCTCAATGGCAGACTGCCGGTTATCATCAGCAGGGACGGCTTGGTCTTCGATGATGGATTTCTGTTTTCCACTCCCGGTAAGAGTGGTATAGTGCGATTCAGAAATACGGAGCAGTTGCGCGAGGGAATGGAGGCTATGGAAAGATCTCCTTATCTGGAGTATACCATGGATGCCCTGCAGAACTTCTCCTATAACTGGACCAAGCTGACCTTTAATACAGAGCAGGAGATGTTGCTGCTTTCTCTGCAGCTTGACGGTAGACCGTCGGAGCCTCTTCCCTATGGTTTCATAGATGGTCAAATCGCGAGTACTGCTGAAGGCCCCGGAATTCAATATCCTCTCAGGGTCGATTTGAATTTTAGTCTGCCGTTGAGCGAGTTGTTTCGCTACGGGAAAAATATTCAATCCTTTATGGAGAATATGTGAAAATGAAATGTTTATTAGCACCGGCTCTGTTCTGCGGTCTGCTCGCGATGATTCTTAGCTCCGCAGCCTGCACCAGGCATAATGTGCAAGTCGAACCTATTGAGGTAAAGCCGATTCATATCACCATAGATGTCAACGTCAGGGTTGATAGGGCTCTTGATGATTTCTTCAGTGATCTGGATGAAGTTAAGGCAGAATAATGTCACAACAATACCATAGAGGTGCTGCAATGAACCTTACCCGTAACTCATTTATCCTTCTTGTTTTTACCTGTATATTTCTGATCTTACCGGCTGCCGTACAATCAGCCTCGGTCAAAGAACGAATGGCGGCACGGATTCCTGCTATAGATGCTTTAAAAGATCAGGGGGTTATAGGGGAAAACAATGCGGGCTTCCTTGAATATCGCACGGCGGAAAAACCGCAGCAGGAACTTATTGCCGCTGAAAATGCAGATAGAGATGTCGTTTACAAGGCGATAGGCGATAGTCAGAAAGCTCCCGCTAACCTGGTCGGCCAGCGGCGCGCCAAAATGATCGCTGAAAAGGGATCGCCCGGCCACTGGTTTCAAAGACCCGATGGAGAATGGTACAAAAAGTAAAGACGGCATCATAAAAAAAGTTCGACGATCACCGGCGTCATAGCCATGCTGACTTTTTAGGAGCGTTTCTTAAGGGGTGATCTCATAAAGTGTCTGCGAAGTTGCCGAGGTGGACTCTGGAAAAAAATCTTTCGATGAAAGCCCTTGCGTTGTCGTGCAAGGGCTTTTTTAAGTTAAATAAAGATCTGTTAAAATGAAGATCTCGATGTTTCAGCTATACCCGGCCGTACACATCTCCAAACCTGACGATATCGTCTTCGCCAAGATAAGACCCTGATTGAACCTCAATCAGCTCCAACGGAATTTTTCCCGGATTCTCGAGAGAATGGGTGGTACCCAGCGGAATGTAGATTGATTGGTTTTCCGTGAGCAGAATTGTGTCGTCTCCTTTTTCAATTCTGGCTGTACCGCTGACAACAACCCAGTGCTCCGCTCTGTGGTGGTGCATCTGCTGAGAAAGCTTCGCTCCCGGCTTGACCGTGATACGTTTCACTTGATAGCGATCTCCGGTATCAACTGAATCATATTTCCCCCAGGGCCGATAAACTTCCCGGTGGTTATAATGCTCTGTCCTTCCCTGTTTCTTCAGGGTCTCGACAATCTCCTTTACATTTTGAACCTTGTCCTTGGTGGCCACAAGAACGGCATCAGGGGTGTTGACAACAACAATATCTTCAAGACCGACGGCAGCAACAAGTTTACCGGTGGTGTTTATATAACAGTTGCGAACTTCATTGAGAAGGATGTCTCCTTTCAGGACATTGTTGTTCTCATCTTTTTCAGCGATATCCCAGAGTGCCGACCAGCTGCCGATATCATTCCACTGGACGTTAAGAGGCACAACATAGGCATCTCTGGTCTTTTCCATTACGGCATAATCGATGGAATCACTGGGGCAGTCTTCAAATTGAGCTCTATCGACACGATAAAACTCAAGATCTTTCGAGGTGTGCTTCATGGCAGCCCTGCAGGCCCGTAAAATTTCGGGACTGTGAATTTCCAGTTCTTCGAGGTAGCGCCTGGCCTTGAACATGAACATACCGCTGTTCCAGAAGTAGTCTCCACTGTCGAGGTAGAGCCGGGCCGTTTCCAGATCCGGTTTTTCCACGAATTCGTCGACCGGATAGGCGGACTCATCGGCGCTGTTCAGAGTTGACGTAAGCCCCTTTGCCCGAATATAACCGTAACCGGTTTCCGCCTCGGTGGGGACGATGCCGAAAGTAACGAGTTTATCCATCTCTGCGATTTTCAAAGCCTCGACCACTGTTCTCTGGAAGGCAGGAACATCCTTGATGACATGATCCGCAGCCATGATCAGGAGAACGGGATCTTCTTCCTGGCTTAATGCTTCAATGGCTGCCAGGGCCGCCGCCGGGGCCGTGTTCCGTCCAACTGGCTCGAGAATAAGGGGTCCTGATTTTTCGCCGGTCTGGCGAAGCTGTTCCGCTACAATAAAGCGATGCTCTTCATTGCTTATGACGATTGCCGGAGAGCAGTTCATTCCATGAAGCCGCTTGAGCGTGTTCTGCAACAAGGATTCTTCGCCTTCCAGGGTCATAAATTGCTTTGGATATAACATGCGGCTCAAGGGCCAGAGCCGGCTTCCAGTGCCACCTGCCATTATTACCGGAATCATAGGTTTCTCCGTTAGTTATTCATATTGGCTGAAATTGTGCATTAAAAGCGAACCGGTCAAAAATATGTACTATTATATTGCTGATGATCTCGTTAAGAGTCATCGAAATCGCCGAGATGAATTCTGCGATTAAGCACCTTTACGTACGGGCGTAAACTTCGAAGTCGAGAAGGCTCGATATACCAGGCGTAGGATCTGTAATGGCGATTAAGTCTACACTACAATGATGTAGATCGAGCTTTTTACGAGTCCGTCATTGCTGATTACTGAAGGGACTCAGTTGTATTCATGCCGCGAGGCTTGAAGATATTGCAAAAGCCTTTTTTTACCATGCCGAATCTAATTTTTCGTACATAGCAGATCATAGCATTTCAGGCTGATATTGTTAATCAATCTTCTTTCTGATTACCCCGGAAACTCAGCATCTCCTGGCCCAGGCCCGGACTGCTCTTTTCATCGGGACGCCATAAACCCGTCCATGGGGGCTTCGCTGCAGCCGTCCGGGCTGCAGCGACCCGTGAAAAGAGCAGTCCCGACCTTGAGCTGAGGATTAGGAGTAATCAGGATCTTCTTTTTAAATTGGTTTTTTCCTTCCTTCATCAAACCTGAGTCGTGCCCGGATGCACAAGCTTAACAGCAGAAAACCAGCTGAAGCAAGTAAAAGAAACAGCAGAACCGCTATGTTTCCCATGGATTTTAACGAGAATACTCCAATAGCGACAATACACTGAAGCAGGCCGTATAACAGAGAAACCTTCCAGTGTGCCATTTTTTTTTCGTTGGCAACAATCTGATAGAGGTGCAGGCGGTGGGCTTGAGTGAGATTTTCCCCATTTTTCAAGCGAATAGCCATGGTTGAGAGTTCATCGATATAGAATGGAAAAAGCAGGGATGAAAAACAAAGAAAATCAAGGATGGAATCTGTAATTCTAAATACGATGACGGCGAAAACAAAACCGAGCAGTATGCTCCCTACATCTCCCATAAAGACCCTTGCCTGTGGGATATTGAAGGGCAGGAATCCAAGACAGCCAAAAGCCAGAGATGCCGAAATGATAGCAAAAGATGGCTCAAGGTCCTCAAGATGAAGAAAAAAAGCCAGAAATCCAAAAGCAACAGCACCGGTGATGCCGGCCATGCCATTGATACCGTCCATGAAATTGTAAAAATTGGCAGTTCCTACAATAAAAAAAATCCAAACAGGCAGGAGAAAGTATTCCAGTGTGCCGGCTGAATCACTATCAAAATAAACGAGAACTGCCAACAGTGCGCAAATAAATTGAACTGTCAACCGTAGCCGGGGTGATATGTCTCTGCGGTCACCAAGCAGGCCAAATAAAGAAATTATGCCGACGGAAGCGGAGAAAAGCAAAGGAATCCTGGCAAGCATGGAGAGAAGTAAAAATGCAGCGAGAATGCCGATACCGCCGCCTTTAGGAATAGGTTTCCTATGTGAACTTCGGTGATTTGGAATATCTATGAATCCGAGATCTTTTCCAAAAAAATAAATGCATGCTGCTCCAAGTCCTCCGAGAACAAAACTAACGAGTACTGATTCTACCAATTCAATTTCCTCTTTTGCTCCTGTTGTTATTAATTTTGCAAGGCGTTCTTTTGAAGCTCCATATTCAGTGAATCAGTGGAGTAGTCTGGATCGTACTCCGGGATCAATTGCTGCAGCAGTTCTTTGATGCCACGGCTGTCGTGTTCTCTGGATTTCTGAAGGAGCCGCTCGAGAGGTAGGCTGAGTTCATTGCAGGTCTTTCCGTTGCCCTGCAGGACCATGATCTTTTCATGTTGGGTCGGCAGGATTCCTTCACCTTCGGTGATAAGTTCTTCAAAGAGCTTTTCGCCTGCACGCAATCCGGTGTATTGTATTTCTATTTCGGTATCGGGCTCACGGCCGGCAAGCTTGATGAGATCTCTGGCCATCTGCGCTATTTTTATGGGTTCTCCCATTTTCAGGATGAAAATTTCACCACCACCCCCCATGGCTCCGGCCTGAAGGATAAGCTGGGAAGCTTCTTCAATGGACATGAAATACCGAGTGACGTCAGGATGTGTAACCGTCACGGGACCTCCCCTTTTTATTTGCCGCCTGAACAGTGGGATTACAGAGCCTGAAGAACCAAGAACATTACCGAAGCGAACCGCCATAAAAATGGTTTTATGGGTGCTGATGTTTTCCCGGCGTTCATCGGTTGGAATTTCCATCTCATGCAGCCGTGCACGTGCCGGACAAAAACTGCCGTCCCAGTTTGATTGGCCATAGGCCAGCATCAGTAGTTCGGTCAGTCGTTTGGAAGCACCCATAACATTGGTCGGTCGAACCGCTTTGTCCGTGGAGACCAGGACAAAGCGCTCGACCTTATGGACAATAGATGTTTCAATAAGAAGCTGGGCGGCAAAAACATTGTTGTGTATGGCCTGCCAGGGATTTTTTTCTACAAGTGGAACGTGCTTGTAGGCAGCTGCATGAAAAACGACTGAAGGTTTATACTTTTCAAAAATACATTCCAACAGCCTCTGGTCCTGAACCTTCCCCAGGACCGCGATGGTGTTCCAGTATCCCAATTCATACTGCAGTTCCATTTCGATGGAATAGAGATTTTCCTCTCCCGCATCATAGAGAATAAGCTGTTTGGGGGAGAAACGAAGAATCTGTCGGCTCAACTCTGAGCCAATGGAGCCGCCGGCCCCGGTGATGAGAATGACACTGTCGGTGAGGTAGCTGCCTATTATTTCCTGTTCCAGCCTGATCTCTTCCCTGCCGAGAAGATCGGCATAAGAAATATCACGTATAGCCTTAATGGAGACTTTGCCGTCTATAAATTGATCGATTCCCGGGAGTACCTTAAAGGGAGTTCCGCTTTCCTGGCAAAGGTTGACTATCCGCTGCATTGCCTTACTGCTTATTTTGGAGTCAGTGATGAGGATTTCTTCGGCGCTGGTTCGGTCCACGTGTTGAGCGAGGTCTTCCAGCAGGCCGACAACCGGCACCCCATGGATCTTCAGACCCGCCTTGTCCGGATCATCGTCCACCATACCAACAACGATATATGGTAGAGCTCTATTACCCTGGATTTCACGAAGAACCTTATCAGCGGATGAGCCGGCACCCACCAGAAGCAGCTTCCTTTTGCGTACGCTAAGTCTTCGTTTAAAGAATTGGCGTGGACCTTCAAGATTTTTATAGAAATATCGGATGGCGACCCTGTGTCCGGTAATGAGAAAAAAGGTCAGCAGCGAGTCGAGTATGAAAATGGATCGGGAATAACCTTCGAAGCGATTGGCAAAGAGGAGCACCACGATCACCAGAACGGCTGCGTATATTGTCCCCTTGAGAATATCAAGTATATCTGAATAGCTGGTGTAGCGCCACATCCCCCTGTAGAGACCGACGGCATAAAAAACAGGAATCTTAACACTTATAAGCAGGACAGGCAGTGTGAAAATCGAGGTGAGCGACAGGTAATTAAAAGGCGCGGGACCATAGAGGCTGTCGGCAAAACGGATGGCAAAGGCCAGGTAGTGCGCCACAATAAGCAGCACAATATCAGTTGAGAGTATCAACCAGAACTTCGGATTTCTGGACAGGCTTTTGAATAGAATGACCTGATTCAGTAATGATTGCTTGAAATAAGAGTTCACAGCGTTCTGGCGGATTTTTCTGATGATTAATAAAAATTTTTCAATATTCTACACCAGCTAACCTGGTTAAGAACCTTATTGTTTTCTTGTATTAAATACTTTCTGGTGTTCGCGATGAGAGATAATTGTGCTGGACAAATTATTTGCTTGCCAATATACCCAATTTGCATCAGAAAATGTAGTCTAATTGAATCTAATCATAAATGCAGGTAGTCTGTATGGGTATAAGTTAATATATATTCTAAGATAAAGTTGAAATAGAATTGTAATGACGGCAGAAGTGATAATTTCGGATATACTCATCAAAATGGAAGTTCTATCAGGTCTTTTGGAATTAATCAAAATAAAGTAGTTTTTAAATTGTAAATTTCGGCATGGGACCGAAATCAGGTGAAATCAAGTATACGGAGATGTTTCAGATTTTCACATGCTCATACTCAATTCTCTTTTTCCGGTGGTGGTGCTCATTCTTTTAGGATTTTTCCTGAAAAGATCAGGGCTGACTGATACCATCTTCCTGCAGACCTCGGATAAACTGGTCTATTATATCTTTTTCCCCCTGATGCTGTTCTGGAAGATCGGGGGATCTTCTTATGAAAACGGCATTAACTGGGATCTTTGCCTTGCCGTCCTTGCCGCCCTGTTGGTCATGTTCCTGCTCAGCTTTGTGTTCATCCTTGTTTTCAGGATTTCCGACTATCAGGCCGGATCTTTTGCCCAGAGCTGTTACCGGTTCAACACATATATGGGGGTTGCTATAATCCTTAACAGTCTCGGTGAAGAGGGAATCCGCTATTTCGGTGTTTTGATAGGAATTGCCATACCCATAATAAATGTGGTCGCCATCACCACGCTTATCTGGTATTCCCAGGAGAAACTTCAGCAAAAGAACAGGGGCAGGCTGGTTATGAGGGCGCTTCTTTCCAATCCTCTGATAATCGGTTGCCTGATCGGCATCATCTACTCCCGCAGCTTTAACGGATTTCCGGATTTTATTGACAACAGCCTGAGCCTTATCTCCATGCTGACCCTGCCGTTGGCGTTGCTCTCCATCGGCGGCACCCTGACATTTGCAGGAATCCGTCAGCACATTCCGCTGTCTCTACTTGCCGCCCTGACTAAATTGATACTCTTTCCCCTGATCGGTTTCCTCTTCCTGCGGCTGTTTGGAGTCAGCGGTACTGCCTTTCAGGTGGGGATGATCTTTTTCGCCTTGCCGACTTCAACAGCCATCTATGTTCTCTCCTCTCAGATGCATAGCGATGCGTCGCTGGCTTCTTCGACAATTCTTGTTTCCACTCTCCTTTCTTTTCCGGTGCTGACCTTTATTCTGTTGCTCTGACTTAGCAGGGACTGACTGTCTCTTGGTTGTTATGAATCTCATGACGGCTGAACGACTATGGCTCATCCAGGCGCCGCTTTTTCCTTTGAAGATCAGGATAAATGGAAACTACCAGAATACCCAGAAGTGTCATTGCCCCACCGACTATCAGCTTCCAGCCCAGTACGTCATTAAAGAAGAATACTCCAAAAACCGAGGCGAGAATAGGAGCAAGTAAGAGCAGCGGTGTTACCACCGATACCTGGTATCGGCCGATAAGAAAATACACGATCCCATGACCCACTATAGAGGCACCAATTGCTGAGTAAAGTGGAGACCAGAAGTCAAGCAGGCGTGTATCCGCCAGAATCTGTCCCTGTCCGGATTCGAAAATAAAGGAAAGCAGCAAAAGAGAAGGCGATGCCGTCAAGGCTATCCAGGCCTGCAGCTTGAAGACTCCGAGATTGGGACAGCGGCGCATTAATATTGTGGCAATGGCCATGGCAAATGCTGCTCCGATCACCCAGATCATGGCATCCAGGTGAGTAAAGACAATAGGGTCGAAGCCGATGACCATTACACCCATCAGAGCAATCATTATTGCCAATATCCTTACAAGGGAAATGCGTTCACGTAGAAAAATCGCGGCTAACCCGGCTGAAAAAGGAACATACAGCTGAGTAGCAATAGCAATGGAGGCAATGTTGCCACCTGCGTTAAGACCTATGAACATCATGCCGAAATGTACCACTCCAAGCAGAAATGAAACCCTCAGCAGAGGCCACATATATCCCCTGGCCGGCCTCAGCCAGGGCAGCATCAGCAGCAGAAGAAAGATAAAACGGATGCTGGTGAACAGCAGCGGCTGAAAATGGTCCACGCCGATTTTTCCGGCAATGAAATTGAACCCCCAGGCGAAATTAGCCAGCAGAGCAAGAAGTAAATGCGGCAGGGTCATGAGAAATGATGGCCGAGTGTTGGTTTAGTCATGATAAAATGTATTCCAGGACCGATGATCCAGGCCGGATTATTAGGGGATTTACAGTAAAAGTGAAAACACTGCATAAGGTAATAACGAATGGTCGGATGTCGAAAAAATAGAATGGCCATTACACATGAAATATCAAATAAGAGCTGATTGATTTTAACGGCTTGTGCTTTATGGTTTGGCTGAAGAAGCTTTTGAGAAAAACTCTCATTCAGGGCAGAACCTTTTATAAGGAGAAAAATAAATGAAACTTCAGGATTTTTTTGAAACGAATAGCGGTCGGGGAGTTTTGTCTACAGCAGATGGAGCTGGAAACGTGGACGCGGCGGTGTATGCCACTCCTCACTTTATGGAGGATCAACAGATTGCCTTTATCATGAGAGAAAAATTGAGCCACAGCAATCTTCAGGAAAATCCCAAGGCGGTGTATTTATTCATGACGGAGGGAAAAGGGGTAAACGGCATCAGGTTGTATCTGGAAAAGACGTCGGAGGAGCAGGATTCGGCAAAAATAGAGGAAATATATAGAAGAAAGGGGAAATATGAAGAGGACAAGGAGGCTGTCCGGCATCTGGTGTATTTCAAGGTTAACAAAATATTACCCCTGGTTGGCAGTGGGGATCCCGAAGTTTCGCTGTAATGAGTTTCAGTAATATGAATTCACCCGGAAACAACACCACAGACGGAGGCCATCCCGTCTTTGTCCAGTTCCTGAAAATAGCTCTCCTGAATATCCACCACCCAGGCTTTTTGCCTGGTGCAGGTGTCGCTGCTCCAGAGCCAGTGGATCTCCTGTGAAAAATAGGAGGCGAAGCAGAAATCCCGCATGGAAGTGGGTGGTCTCAGAAGAGAGCCAAGTTCTTCAGTGGTCGGCAGTCTCCAGTGAGTGTACCCCTGCCATTGTCTGCTGTTGAGGTAGTCGATATATTCATGGGCCTTGTTCCAGGTGAGCGGAAAGCCTGCACCTTGCCGCTGCCAGAGTTGACCGGTATCCAGGCATGCCAGAAGGTTGTTGTCTCTGATTTCAAAGCGATGGGAACTGTAGTTTTTTGGACGCATGAGCGAGTCGAGATCATATTCTTTTTGCAGTTGCTTATGAAGGATAAAGACCGGCCTGGAACGGAGGAAACGCGGGATCGGTTGGATTTTTACCGGGTCTTGCGCCATGTATGTACAATCGTTTTTTGACCGTCGGACCCAGCCTGTATAAAGCTCATCGAGGTGCTGTCTCATTTCAAGTGCCGACTGGAACCGCTGCCGGGTATCTCTGCTGATGCTTTTCAGCAGAAAGTCGTCCCATTCGGAATCCAGATCGGGATTGAAGCTGCTGGGGGGAGAAATGTGCTGCTTATGGCTGACAAGCCGGCCGGTCACCAGACGGTAGGCCATGATGCCGACACTGAAGAGATCCGCCCGCTCGTCAGCGTTTTTCGGTTCCTTTTCCTGTTCGGGGGCGGCATAATAGGGAGAGCCCACCTGCAAGCCGGGTATGGCCGTCTTTTCTTCTCCGCGGACCCTGGAAAGACCGAAATCTATAATCTTTATTCGGTCATCGTTGGTTATCATCAGATTGTAAGGTTTTATGTCACGGTGAATAATACCGGCGAAATGCAGCCTTTGCAGCCCGTGCAGGGCCTGGCGAATATAGCGGTATGCCTTATTGACGCTGATAACCCTGGAAGGTTTGTCCATCAGGTATGTCTCTCCAATGAGTGAACCGATGGAATGAGCGAAATATTCAAGAACAATGAACGGCGAGCCGTCGTTCTCGTCACAATCAAGAATCTTGGCCACATGATCATGAGAAATTTCCCCCATCAGGCGCGCCTCTTCAAGAAACATTTTCCGGAGCCCCTCCTCCCCGACCAGTTCTATAAAGATGTCATCTCGGGGCTGCAGAATTTTTATGGCGACGGTGCGCGCCGTTATTGGAGCCCGGGCTTTATATACCGTACTCATACCGCCTCTGCCAATTCTTCCCTGGACAATATATTTACCGATATTTCTCATAATAATCTGCGTCCGAATGCCTCCGAAAAACCACGCTTCTGAATTTTTCTCGCCGTGGATCTATAATCATACTCGATCCGGATGATTTCCAGGCGATGCCTCACGGTATCCCAGAGGATGTATTTTGCACTGTTGGAGCCGTCCCGGGGCTGGCCTACACTTCCGGTGTTGATGATATATTTATGTTGCCGGTGGAGCTGGTATGTATCCTGGTCGAGAGATTCCCGCTTCAGACTCTTGCCATCCCAGCAGAAGATAAGGAGTTCGTGGGTGTGTCCGACAAAACAAAGATCGGTATCCGTGCTTATAAAGTAGTTCTTCAGGTCGCTGTCTGAAGCCATGGTTACAGAGCGCAATACCGAGGCAGGCGGGAAACCGTGAACAAAAAGAGCATTTTCGACGGTTAGATTCTCAGGGAGGGCGCAGCAAAAGTCGAAACTTTCTCTGGACAACAGTTTTTCGGTTTCAATGGAATTTTCCCGGGCCGGAAAATTCATCCAGTTCCGCATCCGCTGATTTTGCAGGGCCGCCTCATGGTTACCGAGTACGGATAAATATCCCTTGTATCGAAAGAGGCGGACGACCTCATCGGGGTCGGGGCCATAACCGATCAGATCACCCAGGCAGATCACCTTTTCCGGTTGCTGCGCTTCCATATGATCGATTACCTTCTGAAAAGCTTCGAGATTTCCGTGGATATCCGAGAGAATGGCAATCAACATGGCTGGTTTACTCTGCTTGAGCTGTAGAACACGGCTACGGAGTCGAGGGCTGGAAAATTTGGAGAAGTCATTTTTAATCTGATGAAATCATTATTACATTACTTATCAGCAATGAAAAGAAAATTGTCTGTAGGTCCCGGTATTAATGGTATGATAAGTACCTTGACGAGGTTTCTTTTATCTGATTACCCCTGAAACCCAGCATTTTCTGGCCCAACCTTGAGCTGAGGATTAAGAGTAATCAGATTCTTTTAATAAATGAAGAGAAAATTTCCAGAAAAACAGGGTCCATAGTTCCGGATTGAAGGCTGGAGGAAACCGCAGGGACGCTGTCTGAATTAATGGAGTGAGTTTATGATTATACGAATTATACTGGTACTTTTTGTTTCAGGGGCCTCTGCGATAAGTTACATGGCAGGATACGCTCGCGTGATGAGTGGTCTGCTCATAGGATTCGGGGCTCTGGCTTCCGTTTTTTTCGGAATTCTCTTCGTGGTACCCCAGCAAAACAGGCAACTGTGGTTCCCCATCTATGGTGAGGGAGCGGCCTGGCCATTTTTTCTCCTGGCCCTCATACTGGCAGGAATTACGGCGCTGCTTTTCTCCGGGAGAAAGGAGAGTGTCGAAGAAGAGACGGTATCATCCCATCATTTCCAGTATTTTATAGGAGGGTTCTTTGCCTATATCCTCAGTGTCTTTCTTCCGGCCCTGCTCTGGTTCCCCTCCGATGAAAAGCGGCTCAGTATGGATTCCGGCACACTCGGGATGTACGTCTTTGCAGGAACTTGTCTCTACCTTATAGGGACAATGGCGGCACTCTTTCTCTTTTACAAAGCCTCCAAAGGGGTTGCGCCGGATTATCCTGATTTGATGAGAAAAATTATCCTTGCCCTTTTTTCAATGCTCCATTTTGACAAGATACCTGCATTTGTGGCTTTTCTTCTCATTTATTCACCGGAAACACGAATAATTTACCCCTCAATAGCGGCTCTGGCTCTATCCGCCTATATTCCGGTGAGCTTTTTTCTGCTGAAATTAAGTTGGCAGTCCGAAAGAGTAGAATGAGGCTTCTTCTCTTCAACCTTCGAACCTGTGCCTAATCATTCAGGCAGGAGCAAGAGCGAAAAAACGCCCCCACAGGCATTGATGCCGTCCGGCAGGTATTGAAAATGAATTAAAAATACAATAACATATGGGTTCCGAGACCAACGGAATCTTTACTCCTCTCTCGGATACACCGCTTTTCCGAAGAGCGTAAGTGTCTGCAAATAATATTTATTTTCTTGATCAGTTTTAAATCGTTTCAATATGGTCACTAAAAAAGCAATCATTGATAATGAGTTGATTCGGGAGATTGTGGCAATTCGCCTGGATACTCTCTGGAGGATGCTTGGGCTAAACGAGGACGGATTTTTACCTGGTAAGAACGATGAAGGAGCAACAGGAAAATTTGATAACAAAGGGGCAATTTTTACTCCTGGAGGATTGATTTATCAGGATGTCGATGAGCAATTTATCCCCTATTCGCCTTATGGTCAGATCGACGGAGAGAGCTTCAGGGAAAAGATCAGAGAGTCCATGAGATATGACAATGCCACATTGCTCTACCCGGATGGTATCGCTAATGGGATCAACCTTGACGGCGGTTTTTTTTCCAAGGCGGCGAGAAGAATATTCACCTATAAAAGGGCGGCCCACCGTAGAAAGATGAAAATCGGTAATTCTGCTCCGATCGAAATCAGTGCAGACGACATCATCAGGAGTCACTGCCCGATCTACATGAAGCCACCCTACGGCGCCCGTACCCGCATCAGTTCCTGTCTGTCCGTGGGGCTCATAAACCCGCCTCTTTTCTTCGCCTATTACAAGGCAGAATTCAACTTCTCTCGGGAGCAAACTCAGATCTTCACCCGGGATCTTGACAGGGCCAGGGAAAAACCGGTCTCGAGTGACGGCAAGTGCCTCTATCCTCCGTATATTGTCGTTTGTCATGATACCAGATATAAGGAAAATAACTTTACCGGACTCACCAGGATTGTAGGCATAGGAAAATTTGGAGAGTTCGCCACTATCTCCTTTGAGGCCGTCACTCCCCCGCTTCTCAAGGAGATGAAGAGAAGAAAGATAAAATTACGGCCGGAAGATGTTTTTGCGGAATACGGCGATCTGACCATCCTGGGGATATTGCGCGTTTATTGTCAGACCAATCCGGGAAGGCGTTCCCTGAAATATAATCTGTATACCATCATGCCCAAAGAAGATATAGGACTCAATGTCGGCAAAATCGCCGCCGAAGCCCAAAAACGCTACAATGTTAAGAGGAAACGGAAGAAGCTCTAATCTTTCTCCGGAAATACCGCTCTGCCTATCTATATAGAGCCGGCCTCTCGTGGTCCTCTGCTTTCAACAGTGCCTCTCCAGGAATAACGATGGGAGTTGCATACTTCAGCTGAAGCTTCTGTAAATATTACGGCATCCGGTTTCCCGGACCCGTAGCGCACCCAAAACCGCTATAGCCGCAAAAACAAGCATCGCCCAAAATCCATGATGATAATCGGCCGCCGAGTAGATACGCATGCCATCCACTACCCGGCCATCCCAGTAAATATCAGCTATCCAGCCGAAAAGAGGCTGCATCAGCGCAGTGCCTATAAAACAGCCGGTATTGACGACACTTACTGCCATGCCGGAAAGTTCAGGATGAATTATCTCCTTGGCACAGGCAAAGGTCAAAACGAATCCTGCTCCGGCAAAACCCATGAGACTGAAAAGAATATATCCGGCAAGGCCCGGCTGCCATGGGCTGAACATCAGCAGTGCACAGATACCGAAATAACAGAGGACGCTGCCGAGCAGTATAGGTTTCCTTTTGCCTAATTTGTCGGAAAACCAGCCCAAAAAAAGTGCGCCCCCGGCAAAAAAAAGCATCATCATGGTAACATAATCGGCCGCCTGGTTCCTGTCCATTGCCTGGGTGTCCCGCAGGAAAGGGATCGCCCAGAGACCCATAAATGAGTAGAGTCCCCCTACCATACCGAACTGCACCCAGAAACCGGGCCAGATTCGAGTTATTCTCATGACCTCAAGAAGATTCTTCATCCAGCTGTCCTGGAGCCCGTCCCGAAGGTTTCCAGGGCCGTTAGGGGCGGAGAAGCCAAGATCTTCCGGCCTGTTTCTAACCACAAGAAACCCCAGGATAGCCAGTACGATTGATATTGCTCCGATACCGGTAAATATAGACCTCCAGGTATAATGATCGAGAAGGAGTGAAAGCGGCCCTGCTGCCAGAATAGAACCAAGGTTGCCAACCAGCAGGGTAAGTCCGCTCATAACACCAAAAACCCTCTCTTCAAACCAGACCGAATTATTTTTCATTATTGCGACAAAAACAACAGAGACTCCCAGGCCTACGAGAAATCTGCCGACACATGCCATTTCAAAAGAGGTCGCCAGGCCAAAACAGAGGGAACCGAGCCCTGCTGTGAGATTGCCGCTGATAATAGACGTTCGTGTACCCAGGGTATCGGCAAGCACACCCGAAGGAATCTGCATAAAGGCGTAGACGAAGAAATAAATAGCAGAAAGGGTTCCCAACTGGGTGCCGGTAATCTGAAACTCCATCATCAGATATTCAGAGACAACCCCTGGGGCCATTCTGTGGAAATAGACAAGTATATAGGTCAGGATAAGAATGAGAAAAATCGTCCATTTTGCCGTAGCAAAGGCCATTGCGGAACCACAGGTGCCTGTCTGACTGCTGTTGAACATTAAAAGACTCCGGAAGTATGTATGAGAAACAAGAAACAGCCGGGAGAATGTAGCAGAGACGGATGTGATTGTCAAAGTAATGCGGGAAGACACACGAGGGGTATATTAATTTTTAGAAAACAGGATTATTTTGGAATAACAACAAGATGAGTTTAAAAAACTACAGCAGGGACGGGGCAAAATGTCTCAGATGATACTGCAGACGGGGTTGATTCGGCAAATACCGCATGCTGCCGGCTTCTTCACAGAAGGAAAGAATGGCCTGGAAAAGCTTATGGCGCAGATACTGCAGCCGTTTTCCCTTGACCTGCAGGCTTTCAGAATCAAACCACGGACGACTCAGGTAAGCACTCCGGTTAAGTTCGATCTGAATCCAGGGAATCTGCCTGCCGTGCAGTTGCGAGATATGTCCGCCTTTAAAGGGATTATTAAGGACGATCCGGTCAGCTTCTTCGGGAAATTCAGAGCGCAGGCAGTCGGCGAAGAGATTGATAAGATCAGCGGGGCAGGAGATATCCAGATCTTCTCCCGAGCCGTTTTCATCACCGCAGTTGCTGAGGCAGATAAAAGGTCTTTCATTTTCTCCGGCATCGGTCCCTGGAGGATACTCGAGCATCGAGTGGCAATCCAGACCGCAGACCAGGGCGGGATCAGCCATGTCCTCAGCTATTTGCTGATGATAGGGGTAGTAATATCTTTCCAGCAGATCCCGGATGAGCCGACTGTCAGGTCGGTGTCCCTGACGGTACACCGGGGTTTCCATGACCGTGTGGCTCTTGACCACACCATCAGGATTTTCGGGAGGCAGATCATCGGGAGCTCTGTTGAGATCGATTATGGCTCTGGCGATATCGGAATCATGGTAATAGCAGACTTCATCCCTGAAAGAATAGATGGAACGGGTACAGGGATCGCTATCGCGAAAAATATCCGAAAAATCCAAGGCTATCCGATGCACTATGTCAAGGGGAACGCTATAGCCGCCATGAGGAACCGAAATCAAGAGCGGCAGCTTCATTGCATCTTGAGTAAGCTCTTCTTTCATAAGAATAATGTCAGGAAAAGGCGCTTTCCGGCATAAGAAACCTGTATGGGAAATCGATATTAATAGTATACGACAGTATCAAAGTGTGAAAAAGCCGGGGTAATGAGATGTGTCGCAGTCGATAACGGGCAGTGAAAGACGAAGCTCTGGTGCCGCTTCGATATCTTTCAAGTTTTTTTGATCGAATAAATTATAACCGAAAGTGATGAATGAATCAAGTGGATGGCTTTTCAGGGAAGAATGAGGGTCAGATCTTGAGTGTTAATATATAAAAAGATATCAGCAGCATGATCAATAATAAAATATCGTAAAATTAGATTAGGAAATCTTCGTTGAATAGATAATTTTGATATACAGACAGAAGAAGGCGGTTACTCCTCCCCTTCCACGAGCTTTATTTCAGGTTGCCAGTCCAGCCATTCCTTTTCGGCCTGATCATGCAGAGTGAAGTGGTATTTTTCCGAACCACTCAGCATCCTGGAATTATTCGGAGTCGCCACGGCGATCCCTCCGGCCAATAATGCCTCCAGTGATTCTATCGAGACGGAAAGTCCGGAGAACAAACCACCTTCAATCCTGGCGCCGCTTGCTTTCCAGAACTTGGTATTCTCCCGGATTAAAGGCCTGTAAGGATCTTCAATGTTTAAATGGATAAAGACACTTCTGAAGGTATCGGAGAGTTTGTAGCCCACTACCTTGCCGATTTTTACTTGCCTGTAGAAGACCGGTGAGTCGATTTTCAGCGATCCGAGATGCTTGCTTTCAAGGACGACATGCAATCCCGCAGTATTCTCCACGGTGATGGATGGGGGGTCGGACAGAGCGATAAATTCTTTACTGAGATTGCCGGATCCCGGCAGGATACTGAGATAAGAGCCAAAAAGGACATTTTTCAAGTTCCTGATGCCGGAAAGGCTCATCTCCGCTTTTTCGGTCCATATCATTGTACCGCTCCGAAAAAAGGACTCGGCTTCTTTATCAATCGAAAGCTTTACTATTATATCAATCATTTCATCTGCAAAGCTGAGATCACTTACATAACCTATTTCCACACCTTTATACCTGACAGGGGAGCCCTTGCGCAGATCGCCTGATTCACGGAACCTGACGGAAACGGTTATCTTATCGATATCTTCGGCCGCGCTTCTATCGGCATAGAGAGGAAAAATGTCGTTCTTTTGGGGGATGGCATTCCGCTGAGGGGTAAAGAAACCGATACCCCCGGTAACAATGGATTGAAGAGATTGGGCAGCCACGGTGAATCCGGAGAGGCTGCCTTTGACGGTTATGCCGCTGATATTGTAAAATCGCGAAGAAGAGTTAACCGTACCCGCGTATTGTTTTTCCAGAAAACAGTCTATAATTGTGGTGTGGTTATCCTCCGAGAGGCGAAACCCGGTTACTTTCCCAACCTCGATTTTCTGATAATAGAGTGGGGTCCCAACCTTAAAGGATTCGGGATTGTCCGTTTTTAATTGAAAATGATAACCGTCGGACTGGAGCAGGGGGGATTCTCTCACAGCCTCGGCGTAACTTTCATATACGGAAAAGTTGATATTGTCAGCCTTTTCGGGGGAAGTGGCGGCGGCAGCTTTTGGGGTGATAAATGAAATTCCGCCGTTTAAGACGGCATTGAGAGAGTCCGTCTGCAAATGAACACCGGAGAAGCCGGCATCAAAGGCGATACCTCCTTCTTTCCAGAAAACGGAAGTGGGTTGAACAAGCTCTTCATATTGCTCATAGATGAATATCAGTATTTCCGATTTGTCAAAATCATCATCAAATCCGACATCCAGGACCTCGCCGACCTTCTTCTCTTTATATTTTACCGGAGCACCTTTATTAATAGAGTGTGATTTCGCGGCGCTGAGGAGCAGTTCGGATCCGGGCCGCAGGGGCCTCAGGGGCGGCGGTTCCGGCAGAATCTCAAAATTTCTTCTAAATGGTCCATCACCCGGAAGAAAAGTGATAAACGGGCCGGAGAGGATAGTATCCAGGTTTTCCATGCCCTCAAGACTAATCTCGGGCCTGACTATCCAGAATTCAGTGGTGCTGCGGAGGATCCCTTCCGCCCTGGGATCAAGCATAATATGAGCGGTTACCGAATGCCGTTCATCCTCGTTGAATTCGATCTTCTCGACTATACCGGCAACCAGTCCCCGATAGATAACTTGAGTTTCTCCCTCGGTAATTCCAGTGCTGGAGGCGAGCTGAAGTGTCATGGGAATGCCGTATCTGGCCGATTCGATGTTTTCATACAGGGGGAAAATCTGTCGGTTTTGGGCAGGCTTGGAATCTTTAAATACCTCCGGGGTAAACAGGACAATTCCGCCCTTTAAAAGTGAGGCCAGGGATTCTATTTGTACTTCCAGGTTGGTGAGTTTTCCGGAAATATTTATACCGCCGGCCTTACTGAATCTGCTGTCTTCTTTTACCAGATGAGCATAATCAGGTTTGATGTAGATGTTGATGATGACGAAAGCGTTACCCTGTTCAAGTTCAACATTGGTGACGGAGCCGATACGTATATTTCGGAAATAGATGCCTGACCCGGTTTGCACGGAACCCAGCTCTTCTGCGCGCAGTTTGACATGGAGGCCCGGAGTTTCGGCCGGTATCGGCGGCGGCGAGGACAATCCCGTAAAGATTTCCTCCGGATCCGATGAGGTCCCCGGCTGGATGCCGATATAACTACCGGAGAGAAGAGTGTCGAGGCCCTGAACGCTGGCGGCCGAAATTTCCGGCTTGACAATCCAGAACCTGGTATCTTCGACGAGCAGACCGCTTGCTGTTTTGTCTATTTCAGCAAGGGCCTTGATTCTCCGGTTGTCAAGATCGGGCTCGAGTTGGGAAATCTGGCCGATGGGAATGCCGCGGTAAATTATCTGGGTTTTCCCCGGGGTGATGCCGCTGGCGTCATCAAAAAAAATAACAATACCGATGCCGGCATTCTGGTAGCTGGTATAGGCGATCCAGCCACTGATGCACAGAGCGATAATGGGAAGAATCCAGACCGGTGAAATGCCTTTTTTCTTCTTGAATTCAGGAGTTGGTTCCATGAAGTGTTTCCCCGGTTATTGCCGATTTATCCTGCGGTTTTTCCGAGGATAGCAGATCCCACATGATTCGTGGGTCGAATGTTAGCGCTGCAAGCATTGTGGCGACCACCATCAGGCAGAAATAGGTAGCTGCCGGTGCTGTTTCAATTGAGGAGAAAAAACCAAAATTCACAAAAAAACCAAGCAGGGCAATGACAAAGATATCAAGCATGGACCATCTGCCGATAAACGCTATAAAACGAAACATAGCCGTTTTCTGCCGCAGGTATCTCGGACGATTAAATTTAATAGTGAGCAGGACTATGGCCAGACCCACAATTTTGAAGACGGGAACCAGGATCGAGGCTGTAAGTATTATCAGCCCTATGATATAGGAGCCGTCCTGAAAGAAGAGTATAATACCGTCGAGAATGGTGGAATGGCTGGGTATACCGAAAAATTCGACACGCATTATAGGTAAAAAATTGGCGGGATAGAGAAAAAGGGCGGCGGTGATTATGAGTGCCCAGGTCCGGCCGAGACTGGCTGGTTTCCGCAGGTGCAGAACGGCGCCGCAGCGACTGCAGCGTTGCTGCCCCTCAGGCATAGACTCCAGGACAGGCGAGAGCCTATCGCAATCGCTGCAGACCGCCAGACTATTGCCGGCCGCCGTATGATTAGCGAAAGGGAAAGTAGAAGCAGTATCTCTCTGTACCTGCAGCGAATCGCTCTTCCCCTTATTTTCTATAAGATTCCAGAAGCTTTCCCGGCATACTGCCAGCGAACTTGCCATGGTTATCAAGACCAGGCCTGTAAAACAGAAAAAGCCTATATTGAAATCTATTTCCACCGTTTGCAGCATCTTGATAACCGTTATCACAATGCCGAGAAGATAGACTTCGACCATGACCCATTCTCCAAGATGGTTATATATTCGGAATAATCTGCCCAGAAAGGGCGGATACTTGCCAATACGAAGGCATAAAGCCACAGTTGCCAGAAGAGAGAGCTTAAGCAACGGAAAAATGACGACAGAAAAGAATACTGCAGCGGCAACAAAATAATAGTCTCTGTCGAGAAATTTCATTATGGTCTGCAGGATATTGCCGGTTTCGTGCAGGCCGAGCTGCTGAAAAGTCAAGAGAGGCATGAGGACGGCGGGAAAGTAGAGACACATCCCAGCCAACGCCAGGGCAAGCGACCTGGTTACACTGTCCCGGCAATGCTGAAGGAGTACACGGCCGCATCTGGGACACGCGCTCTTCCCATCATCGGGGGGCCGTATCTTATGCATCAACAGATCACAGTCAGGGCAGGCAATGAATTGAGTATTATAGTCGATGGCGTTGTAAAAATGATGTTTCACGGGAAAATATGATGCTAAGAGGTAATGAATAATCTCTTCGGCAGAGTTCCCAAGAGTGTCGAAAGTGTCCAAAGTATTATGTACTGAAGGGCACGTTCCAAAGACCTCTAAAGGTAATCTGAAATACTTTTTTTGTCGAAATATATTTGTTGGAGTCGTATCCTGATTGATTCCTCCTCAAGTTAAAGAGCAGACTGCTGGATAAAAGATCCCTATGACTTGTGAAGGCGACCGATTGAAATCTTAACCACGCAACAAGGATTAAAATGAAAAGATGGCTAAAGCTCTCATTTATTACAGAACCGGTTCTGGTCGATTCTATTGCCGATTTCCTTATCGGCATCGTCGGTGCGGGGGTGGAAATCGGCATTGATGAAGATATTTATCTGAAGTCCCTCAATGCCTATGTTGAGAAGGAAAATCCGACTCAGGATGAGCTTGAAAAGGTACTCCGGCTGGTCGCTGATCACACTCTGGAGCTGGCGGAAATTTTTCAGGTAAACCCGCCTGAACTCAGCTGGACGATAATAGAAGAGGAGGATTGGGGAAAGAACTGGAAGAAGCATTTTTTACCTTTTGCCGTTACTGACGGACTTGTAATAGCGCCCTCCTGGGAGAAATACCAGCCTAAACCCGGAGAGGAGGTCCTGGTCATGGATCCGGGTATGGCATTCGGCACAGGGCACCATGCCACCACGGCTCTTGCCTTGCAGATGCTGAAGGAAGTGATGGCGCAGCCCAATGGACTTCGCACTGTACTCGATGTCGGAACCGGAACGGGGATTCTGGGAATGGCGGCAGCTTTATTGGGAGCAGAAAAGGTACTTGGTATAGATAATGACCCCATTGCCGTTGCTGCGGCTGCCGAGAATATAGAGAAGAACGCTCTTGGTGCCGTTATGGAAGTAAGAGAGACTCCACTGGCGCAATTGGAAGAGGAAGCTTCTCTGGTTATAGCCAACATCGTCTATGATGTCTTAGAGTGGATGTCGGCAGATTTACATCGCCTGATTATAAAGGATGGCCTTTTGATTCTCTCGGGTATTCTCCAGGAGCGGCAGGCTGAGTCTCTAATCGACGTTTACGAGGATCTGGGCTTTAGCCTGCAAAAGAGAAAGGACCGGGATGAATGGGCGGCGCTGCTTTTTAAAAAGGTGCGCTGATTCCGAAATTACGTGGCCGTATCCATGGGTGAAAGCTGGTAATCCTGATCAAAAATGATCCCCAGACCCGTCTCCTCGGCGCGAATGACGACCCCAGTTGCCTTAACCCAGATTTTCTCGGCTCCGAGCTTCTTCAGGCTGCCCGCCGAAAGGATAAAACGGAGTTTTTTCAATTGATCGTAATCGACCAAAAATTCAAGGTATACCTTGCTGGCCAGGGGAATTGGTATATCGGTGATCAGGAAGGCGCCCCCGGAGCTTATATTTACCGCGGTGGTTACTTCATTGATCGGATTTCCCGCACTATCCGCAGCGGCGCTTAATTTGGCCTGGAGCTGCAGGAGAAAGCGTTCGTGGTACCTACGGTCATTTTTGTTCATGTTCAGGATGATGTAATTGTGCTGATTTCGGGGACAAATACCAGTTATTCAGATTAATAGTTGAGTTAAGCCTGGATGTCAAACAAATGGATCATTTTTCTTTTAAATAGACTCAGGCTATGGTTACCGCATATGAGAGATATACATCCTGAATGGTATTCAGGAGCTTTACTCCTTTCCGCATCGGCCGCTGGAAGGCCTTGCGTCCGGTAATCAGGCCGGCGCCGCCGGCCCGCTTATTAATAACAGCTGTTCTGACTGCCTTGGAAAAATCATTCCGGGCCGACGCTCCTCCTGAGTACTCCTTGATGCTGGGCTCATAAAAGCTCGATATGCTCTCCGGTGGCACCGGTGCGATAACACTTCCTTATTGGAACAGTAAATTTTGGGAGGCATAAGTAAAGGCAGGAATATGAATTTTATATCAGCTGGCCGGGGACTGGCCAGCTGCCCTGCAAAAAATCTGGATAAATCTGTGGAAAGAAGATAGCTTGCCACTATCGCACTACACCGGGAATGGTATGGGATTATGAGACGATTTTTCTTTAATGCTGAACAACGCCGCGGAGAGACGGTGATTCTCTGTGGAGACGAATCACGTCATATCAGCAGGGTTCTACGTTACAAGCCTGGTCGGCAGGTAGAGCTTCAGGACGGTAAAGGGACTGTTTATCTTGCTGAAATTATGGACACATCCGAGAATGTGCGGCTGCGCATACTGGCCGAGAGGAGCGGAGCGAAGAGGGAAAATACCGGATTGCTGGTTGGACAGGGAGTTATAAAAACAAAAAAGCTGGAACTGGTGCTGCAGAAATGCACCGAGCTCGGGGTTGACGGCTTTTACCCGTTTTCGAGCAGTCGCTGCCAGGGTGATTGGATACGGCAATATCGGGGAAAGGGGGAGCGCTGGCGCCGCATTATCGACGAGGCATGCAAACAATGTCTGCGTTCCCGACCCATGGATCTTCAGGCCATTCACCCCTTCGACGAGATTATCGACCTGCCGGAAATCGAAGACAATGTGGTAAAACTGCTTTTCTGGGAGCATGAAAGGGAGACGGACCTGGCCTCCCTGCAGGAGTCGTTAAGGCCCGGCAGTCCGGTTTTTCTCCTTTTCGGGCCGGAAGGCGGTTTCAGCGAGGAGGAAATTGAGCGTGCCGGCCGCGCCGGCTGGCAAACGGTGGGTCTGGGACAGCGGATACTGCGGGCTGAAACCGCTGTCATTGCCGCGGTTTCTATCGTCCAGCACCACCTTGGGAATATGTGATATGACTGGTATTGATCTGCTCAAAGGAGGTAGTGGGAATCCATCCTGATCTGCCTTTCTCGTCCTGTACATAGTGATAGTCTCCATGTTGCTTTCCGGCATGGACCAGGGTCCCCTCTTCCAGACTGCCCAGAGACGCGGCTGAATCGAAAGGGGATGTCAGCAGCCTGATGTCCCCTTCGGTAATCACTCCGCTATTCCACAAGGTGTGCTGCCGATAGGCGCCCAGACCGGCGAGAGCGATAAAACCGACAAGCAGGAGGCAGAGAGTCGACCGCCCTTTTCTGAAACGGAAGCCCAGGGATAGCATGAGAAGCAGGGTGAGAACACCGTAGCCGCAAAGCGCCAGCAACGCCCACTGGTTCATGTCATAGTGACCGAGAAGCTTCTCACCCAGACTCTTTTGCTCCGAAAACAGCCCGTTCCTCTCTCGTATCATGGCAAGATCTCCGCGCAGGTCGTCATCTCCCGGAGCGATTCTCAACCCGCGCAGGTAGTGAAGAATTGCCTCTCCATCCCGCCCTGCTCCGGCATAACTGTTGGCCAGATTATGGAGGAGTTCCGCGGAAAAGCCAAATTCGCCGATTAAGCTTCTGTAAATTGTGATGGCCTGCTGATACTTCCTCTCGGTATAGGCCTGGTTGGCTTCATCGAACCTTTGGGCTGGGCCCTGCCCGGTTTCAGCGCAATGGCCGCTGGAGTAGAGCAGCATTATCATAATGATTAACACCAGGCCACCATGAGAAATGGCCTTTTCAGCCAATCTCTTCGTTGTGTCAGTAAAATTTATCTTCGGAATATAAAATATATGCCTCCGGTAAATTTTTCTGCCACGTCTCGACCGTGAGCGAAAAATCTCATTTTTCAGGGTACCCGCAAGTTTACCGGCAAGCATTCCAATCCGGCTGAGCTGGATCATGAGGTCACCTCCCCCAGTTCCTTTTCCACAATTGTAAAATACTCTTTCATTTCCTCGGTTGAGAGGTGCAGCCCACCGTAGGCATGTTCTTCTGTCGCTGCAAAGAGGAGAATAAGCGGCGAATCCGCGGGCAGCCTGCTCTGCAGATCATGCAGGGTTATGGCGGCTGGCGCGATTTTCCATGGCAGCGCCAGCTGCGCTTGAATGATGCGTCGGCAGCGGAGTACAAAAGCAGCTTCATCGCCGGCTTCAATGTCCTGCCTCAGAGCCTGCAGTTCCGCAGAAAGATGTTTCCGCTGACGCTTTTGGAGCAGCAGTTCACTGTTGCCGGCGCGGTGATTTCGCATCAGGGTCAGTGTCAATATCGAAAGCAGTAAAAGTGTGCAGAGGATCAGGATGGCAATAAACCAGCTGCGCTGATAAACAGGAATGATTTCCGCGACGAATGTCCCGGTTTCCAGGCGTAGCTGCACAGCCGGTGGACTTTCGCTCTGCAGTGACGGGCTTGTCGCCGGCTCTGCCGGAGACACGGCCGCCGGGGCGGATGCATGGGCAGGGTCTGCGTTTATGGTCAGCGGCAGCGCAGCCGTTGTTTTGGTTACATATGTTTGTTTTTCAGGGTCGAAAAAACTGAAGCTCAGTGCTGGGATAGCTTTTATTTCAGCACGTTCGGCAACAATTGCCTGTTCGAAGATCTTTTTGCCCTGATAGCTGCTGCCGTCATTTTCAAAGCGTACGGTAGGAGAATAGGTTTTCCACTCACTGGCTGCCGGAAATTGCGGAGCGGAAACCCGGTCGAAATTGCCTTTTCCCGAAATTGTCATAGTAAGGGTCACAGGATCCCCAATTCCGATAGTATCGGGAGCGGCCTTCAGGTCAAATTCGAATCTGCCCACAGCGCCGCTGAAATTTTCAGGTCTGCCCTGTTGCGGCAGAGGCAGGATGACTATGGGGTGTTTCGGACTGAGCAGATGAACCTCCTCTCTTTTTATGCTGCCGAAAAGATCGCCAAAAAAATCATCAGCTAAAGGGTCGTTGCCGAAAAAAGGCGACCTGCTGTTTTTTTGCGGCACCAGCAGAGTGGAATCGAGATTTACCTGGAAATCATATTGGCCCTCCTTGATCGGCGAAAGGGACGACCGCCAGGTAATCACGGAGTAAGTTCTGCCGTTATGGGCTTCGACTTTCTGTTCAGCTTCGCCCGAGGATGGGTTGAGCATAAAACCATCGCCGTTGATCTCCGGCATTCTCTGGATTTCAGCGCGTATTCCCTGACGAAAATACGCTTTGATCTGAACCGGCAGAATCTCCCCGACATAAGCCTTCTCCGGCAAACCTTCGACAATGACAAAGACATTTTTGCTGGAATCCTTTTCCCTCTCAGTGCTGATTGAATTCGGTTCATTTGAAGAACTTCCTGATTTTACTTCAAAGGTGAGCGGTTCCGACAAAAGTATTTCATTTCCGGTCTTCACTTTAAAGGAAGGGATGGTGAAAGTTCCCGTTCGCAGGGCCTGCATTACGTAAATATAGGTGATTGAAGAGGTTATGGAGCTGTTTATCACCTGAGTACTGGAGCGCTGCTCCCTTCTCTGAAAAATCAGGTTTTCAACCTCCGGCAGATCAATATCGGCCGAAGAGGCGCCGGTGACGGTGATTGAAAGATAGGCGGCCGAATCGATTGAGAAGGCCAATGTATTAAGGGCAACGGTAAGATCAGGTGTATTCCGGGCCAGAACGGGATTGGGTCCTGACAGAAAAAATGGAATTAAAAATCCGAGAAAAACTATCCCGAGCCGAGACATATCAAAAAATCTGCTCATTACCAGTTTCTCCCTTGGGTGTTGGATGGCTTATGATCCGTTTTGGGGATAAAATTGAGGGTGCCGTCTTCATTTTTCATCTCCTCCAGCAATTGCCGGGCTTCCTCCCTGCTCATTTTTCCTTCCTGTCCCTGCCGCGGTTTCTCTCCGTCCCTCGAGCTCTCCGGCTGCGGTTTTTTCTCCGCGTCTTCTTGCTCTTTCAGCTCAGTTGTCTCCTGGCCTCCTCTTTCCTGCTCTTCCGGTTCAGCCGGAATCTCGCTGCTGTTTTCTCCTTCTTTATCCTGTTGCTGCGGGGGGGGCTCTTGTTCCGGGCTGTTCCTATTACCGTTTTGGCTGTCGGTGTCTTCTTCGCCCTGGTTTTTTTCTTCCTTATTCTGCTCCTGTTGCCGTTGTTGCAGCTCTTCCAGTTTTTTTTCTACGAAACGGTGATTGGCTGCCGCTTCTTTATTATCAGGCTGCAGCTGCAGGGAAGCCTCGTAGGATGCCAAAGCGTCCTGCCAGTGTTCAATGGTTTTGCGGGAATCTGCCTGCAGGCTCTCTTCACCCTTTTTGAACTGGGCATTACCCCGGTTGTAATAGGCTTTTTGCTGGAGAAGAAGATCGTCACTCTGAAGCGCCCTGTTGAAGGAAGCAATTGCTTCATCATGGAGATTGTTCTTATAGGCAGCGGTTCCGTAATTGTAGAGCAGGGCACCATTGTCGGGATCATTTGCAAGGACGTTGTCATAATATTCGGCTGCAGCCAGATAGTCTTCTTCCTGAAAAGCCTGTTCTCCAGGCGATGCCATGACGGCGGAAAGAGAGTGAAATACGGCTGCAGGCAGCAGGAATAGCATCATTACCATCTTGCCACGCAGCTTTCGGGGGAGTTGGAAGGCCAACCCCTCTATCCGCCGGCTGACCATCAGGTATTCCACAAATAACAGGAGAAGGGCGATGCCCAGGAACCAGGGGAATCGTTCCACCGGCACCTTATGCCGTTTCTCGGCAAGCTCTTCCTTGGGGATAAGAATAAGCTTCTCATTGTAAATCGTCTGAAGACCCTGCCCCCTGTTGCCCAGCGGCGCATAAAGGCCATCGGTTTTCCGGGCGATGTCCCGCAGCGATTGTTCATCCAGCCGGGAAACGACAAACTGACCGGAATCATTCTTGACGAATTCCGGAGAGTCGCCTTTTTTCAAAGGGATGAGTTCTCCTTCGGGGGTGCCGACTCCGACCGTGAAAATGGTCAGGTTCCTTTGGGCGGCAGTGGAGGCGGCCGCTATGGCATCCCCTTGTAAATTTTCTCCATCGGTGACTATTATCAGGAGCTTATGATTGGCATCGTTGCGCAGTACCGATTCGGCATGCGTGATGGCAGCGGCCAGATTGGTTCCGGGATCCGGGATAAGCGTGGTGTCGACAGCCTGAAGCGATTGTTCGAAGGCATGGTAATCTACCGTTAAAGGGGACATGAGGTAGGCTGAGCCGGCAAAAGGCATCAGGCCGACCCGGTCGCCTTCCAGCTGGTTGACGAAATCGAGGATCGCAAATTTCGAGCGCTCCAGTCTGTTGGGCCGTATATCTTCAGCGAGCATGCTGGCGGATGTGTCTATGGCAAAGAGAATATCGATACCCTTACGCTTCACATCTATCCAGCGATGGCCGTACTGCGGGCGGGCCAGTGCCAGAAAACAGAAAAAAACAGTGCCCAGGAGCAGAAAAAGCCTGATCTTTCTCTTGTTCGAAGAGACATTGCGGGTCAGACCGGCCAGCAGGGTTTGGGCGGCAAAAACCTGCAGGGCACAATTACGCTTTTTCTCCAGATGCAGATGAAGGAGATACATGACACTGCAGCAGAGCAGTCCGGCGGCTATCCATAGAGGTTGGGCAAAACTCATGACAACTCCTAGGGCAGACGGTTACGGTCCATAACGAAGGATGCGGCCAGAAGGACAAAGACCGCTGCCAGCAAAAAGGGGAAGAGCTCCCGATAATTCTCGAATTTTTTTATGCTTCGGATAGTTGTCTCCATGGAATTGATCTCAGCATATATCTCTTCGAGCGAGTTGGTATCGGTTGCACGAAAATAGAGCGCCCCTGTCTTGTCGGCAACTTTGCGCAGTGTTTCCTCGTCGATATCAACCTGGGCCTTCACCAGACGTCGTTTGCCTCCCTGCATGACCGGATAGGGTGCCAGGCCGCGGGTTCCGGCGCCGATGGTATATACCTTTATCTGCATGGCCTGCGCCGCTTCGGCGGCGATCAGCGGCGGCACCCTGCCGCTGGTGTTGACGCCGTCGGTGAGCAGAATGACAATGCGGGATGTAGCTTCCTGATCCCGCAGCCTGTTCACCGATGTACCGATGGCCGAACCGATGGCGGTGCCGTCTTCGATCATACCAATATACAGGGAATCGAGTCGTTTGCGCAGCCAGTCATGGTCAAGAGTGAGCGGGCTGACCAGATAGGGTTTGCCGGCGAAAGCCACCAGGCCGATGCGGTCGTTTGGGCGGTCTTCAATAAATTTTGCCACAACATCCTTCACCGCATCGAGCCGGTTTACCGAGCGGCCCCGCAGGGTAAAATCCATGGCTTCCATGGATCCTGAAACATCGACGGCAAGAAGAATATCTATTCCACTGGCGTGAATTTCCGTGGTTGTATTGCCCTGCTGCGGCCTGGCCAAGGCCGCGATTAAAAAGGCCATGGCAAGTAATTTCAGGGTCAGGGCTATATTTCCGGCATTCACTTTACGGCCCAGGGCAAGGGTTCTCGCCACGGTGGTCGAGGAAAACAAAAGCGCCGGGGCGGCGCCTCTTTTACCCTTGAGAATCAGCAGCAGCGGCAAAAGAGCGAGCAGCCAGAGAAGCTGGGGGTAGACAAACCGCATCATTTCTCCTCCCGGGTGGTGTCCTCGATGAAACACCGGATACTCTTCTCCATCTCTTCCATCTGTTCTCTCCCTGTCGTTTTGCAGGCATATTTGGCCAGATCGCATTGGTTGAGACAATGGGCCAGGGATTTCTCAAAAGGCAGCAACCGAGCGGGCTTGCTCTCCTGTTCAGCCTGAATCGATAAGAGAAATTCGGAGGTCGTCTGCCGGGTGGAACGAATGGAGAATCTTTTCTCGATATAGTCCCGCAATATTTCCGAGATCCTCTGAGCATAGAGCAGCGACTGGCCTCTCTCCAGATAGGCGCGGGCTGAAGCAAGTTCGGCCAGAGCTGCCTGATGTGGAGCAACAACTGTCTCAGGCTTCTTTTTCTTTCGTCGTTTCAGGAAAAAAACAGCAAGGGCAATGACGGCGGCGGCAGCGACACCGGCGGCAATATAGAGCGCCCAATTGACAGGGTCCGGCAGCAACACAGGTCCATAAATATCGTAGAAGTGGTTTTTGGCAGTGGCTGGAGGTGTGTTGGGATGCTGCAGCATCAGATCGTTCTGGCCGATTGCTGAGACAGGAAGACATATCACCACCATCAAGGCGTGTTGAAAAATCCGAAAGGGCAATTTCATCGCCGCATCCTCCTCCGGCGTGCTCCGAAAAAGCCCAGCAGCGGCGGCAGGTAAGATACTTCAGTGGAAAGGTCGAGCAGGTCAACCCCGGCCGAACGAATGGTGTGATGTATCTTGCGCCGGTTTTCTTCGGCGATTTCGCGGTAGCCACGGCGTACTGCAGGATCGGAAGTGTCCAGCTCCACCTGATGTCCGCTTTCCGCATCTTCCAGAGTGATCCTGCCGACGTCGGGCAACTCGGTTTCTCTGGGGTCTGAAACCATCAGGCTGATAAGATCGTGCCGTTTACTGCCGATCTTCAGAGCATGCGAGAGCCGGGCCAGAGTACCATCAAAGTCCTCACCAAGGCAAAAGTCGGAGATCAGGAAGGCCACGCATTTCCGCTTGATCACCCTGTTGACAAAATCGAGGGGAACGCGGAGGTCCGTCTCTTTTCGTTCCGGCGTAAAAAAGAGAATTTCCCTGATTACCCGGAGAATATGGGTGCGGCCCTTCTGCGGCGGGATATAGAGTTCGATAAAGTCGGTGAACAGGATAAGCCCAACTTTGTCGTTGTTGCGTACCGCGGAGAAGGCCAGCACCGAACCGAGTTCCGCCATCATCTCTCTCTTCGACAAGGTGGACGAGCCGAATTCGCCCGAGGCGCTGATATCGATCATCAGCATGATCGTGAGTTCACGCTCCTCCACGAATTTCTTGATATGGGCAACACCTGTCCGGGCCGTCACATTCCAGTCGATGGTGCGGATATCGTCCCCCGGCACATATTCCCTGACTTCGTCGAAATTCATGCCCCGGCCCTTGAAGACGGAGTGGTAGCTTCCGGCGAGACTGTCATTGACCAGGCGATTGGTGCGTACTTCTATCTGTCTGACCTTCTTCAGGATCTCTTTGGTGAATCCGTTTTCCATCTGATCAGGGGACAGGTATTGAATCGAGAATTTTGCGGATGATATCCTCGCTGCTGATATCTTCGGCCTCTGCTTCGTAGCTGATCCGGATACGATGCCGCAGAACATCACAGGCAGCGGATTTGACGTCATCCGGCGTGACGAACCCGCGTCCTGCCAGATAGGCAAGCGCCCTGGCAACGGCCTTGAGGTTAATGGTGGCCCTTGGACTCGCTCCGGTTTCGATGTATTCATGCAGATCGAGCTTGAAGGCGCGCGGATCCCGCGTGGCGCAAACCAGTGAGATGATATAATCCTTTATTTTATCATCTATATAGATGGTGTCGACAATCTTTCGTGCTGCGAGTATATCTTCTGGGGATATGACCGGGCTGACCTTGACGGTCCTGTCCGTCCGCTCCACTTCATCGAGGATGCGCCTCTCTTCCGCCTTTGAGGGATACCCGACAATGGTCTTCAGCATAAAGCGGTCCATCTGGGCCTCCGGCAGGGGATAGGTGCCTTCCTGTTCAATTGGATTCTGGGTGGCCAGAACCAGAAAAAGCTCGGGAAGCTGAAAGGTCTGATCGCCAATGGTAACCTGTTTCTCCTGCATGGCTTCAAGGAGCGCAGACTGCACCTTGGCCGGTGCTCTGTTGATTTCATCGGCCAGGATGATCGAGGCGAAAATCGGGCCCTTTTTGATCTCGAAAGCTGTGTCTCTGGGGTTGTATATCTCGGTGCCGATGATATCGGCCGGCAGCATATCCGGGGTAAACTGGATTCGCCTGAAGTCCGAGTGGATCGTCATCGCCAGAGTTTTCACGGAGAGTGTTTTGGCCAGTCCCGGCAATCCCTCAAGGAGGACATGGCCGCCGGTGAGCAGGCCCACCAACAAACGCTCGACAAGATCACTCTGGCCGATAACCGCTTTTGCCATCTGCCGCCGAAAGGGATCCAGCCAGACTGCGCTGGCCCTGACCGCTTCATTTATCTTGGCAATGGAGCCGTAGACGTCCTGATGAGATTGTTCGCCGTCATAATTTTCCGGCTGTGGCGGGTATGCAGCCACATTCGGCTCGGTATTATTTTTCCACATATCTTCTCCTTATAGGACATGACCAGTCTTTTCCTTTTGATCCAGCCACTATACCAGCTCAACATTACCATAACCTTTCATAAGCATTACATTGCTGTAATGAGCCTGAAAATATTCGATGAGGGCGACGCCATCTTCCCTGACAAGTGGATAGGCAACACTTATTGTAGAGATATCTTTCATTCAGAAAAATACAAATCCACCCAGGAGTCAAATATGAAAAAAATTATCGTTCTGATCTGCTGTATTTTCTTCGGTTCGGTTGATGTGCTCTATGCTCTGCCTCTGCAGAGCCGGAATATAACCGTCAACGGCTACTCCATCGAACTGCAGGTTCCACTGGGCATGACCGTCGAGTATGTGGCCGATATCGGTCGTCCGCGAGCTATTGCCCTGGGACCTGACGGAGAGATGCTCATCGGCTCCCGAGGGGCCACCATCTATCGTATTCCATATCCCTATAGTGAGGCGGAAATTTTAGTGACCCTCCAAGGCTATATTCATAGTGCGGCCTATAAAGAGGGAAGAATTTATGCCGCCGAAACAGGAGCCGTGCTGGCGGCAGATTATCAAGGAGCATCGACTGGTTTAACCGCAGCTGATTTTATGGAAGTAATCTCAATTCCTTCGGCGACCGGCGGACATTCGAGCAGGACTATCATTGCCGGGCCCGATGACCGTCTCTATGTGGGGCTTGGCATCAGCGGCAACTGCTCAGATGAATATCTCGATAACAGTTATCCTTTTCAAACAAGGAGAGGCGGAGTTTTTGTCCTTGATGCGAGCGATAATCTTCAACCGTTTTCTTCCGGACTGCGTAATCCCATAGGTTTGGCCTTCCACCCGCAGACCGATGAGTTGTATGCGACCAATGCCGGACCGGATCATCTGGGATATGACATGCCGCCGGAGATATTTTCTCCGCTCGGCCCCGATTCCTTTCATGGAATGCCCTGGTTCTACTATTATGACGGGAGCTTCCGGGAGGCAGGCTGTGCGGCAAGTACGCCTCCGCGGCCGGCTTCGCAGGCTACTGCTCCGGCTGCCCTGTTTCCACCGCGTTCGACCCCGATGGGATTGACTTTCCTGCAGGAATCCAGCCTGGGCGGAGAGCACGACGGTAGTGCGGTGGTGGCCGTTCATGGTTCCTGGGCTACTTCTCCGGGTGGAGAGCCGGAGTCGCGCAGACCTCCTCAGCTTTCTCTGGTGGTTTTTGAAAACGGTGACGCTGTCCGAGTTGAAGATCTTGTGACCGGCTTTCAGCGCAGTGACGGCAGCAGATTTGCCAGACCAGCCGGTGTTGCTGTCGGTGAGGACGGCCACATCTATTTCACCAGTGATGGAGGAGAGGTTAATGGCCTCTTCAGGCTTGTTCCTTTGAGTTCGAGCCGTTCTATTTCTTCCGTTTACGGTCTTCTGCTGGATAATCAATGAGGATATTGCAGAGACGCCCCGAAGAACGGATAGTTACCACGCCGTTTAGAAGGTAACTAACTCCAGAGGTTGATAAATTGTATTTGGTCAGGTGCTGCAGGTATGATAAGATTCAGAGATTACTTATCTAGCTTGGATATTTCACGAGTCATCAAATGTCGGGCTGGGAGTGTGTCGGAGAATTACTTTTTTTCTCAGATCAGGTAAGCGAAGACTAAGAGGCGTTTCAGGAAATCAAGCACAGCCATATACTTGATATCGGAGTCTGCGCTTACCTGCGAGCATTGGTTTCTGAATACAACGCCGAGATGGGCGGTAAGCACCCATACGGGCATAAATTCCGACTCCGAGAACGTGCTTTCTCCGCAGGCTTCTGGCTGTCTCATCCCGGTGGTGGGCATGTGCCATAAATTTTATCTGGAAAATAGATTCGCGCCGAAACCATAATTCCCACGGTGTGGAAAAAAGTGTTTAAATTAAATTAATATATAAGAAATCTGAGGTTTCAGGCATGAGAAAATGGAAATGTGCTGCTTGTGGTTATGTGTTTTCTGCTGATGAACAACCTGAAAATTGTCCTGCCTGTGGAGCCGGAGCGGACATGATTGCTGGTGAAGACGATAATGAGGAGTTGAAGGCGGAGGGAAAAAAAGGAAAACAACGACAGGAGGCTGCAGCCGATCCGGGAAAAGACCCCGCTGCCCAGAGAAAATGGAGATGTACAGTATGTAATTATGTGCATACAGGCGAGGAGCCGCCTGATGTATGCCCGGTCTGCGGCGCTGACAAAAGCGCTTTTGTGGAAATCACTGAAAAGGAGACGGCAGGCGACAATCCGCCGGTGACCGACAAAAATGCGGTAAACCCCGAGGCGCCTGAGGAGGAGAAACCTTTCGGGATTATCGGCGCCATCGTCACCCGTCACCATTTTCATCCTATCACTGTCCATATACCAAACGGAGTACTGCCGGTTGCCCTGGTATTTCTCCTTCTTGCCGTATTTTTTCAGCAGAGAGCGATGGAGCTGGCGGCTTTTTTCAATCTGATCTTTGTTCTCATCAGTTTGCCGGTGGTTTATACAACCGGGTTTATTGCCTGGAAGAGGAAGTATCGCGGGGCAAGAACATTTATCTTCAAGGCCAAATGGGCCTGCAGTGCCATTATAGCCGTACTCATGATCATATTGGTTTTCTGGAGGATTTTAGATCCGCAGGTTGTGTTTTCCGGAGGAACTGCGGGCTGGACGTACATTTCCCTGTGTGCTGTCGTACTTGCGGTGGCGGGATTTGCCGGAAGTCTTGGCGGACGACTGGTGTTTGGAAAAAATGTGGATTGACCAATTTGCTTCTCTGTCTTGATAACCAGGGAAAACTGAATAGTAATATCGGGAGGGTGCATGATTTATCACAATTCTCCAAAAACACATCTCAATAATAACCTCGGTGGACTTTCAACTTCCGCTACCATTGCCATCCAGCAATTATGCAGACAACTGCAAAAAGAAGGGAAAACCATCTACCGGCTGGGCCTGGGGCAGTCGCCTTTCCCAGTCCCGGAACCGGTGGTCAGGGCGCTTCAGGAAAATGCTCACCAGAAAGATTACCTCGCCGTCAAGGGGCTCGAGGAATTGCGCCGGACCCTTGCCGCAAGTCACTGTGCCTCCTATGGCATCGGCTGCGATATTGAGGATGTCATCATCGGACCCGGCTCCAAGGAGCTGATGTTTATCCTTCAGCTGGTTTACGATGGAGAGATATTGATACCCATACCCGCCTGGGTTTCCTATGCGCCACAGGCCAGAATCATCGGCCGGCACGTCAACAATATCGTCACCGAGAAAAGAGACCGCTGGAAAGTTACAGCAGAGCAGATAGACAGTATCTGCAGGCTCGATCCCGGACGATCCCGCATGCTGATTCTCAATTATCCTTCCAATCCCACCGGCCAGACCTATGATGCCAATGAACTGGAAGAGCTTGCCGAAGTCGTCTCTAAATACCAGGTGCTGGTACTCTCCGATGAGATTTATGCCAGGATGACTTTCTCCGGCAAGCATACTTCCATTATCGACTATTATCCGGAAGGGACGATATTCAGCGGTGGGTTGAGTAAGTGGTGCGGGGCAGGCGGCTGGAGGCTGGGACTTTTCATTGTTCCGGAGGCCATGCGCTGGATCACCAATGCCATGGCAACGGTGGCCAGTGAGACCTTCACCTCCACCAGCGCTCCAATTCAATATGCGGCGATCGCCGCTTTCCAGGAAAATCCGGAGATCGATATATATGTCGACAGGTGTCGACGAATACTTGGGGCACTGGCCGGGGACATAACCCGGAGGCTGGCCAAAACCGATATAGATGTCATTCCCGCCCAGGGAGGATTTTATATTTTTCCGGATTTCGACAATTACCGCCAGAGGCTGGAGAAGAGGCATATCTTCACCAGCGCTGAACTTTGTGACGAGCTTTTACATGAAACCGGGGTGGCCATTTTACCAGGTTCCGATTTCGGCAGACCTGTTTCCGAGCTTACTGCCAGGCTGGCCTTTGTCGATTTCGATGGTGAAAAGGCATTACGCGATTATCCGGGAGACGATGGGCTGGACCATAGCTATCTGGCGGCCTGCTGCACCAACACTCTGACGGGCGTCGAGCGCATCATCGAATGGCTGGGGGCCCTGGATGAATAAAGCGGAGGCTAAACCTGGCCGGTGATATCCTGAGATAATGAATGTGAACACCTCTGGAACTCATAGCGGTGAGGAGAATTTTGTCTGGACTACAAGTGTATTATTTTGGTTGCATGGAAAAGCTGCGGGCATCGTCTGTCGTAGATACCATGGTTGCTGCAGGAATCACCGGGGCCCCTCTGATTATTGCTTCTCAAGCACCTCCAGGCTGACAAAAATGTCAACATCTCTGCCGAGAACCCCAGCCTCCAGAAACTTACCGGTGCCGACGCCATGGGCGAGGCGATCAATAGTGACCATGCCGTTGAAACCGGCAACCCGTGTTCCCTCCATCATTGGGTGCTCCTTTATTCCCGCCAGCCTCAGAGGCAGGTCGAGATCATATTCCTTTCCTTTTATGGTAAAGGTACCGGCTACATTATAAGTGTCGGGGCCTGATTCTGTTATCTCCCTGCTTTCAAAGCGGATAAGGGGAAACTTCGACTCATCGAAAAAATCGGCAGAGAGCAGATGCCGATCCCGTTTGCTTTGGTGGGTGGTGATGCTGTCAACTTCTATTTCAAAGATGAATTTGCTTTCAGCAAGATTTGCCGGGTCAAACCTTACCGTCCCTGTGTAAGTTTCAAACCGGCCCCGTACCTTGGAAAAGATATGTTCGACACTGAAGTAGAAGTTGGAGTGGTCTTTGTCCAGCTGCCAGACGGGAACTTCTGCGAAACTGCTTTGGACCCCTATCAAAAGAGTCAGCAGCAGAGAATACAAAAACGACCGTTTCATATTTACCTCCGGTTCTCTGGAATATGTGAATGGGTTATCCGAGTATTGTCTTTAAGGTGGCCTTTATATTCGATGACTCGTAAAAAGCTGGATCTACACTGTGTATATCGAGATTTTCTCGAAGTCTGCACTTATCGCAGAGTCCATCTCGGCCAACTTTAATGATTTTTTACTGGATTAAACCTACTTGGAGATGCTATTTCCCATAACAGTAAGACATGTTAGAGGAAGAACAAGATCGAAGGAGGTTGCTGGTAGGTTCATTGCCACCCTACAAAGAAAATCGTTCCCGAAAAATGTTCTTTCCCATGAAACCGAGTTTCTGCAGATTCTTTCCGGTTTCCACCATCATCTGTTCCGGCCCGCAGATATAAAAATGGCTGGTCCGAGGAAAAGATGGCAGAAGATTGCCGAGAAGTTTGCAGCTGATCCTTTCCCCTTTTTGCTCACGCGAAAACAGCAGATGGACCTCAAATGAGGAAAGCTCTTTTTGCAGATTTCTCAGTTCATCATGCAAAAAAAACTCATTTTCCCGACGAAGGCTCCAGAGAAGCATAAGCCTGGGCTGCTTCTCCTCAGTGGAAAGCTGCCGCAGCATACTGATCATGGGCGTTATCCCTATGCCTGCGGCAATGAGAATCAGATGAGAAGCTACTGGTCGGGCCTTATAGCTGAATAGACCGTAGGGACCTTCAATGGCTGCCTTGCAGACGGCTCCGCTATCAATTTTCGAGGTCCAGTCGCCACATTTTTTTATCATAAACTGCAGGGTATCGTTTTTGTCAGGTGAGGACGCAATGGTGAAGGGATGGGGTTCAGTGCTGACGGTGTGGCCGATTAATCGCAGGAAGGCGAATTGACCGGGAGCAAAAGAGAAGGAAGGCGGTACCTTTATTTCCAGGGATATTACCTTGTCGCTTATCTGCGAGATATCGCTGATATGGAAATATCTTAAAGCATCCCTGATGGTTCTGAATGCATGTGTAATCACACAGAGGAGAACAACTCCGGCAACAAGGAAAAACGAGTAGCGTGGCACATCCTGCCCGAACGAGTCACTGACTGTGAGAATATGAACGCCCATACCGATTAGCAGTAGATATCCCATAGGGCGATGCACTATTCTCCAGAGATGGTAGGGGATGAATATTTTTTTCAGAGATGCGGTGAAAATTACGATGATGAGCAAAAGCAAGGTAGTTGCGCCAACCATTTCAGGCCAGAACTTCCAGCCAATGGGGAGATTATCTATGCCTTCGGGAATCAGGACTAGAAAAGGGTGGAGCAAGGCCAGGCAGGCCAACGCAAATCCATTGAGCTGATGAAAAAAATAGACCTTATCAAGGCCGAAGGTTCGATCGAAAAGGATGAGGCGTGAAGCCAGGAGAATCTGTAAAAAAACCAGCACGGCAGCGAACAAACCCGCTATCTTGCCGGTCTGCAGGAGCCTCTTGTCGCCCCCGAACTTATACCAGAGGGAGGAGGACTCCCAGAGAAAAGGTATAGTTGCGACACCTGCTAGCAGGAGTAGAAGAATGAGCACGAGGATGAGTTTGAGTGCTCTTCTCTTGCCAGGGGGGTAGAGAGGGCGCAAATGCATGCTGGAGTTGCTCCTGCGGGATGGTGTGTGGCCATCTGGAAATTTCCAGGAAGCCTGGATTCTGAATTGATTTCCGCTGATTCAGTTCCTATGGTTTATTAGAACCTGGCCAAAAATGGATTCCCGTTCTTTGGAAACATGAGTCTTCGAAAGTATATTTGCTGACCAGGTTTTGTTCAACAGAATTTGAGGTTTCCACTTCCAAACCGCAGGTAAAACCGAAGTAATTCTAGAATTACCCCCTGCCTGGCCAGGAAAAAGGAGGAATTATGATACGCAGAATCATCTTGGTATCGGCAATGCTTCTCTTCGCTAATGGGGCAATTGCTGCAGGAAATTTTGTCCAATACAAGGTCGGCGGCGAATCTTTTGAGGGATATTACAATGCGCCTGCCGACAATGCGCCCTTGATTATGATGGTGCACGACTGGGACGGTTTGACTGAGTATGAAGTTAAGCGGGCAGATATGCTTGCCGAGCTTGGATATGCCGTCTTTGCTGTCGATCTCTTTGGTGAAGGAATACGGCCGGTTGAGACCGAGGAGAAAAAGAAGCTGACCGGCATGTTATACGAGGATAGGGATAGAATGCGGGGACTTCTCCAGGGCGGGCTGGATAAGGCCGCAGAGCTTGGCGGCAATAGGGATAATGCCGTTGCCATAGGCTATTGCTTCGGCGGTGCGGCCATTCTAGAATTAGCCAGAACAGGCGCTGGGCTTAAGGGATTTGTCTCCTTTCACGGTGGCTTGGAAACTCCTGAAAATCAGAGTTATTCACAGACGAAAGGCAAGATTCTGGTTCTTCACGGCAGCGCCGATACATCCGTAACCCTGGACCATTTTGCCGCCCTGGCTAAAGAGCTGGAGGAGCAGGATGTCGATCATGAAATGATAACCTACGGCGGTGCTCCCCATGCCTTCACGGTCTTCGACACCGAGCGCTACCGCGAGGATGCCGACAGGAAATCATGGCAACGTTTCACCAGATTCCTTGCCGACACGCTCTAGGAGCCTGAATATTTATTTATTCTTTTTCTGCGCCTCTCTACCGGCGGATGAAACCTCGCGGTTCGAAACCTTGAAGACACTGATCATGTTGCGCAGTTGGGAAGAAAGATCGGAGAGATTTTTTGAATTACTGCGCAAGGTGTTGCTCCGTGTATTCATTCCCTGGGCGATGGCGCTCACCTCACCAATATCCTGAGCTATCTGCGCTGACACCTGTGAACTCTGGGCCACGTTTTCGTTGACTTCGCTGATTCCAAGAGAAGCCTGCTCAATATTGAGGGCAACCTCCGAGGCGCGTCCGGCCTGTTCCGACATGGAGCCGGCAATTGAATTAATTATTAAATCAATATCCGCGATTACCTTGGCAATTCTGCCAACCTCTTCAACAGTCCCCTCTGTGGAATTCTGGATACCCTCAATCCTTTTCTTGATCTCCCGGGTGGCCTCCTGAGTTTGATTAGCCAGCCCCTTTATTTCTGCGGCAACAACGGAAAAGCCTTTTCCGGCTTCTCCGGCACGGGCCGCTTCAATGGTCGCATTTAAGGCAAGCAGGTTGGTCTGATCAGCAATTTCGGTTATAACCTCCGTCACTTTGCTGATTTCACGAGCCGCTTCTCCCAGAAGAGTTACCTTGGTCGTGGCGCTCTGGACCTGGCCTGTGGCTGAACTCGACACTTGCATCGCCTGATCACAGCTGAGCACAACCTCCTCCAGTGCACTTTTCATTTCCATGGCTGTTCCGGCAACATTGCTGATGTTTGTCGAGGCCTGCTCACTGGCGGCGGCGACGGAGGTCATGCTGGTATTCATTTCCTCACTGGCCGCAGCAACGGTATCTGCCTTCATGCTGAGTTCATTTGATTCACCTTCAAGAGAGTCGGAGGCGGAAAGGACTTCAAGCGAGGAAGAGGTAACCGTCTCGGAGTTGCCGCCTATTTTAATGATGATATTCTCCAGTCGTTCGACAAATGCATCGAACCAGCCGGCGACGACGCCGATTTCATCGGTTCTGGAGGAATTGAGACGTTTGGTCAGATCCCCTTCCCCCTCGGCTGCATCCTGCAATCCTCTGGAAATCTCCTGAATCGGCCTGATGACCATGAATTTAAGGAGAAAAGCAAAAAGCAGAAGTATGATCAGGCCGCAAAGTGCACCAACGACAATGACGATAGTGGTGGTGGAGGCATTGACATCTAGCGAAGATTTCTCCAGGATTTCAGCTGCTTCCTGCAGTGAAGAAACATTGTTCGCCTGAACCTGGTTCAGATTGTTTTTTATTTGCTGGATCACCTCTTCCGATTCAGAGGCAAGCACGTTCTGGATAGTGCGCTCATTTTTCTTTTTAAGGCCGTCGAAGCGGATTCCCATGGCATTGATCTCCTGGATGGCGATGGCCTTGGAAATGCCTATGACGATGGTTCCCACCTTCAGGCCATAATACTCAATGGGCCGTTCATGAATTAAAACCGCCTGGTCCTGCTTGGCTTTCTCCAAAACCTGCAGGATTTCCTGTGATGCTATGTCCAGTCCGCTGCTCTTATCGGATTCAAAGTCCTCAAGATAGCCGACAATGGCATCATCGACTCTGTTGACATAACTTGGCAGGGGCTCGTCCTCTTTTCCCAGAAAAAGGATGAAGAGAATTTCTTCAGCCTGGGCGCCGGCACGGCTCAATTTAATGAGCTGTCCGTAATCTTTTGCCATGATACCGTCTGTACCTACACTGGCAATGAGGGAGGCGATTCCCTGGGCATTGGCCTCAAGCAGTTTTTCCATGCCTCTGGCGACATTTTCCTCCTCCGCCGACAGAGCGGTCTCGGTAATCTCATGCAGATTGGAGGAGGCCTGGCCGCTCATTTTCGTTAGAGAACCGTTTACATCCTGCTGCAGAGAGGTGAACTCCTGTTGCGCCGACGTAGTTGTCTGGCTAAGCTTGGCGTTGACGTTTTGCCGCATGTCTTCCAGAAGGCTGCTCTGCCTGGCGAGAATGGTGAGGCATAAGCCAATAAAGGAAATAGTTAGGATTGCCGCTAAGACACTGAGAACCTTGAGGCTGAGACTGCTTTTGAAGTCTTTCAACATAGTGGTGTTCCTGTTAGAATTATGGTGTTTGCCGCGAGAATCGACGCCCTGCCGCGAAGCTTTCTCTCCAAAATATCAGAGACTGTTCCAGTTTTGAGGATATTTACATATCGGTCTCTACAGGCGTATTCTTGAGAGCGGATCTCTTAAAAGAGATAAAAAACAAAAGGCTATATCTCACGGCCCGGCCGAGGCAGTTCAATGGTAAAACAGACGCCGCCGCTCTCACCCTGGAGATTTGCAGCGCTTACCGAGCCGTTATGATGATTGGCTATTGTCCGAACGACGAAGAGACCGAGACCAAGATGCGGTTCCTGGTCATGTGTGGTCCGCACCGATACCATTGAGCTGAAAATCTCCTCCAGCATGTTCTCCGGGATAGCCGGGCCTCTGTTGGTAATGTGTATGCGGGATGTGCTTTTAAAGGCCTCCAGATGCAGTTCCACGGCGGTGCCCTTTTGATGAAAAGCAACTCCGTTTTCAATTACCTTATCGAGCATTTGGCGGATGCGGTAGGGATCACCGAGTAGGTAGACATCTTCTTCAGGTTTTTTATAGATAAATTCAACCTTATCAAAGGTGACTCGCCAACTATAGCTCAGCCACATTGCCAGGGCCTCGGAGAGATTGAAATTTTCGACAAAATCCTGGGAGAGAGCATTTTGCAGATTTGCCGCATCGCGGATGCCGGTGAGCATGTCTTCCATGCGTTTGATATCTCCAAGAGCCCAGTTGACATAATTTGATATGTGGTCCGGCTGGCCGGAGAGTTCCTGGGCAAGATTTTTCAGAGAGGCTGAAACACCGGCCAAGGGGGTGCGCATTTCATGCTCCAGATTGTCCGCCATTTTTTCCCGGTAGCGGCTTTGGGCCTGAAGCTGAGAAAGAACCGAATGAAGGGTTCTGGAAAGATCGCCGATCTCATCACGGGCATTTGCCGGAGACGGCAAGGTGAGAATCTGACCGTTTTCACCGATTGCCGCGGCAGCCTGGTCGCGAAGCAATCGAATTCGCGAGGAAATGCGAAAGGCAAAGAAGAGCAGTCCGCAGCCTCCGAAAATAAGGACCAGCAGGGTCAGGCCTATTGATTCTTCAATAACCCTGTTTTTCAAGGCAAGAATAGAGTTGGTGGTCTGTTCGACAACCACTGCTCCGACGATGACGTCATTCTCATACAAAGGTGTGATCGCCGCCATAACCTCTACTTCATCCTCGGCGATGCGATAGCTTGAGGTGGAGCTGCTGCCGAGCAGGGCCTCGCGCACCCCTTCGAGATTCAAGGTCGAGGGCTGCGCTTCAGGGTCGGCAAAATCATTGGAAAATGGTTCTGTGAAAAGGTGATAGAGAGGTGAAAAAAAAGTGTTCAGCCGGGAGAGGAAGGAGTTCCGGCCGGGGATATCGGTATTGACATCATCAGCTGTTCTGAGAGAACCGTAGCTCGCCCTGATATGTTGGTTCGAATCGATTACCTGTATTTTTGACTGCGGCCGGTTCAGCGATTCGAGAATATCTTCAATAGAGGTGGATTGAGCCAGCAGCCAACCGATATCTTCCGGACTTTCAAGGTCGGCCGTCCCGATGATATTTTCTGTTCTGCGGGAGAGGACATCGTCTATATCGACGATGGCGAATGCCAACCTATTGCCGACCAGTTCAAGCGGCAGCCGCATTTCCAGAATATATCCGGATGAAGTTGTCTCCCAGACTCCCTGAATGCGGGATTCATTTTTAGCGGGCAGTATGCTGTCGAAGTCTCGCGCGACCAGGTATCCGTTAACCCATCCCGGCTCGTTTGCCGTGATGATATATCGGTTGAGATTGCCCTGCCTGTCTTCAATGGCTATCTGCAGGTGATCGGATCTGTCGAGAGCCAGTGAGTTTTCCTGCCGAAAAATCAGACTATCGTCATTCACCAGAAAGACGGCATACAGGTGGTCTCCCCTTCTGCCGATCAGATGCCTGAATCCCGAGCCATCAGGATCAAAGTTTTGCGGTGAATCAAGGATATGTTCACTGCCGAAGTACAGTGCGTTTTCCAGGTGGGGTTCCCAGTCGTCCGTTTTACCGTTGAGGCGCATCGGGCTTGTCAGTTGAAAAAGATAGAGATCGCGGCTGCGGTCCAGCGAATGAAAAAGTTCCCGGTCGAAAAGACCTGCCCTGCCGCTCAATGCCGAGGCCACCGCACGGGCGGAAAACATCAGCGTCTCCTTTTTGCTCTCAAGCAGGCTGGTTTTAACAATGGCGGCTAGACGCACCCCGGTATAAGGGATAGCGAGAAGTAAGAGTGAAATCAAGGCGAGTTTCAGCCTGAGAGATATTCGCATGGGTCGTTATTCCACCCAGCGGTATCCCATGCCGTACTCGGCGCGGATGGTGTTGAATTGAGGATCGATTTCTCTGAATTTTTCTCTGATTCTTCTGATATGAGCGGCAATGGCATTATTGGTTACCACCACATTGGCCGCTGCCATCAGCTGAGAATGTGACTTGACATGGCCGGGATGTTTCACCAGTGAGACAAGAAGCCAATACTCTGTCAGGGTGAAATTGAGCTGGTTGTCATTCCAGAATACCTGTTTTCTTTCCTCCTGAATTAAAAGATTTCCTGAACGCCATGTTTTTTCCGAAGTTTCAGAATTTCCTTTGAGTACCTCCATCATCTTGAACAGTGCCGAAATCCGGACCGGCAGAAAATCGAGAGTGGTGGTGTTCTTGGTGAGATAATCCCAGGCCCCGAGGCGCAGGCCCGAAACCTTGTCCAGGTCGGAATCACGGGCGGTCAAAAAGATGATGGGAATCGAGGGCGAAGCGCGGCGCAGTTCGCGGCAGAGGTCGAATCCCCCCTCCATTTCATCGCTCAGCATGACATCGAGAATGGCGAGGTCGGGAAGCTGACGGCTAAAGGCGGACTGCGCTTCAGCTCTGCCGGAGTAACTGCTGACCGCATAGCCCTCTCTTTTCAAGGCCTGGGCGTAGTTGGCCCTAAGGCGTTCGTCGTCTTCAACTAATGCTATGGTATAGGTCATGGCTTCCGCTACCTTCCCTTAAGTTGTATGGATCCGAAATAATCGACAATTAATCGCATCAAAGTAATCCGTTGCCCCGCATCACTGCAAGCAGAAAAGCAGCAGAACTATGATATGGTCATCTTTCCTCATAATTGCTGCGGTTTATCCACTTGATAACGGATATGGCCTTTAAGGTAAATGGCTATAGCCAAGTCAACAAGATCAACACCCAAAAAATAAATTAAGATTACCATGAGATTTTTTCTTCATGGCCAAGAGCGTCCTTGTTTTATATTTCTATACAGATACCCAAAATGCCTGACAATGTCTTGAGACAATGGTCATTGCCGAGAGGCCTGGAGCCGTTGACATGCCAGGATAGGTATATAATTTTTTCGTTATTCATTCTTGTTTCGTTCTGAAGCAGATGAAAGTCATTTTGATTTTCATCAAAAAACAGGAACCAATGATAAGGAGGAATTTATGAAAAATTCACCAATACCATCAATAATCGTGGCAGGCTTTCTGGTTTTCCTGTTGAGCTTTCCGGTGCTGGCTCAACAGAATGTCGAGGATATTAAGGGGAAGGAGGTTCAAAATGAGCAGGGCGAAACTCTTGGCACCATTGAGGAAGTTATCGTCGCACCGGATGGAAATATCGAAGCGGTTGTCGTTACAAAAGGCGGTTTTCTGGGAATGGGAGGTGAAGAAAACCGAATACCCTGGAACGCATTAACACAGGGAGAGAATCAGGATTCTTACGTCTATTCCGGAGCCGGAGCTGAACAGCAGCAGATAACCGAACAGCAGAATCAGCAGGAGACGCAACAGGAAAGACCTGTTGCTGCACAGCAGGACCGCCAGGAGCCGGGACAGGAAGGAACTGTTGCTGAGCAGCAGGACCAGCAGCCTCAGCAGCAAGAAGACCAGGTTGCAGCCAGGGATTCCGAGGCGGATATACTTGTTGAGCAGCCCCAGGCACAGGTTCGGGTACAGCAGTCTGAAGCGCAAGTAAGAGTGGCGCAGCCTGAACCGAAGGTAACGGTAAAACAGGCGCCGCCGGAAATTGAAGTGCGGGTAGTGCAGCCGGAGCCGGAGGTGATTGTGGAGCAAGGGCAGCCCAGGGTAGATGTTCGGCAGCAGGAACCTGAGGTGACGGTGCAACAGCAGGAACCGGAAGTCTCCGTTCAGCTGGATAAGCCTGAGGTAGCAGTGCAGCAGAGCGATCCTAAAGTCCAGGTGGAACAATCCGGTAGCCCTGAGGTTTATGTGGAAGAACAGCAACAGGCACAGGTTCAGGTCCAGCAGCAGGGTGAGCCGCAGGTAGATGTCGCCGTCCAGCAGCCGCAGGAAGATCAGCAGGCTGCAGGCCAACAACAGCGGGAACAGCCCCGGACTGCAGGAATGGATGCAGCGGGAGCTGAACAACTGGTTGGACGCGATCTCGTTAGCAGTGACGGCGAAAGGCTTGGCAGTATCGAAGATACCAAGCTTTCCCAGGACGGAAATACTGTTGAGTTCCTGATAGTCCAGGGAGATCAAAACGAGATGCATCCCGTTCCAGCTGAACTGGTACAGGCAGAAGAGGGGCAACAGGAATTAACTGCCAAGATTGATAAACAGACGTTTGACAGCTCTCCGAGTTTCGGTCCTGATGAAGAGCAGCGTCTGGCCGAGCAACAATTTTCCCAGGAAATCGAGAGTCATTACGGAATCGCTCCCGCCTGGCAGCAGGAGCAGCAGGGAAATCAACCGCAGGGCAGACAGCAGCCCGACCAGCAATCACCTGAATCCCAACAGCTGCAGATGAATCAGCCCGGCATTGATACGGAGGAAAATCCGCCTCGGCCGGAAACACAACAGTAGAAACTCATGCCACAGTTCCCGTCCTCCTGTTGCCAGGCAGGACGGGAACTTTAATACCTTTTTTATCCTGCCACTCCCCCTGTAATTCCCAAAATAACTCAGAATCATCAGGCGTTAGAATTTCCTCCCGATTTGCCAAATTTATCGAAATACATGTGGTACCAAGAGACCTGCACACCTGTGTCCACAGCTAAAAACCTGGAAGTTTTCTTCATTATAGGTGATATTGCGCGGATTCAAAAATATCGCACTTAGCAGATATGGCATGTCATCCAGGAGGTTTGTTTGAAAACGCTCATCAGTAATAAAGATCTCGGGGTACAAACGGCAATCAATCATTTAATCCTATTGGCAGCTCTTACAGGTTTATATCTTACCACCTTGATCAATTACCTGGTTTTTCATACGATGGCGGAGATATTCAGCATTGTTATTGCATTTTCCATCTTTGTCATAGCCTGGAACTCAAAACGGTACAGCAGAAATCCCTACCTTTTATTTGTCGGCATCGCCTATCTTTTCATTGCCTTGCTCGATCTGCTGCATACCCTTTCCTTTAAAGGAATGCCTCTGTTTACCGACTATGACTATTATGCGAATCAGTTGTGGATTGCAGCGCGGTACATGGAAAGTATAACACTCCTTGTGGCCTTCCTCTTTTTAGGCTGGAATAAAGAGGTCAAAGCCAACATTGTCTTTGCAGTCTATGCGGTTATTACCGCTGTGATGATCGCCAGCATATTCTACTGGAAAACCTTTCCCGAATGCTGGATCGATGGAATCGGCCTGACTCCCTTCAAGATAATCAGTGAATATATTATTTGCGGTATCCTGGCAGCATCAATTTTTTTTCTGCAGAAAAACAGGGAAAGGTTTGAGGGAAAAATATATATAATTTTGCTTCTGTCGATCCTCTGTACAATACTCTCGGAAATCTCTTTCACTTTTTATCTGAGCAATTACGATTTTTTTAATATGGTGGGGCATTATTTTAAGATTTTCTCATTTTTCTTCATATATGAAGCAATCGTTAAAACAGGAATAAAGGAGCCCTTCGATCTGATTTTTTTCGACCTCGACAAAGCCAACAGCGGCCTGAAGATAGAGATTGAAATCCGTAAGAGAACCGAAAGTGAGAAAGAGAAACTGATTAACAACTTGCAGCAGGCCCTTGAAGAGATCAAGACCCTGCAGGGCTTGCTGCCCATCTGTTCGGTATGTAAAAGTATCCGCGATGACAATGGTTACTGGAACAGCCTGGAATCCTATTTCGACGAGCATTCGGATCTGCAATTCAGCCACAGTTACTGTCCTGAGTGTGCGAAACAGCACTACAGTCAATTTTTACCCGAAAATTGACCGGAATCTTCTCATGTTTACAGAACCTGAAGGTCAATAGCTTCTTCATCGCAAAAAACCGCCCCCCGGTTTCCTCCGAAACCACAAAAATCACTCAGCTTCAGATGGCACGAAAAAAGACCAGGAAGAGCGTAAAGAAAAGAATACTGCGGTTCGTCTGGAAAACTGCAGCATGGTTTGCAGCATTATCCATAATTGTGGTTCTGGTATTCCGTTTCGTTCCGGTTTACGCCACGCCGCTGATGTTGATCAGGTTGCTGGAGCAGGTTTCGGCAGGAGAAGAACTGCACCTTCAACACCAATGGGTGCCTCTTCAGGCTATATCCGACAATCTCGTTGTGGCGGTAATTTCCAGTGAAGATCAAAATTTCCTTGATCATTACGGTCTTGATTTTGAGGCGATCAAGGGCGCCATCAAAGCGTACCTGGAAAAAGAGAAGGGAGAGAAGCGGCTGCGTGGCGCCAGCACCATTTCCCAGCAGACGGCCAAAAATGTTTTTCTCTGGCCGCACAGGAGCTGGATCCGCAAAACACTCGAGGTCTATTTTACCATTCTCATAGAGATTTTATGGAGCAAAGAGCGCATTATAGAGGTATATCTGAACAGCATCGAAATGGGGAAGGGCGTATATGGAGCGGAAGCAGCCTCTCACCACCACTTTAATAAATCTGCTGCAGGTCTGACAAAAAGAGAGGCGGCGGCAATCGCCGCAATTTTACCTAACCCCCGTGAATATAAAGTAAATCCTCCCAGTCCTTATATCCGCAGCCGCATCGACTGGATTACCAGTCAGATGCATCGGCTGGGTCCTCTGCAGCTTAACTGATAGAACCTTTCCAGTGCCGCTGCCTGCCTCACCGCAGGAATCGTGTTATACCACCAAAAAAGATCGTATACCATCATACTCCAGATAACCATAGAACATACCAGCAAACTCTCAAAAACTTTTGAACTGGCATATTACTTGTAGCAAAAGAATATGCTCGACTTTGAGCTCCCGGTTTATTGGGGAGACGTTTTTGAGAAATCCATTCCAGTGCGGAGAGGTTGATTTTTCTCATTGTACTCAAATCATGGGAGGTCTTATGGAAACTATGGATACAGGTAAGGGCCGGAACACCGGCGCCGAAAGAACAGCCACACAGAAACCGACCGGTCAAACAACAGGACCTGAAGTGAAAGAACAGGCAAAAGAAAAATCCCAAAAGATAAAGGAGGAAACTCTCCGGAAGGGACAGGAATTTGTTGAACAGCGTAAAGATGTAGCCGCAGGAGTCATGGCCGACTTCGCAGACGCTCTTCAGAAAGCCGCAGGTGAGCTGGATGACAGGGAACGCCGAATTTCTGCTGAATATGTCAGGTCGGCATCCGGCGGCATCCGGCAGTTCTCTAACTCTTTGCAGGAGCAGGATGCCAACGGAATAATGAGACAGGTCAAGAACTTTGGTCAGCGTCAGCCACTGCTTCTTCTGGGGAGTGCTCTTCTTACCGGTTTTGCTTTCACGCGATTGCTCAAGAGCATTGACAGTGATGGAGGGCCGGAATATGAGAACCGCAACAGGCCTGGTGGAACTCAACCACCCTACCCCTCAAAGAGGTACGATGAGGACGAAACCTTGAGGCAGGAGGCCAGACCTCCCTACACTGCGCCAGCGGCTGGTCTTGGTGAGGAAACGGAATACTAAGTATGAAAAACAAATAGCTTGAGCCGGAATGCTGCGGGAAAGATTGTTCCGGTCTCGTTAGAATATCATACCAGGAGAATGAATATGGATTCGAAAAGCGGAAACGAAAAGTCCATTGCCGACTTATTCACAGATCTGAGCAGAGAAATAACCACCCTCCTGCGGCAGGAAGTTGGTCTGGCTAAAACTGAAATGTCTGAAAAAGCGGGCCAGGCCACAAGTGGCTTGATTTCGCTTGTCGTCGGGGGAGCCGTGGCCTATGCCGGTGTATTGGTATTGCTGATGGCGGCAGTTCTTGCCCTGGGATTATTTTTTGATTTATGGCTTTCCGCACTGATAGTTGCGGTTGTTGTTCTGATCATTGGAGTATCCATGATCGGTAAAGCCAAGGCAAATCTGAAAATGCACAATTTAATGCCGGAAAAGACAATAGAGTCTATTAAGCGGGACAAAAATGTTGCCCAGGAACATACCAGACAAGGAGCGAAATGATGAGTGAAAACAGAACAGCAGCAGAAAGCGAAAAAGGCATGGGAGCTCAAAACCGGGATAATGAGAACCTGACATCCGCACAGTATGAAGAACGTATAGAATCAACCAGACAGGAAATGGACAGAACCCTTCATACTCTGGAAGACAGAATATCTCCCCGGCAGATATGGGACCGGATCTCCAATGAATGGGGAGATGAGGCCAAACAGTATTCCCGCAATCTAGGGAGATCGCTTAAAAATAATCCGATTCCGGCAACTTTGCTGGGTATCAGTCTCGCCTGGCTTATGGCTGCCGAATCGAATTATGGCGGCAGATCCCACCACTACGGATCTCTTAATACAGAGAGAGCAAAGGGAAACCTGCGCGACAAGTATGCCGAAAAGAAATCCCAAGCGGCAGATATGGTCAGCGGAGCAAGCGATAAGATGCACCAAATGTCTGATACTATGAAAGAACGCCGGAGCCATTTGCAAAGCAAGGGACATGAGTGGTCCGATAAGCTGCAGTCCAAAGGCTCCGATATAGCCGGTCAGCCGGTAATTTTAGCGGCCGCAGGACTTGTGGTTGGATCCTTGCTTGCCATGAGCCTGCCGATAACAGCCAAGGAACAGGAAATGCTGGGAGAAAAAGGTGAAGAACTCTTTGAAAAAGCGGAAGAGTTCGGCAGAGAGAAACTCAAAGAAGGCCAGGAAGCCGCTGCTGCTGCCGGCGAGACTTTTCAAGAAGAACTTGGCAAGAAAAGCGAACAGGAATCTAAACCCAGCTGAGCTGGATAAGAACCTTTAGACAGATTACTTATACAAAAAATCAAGAAAATAATCGGTAAGGTCCTAATAGCAGAGCCGGGGGTCGATGAACGGGCTATCCGGGGGACGGAGAATGAAAGGTCTCGTTGTCATTTGCTCGTGAGTCCTGTAAAAATTTGAAGGGGATTGTCGGAAGATTTCCGGTTTTCCCCGGAAGCAGTCCGGCCGGGCAAGACATGTCCTGAAAGTTCGGAAATACGGTGACCTGGGCATGTAACAGGAATTTAAGAAAGATCATCCTGCAGACTGTAGGATGGGGTGACAGCGCAGGAATCCGGGGCTCTTAAAAAAATCAAGATCTAGCGTATTCCACCAGAGCGGTCAATTTTCTTCAGATGAGGAGACTTCCTGTTCGAACCCGGGAAGAATTGCCTTGAAAAAAGCATTCTGGATGAGGTTGATGATAATTTGCCAGGTGTTGGTCTCGGGATCTTCGATTTCCCCGGAGATATCGGCGCGAGTGGCTACTTCTTCACGGGGAACGTTCTCCAGAAGATCCGAAATGCCTTCTACCAAGCCTTCATACATTTGACTGAAAATGTTTTTCTCCTCATCCTGGCGCCGGTCGTAAACTTCCATATCCTGAAAAAGAGGTTTTATGTACCCGTCAATACTATCATTTTTCACACTGATCTCTGAGTACAGGGAAAATTGTCCGCCGACTACATCAAAATTACCATATGCCCGAAGAAGGTCGTTCATGGAGGTGAGTTCAGTTTCTTCTATTTTGATGTCCAGATCAAAATCGGGACCATCGATCTCAGGCCGGAAGGTTGCTGTTGCCAGAATTTCTCCGCTTCCCATGAATCTGCCCTGAAGACTGGCTCTGGCTTCTCCCTGCCGGAACTGGTTTGATAAATTTGTAAGCTGGAAGTCCAGGGGATTGACAAAGATGCGGTAGGAGGATTCCGGTTTATTATTGACCAGACCGAGGCGACCGGTCAGGCTCAGGTGATCGATTCGTAGGAGAAGGCCCGGTTTGTTGCCAGCCTCATGAGCGGCGGCCTGAACTTTCTCGGCCTTTTCCTTCTCCTGTTTTTCTGTTTCGGCTGAGTGGATATAATCCAGGGCGAGATTATGTGCTTGAAGATTCCGCAGGTGGGCGATTTTGACTTCCGGAGCATATTCTATCTGACCAGAAGCGGAGAAGATACCTTCATCGATATACAAATTATGGCGGGACAGCACAGGCTTGAAATATTCCAGTGCTATTCCGGCCAGTTCGATTTCAGCCTCCATGCCGACATGTGGTTCTGCCAGAAAATCAGCCTTCCCCTGCATTGAAGCGCGGCCCGTTTCAAAAACCCTCCCGGAAAAGGTGAATGGCGACGGATATGTTCGATCCGGAGACTCCACATTGCGGATATTTTCAGCCTGCAGATCAATCTTGTCGACATGAAGAGGCCGCTCCGGATCTTCATCGATATATACAAGATCGCCCTCAGTGATAGTCAGACGGTTTATCTTGAGCGGGTAAATTGCCCGGACGGCTCCCTGCCATCCTCTCTCTTCGACGGGTGTCTTATTTTCCGCCTCCCTGCGGAGCTGTTCCAGGTTGACATGTATGCGCGGGTTTTCCAGATCGAACTCGGCAACGAGTCTGCCCGAGAGTAAAGCCCGCCAGTGTACATGAGCATCTAATCTGGGAAAATGAGCCACCGGGGGATCCGGGTACACATCCTGTCGGACAATAAGGTCATGCAGGGTGACTGCGAAACCAAAAGGATGAAAATCAAGCTCCAGCAACTCGACCGAATATCCTTCAAGGGATATGTTTATCTGTTTTTCCATACGCTGCCGGAGTGGTCCTTCTATCAGGTATGATATAAGAAAAATGACAAGCAGCGCCAATAATATTGCGCCGCCTGCCCATATCCCGGTCCTGGAAACACGGTTTTTGATTTCCATGATCCTGCGAGAACCTCCTTTCTAGTTTAATCTTCAATTTCGCCGTTCCTTTGTAATTATCACATGAATGATCTTCCGAAACAAGTGGCAAGGGATTATGACCGCTGGGTACGGTTGACATTTCCAATGAAGACTAATGGTGAAATGGCAGAATTTGATAGTTATATTATGAGCTTGACACCGAAGTACAGGGGGTTGGACGTCAAGTATCGGCACAGTTTTTGCATTCATCACTAAGAAATCTTCTGAATAGTTGTCACGAAGCTCTAAGATGGCTTTCACGAGGCCATCATTAACAGATATACCAAAATGGACGAGGTCATAAATGACCTGCCGGATATCTTACATTTCTTCACATTTTCTTCTTTCTACCGCTTTTAACGCAGTTCGGGTAAAGGCGTTGCACGACCGGCATGTTCCTGTGTCGTTTCAGTATTTGCAACCATCTCATTTACAAAAACCTGCAACATTAAAAGGAGAAAAATCATGGGCTTCAATCCACTCAAAGAAAAAGGAATACCGCTGGAAAAACAGACCGTAAGCTGGTCCAAAGCCAATGTACAACCCTACAATAAGAACGAAATACATCCCTACACCCGTTGCCGTATAATCTTGATGTGCGGTGCCGAATTCGAAGGCAACTGGTTTACCCACCAGTTTGCCCGGCACACCGGCGATCTTGAAGTTAAACGTAAGCTTGCCGCGACCAGGCGCCTTGAGCAGCAGCAGCAGAAAATGCTGAACTGGCTTGTCCCTGCGGACGAAACTGTCCTGGATATGACCATCGGCTACGAACAGGTCGCCGTCGACCTGACCGCGCAACTGGCGCAGAGCGAGCCTGATCCGGTGGTAAAAAACGCTCTCGATTTTGCTCTTCTCGAGGATTTCGATCATCTCTACCGCTATGCCAATCTGATGGATATGACTATGGGCAAAAAGGCCGAGAAGATCACCAGAGACTTGACGGAAATCACCGTGGGTCGGCCGACCATCCTTGAGCATCGCCATCCCTTTGATGATGTACGCAATCATTTTGATGGCTCGAAGGCAAAATTTATAACCAAACTGCATGCTATGACAATCGTGGCCGCTGAACAGCAGACCATGAATTTTTACATGAATGTCGGCAACCGCATCGAGGAGAAGCAGGGACGCGGACTCTATCTGGAGATCGGCCAGGTCGAAGAGCAGCATGTCACCCACTATGAATCTCTTCTCGATCCTTCGATGAGCTGGTGTGAGCGCCTGGTGATGCATGAATACAATGAATGTTACCTCTATTACTCCTGTCTGCAGAGTGAAGTCGATACCCGGGTCAAGGAGATATGGCAGCACCATCTCGATATGGAAATCACTCACCTTCATGCCGCAGTCGATCTGATGAAGCAAGTTGAGAAAAAGGACGCCACGGAGATGCTGCCCAAAGAGGTTCCGGAGCTGACCGTCTTCAAACCGAATATCGAGTACGTACGTAAAATCATTAAGGAGCAGGCCGATTACACTGCCGACGGCACCGAATACCTGGAAATGGATGCACTGCCGAAGAACCACCGTTTCTGGAAACACCAGAAAATGGTAAATGAAGGCGGTGCCCCAAGCGAGATTGTCATTCAGAATCACATCAAGGAGAAAAAGGGCGAATACCGCCAGGAACTGCAGGGCCCCCATCCTCTGGAAAAATACCGCCCAGCATAGGGCCTAAAGCAATTGGTATTACGTTCAGGCAGCCACAGAAATTACCGGTAGGAGATTATATAACTATGGGAAAGAAAATCGCGGCGATACTCACTGATATGTTTGAGGATTCGGAATATACCGAGCCTGTCAAAGCTTTCAGGGAAAAAGGACATGAGGTAATAAATATCGGTCTTGAAGCGGGTAAAATTGCCAAAGGGAAAAAAGAAGGCACGGAAGTGCAAATCGACAGGGCCGTTAGTGAGGTCAGCGTTGATGATTTCGACGCTCTTCTCATCCCGGGCGGTTTTTCTCCGGACAAGCTTCGTATCGACGAAAAAGCAGTCAGCTTTACGGCGGATTTTGTCAACAGTGACAAACCGGTTTTCGCCATCTGCCATGCCGGTCAGTTGCTGATCACGGCCCAGGTTTTGCAGGGTCGCAAGTTTACCGGCTACAAATCGATCATTCAGGATATTAAAAATGCCGGCGCCGAATTTATCGACAGGGAGGTGGTTGTCGACGGAAATCTGGTGAGCAGCCGCAATCCCTCAGATATCCCGGCATTTATCGAGGAATCGCTGAAAAAACTATAGGGCGGACGAGGGTCAGGAGATGCCCGGATTATACGGGTAAACCTTTTGCTGCCGTCATTCCAGGAAAATTTGATCAAGGACGCTCAGCTCCGGAATGACGGCAAGGCTATTTTGCAGCTTGATACCTATAATTCCGATGCAGTTGGAAGGCAGAAGGGTCCATTGCTCGTGTGGTTTAGCGGCTTTCAAAGAAGATGACTGATATCTGCGACGGATCGGAGCCAATTATTCGATTATCAAGAAGCTGTCGCGGATAACTTCCTTGGGAAAGGCATTGAAGTGCCACCATTCGATATTGATCATGTGCCATCCCGCATCGAGCATAGCATTACGAAGGATCAGACGGTTTTCGATCTGAGATGAGGTCAGTTTTCCCTGGCGCAAAAAAGCATCCTCCAGCAGAGGCTGGGCCAGGAGGCCGAAGTGGTCGAGCGGGGTTCCCATATCCACTCTTTCTCCGGTTTTCACATTGAAGAGGGTGACATCGACCGCGGCGCCATAGTTATGCATCGAGCCCCATTTCGGATTGGCGACGTAGGGTTGTCGGGGAGTGTTGACAACCAGTTCCCACATCTCCTGTTGCACGGACCGGGGTCTGACCGCATCGCCTACCAGGATGCGCAGTTCCGGATACTGTTCCTGGAGAATCCCGCTGGCTGCGACAAGTTTTTCTGCCGCCTCCGGAAGGAGATAGGCCCGGTTCAGACCGCGGTAGACGTTTACTCCCATGAAATTATCCGACCTGGCATATTTGAGATCGACAATGATTGAGGGGTCGAGCATGTTGGCGCAGACCAGCCCTTTTTGGCGGAGGTCCTGTTCCAGTTCGGTTGCTACAGATCGTTCGCTCGCCCCCGCAGGAGGAGAAACATAGGCCGGATCTGCTATCAGGGCCGATGAAGTGCCGGGAAGTATCAGAAGACAAACTGCGAAGACGGGGATTAACGATAATGCCCTGCCAAGAGAGAACAACATGGTAATAACAGAAATCATTTTGTTTTAAATATAATTGATGATGACAAAAAAAATCATCAAGGTTGCCGGGATTGACTATGTATAAGCCATTCCAGTCCTGCATTATAAACAATATCGTGGCCCCCGTCAAAGAGGAAGAGATCCGCATTACCGGATTTTCGCGCAAAAACTACAGGAAGACCCATTTCCTCGAAGAACCTGTTTTTTTCTCCCTGTCCCTTAAGACCGTCGGGAAGAACTCCCTTTTCGTCGAGAAAACGGTATTCTTTCGCTGAGATGACATCCTCCTCTCTGGCAAGGTCGTTGAATGCGCGGACGGCATGCGAGGGGGGAACGAAGTGGTCCTTGATTCCTCCGCTGATAAAAACCCGGACATCACTATTGCGCGCCTTAACAAGGTAGTTGGATGGACTGCGCCTGCGGCACTCTTCTTCGGCCTTTTCGTCAATATTCGGTTTGCCGCCGCACGAGGATTCGATATCTTTTTTATAATGTTCGGTATATTTGTATTGCGATTGTATTACGGTATCATACCAGTCGTTCAGATCGTACACCGGCACCCAGACCAGGGCGGCGCTGAACTTTTCGGGAAAACGACCGACCATGATAAGCGACATCATGGCCCCGCCGGAGAATCCGGCCAGATAAATTCTATCTTCATCCACAGGTGCATGCGATGTGGCATATTCAAGAGCATCGAGCACATCCTCCACTGCTTTTTCAGATGCTGTGGCATCCGGTCCGTCGAACTCTCCCCGATAGTTCGGGTGGATGAATATCCAGTCGTTTTTTTCGGCAAAGACCCCGTAGGGAATGCCGTAATGCTGCATGTAGTCGGCGCTCCAGCTGTGCAGCACCAGAAGAAGCGGCTTCTTTTCTCCGGTGCCGGAATGATACCAGAGTGCGGGTTGCCCCGATTCACCATCTTTTCGGGGAATGGTGATCTCATCGACACCCGGCGCTGCCTTTTCCCAAGCCTGCCGCTTGGGCAGATCACGCAGGGGAAGCTCGGCGATTTTGGTGAAGGAAGTATACTCCTCGACAAATTGGATTTCTTCATCGGAGCTTCCCGTGCAGCTGAAGGGCAGACAGAATACGGAGATAAACAGGGCAGGAATAAGTTTTGAATTTATCATGTGATCAGATTCCTCAGGTGGGGTGTCAGGCGGATGAGAAATACCGCAACGAGCGAAAAAACAAAAACGGACATCGCGAAAAGCGGGATTCCAAGTGCCGGGTGCAACGCCATCCCGAAGGCGCTGGTCTGGTCGATAGTAAAGCCGAAGACACCATCGCGGAGGAGATCAAGGATAAGGGCATGGGCCAGGTATACCCCGAAAACGCTCATGCCTATCTTCTGCATGAATTCAGGGGAGTGCCTGCGGATCCTTTCTTCTCCTTCCGGGGTGATCTCTTTGCGGGTATGAAAAATGCTTTTAATCAGGAGAAAGAGCGAGATGGTCATGGTGACCACGGTGATGCTGAAGTATTTATAGAAATAGGGGTGAAATTCTTCCCTGTTTGCACTCATCACATAGGTACCGATTATAGTGGCTGCAGCGCCGCCCAGGAAGACCAGCAACATCAGGAACAACGGCAATCCCGGCCTGACTGTCCTACCCTTGAGCATGTAGCCGAGGAGAAAATAACCGGAAAGCTTCAGAGGAGAATAATCATCCATGTCCGGAGTGAAGTAGGTTTGCAGATCCAGGGGCTGGTCTATGACCGGCAGGAGCGAGGCCCAGATGAACCAAAGGGTGATCAGATACCAGACGTGCTTTCGCGGAGCCTCTTTTAAAAAGACACCGGCGGCTGGTGCGAAGAGGTAAAGGACGATCAGCATATAGATGAACCAGAGGTGGTAGTAGAGCGGCTCGGTCAGCAACATTGGAATAAACTGGATAAAAGCGAGATCTTCTCCCTTGACATAGATGCGATACATAAAATAGATACCGCTCCAGATCAGAAAAGGAAGCAGAATCCTGCCCACCCGGTTCAGGAGAAATTTCCGCAGCGGCATTCTGCCCGCGCCAGCCAGGAGCAGAGCCCCGCTGACCATGACAAAAAGAGGGACGCACCAGCGGGAGAGAGAATCGTAGATGTTGCCGATCCACCATTCCGGTGTTCTTGCAAAGGGAACCAGAAAGGGTGCGGAGACATGCAAAAGAATGACTGCGAAGATGGCGGTCATCTTCATGATTTCAGCCCAGAGTAAGCGCATTTTCAGTATTCTTCCATGGAATGGGAAATAAAACCGGAACGGCAGAAAAATGATCATTGACGGACTAGGTGCCGTCCCATCGTCTGTCCACAAATGATTTATTCACAGAAGTGCAATCCTGCTTGAATAATAGCCGATATTTTGTTTATATAGCAACTTTTAGGTGTATATTAATTCGTACACCTCAATGGTCGCTTCGGAGATTTGCCGCGAGGTGCTGATGTGTAGAGAAATTTTGAATTCCACACATTATCAGGCCATTGTGCTGCCAAAATAAACCAGGAGGGATAAATGAGAGATTTTGTGGCCCCCAAAATAGTTGAACTTTTCGGGGGTCAGGACGACAACCGTCTCTTGCTCAAAGATTGGGCCTATAAAACGATCTTTTGCCTGAATGCCTTCTGCCGCCAGTCCGGTGAAGATGATATAGAGAATTAAGCTTACCGGAATGACGGCAGTAAATTGCTACCGATCGTATATACCTACAGCAGTCCGGTTATGTTTTCGCATTCACTCTGACAGCGGCGGCAGGCTTCGGCGCAGATTCCGCAATGTTCATGCATGCCGGCATGCTGCTCGCATTCAGAGGCGCACAGGCTGCATGCGGCAGCGCAAGCCTGAACCTGGTATTTCAGCGCATCCTTCGAAACCATGCTCAGGCGCGAAAGCACAGCACCGGTAGCATGGCAGATATCAGCGCAGTCCTGATTAAGCCGGATACAGCGGACAAGAGTCTGTATCTGCTTTTCCCCCAGGCAGGCATCGGCACAGGCGATGCAGGCCTGGGCGCATATGTATAACTCTCCGATAGCCTTGGCCAGTTTTTCACTGTCACAAGACGGATCGAGCGGATGGGCATCGATCATTGCCTTGGTTATTTTCATAATCATCTCCTTAAAACTATACCTAATGCTTCCCCGGCTGAGTCGATGGCGCGCAGCACATTACGGGAGAGGCGGGACCGTGGCCACCTTGCAGAGGGCAGCGGTTGCTATTTTCCCAATTTCTTCTTTATGTAATCGATATGGCGCTTTTCATCGTCGTACGCCAGGGCGATTTTTTTGCCAATATCGTTCGGTACATTCCATTCAGTTGCCTCTTTATAGTTTTTATTGGTCAGCTTTTCATTGGTGTGCATGGCATTGAGAGCGCCGTCGGTACCGGTGGCGCTGCGCAGCGAGGTGAACCCCTGAATGAGAAAACCTTTGAAATCAGGTGAAAATTCCGGTGGCGTCTCTCCCAGCTTGCGAATTTCCGCGGAAAGATCCGTGACATGGCGCTCATGGTCATCACGATAAAGCGACAGATGCTCGCGAACCTCCGGATCTTCAGCTTTTTCGATTGCCTCCTTGTAGGCATGTATGGCATCTATGTCCAATTGCACCAGCGAACTCAATTTTTTGCAAATTTCTCTGTTGTCCATTTGGTACCTCCATGTGATGTCATTGACAATCCCAAGAAAATACGACGTCCGGTGTCATAGGTTTTTTGCATGATTAAGGTTGAGGAGTTAAAGGAGAATGCCTTGCTCAGGAGAGCTTCTTCTTCACTTTTTCTTTCTCCTTCTGAAAATTCTGGAAAATCTTTTGAAGTTCGTCCTTTTTCAGCTCCTGTTTAGCTATCTTGAAAATCTCCTCTTCTTCCTCCTCGATGTGGTGTTCAACCAGGTCCTTCAAAACCTTCAACTTTGCCTCCCACACCTCGTCCTGGACACCCAGCTTTTCCATCTGTTGCAAGACCTGCTGAGTCAGGGCATGTTCTTCAATCGCTTCCAGAGAATGTTTGCGGCCTTCATCTTTTTTCATGAGGGATGGGTAGAAGGCGGCTTCTTCCGCCTTCAGATGAGGCAGTAATTCTTCTTTGAGCTGTCCGAAACCCTTTTCCCGGGTTTTTACCGCGCCTTCTGAACTTTCACTTAATTTTGTCAGCAAATCTTTCACTTCGTCATGATCTTTGGTAATTTCATCGAAAAATTCTTTCATAGCGGTTCCTCCGTGTATTTGTATACCTTTGATGTTTTTTGGACTCAAAAAACTATCCGAACCATCCTGTATTTAAAGAATTACTGATGAATATACGTAAGTTATTGAAATTCTATTACTGATATAATTGCGGTAACTCAAGACAGACGTGTTCTAAAGACAATTTTGCCGTAGCGGGTGCTTGTCAATAAGGGGTATTTCTTTTCCCCGAAAGTATTTGTTATAGAAGGGAATAAAAGTAAACCCATATATGCTTTTCAGGTAGTCGGATCAGGGAGCAAAAATCTGCGCTGCCGTGCATGCTCACAACTATATCCCTGCATCATGCTTTTAGCCTCCTATGACTTTGGGAAAGCCGAAGATTTCTCTGGCATAAATATTGCTGCCGTAAACCATATGGCCAACGATGAGTCATTTCCAGCAAAAGGAGAAATATTATGGAGCAGACAACAATGAAATCCCCGTCAGCAACTCATGGCAGAGAATCCGAATCCACAGGTATTATTCCCTCATCTGCAGAGCGCGTTCCCAGACATACCCGACATACTGTTCAGGAGCGCATTCGAAGATGCACGGTGAATAATATCGCTCATTCCATTACATCCCCGGAACAGATTGACTCCCGTCTGAAAAAACTGGACAGGGAATGGGATACTGAACGCACATTGGAACTCAATGCCTCCATACTTGCCTTCAGCGGTGTCCTGCTCGGCAAGCTTGTTGACCGGAGATGGTTCTATCTTTCTTTGGGAGTAACGGGCTTTCTTGCCCAGCACGCCCTGCAGGGCTGGTGTCCGCCGTTGCCGGTGCTTCGGCGTCTCGGGGTAAGAACACGCAAGGAAATCGAACAGGAACGCAGCGCCCTCAAAATGATACGCGGGGATTATAAACAGAAGCCGGAATATGGAGACTCTTTTCGCCAGGCTGAAGAGCTGTTGAAAATCCAGGAAAAGTGAAAATTGGAGCTACGGCATAATCCTGTCTTTTGGTTCTCGGCAGGGTTATGTTCATTCCTGGCCAGACAGCACCCGCTCCCATGATTATTTGCAGACGAAGGCTATTCAAACCGATGAACCTTTTGTCGTCTGTGAACCTACGCCCTTTTTGACCGTATCCCCTTGTGTTTTTCAATTTTTCCAACAAGGCTACTGCCGCTCTATCATTGTCCTGATTGAAAGGAAAATTCCACAGGATAGGAACCTACTTTTGATTGAGTACAACCTCCGCCGCTTTGCCGCCCATGTGGTCAGGTTCTGTGATTTCCAGTGATAGAATTCCGGCATTGTCATCTTTCGTCATAATTGCTGCGGACATTGTCATTTTTTCTTCAGCGCTCTGTCACACTGAAGGTTTTTAATGTGAAGGTACGGTAAACAGCCGCCTTTTTCACGGCGGCGTTTCTAACGATCAGAAGTTTACATTTACTACCATCACAGGATAAGGGACGGAGCATGAAAAATAGAGCAGACATTTATCACGGCAAGAATGATCCTATGAAAACCGGGGATCCGGGCAATCTCCTCATCATAATCTATATCATGATCATTGCCTTTTTCCTCCTGCTCGGCAGTTTTTCCCAGGCTTCGGCAGAAACGGAAACTACCGGGGAAGAGGCCGACCTCAATGATGTGCGGCGCGGCGAACTGTTCATTGCCGCTGAGCAACATGACGAAACAGCAATATTTTCGAAGGCGCCGGTCCTTGAACACGAGGTGAAGATTTCCATCAGCGGTATGGTGGCCAATGCTTTTGTACGGCAGCGCTTCATAAATGACAGCGATCAGTGGCGGCAAGCGGTGTATGTTTTTCCGTTGCCGGACGAAAGTGCAGTGCAGCATATGCGCATGATTGTCGGAGACAGGGTAATTGTCGGCAAAATAGAAGAGAAGCAGGAAGCCCGCAGGGTCTATGAGAAAGCCAGAAGCGAGGGGAAGAAGACATCTCTGCTCGCCCAGAAAAGGCCGAATGTTTTTTCCATGGCTGTTGCCAACATCCCTCCCAATGGTGTGGTCGAGGTCGAAATCGAATTTCTCGATGCAGTGCATTTCGATAATGATGTTTTTTCTTATCGATTTCCACTTGTTGTCGGTCCCCGATATATCCCCGGGAAACCGCTGGCCGGGAGTCAACAGAACATTTCATTTGATGGTGGCGGCTGGTCCGCCGACAGCAATGAGGTTGGGGATGCTTCCGAAATAACTCCTCCTGTCGCCGCACCTTCCGAAGCCGCCGTCAACCCGGTAGAGCTCTCCCTCTCCCTGGCCCCCGGATTTCCGCTGCGCGGCCTGACCAGCCTCTATCATGGTACCAGGACGAAAATGCTCGATGACGGCACCTACAGCATGTCCTTTGACGGCAGGGTTTATGCAGATCGTGATTTTGTTATAGAATACAGGGTGGATGCAGGCTCGGAGATTTCAGCTTCACTATTCACCGAATCTGTCTCCGCTGACAATTATGGTTATCTGATGATTACACCGCCCTCGGTAATTCTGGAAAATCCTCTGCCCCGCGAGGTGATGTTGGTCCTTGATATTTCCGGTTCCATGGCCGGGAGTTCAATCCGACAGGCCAAGAGGGCTCTGCAATTGGCAATCTCCCGGCTTCGCCGGTTGGACCGCTTCAATGTCGTGGTTTTTAGCGATTCAGCCCGGACATTCTATCCTGAACCGTTGACGGCAACTGCGGAGAACAAATCAAGGGCGCTGGGACAGCTCGCCGGACTCGAGGCTTCGGGAGGTACCGAGATCGCCTCCGCTCTTGAGCTGGCCCTCGACGGCAGAAACGATCACAGCCGCATCCGGCAGGTTATTTTTCTGACTGATGGAGCCGTCGCCAATGAAGAAGCGCTTTTTGCGTATATTACCAGGCGCCTGGGCGATTCCCGGCTGTTCACAGTTGGTATCGGCTCCGCGCCTAACTCCTATTTCATGACACGCTCCGCCGCTCTTGGCCGGGGCAGTTATTCCTTCATCGGCAACGTCGATGAGGTTGGCGAGAAGATGACCACTCTCTTTAAGAAACTGGAAAATCCCGTAATAACAGCAATAAAATTGGAATCCGCGGCTGGCGGCGAAATGGAAATATATCCCCAGCCTCTCCCCGATCTCTACAGCGGAGAACCCCTTCGTGTACTGCTGAAAAGTTCGCAAGCCCTTGGTCCTTTGCGCTTGAGTGGAACTCAACTTGGCAAGCCATGGAATATCAATATCTCCGGGAGTGGCGAGATGCGCCCGGGAATAGCCGCTCTGTGGGCCAGAAAAAAGATTCGCAGCCTGATTGATACCCTCCATCAAGGCGCCGATGAAAATACGGTACGCCGGGAGGTGATCGATATCGCCGTGAAGCATCACCTGGTCAGCCGCTATACCAGCCTGGTTGCGGTCGAAGAAGAAGTTTCCCGTCCGCGGGACAGGGATCTGGAATCCTCCACCATGAAAACCAATCTGCCCCAGGGCTGGCAGTATACCAAGGTCTTCGGCGGTGTGGCAAATACGGCAACCCGTTCTTCCCTGGCTATCATGCTGGGGATTATCGTGCTGGCTATCGGCACCCTCGTGATCCAGCTTTCCAGAAGGAGATTTTCATGAAAATGAAAAAATGGATAAGCAGACGGACAGGCCTGGGCCTGATTCTCCTGGCCGCTCTCTTTATCGGCGACGGCCTCTATATAAAAGCCAAGGCGATAGTCGCTCAACATTTGCTGCAGCAAGCCTGGCAGCAGACAATATCCGGGAAAAATCCCGTCAAGCCGTGGCCGTGGGCGGATACCTGGCCCGTGGCCCGGCTGCGGGTCGAACGGCTCGGTATCGACTGCATAGTTCTGGAGGGTGAAAGCGGTGAGGTACTGGCCTTTGGTCCAGGTCATCTTTCTCAAAGCGCCAAGCCGGCAACCGAGGGAAACTGCGCCCTGGTGGGCCATCGGGATACCTCGTTCGGTTTCCTCAATAAACTTGAAAAGGGGGATGTCCTTTTGCTGCAGAATATCGACGATGCGGAACGCCGCTATCAGGTGGTGTCCACAGTAATCAAAAACCAGCAGGATCTGTTCGTTGAAGAGACCGTTACCCCGTGGCTCACGCTGATCACCTGCTATCCCTTTGATGCCCTGCAAGGCGGGAGCGAACAGCGGTTCGTGGTTTTTGCCAGGGAGATACGTTCTCAGCGCGCGGATATCGCGGTGCATCTCGGCAATGGGGGGTAAAGTATCAAAGTAAAAATGATTATTCCTGAAACCCTGCATTTCCGGCCCAGGCCGGAACTGCTCTTTTCATCGGGACGCCATGAACCCATCCATGGGGGCTTCGCGGCAGCCGTCCGGGCTGCAGATACCCGAGAAAAGAGCAGTCCCAACCTTGCGCTGAGGATAGGGAAATCAGGAAATTATAATGCAATTCCAATTCGGGCCAGGCCACTGGCTCGTCTCGTGGTCTCTTCAAATAAACTGCTTCTCCTCTCCTTCCTCAGTTTTTTAAAATGTTTCATTTCTCCCTGTAGAATGATAACCACTGCCAATGTATTGTTTATAAGGTATGATGGATTGTTCAGGATTTGTGGAAGTTTAAAAAGCGGCTCTTCCGGATTCAGGGTACTTTTGCTTCACCGCCATTCTGATGATTGACTGAGCAAAAGCGAGCTTCAGTCTGATGAACCAAAAAAGTAGAACAAGAAACAAGAAACAACAATGGAAATCACCTCAAAAGAAACACAAACCATTTCCGCCGAACTGGGAATCGCTGAGCGGAGTGTGGCCAACACCATATCATTACTGGAAGAGGGCGGCACCGTTCCTTTTATAGCGAGATATCGCAAGGAGATGACCTCATCACTGGATGAGGTGCAGATTAGCGCGATCAGGGACAGCCTGTCGCATCACCGGGAACTGGTCAGGCGCAAGGCGGCAATTCTTACGTCCCTCGCCGAACGAGACCTGCTCCAGGACGATCTCCGTCGAAAAATCGATGCCGCCGAGACCCTCACCCACCTCGAGGATATCTATCTACCCTACAGACCAAAAAGAAGGACCCGAGCGATGGCTGCCCGGGAAAAAGGGCTGGAGCCCCTGGCGCAGTTGATCCTGAGTGGAGGTCCATATCAGGAGAAGGCCGCGGACTTTCTCTCGGAGGAACATGAAATAACCACCGCCGAAGATGCTTTGGCCGGTGCCCGCGATATTGTCGCCGAAGGAGTCAGCGAGAGTATCGACGTACGTGGGCGCCTGCGTAGGCTTTTTGAAAAAGAGGCGGTAATCTCTTCCAGCGTAGTGGAGAAAAAAAGGGAAGAGGCTGTCAAATTCAGAGATTATTTTGACTGGCAGGAGCCTGTCGCCAAGGCAGCCGGGCATAGGCTGCTTGCCCTCTTTCGCGGTGAAACCCAAAAATATCTCAAGCTGTCCATCCGTCCTGCCGCCGAGAAGGCGTTGGAGGTGATCAGCTCGTTGTATTTAGGTCACCGCAGGGAAAATGGACAGCTTCTTCAGGCACTGGAGGAGAGCTATTCCCGGCTGCTGGCACCATCGCTGGAAAATGAACTCCGCAAGACCCTGAAGGAACGGGCGGATGCCGAGGCGATCGAGGTTTTTTCCAGAAATCTGGAAGAGCTGCTGCTTGCCCCACCCCTTGGGCAGAAAAGGGTGATGGCCCTGGATCCGGGATTCAGAACGGGGGCGAAGCTGGTGTGTCTTGATGAACAGGGGGCGCTGCTGCATCGTGAGACCATTTATCCGACTCATGGCGGCAAAAACAGCGAACAGGCGGCAGCCGTCATCCGAAAACTGACCGACAGGCATGCAATCGAAGCAATAGCGATCGGCAACGGTACCGCCGGTCGGGAGACCGAGACCTTTGTGCGCTCGCTCAATCTTCAGGATTCACTTCTTATCACTCTTGTCAACGAGGACGGTGCCTCGATTTATTCGGCTTCGGAAACAGCCCGAAAGGAATTTCCGGATGAAGATATTACCGTACGGGGTGCTGTTTCCATCGGCAGGAGGCTGCAGGATCCCTTGGCGGAGCTGGTAAAAATTGATCCGAAATCCATAGGAGTCGGACAGTATCAGCATGATGTCAACCAGACCGATCTGAAAAAAAGCCTGGAGGAAGTTGTGATTCGCTGTGTCAACCGAGTCGGAGTGGAGGTCAACAGCGCCAGCGCTGAGCTGCTCAGTTATATTGCCGGGTTGGGAACGACTCTTGCCGCCAATGTTGTGGCCTACCGTAATGACAATGGAATTTTCCGCAGTCGCAAAGATCTGCTCAAGGTGAGAAGGCTTGGCGCCAAAGCCTACGAGCAGTGTGCCGGATTTCTCCGCGTCCGTAACTCGACAAATCCTCTGGATAACAGCGGTGTCCATCCGGAACGATATGCTCTGGTGCAGACAATGGCCAGGGATCTTGGCGTCGAGGTTAAGGATCTTCTACTCTCGGAGTCAACCAGAAGCCGCATTCGGCTGCATGATTACAGCGGCGAAGGCGTCGGCATGGAGACGCTGAATGATATCATGGAGGAACTTGCCAGGCCGGGAAGGGACCCGCGGCAAAAATTCGTGCAGTTCCGTTTCGATGACAGCGTTCACGCCATGGAAGATCTGCAGGTCGGCATGATACTGCCGGCGATTATCACCAATGTCACTAAATTTGGGGCATTCGCCGATATCGGCATAAAACAGGATGGCCTGATTCACATCAGCCGCATGGCGGACCGCTTTATTAAAGATCCCTCGGAAATAGTGACCATCAGGCAGCAGGTCAGGGTAAAAGTTGTTGAAATTGATATCCAGAGAAAGCGAATCGGCCTTTCGCTGCTACTCTGATGGATTCCTGCGGCCGTCGTATTTTCTTGAATTTTGAAGGAAAGTACGGTTTCTTCTATGATATAAACCTTGTTTCCGTATGTAATTTTCATATATCAGACTCTTTTAATGCCTATATTTTTTATAAATAAAGACAACTTTGCCCATAAGAATACTCTTAACCATCGTGATGTCTTTCATCTTCCGGATGAATTGATCATCAACAGAGGAAGCGAAAGAACCTGCTATCGGCATCCGAAAGACAACAAACTGGTGATAAAGGTTCCGATCAGCACCGCAGGAAAGCAAGCCGAGGCTAATCACAATGAACTGAAGGGTTATCGGATATTGCGGGAAGAAGGAATTGATCTGTCATTTGTCAGCCACTGTTATGGTTTTGTCAATACAGATCAGGGGCAGGGACTTGTTTGCGACTGTATCCGAGATGATGATGGAACTATATCAAAAACCATTTGGGATACCGTCGTCTTCCAGGACGATTGTGATGTAGAGCATGTTGTCGAAATAGCAGAAACATTCTGCGATTTCCTGATCTCCAACCGGATATGGATTTTTGATCTTAATCTAAAAAATATCGTCCTCAAACAGCTTACCGACGGTACCTGCAAACCCTATATTATTGACGTGAAAGGGAGATATGTAAATTACGAATTGATCCCCTTTTCAAGGTATATTTCGTATTTTTCTCTGCAGAAGCTGAGGCGGAGAAGCTCACAGCTTCTGCAGAGGATAGCCGAGTATCATCGAAGAAGGGAAGAGCTGCAAATGATGGAAGGATGAAAGCAGGTCCAGGAAATTCGCTTTGGCTGGGAATGCTTCACCATGATCTAAGAACCGCTTTCTATTCTTGATATTGCGGACGGTGAAACAAATATGAAAAATTCAAGCAGTCATCTGGTGATCTTGAAGAAATGATAGCGCAGCACATAACCGATAAGCCTGCTCTGATATTAGCTGCATTCGGCAGCAGTCGTCGGGGCAAAGCTATTTTTGACCTGTTTCACGAAAAGGTGGCCGAGCGCTATAGAAACCACTCGATTTACTGGGGCTACACCTCTCGGATAATTTGCCGGAAAACCGGAAAGCCAAGCCTTCATCAGACCCTTGTTGAGGTGAAATCTGCGGGCTTTCGCCAAGCCATCATTCTGCCTCTGCAAATCTTTCCCGGGGCAGAATATCAGAAGATATCTGCAGCGGCCGTTAATTTCCCCGATCTGGAAGTTGTTGTCGGGGAGACCCTGATGCACAGGTGGAAATTCGTTAATGAGGTTCTGAGTGTCGTTGAAAAAGATTTTGCAGGTTCAGATCAAGCGCTGAATCTTCTTGCCCTTCACGGTTCCCCCCTGGCCGGAGATCCCGCCAACGGTGTTTGTCTCGGCTTGGAAAAACTTGTAACCGACCGTTATGATCATGTTATGGTAGCATCTCTTGAAGGAGTGCCGGACCATGAGGCGGTTTTCCGCAAAATGAAACGATCGATGCTGGTTGAAAAATACCAACGGATCCGCATACTCCCCCTGCTGTTCATCGCCGGACTTCATGTCGAAGATGACTTGATGGGGGAGGGACCAAGCTGGAAACACAGCCTTGAAAATATGGGTTTTGATGTGGAATGCCCGGTTGTCGAGTTTGGTGGTGAACGTTTTTATAAAAGCCTGGCCTGCTATCCTGAAGTTCTCGAATTTTTCCTGCAAAGACTAGAGCGCTGCCTGACTCTGCTTCGCAGCTAATTCTGATTTCATGAGCCATTCTTTCTTCCCTTCTCCTCAATGACTACATTATTTTAATGGCGTCGTTAATAGTCTGATCTTTTTCCTATGATCTCTGCGATCGCTAATGATTCACTCTCCCGGGGACTGCCAGGGTTTCTCCTCTTACCCTGCTGAGCTGGATCAGTGCCTGGGCAGTAAAGAATTAAATACATTATCGTTTTCTTGTTTTAAGTGACGATTTTCAGGAGTAAGGCATAAACAGGAGCAGCATATATGGAAATTGTTTTTCTCTCTGCCTCCCTGATGATTTTTCTCATTACCTGCCTTTCGGCAGCAGATCTTTTTTTCGGTATACGCGGCATGAGAAGGTTGAGCGAGGTCGATCCGTTGAAAGACAGAGAGCAGCCGCTGGTTTCCGTTATAATACCGGCCTGCAATGAGGAAGAGCATATTGAGCAGACCATCCGGGCCCAGCTGCGTCAGGATTATCCACATCTGGAAATAATAGCCATAAATGACAGATCAAGCGATGCAACAGGTGCTATCCTTGAGAAACTCGGTAAACAATATGAATCACTGAAGATCCTGCACATTGACGATCTGCCGCAGGGCTGGATGGGGAAACCCCATGCTCTGCAGCTTGGAGCGGATGCGGCGAACGGTCATTATCTACTCTTTACCGATGGTGACATTTTGATGGACAGTACGACTATTGCCCGGGCCGTCGAACATATGGAAAACGAAGATCTCGATCATATAGCCTTAGTCTTTCGAAATATCTCTCCCGGCTGGCTGCTCAACAGCTTGATTCTCGACTCCAGTGCGGCACTTCTGCAACTTTTCAGACCGTGGCGGGCACGGAAAAAAAACTCGAAAAACTTTATCGGCGTCGGCGCCTTCAATATGGTGCGGAAGCAGGTATATCATGCCGTCGGCGGCCATAAACCTATTCGCATGCATCCCATAGATGATATTATGCTCGGCAAGAACATCAAACGGGACGGATACCATCAGGAAGGCCTTCTTGGCATGGATCTGGTCACGGTACCCTGGTACTCCGATATAAGAGCAATGGTGAACGGTCTGATGAAAAATGCCATGGCGACCATTAACTACCGTTATTTCATGCTGATCCCGCTTCTCTTTGGCATGGTTATGCTCACTATCGTGCCCTTTTGGGCAACGATCTTCCTCGATGGCTATAGCAGATTGTTTTTTATGGGTGCAATACTCGTGAGGATAACTGCATTCTATTACGGCACACGACTGCTGGAAATCTCGCCCTGGTGCGCCCCTGGGACCATTATTACCCCGTACCTCTCCGTTTACATTGTGCTTCGGGCAGCATGGTATAATTATCGGGATAAAGGGATTATCTGGAGGGGAACCCACTATTCTCTTGCTGATCTGAAAAAGAACGAGCCGCTGTGGCCTTGACCAACGCACCAATTCAGTTGGATTCATGCTTGAAGATATTGCAAAGGCCTTTTTACAGATGACGCCCATCTGTCTTTGACTGAGTTTGATTGGTGATTATCATCTGGTAATCATTGACAGAGATTGAACTCTGCTATTCCGGCTGATTTTCATCGGAAATCATATTATTATGAAAAATATTGTTTCAGGAGACAAGCGTTTGAAAGTGATGTTCTGTTGGCCGAATTTCATAAATATTTTAAAACAAAGAGGATATCATGCCGGATACCGGAGTCACAAAAATACTTATTCGAGAAGAAGAGATAGCAAAAATCGTGGCGGGACTTGGAGAGGAGATCACCCAGCATTACCGGGAGAGCGGCGGAGAACTGATGGTGGTCGGACTGCTGCGCGGTTCCGTTGTCTTTATGGCCGATTTGATACGAAAGATTCATTACCCTCTGGTGCTCGATTTTATGGCTGTCTCAAGCTATGGCGACGGCACTGTCAGCAGCGGTGATGTGAAAATTGTGATGGATCTTGATGAATCTGTCGAAGGCAAGCACGTTCTGCTTGTTGAAGATATAATAGATACCGGCACCACCTTTCAGAAGGTCATTCGCATGATGAAGAATAGAAACCCCAAGTCACTGAAAGTTTGTACCTTTCTCAATAAACCGTCGCGCCGGAAATTCGATATTCCGATCGACTTCTGCGGCAAGGACATTCCGGATGAATTCGTCTGCGGTTATGGACTCGATTTTGCCCAGAAATATAGAAACCTGCCATATGTGGGTGTCCTGGGTGGGTAACTTTCTATGAAAATAAAAGCGACGGTCTTCAGCTCCGACCATCTCTTGTTGCTGGTGTGTCTGTTCCTTTTTTTTGTAATATTTGTAATAGATGCGTCAATCCCTCTGGGTATTGCAGGAGGAGTGCCGTATATCCTGGTTGTTCTTATTTCATTGTGGTCGCCCAGAAAAAAGATGCCGGTGTATATGGCAGCCACCGGCTCCTTGCTGACTATAATCGGTTTTTTTATATCTCCGGTTGGTGGTGAGCTTTGGCAGGTTATCGCTAACCGCTTCCTGGCCATATTTGCAATCTGGACAGCGACCATCCTGAGCGTGCAGAGAAAACGATTGTATGAAGAAAAAGAAAGGGCAATTGAAGAAATAAAAATTTTGAGTGGTCTGCTTCCTATCTGCGCTTCGTGTAAGAACATCAAGGACGATCAAGGGCACTGGAAGCAGATGGAATCATATATACGTGATCATTCCGAGGCTGAATTCACTCATGGGATATGTCCGGATTGTGCAAAAAAACTGTATCCGGATATTGATTTGTATGCAAACAAAGAATGATTTCGGAAACTTCAATAACTATTGATGAAATCAGGTATATAGCTCGGTTGTAAACTATCCCGGCTGGAGCTGGATAAGAATTCGGGAAAACTCCGCGCTGCCATTCCAGGCGGCCATGTCCTCAGCTGGTTATTGCCGGCGATCCTCAATTGCGCTCAAACAAATCCCTGAATATTAGCGGGCCCTGTCCCTTCGGCACCGGTGGAAATTATCTGGAAAAAGCGGCGAAGATACGATAGGCTTAAAGGAAATTCGGTTCCTGCAGCGATCCGAATGTTTTCCGCCTGTGATCACCCGGTAAAAAACATGAATTCGGAAACAGGCGTTTGACGATGCCCGGCAAGTCGAACGAAGGCGTTATAAAATTGCCTTAAATTGTTAAATTCTTCATAATGGAGGTGAAAATGGCTAACTGTTGCGATATGAAGGAAGGCGATTTGTTTGTCTGCAATGTTTGCGGCCTTGAGCTGAAAGTGTCCAAGCCTTGTAGTTGCAAGGAAGGTGAGGAGGAGGCCTGCAATGTTCCTCTGAAGTGCTGCAATCAGGATATGGTGAAGAAGTAAAGAAAGGCGCTTATATGTCGGCTAAGGGGAAGTGCGGTGATACTGCAGTTCCCCTTTGGTCTGCTGGGAATTCTGACTCCTGATTTCGTTGAATTTTCCTCCGATGAAAAGAATCCGTGAGCTTTTTCAGTCATAAAACAGCGATTATCGATAAAGATTGTATGATCGGCAACGGTACCAGGATATGGCACTGGACCCATATCAGCAGTGGTGCGCGGATCGGCAATAATTGCTCTCTTGGACAAAATGTTTTCGTCAGCGGAAAGGCCCGGATAGGCAATAACGTCAAAATTCAAAATAACGTCTCAATTTATGACTGCGTAATTATTGAAGATGATGTATTCTGTGGGCCAAGTATGGTTTTTACCAATATTATTAATCCCCGCGCCGTAATCTCACGCAGAGATCAATATATGTCCACAATTGTTAAACAAGGTGCGACTCTTGGTGCGAACTGCACGATCGTCTGCGGCAACAGCATTGGGGAATATGCCTTCATTGGAGCCGGTTCCGTCGTTACCGGGGATGTTCCGCCATTTGCTCTGATGGCCGGAAATCCGGCAAAACATAGAGGATGGATGAGTAGATTTGGAGAACGGTTATCTCTGCCGTTATCCGGACAAGGCCGGGACTCATGTCCACATACGGGTGACGTTTATATTCTTGAGAAGAACAGCTGTTCGATTCTCAATGCAAACAACAAATAATGAAAACCATGCAATTTGTCGATCTTCAGACGCAGTTTGAAGTTTTGGAACAGGGAATCCGTACCGGTATAGATTCTGTGCTCCGGCATGGTAAATTTATCATGGGCCCTGAGGTTTACGAGCTTGAAAAACGTCTGGCTCGTTATGTCGGGGTCAAGTACGCGATATCCTGTTCCAGTGGTACCGACGCTTTGTTAATGGCGTTGATGGCAGAGAAAATTGGACCCGGAGATGCGGTTTTTACCACTCCCTTTACCTTTGTGGCTACGTCGGAAGTTATTTCTCTGCTTGGTGCTACCCCGATATTTGTTGATATCGACTCCGAAACCTTCAATATTGATCATCACAAGCTTCTCCTGGCAATAGAGGCTATGAAGAAGAATGATCCTTCCATTTATCCTCTCCCCAAAGTTCCCTGCGGGATTTCCGCGCTGAAGCCACGGGGGGTAATTCCCGTTGACATTTTCGGTTTACCCGCGGATTATGACCCTCTTCTGGAAATAGCCGGAAGAGAAGGACTCTTTGTTCTGGAGGACGCGGCCCAGAGCTTTGGCGGCGCCTACAAAGGACGCCGGGCGGGAGGGCTCGGGCATGCAGGGGCAACCAGCTTTTTTCCGGCAAAACCTCTGGGGTGTTACGGTGACGGAGGTGCGGTCTTCACCGATGATGAGGTATATGCCGAGAAGCTTCGATCGATACGAAATCATGGACAGGGTTCAGAGAAATACGACAATATCCGCACTGGTCTCAATGGCAGGCTCGACACACTGCAGGCCGCGATTTTACTAGAGAAGCTCAAGGTTTTCCCTGACGAGCTTGCCTCCAGGCAGAGAATCGCCAATAAATATACTCAACTTCTTTCCCGGCATGGGATTACAGTTCAACATATTCCAGATGACTGTTCATCTGCCTGGGCACAATATTCGATACTGTCCGACTCTAGGGATGTCATTCATAATGCTCTGAAAAAAGAAGGTATTCCCTCAATGATTTATTATCCTAAAGGACTACATCAGCAGACGGCCTATAGTGGGCTGGAGTTCGCGGCAGATGATTTTCCCGTAACTGAAAAAATATGCGAGAGGATATTAAGCTTACCGATACACCCCTATCTCCCTGATGAGCATATTGAAAGAATTTGTTATATCCTGAATGAAGCAATGTGAGGTGATGGAGTCCATCTCGGCTGCTTCGATGGCTTTGCACGAGATTATCATAACTATGAAAAATTTGAGATCAAATAATGCGCAACAGTGCATCTGAACATCAAGTGAACATGACAACTGAATGATGACTGAAAAAATAGGTATGATTGCGGGCAATGGCCAGTTTCCCCTGCTATTCGCTAAGGCCGCGCATCTCAAGGGGCTGCAGGTATGCGCCATCGGGTATCAGGGTGAAACGGATCCGCTGCTGGCTGAACATGTCCCCGTTCTGGAATGGTGTTATCTGGGACAGATCAAACGCATCATCAAATTTTTTAAAAAACATGATATTTCCCATGCGGTAATGATCGGCGGGGTGGCCAAAGCGCGACTGCTAACCCACTTTCGCCCGGATACAAAGGCCATCGCCTTGCTGGCGCGCATGCGTCATACTCATGACGATGCCATACTGAGGGCGTTCGCCGATCTGCTGGAGAAGGAAGGTATCCGCATCGAATCCTCGACCTTTCTACTTCCCGAACTGGTTGCCCCGCCCGGCATCTGGACCTCTCGAAAACCATCACGTTCCGAGCGTGAAGATATGCGTATCGGTTGGAAGATTGCCAAAGAAATAGGGCGACTGGATATAGGTCAATGTGTAGTTGTTGCCGGCGGCAGCGTGGTGGCGGTCGAGGCCATCGAGGGAACTGATGCCACTATTACCCGGGGAGGCTCTCTGGGAAAAGGACAGGCAGTTGTGGTCAAGGTTTGCAAACCTACTCAGGATACCCGTTTCGATATTCCTGCAATTGGTTTGGGTACTATCAAAACGATGCAACAGGTCGATGTTAAAGCATTGGCCGTTGAAGCAGGCAAGGCCGTGGTTTTCGATCGTGAGACCATGGTTGAGCATGCCAACCGGTATGGGATGACCATTGCCGGTTTTAATGAAGAAGACCTTCAAGGGACGTGACTGGCTGAAGAATAATGCCAAGGGCCTCCAGCCAGACAACCGGACACGATGAGCTTGCTATGACCAAAAAGGAAAAAAAAGGGGGGGCACGTCTTCGGGTTGGTGTTGTCGGAGTCGGATATCTGGGAAAATTTCATGCAGAAAAATATTCCCGTCATCCGGAGGTTGACCTGATAGGTATTGTCGATTCCAATCACCTGCAGGCTGACAGGATTGCAGAGCAATGGAACATCCCCGCCTATTATGATCACAGGGAACTGATCGGCAAAGTCGATGCCGTGAGTATTGCAGTGCCGACGGAGTCTCATTATTCGATCAGCCGGGACTTTATCAATAATCATGTGGATGTCTTAATCGAGAAACCGATTACCACAACCATCGAACAGGCCGATGACTTAATCAGCCTGGCGGAAAAGAAAGGAAGTCTTATCCAGGTCGGACAGCTGGAACGCTTCAATCCGGCGGTGGTTGCCCTGCAGGGGACCGTTCATAAACCTCTTTTTATAGAATCGCACCGTCTGAGCATGTTCAAGGCTCGCAGCCTCGATGTCAGCGTAGTGCTTGACCTGATGATTCATGACATCGATCTTATTTTAAATTTTGTGGGCTCCGGCATCAAAAGCATACATGCTGCCGGAATCCCGGTGATCACTGACACCGTGGACATAGCCAACGCCCGTCTGGAGTTTGACAGCGGCTGCATTGCCAATGTAACCGCCAGCCGCATTTCCATGAAAAATGAACGCAAAATCAGGCTCTTTCAGAACGATGCCTATATCTCCGTGAATTTTGCCGACCGCAACATTACCATAATCCGTCAGAATGGAATCAAAAGCGAGGGAATTATTCCCGGCATGACTGTCGATCAGCGCAGCTTTTCAAATGCCGACGCTCTTAATGACGAAATCCGCTCGTTTATCAAAGCCGTTGCCGCCAGGAAGATACCGGAGGTCACCGGCAGGATGGGAAGAGATGCCTTGGAAATCGCACTCAGCGTAATGGATCAAATTCAGCAGACCAGCGAACGGCTGGCGCGATAGCGGCAGCACCTTTTTTATGAAACTCAAATCGATAGTCATGGTAGCGGGTGAGGCATCAGGTGATCTTCATGGAGCTCATCTGATCAAGGCCCTGCGTGAGCAGCACGACTCCCTGTATGTCTGCGGAATGGGTGGTAGATCCATGCGTGCGGTTGGCGCAAATATCCTGATTGATGCCGATCGCCTGGCTGTTGTCGGCATAACGGAAGTGCTTGCCAAGGCCTCCGAGGTTTTCAAGGCCATGAGCCGGCTCAAAAAGCTGCTTTCCGGCCTCCGGCCTGATCTGCTGATTTTGATCGATTATCCTGAATTCAATCTCCATCTGGCTTCCACTGCTAAAAAGCTCGGCATCCCTGTGCTTTATTATATAAGCCCGCAATTATGGGCATGGCGGTCCGGCCGAGTCAAAAAGATAAAGAAGAGAGTGGATCATATGGCAGTGATCCTGCCATTTGAAGAAGGCTTTTACCGGCAGCACAACGTCCCGGTATCTTTCGTCGGCCATCCCCTGATGGATTCCGAGACAGGCAGAGTACCGCTGCGTCTGCCGTCATTGCCTGATGCTCAGGCTCCGCTTATCGGGCTCCTGCCGGGCTCACGGCCCGGCGAAGTCGGCAGTCTTCTCCCGACAATGCTTGAAGCCGCTCAGCTCCTGCAAGACAGGATGGACAAGGTCCGCTTTGTGATCTCCTCAGCCCCGTCCATCGATGAAACACTGATTCCCTCCCTTCTGAACAAGTGTTCACTACGACATGCCGAAATCAGCAGTGAACCGGTAAGCGAGCTGTTTCCCAGATGCGATCTGGCGATCGTGGCCTCGGGCACAGTAACATTGGAGGCTGCTATCTGCGGAACTCCCATCATTATTACCTATGTGGTTTCTCCGTTGAGCTACCGGCTGGGCCGGGCGCTGATTCGTGTGGAACATATCGGTCTGGTCAACCTGATCGCCGAAAAGCGTATTGTGCCCGAACTGGTGCAACAGCAGGTTACTGCAGAGGCTATCAGTGATTCTGCCTTTGCAGTAATTTCCAATCCGGATAAATACCGGGAGGTTTGCCGGGAATTAGCTGTTGTGCGGGAAAGGTTGGGGGAGCGGGGAGCCTCGCGGAAGGTCGCCGGGATCGCCTGTACTCTGATGGGATGCGACCATAGCAGGTAGTGCCGTAGGAGATCCGACTTTTACGACCCCACCCGGATACTTAAGAATCGATGGATGTAGAGTGTACTATCTGAGATCTATCCAATCTATCTCTTTTATTTCCAGCCCCTGAATCCTGTATTTTCCCGATTTCTTACCTGGATCGAATCGAAGATCACCAGCTAAATCCATTGAAAAAAGAGGCAGGAAAACAGTATTCTCTCCTTTGCCGAGCCGGGTCGTCACCGAATGCTCCTGGGAGAATTGGTTCTCTTTGCCGATGACGCTGTAGAAGAGCTCCAATTCGGTATCATGATCGCTGACAATAATGGTCTTGACCAGATACAGTCTGTTTTTTACAAAGGCTGTTTTGGGTAGATAGAGTATCGGATCATCATTGACAGCTTCCAGCAGCAATGCCATATCCTTCTCATTGTAGCTGAGTGTGACATTGTCGCTTCGACCAGCCTTTCCCGCCTCCTTCAGGTCAAGTTCAAAGACGGTATTTTTCCACTTCGGCCAGTGTTTTTCCCAGAATTCACTATAGCTTTCATTTTCGGTATCGGGAGTGAAAGGCAAATGCCGCTCGGCTCGTTCTTCGATGATGATATCGGGCTTTTTGATGGAGATCTGCTCCTCAACCTTGGATTTGCTCATTTCCTCCCAATAGTAGACGGTCCGGTGGAAGTAATCGGTAAAGTAGGGTTTCAAGGGTGGGAAGAAGGAGTCGTAAAAAATGACGGCATTGAGTATTCCTTTTTCACAAACTGTCACATGCTGTCTTTGCAGATAATCCGATTTTTTTTCAGAAGTACATAATCCCTTCTCCAGGACAGGACCATATGCCTCTTTTTCCTTTCCCCCCATTATAAGAGTGATGTCGCCGGCGAAAGCGGACATGACAAAATCATCGAAAGGACGTTTGGCAGGGTGTATCTTCCCCGGAAATAATTCCTCAATCTTACGTGCAATTTCAAATTGGGCTATATCTGCCCCTGCGCCATTCCAATGGCTGTCTTTTTTGTAATAGAGGGCTGCCTCCTCTTTCTGGTCCTTCCAGTATTTTGAGGCTTCATCCTTAGCCTGCTGCAGAGTATTTCTGAGGTCGACAAAGTGAACATTGGTATATCTTCTCAGAGCGTCGTCCAGCTGGTCCAGGGAAGAGATATCGCCTTCCTTTTTAATGTAATCCGGCAGATATTCGGAGTAGACCGTATGTTTATTGGGTGCGAAGAAAAACAGATATTCTATGCCCTGGCTTTTCAACCAGTCGGCGCGGGCGGCGAAGAGCAGCGTTGATCGTAGAAGTTCGTTTTCGCTGTAGAGATCAATGTTTCTGTAATCGGAAAAGGGATCGCCGTCCCATTTACGGTTAAGAAAAAACCATCCTTCTTTCCCTTTTACAGTGTTTTTGGTGCCGACATTACCGGAAGTGCCCGAGATATCGTGATCACCCACCAGTTTTTTGGCCTGTTTGTAACTCTTAATAAAGATATCACGTAAGCCAAACTGATCGTTATAGTACTTTTCAAACTGAGGAATGAAGCTTGACAGTTCTTCGAGCCGTTCTGGAAACTCAGGCAGCTGTTGCAGCTTACGCTTCTCTGTGTAGGATATACCCTGATCCTGCTGCAGAAAGGCGCCGACAAAGGGTATAAAAATTGCCAGCATAAATATGACCACTATAATAACGGCAAAACTGGTATTGCTGTGACGCATTAGTGCGGTACTCCTAAAAGTCTGTCAGAAACAAGAAAACGGGAACACTTAAAAATCAAATAGCTCAAATGTACCTCAAGAAACGTATCCGGCCCGGTTGACTCAGTTCAGCTCTATTAAAAACGAAAATAGAGAAATGGATTATAGGTTCCTGATGATATTTTCATAAAGGAGCCATAGAGAAGCAAGGACATCAGCGACAGCCTGATGATAAAACCCTGCACCCCTTCTTCCAACCTTGCTTTGATCATTTGAAAGATGGGCATGGATAGAACACAACCGGCCAGACCAGCCATGAGAGTTTCTCCTGATAAGTACAATTGAACAGGATACAAATCATTGGTCCAGCCCTGAAATCCTGAAAGCGCCTGCAAAAGCGAGAGCGCCTGGGCTAAGGACTCGGATCTGAAAAATACCCAGCCGATGATAACCACCAGAAGGAGGTAAAAGTGCTGGAAATAAGCAGGCAGTCTATGGAGAACCCGTCCAAAGCTTCCCCGTTCCAGTATTATAAATGCTCCATGCCAGCCACCCCAAATGATGAAATTCCAGCTTGCCCCATGCCAGAGACCACAGAGGAGAAAGACTGTTATAAGATTGAAGGCGATACGTGGAGCCGCAACCCTGCTTCCGCCAAGAGGTATGTAGAGATAATCTCTCAACCATGCAGTCAGGGACATATGCCATCTTCTCCAAAAATCCCGTATGCTTCTGGCAATGTATGGATAATTGAAATTTTCAGGGAAGGTAAAACCAAGCATCAATCCCAAACCTATGGCCATATCCGAATACCCTGAAAAGTCGAAATAAATCTGCAGACTATAGGCAATAATGGCAAGCCAGGCAGGAAATGCTGTGAGCTGATCTGCCGGCAGTGCAAACAGGGCATCGGCCATTTCACCGAGAGGGTTTGCTATCAGCAGTTTTTTAGCCAGGCCATAGACAAACCGAAGAACCCCCTTTTCCATCTGCACAAAAGTAATTGTGCGGTGGACCAGCTGCCGTGCAACTGTACCATAGCGGACAATCGGACCGGCAATAAGCTGTGGAAACATTGAGATATAGAGGCCAAGGGTGAGCAGATTCTTCTGGCATTTGCTCTCGCCTCTATATACATCAACCAGGTATGATATGGCCTGAAATGTGAAAAATGATATTCCCAGTGGGAGGTGGACCGGGTCCGGCTGGAGCGACGACAGGCCGATAACTGAAAAAAGTACATTTATGTTTTCAATAATGAAATTGGAATATTTGAAATACCCCAGGAGCAGCAGATTACCGGTCACTCCGAAAACCAGAGCTATCTTCTTTTTTCCATGGCCTCTATCGATCAATCTTCCCAGAAAGTAATTCCAGACAATAGAGGCGATCATCAGAAGCGTATAGGCGAGTTCTCCCCAGGCGTAAAATAGTAGACTGGCAAAAAGCAGCAGTATGTTTTTTAGGCGGAAAGGTACTGCGTAATAGCAGAGAAGAATGCAGGGCAGAAAACCAAAGAGAAAAACAGTTGAACTGAAAATCATAATAGTAACAAATCTATGTAGACATTATTTTAATTCTTCTTGTATTTGCCTTGAAATATACCAGTTTCCAACTGGAGTTGCGAATATTTCCTATGAAATGACATCCATGAAGGGTTGGTTTTTCAGCCCCGTCTTGATATGGTCATAATAAAAATAAACCTTCAAAAAATGAGGTTCCGCCGTCTATGGATGAAAGTGATTTCCGGGAATTAGTGTACTGCTTCAACCGGCCCTGGAAGGGCTACCGGAAAGTGTATTGTCACCTTAGGAGGTTTTTGGTTTTTTTAGTCAATGCTCAGGCTTAATGGTTGTGCATCTCTTTAGCATTGGGTACAACAGAGAATTATTCGGTATCCCCGCCTGTCCATAAACGACACCGATATCAACTATATGGCTGCGGTTGCATTAATCAAGCGCTTTGATTTCAGATCGCCCAGGTTTCGAAACTGCTCAGTCCCGGACAGTCACCAGAGAAACAGCGGCCCATGGATTGCAGCGTCATCACAATGGAAAAGGTACTGCTTTACGAGGTACTTCGACAGACGGTAAAAAACATGAAGGGACATCTTTCTCAGCAGATAATCTTAGGAACTCTTTGCAAGCTTCTCCTCAATATCGGCAGACGCTTTGTTTATCCTTTTGCTCCAGCCCTGAGCAGGGGGCTGGATGTCCCTCTGACCGCCATCACCTCTATCATTGCCACCACCCAGATTACCTCGCTGGTTGGTCTTTTCAGTGGTCCCCTGGCCGACCGCACCGGCTACAGGTTCATGATGCAGGCCGGTCTGGCCGCACTGGCGATGGGCATGCTTCTCTGCGGCCTCGCTCCGGTGTACTGGGTGGTATTCCTGGGTCTGGTGCTGGCAAGTTTTGGCAAGATTCTCTTTGATCCCGCACTTCAGGCCTTCATCGGCAAAAATGTGCCCTATTCCAAAAGAGCACGGGCAATCGGTACTATCGAGATATCCTGGGCCGGATCGACACTTATGGGTATTCCGCTGCTGGGACTGGTTATAGAATATGCCGGCCTGGGGAGCAGTTTTTACATCATCGCATTGCTGGGATTTGTCGGCTGGGTTGCTATCGGCAAGGTGTTTCCCGCCGATAAGCCGGAGAAGGTATCGCGCAGGGGGGCAAAGCAGCTGTTTCATTCCCTGATACAGCTGTTTAAGATTAGACCGGCCGCCGGAATGCTGGCCTTCGGTTTCTGGATAAGTCTGGCAAACGACAACCTGTTCGTGGTTTATGGCGCCTGGTTTGAACATGATTTTAATATCAGCCTGGTCTCCTTGGGTTTCAGCACCATAGCCATCGGGGTGGCTGAATTACTGGGCGAATTTTCAACTGCGGCCTTTTCCGACCGACTCGGCTTGAAACGTTCGATCATCATCGGGCTTGTCCTGGCTATCATTGCCTATCTTCTGTTGCCGATAATCGGAACGTCTCTGCCCCTGGCAATGGTGGCCATGTTTTTTGTATTCTTCTCCTTTGAGTATACAATGGTGACAAGCTTTTCCTTGAGCACCGAGGTTCTGCCTGAAGCGCGTGCCACCATGATGGCGGGATTTTACGCCGCTGCCGGATTGGGCAGGATGGTTGGCGTGCTCATCGGCGGTGTTCTCTGGCGGACCGGCGGTATAGAAGGTGTGGTCTGGGTTTCGGCCGCTCTGACCGTTATGGGGCTGGTCTCCCTTCTCTGGGGACTTAAAGGATGGAAACCGGCATGAAATTTTTGTACAATGATGAGAGAAGATGATCTTGTGTCATCGAAGTTGCCGGATGAACTCTGCGATAAGCACCCATCGGGCATAAACTCCGACTTCGAGAAAGATAACTAGGCGAGAGAAAATATGCACTATATAGATGGGGAAACAGTTGGCAGGAATCTGGGTTGGCGGGATATCGTCGAAGCCTTGAGAAAGATGTTCGCCGAAGGGTGCGAGGCTCCGCCCAGACACCATCACGGCATGGATATCCCGGGACAGCAGCAGGCTACCCTTCTGCTTATGCCGGCATGGCTGCCTGGCAAATATGTCGGATTGAAGCAGCTCAATGTCTACCCCGATAACAGTAAGCGCGGTTTACCTACGATAACCGGGAACTACCTGCTGATGGACGGGATGAGCGGCGTTCCCCTGATTTCGATGGATGCCGGAGAATTGACCGCTCGCCGTACTGCGGCAGCCTCGGCCCTGGCCGCAGATTATTTAAGCAGAAAGGATGCCAAAAAATTGCTGATCGTCGGCAGCGGCAGGCTTGCCGGTTATCTGGGGTTTGCTCATGGGGCGGTGCGGGACCTTGAGGAGATCCGCATATGGGCAAGGAGCCCCGGAAAAGCCCGAAAGATTGCGGAGGAATATCAGAAAGCCGGGATAACCTGCAGCGTCTCGGAAAATCTGGAAAAAGACGCGTCATGGGCTGATATCATCAGCTGTGCGACGCTGTCGACAGAGCCCCTGATCAGAGGGAAATGGCTGCGTCCCGGTGTGCATGTCGATCTGATCGGCTCGTTCAAGCCGACTATGCGGGAGAGTGATGACGAGGTTATCGTCAGGTCCGAGGTCTTTGTCGACACTCGGGAGGGGGCATTGGCCGAGGCTGGTGATCTTCTCAGTCCCATGCAAAAAAAGCTGTTCAAGGCGGAAGATGTTGTTGCTGAGTTAAGCGAACTTACCCGCGGCGCCCATCCCGGCAGAAAAACAATGGAAGAGATTACCCTTTTTAAGTCGGTGGGGGCGTCTCTGGAGGACCTGGCGGCAGCCATTCTTTGCTATGAAAACTGGCGAAAAAGCTGATGCTGCTCTAGAACAAGTCGACTCTGCCGCATCATTATACCCCGCGAGGCTGCCATTCCGTGCCGATCCGGATTCCACTGTTATTTAGAAAAAGAGGATTTCGCATCAATTCCGGAATGACTAACATATATGTATTGGAAAATCTAATTACCCCTGAAACTCAGTATCTTCCTGGCCCACGCCGGGAAGTCCATAGGGGCTTCGCTGCAGCCGTCCGGGCTGCAGGGACCCTTGAAAAAAGAGCAATTCCGACCTTATGCTGAGGATTGGGGGTAATCAGGTTCGAAAATAGAGCAAAAGGGGGCGGAAAATGTTCACCATTGCAGATATTCGTCATATAGCCATCCAGATAGAACGAAATGGAGAGGAAACCTACAGAAGGGCTGCAGCGGCTGCCGAGGATCCGGAAATTGCGGCAATGCTGGTCCGTATGGCCGACGATGAAAAGGAACACGCCCAGTGGTTTGAACGGATCAGTGCAAACAAGGAGTTGACTGCAGAGCAGCGCGAAATGGAAGCCGTTGGCAAAACCATCCTGCAGGAAATGGTGAGAAACCGCACCTTTTCTCTTGATCAAAATGAACTCCGATCCGTCTCTTCACTGGAAGAAATTCTTTCGACTTCCCAAGGTTTTGAGCAGGATACAATTCTTTTTTATGAAATGCTTGCCGGTTTTATAGAGGACGACGAGACCCGGCAACAGCTACAGTCGGTAATATCTGAAGAACATAAACATTTTGAGGAACTACAGGAGCTGCTCAAAAAAGCTTCTACCGACAAATAGTTTTTTCTGATTACCCCTGAGACTCAGCATTTTCTGGCCCAGGCCCTTGAGCTGAGGATTAAGGGTAATCCAGTTCTCTACTCATGGATGAGTGGAAAAGCAGGAGTGGCCGACGGATGAGGCGGTTGTACCACCCAAGAGCAATGAATTTCAGGAATAAAGGATTCGAGGGCTTGAAATGGCTGAAGGCAGCAATGAAAACTCGCCGAGAATTCTCTCGATCAAGTGGGGAAAAATGGAGGTCGAGGGTATTGGGGCCGGCAAGGATTTTAAGCTCTGGCCCGGCGGGGGCAGAAACTGGAACTGGAGTGAACATGGCACGGCACATTCACCGGGAATCCAACCGGGAGACTGTGAGGAGCTTCTTGAGCATGGCTGCCGGGTGATTGTCCTGAGCCGGGGCGTGTATTCACGGCTAAAGGTTACCCCGCAGGCAATAGCCTATCTCGAAAAAAATGAAGTTGAGATAATAACTGAAAAAACAAAGAAGGCAGTGCAGATATACAATTCCCTGGTTGAGCAGGGCAGAGCGGTGGGAGGACTGTTTCACTCCACCTGCTGAGGTGAAAAAATACCTACTTCACGGAATAATGCAGCAGTACATAATCCTCTTCGAGAATCCGGGTGGAAACAAGTCTGAGCCGCAGATCGAGCGATACATTGAAGAGGCTCAGTCCCTGGCCGAATATTCGCGGAGCAATGGTTATATAGATATCATCTATGAGGTTGGCCCTGGCGAAAAGGGTATTGATCTGAGAACCGCCGATCACAGCTGCGCTGCTGTATCCTTCCGCTTCCAGGTCCGAAAGCAGCTGGCGCGGTTCTCTGGCAGTAAAAACAAGATCAGGGGCATCGCTGACGCGTTTTTTATTGCGGGTCAGAACAATGTTTTTTCTGCCCGGCAGCGGCTTGCCTATGGTATCAAAGGTCTTTGATCCCATAATAATCACCCCGGCCTCCTTGGTGACCTGCACGAACATTTTTTTGTCCGCACTGCCTGTCCAGTCGATAAATTCACTGGAATTTCTGCTAATATGCCCGTCCAGGGTTTGGGCCATTATCAGGAATACTTTCATGATGGCAGGGATCTCCGTGTCGTGTATTGAGGCGGATAGGGTTTCATTCTTTTTCAGGCCAGGCCGCATCCATCAGCTCATCCACCTGATAGCAGAAAATATTCCATTCAAACTCCTTATGAGAAAAAGGGCAACGTAATGTGACAGTGTGTTCACCGATTGCAGCTACCTCCCAGTCTCCAGCCCGTCTTGTTTCTTTGATTCGAATTTTCTGCCCTATTTGAAAAGGATAGGGTTTAAAAACAGCGACATCATATCCCATGTTGATCTCCTTGATTTGTCGTTCAACAGATTGTCGGAAAAGGTCAGCATCCTTACGAATATAATTACATGAATACACATTTCAATCCAGGGGAAATAAAAGCCCGCTGTTTGGCCGGGACTTTGGGAATTCATGAAAGGAGAGGCGTTGTACCTGAAACGACATAGATAAAACTTTTTCTGATTACCCTTGAAACTCAGCATCTCCTGGCCCAGGCCGGGACTGCTCTTT